>NZ_OCNC01000003.1:620000-875000 GCF_900215635.1 Rhizobium sp. AN6A
TGCTTTGCCAACAAAACGTTAATGCGGGCACGCGCGCGAGCCTGTTGCCGGCATATCTCTTGAGGGTGCCGATCAATTTGACTCACGGCTTTGAAAGTTGCACACCTTCGCCTGAAGTTTCTGGAGAGCGCATGACCGACGGGGCACAGCTAGTATGACTGCGGATCGCAACGTGATCCGGTCGCTAGGCACGGAACCGCCAATTCTGGCGGAAGGGCGCCGTGCACCCGATCGCCGTGAGATTTCGCTCAGATGGCTTTCCGGCACGTTCCTTACCGGCATTACCTCTTCCATATTGATGGGTGTTGCCCTTTTTGCAGCTCTCGATGGCCGCCAGCAGCTTGCCATTCCGGCCGAGGCCTTCGCCAAGGCGGATATGGGCAACAATACCGCGGAAGCGGCACGCCGCGGCACACGCCTCATTGCGCCTAACATTGCGGCGCGGCCCTCGGACCGGTCGATCATGGAAGTCTCCACCGTTATCAACGAGGGCGACAAGGAAGTGGTCCGCAAGGTTCCCTTCTCCCACGTCAAAATTCCGCTGGCGTCCAACTACGCCAAACAAGACGATTATCCCGCCTTCGATCCCCTGAACATTTTCGCAAGCGGTGACGACAAGGACGCCCCGGCGCCGGCGCCGAGCCGCACGGGCACAATCTACGGCTCCGAGGTCGAATCCGAAGTCAGCCTGAAAACGGTCGCCTTTCCGATCCAGCACTCCAAGTATCCCTTCGCCGGCTCCCTGAGCTTCGACGAGGTGGAGGAGGCAGTGCGCTCGAACGGCTCGATCCTGACAGATGGTAATGAGCAGCTTGCAGCGCTCTATTACATCGACCCCCGTCGTTTCGATAATGATGAGGGTGATGTCGATATCACCGCCGGCCTTGCCGCCCGTGTCGTCGAGCAGAATATGTCGGTTTCAACCCCTCAATCGCCCTCGGTTCCGGTCAAGGAATATGCCGACGACGTGATCCCTGCCCGCCAGACCGAAACCATCGAAGCCGCTTTGTTCGGCGCGGGTTATTCGAAGGCGCAATCCTCCGAAATCGCCGGCCTGTTGTCACCGCAACTCCAGTCGAACAATGTCGAAAGCGGCGATGTGCTCCGCGTCGGCATTATTCAGGAAGACGACAAAAGCGACATCGTACGCGTGAGCCTTTACCGCAAGGGTCGCCACATGGTCACCATGGCGGTGGACGATCGCAAGAATTTCATCAAGGCCAGCGAACCACCCAAGCTCGACGCGGTGGCGACGGCCTTCGACAGCACCCCGGCACCGGCCGCCGGCCGCGATCTGCCCAGCGTCTACGATGGCGTTTACCGGGCGGCCCTGGCCTATGGCATGAATCAGGGCATGGTCTCCCAGCTCATCAAGCTTCTGGCCAGCAGCGTCGATTTTCAGGCGCAGTTGAAACCGGCAGATACGCTGGAAGCCTTCTTCTCCGTGGAAGATGCGGACGGCAAGGCGACGGACAAGTCCGAACTGCTCTACGTCAACGCCAAGTTCGGCGACAACGAGACGCGGTTTTACCGGTTCCAGAACCCGGACGATAACAGCGTCGATTATTTCGACGAGAACGGTAAGAGCATCCGGCAGTTCCTGTTGCGCAACCCGGTTCCGAACGGCCGCATGACATCAGGTTTCGGCATGCGCCGCCACCCGGTTTTGAAATTCAGCCGCATGCATACCGGCACCGACTGGGCGGCAGCCCGCGGCACGCCGATCATCGCGACAGGCAACGGCACTGTCGAAAAGGCCGGCTGGGCCTCCGGTTACGGCAACCAGACCCTGATCCGCCACGCCAATGGCTACGTCTCCTCCTATAACCACCAGAGCGCCATCGCCAAGGGTGTCACCGAGGGTTCCAAGGTCCGGCAGGGCCAGGTGATCGGTTATGTCGGTTCGACCGGCCTTTCGACTGGCGCGCATCTGCATTACGAGCTGATCGTCAACGGCACGAAAGTGGACGCGATGAAAGTGCGCCTGCCGGGCGGCAAATCGCTTTCCGGCGTCGCGCTCGCGCGGTTCTCCGACGAGAGAAAGCGGATCGACAATCTACTCAACATCGAAGAAAAACCCAATCAGGTGGCGAGCCGCTAGTCCGCCGGGTCTCGTGACCAGAGGGACCGCTATACGAAAAAGGGCTCCGTTACCGGAGCCCTTTCGTTTTATGCCGCATCGGCGGTTTCAGTCTCGGCCTCACCCTTTGGGGGCTTGACCTTGAAAAGCAGCCGGTCGGTGCCAGAGGTCACCTTGACCCGCGATCCGTCCGGGATCTCGCCGCCGAGGATCATTTCGGCGAGCCTGTCCTGAACCGTTTTCTGGATCACCCGCTTCAGCGGACGTGCGCCGTAGGCCGGATCGTAACCCTTATTGGCAAGCCAGTTGCGGGCATCCTCATCCAGTTCGAGCGTGATCTTGCGATCACCCAGAAGCGAGACGAGGCGCTTGAGCTGGATCTCCACGATTGCACCCATCTCGTCGCGCCGCAGGCGATGGAAGAGGATGATATCGTCGATACGGTTGAGGAATTCCGGCCGGAAATGCGACCGGACCCGCTCCATCACCAGATCGCGAACCGAATCCACATCGTCATTGTCACCCATCTGCGTCATGAATTCCGAACCGAGGTTCGAGGTCATGATGATGATGGTGTTCTTGAAATCGACGGTGCGGCCCTGACCATCGGTCAGACGGCCATCGTCCAGCACCTGCAACAGAACGTTGAACACATCCGGATGCGCTTTCTCGATCTCGTCAAACAGCACGACCTGATAGGGCCGGCGGCGAACCGCTTCCGTTAACGCACCGCCCTCTTCGTAACCGACATAGCCGGGAGGCGCACCGATAAGCCGGGCAACGGAGTGTTTCTCCATGAATTCCGACATGTCGAGGCGAACCATCGCGGTCTCGTCGTCGAACAGGAACCGGGCGAGCGACTTGGTCAGCTCGGTCTTGCCCACGCCCGTCGGGCCGAGGAAGATGAACGAGCCGATCGGCCGGTTCGGATCCTGAAGACCGGCGCGCGAACGGCGAACCGCCTTGGAAACGGCCTGCACGGCCTCGCCCTGTCCGACCACGGACTTGGCAAGATCGTCTTCCATGCGCAGCAGCTTCTCGCGCTGGCCTTCCAGCATCTTGTCGACAGGAATGCCGGTCCAGCGGGATACGATGTGGGCGATATTGTCCGCCGTCACCACTTCCTGGACCATCGAGCCAGCACCGCTGCTGTCACGCGCTTCCGCTGCAGCCAACTCCTTTTCGAGGCCCGGAATGATGCCATAGGTCAATTCACCGGCGCGCTGGAACTGGCCGTTACGCTGGGCACTCGCCAGTTCGTTGCGGGCATCGTCCAGCCGCTTCTTGAGGTCTGCGGCATGGCCCAGCTTCTGCTTTTCCGCCTGCCAGCGGGCCGTCAGGGCATCGGCCTTTTCTTCGGTATCGGCCAGTTCGTCCTCGAGCTTCTTCAGGCGGTCGACGGATGACTGATCCGTCTCCTGCTTCAAGGCTTCGCGTTCGATCTTGAGCTGAATGATCCGGCGATCCAGTTCATCCAGTTCTTCCGGCTTGGAATCCACCTGCATGCGAAGGCGCGAAGCTGCTTCGTCCATCAGGTCGATTGCCTTGTCGGGCAGGAACCGGTCGGTAATGTAGCGGTTGGAAAGCGTTGCAGCCGCAACCAGGGCCGAATCCGAAATGCGGACCTTGTGGTGCTGTTCGTATTTTTCCTTCAGGCCGCGCAGGATCGAGATCGTGTCCTCCACGGTCGGCTCATCTACGAGCACCGGCTGGAAACGACGGGCAAGGGCCGGATCCTTTTCCACGTGCTTGCGATATTCATCCAGCGTGGTGGCGCCAACGCAGTGCAGTTCACCGCGGGCAAGAGCGGGCTTCAGCAGATTGGACGCATCCATCGCGCCATCGGCCTTACCGGCGCCGACCAGCGTGTGCATCTCGTCGATGAACAGGATGATGCCGCCATTTTCCGCCTGCACTTCGTTCAGGACTGCCTTCAGGCGCTCCTCGAACTCGCCGCGATACTTCGCGCCGGCGATCAGCGCACCCATATCCAGCGCCATAAGCTTCTTGTCTTTAAGGCTTTCGGGCACATCGCCATTGACGATGCGCAGCGCAAGACCTTCGGCAATCGCCGTTTTACCGACGCCGGGTTCACCGATCAGCACGGGATTGTTCTTGGTGCGGCGTGAAAGCACCTGAATGGTCCGGCGGATTTCGTCGTCACGGCCAATCACCGGGTCGAGCCGGCCTTCGCGGGCTTCCTCCGTCAGATCGCGCGCGAACTTCTTCAGCGCGTCAAAGCCCTGTTCGGCATTGGCGCTGTCAGCCGTGCGGCCCTTGCGGATTTCATTGATGACCTGATTAAGCGCCTGCGCCGTCACGCCGCCCTTTTTCAGGGACGCCGAGGTCGAAGCAGAATTTTCGATCGCCAGCGCCTGCAAAAGACGCTCGACGGTGACGAAACTGTCACCAGCCTTCTTGGCGAGTTCTTCCGCAGTCGAGAACACTTTCGCAAGTGGAGCCGTCAGGGAAAGGCCACCATTGCCGCCGGAAACCTTGGGCAATTTCGCCAGTGCCGCATCGTTGGCCAGACGCACTTCCTTGGCGTCGCCGCCAGCCCGCTCGATCAGCGATGCTGCCATGCCCTGCTCGTCATCAAGCAGAACTTTCAGCACATGTTCGGCAGAAAACTGCTGGTGATTTTCTGCGAGCGCAAACGTCTGCGCCGATTGCAGAAAACCGCGAACGCGCTCGGAGTACTTTTCAATATTCATAGTCGAACCTCCATATACCGGCCCGCCCGCTTTCGGCACGGCTCCGGGTGTTTGGGTTGAGGCTCCCTCAAAGGCAAGCCCCGCTACGGCAGTCGAGTTTTACAGATTTCACGATTGCCGCCTCTTGATGCACGGTTACCGCTGCATGCGGCATCCGGCCTTACTGCACGAATATGGGAGGCATTTTCATCGGTTTAAAGGGGAGGAAAACGACTGCCGGGGAAATTTTAGCCGGACTTGATAAGCGTCACGCCCTTTTGCCGCGATTGCCCCCTTCGAACAGCGCCCAAGCTTTTACACCCGACCCCAAAAACAAAAAAACTCCGGCAAGCCGGAGTTTTTTTCAATCGCGTGGTATTTTGAAAACCCTGCTTATTCAGCAGCGTTTTCGAGCGTGGCAGGTGTTGCCTCATCACCGGCTGGCGTATCTTCGCCTTCGGCACCCTCAGCACCTTCCGCGGTTGCGGCGCGGCGCGGACGACGCGGGCGTGGGCCGGTGGCGCGGCGAGCCTTTGGTGCGCGTTCAGTCGCTGGTGCTTCCGTCTGCTGCTGCTGTTCCTCGACGGCCACTTCCATGGGCGTGCCTTCGATGACGGGCTGAGGCGCCTGGCTGGCGTCGTATACCGGCTGCTGCCGTTCGTCCGAAGTCTGCGGCTGGCGCGGCTGGCGCTCCTGCCGTTCACGACGATCCGGACGCTCACGGCGTTCCTGACGCGGCTCGGAACGCTCGGTGCGCTCCTGCCGTTCCTGGCGCTCCGGCTGCTGAATCCGTTCCGGCTGTTCGAACTGCTGCTGCGGTGCACCATCGTCGCCGTCGTTCATATCCATATCGTCGGCATCCGAAGCATTGTATTCGCCACGGTCGTCGCGCTGGAAACGCTCCTGCATCTGGGCCTGAGCGGTGGCGATGATACGATTGTAGTGTTCAGCGTGCTGCAGATAGTTTTCAGCGATCACGCGGTCGCCAGCACTCTGCGCATCCCGCGCAAGGGTGGCGTATTTTTCCGCTATGTGCTGGGCTGTGCCACGAATTTTAACATCGGGACCGGAGCTGTCATAAGTCCTGGTGAGCGGGTTACC
The DNA here is from genome assembly GCF_900215635.1 of Rhizobium sp. AN6A. Lineage (NCBI taxonomy): Bacteria > Pseudomonadati > Pseudomonadota > Alphaproteobacteria > Hyphomicrobiales > Rhizobiaceae > Rhizobium > Rhizobium sp. AN6A. The sequence continues at coordinate 625,875 of NZ_OCNC01000003.1, forward strand.
GCCCTTGCGGTTGAAGTTGTTGTTGTTACCGCCACCATTGTTATTGTTGTTGTTGCTTCCACGCCCCCGGCCGCGCTTGTTTTGCTGTCCTGGCCTCATCAATTGCTCACCTGAATTCTGTTTTGCTGACAATCTGGTTATTTTCATGCAATTCCGGGCGGAAAACCGCTGGAAACTTTTCCTGAAATTGCTCCATTACGCGCCCTGCTGGAGATAACCCCAGACAAGACCCCGCGTATGACGACCGGTCGCGCAAAATGCTGCAACGAGCCACCTGCGAACAAAGTTTACTGATTCACATGCCGGAAACGCCCAGCCTTCAGGGTTCTCAAAAGAACCCGCTTCGGGACTGACCCATACCCTGACGAATCTAAATTCGTCCTCAGCCACCCGGCATGTGGCGGCAAACTATCCCGCTTCATGCGGAAATCCAAGCCTTTTCTTTTGCTGTGCAAAATATCCTTGCAAATAATCCGCAGACGTATCGCGAACAACTATCTCCGGAAGGTCAAAACTCTGTCGTTGTCGCCATAATCCTTCACGGCGTCGAGAAGAGAGAAGCCGTGGGAAGCAAATATAGCGGAAACATCAAGCCTTTGATCGAAACCGATCTCCACACCGACAATCCCGTTTTCCACAAGAAAGCGGCCTGCGTCGGCAGCGATGAGGCGGTACGGTGCAAGGCCGTCCTGACCTCCGTCCAGCGCCGCCATCGGATCGTGATGGCGAACCTCTCGGTCTAGCGTTGTGACGATGTCACTTCTTATATAAGGCGGATTCGACACAATTATGTCAAAGCTGCCAGAGATTTTTTTGAACCAGTCGCTACGCATGGTTTCAAAACGCGAGGCGAGACCATTTCGGGCAGCGTTTTTCGCTGCCGTTTCCAGCGCATCGGCGGAGATATCGCTGCCGACGCCAGTTGCTTCCGGACATTCCTTGAGAAGCGCCAGACAGATCGCACCCGTGCCCGTACCCAGATCCAGAATGCGCGCACTGCCCTTGTCGGAAACAGTTTTTGTCAACACAGGCAACAGCGTATCGACGAGAACTTCCGTATCCGGGCGGGGTTCGAGCGTCTCCTTCGATAAAAGAAGATCGAGCCCGTGAAATTCGCGGTGGCCGAGAATACGATGGACTGGCTCTCCGCCTGCGCGCCTTTCGACCATGGCGGAGATACGGGCGCTTTCTTCCCGAGTGACGAGATGGTCCGGTTTCATCACGAAATCGGTCAGTGAAAAACCGGTAACGTCGGCAACCAGCAGGCGCGCATCAAGCAGCGGATCGGCGGTGCCCGCCGCCTGCAGCCGTTTGCGGGCTGCGGCAAGCTCGGTCGAAACGGTCCCGTCAGCGCCGCCACTCAAAGCTGTTGTTCGCCAAGCTGGGCAAGCTGACCGGCCTGATAATCAGCAATCAGCGCGTCGACAAGCTCGTCGATCTCGCCTTCGATCATCCGGTCGAGCTTGTAGAGGGTCAGGTTGATGCGGTGATCAGTGACCCGCCCCTGCGGAAAATTGTAAGTGCGGATGCGCTCGGAACGGTCGCCGGAACCGACCTGGCTTTTGCGGTCGGCTGAACGCTCGCTTTCCACCTTCTGGCGCTCGATGTCGTAAAGACGCGAACGCAGAACCTGCATCGCCTTGGCGCGGTTCTGGTGCTGCGACTTTTCAGAACTGGTAACGATCAAACCCGTCGGAAGATGGGTGATGCGAACGGCGGAGTCAGTGGTATTGACGTGCTGGCCGCCTGCGCCCGAAGCGCGCATCGTGTCGATACGGATGTCTTCCGGGCGAATTTCAACATCGATATCCTCCGCCTCCGGCAGCACGGCAACAGTGGCTGCCGAGGTGTGGATGCGGCCGCTCGCCTCTGTTTCCGGCACGCGCTGCACCCGGTGTACGCCGGATTCGAATTTCAGCTTGGAAAACACCCCTCGCCCGCTGATCGTGGCGATGATTTCCTTGTAACCGCCCGCCTCGCCTTCGCTTGCGGAAAGAACTTCAACTTTCCAGCCCTTGGCTGAAGCGAAGCGCTCATACATGCGAAACAAATCGCCGGCGAAAAGTGCCGCTTCGGATCCGCCCGTGCCGGCGCGGATTTCGAGGATGGCGCTTTTTTCGTCCGCCGCATCCTTGGGAAGCAGCAGGACCTGCATTTCCTTCTCAAGCTCGCCGATTCGGGCCTCGACCTCCGGCAGCTCCATTTCCGCCAGATCGCGCATGTCCTTGTCGGTCGTCTTGTCGGCAAGTAGCGCCTGGAGATCGGCGGCCTCGGAGACCGCCTTTTCGTATTCGCGGACTTTTTTTACCACCGGCTCTAGTTCGGAATATTCCGAAGCCAGCTTCACATAGACATCCGCTGCCGGACCAGCCGACATCCGCGCTTCGATCTCTCCGAAACGCCTTTCCAACTCGCGCATTTTTTCGACGGGAAGCTTCGCCACCAGTCACTCCGATTATGAAACAGGTCTTTTAAATGGGAATGGAATGCGTCGCGGCAAAGCGTAACAACACCTCGCGCGCGCTTTCCAGCGAATTATGATCGTCGAGCGCAGCGTTCAGCTCATCGGCAAGGCGCGCGGCATCAAGCCCGAGAAGCATGGCCTTCACCGGACCGATCGCCGTCGGCGACATGGAAACCGAACGGAAACCAAGGCCGATCAAAGCCATGGCCGAAAGTGGCTTGCTTGCCATTTCGCCGCAAAGCGTGACAGAGGTGTGGTGCTTTTCGCCAGCGCGCACGATATCGCGCAGAATGCGCAGGAACGGTTTGCCAAGATTGTCGAAACGATCCGAAACCCTTGCATTGCCGCGATCGACCGCCATCGAAAACTGGAACAGGTCGTTCGAACCGACGGAGACGAAATCCACTTCCTGCATCAGCTCATCGAGCTGCCACATCAGCGAAGGCACTTCCAGCATCGCACCGAATTGCAGCTTTTTCGGAAGGGCATGGCTGAATTTCGAAAGATGCTGCACTTCCTTCTGAAGCAGATCGCGCGCGGCGCGGATTTCGGAAACCTCCGTCACCATCGGCAACATCATGCGTAGTTCAGCACCTGAGGCAGCACGCAGAAGCGCGCGCATCTGTGTGCGCATCAGACCCGGACGGTCGAGCGACAGGCGGATCGCCCGCCAGCCCAGCGCCGGGTTTTCCTCTTCCTGGCCGCGCATATAGGAAACCACCTTGTCGCCGCCGATATCCAGCGTGCGGAAGGTAACGCTCTTGCCCTTGGCCTGCCGCAAGACGGACCGATAGAACGCTTCCTGCTCCTCGCCCTTGGGCATGTTGGAGGCGATCATGAACTGCAGCTCGGTGCGGAACAGGCCGATGCCATCGGCGCCGGATTCCTCGAGCTGCGGCAGGTCTACGAGAAGGCCCGCATTCATCTTGAGGTTGACCTTCTGGCCATCCTTGGTGATCGGCTCGACATTGCGAAGCGCGCGGAACTGCTCCTGGCGCTTGGCTCGCAGGCGCACTTTTTCCTCATAGGCGCGCTGCAAATCCGACATCGGGCGCAAATGCACCTGGCCGTCATCGCCGTCGATGATGATGGGATCGTTATTTTCAGCAAGGGCGACGATGCCTGTCGCCTGCCCGATGATCGGAATGCCCATGGCGCGCGCCACGATGACGACGTGGCTCGTCACCGCACCGTCTTCGAGCACCAAGCCGCGCAATTTCTCACGTGGATAATCCAGCAATTCGGCGGCACCCATGGCGCGGGCCAGAACGATGGCGTCCAGCGGAAAATCATGCTCGGGGCTGCGACCGCCGAAACCGATCAACTGGCGCAGCAGCCGGTTGGCGAGATCGTCGAAATCATGCATGCGCTCGCGAAGATAGGGATCGGTCAGGCGCATCATGCGCGCCTTTGTGTCGCTCTGAACTTTCTCGACCGCAGCTTCCGCCGTCAGGCCGTTGCGGATAGCTTCTTCCATGCGCCGCACCCAGCCCTGATCGTGGGCGAACATGCGGTAGGTCTCGAGAACCTCGCGATGCTCGCCTTCGGTCGGGACGTCGCGACGCTGCAACATGTCGTCGATCGACAGGCGCAGCGAACCGATGGCGTCGGCAAGACGCAGGATTTCCGTATCGGCATCCTCATTCAGCAGATTGGTGACCACGATTCGGGGGTCGTGCAGCACGACATGACCAAGACCGATGCCTTCGCCATAAGCATCGCCATCAATGGAAACGGCACGCGTCAGGTCCAGCTCCACACCGGGGCGGGTGATCTTTTTCAATTCACCGCTCGCCACTATTTCAGCGATGAGCATCGCGGTTGTCTCGAGCGCCTCAACTTCATCCTCCCGGTATGTTCGGCTGACCTTGTTCTGGACCACAAGAACGCCAAGAGTGCGACCGGAGCGCAAAATCGGCACGCCGAGGAAGGAATGATAAATTTCCTCCCCCGTTTCAGGAAGATAGCGGAAAGCCGGATGCGCCTGCGCATCGGAAAGATTGAGAGGTTGGGCGGAAGCGGCAATGGTGCCGACAAGACCCTGCCCCATTTTCAGCTGGGCAAGATGCACGGCATCCTTGTTGAGACCTTCGGTGGCGTAAAGCTCCAGCACGCTGTCGGAACGCAGCACGTAGACCGAGCAAACCTCCGCCACCATGTTGCTGGCTATCTGACGGACGATCTGGTCCAGACGGTCCTGCGGCTCAAGGTGCTCCGCCATCATTTCGCGCAGCCGCTTTAGCAGGACGCGCGGACCTGCAGAAAGGTCTCTCATCGCGTTTGCTCCCCGACGCTTCCGATCCGAATGTCATAATATTCGAGAATCAAAACGTCATTTAAAAAATTTATAGCGCGAGAAGCGCGTCCCGCAAGGGACACGCTTTCATGAAACGCCACATCGGAAGAACGCAACCCCGAAGAATCGGAGCATCGGGAACCGATGTCTCGAACTTAGTTCTTATCGAGACCGTAAGCAGAATGCAAAGTGCGAACGGCCAGTTCGGCATAGGCACCGTCGATCAGGATCGAAATCTTGATCTCGGAGGTGGTGATGGCCTTGATGTTGATGTTCTTCTCGGCAAGCGCCTTGAAGGCGCTGGCAGCAACGCCAGCATGGCTGCGCATGCCGATACCGATGACCGAAACCTTGGCAAGGCCGGTCTCGTTCTGCGCGACGTCGAAGCCGATCTGGGCCTTGTTCTCGTCCAGAACGCGCAGAGCCTTGGCAACGTCGCCCGAAGGAACGGTGAAGGTCATGTCGGTGCGCGACCCATCTTCGGAGATGTTCTGCACGATCATGTCGACATTGATATGCGCTTCGGCCAGTGGCCCGAAGATCGCGGCGGAGACGCCCGGACGGTCGGCCACGCGGCGCAGCGAGATCTGTGCTTCATCCTTGGCATAGGCGATGCCGGTTACGACTTCCTGTTCCACGATTTCTTCCTCGTCACAAATCAAAGTACCGGGCGGGTTGATGAGGTCGCCCATGCCCGGCGCATCGGGATCCTCGAAACTGGAGCGAACGAAGGTGCGCACCTTGTGTACCATGGCAAGCTCGACGGAGCGAACCTGCAGAACCTTCGCACCGAGAGACGCCATTTCGAGCATTTCCTCGAAAGCGATCTTCTTCATGCGGCGAGCTTTGGGCTCGATGCGCGGATCGGTGGTGTAGACGCCATCGACATCGGTATAGATATCGCAACGGTCCGCCTTGACGGCGGCGGCAATGGCAACGGCTGATGTGTCCGAACCGCCGCGACCGAGCGTCGCAATGCGGTTATCCGGGCCGATGCCCTGGAAACCGGCAACAACGGCAACCTGGCCCTCGCCCATGCGGTGGACGATATCCGAACCGTCAATCTCGAGAATGCGGGCGGCACCATGTGCATTGTCTGTGCGGATCGGAATCTGCCAGCCCTGCCAGGAGCGCGCGTTGATGCCCATGGATTGCAGCGTGATCGCCAGAAGACCCGATGTCACCTGCTCGCCGGATGCAACGACCGCGTCATATTCGCGTGCATCGTAAAAGGAGGCGGCGTTGGCACCGGCCACCTTCGCAGCATTCTGCACCCAGTCCACCAACTCGTTGGTTTTACCGGACATGGCGGAAACGACCACGGCCACTTCATGGCCGGCATCCACTTCGCGTTTCACATGCCGTGCGACATTGTGAATGCGTTCGAGGTTCGCGACGGACGTGCCGCCGAATTTCATGACAATGCGAGCCATAGCCTTGACCAGTACCATCCCTTTTTTCCGCCAGCCGTTTTTCAGGTGCGGACAAGAACAAACCCAGTCGGCTCTTTTTTTGATAAAGAGCCTCAAGTTGCGGGTCTCTTAGCGAAAAGGCGGGGGGCACGCAATGCCGTTTATGAACCATGCGGTACGCCTTTTTTTTAAGCCCCGGCGAAAGAAGATGTCGGAATGGAATGGGCGACCGCATGCGGCGCTGTGAAAGAGCGTACCGCAGTGCACTGTACAAACGGGCCTATTCGCAGTATGGAGCGCGGCAATGCAACCGGCCAGATGGCCGTAATGGCCTGCATCGGCTGCCCCGGAGACTTTAGGACCTATTGGTTTCGGGCGGATGCAGGCAGCTTCATATCCGAAAGACGGTAGATGACAGACACCCAGGGTATCGCCCCGGCGATCGCGCAGGCGTTGGAAAAACGCGGCTACAAAGATTTGACCCCCGTGCAGAAGGCCATGCTTTCGCCGGAACTCGCCGACAAGGACGCGCTGGTTTCCGCGCAGACCGGCTCCGGCAAGACAGTTGCCTTCGGCATTGCGCTCGCGACCACGCTACTGTCGGAAAACACCCGTTTCGGCCAGGCTTCCGCGCCGCTGGCACTCGCCATTGCGCCAACCCGCGAACTGGCCATGCAGGTCAAGCGCGAGCTGGAATGGCTTTATGAATTCGCCGGCGTATCGATCGCGTCCTGCGTTGGCGGCATGGATATCCGCAGCGAACGACGCGCACTGGAGCGCGGCGCGCATATTATCGTCGGCACCCCCGGCCGCCTCTGCGACCACATCAAGCGCGGCGCGCTCGATCTGTCGTCGCTACGCGCCGTGGTACTGGACGAGGCCGACGAGATGCTCGATCTCGGCTTCCGCGAAGATCTGGAATTCATTCTGGAAGAATCGCCGGCTAACCGCCGCACGCTGATGTTCTCGGCCACCGTTCCGCGCAGCATCGCCAAGCTTGCCGAAAGCTACCAGAAGAACGCCGTTCGCATCGCCACCGCTTCAGAACAGAAGCAGCATGTGGACATCGAATACCGCGCCTTGCTGGTGACCGGCTCCGACCGCGAAAACGCCATCATCAATGCGCTGCGCTTTTACGAAGCCCGCAACGCCATCGTTTTCTGCTCCACCCGTGCGGCCGTAAATCATCTGACGGCCCGTCTGAACAATCGCGGCTTTTCCGTCGTGGCTCTGTCAGGCGAACTGACCCAGAACGAACGTACCCATGCGCTTCAGGCAATGCGTGACGGTCGCGCCCGGGTTTGCGTGGCGACTGACGTTGCTGCACGCGGCATCGACCTGCCTGGCCTCGAACTAGTTATCCACGCCGACCTGCCGACCAATTCGGAAACGCTTCTCCACCGTTCCGGCCGTACCGGCCGCGCCGGTCAGAAGGGCGTCAGCACCATCGTGGTGCCTGTCAACCAGCGCCGCAAGGCCGAACGCCTTCTGGAAGGTGCCAAGGTCAGCGCAGCATGGGTTCGCCCGCCTTCGGTCGAAGAGATCGTTGAACGCGACGGCGCCCGGCTTCTGGCAGACCCGGCTCTCACCGAGGCCGTGGCCGACGACGAGCGCGATTTCGTCAAGCAGCTGCTTGAGCAGCATGGCGCGGAAAAAGTAGCAGCCGCCTTCGTGCGCCTTTACCACGCCGGACGTTCCGCCCCGGAAGACATCACCGAAGTTGCGCTGGACAATACCCGCAAACCGCGCCGCGACAGCTTCGAAACCCCCGAAAACGACGCGCCGCGCCGCGAACGTTCCGACTTTTCCGACAGCGCTTGGTTTTCGCTTTCGGTGGGCCGCAAGCAGAGCGCCGAGCCGCGCTGGCTCATCCCCATGCTCTGCCGCTTCGGCAAGATCACCCGTCAGGATATCGGCGCCATCCGCATGCAGCAGACGGAGACCTTTGTGGAACTGGCGGCCGATGCCGTCGATCGTTTCACCTCCGCCATCGGCAAGGACATGATGCTCGAAAAGGGCATTCGTCTGAAGGCGCTGGAAGGCAAGCCGGAAATGACCGGCAGTGTTCGTGAGGACACCCGCCCGGCCACGGCCCAGCGGAAGTTCAACAAACCCAATAATGCTGGCGGCGCAGCCGACGACCGCAAGGGCGACGACAAGCCCTGGAAAAAGAAAAAGACCTTCGGCGACAAGCCCAAATTCGAAGGCAAGAAGGACCGGCCTTTCGAAAAGCGCGGGCCGAAGCCGGCAAAGGGCTGAGGCGCGGGTCAGTACCGTGCCGTTAGATCCTCGGCTTAAGGCCGAGGATGATGCCAAGTAACTGGCAAACTTCATCACAAAAAAAGCCCCGCTTTTGCGGGGCTTTTTATTGTCTTGATGGATCAGAACGTCAGGGCGCGATCGCCATTTTCGTCCTTGATACGGCTTGGAAGGCCGATCTTATTCAGAAGGTTCAGGAAAGGCTGCGGTGGCAGTTCTTCCACATTGGCCATTTGCTTCACATCCCACTCGCCGGTGGCAATTAGCATGGCGGCAGCGACCGGAGGAACGCCGGCGGTGTAGGAAATGCCCTGCGATCCAACTTCCTCGTAAGCTTCCTTGTGGTCGGCCACGTTGTAGATGAAGACTTCGCGTTCCTTGCCATCCTTGATGCCCTTGACGACATCGCCGATGCAGGTCTTGCCGACATAGTCGGGTGCAAGCGAAGAGGGATCCGGCAATACGGCCTTGACCACCTTCAACGGCACGACTTCCAGACCTTCGGCAGTCTTGACCGGCTTTTCGGAGAGAAGACCGAGGTTCTTCAGCACGGTGAAGACGTTGATGTAGTGATCGCCGAAGCCCATCCAGAAGCGCACATCGGCGCCATCCATGTTTTTGGACAGCGAATGCACTTCGTCATGGCCGGTCATATAGGCCTTCTGCTTGCCGACAACCGGCAGATCGAATTCCTGGCCGACCTCGAACATCTGGTTCGTCTGCCACTGGCCATTCTGCCAGGAATAGACGACACCGGTGAATTCGCGGAAGTTGATTTCCGGATCGAAGTTGGTGGAGAACCAGCGGCCATGGCTGCCGGCATTGATATCGACGATATCGACCGAAGTGACCTTGTCGAAATATTCATCCTTGGCGAGGCGGGCATAGGCATTGACCACGCCGGGATCGAAACCGACGCCGAGCAGTGCCGTTACGCCCTTTTCCTTGCATTCGGCAGCGCGCTTCCACTCGTAGTTTCCGTACCACGGCGGCGCCTCACAAATCTTGGTGGGATCCTCGTGGATCGCCGTATCCATATAAGCAACACCCGTGTCCATGCAGGCACGAAGAACGGACATGTTGACGAAAGCCGAACCGACGTTGATGACGATCTCTACGCCGGTTTTCGTAATCAAGGCTTTCGTCGCCTCGATATCCATCGCGTCAAGCGCATGGGCCTCAAGTTTCACATCTGTCTTGAGGCTCTTCTTTTCGCGTACGGACTCGACAATCTTGCGGCACTTTTCCAAAGTCCGTGACGCAATATGAATGTCTCCCAATACATCGCTGTTCTGGGCGCATTTATGCGCCACGACCTGTGCTACGCCACCGGCGCCGATGATCAGAACGTTCTTCTTCATTTCAGGTGATGCCTCCTTTTCCCCGCAGGGATCAGCTTCGTTTCATGTTAAAACAGGGTTTAAGACAGGCTTTGCTCGAAATCGGCAAAGTCGAATTCACGAACGGCACGCACGCTGCCGTCGAGTTCCTTGATGGCAATCGCCGGCATCTTCACGCCATTGAACCAGTTCTTCTTGACCATGGTGTAGCCGGCCGCATCCTCAAAGGAGATACGATCACCAACTTTCAGCTCCTTGTCGAACCGGAAGTCGCCGAATATATCGCCCGCAAGGCAGGATTTGCCGCAGACCATGTAGGGATGTTCGCCCTCGTTCGGCAAAACCTTGGCGGTTTCGCGATAGATCAGGAGGTCAAGCATATGCGCTTCGATGGAGCTGTCGACGATGGCGAGGTTCTTGCCATTGAACAGCGTATCGAGAACCGTCACTTCTAGCGTCGTGCTCTTGGTGATCGAGGCTTCGCCGGGCTCAAGATAGACCTGAACGCCGTATTTTTCCGAAAAAGCCGCCAGGCGATCGCAGAACTGGTCGAGCGGATAGTTGTCGCCGGTAAAATGGATGCCGCCGCCGAGGCTGACCCATTCCGCACGCGACAGGAGCGATCCGAATTTCTCTTCGATCTGCGTTAACATGCGGTCGAACAACAAAAAATCGCCGTTTTCGCAATTGTTGTGGATCATGAAGCCGGAAATCCGGTCCATGACCTTGTCGACCTTGGCGACATCCCATTCGCCGAGACGGCTGAAGGGACGTGCGGGATCGGCAAGATCGAAGCTCGAGGAGCTGACCTGCGGATTGAGGCGCAGACCCCGGGTTATACCGGAGGCCTTTTCTGCAAAGCGCTCAAGCTGGCTGATGGAATTGAAGATGATCTTGTCCGCCTTCGAAATCACCTCGTCGATTTCGTAATCGGCATAGGCAACGGAATAGGCGTGGGTTTCGCCACTGAATTTCTCGCGGCCCAGACGCACTTCATAAAGCGACGACGAGGTGGTGCCGTCCATATATTGCGACATGAAATCGAAAACGGACCATGTTGCAAAGCACTTCAGCGCCAGAAGCGCCTTGGCGCCGGATTTTTCCCGCACATAGGCAATCTTCTCCATGTTGCGAAGAAGTTTTGTCTTGTCGATGAGGTAATAGGGCGTCTGAAGCATGGCGTTTCACATATTGATTGAAGTCAAGGTCCATCTGGATGATGGGCCTTATATGATGCTTGTTACAGGAAAACAAATGTCCGGCACCGAATTCCCGGAAAATTGCCCCCGCCGCGAAATCCGCGGGAGAAAACTCGCCAAGCTGCGGAACCAAGCACGCATCGGCGCGTTTGAATGGCGGACAATCGGGTTTACGGCTGCCGCAACGAAAGTTCGTAAGCGTCGGCATTCATCCGCGGCGGCAGTCTTTTTGACCTGACGCCATTTCCATCAACGATGTTCCAGGAAGGACTTCACCCATGGCAAGCGTGCGTAGCAGCGTCAACGACAAGATCCAGCAATCCCTCGAAAACGGCGATGCAGCCGATGTGGCAGCACAGCTTGCCCAACTTCGCGAAGATCTGGCAAATCTTGCCAAGAGCGTTAAGGCGCTGGGCGTTGGAGCCTCGCATGAACTGAAGGCGCAGGCCGCCCGCGTGGCCGACGACGCACTGACCGCTTCCGGCGAGATGGCCGACAGCGTTCGCAACGAAATTTCCTCGCTGAACGACAATCTGACGGATCAGGTCCAGAAGAACCCGCTGCAGTCCCTCGGCATCGCCGTTGGTGTCGGTTTCGTGCTCGCCCTCCTCACACGTCGATAAGGCCGCATCATGCTTGAGGCATTGCTGGTCTATCTGGGAGACACCCAGCGTGAAGGACGCGTTGTGACGCGGCGCCTGCGCGCCACGATAATCCTTTGGGTGCTGACCGGGATATTCTTCCTGATCGCCTTCGTAGCTGCTGTCGTGGCGGGGTCCATCTATCTTGCCCGGCATGTCGGCGCAGGGCCCGCCGCGCTTGTCGCAGCCGGTACAGCGTTTCTGCTTGGTGTCATCATGCTGGTGGCGCTGGCGATCGTCAAACGTCCGAGAGCCTATGTTGCAAGACGACCCGTCGCATCCTTGACGGCGGCTCCCTTGACCGCAGCACCTCTGGCGTTGCAATCGCTGCTGACGCTGGCGATCCAGGCGCGCCCCTATGCGACGCTCGCCGTTGCCATGGCTGCCGGCTTTCTGGCAACCAGAGCCAATACCAGGAAAAAGAAATAGGCACGCCTTCGGGCGCGTTTAATTCTCTTCGTCAAACTCTCATTTGCTGCTGCGCATCCAGACCATGGATGCGCAGTTTTTTTTATGTTACCCGCGATGGATAGACTGGTTGATGGTGCGCAGTGCCACGCCGCCCTTATTTGAACAAAGTGAAATACAGTCTCCCGCACGTCCCGTGCTTTTTCTGAAAGGCGATTGATGAAGAAGAAAGTCCTTGTCGTCGGCGGTGCCGGCTATATCGGTTCGCATACCTGCCTTCTCCTGTCTGAGCGGGGATATGAACCGGTTGTTTTCGACAATCTGTCCAATGGACATGAGGAATTCGTCCGCTGGGGACCCTTCGAGCAGGGCGACATTCGCGACCGCGCACGCCTGGACGAGGTTTTCGCCAGGCACCAGCCGGAGGCCGTACTCCACTTTGCGGCGCTGATTGAAGTCGGCGAATCGGTAAAGCAACCCGTAGCCTTCTACGACAACAACGTCATCGGTTCGCTCAACCTGCTGTCTGCCGCCATTGATGCCGGGGTAACGGCATTTGTTTTCTCCTCCACCTGCGCCACCTACGGTTTGCCGGAACAGGTGCCGATTGACGAGACGCACCGTCAGGCGCCGATCAACCCCTACGGCCGCACCAAATGGGTGGTTGAGCAGGCGCTGAAGGATTACAGCACCTATAAGGGGCTGCGCTCGGTCATGCTGCGCTATTTCAATGCCGCAGGTGCAGATTTCGAAGGCCGCATCGGGGAATGGCACAAGCCGGAAACCCACGCTATCCCGCTTGCCATCGAGGCGGCACTCGGTCGGCGTCAGGGCTTCAAGGTGTTCGGCACGGATTATGACACCCGCGACGGCACCTGCGTGCGTGACTACATCCATATTCTCGATCTTGCCGACGCCCATGTGCGGGCGGTGGACTATCTGCTGGCGGGCGGTGAAACGGTTGAACTCAACCTCGGCACCGGCACCGGTACGACAGTGAAGGAGTTGCTGGCGGCGATTTCGGACGTATCCGGCCGTCCCTTCCCGGTGGAATATACCGACCGCCGCGATGGCGATTCCACCACCCTTGTCGCCAATAACGACAAGGCAAAGGCGATTTTGGGCTGGGAGCCGCGTTATTCCCTATCTGATATCATCAAATCCGCCTGGGCCTGGCATTCCTCGCGCAACGCCGGGGACTGAGCGAACACAATTTAAAACAAAAAGACACCGGCCCAATGGCCGGTGTCTCTCGCGGGACGCCTGTTGAGGTCGGTCCCGCTCCTGCCTCCCAGGTAAGGGGATCAGGGCTTGGTGGCGGACGTGGTGGTGCTGTCCGGAGCTGCCGGCGTTGCCGCGCTCTTTTCGCTGGCCTGCTGTTCCAGCGTCTTGAATTCCGGAGCAGCCTTCAGCGTTTCCGCCGTTTCGGTCGTCGTCAGGCGAATGGTGCCGTCCTGCGTGTTGCGGGTCATCGTTACCTTGTCCATGGGCACCGCGACATCCTTGGCACCGATGCCGAGGAAACCGCCGACGCCAATCACGGCTGCGACGAGACCGCCGTCTTTTTCCATGATGAGGTTGGTGACGTTACCGATGCTCTCGTCGGCTGCGGTATAGACCGACTTGCCGATGTAATCATTGGCGCTGATCTGCGTTTCGCCCTGCTGGGTGATGTAAGCACCGCCAGTCGTTGCGGCCGCGCTGTCATTGGCCAAAGGAGCCGCCGGCGCCATCGGGGTGGCGGGAGGCGTTGCGGGTTCGGTCTGCGCACTCGGATTTGCCGGTGCTGGCTGGGTTGTACCCTGGGCGATGGCAAGCGGCGCGAAAGCCGTCGTGCCCATCAGGGCGGCGGTGACGAGTATCGTAAGTTTCTTTGCCATTTTCGTACCTTCCTTTCATCGTTTTCGACTGGCCGGGCGGTGACGAATTTCGCTTTCCACTCCATGACCGGTTCGCTTTGCAAACGGGCTGACCATTGAAATGGTTCCGATTTTTTCAGTCGCATCGACGCGATTGCGACATTTTGCGGCTCCCGAACGAAAAAATCAGGCATTGCTAAAGGAGGATGGCGCGGTATTATCCGTGACGTAACAATGCCGTAACTGCCGGAGTTTTTGCATGCCTCAACCCGGCAAAAAACTGAAAGACATGTTCTCGGCTTTGCGTCGACGCAGTGCGAATTTTTTTCCGACGGCCTCCATCGGCACCTATCTGGTGGTGATGGCAACCGTCATCACCCTGCCGCTGATCCTTTTCGGCGGCTACTTGATGCTGCGCCTTGAAAGCGAAAAGCGCGACGACCTGCAACGGGAGACGATCGAGGATGTCAGGGTCGTCAGCCGCAACATCGATCGGCGTCTGCAGGAAATAGCCACCTCGCTCAATCTGCTGTCGCAGTTCCCGGAACTCGAGAATGGCAATCTTGCCGCTTTTCAGGGGCGTGTTGCCGAAAGCCTGAAACGGGAGGGCCTGTACGCCATTCTCGCCACCAAGGAAGGCGAACAGTATCTCAATACCCGGGTGTCATTTGGCCAGCCTCTCAGCAAGGTGCCGGCCGAGGCCAATCTGGCCAAGGCAATCGAATCCCGTCGGATCACCGTTTCGGACATGTTTTTCGGCGCGACGAGCAAGGAATGGGTGTTCAACGTTACCCTGCCGCTCGACCCCAATCTGGGATCCGCCGGAGATGCCCTGATCCTGACGCAGAATACAAGTGACCTGAGCCGGCTCATTCCCACGGAAAACCTGCCGCGCAACTGGGCGGTCGCCATTATCGACGGTAACAATCGTGTTGTCGTTTCCAGTGCGCAGAATGGGGTGGAAGTGGGCAAGCCATTTGCCAGCCCCGCCATTCTTTCAGAAATGCAGGCCTTCAGCGGCAATTTCTTCGACGACAAGGGTAATCTCTATGCCTATGCCCAATTGCCGGGCTGGCAATGGCGAACCGTGATGTGGGGGCCACTTGCCGCAAGTCAGGCAGCATTGGTCGACACGTGGCGGCAAATGATGATCGGCAGCACGATGCTGGTGCTCATCGCCATCGGCGGCGCCTATCTGGTCGGCCGGCAATTGCGCAGTTCCATTCGCGATCTCACGCTCATGGCTGAACGCATCGGTGAAGGCGAGATCGTGGCGCCCGTCGACACCAAGATCAAGGAGGCCAACCAGGTCGCCGTCGCGCTCTCCAATGCTTCCTTCGACAGAAGCCAGTCGGAAGAACGGCTGCAACTTCTGCTGCACGAACTGGTTCACCGCTCCAAGAATATTCTGACGCTGGTTCAGGCGATGATCCGGCAATTGGGGCGGGAAAACAAAAGCATCCCGGAATTCCAGAAAGAGGTGGACCACCGCCTGCGCGGTCTCGGAATGTCGATCCGGGCATTGGCGGAGGTTCAATGGCAGGGCTTGCCGATCCGTAAGCTGATCGAGACCCACCTCGACGTTTTCGGCACCGTTTCGGAACGCTTCGAGTTGTCGGGGGACGATTTCATGCTTTCCCCGGAAGCGGCGCAGAATTTCGGGCTCGTGGTGCATGAGCTGACGACGAATTCCATCAAATATGGCGCTCTGTCGGTTGCGCTCGGAAAAATCACGGTGAGCTGGAAGCCGCTCGAAAAAGATGGACGTCAGATGATTTATATCGTCTGGACCGAAACGGGCGGGCCACCGGCGACAGAACCAAGCCGCAAGGGCTTTGGTACCACGGTCATCAAAAGGCATGCGGAAGGTGCATTCGGCGGACAGGTGGTTACGAAGTATCGCGAAACCGGGTTCGAATGGTCGCTTGAAGCGCCGATGCGCTATTTTATACCCAAGCGACCCGATCAGGCAGGCCCGCTTTGAAAGATGGCGTGCTGGCCCCCCCGTACCGGCAGCCGAACAGCAGCCAATTTCGCCCTCCGCAAAAAAAATGCGTTTTAGTGGAACCGAATTAGGGCGGATGCATTTTCACTGCAGGCCAAGCAATTCCCCCGTCCCCGCCTGAAGCTTGGCTGACAATAAACAGGTTTCACCCCTGAAAACCTGTCATAAAAATAGCACGGCTCTTTCATGGGCCGTGCTTTTTTATTGCGTTCTCGCAAAAACGGCCGAATTCCCTGCCTATGAGGCAGGTCTCCAACCGAGGGCCATTATTTCGAAATTTCAAATGTCGGCGACGTCCCCGGAAGGAAATTTCAGCCGGTAGACGATCCGCTCGGGCGTGAGCTGATATTCGGCACTTCCGCCCAATGCGGATGGAACGACCTTTTCCAGCACGACGCTGCCGAAACTGCCGCGCCTCGCCTGCGCCGGCTCTTTCGACGGCATGATCGGCTCTATCCACTCAACGATACAAAAATCGCCTTCCTGGCGGCATTGCAGCGAGATTGGCGGATGATAGGCGAGATTGCCGCTGTGGCTGACCGTATTGACGACCAGCTCATGGAAAGCCAGACCGATATAAAGCGCTCCATTCGGATTGAGCAGCAGGTTTTCACCTTCCATGTGGATGAGATTAGGATATTCCGGCACATAGAGATCGAATTGCTGGCGAAGAAGCTCGAATATGCGAGCACCTCTCCAGTCGGAATCCGTGATGAGATCCTGACTTTGGGCAAGCGCGTGTAACCGCCCCCGAAACTTGCGCAGAAAATCATCCTTGGTGAGGCTGAAACGGGCCGTCTGGCCCGCAAGGCTCTGGATGATCGCCAGAAGGTTCTTGGAACGGTGGCTGACCTCGCGCAGCAGCGAGCGCAAAAGCTGCTCGCGCCGCCGTTCCGCCGTCACCTCGCGAATGGTGGTTTTCATCACCGCCTGCTTCGCCTGGTTGAAGGTGGAATGGATTTGGAACTGGAAAACCCGGTCATTGCCGGCATTAACTTCCAGCATGCCCCGACTGCCCACCACATTCATATCTTTTTTGAGTTCGGCAAGCCGCTCTGAAAGATCGTTGCCAAACACATTTTCATCCGTGGGATGGCTATCGGTCGGCAGACGCCACACATCCGGCAGGTTGGCCACGAATATATACTCGCGGTTCCAGTCCTGTAACATGACTGTCTCGCCCGAATCGAGCAAAGCGAGGACGAGCGAATCGTGCAGCTCGCTCTCGTTCCTCTCCGCGTTATGCCATGCCAGCCGATGCAAATTCATCTCCCTGCAAAAAGCCGTGAGATCACCTCACGACCGTAACCGCGAACGTCCGGGTACCGTAGTTGTTCCCGGACAGTCTACGGTTTCGGCAAATTTCACGCCGCGACGCGAGAGCTTTCGTTGAAAAACAGGGCCTGGCTGATAAGCGCTTTCACCATGTCCGGGTTGAACGGCTTTGTAACGAGGAATGTCGGCTCAGGCCGCTCACCCGTCAAAAGACGCTCAGGGAAGGCGGTAATGAAGATCACCGGCAGAGACGTCATCTGAAGGATCTCCTTCATGGCATCAAGCCCGGAGCTGCCGTCTGCAAGCTGGATGTCGGCAAGGATCATCTTCGGCTGCGTGCGGTTGAAGAGATCGATAGCCTCCGCATGCGTGCGGGCAATACCCGTAACGCGATGGCCGAGATCGGTGACCATCTGCTCGATATCCATGGCGATCAGAGGTTCGTCCTCAATAATCATGATATCGGTCGCAACCTGGCGGGCGATTTCAGAGGCCGCCTCATCGATCAGCTGGCCGATCTGGGCTTCAGTTACCCTCAGAACCTCTGCTGCTTCCGAAGCTGTGAACTCTTCGACCGTGGTCAGAAGGAAAGCCTGGCGGGCGAGCGCTGGCACCGCAGAGAGGTTGGCGGAAGCGCGCTTTTCCCAACCTGACAGGTTTTCATCGGCCTTTATATTGATCGTGACGGAACTAAAAATCGATACGAACAATTGATAAAGCGAAACCCGATCGTTGCTTGTCGGCGGGAAGATGCTGATATCGGCGATCAGAGCTTCAAGTGTTGCTGCAACATAGGCATCGCCAGTGGATTGAGAGCCGCAAACGGCACGCGCGAACCTGCGCAGATATGGCAGGTGCGGTGCGATGCGTGTAGAAACTGACATGGAATTCTCCCCTTTCATGCGGTCTGCAACGCAAACCCACGATAGCAACGTGCGCATCATAAAAAAAGTTCCGGATCGCCGGAACTATTTTTTTCATCGCGCATTCTTGCCACGACACAAAAGGAATACCGGACGTTATGAACATATTTCAATCGGACCAAGATTCTCCGGACAATCCGGCCAACCCTCAGGTCCCGCACTCTGGGCGGGCGGTGATTTCCCGCAAGCTCAGGGAACTCTACGATGCTGTTCAGGAAGAAGGCATCCCTGACAAATTCCTCGACCTTCTCGAGAAACTCGATGAAGCCGAAAACAGAGCCAAAGACAAGGCTTCGGGGGAATGATGGCGAAAGAGCCGGAGCAGACAGAATACAATTTCAAACGGGAAATGCTGGCGGCACTGCCAAACCTGCGGGCATTCGCGATCTCACTCATCCGTTCGAGGGATCGCGCTGACGACCTCGTGCAGGATACGATCATGAAGGCCTGGGCGAAACAGGAGAGTTTCCAGCCCGGCACCAATATGCGCGCATGGCTGGTGACGATCCTGCGTAACGAATTCTACAGCCAGATCCGCAAGTCCGGCCGCGAAGTACAGGATACCGATGGGGTTTACACCTCGCGCCTGTCCGTGCCGCCAGAACAGCATGGTTCGGTCGATCTTCAGGATTTTCGTACGGCACTTGCAAAATTGCCCGACGATCAGCGCGAAGCGATCTTGCTGATCGGCGCCTCCGGCTTTGCTTACGAAGAAGCAGCCGAGATTTGCGGTTGCCCGGTTGGTACGATCAAGAGCCGTGTCAGCCGCGCGCGATTGCGCCTGCAGGAACTTCTCGGCATCGAAAACGAAAACGAGTTCGGTCCTGACGCGCAGATGAGCGCCGTTACCGCCGCAGCCACCGCGCGCTGAACCGACGGAATTCGCAAAGCATTAGACGGGTAGGCTCGTGCCTGCCCGTTTTTCTTCGCCGCGTCGTCAGATACCGGTCTCCTTGACCGACTGCATCACGACGAATGTCGAAGTGTTGGAAACCGATGGCAGGCTGGAGATTTTTTCGCCGAGCACCCTTCGGTATTTGCGGATATCGCTGGTGCGCACCTTCAGTAGATAATCGAAGGCGCCGGCGATCATGTGGCATTCCTCCACCTCCTTGATCTTGCGCACCGCCGTGTTGAATTCCTCAAGTGCCTTTTCGCGTGTGTCGGAAAGCTTGACCTCTGCGAAGGCGATATGGTCGACGCCCAGTTTCTGCGGATTGAGCACCGCACGGAAGCCCAGAATATAACCTTCATCCACCAACCGCTTGAGCCGCGTCTGGCACGGCGTCTTGGAGAGGCCGACCCTTTTCGACAGTTGCAGCACCGACATGCGCCCGTCTTCGCTGAGGGCCTCGAGAATCTTGAGATCGAAGTGGTCCAGATCGTCTGTTTTATGACTATTAGCCATGTGATTTCACGCCAATTTTGAATAATAAAAGTTCATATGGCCTGTTCTATCCTCAAAATAGGACCATAGCAATTTTTACGGCAATGATATTGTACGCAGCAGAATGACAAGCGGGGAGCGGAGGACACGCTGCCGCTGACAGTCTGTCTTCAACAGCTTTTTCAGGATTTTCAGAATGGCCGATGGTGCAAGCAAAGCCGATGTAAACCCGCAGCAGACGGTGAACGGTATTTTCCAGAATTTTGCACCCCCCGTGCGCGAGCAGAGCCCGTTGCGCAAAGCAATTACCGCCGCTTACCGCCGCCCCGAGGAAGAGTGCCTGGCGCCTCTGATCGAAGCGGCGACCGTCACGCCCGAGCAGGCCACAGCCATTCGCACCACGGCAACCAAGCTGATCGAGGCATTGCGCGCCAAGACGAAAGGCACCGGCGTCGAGGGGCTGGTGCAGGAATATTCGCTTTCCAGCCATGAGGGCGTGGCCCTGATGTGCCTTGCCGAAGCACTGCTGCGCATTCCCGACACTGCCACCCGCGACGCGCTGATCCGCGACAAGATCGCCCGCGGCGACTGGAAGTCCCACATCGGCGGCGGGCGCTCGCTGTTCGTCAACGCCGCCACCTGGGGTCTCGTCATCACCGGCAAGCTGACCTCGACGGTCAATGACAGCGGCCTTTCGGCGGCGCTGACCAAGCTGATCGCCCGGGCTGGCGAACCCGTCATTCGCCGCGGCGTCGATATGGCGATGCGCATGATGGGCGAGCAATTCGTGACCGGCGAAACGATCGGCGAAGCGATCAAGCGCTCGAAACCGCTGGAGGAACAGGGTTTCCAATATTCCTACGACATGCTTGGCGAAGCAGCGACCACCGCCAAGGATGCGGAGAGTTACTACAAGGACTACGAAAACGCCATCCACGCCATCGGCAAGGCCTCCGCCGGGCGTGGCATCTATGGCGGGCCAGGCATTTCCATCAAGCTTTCAGCCCTGCATCCGCGCTATGCCCGTGCGCAGGCAGAGCGGGTAATGGCGGAGCTTCTGCCGCGTGTAAAATCCCTGATGCTGCTCAGCAAGAAATACGATATCGGCCTCAACATTGACGCCGAGGAAGCTGACCGGCTGGAACTGGCGCTCGATCTTCTGGAGGAACTGGCGCTCGACAAGGATCTCACCGGCTGGAACGGCCTAGGCTTCGTTGTGCAGGCCTATGGCCGCCGCTGCCCCTTTGTTCTCGACTACATCATCGATCTCGCCCGACGTGCCGGTCGCCGCATCATGGTGCGTCTGGTCAAGGGCGCCTACTGGGATGCGGAGATCAAGCGCGCGCAGGTGGACGGGCTGGAAGACTTCCCGGTCTTCACCCGCAAAGTGCACACGGATGTCTCCTATATCGCCTGCGCCCGCAAGCTGCTTGCCACGCGTGACGTCGTGTTCCCGCAATTTGCGACCCACAACGCCCAGTCCATGGCGACCATCTACCATCTCGCCGGTCCGGACTTCAAACTCGGTGATTATGAGTTCCAGTGCCTGCACGGCATGGGCGAACCGCTTTACAGCGAAGTCGTCGGCAGGAAGAAGCTCGATCGTCCCTGCCGCTTTTATGCGCCTGTTGGCACCCACGAGACGCTGCTTGCCTATCTCGTCCGCCGTCTGCTGGAAAACGGCGCGAACTCCTCCTTCGTCAACCGCATCGCGGATCCCGCCGTGCCGGTGGCTTCCCTGCTGGAAGATCCGGTCACCGTGGTCAAGGCTTACCCCGTTCCCGGCGCACGGCACGACCGCATTGCTGCACCCGCTGGTCTCTTCGGCCCCGAACGGGCAAATTCCGCCGGTCTCGATCTTTCGAATGAAACGGCACTTGCCGCGCTGGACAACGTCCTCAAGGCAGGTGCGACGACGGAATGGAAAGCCGCAGCACCGCAGGCAGGCGGAAAGACACGCCCGGTCCTCAATCCCGGCGACCACAATGATGTCGTCGGTTATGTAACCGAACCGACAGAGGCCGATGTCGCAGCGGCAATGCAGCGGGCCGCAGCCTCCAACTGGTCTTCCACGCCGGTTGAAGAGCGCGCCGCCTGCCTGGAGCGCGCTGCCGACCGGATGCAGGCCGAGATGCCGGCCCTGCTTGGCCTCATCATGCGCGAGGCCGGAAAATCCATGCCGAACGCCATTGCCGAGGTGCGCGAGGCGATTGACTTCCTGCGTTACTACGCGGCGGAAGTGCGCAAGACCTTCAAGGCCGACCAGACACCGCTCGGCCCGGTCGTCTGCATCAGCCCGTGGAACTTCCCGCTTGCCATCTTCATCGGCCAGGTAACGGCAGCACTGGTTGCCGGTAATCCGGTGCTGGCAAAGCCCGCCGAAGAAACTCCTCTGATCGCCGCGCAGGGTGTGCGTCTGCTGCATGAGGCAGGCGTTCCGCAGGACGCCGTGCAGCTTCTGCCAGGTGACGGCAAGACCGGTGCGGCGCTGGTCGGCTCAGCGCTCACGGCGGGTGTGATGTTCACGGGCTCCACGGAAGTGGCGCGGCTCATTCAGGGTCAACTCGCAGGCCGGGTTCTCGCAAACGGCCAGCCCGTTCCCCTGATTGCCGAGACCGGCGGCCAGAACGCGATGATCGTCGATTCTTCGGCGCTTGCCGAGCAGGTCGTCGCCGACGTCATCGCCTCTGCCTTCGACAGTGCCGGCCAGCGTTGCTCGGCGCTTCGCATTCTCTGCCTGCAGGAAGATGTGGCCGACCGCACCCTGACGATGCTGAAAGGCGCGCTGCACGAATTGCGCATCGGCCGCACCGATAGCCTTTCCGTCGATGTCGGCCCCGTCATCACCGCTGAAGCTAAAGGCATCATCGAAAAACATGTCGACAGCATGCGCGCACTCGGCCACCGGATCGAGCAGATTTCGCTTGCTGGCGAAACCGGCAAGGGCACCTTCGTGCCACCGACAATCATCGAGATGAAATCGCTCGCAGATCTGAAGAAAGAGGTCTTCGGGCCGGTGCTGCACGTCATCCGATTCAAGCGCGACAATCTCGACCGGCTGATCGACGAGATCAACGCCACCGGCTATGGCCTGACCTTCGGCCTGCATACGCGTCTTGACGATACCATCCAGCATGTACTGTCGCGCGTCGCGGCCGGTAATCTCTATGTGAACCGCAACATCATCGGCGCCGTTGTCGGCGTCCAGCCCTTTGGCGGGCGTGGCCTCTCCGGCACCGGCCCCAAGGCGGGCGGCCCGCTCTATCTCGGCCGCGTCACACAAACCGCGCCGAAGATCGACCGTGTTGCCAGCCAGCAGGACCAGGCGGCTGTCGATCTCGCCCGCTGGCTGGATGAAAACGGCCAGAGCGTTGCAGCCGAAGCCGCAAGACAGGCCGCAGCCCTTTCCGGCCTCGGTTTTGAAACCGAACTGGCTGGCCCTGTCGGCGAACGCAACGTTTATGCGCTGCATCCGCGCGGCAAGGTGCTGCTTATTCCGGCCACCGAGCAAGGGCTTTATCGCCAGCTTGCTGCAGCGCTTGCCACCGGCAACTCGGTCGTCATCGACAATGCGTCGGGGCTGGAAAAGTCGATCTATGGATTGCCGGCAACCGTCACCTCGCGCATCACCTGGGCGGATAGCTGGGAAAAATCCGCCCCCTTCGCCGGCACGCTGATCGAGGGCGATGCGGAACGTGTCGTTGCAATCAACAAGAAGATCGCCGCCCTGCCCGGTCCGCTGGTTCTGGTTCAGGCCGCCACGACGGAAGCGCTTGACCGTGAAACCCAGCCCTACAATCTCGACTGGCTGGTGGAAGAAGTCTCCGTCAGCGTCAACACAACGGCCGCCGGCGGCAATGCCAGCCTGATGAGCATCGGCTGATTATCTGGTTCCGGCGGGGTCTCGACCCTGCCGGTCCATCACATCACCCACCGATTTCGCCACGACCGAAAAGCTGGTTCAGAACCTGCTCTTCAAGCCGCGCAAATTCCGGGGTGCCGTGTCGTCGCGGACGCGGCAGTTTCACATCGAGATCAAGGGCGATGCGCCCCTCATCAATCACGACGATGCGGTCTGCAAGTGCGACGGCTTCCGAAACATCGTGCGTAACGAGAACGGCGGTGAATTTCTGCTTGCGCCAGATGCGCTCCAGCAGAAGCTGCATTTCGATACGGGTGAGCGCATCGAGCGCCCCGAGGGGTTCATCCAGCGCCAGAATTTGCGGATGCGCCACCAGCGCGCGTGCCAGCGCCACGCGCTGCTTCTGGCCTCCAGACAGGACATAGGGCCATTCGCCCGCCCGGTCTTTCAGCCCGACCTCTTCGAGAATGGCGAGCGCCTGCTCGTGCGCCGCCTCACCTTTGGCGATGCCGGTCAGGCCGACGGACACATTGTTTGCGATGCGCTCCCATGGCAGAAGGCGCGGCTCCTGAAACATCATGCGAGTGCGGCTCGATGCGTCTTTCGAAACGGTGCCGCTTGTGGGCGCGTCAAGACCGGCAAGAATACGCAGAAGCGTGCTCTTGCCGCATCCACTCTTGCCGATAACAGCCAGAAACTCGCCTTCCCGCACATCGAGATCGATGCCGCGCAGAACCGGTTTATCGCCAAAGGTCTTGGTCACATTGCGGAAGCTGAAGGCGACCTTGCTGTCGTTCTGCTTGCCGCGCTGTTCAACCCTGGTCTCCGCCCCGGAAGGGGAGGATGATGGGGCATCGGGGCGTCTCAACGTCGTAACATTGCTGGTCGACATGGGTTACCTCAGACTTTCTTGAAGGCTGGATGCCACTGCAGGAAGATGCTTTCGAGGAAGCGGGCGAAACTGTCCGCCAGCTTGCCAAGAAGCGCGTAAATGAGGATCGACAGTACGACGACATCGATCAGCAGGAACTCGCGCGCCTGCATGGCCATGTAGCCGAGGCCGGAAGAGGAGGAGATCGTTTCCGCCACGATAAGCGTCAGCCACATGATGCCAAGCGCATAACGCAGGCCGGTGAAAATGGACGGCAGCGCGCCGGGCAGGATCACCCTCCGGAACAGGGTGAGGGGCGACATGCCATAGGTTCGGCCCATCTCCACTAGTTGCGGATCGACCCCCTGAATGCCGAGCAGCGTGTTGATGTAGATGGGGAAAAACACCCCGAGTGCCACGAGAAAAAGCTTTGCCTCCTCGTCGATCCCGAACCAGAGGATGACGAGCGGAATGAGCGCCAGATGCGGGATGTTGCGGATCATCTGCAGCGTCGTGTCGGTAAAGCTGCGGGAAAACCGCGACAGTCCGTTGGCCAGCCCGAAGGTGAAACCAATCGCGCCGCCAACGGCGAAACCGGCTAGAGCGCGAGCGGAGCTGACACCGATATTGGCGATGAGTTCCCCCGAAAGCAAAAGCCGCCAGAAAGCTTCCGCGACGGCAGAGGGAGCCGGCAGGACGTTTGCCGAAATGAGGCCGACGCGGGCAGCAAGCTCCCAGCCGGCAAGAATGATGGCAGGAAGCAGCCAGCCCGTGATGCTTCCAGCCTCGATACGCCTTCTGATGCTCATCGCGAAGCCCTCCGTATCCGGGATCAGTTGGTGGCGCCTGACCAGACGGCATCCTTGATGCTGATCTGCTTAGGGATCAGGCCCAGGCGATAAAAGCGGTCGGCAGTTTCCTGCTGGCTGGCAATGATCTTGTCATCGATCTTCGAAATGCCGAATTCCGAACGGTTCGCAGCCAGCGTCTGCGCTTCCAGCGGTACACCTGTCACCTCATGCAGGGCTGCCGCAACCTTGTCGCGGTTGGCGGCGGACCATTTGGCCGCCTCGCCCAGGGCATCAAGCGTGATATTGATGGTGTCGGCATGGGATTTGGCATAGTCGCGGTTGGCGAGGAAATAGGTGCTCACGTTGAGAACCTCGCTGGTACGGGCCAGAGTGACGGGCTTATAGCGGGTCTCGGCAATTGCATAGAACGGATCCCAGACGGCCCAGGCGTCGATCTTGTCGCTGGCAAAGGCTGCCGCCGCGTCCGCCGGGCTGAGATAGACCACGTCGATATCGCTAAATTTCAGGCCGTTCTTCTCAATTGCCGCCACCAGCAGATTGTGGGCGCTGGTGCCCTTGCCGACGCCGACCTTCTTGCCCTTCAGATCGGCAACCGACTTTATACCGCTCTCGGGCTTGGTGAAGATTGCCTCACCCTTGCCGTTCGAGGGAAGGGCCGCAACGTAAACGATGGCCGAACCGGCCGCCTGACCGAAGATTGGCGGCGCATCGCCCGTCCAGCCGACATTGATGGAGCCAACATTCAAGGCCTCCACCAGCGGCGGGCCTGCGGTGAATTCGACCCACGAAACCTTGACGCCTTTGGCCTCAAGCGCCTTTTCGATGACGCCCTGTTGCCTCGCGATCACCGGCAGGCCGGTTTTCTGATAACCGATCTTCAGCTCTTCCGCCGCCTGCGCCTGCAAGGGCAGAACGGATAATGCAGCGGCAACAAGAAAACTGGCGGAGAGGGCACGACGGGTAATGGCTGGCATTTTAGCTCCTTGTCGCCGACCCCTGGGGCCGGTTTGCGATATGGAGCAATGCTAGGGTTTTCGATGAAAACGATAGAGAGAGGATAATTCAATATGAGCGATATTGCGGGAATAAAATTCCGCAGAGACGCCCCTTTCCCGTAAATCATCGCAGGAGGCATCACCCAGCCTGCTTAATAGACGAATGCCGGTGCGGACTGGCCGCACCGGCATGATGGATCAATGTCGCTATCGAACGCGCAAACTTGCGGAGTGATTTTACTCGATATCGAAGGAAACGCCCTGCGCCAAAGGCAGCGCCTTGGAGTAATTGATCGTGTTGGTGGCGCGCCGCATATAGGCCTTCCACGCGTCCGAACCGGATTCGCGGCCACCGCCGGTTTCCTTTTCACCGCCGAATGCACCGCCGATTTCCGCGCCCGAGGTTCCGATATTGACGTTGGCGATACCGCAATCCGAGCCTTCCGAAGACAGGAAACGTTCCGATTCCTGAATGTCGCGGGTGAAGATCGACGACGACAGACCAGCGGCGACGGCGTTATGCGCGTCGATTGCCTGATCGAGATCGCTATACTTCATCACATAAAGGATCGGCGCGAAGGTCTCTTCCAGCACCGGCCCCGCCTGTTCAGGCATTTCGACAAGTGCCGGCTTTACGTAATAGGCATCCGGCGCACCCGTATCCACGCGCCCGCCGCCATTCACCACGCCGTCATGCGCCTTGGCCGCTTCCAGCGCCTTCTGCATGCCGTCGAAAGCCGCCTTGTCGACCAGCGGTCCGACAAGCGCCGATGTTTCCAGCGGATTGCCG
Source organism: Rhizobium sp. AN6A (assembly GCF_900215635.1). Lineage (NCBI taxonomy): Bacteria > Pseudomonadati > Pseudomonadota > Alphaproteobacteria > Hyphomicrobiales > Rhizobiaceae > Rhizobium > Rhizobium sp. AN6A. The sequence continues at coordinate 652,673 of NZ_OCNC01000003.1, forward strand.
ACGGAAACGGAGGCGTAGGCCTTTTTCAGACGCGGCACGAGCTGGTCGTAAACACTGTCATGCACGAAGAGGCGGCGAAGCGTGGTGCAGCGCTGGCCGGCCGTGCCCATGGCGCCGAAGGCAATGGCGCGCAGCGCCATGTCGAGATCGGCAGACGGGCAGACGATGCCGGCATTGTTACCGCCGAGTTCCAGAATGGCGCGGGCGAAGCGCTTCGCCAGGCGCGGACCGACATCGCGGCCCATGCGGGTGGAACCGGTGGCAGAAACCAGGGGAACCTTGGGGTTGTCCACCAATGCTTCACCAACGGCGCGGTCCCCGATCAGAAGCTGCGACAGCCCTTCCGGCGCATCGCCAAAACGGGCTACGGCACGTTCGAAGATGCCCTGAACGGCAAGTGCCGTCAGCGGGGTCTTTTCAGATGGCTTCCAGACCACCGAATTGCCGCAGACTAGCGCGAGCGCCGCGTTCCACGACCAGACGGCAACGGGGAAGTTGAAGGCAGAGATAACGCCGACAACGCCGAGCGGATGCCAGGTTTCCATCATGCGGTGGCCGGGGCGTTCGGTGGCGATGGTCAGGCCGTAAAGCTGGCGGGACAAACCGACCGCGAAATCGCAGATATCGATCATCTCCTGAACTTCGCCAAGACCTTCAGACGGGACCTTGCCCGCTTCCAGCGAGACGAGACGGCCGAGATCGGCCTTGAAGGTGCGCAGTTCTTCGCCCAAAAGCCGGATCAGTTCGCCACGACGCGGAGCAGGCACGTTGCGCCAAACCTTGAAGGCGGCATCGGCCTTGTCGACCACGGCTGCGACACCCTCGACCGAAATGGTCTTGAGGCTTGCGATCTGTTCACCCGTTACCGGGCTGAACGACGCCATATCGCCGCCGGTATAAAGATCGCGGGCGACGCCCATTCTGTCGAGCAGGGCCGCGGCTTCCTGTTTCACGTCAAGCTTCGTGGTCGCATCCATGTCCAATTGTCCTTTTTGGCTCAAAGGGGAGGAAAGGCCGTTTTTGATACGGCGCTTTCAACTCCCGTCGCTGGTCTTTCCCCGAATTTATCATTTTGTGAAACGGGGCCTCCGCCGAAGCCGGCAAAACACCATTCCATTCTTTCCCGTAATCATATATGGCCATAATGACCCTTTTCAAATGAGGAAAGCGGGTAAGTTGATGCGAGAATGGTATGGATCCGCGCAGAAGACTGGTCCCTGATATCGTAACCCTGCAAGCATTCGAGTGTGCCGCAAGGCATGGGAATTTTACCCGTGCGGCGGAAGAACTCAACCTCACGCAAAGTGCGGTCAGCCGGCAGATCGGCGAACTCGAGGCGCAGACCGGAATGCAGCTTTTCGAGCGCATCCGCCGGCGCGTCGTCCTGTCGGAAGCGGGCCGCAAATTCCTGCCCGACGTGCGTCGCCTGTTACAGCAATCCGAACAGTTGATGGTGCGCGCGGTCTCGGCCGGAACATCGCATGCATCGCTCTCCGTCGCTACCTTGCCCACCTTCGGCAGCCGCTGGCTGATGCCGCGTCTGCACCGCTTCATCGACGCCAACCCGGAAATGACCATCACCATCGGCTCGCGCTCGCACCCGTTCGATTTCGATGAGGAAGGTTTCGACCTCGCTATCCATTACGGCCAGCCGGTCTGGGCGCACGGCACCTGCACCTTTTTATGCAACGAGGTAATAGTGCCGGTCGCCAGCCCCGCTCTGCTTCAGCGCGCGGGAATGAGAGAGCCCGAGGATTTTAACCGGCAACCGTTGCTGCACGTAACCACACGGCCGAAACTGTGGACGGAATGGCTGGAGATGAATGGGGTAACGGCGGAGAATGCCTATAGAGGCAGCCGTTTCGACCAGTTTTCGATGATCATTGAAGCAGCCATAAGCGGCATCGGCTTTGCCCTTCTGCCGAAATATCTGATCGAGGCGGAACTCGTCTCCGGCCGCCTCGAAATCGTCTTCGACATCCCACTGCAAACCGACAAGAGCTATTACGTTGCCCTGCCGGAAGGGCGGCAGGACAATGTCCTTGCCCGCGCCTTCCAGGCATGGCTTCTCGATCAGGTCGGCAAGCCGGCCTAGATATTCACACAGTGCCGCCGGTGGAAACCTCGTCAAGCCCCGGAAGATCCGGGCCGACCGGCACGATCAGGGTCGGATTGAGCGCCTTGATCGAATAATAACCGCGCTTGATGTGGTCGATGTTGACCGTGCCACGCACGCCCGGAATATTCAGCACCCGCATCATATAGGCCTGCAGGGCCCGATAGTCGGCAATGCGGCGAAGGTTGCACTTGAAGAGGCCGTAATAGGCGGCATCGAAACGCACCAGCGTCACGAAAAGCCTGACATCCGTTTCCGTCAGGCGATCGCCGAAGAGGAAGGGACCGCCTGAAGCCAGGCGAGTGTCAAGTTCCTGAAGTGTCGCGAAGACGTCGGCGAAGGCTTCCTCATAGGCAAGCTGAGTGGTGGCAAAACCGGTTCTGTAGACACCGTTGTTGAGGCGCGGATAGATATGGTCGTTGAGCGCATCGATCGCGTCCCGCAGATCTTCCGGATAAAGATCGATGCCGTTATCGGCCAGATCGCCGAAACCTGAATTCAGCATGCGCAAAATATCGGCCGATTCATTGTTGACGATGGTTTTCGTCTTCTTGTCCCAAAGAACCGGAACGGTGGCACGGCCGGTATAATGCGGATCGGCGCTGGTATAGGCTTCGTGCATATAAGCGAAGCCGTTCAGCCCGTCGCGATCCGAACCTGGATAGTCGCCGAATTTCCAACCTTCGTCGGAGAGCGCCGGCTCCACAATTGAGACCGAAATGACATCTTCGAGCTTCTTGAGCTTGCGGCCGATCAGCGTGCGTGAGGCCCATGGACAAATCAGCGCGACGTAGAGGTGATAACGGCCGGCCTCGGCCTTGAAGCCGCCCTCTCCCGTCGGGCCTGTTGAACCATCAGGCGTTACCCAGTTGCGGAAGCCGGATGTCTGGCGAACGAAACCACCCTTCTTGTCGGTCGCCTGCACCGGGTGCCATTCCGCGGTCCACTTTCCATCCACGAGCATTTTGGGCTCTCCATTCATCTATCGATGAAAAGCTTATGGGGCCGTCTGCACCCACCCCACAAGCCCCGCTTCGGTTGACGCACTGTTTCCGATCGATTGATGACTTCAAAGCCGATTGCGGAAAAACGGATTCCAGCGAACCGTGCCAAGCCTGACCCTTTCGCGGATCATCGTCAGAAGTCCCGATGCGGCGATGACACCCAGCCCAAGCACCGCGATCGCATCCGGATATTCGTGGAAGAAAGTCATGCCGATCGCCACGGCCCAGAGGATCTGAGAATAATGCGAGGGTGCAATCTGGCTGGCCGGCGCGATACGTGTTGCGACGAGCAGCGTTATCTGCCCCGTTGCCGTGCAAAGTCCGATGAAGGCAAAGGCGGCGAACTGGTGCAGATTGGGCATGACGAACTCGGGAATCGAGGCGATGCCGTTGAAGGTGAGGCCGTAGACCAAAAGCACGCCCATGATCGAGGTGCGCTTCTCCTTGCCCGCAAGCGAGCGGAGCAGCACGATTGTCATCGCCGCCAGGAATGCGACACCGATGGCTGCGACGTGCCCGAGTTCCAGCGCCTTGAAGCCGGGCCGCACGACGAGCAGAACACCGACGATGCCGGCCAGAACCGCCGCCCAGCGCCATGGCCCTATGTCTTCCTTCAATACGACAGCCGACAGCACTGTCACAAACAGCGGTGAGAGAAAGATCAGCGCATAGGCTTCGGCCAGCGGAATGGTGGTGAAGGCATAGATGCCGAGAATACCGGCGAACAGGCCGGAAATCGCCCGCCCGTGCACCGCAAACGGACGGCTCATGCGCCAGAATTCACGCCACCTTTCCTCACGCGGCTTGCTGAAGAAGATGAAGATGCCGGAAAACAGGATGCTGAAGAAGCCGATCTCGAAAACGCTGATCTGTGATCCAAGCGACTTGATCGTGGCATCGCCCAGGGAAAAGGTCGCATATGCGAACAGACCGAGCAGAAAACCCTTTTGCATTTGAACTTCCCCGAACAGCGACCGCAACGCAAAGCGCACCCCGGCCGCTTAAAGCAACCCGGACGCCCCTTAAGGGACAGACAGTCTGGCAGATTTGATCCTCACCCTATGGCTAGACCCGGCTACCTATGAGTGCAAGCCGCAAAATCCGCAAAAACACCCGATCCGACCGCATCGATGCAGATGGCCGCAAGCTGCGGCAAATTTGTCCCGCCGACGCCATCATATCACCGTCACGGAAAGAGGTTAGCCCGTGTTGATCGTGGCGCTTGGCGGCAAGCGTGAAGGCGGCTAAACATTATGGTGTGATTGCACCCGCTGATTTCGCCTGAAGCTTGCTGCGCGAACATCGCCTCACGAACCGAAAGGAAGAAGAATGCGGATAGTGATGATCGGTGCCGGTTATGTCGGCCTTGTTTCCGGTGCGTGTTTTGCCGATTTCGGCCATGACGTGATCTGCGTCGACAAGATGCCGGAGAAGATCGAAGCGCTGAAAAGCGGCCATATCCCGATCTTCGAACCGGGTCTGGAGGTCATCGTTGCCAACAACGCCAAGGCGGGCCGATTGAGCTTCACCACCGATCTCTCCTCCGCAGTTGCCAATGCCGATGTCGTGTTCATTGCGGTCGGCACGCCCTCGCGGCGCGGCGACGGCCACGCCGATCTCGGTTATGTCTATGCGGCGGCGAAAGAAATCGCCCATTCGCTTGACGGCTTCACCGTCATCGTCACCAAGTCCACCGTTCCCGTCGGCACGGGGGACGAGGTGGAACGCATCATCCGCGAGGAAAACCCTTCGGCCGATTTTGCCGTGGTTTCCAACCCGGAATTCCTGCGGGAAGGCGCGGCCATCGAGGATTTCAAGCGACCGGACCGCATCGTCGTCGGTCTTTCCGACGAGCGCGCCCGCCCGGTGATGACGGAGGTTTACCGTCCGCTCTATCTCAACCAGTCGCCTTTGCTCTTCACCACCAGGCGCACTTCGGAACTGATCAAATATGCCGCCAACGCCTTTCTGGCGATGAAAATCACCTTCATCAACGAAATGGCGGATCTATGTGAGAAGGTCGGCGCCAATGTTCAGGATATTTCGCGCGGCATCGGCCTCGATGGCCGCATCGGCGCGAAGTTCCTGCATGCCGGCCCCGGTTATGGTGGCTCCTGTTTCCCCAAGGATACGCTGGCGCTTGCCAAGACCGCACAGGACTATGACGCCCCGGTGCGGCTGATCGAGACCACCATTGCCATCAACGACAACCGCAAGCGCGCCATGGGCCGCAAGGTCATCAACGCGGTGGGCGGCGACGTGCGCGGCAAGAAGATCGCCGTGCTTGGCCTGACCTTCAAGCCCAATACCGACGATATGCGCGACAGCCCGGCGATTGCCATCATCCAGACCCTCCAGGACGGCGGCGCCAAGGTGGTCGGCTACGATCCGGAGGGTATGGTGAATGCCCGCCATGTCATCGAGGATATCGACTATGCCAGCGGTCCCTACGAGGCTGCCGAAGGCGCCGACGCCGTCGTGATCGTGACGGAATGGAACCAGTTCCGAGCGCTCGATCTGCCGCGCCTGAAGGCCATCATGAAAAACCCCGTTCTGGTGGATCTGCGCAATATCTACCGCACGGACGAGGTCACCGGGCACGGCTTCGTTTATGCCGGCATTGGCCGTCCGCACGACAGCAGTTCCGACAAGGGCCAATAGCGGTTTCGCCTTCGAAGTTTCATTAAAACGGTTTTTGCGCTTCGGTTCGGCCGCAAACGCACCAACGGATTTGGGATATAGTCATCATGCGTTATCTGGTTACCGGCACCGCGGGCTTCATCGGTTTTTACGTTGCCAAACGGCTGCTCGATGCCGGCCATTTCGTAACCGGTTTCGACGGCATGACGAAATATTACGATGTCAGCCTGAAAGAAAAACGCCATGCCATCCTTTCCCGCTCCAACGGTTTCAGGGCCGAAATCGGCATGCTGGAAGATACGGATGCGCTGAAGCGCGCGGCAGAGGCTGCCGAGCCGGAAATCATAATTCACCTCGCCGCGCAGGCGGGTGTTCGCTACAGCCTCGAAAATCCACGCGCCTATATCGATTCCAATCTCATCGGATCGTGGAACATGCTGGAGCTTGCCAAGAACCTGCGTGTCAAACACCTGATGCTGGCTTCGACTTCCTCCATCTACGGTGCCAACGAAAAAATACCCTTTGCGGAAAGCGACAAGGCCGACGAGCCGATGACGCTTTATGCGGCCACCAAAAAATCGATGGAATTGATGGCGCACAGCTATGCCCATCTCCACAAATTGCCCACCACAGCCTTCCGTTTCTTCACGGTTTACGGACCGTGGGGACGGCCGGACATGGCGCCAATCAAATTCGTCGACGCCATCTCGAACGGCGAGCCGATCGATATCTACGGCCAAGGCAATATGAGCCGCGACTTCACCTATATCGACGACCTCGTCGAAGGTATCGTGAGGCTGAGCCAGGTCATTCCGTCCGAGGAGAACCGGGTAACTGAGGAAGGCGTCACCGACACGCTGTCGCACCACGCACCGTTCCGCATCGTCAATATTGGCGGCGGCCAGCCAGTGGAGCTGATGCACTTTGTCGAAACGGTCGAAAAGGCAGTCGGCAGGCCGGCAATCCGCAACATGTTGCCGATGCAGCAGGGAGACGTCCCCCGCACCTTCGCTTCACCCGATCTTTTGAGGGCCTTGACGGGCTATGTGCCGCAAACCCCGGTCGAGGAGGGCATCAAGGCCCTCGTCGCCTGGTATCGTGACATGCAGTCGACGGAGCTGCGCGAATAAATCAAAGCGTCGCCAGCAGACGATTGGAGAGCATGCTGCCGGAGGCGCGCTGCATGGCGATCTTGGTTTCCACGGCTTCGATGATAGTATCGCTGAAATCGACATCGGTGAGGTCGCGGATGTTGGAGAGGCCGCCCGGCGAAAACACGTTCACCTCAAGTATCTTGTCGCCGACAATATCAAGCCCGACCAGGAACATACCGTCTTCCACCAGCTTCGGCCGCATCATTTCGGCAAGCGCTACGATCTCGTCCGTCACCTTCACGGCCTCGGCAGTACCCTTGGCGTGAATGTTGGAGCGCAGATCGCCTTTTGCCGGAACGCGGCGCAGAGCCGCATATTGTCCGTCGCGCATCAGCGGCTTGCCATTCATCATGAAGAACCGAATATCGCCATCCTTGGCAGCCGGCAGATAGGCCTGTGCGATCAAGTAACCTTCGAGACTGACCGCCTCGAAAATCTGGTTGAGATTGGCCTCCTTGCTGGAGCCGATCTTGAAGACGTTCTTGCCGCCTGAACCCTGCAGCGGCTTGACGATGACACCCTTAGGGTGGGTATCCGCAAAAGCGCGGATTTCATCGACATTGCGCGAGATGATCGTGGTCGGGCGTACGATTTCCGGAAAGCTCTGGAAATAGAGCTTGTTCTGCGCCAGCGCCAATCCTTCCGGATCGTTCAGAACCACAACGCCACGCTGTTCTGCCAGCCGCCCGAACAGAATACCGGCATGCACCGCCCATGGCCGCGTCGTCTGGTCCAGCGAGGGATCGTTGCGCAGCATCAGCGCGTCGATTTCCTCCACATCCATGGTGCGCCGTTCCAGCGCTTTGTCCTGAAGTGCTGCGTGAAAAGCATCGGCTTTCTTGTATTTGGCCTTCGGTAGAACGGTGGCATGTACGGTCAGACTATCATCCGACCGCAAGGTAAAATCGCCAGGCGTCAGATAGACCACCTCGTGACCACGATTGAGCGCCGCCATGGCCAGCAGGCCGGTTGCGAAAGTCGGCCCCTCGGTTTCAATGGAATTGACGAAAAATGCGATACGCATAAGCCCCTCCTTTAATATTACAATGTCGCCAGTTCGGCGATGGATAACCCGGCCCGTATCTTTTCCAGTCGCTCATTGGCCTTGGCCGGCAGCAGAAAAGCGGGACGTACGCCCGGCGGACGCAAGAGGCCGCGCAAGGCAAGCTCCTGCATCACCGGGAAATGGGCAGCGGCGATCTTGCCCATCCAGAACGGATCGAGCGCGCCACCCTTGCGCAGGTGCTCCAGCACCTCCGCCAGCCCACGCAGATAGATCGCGTCCTTGGAAAGACCGCCGCCACGATAGATGCGCAAAACCATGTTGAAGGCGCCGGCCTCGTCGAAACCATGATCACGCGTCATGGTCCGAAACGTCTCAACAAAAGTCGCGCCGTCCAGCATGGCGGCGCAGCCGACGACACGGCCGGCGATCAGCCGCAGGCGCTCGCGCGTCATGCCGCCGGCCAGATGTTCCGCCAGCACTGCCAGCCCTTCCTGCACGCCCTCATAACCGGAAAGGCCGGTGCGGAAGAGCCGGAGGCCCTGAAACGAACCGTTGAAATAGGTGAGGAGATGCACGCCGATCTCATGCGACAGCAGCGCCTCGACCCGGCGTTGTTCCATCACGGTGTGGCGAGAAATCAGGAGCTTCTCGCCCGTCACCATCAGGCCAGGCGGCAGGTCGTCCCTGATCTCGACACGCGCCTTGAATTCCGGCTCCTCCGCCAGATAGGTCTCGATCATCTCGCGCGATTTTTTGGCGACCGCATAACAATCGACCATGGCGATTTCGCCGCTCTCATCCTTGCGCGGGCAATCGGCAAGCACCTTGAGCGCCAGCGTCAGAAGCGCGGGTTCGACGGCACCGTAAAGGGCGCGGGAGAAATCGGTGAAAGTCCGGCGATGCAGATTGGCGAGCATGGTCAGTTGCAGATCGATCTCCTGCTGTTTCTCCCGGTAGAGATGATAAAGCACCGGGTCTTCCAGATGATCGAAAACGACGGAATAGAGCTTGCGTTTCTGCTCCTCGACGTCAACGCCGAGCGGCCTGTAAAGCAGGCGCGGCGCATATTGGAAGCTGCCGTCGCGAAATTCCTCGAAGGCCCGGCGGGCATTGATCGGCGTGACGGACAGAAGAAAATCAAAGGAAGAGACGATGTCGTCTATTGAACGATCGGCGCGTCTGACGGCATCAACGAAGGCCTTGCGGCCGAGCGCGCGATGGCTGGTGACCTTGAGTGCATCTTTACCGGCAGCGAATGACGAGAAGGCCTGAAGGCCGGCATCGAAAATATCCGCAATCATCGTCTCGCGCAGGCCGGGATAATCGGCGCCGGATTCAGGCTGTCGGTAGATCGGCGCGAAACGCACGCTGATGCAGGGAAAATCAAGCCCGGCATTTTGAAATCTGAGGATCGGATCGGCATCCGGTTCCGGCCGGGTTACGCGGGGCGTGCGGAAACGCACCTCGGCATCGCAAACCGCCTTGATGAAAACACGGCGAGCACTTTGCGTTTCCGGCTCAGATGTTGCCGAGACGGAAACCTCATAATGCGGCAGGAAAGGTGAATCGTCAGCGAGCAGAATGTCGTGTTCCAGTTCGCCGATATCGAGAACCATGAAGGCGCCGAACCGTTCGCGCATGGCCGTGCCGACGGCTGCAATCAGGGGTGCAGCCTCCTGAATGCTCGATGCGATCAGATAGGATGCATGCGCCGAGGCGATATCGCGGGCCGCAAGGTCCTTCGTGCCACCGGTCAGATGCAGGCAAAGAAACGGCAGCGGCCGGTCGATATGCAGCCGGCCGTTCTTTCCGACATCACGACGGACGGCCTTGCCGGCATTGAGGCAAGCGACGACATCGTCTACCAGCTCGATAACCGGTAACGGTTCGCTACGCGCCGAGGAGACGTTCATCGCCGCGCCCTCAGGCACTCTTCGAGAACCGGCTGAAGTGCCGTGATAGCGTCGCGAATATCGGAAACAACGCGCTTATCCGGCTTACCGGTCCACTCGTCCATGAAGAATTTCTTGAACTCCACCGCAATCGCGCAGCCGTTCTGCTTAAAACGCTCGTGAATAAACCGGGTCTGCTCTCCCTTACCCTGAAAGGCGACGTTCTCGCGTACATCAAGGCGGCGTCCGCCGATGGTGGCTGACGCGAAATGATGGCCCACCGCGCTGACGACGTCACTCCAGCGGCTGCGATCCATGGAAAATGTGCCGATATTGATATCTGGCGCTTCCGCCTGTGGCGTTGGCGGCGCTGTAGCGCCCTGCCGGCGATGATTGTAGCTGTGTATGTCCAGCACGACAAAAGCACCGTGCCGCCGCTCGACGGTTGAGAGAACTGCTTCGAGCATCGCGTAATAATCGGCATGAAAATCGAGCGATTGCCGGGTGGCCTCTTCGGGCGGCTCCTGTTTCCAGACCTCCAGCCCCCAGGATTGTTCCGGTTTCAGATAAACTGCCTGATCGGCGGCACGGTTGAGATCGATTTCGAAACGCGAATGGTGAACGACAATGCGGTTTGTCATCCCCGCGATCATCTCGCCGGTAAAAGGGTCTTCCTCCCTCAGTCGCTGCTCGGCGGAAAGAGCCATCAGCGAGGCTATGTCCGGGCGAATGAGATGACCATCATGAATGGCCGTGCCGATGACCGGTGAATTGCCGAAGTCGATCGACCAGAAACCCTTGCTTTCGTCGTTGCCGTGATACTCGCCGTCACTGTGTCTGGCTGTCATGCCGCCTCCCCTGCATCTGGGGTAAAACAGCACGACTTGCCGGTTTGTTCCGATAAAAATTGCGCGCGATGCATTCGTCCTCGGCAAGAATCCGCCTGAAAAAATGCGGAACCATACCGGAAAGCTCACGTTGTTCTGGCAGGAGGGCCGCCGTGTCAAACGGACACGATGGCGCTGAAGAACATCGGGATTTTTCCGTTTTCTCCCGATGGCCAACGAAATGGCAGCCGAGCTTCTTACCCATCCGGCGCCCTCCGTCCCCGCTTTCCACGCACAAGGAACCGCGACATGGAAAAGACCGAAACGCGTAAACTTGCAGAAGAATATCTGCGGCTCGGCGGCACCCGTCAGGTCATGATCGACGACAACAAGACCTTCGTGCGCCAATGGGAAGACGAACCGGCAGAAGCCGAGACCTTCTGGCAAACGAATATCGAAAAGCTCGATCCGGAGCGCCGGGAGGATGTGGAGTTTTTTCTGCCCTCCGTGAATTCGGACAAAGACGAAAACAGATAAACAGGAAGGAAACAGACATGACTGCCATCAACACTGCAAAAATCGTCATTCTCGCAACGGACGGCTATGAGCGTTCGGAACTGCGCGTGCCCTATGATCAGCTGAAGGCCAAGGGCGCGGACGTCAAGATCGCCTCGATCAAGGATGGTGAGATCAAGAGCTGGGACGAAAAGAACTGGGGTGACAGCATCGCTGTCGATATTTCCGCGAAGAGCGTCAGCGCAAATGATTTCGATGCACTCGTCCTGCCCGGCGGCCAGATCAATCCGGACGTATTGCGTCATGATGAGGATGCAATGCGCGTGGTGCGCGATTTCGTCAAATCCGGCAAGGTCGTGGCTGCCATCTGCCACGCCCCGTGGCTTCTGGTTGAAGCGGATGCCCTGCGCGGTCGCGACGCAACCTCCTATTGGTCGATCAAGACCGACCTGAAAAATGCCGGCGCCAACTGGAAGGACGAAAAGGTTGTGACGGATAAGGGCATCATCACATCTCGCAGCCCCGATGATCTGGACGCCTTCGTCGCCAAAATCATCGAGGAGGTCGAAGAAGGCAACCACGAGCGCCGCGCTGCCTAAGGGCGGTAAATCTGAAAAAAACAGAGCGCATCCGGCCTATCCAAAATGGCCGGATGCGCTCTCTGTCTTTGTTTGTTCGCATTTTCCAGACGTAAACCCGCCAGGCATTCCCACCGGAAATGCCCTACACCTTTCAGGAAAACTCCATGCCCACATCGGAACTGACGAAGGAACGCGACCTCAGGGAATCGAAACCCCTTTGGGCCGACACGCCACGCATAGGCCTCCGCACCAGAAACACCCCAAGTTCCGACCATTACGATACGATCGTCGTCGGCGCCGGCATCAGCGGCGCGCTTGTCGCCCATGCGTTGCAGAGACCGGGGCAATCCATGCTGATCGTCGACCGGCGTGATCCGGTGATGGGCAGCAGTGTCGCCAGCACCGCGATGATACAGCACGAGATCGACACACCCCTGATCGAACTCAGGAAGATGATCGGCAAGGATGCTGCCGATCGGGCGTGGCAGCGCTCCGCGCGCGCCGTGCTGCGGCTGGAGGAAATCGTTTCTTCGCTTGGCATTTCCTGCAGCATGGCGCGCAAACAGGCGCTCTATCTTGCCGGAGACGAGATGGGTTTGCGCGCATTGAAGGCCGAAGTGGCAGCGCGCGAAGAGGCCGGGATCGAGGCCCGCTTTCTCGACACCGCAGAACTTAGAAACGACTATGCGATTGATCGGACAGGAGCGATCCTCAGCGATATTTCCGCTTCCGCCAATCCGGCGCAGCTGACGGCGGGCCTGTTGCGCCACACAGCAGGCGCTGGCGCGGAGATCGTTTCACAACTCGAAATCACCGATCTTCGAAATCTCGGTGACGAGGTGGTCGTCGCCACAGCGCAGGGCAAAATCATTTCCGCACGCAATATCGTTTTCTGCACCGGATACGAATTCCTGAAATCGCTCGAAAGCCCGAAACACCAGATCATCTCCACCTGGGCGCTGGCGAGTGCGAAGGGTATCGATCTGCCGGACTGGCTGAATAGCCACATTCTCTGGGAGGCTTCAGATCCCTATCTCTACCTGCGCACCGACCGGGACGGGCGCCTTATTGCCGGTGGTGAGGATGAGGAGAACTCCACATCCTACCTGTCTGAGAGCAAGCTTGCCTCCAAGGCGGATGCAATCAAACGCAAGATCGAAACGCTTCTTGGCGTCGACATCGGCGAACCCGAATATCGCTGGGCGGCCGGCTTCGGCACGACCACCACGGGCCTGCCGCTGATCGGCGCGGTTCCCGGCATGAAGAACGTTTATGCCGTCATGGGCTTTGGCGGCAATGGCATCACCTTCAGCCAAATCGCCGCTGAGATAGTCGCCGCCGCCGTCAATGGTGGCAAGGACCCCGACGCCGATCTCTTCCGTTTCGACTGATGCCACTCGTCATCCCGTGTGCGGCCGGAGCGTCTGCTGGAATATAAAACGTTGCGCGCAACAGAGCCGGAACCATAGGGGCTCCGAAAGGTTTGTCTCCCGTGCGCATTGGCGTACATCACGCACTTTCACACCATGGGAGAAGAACCAATGGCCGAGAAAAAACTCGACGACCTGTTTTACGATACGCTGAAGGATATCTATTACGCCGAAAGGCAGATCCTGAAAGCCCTGCCGAAAATGGCGCGGGCAGCGACTGATCCGAAGCTGAAACAGGCCTTCGAAAAGCACAAGGAAGAAACGCAGGGCCAGATCGAACGCCTGCAGGAAGTGTTCGAGATCATCGGCAAGCGGGCGCAGGGCAAGACCTGCGAGGCCATCCAGGGCATCATTGCCGAGGGTGAAGAGATTATGGACGATTTCAAGGGCACCGCAGCTCTCGATGCCGGTCTCATTTCCTCGGCCCAGGCGGTCGAACATTACGAAATCGCCCGTTATGGCACCCTGAAGGCATGGGCCGAAAAGCTTGGGCATGCCAATGCCGTTACCCTGCTGGATGCGACGCTGAAGGAAGAGTCCAAGACGGACGATGCGCTTAGCGCGCTTGCCAAGACATCGATCAATGCCGCAGCCCAGAAAAAGGCGGCCTGATCGCCTGATCTAACTGCACAAGCAAAAACCGGAATGGTCACCCATTCCGGTTTTTTTGTTTGATTGAATCCGCCTCGTTTTACGGCAGGGTATAGGCGATCACATAGTCGCCCGGCTTGGTTCCAACGGAGCCGTGACCACCCGCAACCATCACAACATATTGCTTGCCGCCATCCAGCGCATAGGTCATGGGCGTTGCCTGACCACCGGCCGGCAGACGTGCTTCCCAGAGCTGTTTGCCGGTGGTGAGGTTGTAGGCGCGCAGATAGTTGTCGACGGCAGCACCTAGGAAGGCCACGCCACCCTTGGTAATCATCGGCCCGCCAATGCCCGGCACGCCCACCTTGAAGGGCAGTGGCAGCGGCGTCATGTCATGGACCGTGCCGTTCTTGTGCTTGTAGGCGATATCGCCGGTGCGCAGGTCGGCACCCGCGACATAACCCCACGGCGGTGCCTGGCAAGGGATTTTCAGCGGACCGAGGAACGGTCCCATGAAGACGCCATAGGGCGCACCGTCATTGCGGTTCAGCCCCTGCTCACTACCCTTCTCGTCCTGGCCCTTCGGCGGAATGTCGGCGCGCGGCACGAGCTGCGAGGTGAAAGCAAGGTATGTCGGCATGCCGAACATGACCTGACGCTCGGGATCGACCGCGACGCTGCCCCAGTTGAACGTGCCAAAATTGCCGGGATAGATGATGGAGCCGGTCAGCGAGGGCGGCGTGTATCGGCCCTGATAGTTCAGCTGATGGAAGCGGATGCGGCAGGCGAGCTGATCGAACATGGAGACGCCCCACATGTCCTTTTCCTTCAGCGGCTCCGGCTTGAACGACAGCGCCGTCGTTGGCTGAGTCGGGGAGCTGAAGTCCTCAGGGATTGTACCGCCCGGTGCCGGTTCTTCCGTAATCGGCAGAAGCGGCTCACCCGTGCGCCGGTCCAGAACGTAGATATCGCCCTGCTTTGTAGGGCCGACGAGTGCGGGGACGCTTTGACCGTTCTTGGTGATGTCGAGCAGCACCGGCTGGGCCGGCACATCCATATCCCAGAGGTCGTGATGAACCGTCTGGCGCACCCAGCGATCCTTGCCGGTATTGATATCGAGCGCCACGATGGAGGAGGAATATTTCTCCACATTCTCGCTGCGACCCATACCAAGCTGGTCCGGCACCTGATTGCCGAGGGGTACGTAAACGAGGCCAAGCCCCTCGTCGTAACTCAACACGGACCAGCTGTTCGGCGAGTTGGTGGTGTAGGTTTCGCCTGCGGCAATCGGCTCGGTCTTTTCCGGATTGCCGGAATCCCAGTTCCAGATGAGTGCGCCGCTGTTCACATCGAAAGCACGGATGACGCCGGACTGCTCCTGCGTGGAGTAGTTATCGTTCACCGCACCGCCGATGATGATCTTGCCCGCCGCGATCACGGGCGGCGAGGTCGAATAATAATAACCGGCGGGATTGTATTTCATGCCCTGTTCCAGATGCAGCACGCCCTGATCCGCAAAGGATGTGCAGATCTGACCGGTCGCTGCATCAAGCGCAATCAGCCGCGCATCCGAGGTCGGCAGGTAAACGCGCTCGGCGCAGGCGGTGCCCTGTGCGGCATTGGGTTCGGCATAATAGGAAACACCGCGGCACGTCTGGTGCTGGCGGTCGGGGTTAAGACCGACATTGGGGTCGTATTTCCATTTTTCCTTGCCGGTGGCGGCATCGATGGCGATCGCCCAATTATGCGGCGTGCAGATATAAAGCGTATTGCCGATCTTGAGCGGCGTTACCTGATAGGTGGTTTCACCCACATCATCCGGTAGCTTCACGTCGCCGGTCTGGTACCGCCACGCTTCCTTCAGCTGCGAAACATTATCGACATTGACCTGCGTCAGCGGCGAATAGCGCTGGCCATAAGGCGTGCGGCCGTATTGATGCCAATCGCCATCCGGCACGTCGCCGCCATAGATCGGCGCGGAAGCCACCTTCTCCTCAGGCAAGGACCCTGCCTGGTCATGCGGATCCTGCGCCATGGAATATCCCGCCACCACGATGGAGGCGAGAACAGAGAGCGCGAGTGGCCAGGCATTCGGGCCATAATTCAGCCCTGTCGGGCTTGAAAAACCGAGAGGCTTCCTGACCCAGGGCACCAGCAACCACAGGCCGATAAGAATGACGATGCCACCCCGCGGCCCAAGCTGCCACCAGTCGAAACCCACTTCCCAGATTGCCCAGGCGAGTGTCGCGACAATGAAGACGGCATAGACGTGGAGAGCTGCCCGGTTACGCTTGAACAGCAGAATGGCTGTCAACAGGAAGGCCATACCGGAAAGGACGTAATAGAAGCTCCCGCCCAACATGACGAGCTCAGAGCCGAAACCGAACAGCGCAAGGCCGATCAGCGATAGAATGACCGCAGTAACGGTGACTGCCATGAATGAAACCCCCGATTCCTGTCACTTTGCGTGAAATGGAATTGGGGGCAATCTGGTTCCATACAAACTCAACATTCGCCGTGAAAAATTTCACGGCATGCTGGTTATGGGTTTTGTGTCGCCGGCGCCGTCTCCGTCTGAACGTTTTGCGGCCGGTTCTCGTCGGGTTCGAAAACCGCATATTCGACGACCGTCCAGACCACCAGCGCGAGAAGCAGACTGACAACCAGAATGACAAGAACTGGACGTCCTTTTACCCCTTGCCGCGCCCGCGTTGCCGTTTCATTTTTCGGATCATGCCGACCGCCAAGATAGCTGGTATTTTCTCTGGCCATGTCTCTTACTCCCTGTAACCCTGTTGATTTAATTCACAGGGACACAGTTTGTTCCAGACAGCAAAATCAGCTTAGCCGTACTCTGCGACCGCAAGTCTGGATATATCGCAACCGGCACCGTCGGGCTCATCGACCGCGCTGAAACTTTGCCCAATCCCCAGCCACGAGAATGGTGGCCGGCGATTGGCGTCTTCCGTTTCGCATTGGACCTCCGGCGGGTTCTCAGAAATCGACAGCCACAGCGGTGGTCCCGCAGTTTCAAAGTCGCATTGGTCGCCGGCGGCTTCGAGGTATCTATTCGTGTCGCGGCGACGCACCCGCCATACGGGCAGCATTTCCAGAAAATTGAGAATTCGTATCATCATGATTGTCAGGCGAAATATCTATTAAAAACAACGTCCGCACTGTGGCATGCCCGCCGCGCAATCGCACCCTTGCAGACGTGCAGGCGGAACGAATGGTCGGATTGTGCCAACATTCCGTCATACAGTGTCAGATCGGCTTCGAAACAATCGCGTCAGCGACCGAGCTGCACGATCCAGCGTGTCCACTCTGCGCTATCCGGTTTGATAATATCAGGCATGGTATCACGGTTTTCGGATGCGAAATGCCGCATCTGCCGCGGCGACAGGCCAAAGGTCTTCTTGAAAACGCGGCTGAAATTTTCCGGGTTGGTGAAGCCATAGGACGCCGCCACCTCAGCTATCGTCATATGGGCCGACTGCGGCGCCCGCAGGAAATCCATTGCCCGTTCGAGGCGCCTATGGGTGATGCAGGCCGAAAACCCGCCCAGCGGTTCGAAAAGCCGGTAGACGGTGCGTCGCGATACGCCGAACTCGCCCATGACCTTTTCCACCGACAAGGCCGGATCGAGCAGGTGATTGTCGATATAGCGCCTGATGGATGCCCGCAGCGCCCGCTGAACACCCTGCGCATTGTCTTCCCGGACATGATTATTGATGGCAGCCGCGGCAAGCTCCAGCAATGGCGAGACCGTGGCCGCGCCGTCATTGGCATTCATGACGTCAAAGTGGCGGTAAACGCTCGTCATCGTTTCCCGCAGCAGAGATACCAAGGGCAAACCGGCCGGCAGCACGCGCTCGTGATTATTGCCGGAACCGATGAGCCTGCCTTCCAGCAGCCGGCGCGGCACGACAAGGCTCAGATGATCGTGATCCGTTGTGGCTGTGGCCAGCGGCTGCGCCATGTCGATGATGTAGAGATCTCCCGGGCCGGCAGTCTCGCCCGCTCCGCGCCGCGACATGCTTTGGCCGCTGGCGTAAAATTGCAGGAGAAAGCCGTCCATCCCATCCCGGGCAATCTTGTGGCGCGAGCGGTCGAAATCCTGCGCCGAGGACTGGGTGCGGCCAAGCGCGACATTGCCGATGAAGGCGGCATCGACACTGGCAAAAAACCCGTCATCCTGCGATCTGCGCAGGCGGGCGTCAAAAAGCACGTTGATCGAATCCCGCCACAGCGCCATGGCGTCGCGCTTCGGCACATGGCGCGTATCGAAACGCGAGCGCGCTAACGGAGCTTCCGAAAACCCTGTGTTCATAATACCGCTGTTCCGTGAACACGGCGCTGACCCCGCCGCACGCAAAACTATACAGTATTGAAATCGCATCACAATACCGGAGGGATGGCAGATGGTTCGCTTGAGCCGG
The DNA here is from genome assembly GCF_900215635.1 of Rhizobium sp. AN6A. NCBI lineage: Bacteria > Pseudomonadati > Pseudomonadota > Alphaproteobacteria > Hyphomicrobiales > Rhizobiaceae > Rhizobium > Rhizobium sp. AN6A. Next base: position 670,869 of record NZ_OCNC01000003.1, read on the forward strand.
ATGCGCGAAAACTATTTGGCGGTCCAGCCGCCATCGATGGAAATGGTGGTACCGGTGATGGAGCGCGCCATATCGCCGGTGAGGTAAAGCGCCATCTCCGCCACTTCCTCCGGCTGCACGAAACGTCGCGTCGGCTGCGGCGCAAGCATCACCTTCTTCACCACCTCATCCTCGCCCATGCCATGCAGGCGCGCCTGATCGGCAACCTGCGCCGCGACGAGTGGCGTCCAGACGTAACCGGGGCAGATGGCGTTGCAGGTAATGCCAAGTTCTGCCACTTCCAGCGCCACGCTTTTCGTCAGGCCCACCACGGCATGTTTCGTCGCCACATAGGGACCCTTGAAGGGTGAGGCGCGCAACCCATGCGCGGAAGCAATATTGACGATGCGCCCCCAACCCCTTTCCTTCATGCCCGGCAGGGCTGCACGGATCGTATGAAAAGCACTGTCTAGCGAGATCGCGACAATATGGGAGAAATCGGCGAAATCGAATTCGTCGATCGGCGCGACCTTCTGGATACCGGCATTGTTGACGAGCACGTCGATGTGACCGAATTCGGCAATGACGGTTTCCGGCAGATGTGCACTCTCGTCATAATTGGCGAGGTTGGCAGAAAAATAGACCGGCCGGTGCCGCGCTACCTTCGCAACCGCCTCCAGTGCCTGCGTCGCCGCCTCCACGGTTTCTATGCCATGGACGGCGACGAGAAATCCCGCCTCGGCAAAACGTTTGGCGATGGCAAGGCCAATGCCGCTGGTGGAGCCGGTGACCAGAACGGTTTTCGGTTGATCCTCCATCATCCTAATCCTTCAGTTGCGGCAGGTTGCGGAAAAGCTCGAGCGCTTCGGGATTTGCGAGCGCGTCGGTGTTTTTCACCGGCCTGCCATGAATGGTGTCGCGAACCGCGATTTCGGAAATCTTGCCCGAGCGGGTACGGGGAATGGCCGTGATGGCAATGATCCTCGCCGGAACATGCCGTGGCGTAGCACCCGAACGGATGCGGGTACGGATGGTCTTTTCGAGTTCCTCCGTCAGCGCCGCACCCTCTTTAAGGCGCACGAAGAGGATAACCCGTTGGTCACCATCAATGTCCTGACCCACGGCAATCGCTTCCTCGACCTCCGGCACGGCTTCCACCTGACGGTAGATTTCCGCCGTACCGATGCGAACCCCACCGGGATTGAGCGTCGTATCCGAGCGCCCGTGGATGACATATCCGCCGGTGGTTCGCATTTCGGCAAAATCGCCATGCGCCCAGATGCCCGGGAAGCGATCGAAATAGGCAGCCTGATAACGAGAACCGTCCTCATCGCCCCAGAATTTGACCGGCATGGAAAGATGGGCATTGCGGCAGACGAGCTCACCAGCCACGCCGCGAACGGGATGGCCTTCATCGTCCAGGGTATCGACATCCATACCGAGCATCGCGCCCTGCAACTCCCCACGGTGAACAGGTTGCAGCGGATTGCCGCCAAGGAAACAGGCGCATATATCCGTGCCGCCGGAAATGGAGGCGAGATGCAGATCGGCCTTCCAGTCGCGATAGATATAATCGAAGGATTGCGAGATGAGCGGCGAGCCGGTGGAAAGGATTGTCCGAAGGGATGAAAGGTCATGGGTTTCGCGCGTTTTCAACCCTGCCTTCAGGCATGCGTCGATAAATTTGGCCGATGTTCCGAAGGTCGCGATCCGTTCGGCGTCAATGAGATCGATCAGCCGCGCGGGCGACGGATAACCGGGATTGCCGTCATAGGTGACGAGGGTGGCGCCAAGCGCCAGGCCGGACACCTGCCAGTTCCACATCATCCAGCCGCAGGTGGTGAAATAGAAGAAACGTTCGCCTTGCCTGATATCGCATTGCAGCTTCTGCTCCTTCATATGCTGAAGAAGCAGGCCACCGCCGGAATGGGTGATGCACTTCGGCTTGCCGGTGGTGCCGGAGGAATAGAGGATCGCCAGCGGCGCCTTGACCGGCAGCCGGTTGAACGCGATTTCACCCGGCTCGAAGGGCGCAACGAAATCATTCAACGTCACGCAGCCGAGTTCGGAAAGGCTGGCGGGAACAACGTCACCGATCAGCACGATCTTTTGAGGGGCAGCGCTTTCCACCACCGCGCGGATGGTCGGTCCGACATCGATCCGCTTGCCGGCATAACCGTATTCCGGCACGGCGATGAGGATTTTCGGATCGATCTGCGAGAGCCGGTCGGAAGCTCCCGCCGGGCCGAAATCCGGTGAACAGGACGACCAGATGGCTCCGATGGCGCTCGTTGCCAGATAACCGACGATCGCCTCGATATCGTGGGTGACGATGGCTCCGATGCGATCGCCTTCCTTCACGCCTGCGTGGACAAGCGCCTGCACCATGAGGGAGACATCCGCATAAAGCTGCCTGCGGCTGATTTCGCGCCGCGTGCCATCATCGCGATGGGCGATAATCGCCAACCGTTCATCGGCATCGCGCAGCAGGTTTTCGGCATAATTGAGCCGCGCGCCGGGATAAAACTCGGCTTCCCGCATGGTCGCGCCAGGCTTGAAGGCCCTTTCGCCGCGCGTGCCGATGATCCCCAGCTCGTCCCACAAGGCATTGTAAAAGGCATCCGGTGCCTCGATGGACCAGCGCAGCAGGCCGGAATAATCATCAGCCGCAAGCCCATGCAGCGACGCGGTCTTTGTGGCAAAGGCGAAAAGCGCCGAGTGCTCCAGCCTTTCCCTTGGCGGTACCCACAGAATATCCGACGGCGTGGCGTCCATCATGCCTCGCCTCCGCGTAGCATTTCGACAATTGCGGAGAAATCACGCGCGCCACCGCCCTCATCGATGAAGTTCTCATAAAGCGCCGATGCTGCGGCGCCGAGTGGAGTGGCAACGCCGGCTCCATTCGCGGCCGCCTGCGAGAGTAGCAAATCCTTCAGCATCAGCGCCGCAGCGAAACCGGGTTGATAATCATTGTTCGCCGGCGATGTCGGCACTGGTCCCGGCACCGGGCAATAGGTGGTGAGCGACCAGCATTGACCCGATGAGGTGGAGGCGACATCAAACAGCGCCTGATGCGAAAGGCCGAGTTTTTCGCCCAGCACGAAGGCCTCGGAAACCGCAATCATGGAAACTCCGAGGATCATGTTGTTGCAGATCTTGGCCGCCTGCCCGTTGCCGCCCTTGCCGCAATGGACGATCTTCTTGCCCATGGCTTCCAGCACCGGCTTGGCCGCCGAGAAAGCCTCAGCCTCGCCGCCACACATGAAGGTCAAGGTGCCGGCACTGGCACCGCCCGTACCGCCAGATACCGGCGCGTCGACCGAAGGGCAGCCGGCGGAAGCGGCAAGCTCGTGTGCCTTCAGGGCGCTCTCCATATCCACCGTCGAGCAATCGATAAGAAGCGTTCCGGCAGCTGTTTTCTGCACCAGATCACCATATACCGAAACAACATGTTCCCCCTTCGGCAGCATGGTTACGATCACTTCCGCCGCATCAATGGCTTCGGCAGAATCCAAAGCCACGGGAATTCCGGCCTCCCTCGCCGCCGCGCGGCATGCCTCGGAAAGGTCGAAACCCCTGACGGCATAACCCGCCTTGACGAGATTGGCGGCCATCGGCAGGCCCATATGGCCAAGTCCGATAAAAGCGACGGTCTTCATGGGAACGCTCCTCTTAGCGATTATCCGCAAGGATCATGTCGGCAGCCTTTTCGGCAATCATGATCGTTGGCGAATTGGTATTTCCGGACGTGATCCTCGGCATGATGGAGGCGTCCGCCACACGCAGCCCTGCAAGCTTGCGGAATTTCAGCCGCGTATCGACAACACTTTCGGCATCGGAACCCATGCGCAGGGTGCCGACGGGGTGGAATATGGTCGTGCCGATATCGCCCGCAGCGCGGGCCAGATCGTCGTCATTCTCAAAAGAAGGGCCGGGCCGATATTCCTGCGGCTTGAACCGCGAAAAGGCGGGCTGGTTGACGATGCGGCGCGTCAGCCGCATGGAATCGATCGCCACCCGGCGGTCGCCTTCCGTCGAAAGATAATTCGGTCGGATTTCCGGCTGCATGGCGAAATCCGGTCCTTTCACATGCACTGAGCCTCGGCTTTCCGGCCGCAGATTGCAGACACTTGCCGTAATGGCCGGAAAAGTGTGAACCGGGTCACCGAACTTGTCGAGTGACACCGGCTGGACATGATATTCCAGATCCGCGGTCTCCTTTTCCGGAGAGGAACGGGTGAAGACACCAAGCTGGCTCGGCGCCATCGACATCGGCCCGGAGCGGGTCAGGGCATATTCGAGGCCGATCCTTGCCTTGCCAAACAGGGTGGAGGCCCTCTCATTCAGCGTCAGGACGCCTGAAACCTTGTAGACCATGCGCAATTGCAGATGATCCTGCAGGTTCTCGCCCACACCTTGAACTTCCGTCACTGTGCCGATACCGGCGGCCTGCAACACGTCGCCGCGGCCAACGCCGGAAAGCTCCAGAATGTGTGGTGAACCGACTGCACCTGCGGAAAGCACCGTTTCGCGCCGTGCACGCATCTTTTTCAAGACGCCGTCGTGGTGAAACTCGACGCCGGTGACCCGGCCCTCTTCGACAATGAGACGCTTGACATGGGCCTTGGTCATGACTGTCAAATTCCGGCGGCCAAGCGCCGGTTTCAGAAAGGCCTTGGCCGTGTTCCAACGCCAGCCCGACCGCTGGTTCACATCGAAATAACCGGCCCCTTCATTGTCGCCGCGGTTGAAATCTTCGGTCGCAGGAATGCCGGCCTCACCCGCTGCCTGCTGAAAGGCATCAAGCACATCCCAGCGCACGCGCGCCTTCTCCACCCGCCATTCGCCGCCGGTGGAATGCATGTCGCCCTTCCCGCGATAGAAATCCTCCGACTTCAGGAAATAGGGCAGGATATCATCCCATCCCCAGCCCTCGCAGCCGAGTTGACGCCAGACATCGTAGTCGCGCGCCTGACCGCGCATATAGATCATGCCGTTGATGGATGAACAGCCGCCGAGGACCTTGCCGCGAGGATAGATCAACGACCTTCCGTTAAGCCCAGGTTCTTCCGCCGTCTTGAAACACCAGTCGGTGCGCGGATTGTTGATGCAATAGAGATAACCAACCGGAATATGGATCCAGTGATAATTATCGTTGCCGCCCGCTTCCAGCAGCAGGACGCGATTGTTCGGGTCTTTCGAGAGGCGGTTGGCGAGAACGCATCCCGCACTTCCCGCTCCGATGACGATATAGTCAAATTCCGCCATGCTATTCTCCATGCGGCTCCCTTGCCGCGTCGCCCCGGACGCGGAGGAGCCTTCCCCCTGTTTCAAAAAATTCTTATCCCCGGTGCTGAAAACCCAGTTTTCGCCCGAGCCGCGAAGCGTAAAATTCACCGATCAGACCGCGCCGGAACACCAGAACGCAGGCCATGAAAACGAGGCCGGTGATGATGGTGACCGGGAAATCGGATGTCGCGAGATAGTTCTGCAGCGCGACGACAAGCCCCGCACCGAAGATCGGGCCGATCATGGTGCCGATACCGCCAAGCAGGGTCATCAGGATAACCTCGCCCGACATCTGCCAGGCCACATCGGTCAAGGTTGCGAACTGGAACACCAGCGCTTTCAGGCCGCCCGCAAGACCGGCAAGCGCTGCCGACATGACGAAAGCACCAAGCTTGTAACGCTGCACGCTGTATCCAAGAGAAATGGCGCGCTGCTCGTTTTCGCGGATGGATTTCAGGATCATGCCGAAGGGCGAGTTGACGAAACGCCAGATGACGAGAAGTGCCAGCACGAAGGCGGCCAGCACCGTGTAGTAAATGTTCAGCGGCGCGTTGAGATCGAGAAGGCCGAAGAGGTGTCCACGCGGCACGCCCTGCAATCCGTCCTCACCATGGGTGAAGGGTGCTTGAAGGCAGAAGAAATAAAACATCTGGGACAAAGCAAGCGTGATCATGGCGAAATAGATGCCCTGCCGGCGAATGGCGAAAAAGCCGATGACGAGGCCAAGAAGGGCGGCACCCGCCATGCCGATGAGGAGGCCGATCTCGGGCGTGACGCCCCATTCCTTCACCGAATAGGCGGTGAAATAGGCAGCGCCGCCGAAAAATGCCGCATGGCCGAAGGAAAGCAGCCCGGTATAACCGATCAGCAGATTGAAGGCGCAGGCAAACAGCGCAAAGCACAGAAGCTTCATCAGAAAGATCGGATAGACAAACATCGGCGCAGCGATCAGCACGGCCAATCCTGCCAGTATCAGCACGGTCTTGATGGTTCCGGCGGTTGCGGAAACCTCCGCCTGCGGCATCGCGCCGGCTGTCGGGTTGTGAGTGGCTTTGGACATATCAGGCGTCCTTTCCGAAAAGTCCGGCGGGGCGGATGAGCAGCACAAAGGCCATGATGACGAAGATGACGATGTTGGACGCTTCCGGGTAGAACACCTTGGTCAGGCCTTCAGCGATACCCAGCATGTAGCCGGTGACGATGGCGCCCATGATCGACCCCATGCCGCCCACCACGACGACAGCGAAGACGACGATGATGAGGTTGGTGCCCATCAGCGGTGAGACCTGATAGATCGGCGCGGCCAGCACGCCGGTGAAACCGGCAAGGCCCGCACCCAGCGCGTAGGTCAGCGTCAGGAGCACAGGCACGTTGATACCGAAGGCCTGCACCAGTGTCGGATTTTCCGTCGCCGCGCGCAGATAGGAGCCGAGCCGCGTCTTTTCGATCAACGCCCAGGTGGCGATGCAGGCGACAAGCGAGATGACGACGACGAAAGCGCGGTAGTTCGGCAGGAACATGAAACCGAGATTGGTGCCGCCGGCAAGCTCGCGCGGAACCGAATAGGGCTGACCCGCCGCACCGTAAAGCCAGCGGAACGTGCCTTCCACCACCAGCGCCAGGCCGAAGGTGAAGAGCAGCCCATACAGCGGATCGAGATCGTAAAGCCGCGACAGTAGCAGGCGCTCGATGATCGCGCCGAAAAGTGCAACGACAAGCGGCGTCACCACCAGTGCCCACCAGAAGCTGATGCCGAAATATTGCAGGCCGAGAAAGGCGACGAAAGCGCCAAGCATATATTGGGCACCATGGGCGAAATTGATGACGCGCAGCAGGCCGAAAATGACGGCAAGGCCGAGCGACAGCAGCGCATAAAACGACCCGTTGATGAGGCCGATCAGCAATTGCCCGAGCAGGGCCTGAACCGGAACGCCGAAGAGCATCGTCATCGTTAAACCCCCAGCACTTTATTGAGTTCGCCCATGCGGCCGGAAAGCTCGCCCACCGGAAAATTGCTGACCATCTGGCCATGATCCATCAGGTAGAAACGATCCGCGATGCGGCTGGCGAAGCGGAAATTCTGCTCGACCAGAACCACGGTCATTCCACGACTTTTCAAGGTCTTCAGCACCTCGCCGATGCGCTGCACGATTACAGGCGCAAGCCCTTCGGTCGGCTCATCGAGCAGGAGAACCTTGACCCCTGTGCGCAGGATGCGCGCCATGGCCAGCATCTGCTGTTCGCCGCCGGAAAGCTTGGTGCCGGGGCTCGCCCGACGTTCATAAAGATTGGGAAACAGCTCGTAGATTTCATCGAGCGTCATGCCGCCGGATGCGACGACGGGCGGAAGTTTCAGATTTTCCTCGACGCTCAGTGTCGCGAAGATGCCGCGCTCTTCCGGCACGAAACCGAGGCCGTATTTCGCCGTGCGATGCAACGGCACCGGCATCAGATCCTTGCCGCCGAGCTTGATCACGCCCTTGCGGTTGCGGATGATGCCCATGATGGTGCGCAACGTCGTGGTCTTGCCGACCCCATTGCGCCCGAGAATGGTGATGGTTTCGCCTTCGCCGACGGTCAGATCGACGCCGTGCAGCGCCTGGCTTTCTCCGTACCAGGATTTCAGGTTGGAGACTTCGAGCATTGCCGCCATATCACGCCTCCTCCGTGCCCATATAAGCCGTGCGCACGCGCGGATCGGCGGAGACGGTGGCATAATCGCCCTCCGCCAGAATTTCGCCCCGCTGCAGCACCGTCACCTGATGGCAGATATCTGCCACGACCTTCAGATTGTGTTCGACCATCAGCACCGCGCGCGTTTTGGCCACTTCGCGGATGAGATCGGCGACATGCGCGACATCCTCGCCCCCCATGCCCGCCATCGGCTCATCGAGAAGCAATACCTTCGGGTCGAGCGCAAGCGTGGTGGCGATTTCAAGAACGCGCTTGCGACCGTAGGAAAGATCGGCCGCAAGTGCATTTTTTTCCCGTGTCAGGCCAACCGTTGCGATCAACTCCTCGGCACGTGCATTGAGCCTGTCGAGTGAAGAGAGCGGCAGCCAGAATTGCGTTGAAAGGTTATTCGGCCGCTGCAACGCCACCCGCACGTTCTCCAGAACCGTCAGATGCGGAAACACCGCCGATATCTGGAAAGATCTGACGAGACCGAGCCGCGCCACCTTGTCCGGCGGCGTCTTTGTTATATCCGTTCCCATGAAGGTGATCGCCCCGCCTGTCGGCTGGAGAAACTTGGTCAACAGGTTGAAGACCGTGGTTTTGCCGGCGCCGTTCGGACCAATAAGTGCATGTACCCGGGCATGATGGACGTCGAGATCGACGTTTTTCACGGCCGCGAATGCGCCGAAGGTCTTGGAGAGACCGCGCGCCGAAAGCACGACGCGGGGTTCCGCCTGACCGGCAGGGGCGGGAGCGATCATCATGAAGTTCCCCCTTTTTACTGCGTTACCAGCGGGCAACCGCTTTTTGCGGGGTCCATGAAGGCTTCCTTGCCGGGGATCGTGGCAAGCACCTTGTAGTAGTCCCACGGCTGCTTGCTCTCATCCGGCTTCTTCACTTCCATCAGATACATATCGTGGATCATGCGGCCATTGGCGGCCACATGGCCATCCTTCGAGAAGACGTCGTTGACAGGCATTTCCTTCATGGCCTTTGCCACGGCGTCGGCATCGTCGGTGCCGGCCTTATCGATGGCCTTCAGGTAATGCAGCACGGCGGAATAGGTACCAGCGTGGACCATGTTCGGCATGGCGCCGGTGCGTTCCTTGAACCGTTCGCCGAATTTGCGCGATTCATCGTCGCGGTCCCAATAGAACCCTTCCGTCAGCGTCAGGCCCTGAGCCGCTTCGAGACCGAGGCCGTGCACTTCGGCAAGTGTAAAGAGAAGGGCCGCCAGCCGCTGCCCGCCCGCGACGATACCGAATTCAGCGGCCTGCTTGATGGCGTTGGACGTGTCAAGACCGGCATTGGCAAGGCCGATGACCTTCGCGCCTGATGACTGCGCCTGCAACAGGAAGGAGGAATAATCCGTAGAGGCCAGCGGATGGCGCACGGAACCCAGCACCTTGCCGCCATTGGCCTTGACGAAGTTGGACGTGTTTTCTTCCAGCGAATAACCGAAGGCGTAATCGGCAGTCAGAAAGAACCAGCTGTCGCCGCCCTGTTTCACCAGCGCACCGCCGGTACCGACTGCCAGCGAATAGGTGTCGTAGGCCCAGTGGAAACCATAGGGGCTGCACTGCTTGCCCGTCAGCTCGGTGGTTGCCGCGCCCGTGTTGATGGTGATCTTCTTTTTGTCCTTCGAGAGTGCCTGCACGGCAAGGCCGACCGACGACGAGGTCAGTTCCATGATCGAATCGACCTGTTCGGTGTCGTACCACTGCCGGGCGATGTTGGAGGCGACATCCGCCTTGTTCTGGTGGTCAGCCGTTACCACTTCCACCGGCGCGCCCAGCACCTTGCCGCCAAAATCCTCGACCGCCATCTTCGCGGCCTCATAAGAGTATTTGCCGCCGAAATTGGCGTAGACGCCCGACTGGTCGTTCAAGATGCCGATCTTGACCTTGCCGTCCGAAATCTCGGCAGCGTAAGCGGCGGTGCCTGCCGCCAGTGCCATGGCCGTGGATAAAACGATACTCTTGCGCATGACTTCTCCTCCCAGAGATGATTGCGAGCCTCAGATAGGTCTGTGCAACGGTGAACGAAGGCGCATGGCGATCGTCCCACGGTGTTGCATCACAACGGTCGCGCCACCCTCCTCAAAGCAGCGCCTCCCTATGTAGACTTCTCGAATTCGGCCGTTGACACAAGAGCGGGGCATCATCAAATTGCGAACAGGAACTGTTCATTTTTGAACAGACCTGGCAATGGAGACCGAATTGGCCACGCCTTTTACCTGGGACGACCTGCAATATTTTCTGGCGGTGGCCCGCACCGGACAACTTTCATCGGCAGCGCGTAGCCTGCGCACCAGCCACGCCACCGTCTCCCGCCACATCGACCGGCTGGAATTCTCGCTTAAAACCAAGCTGTTCGAGCGAAATCCGCGTGGTTACGAACTGACGACGGTCGGGCGGCGGCTGGTCGATACCGTCGAGCGCATCGAGGCGGAAGCGGAAAGATTGCAATCGGATATTTCCGAAAGCGGCAGCCTGCTACGCGGCGTGGTCAGGCTCAGTGCGCCTGAAGGTTTTTCCAACTTTTTCTTCGTGGAAAGGCTGAAAGACTTCGCCACCACCCATCCGCACATCATGGTGGAGATGGTGACGATCCAGCAGATCATGGCATTGTCGAGGAAAGAAGCGGATGTGGCGGTCACGCTCGATCCACCGAAAGCAGGCCCCTACATCAACGAACAGATCGTCGATTACACGCTGCATATCTACGCATCGCGTTCCTATCTTGCCAGCCACCCGAAAATCACCCGGCGCGAAGATTTGCCCGATCATTTCTTTATCGGTTACGTGCAGGATCTGATCTTCTCGCCGGGCCTCGATTACATGCGCGACGTGATGCCCGGCCTCAGGCCCAACTTCCAGTCATCGAGCATTTTTGCGCAGTTGACCGCAACGCTGAGCGGCCGTGGCCTTTGCATATTGCCCAACTTCATCGCCGCACGCTTTCCGGACCTGCAGATGGTGCTGGCAGGCGAAGTGGAACTGCGGCGGGGTTACTGGCTGACGAGCCATCAGGACCTCGCCAATGTGCCGCGCGTGCGCTCGCTGATGGATTTCATTCTCACGACGGCGCGCGCGCACCAAAATCTCTTCATCCTCGACCGCAAGACGATCGCCTGAAACGACCGTCGTTCACATTTCGGCGACACCGTGTCTACGCGTGGCGGATTGGAGAATCCGCACTGCTGCCTATATGACTGACAACAACGATGCCGGCTCAAGTCAGCTGCATCCTTAAACATTTGGAAGGTCATCATGAAAAAGATCGGATTTCTATCCTTCGGACACTGGACGCCCTCGCCCCAGTCGCAGACCCGCTCTGCCGCAGACACCTTGCTGCAGTCGATAGACCTCGCCGTTGCTGCGGAAGAACTCGGCGCCGACGGCGCTTATTTCCGTGTCCACCACTTCGCCCGCCAGTTGGGATCACCTTTCCCGCTGCTTGCCGCCGTTGGCGCCAGAACGAAAAGCATCGAGATCGGCACCGGCGTCATCGACATGCGTTATGAGAACCCCTTTTACATGGTGGAGGATGCGAGTTCAGCCGATCTCATCGCCGGCGGACGCCTGCAACTCGGCATCAGTCGCGGTTCTCCCGAACAGGTGATCGACGGCTGGCGCTATTTCGGCTACCGCCCTGCCGAGGGCCAGACCGAAGAGGACATGGCGCGCCAGCACACCGAAGTCTTCCTCGAGCTTCTGAAGGGCGAAGGTTTCGCCGAGCCGAACCCACGGCCGATGTTTCCCAACCCGCCCGGCCTGCTGCGGCTGGAGCCTCATTCCGAAGGGTTGCGCGAGCGCATCTGGTGGGGTTCCAGCTCCAATGCGACGGCGGTTTGGGCGGCAAAGCTTGGCATGAACCTGCAAAGCTCCACCCTGAAAACGGATGAGACCGGCGAGCCCTTCCATGTGCAGCAGGCCCGAACAGATCCGTGCTTACCGCGCCGCATGGAAAGAGGCTGGACACGCCCGCGAGCCACGCGTGTCGGTCAGCCGCAGCATCTTCGCTCTCGTCAACGATCGCGACCGGTCCTATTTCGGTTACGGCAGCGAGGGTGACGACAAGATCGGTTACATCGACGACAAGACGCGCGCGATCTTCGGGCGCAGCTACGCCGCCGAACCGGAAGCGCTGATCGAGCAGCTAAAAGCCGACGAAGCCATCGCCGAGGCCGACACACTGTTGCTGACCGTGCCGAACCAGCTGGGCGTCGACTACAACGCCCATGTTATCGAGACGATCCTCAAACAGGTGGCTCCTGCACTCGGCTGGCGCTAAGTCTGGCAAAACCTGCATCATACCCACACCGTCACCCCGGATTAGATCCTGGGTGACGGTGTGATCAAGCCTTTGATCGCGCACGATTCCTTTGACGGCACCGACGCTCCGTGGCCGGATGCCGGGTAAAGCCCGGAATGACGGAGAGAGGGCTTTCGCTTTTCCTGCAATCCGGGCTGAACGCCTCTGTTTCATTTCACCGCTTTGCCGTAGCGGGCGATGCTTTCGGCCAAAGGCGTGGTGCTGGCGCCGGGATGCTCCGGGCGTTTGTAAACACCGTCGCGAACATGGATCGGCTCTTCGAAATGGTCCTTTATCCACGGAATATATTCGAGGATGGTCGATGCCGGATGCCAGTAACTCAGATGCACATGCACCTGGCTCATCTCACCGGCATGCGGAACGACGGGCAGGCGATGGGCGAGCGCGAGGTCAGCGACCTGGATATATTCGGTGATGCCGCCAAGCCGGGTTACATCCGGCTGGACATAGGCAACCGCGCCCGCATCGATGAATGACCGGAACGCATCCACCGTATAAAGCTGCTCTCCGAGAGCGATGGGAATGGATGTGTTGCGTGCCAGCCGCGCGTGGCTGGTCACATCGTCGTACCAGAGCGGTTCTTCGAACCAATAAATATCCAGATCCTTTGCCACCGCGCAGAAGCGCTGGCATGTCGGCAGATCCCACTTGCCGTTGCCATCGATAGCGATGCGTATCGAGGAGCCGAGACGCTTGCGCACCGCCGCGAGGCGTCCGATATCGATATTCGGATCATCGTGCCCGACCTTGATTTTCAGGCGGGTAAAGCCATCCTCTTCCACTGCCCTGGCGCTGCCCGCCAGCAGATTTTCGAGATTGAAGGAAAGCCACCCTATATCGGTATTGTAGGCTTCGACCCCTGCGGTGCGCGCGCCGCCGAGATATTGCCAGAGTGGCACGCCCGCCTTCTTCGCCTTCAGATCCCAGAGCGCCACATCGACCGCGGCCAGCGCCAGATGGGTAATGCCCGCGCGGCCGACCCATTGCAGGGACGGATAACGAGCAAGTTTTGTCCACAGCCGCGAATGTTCGGATGCATCCTCGCCGATCAGCAGAGGTGCATAGCAATCGCTGATGCAGGAGGTGATCAACCGGTCGGACGGCAGATGCGCATGGGTGCCGGTAAAGCCGTAACCCTCAAGACCGTCACTCGTCGTAATTTTTGCGCCGACGACGCCCCAGTGGGTGATGCTGTGGGTGGAATCGGAAATGGATTCCGATGTCAGCGGCAGATGCAGGATGAAAGGTTCGACAGCGGTTATTTTCATGATCGGTCAATTCCTCGACGCTTGAGCAGCCTTTGGGGAGGAAAAAACGGAAGTCCAGTCCTGATCGAAGCTCCACCGATTAATCGGCGGAATATCGCCACTGCCCGCGATCATTGACCGCAGGAGATGAAACCTCAGGGGATTGCCCGGCCACCCTCCTCCAGCAGCCAGCTTCCGATGACCGATACAGCTAAAGCAAAATCGATCATTGTAAAATAAAAAATTTTTTATTTTTTATATTCTGTCATTGCCTGTCATTCGCGGTTGGGCGATGGTGCTGCCATGAACACACTGATCAAAGTCACGCTCGCCGACCAAGCGCATCAGGAACTGCGGGCGCGCATCGTCAGCGGCAGATTGCGCGGCGGTGAACGCCTGTTGCCCAACGAACTTGCCGCCGATCTTGGCATCAGCCCCACGCCGGTCAAGGAAGCATGCCTGAAACTCGAGGCAGACGGACTGGTGGTCAATTCCTCAAGGCGCGGCATGGTGGTGCGCGATTTTACCGTGGAGGATGTGGAAGAACTCTACGCCGCCAGAATGCTGCTGGAAAAAGGCGCCGTGGAAGTGGCCTTCGATGCCGGGCAGCTGGACGAAGCCTTGCATGCGCAGCTTCTGGAAAGCCTTGCGAAACACCGCGAATTTGCCAAGAGCGCGACGCTGGACGATCTCTCCAAGGCGCTGTTTCACGATCGCAGCTTCCACACGGCCCTTGTTTCGGCCGCGCGCATTCCGGTCATTTCCGGCACGCATGGGCGCATTCTCGACCAGACCCACACGGTTTTCGTATCGATCCTTGGCGACTACGCCCGCTCTGTCGAGGAACACCAGAATATTGCCGACGCCATCGCCGCCCGCAGCAAGGCTCAGATCGTCGACGCCCTATGGCGCCATCTGGAGCGTAGCAGGCAGAATACGCTGCGGCAGGTGCGTCTGCTGAGAGAGGTCGGGGCCTGAGCGTGCCCCCGCAATCTTTTGAAGTCCTGAAAAAACAACAGGCCGGAAATCCGGCCTGTTCCATTTATTCATCGGTCAATCGTCGATCTCAAGCCGTCGCGGCCTGCCGTGCCGCCTTGCGGCGCTCCACGCGAGCGCGGATGGCGTCTACATCCGTTACCGGAGTGGCGGCAAAAAGCTGGCGCGTATAGGCGTGTTTCGGATCGGCGAATAGTTCCTCGCGCGTGCCCTGCTCCACGGCTACACCCTTGGAAATAACCATGACGTCATCGGCGATATAGCGAACGACGGAAAGGTCGTGGCTGACGAAGACGTAGGTCAGCTCGAACTCTTCCTGAAGGTCTCTCAGCAGGTTCAGCACCTGCGCCTGCACTGAAAGATCGAGTGCCGAGACCGGCTCGTCCAGCACCAGAAGTGCGGGGTTGAGCATCAGCGCCCGCGCAATCGCGATGCGCTGCCGTTGGCCGCCGGAGAACATGTGCGGATATCGGTTGAAGTGTTCGGGACCCAGCCCAACCTTCACCAGCATGGCTTCAGCCCGCTCACGACGCTCGGACGCCGGCATTTTGGTGTTGATGACAAGCGGCTCCATTAGCACGTCGCCCACCTTCTGGCGCGGATTGAGGCTGCCATAGGGGTTCTGGAACACCATCTGCACCTTGGAGCGCATGTCCGTGCCGGGACGGCGCTTTGCGATATCGACCGGCTGGCCGTCGATCTTCAGCTCGCCACCGGATGCCGGGTCGATCAGCGCGATGATGCGCGCAAGCGTCGATTTGCCGGAACCGGACTCGCCGACGATGGCGAGCGTCTTGCCGCGCTCGACGGCAAAATCGATGCCTTTCAACGCCTGCACGGTCTTTGCTCCGCCGAACAGGCCGCCGGGAACGTGATAATGGCGGGTAATGCCCTTGCCTTCGACAACGATGCTCATTGAACGCCCTCCTTGCCGAAGAAGTCGGAAACCGTGGGCAGGCGGTCGCCGGTCGCATGTTCCGGCAGCGCGGAAAGCAATGCCTTGGTATAGGGATGTTGCGGGGCCTCAAACAGGCTCAGCACATCCGCTTCCTCCATCTTGCGGCCCTTATATTGCACGACCACGCGGTCTGCTGTTTCGGCCACGACACCCATGTCATGGGTGATGAGGATCAGCGCCATGCCGTATTCTTCCTGCAGATCCATCAACAGATCGAGGATCTGTTTCTGGATCGTCACGTCGAGCGCGGTGGTCGGCTCGTCGGCGATCAAGAGACGCGGTTTGGAAGCGATGGCGATGGCGATCATCACACGCTGGCATTGACCGCCGGACATCTGGTGCGGATAGGCATTGAGCTTGGTCTCCGGCTCGGGAATGCCGACGGACCGGAAGAGCTCCAGTGCACGTGCACGCGCCGCAGACCGGCTCATGCCGAGATTGAGGCGCAGCACCTCCTCGATCTGGAAACCGACCGTAAAGGACGGGTTGAGCGAGGCAACCGGCTCCTGGAAGATCATGGTGATCTCACGGCCGATCAGCTTGCGGCGCTCCTGCGGCGACATGGCCAGCAGGTTTATACCGTCGAAGATCATCTCGTCGGCGGTGATCGTCGCCGTATCGGGCAAAAGCCCCATGACGGCGAGCATGGATACCGACTTGCCGGAACCGGACTCGCCGACGATAGCCAGCACTTCATGCTTGTCCACGGAGACGTCGATGCCGTTGACGGCCGTGAACGCGCCGGTGGCGGTGGCGAACTTGACGGTGAGGTTCTTGATTTTCAGCAGGCTCATCGCTTAGCTCCGCTTCAGTTTGGGATCGAGCGCATCGCGCAGCCCGTCACCCATCAGGTTGATGGCGAGCACCGATACGAGGATCGTCAGGCCGGGAAGGGTAACGACCCACCAGGCGCGCAGGATGAACTCGCGGGCTTCGGCCAGCATCGTGCCCCATTCGGATGCGGGCGGCTGCGCGCCCATGCCGAGGAAGCCGAGAGCCGCCGCATCGAGAACGGCAGATGAGAAGGAGAGCGTCGCCTGCACGATCAACGGTGCAAGGCAGTTCGGCAAAATGGTCTTGAACATCAGCCGGAAATTGCCGGCACCCGCCACACGGGCGGCGGTGACATATTCACGCCGAAGCTCGCTCATGACAGCTGCACGCGTCAGACGCGCGAAATGCGGCTGGTAGACGATGGCAATTGCGATCATGGCATTGGTCAACCCGGGACCCAGGATCGCGACCAGCACCAGTGCCAGAAGCAGCGATGGAAACGCCAGGATGACGTCCATCACGCGCATGATGACAGTGTCCACCCAGCCGCCGAAGAAGCCGGCAACGAGACCGATGACAATGCCGCCGACAAGGGCGATGGAAACGACGACGACGCCGATGAAGAGCGAATATTGCGCGCCGTAGATCAGTCGGGACAGCATGTCGCGGCCGACAGCATCGGTGCCGAGCAGGAATGCGGCACGGCCTCCATCCTGCCAGACCGGCGGGACGAGCAACGCATCTCTATATTGCTGGGTCGGGTCATGCGGGGCAATCACGGCTGCGAAAACCGCGATCAGAACCAGAAGAAGGAAGACGGCGAGGCCGATGACGGCGCCACGGTTCTGGCGGAAGTAGAACCAGAAATCGGCGATCATCCGGCGGCGGATGGCGGCGTCGGAAAGCCTGACGCCGGGAGCTGTGGTCACATCGCTCATTTGTGACGGATCCTTGGATTGATGAGGCCATAGGTGAGATCGACAAGCAGGTTGACGATCATCACCAGACCCGCAATCAGAAGCAGGCCGCTCTGCACGACCGGATAGTCGCGGCGCGAGATTGAATCGATCATCCACTTGCCGATGCCCGGCCAGGAGAAGATGGTTTCGGTCAGGATTGCACCCGCCATCAGCACGCCGATCTGCAGGCCGATGGTGGTGATGACCGGGATCATGGCGTTGCGCAATGCGTGAACGCCGACGACACGGGACGGCGACATGCCCTTTGCACGCGCTGTCCGCACATAATCCTCACCGAGGACTTCGAGCATTGCCGACCGTGTCTGGCGGGCAATAACTGCAAGCGGGATGGTGGCAAGCACCACCGAAGGCAGGATGAGATGTGACAGAGCCGAAGCGAAAGCACCCTTCTGCCCCGAAATCAGGCTGTCGATCAGCATGAAACCGGTGACGGAAGGGAAGAAATACATCAGCGAGATACGGCCCGACACCGGTGTCCATTGCAGGATGCCGGAGAACATGATGATAAGCAGCAGGCCCCACCAGAAGATAGGCATGGAGAAGCCAACCAGCGCCGTCGTCATGGAAATCTGGTCGAACCACGAGCCGCGGCGGATGGCGGCGATGACGCCGACCGGCACACCGATCAGGGTGGCGAGGATGATGGCGACGAGGCCAAGCTCGACTGTCGCGGGGAAGAGCGCCAGGAACTCGGTCAGAACGGGTTTCTTGGTGACCAGCGAATTGCCGAGATCACCCTGAAGGAGCCGCCCCAGAAAATGGAGATATTGCTGCCAGATAGGCTGGCTGAAGCCGAGCTGTTCGGCAAGTTGTGCATGCCGCTCCGGCGAAATGCCGCGCTCACCCGCCATCAACAGCACGGGATCGCCCGGCAGGACGCGAACGAAGGCAAAGGCAACGATGGTAATCCCGAGAAATGTCGGAACGAGATAGAGAAGTTTGCCGAAAATGAACCGGATCATGGTTTTTTCCTGAAAAGACGCGCGAAAGAACCTGAGTTCTTCCGCGCGTCCTGTTGTTTGGGATTACTCAGCGATATCGACGGATTCGAAGGTGAAGTCGCCAAGCGGGCTCATGGTGAAGCCGGAAACCTTGGCGGACATCGGAACGAACTGCGTGGAGTGCGCGAGCGTCGCCCACGGAGCCTGTTCCTTGAAGATCACCTGCGCCTGCTCATAAAGCTTGGTGCGCTCGGCAACGTCAGTGGTCTGTTTTGCCTTGGAAAGCAGTTCGGAGAACTCCTTGTTGCACCACTGAGCGCGGTTTGCACCGCCTTCGCCGGTTGCAGCGCAGGAAAGCAGAACGCCCATGAAGTTATCAGGGTCACCGTTGTCGCCGGTCCAGCCGAGGATGACGGCACCGTCGCGGTTCACTTCGGTCGACTTCTTGAGGTATTCACCCCATTCGAAGGAGACGATCTCGGCCTTGACGCCAACCTTCGCGAAATCCGACTGGATCAGCTCGGCGGTGCGGCGGGCATTCGGCATGTAGGGACGCTGAACCGGCATCGCCCAGATCTTCATCGTCAGATCCTTGACGCCAGCGGCTTCGAGAGCCTTCTTGGCAGCTTCCGGATCGTAAGGATCGTCCTTGATGCTGTCGTTGTAGGACCACATCGTCGGCGGGATCGGGTTCTTGGCAACCGTGCCGGCACCCTGGAATACGGCGTCGATGATCGCCTGCTTGTTCATCGCCATGTTCAGCGCCTTGCGGACTTCCGGCTTGTCGAAAGGTGCCACGGTGGTGTTGTAGGCGAAGTAGGCAACGTTCAGGCCCGGCTGTTCATCGAGCTTGAGGTTGGAATCGGCACGAATGGTGGCGAGGTCGGCCGGTGCCGGATAAGGCATCAGGTGGCATTCGCCAGCCTTCAGCTTCTGCAAACGAACGGCAGCGTCCGGCGTAATCGCGAAGATCAGATCGTCGATCTTCGGAGCTTCGCCCCAGTAGTCGGCGTTCTTCTGGTAGCGGATGACCGCGTCCTTCTGATAGGCGACGAACTTGAACGGGCCGGTGCCGATCGGCAGGTTGTTGAAGTCTTCCTTGGTGCCGGCCTTATCAAGCGTATCGGCATATTCCTTCGAAACGATCGAAGCGAAAGGCATCGCGATATTGGCAAGGAACGGTGCTTCCGGACGGGTCAGCACGAACTTCACGGTGTAATCGTCAACCTTGACGATTTCCTTGATCAGCGACGGCATTTCCATGGAGTTGTAATATTCGTAGGTGATGCCTGCGATATACTGGTTCCACGGGTTCTTTGTGTCACCCTGGCGGTTGTAGCTGAAGATCACATCATCGGCGTTAAAATCGCGGCTTGGCGTGAACTTCTCGTTGGAGTGCCACTTTACGCCCTTGCGCAGGTGGAACGTGTATTCGAGGCCATCGCTCGAAACTTCCCACTTTTCGGCAAGGCCTGGCTCAACTTCGGTCGTGCCCTTCTTGAACTCGGTCAGACGGTTGTAGACCGGATGCGCGGAGGCATCGAAGGTGCCGCCGGCGGTATAAGGCGAAGGATCGAAGCCTTCCGGAGATGCCTCGGAGCAATAAACGAAGGTCTTCGCCATGGCGGGCACGGCGGAAGCCATCGCAAGCGCAGAGGCTATAAGCAAACTGCGGGTCAGCGTTTTCATCTGGTGGTCCTTTCCCTCTTTTTCTGAGTTTATGCGACCCCGTTTTAAGGGGCCTACCTGTCCTGGTCAGCGACGACGCGGAGCCCCCGTGTCGCCGTTCGGTCCTGTGCCTCCCGACCAATTACCCGGCGACCGGCTGGAACAGCCGGTCGAGGTTCTTTTCCGGCGGGCAGAACCAGCGTGGTCCCGCCTCCGTCATATAAGCTATATCCTCGAGACGGACGCCGCATTCCCCATAAACGCACAGCATCGGCTCGATGGAAAAGCACATTCCCGGCTGAAGAGCCGTGGCATTTCCTGCAACGATATAGGGTTCTTCGTGAATATCCAGCCCAAGCCCATGGCCGGTGCGATGCGGTAGACCCGGAACCTGATAATCCGGCCCAAAACCGGCCGCTTTCAGGCTGTCGCGCGCGGCCTTATCCACGTCCGAGCAGGCAGCACCGACCCGGGCCGCGTCAAAGGCAGCAGCCTGCGCGTCCCGCTCGGCGTTCCAGAGAAAACGCTGCCGTTCCGTCGGCTGGCCGAACACATAGGTGCGGGTGATATCCGAACGATAGCCATGAAGGATGCCGCCGAGATCGACCAGCACCATGTCGCCGTCATCAAGCGTCTGCGCATAGGGCACGCCATGCGGATAAGCCGTCGCCTCGCCGAACTGAACCGCCACGAAAAGCGGCTTCATGCCAAGCGCAACATGTGCGGCGTTAACGAAGTCAGCCACTTCCGTGGTGGATATGCCGGGACGCAGCCCCTCGAACACGGCCTTCTGCACGCCGTAGCTCGCATCCATCGCCGCCTGGATGATGGCAATCTCGGCGGCGGATTTGACCTGCCGCTGTGCGACGATCATCGGTTGGGCGGAAATGATGCGGCCTTCCAGACGCTGCATCAGGGCCGATGCGAAAACGAAAGGAGTGGCAGGATCGATCGCGACAAGGTGGCCGGGACAACCGAGCGCTTCGATGCGCTTTGCCATCAGGTCAAAAGGACTTTCATCCTCTTCCCAGACGGCAACTTCGCCCTCGATACGGATCATCGTCCGTAGTTTCGGCTCTTCAAACGCAGGACTGACATAGACCGGCTTGCCTTCTGCCGGCACCAGGGCGCCGTGAATGCGCTCCGAAAGACCAAGCGACAGGCCAGTATAATAGGTCAGCGACGATGATGCATCGAGCCAGACCGCCTTGATATTTTGCTGGATTAGTTGCGCTTGCAGGCCGCGCAACCGCAACCCGAGCTCGTCTTCAGCGATCGATGAAACCGCGATCGGCTGAAACCGCTTCAGCGCCTCTTGAAAGTCTGCCATTCTCTCCCCGCCGCTTTCAGGCGCACAGACACAAGCGTGTCGGCAACTCCCAAGCGTTCTTTTGCCAATGCTTAAACATAGGCCGGGGCCTAAGCAATGGGCCAACACCATGCACCGCCACAAAACTGTGCATATTCATCTAGACATAACGAAATCGTGATCGACACGCGCCCGATTTCGACAATCATTGCCTTGACGGGAAAATCAAAAATCCCCCGGAAACTTAAGGGGAAAAGCGGAGTATCGGTCATCCGGGCGCAGACGGCGCGCAGAAACCTGACCGCAAGATGCATCGGAAAAAGAAGCCCAGAAAAGGAAAAAGCCTGCCGCGGGAGGAGGTGCGGCAGGCTTCAAACTTGATCGGCGATTGGGAGGAGGAGTACCACCGATCCGCATCGAGCGACACTGGGAGGAGGAGTGCGTCGCTTCGATGATTTGAATATAGCGGTATCCGAGATTTTTAACAGAGCAAGTCTCGCAATGCAGCATTGCATTTTTGCATAGCTCGAAAATTCCTGCTTTGTTTTTTAGCACTCCCGCAGAAAACGTTGGAAATCAACTTTCCCGATGCACCTGAAAACCGGCAAAGGACTGGTTGACCGGCATGAGTTCGAGGCTGTTGATGTTGATATGTTTGGGCTGCGAGGCGACCCAATGGATCGTATTGGCGATATCCTCGGCCGTGATCGGATTGACGCCCTTGTAAAGATTGTCCGAGGCATCCTGATTGCCGCCGGTGCGAACGAGCGTGAATTCCGTTTCGCACATGCCCGGTTCGATCGAGGTGACGCGCACGCCCTTGCCATGCAGGTCGGAGCGCAGACCGAGCGAGAATTGCCGCAGGAAGGCTTTCGTTCCGGCATAGACATTGCCGCCCGCATAGGGCCAGTGCGCAGCTACCGAGGAAAGGTTGACGACAATGCCCTTGCGGTCGATCAACGTGGGCAAAAGATGGTGGGTGATGTTCAAAAGACCGGTGATGTTGGTGTTCACCATGGTCTGCCAGTCTTTCAGCGGCACCTGCGGTGCAGGTGCGGTGCCGAGCGCAAGCCCCGCATTGTTGACGAGAATATCAATGTCCCGGAAACCTTCCGGCAAAGCCGCAAGTGCCTTTTTAGTGGCATCTTCGTCGGTAACATCGAAGGCAGCGCCGTGAAAGGCGGAGCCGAGTTCTTGCGCCAGCGCCTCCAGCCGTTCCGCCCGCCGACCGGTGCCGATGACCTTCCAGCCTTCCTTGACGAAGCGCCGCGCCGTGGCCTGTCCGAAGCCGGACGTGGCGCCGGTGATGAGGATGGTACCGCTCATGATGATGTCTCCAGTAAATTCGTTCTATCGGGATCAGTCTGTTTCAATAATCTTTCAGCGGCAGCCGCCAGACAGAGCTTGTAGGCCTCGAGATCCGTATAAAGGGCCTCTGCCGTGGCGTTGCCGACGATGACGACGCCGCCGCGCCGCAAAATTCCGCCGTGCAGCATGAGATTGTCGACCATGTCGAAATTCTCGATCGACAAACCATCCGGGCCGCGATAGCGCCCTGTTTCATCGATTGCGGCAACACCGTTATATTGCGCCTTGATGCGGGTGAAGTGATTGGCCGCGACATTGGTGTAGGCGAAAACCGGCTTGCCCAGCGCGCACATGAACCCCAGTTCGTAGCTCGTTCCCGTATCGGCGGCGATGCCGCGAAACGGCGTGAGATTGGCGATGACCGCATCCGCTTCCAGCATCATCCGCTCGTCTATGGCATTGATGTTGCAGCCGTGGCCGATTTTCGTGTCCGCGGGCGGAATTTCCAGATCGCCCGGCGAAAGCGGCGTAAAACCGGCCTCGCGTGCAAGCGAGGCCTTGAGGTCGAGCATTTCACGGGCATTCGGGAGGAAGACCTCCGGCCCGGCGAGATAGATTTTCTTTGTCATAGGAAATTTCATACAATTTGGAGAAACAGGATTTCCGCAAACCTAACCCGGAGACTTTCGCAAACGCAAGTACCAAGGGGACATGCGACAAGGCACGTCGGAGCGACCTACAAAACGGTATCGTCAAACCTGTCTTTCCGTTATAGCCGGAGCAACGAACTGGACATTCTCGGAGCAAGACAATGGCAGCAACCATCCGTTATCACGAAGGCGATATTTCCGCCGCAGATGCCGCACGCTACCTTGGCGCCATCGCAATCGATACGGAAACACTGGGGCTGGTGCCACGCCGCGACCGTCTCTGTGTCGTTCAGCTTTCTCCTGGAGACGGCACGGCGGATGTCATCCGCATTGCTGCCGGCCAGAAGGAAGCTCCAAACCTCACCCATATGCTTGCAGACCCTGCCCGGCAGAAGATTTTTCACTATGGCCGTTTCGATATCGCCGTTCTGTTCCACACGTTCGGTGTGACGACGACGCCGGTTTTCTGCACCAAGATCGCCTCCCGCCTGACCCGCACCTATACCGACCGGCACGGGCTGAAGGACAATTTGAAGGAAATGCTCGAGGTCGACATTTCCAAGGCGCAGCAATCGTCCGACTGGGCAGCAGAAAAACTGTCACCCGCACAGCTCGAATATGCCGCCTCCGACGTGCTGCATTTGCATGCGCTGCGCGACAAGCTGACCCACCGACTCGTGCGTGATGGTCGCCTCGATCATGCCGATGCCTGCTTCGCGTTTCTGCCGACCCGTGCCAAGCTCGATCTTCTGGGCTGGGACGAAACGGATATCTTCGCCCATAGCTGAGCGCTTTCACGCTTCGTTTAAGGACTGATTTACCGAAACTGCCTATTCTCGGCCGCAACTTTGGGTGGCCGGGGACTTCCAGATGATTACACCGTTGCAGCAGACGGCAAGCATTGCAGTCAGCGACCTCATGCGGTCGATGGTGGAAACCATTGAGGAACGCCATCGCGAAGAGCAGGAAAAAGCGAACGGCACCAAAAAAGACGAGACGATAAGGACCCAGCCGCAGCCGGACCAAAGCCATCGCGTTGCCAATGAAAAGATAAGCGCCTATCTGTTCGGCGCCATGAAGCCTGATGGCGATGCCTTCGCCTCACTTGTCTCCCGTTTCTCGTCTGCGCTTGGCATCACCCAGGAAAACGATGAATCGAACGCCGCTTTCGCGCAGAGGCTTCAGGACGCGCTGACGCTAACCGACGGCTTTGAAAAAACCGGCGCGACAGGAAAAGCCACGACGATTTCGCTGAAATCCTTCGGCGTTTCGGAAGCGCAGGTCGTGGAAGTCCTGAATAACGGCGTAACCGCCAAGACCGCGCCCATGGCAGCTCTTGCCGCACGCATTGCCCAAAATGCCGGCCTGACGGGCAAGGAAGGAGATTTTGGCGTGCAGATGTCGAAAGCAATCATGGCAGTGCGCGCCACCGCACCCAAAAATGTCACTGATCTCGAAGAATCGACTGGCCTCAAGGAACTTGGTATTTCCGCGCAGCAGATGATCGCCGCAATCGCAAACCCATTTGGCGATGCGGCACGCGCCGTGAAGAATGCGCTGAACGAGCAGGCGCAGGGTACCCAATTCATGACACGGGAAACGATGAAGGTCATCCAGCGCCTGGAAGACGTTGCCGATCCGAAAACCAAGGAAGAATTGCAGGCCGAACGCGGCAAAAACCGCATGGGCGAAATCAACGATGCCGAAGTTGCGGCCGAGCGGGAAGAGGATATCCAGACCCGAGACGCGCAGGGCAAGCTGGAGGATGTGCAAAAACTTCAGGACGTCGTGAAGGAACACATAGACGCTACCGCCGAAGAAAAAGCGCAAGGCACTGACGGGCAAGGCCCGGTCGATATTTCATCGGAAATCGCCCTGATCTCCGTGCTCGCGGCAACGCCATCAAGCGAAACGGCCCCGGCTGAAAATGACAACGAACCCGCAGAGACAGACGCCGCCGCCAAGACGGAAGCCGATCAGAAAGACGACGCCGAAAAACTGCTTGATGCTCAGGCAGTCGTCGATAACGCCCGCAACGCCATTTTGCCGATCTCGATAGACGACAATGGAATTTATGCACTGCTGAAGAAGAAGGCGGCATGATCTCGCCGCTACCGATAGTCACTTGAGCGAAACATGATGTGAGTTCAAAAATGTCTCAAATTTCCGGCATATCCGGCAGCGTCGGCCTCGATGCCGAACCGAATGCGGCGCAAGCGCTGCTCTCCATCGCCGCTCCGCCGCTGGCGCCGAATGACGACAATTTCGTTGCCGCAAGCGAGGAAGACAACCTCATGGCCCCCGTGGAAAATCGCCCCGAGAGAGGTTTTCCCAAGGCAAGCTGGCTCGACGCGATGCCACCGGAAGCCTTTGAGGCAGCGGATAGCGAACCGGACCATATTTCATCGGTCAATTCCGACGATAACGGGCTTTACCGCATGTTCATCAGCGTCTCTCCCTGATTGCCATATCGACACGATTTTTATGGTTAGCGAATTCTTAATATCTACGGCCCAGACTCAGGGTTGATGATTCTGTGTGCATCGCGAAGAGCTGGCATTCCTGCCAGCGACGCACACGGCGCTCCCGCATGAGCGGGCGAGATGACACCTGTACATCACCGGCGCGGCAATCTTTCAACATAGGCCAAATGCGGATCAGAGAGCCAGGGACTGGCCCTTTCGCAGCCAGCGGCGGTAATCGATAGGAACGGAGCGCAGCATGTTACCGCCTGTACCGAAAATTCCGGCAGCCGATGCCGCCTATGGAGCCGCAGCCTCGCAGACGCAGCGCGGGGAGCCGAAGGAGGCCGTACAGCCGCAGGCAAGCAATCTTGCTCCCGATAATGGCAGCAGTCTTTTCGCCAAAGCCGCAGTCACCTCGCTCGCCAGCGAATATCAGCTTTCCCGCAGCACCGCCGTTCTGGCGGAGGCGCTTGGCAAGCTGATGAACCTGCCAAGGCGCGATGGCGAAGCCATTCAAACCTATGTGGTGCGCCTGACGGATGCGCTGCGCGCCCTGCCCGCACCGCAGCGCCTGGCGCTGGAACAACAGGTCAGCAAAATCCTGCAGGGGTTGAGCCTTTCGATGCTCGCAGAAATCCTGAAACAGCCAACCGGGCCGGATGCCGCAAGGCTTGCGCTGCTGATCGAGCTTTCCCGCTACAAGGGAACGGATCTTGCGGCGAAGGCGGTGGTGTCCTCTTATCAGCAGAACAATTCGGCCAACCCGGTGACCGCGCAGCCAGTGCAAGTAAGACAGCAGAACGGCCCGAGCCAGAATACTGACGGCCGCCCAAACCCGGCAACGACCACCACAACAACAGCACAACCGGCAAACGCCGCCGCGCCCGGCCGGCTGTTGCCTCTGCTTATCGGCCCGCTCGCCCAAAGCGCCGCCGCGATAAAAGCCATGGTGGCGGCGCAGGCAGCGCCGCAAGGCCCACAGGTCAATCTTCCCGCCCCACCTGTCGACATGTCCGACTCTCCGCACGATGCGGCAAAACCGGAAGGGAAAGCCGAAAACACGGCACGTCCGCTTCAACCGCAAACCGGCAACGCGTCAAAAGAAGCGCCGGCAGAGGCCCGCACGGCAAATCCGCCACGGACCGAGAACGGCGAGATGCGCCCTGCGCTCCAGCATCGGGACACGATGAAGCCGGAGCCGAAGGAAACCCGCACTACCTTGAACCCGCCATCCGGCCAGTCCACGGCTGGCGTCAAGGATATGGAAAACCTGCTGCTTGCTGCCGTGGCCGGCAAACTTCCCGCCAAGGCCACCACCGCTGGCCAGCTTTCCGCCACGCCACCGGGCGCCATACCGCAACCACTCGAAGAACAGCCTGCCGAAAAAACTCCCCTCGCTACGCCCATCACCCACCCGACCGGTGAGGATGCGGAGACGATTGCCAACCGGCCAGAAGCCCAGCCCATGCCGCGCGCCGCTCTCGACCCGGAAGCAAGAATGGCGATGCTGGAACAAACGGCTTCGCAATCGCTGATCGCTGCGGCTCTGGCAAAAGACGGCACGCCGTTACCGCTCGTCGCATACCCACCGGCGGAAGAGGACCACGAATCGGAAACGCCGCATCGCGGGCGTGGTCCATTTTCCGAGGATGAGGCGAATGGCGAGGCGGAGGGCGAAAATTCCGACGGTCAGGACGAGATGGAAGAGCGGGTGGCCGCCAATGACGAGATTGGCGATGGGGAAAATTCGCGGACAGCGGCTTTCGACGACAGTGCGGAAAATTATTACCTCAAGATGAGTGGCATGCACTGAATTCCGTGCCGCCCATTGGCCTATGACACGAACACGGCAGCCAACAAAAAACCCGCCGGAAAATTCCGGCGGGTTCTTTATATCAAACGATCTCTAGCGATTATTCGCTGCGGTTCTTCAGAGCCGCACCGAGGATGTCGCCGAGCGAAGCGCCAGAGTCGGACGAACCGAACTGTGCGACGGCTTCCTTCTCTTCAGCGATTTCCAGAGCCTTGATCGAAAGCATGACCTTGCGGTCCTTCTTCGAGAAGTTGACGACGCGAGCGTCGAAAACCTGGCCAACTGCAAAACGCTCCGGACGCTGATCGTCACGATCGCGTGCGAGGTCGTTGCGGCGGATGAAGGAGGTGATGTCCTCGTGGTTGACGAGCTTCACTTCCACGCCACCGTCGTTAACGGCGATGACTTCGCACGAAACGACTGCGTTCTTGCGCAGGTCGCCGGACGTTGCGGCTTCACCGACAGCATCCTTGCCGAGCTGCTTGATGCCGAGCGAGATGCGTTCCTTCTCGACGTCAACATCGAGAACGACGGCCTTGACCACGTCACCCTTGTTGAACTCTTCGATGACCTGTTCGCCCGGACGGTTCCAGTCGAGATCCGACAGGTGAACCATGCCGTCGACATCGCCTTCGAGGCCAATGAACAGGCCGAATTCGGTCTTGTTCTTGACTTCGCCTTCGACTTCAGTGCCGGCCGGATGGCTGAAGGCAAATGCCTGCCACGGGTTTTCCAGCGTCTGCTTGAGGCCGAGCGAGATACGGCGCTTGGACGGATCGACTTCGAGAACGACAACGTCGACTTCCTGGCTCGTGGACAGGATCTTGCCGGGATGTACGTTCTTCTTGGTCCAGGACATTTCGGAAATGTGGATCAGGCCTTCGATGCCCGGCTCCAGCTCGACGAATGCACCGTAGTCGGTGATGTTCGTGACCGTACCGGAGATCTTCTTGCCAACCGGGTACTTGGCGGAGATGCCATCCCACGGATCGGACTCGAGCTGCTTCATGCCGAGCGAGATACGGTGGGTTTCCTGGTTGATGCGGATGATCTGAACCTTGACCTGCTGGCCAATGTTGAGGATTTCCGAAGGATGGTTGACGCGGCGCCATGCCATGTCGGTAACGTGCAGCAGGCCGTCGATGCCGCCGAGGTCAACGAACGCACCGTAATCGGTGATGTTCTTGACGACGCCGTCAACAACCTGGCCTTCTTCGAGGTTCTGAACGATTTCAGAACGCTGCTCGGCGCGCGACTCTTCGAGAACCGTGCGGCGCGAAACAACGATGTTGCCGCGACGCTTGTCCATCTTGAGGATTTCGAAGGGCTGCGGGTTGTGCATCAGCGGGGTAACGTCGCGGATCGGACGGATGTCGACCTGCGAACGCGGAAGGAAGGCAACAGCGCCGTCCAGATCGACGGTGAAACCACCCTTGACCTGGTTGAAGATAACGCCTTCGACGCGCTCGCCAGCTTCGAACTTGGCTTCGAGCTTGACCCAGCTTTCTTCGCGGCGAGCCTTCTCGCGCGACAGAACGGCTTCGCCGAGTGCGTTTTCGATGCGCTCGACGTAAACTTCGACTTCGTCGCCGACCTTCAGCGTGCCGTCCTTGGACTTCGCGCCGAATTCCTTCAACGGTACGCGGCCTTCAACCTTGAGGCCAACGTCGACGATGGCAACGTCCTTCTCGATTGCCGTTACGATACCCTTGGCAACATAGCCTTCGGCAAGATCGTTAGAGGCAAAGGATTCTTCGAGAAGCGCTGCGAAATCTTCGCGCGTGGGGGTAGATACTGACATGAAATCTCCTGATTGCATCCGCGCGAGAGCGAATACAAAAGCGCCGGTGGGCTAGCGTTGTTGATACCCGAACCCATGCCCGCCTTTTCAAAAGGCTTCCCGGCGCAAGGACATGTCTTCAGGCAATTCCGGACTAAACGCGGACCAATTCAAGCGGTTCCGCGAAAAACCTGTTTCTTCAGGGCGGCGTCGATAATCATCCGCGCGGCCTGAAACGCCGCCTCTATACTCATTTCCGACGTATCTAGCAAGTGCGCGTCTTCAGCCGGTTTCAGCGGGCTGTCGGCTCGTCCCATGTCGCGCTCGTCGCGTTTCTTCACCTCGGCGAAAATGGCGTCGTAATCGGCAACGCTGCCGTTGGCGACGATTTCATCATAACGCCTGCGTGCCCGCACGTCCGGCGAAGCGGTGACGTAGAGCTTCACTGGCGCCTCCGGGCACACCACCGTGCCGATGTCGCGGCCATCCAGAACCGTGCCCGGTTCCTTTGCGGCAAACCGCTGCTGCGCTGTCACGAGCGCGCGCCTCACCGGCGTCATCACCGCAATCCTGGACGCCGCCTCGCCGATATCGTGCCTTGAAAGCACCGCGCGGTCGAGGCCGGCAAGGTCGAGTTGCAGCGCCACCTTTTCAGCGACGTTCTCATCATCGAGCGGCAGGCCGGCGTCAAGAAGTGCCTTGGCCGTAGCTCTGTAGGTCAGCCCGGTGTCGAGATGATGGAAACCATAGGTCTCCGCAATCTTGCGTGACAAGGTCCCTTTGCCCGCCGCAGCTGGCCCATCTATGGCAATCGTAAAGGTCATGAAGCTTTCTGCCTGTGCGTCCATCATTAATACAGTAGAGTGCGCCGGCCTCCAATCTTTATGAGCAACCTGACATACAAGTCGCATCATGGGAGGGCGGCCTCCAAAGTTTGTCTTTGACACGAAAGACCGCAACGATTAAGGGGACCGGCTAGAAATTTTACCGTCTATGCCGGTTTTACGGCGTACACACCGAAACTCATTCGACAATTTGAGGCTTAGACAGTGGCAAAAGCGGACCTTGGTACCAAGCGCACAGACCCCGATACCGGCAAGAAGTTCTACGATCTGAACCGCGACCCGGTCGTTTCTCCCTATAGCGGCAAGTCCTGGCCGCTCTCCTTCTTTGAAGAAAGCACCGCTCAGGCAAAGCTCGAGCAGGCTGAAGAAGAAGAAGTCGCGGAAGTCGATGCCGAAAACACGGAAGTGGAACTCGTATCGCTGGAAGACGCCGACGGCGACAACAGCGGCGACGACATCCCGGACCTGGGCGACGATGACGACGACGTGGAAATCGGCGACGACGACGACACCTTCCTCGAAGCCGACGAAGACGACGATGACGACGACATGTCCGGCATCATCGGCGTACCGGGCGACGACGAAGAAGCTTGATCTTATTGGATAAACCAGCCCGGCGACAAAAAAATGAAGCCGGGCTGTTTTTTGTGCTTGCACTCTTCGATTAGCCGAAGTAGTAAGCCGCCACCGAACGGAACAACAGCCGCTTCGGTTCCCGGAACCGGACGAAATGCCGGAACCCTTATGGGGCTATAGCTCAGCTGGGAGAGCGCTTGCATGGCATGCAAGAGGTCAGCGGTTCGATCCCGCTTAGCTCCACCAAACCTTTTAAAATACAAATTTCCATCTTCCAGCACGGGCTTTCGTGCGGCATTGTCTGTTCTTCGTGTTGACTATTGCAAGAGCGCCCGCACATCCTGCCCATTGATCCGGCATTCCACTGACGGAACGCCGCCTCCTTCTTCCAGCATGCGGCATTCGAGATATTTGCCACGCAGGCGGTTCTCCAGCGCCTTGAAGGCGTTCAGGCCGCAGGCATAACGGCGGCCGTCAGGTCCGGCGCAAACCCGGTTGCGGTCGATGTCTTCCACGCCGGCGAGGCGGAACTCCTGTCCTTTGAAGGTAAAGCGGTTGTTGGACGCAACGCGCAGGCGCTGATCCGCGTATATTTTCAGAGGGTATGGATCGGGCGGGGTCGGAATACGCTCATAATTCTGATGGCGGGGATCGACCCGGACCGGAGAGGTTGTCCACAGCGTTTCAGTGTTTGCGGAGAGGCCAGCTGCTGGATATGCCGCCTCGCCATTCATGAACGAGGCGATGCGGATGCCGGCTATACCAAGCCCCGTGACCAGCACGATCTGAAACAGCAAAATGAAAACCTGCCGAACCATGTCACCGCAACATCAAAACAATCGACAAGAAATAGATCGGCATTTTTTCAAAACAGGCCGAACACGATAAATATTACATCAATAAAATCTTGCGCGAGGTGATGTCTCGCACCGTGCCCATCGCCATGATTGGAATGCGGTCACCATCAAGGATAACCCTGCCCGTTGTCCGCAGCCAGCGAAAATCGCCGGATTTGAGTTCGATACGGTATTGCTGATCATAGAACACGCCGTTCGTCAGCGAGTTGTGAACCGCCTTGGCCACGCGCGCGCGCGAGCCGCTTTCGATCTGATCTATGAAATCCTCCACGGGAATGCCGCGGGCGGCTTTCTCTTCGGAAAATTCGCGCAGGCGAGCCGCCACAGCATCCAGATAAACCAGATTCTGCCCCACGTTCCAGGTGTAATAACCCACAAGTGTTTCTTCGAGAGATATATCCTCTAACATCGGCCTTCTACATTATGGATGCTTTTGACGCGGGTCTAACATAAAGGACGATACGCGACTAACCACAAGCACTTATTCTTTTGTCTGATCGCTACGTAAAGTTTTACATGCGCGGCGGCATCCGCGTTTCCCCGCCCGCTTGTTGGCGAACAGGCATTCCTGTGCCAAAGAAGGTCGATACCGACGCCATCTACCAGAGGAGCCGCCGTGACCATAGGGCTTGCCCACGCCGAACTCATCGCCGTCGTCACCGCCATCACCACGGACGAGCCGCGGGTAATGACCGTGCGGGCGGGCGCGGCACTTCCATCAGGGCCGTTTGAATTCGGACACAGAACGCTTCAGAGCGGGTTGCGGGAGTGGATACACGAACAGACGCATCATCCCGTCGGCTATCTCGAACAGCTCTACACTTTCGCCGACCGGGACCGCAACAATGACATTCTTGGCGGAAGAACCATATCGATCGGTTATCTCGGGCTGGTTCGCGAACAGGAGCCACCCGGCAATGGCCGCCCTCTCTGGCATGGCTGGTACGAGTATTTTCCCTGGGAAGACCATCGGCAAGGCCGGCCTGCGGTTCTGGACACCATCATCGAAAAGCTGCGCTGCTGGGCAGATTCCGACCCTGCCTGCAAGGGCCAGCGCCATTTACGGGCCGACTTCACCTTCGGCCTTGATGGCGGCGGCTGGAACGAGGAACTGACCCTTCAGCGCTACGAATTGCTCTATGAAGCCGGACTGGTCGAGGAAGCCCAGGGCGAGCCTCGGATCAATTTCGGCAGGCCGATGTTTGCCGATCACCGCCGCATTCTTGCCACCGGCATCGCGCGCCTCCGGGCCAAGATCAAATACCGGCCTGTGGTTTTCGAACTGATGGCCGATGCTTTCACCCTGCTGCAATTGCAGCGCGCGGTAGAGGCGCTCGCCGGGCTGACGCTGCACAAGCAGAACTTCCGCCGGCTGATAGAACAGCAGCAGCTGGTGGAAGAAACTGGCGACATGGCGACCGAAACCGGCGGACGCCCTGCGAAGCTCTTCCGATTCCGCCAGACCGTTGTGGATGAACGCGCCCTTTCCGGAACCAAACTGCCACTCTCCCGCAATTGACATATGCTCACAATGAGAATATCTCTTTGCCATAGATATACTCAAATAGAGTATAAATGGGAGAGTGCCGTGAACGAACAGATATCTGCCGCAAGCCTTTACGACCGCGTCAGCCGCGTCATTCCCAAGGCGGAATGGATGGGTTTTCAGGATGATGTGGAGGCGATCCTCGATCTGAAGCGCAGGCGCAACGCCGTCATCCTCGCCCATAATTACCAGACGCCGGAAATCTTCCACGGCGTTGCCGATATCGTTGGCGACAGCCTCGCCCTTGCGCGCAAGGCAATGGAAGTTGAGGCGGATGTGATCGTTCTCGCCGGCGTGCATTTCATGGCCGAGACGGCAAAGCTGCTCAATCCGGGAAAAACCGTGCTCATTCCGGATATGGCCGCCGGCTGCTCGCTCGCCGATTCCATCACGCCCGAAGACATCGCACTTCTGCGCAAGGCCTATCCCGGCGTTCCGGTCGTCACCTACGTGAATACCTCGGCGGCGGTGAAGGCGGCTTCCGACATATGCTGCACCTCCGGCAATGCCCGCCAGGTGGTGGAATCGCTCGGCGTGCCGCGCGTGCTGATGCTGCCGGACGAATATCTGGCGAAGAATGTGGCACGGGAGACCAATGTCGAACTCATCGCATGGCGCGGCCATTGCGAGGTGCATGAGCTTTTCACCGCCGACGACATCAGGGAATTGCGCGAAAGCCATCCCGGCATCACCGTTCTCGCGCATCCCGAATGTCCGCCCGATGTCGTCGAGGCCGCAGATTTTTCCGGCTCAACCGCTGTCATGTCGGATTACGTCGGCCGGGAAAGACCGGCCCGCGTGGTGCTTTTGACGGAATGCTCGATGAGCGACAATGTCGCCGTGCATCATCCCGATGTCGAATTCATCCGCCCCTGCAACCTCTGCCCGCACATGAAACGCATCACGCTCGGCAATATCCGCACAGCGCTTGAGGAAAACCGCCACGAGGTGACAATCGATCCGACGGTTGCGGTAGCCGCCCGCCGTGCGGTGGAAAGGATGCTGGCGGTATGAGTGACGCTCTGTCGCAATATGCGGGCAGGACGGTCATCGTCGGCAGCGGTATTGCCGGCCTGATGGCGGCATTGACGCTCGCACCGCAGCCGGTTCTGCTTCTGACCCGCGGCGCGCTCGGTTGCGAAACGTCCAGCGCCTGGGCGCAGGGCGGCATTGCCGCAAGCCTTGGCGCTGACGACAGCGCTGCACTGCATCTTGCCGATACGCTCGCCGCAGGCGACGGCCTCTGTGACGCGGCTATGGCAGCAGATATCGTCTCCACCGCCCCCGCCGTCATCGATGCCCTAGAACGGGCCGGAGTTCGCTTCGATCGTGATGCACAAGGCAGGCTCGTTTTCGGGCTGGAAGCCGCCCATGGCCGCCGGCGCATCCTGCATGCCGAAGGTGACGGCTCGGGCGCGGCCATTGTGAGGGCTCTTGCAGCCGCCGTTCTCGACACGCCGTCCATCGCAGTTCTGGAAGGCGCGGAGGTGCGCCGGCTGCTGACAGCGGGCGAGGCCATAACCGGTCTCATATGCGCCGGGCAAAAGGGCAGCTTTGTTCTGCCGGCAACAAACGTCATTCTTGCAACCGGTGGCCTCGGCGGGCTGTACGAGGCCACCACCAATCCCTCCGGCAATTTCGGACAGGGGATCATGCTCGCCGCGCGCGCCGGCGCCATCCTCACTGATATGGAATTCGTCCAGTTCCACCCGACCGCGCTTTCCTCTCCCCGGCGGCCGCTGGCTCTGGTCAGCGAGGCGGTGCGGGGCGAAGGTGCCGTTCTTCTCAATGAAAACGGCGAACGTTTCATGGCGACCGTTCCGGGTGCAGAACTCGCTTCCCGCGATATTGTCGCCCGCGCCATCGACCGGGAAATCCTGCGCGGCGGCAAAGTCTTTCTAGATGCCCGCCAGGCGATCGGCAGCGGTTTTTCGGCGCGTTTTCCGTCAATCGACCTGCTATGCCGCGAGGCTGGTATAGACCCCGCCCGCGAACTCGTGCCCGTCCGTCCCGCCGTGCATTACCACATGGGCGGTGTCGCCACGGATGGTAATGGCCGTAGTTCCGTGCCGGGCCTATGGGTTGCGGGCGAAACTGCCTGCACCGGTCTTCACGGGGCCAATCGGCTGGCCAGCAACTCCCTGCTGGAGGCGGCTGCCATGGGCATGCGTGCGGCAAAAGATATTGCCGCCCGACCGGCATCAAAACGGGTGACAGCTGTCACGCCATTCGCAACGCCTGTTCTTTCGGCAGCAGACCCGTCTATCGTCCGGCCCATCGTCTCCCGCCATCTCGGCATCGCCAGACATGAAGCGGGGTTGATCAGCGCGATCAGCGAACTTCTCCCACTGGCCGAACAGAACGGCCCGGCATCCGATCCCGCCATCGTCGGGCTCGCAATCGCCGTCTTCGCAGCCTTGCGAAGAGAATCGCGCGGGGCCCATTTCCGTAACGATTTCCCGGAAAAGGACGCGACCGCCACAAGGCGCAGGCTTTGCCTGTCCGATGTCATCGCCATTGCCCATGACCTCTCATCGTCCAATCTTTTTTCTTCCAGCATTGCGCGGAGCGCCTGACATGACCCTCACCCCTCTGCCACGCATTATCGTGGAGCCGCTTGTCCGCAACGCCCTTCTGGAAGACCTGGGTCTGGCGGGCGACATCACGTCCGCCGCAGTCATCCCCGCCGCTCATCGCTCAGTCGTCGTCATGGCGGCGCGTGAACCGGGTGTCATCGCAGGTCTTGATGCCGCAGAACTGGCTTTCCAGTTGGTGGACCCGACAATCGTGATGAGGCGGCAGGTGCAGGATGGCGCGGCGGTCGCTCCCGGCGATATCATCGCGACAATCGAGGGTCCCTCGCGCGGTCTTTTGACGGCGGAGCGCACCGCCCTTAATTTTCTCGGCCATCTCTCAGGCATCGCTTCCGTCACCGCCACAATCGCTGCCGCCATCTCCGGCACCAAAGCCTCGGTTGCCTGCACCCGCAAAACGACGCCGGGCCTCAGGGCGTTGGAAAAATATGCCGTGCGCGCCGGCGGCGGCATGAACCACCGTTTTGCCCTTTATGATGCTGTTCTCATCAAGGACAACCACATCGCCGTGGCCGGCAGCGTGCGTGACGCTATCCGCAGCGCCAAGGCGGGTGTCGGACATCTGGTCAAGATCGAGGTGGAGGTCGATACACTCTCGCAATTACGCGAGGCGATGGAGGAAGGGGTCGATGCGGTTCTCCTCGACAACATGACGCCCGAACAGCTGCGCGAGGCGGTGCAGATCGTCGCCGGACGCGCCATCACCGAGGCCTCCGGACGCATCACCCCTCAAACCGCAGCAGCCATTGCAGCAACCGGCATCGACCTCATCTCCATCGGCTGGCTGACCCACAGCGCGCCGGTTCTGGATATCGGGTTGGACTTCCAAAGCCAAAGCTGACGAAAGCAAGGAGACTGGAACAAAATCCTCGCTTGGCCGTTAATCCCCTGCCTGGGGTCAAAGAGGCGGGGGGATCAGTGCGCGCAAAAGCCTGTCCATATGCCTGCGGACCTCTCTCACAAAGGAAAGGCCTGTTATGGAAGACGCACAAATCGGCTGGATTGCAGCAATCATCATCGGCGGCGTAGCCGGTTGGCTTGCCGAACAGTTCATGAAAAGCAACATGGGTCTTTTCATGAACATAATTCTCGGCATCGTTGGCGCCATCGTCGCCAATTTCCTGCTTGGGCTTGTGGGCATTTCGCTCGGAGGCTGGATTGGATACCTCATCGCCGGTTTCATCGGCGCATGCATTCTCATTGCCATCGGGCGCGCATTTCGCCGATAGAGGGAGGACACAATGAGCTTTTTCGACAAGATCAAGAACGCGATTTTTGGCAAGGCCGAGGCTGCACCGCAGACTTCGGCTCCGGCTGGCTCGCCCACGACAGGCGCAAGCCCGGCCGCTCCGGCTCAGCCAGCAGCACCCGCACCGACACCCGCTGCTCCGGCATCCACCGGCAGCGTCGATGTCGCATCCATTCTGGACGCGGCGGTCAAGCAGAACGGGCAGAAACTAGACTGGAAACATTCGATCGTCGATCTTCTGAAAGCGCTCGATCTGGACAGCAGCCTAACCGCTCGCAAGGAACTGGCAAGCGAACTCGGCTATACCGGTGATACCTCGGACTCAGCCACAATGAACATCTGGCTGCACAAGGCCGTCATCAAGAAGCTGTCTGAAAACGGCGGCAAGGTTCCGGCAGAACTTCTGCATTGAACCAGTGACCGGGAGAACCGCGATGGACGACTATTCAAACTTGCGAGAGCAGATCGGCCA
Organism: Rhizobium sp. AN6A; assembly: GCF_900215635.1. Lineage (NCBI taxonomy): Bacteria > Pseudomonadati > Pseudomonadota > Alphaproteobacteria > Hyphomicrobiales > Rhizobiaceae > Rhizobium > Rhizobium sp. AN6A. Next base: position 708,179 of record NZ_OCNC01000003.1, read on the forward strand.
GGACCTCGACACCCTGCACAGGACCGAGAATCCGAAATCGATTTTCGAGATTGCCGACGACTATCTTCTGGGAAACCCAAATCTCAAGAGAGCGCTGGTCGAAGACATCATCAAGGAAGAAGCGGACAAGCGCGGCATCGCGATCCACTGAAACCGCGCGTGTCAACTGCGGCGATTTCTACAAGAGGGGCGGCATCCAGATCGGACGCCGCCCTTTTTTGCCCCGTGCCCGAAGCGTTATTTATCCGGCTTGGCCTCGGCCTTTCTGGCGTTTTCTTCCATCAACTCATACCACATGGCGTTCATGACGGCGAAAATGGCGGCGAGAGGCAGGCCGAGCAGCCAGGCGAAATACCACATGTTCGATCTCCTTGTGTTTGTTCGATATTAATAAGCGTGGCCGCTGTCTTCGCGGATCGCCTTTTCATCCACCTTGCCCCACAGCACGCGATAGACCCATGAGGTGTAAGCGACGATGATGGGGATGAAGATGAGGGCGACGACCAGCATGATGAACAGCGTCATATGGCTCGACGATGCGTCCCAGACCGTCAGGCTCGATTTCGGATCGATCGAAGAGGGCAGGATGAAGGGAAACATCGTCAGACCGACCGTCGAGATGATGCCGAATATGGCAAGCGAACTGGAAAGCAGCGCCAGCACCTCACGCCCGCCCCTTAACAACAGGAAGGCGACGAGCGGGAAGGCAAGACCGAGCGCCGGTGCCAGCATCATCCACGGATGGTCCGCGTAATTCGCAAACCAGACGCCGCTTGCGACCTCGACCGTCTTTGACAACGGATTGGACGGACCGTCGGTCACGACTTCCGAGGTGAAGCGATACCCGTCGATACCGAGCCACAACAATACGCCACCAAGCGCAAAGAGAACTGTGGTGGCAAGTGCTGCAATGCTGCCGAAACTACGGGCACGCGCAGCAACCGGCCCTTCGGTCTTCAGCACCAGCCAGGCCGCACCATGCATCACCAGCATGCAAACGGAAACAAGGCCGCAAAGGATTGCGTAAGGGTTGAGAAGCTCGAACAACGTCGTGCCGTCGTAAAAAATCCTGAGGTCATCGTTGAAGCGGAAGGGTACACCCTGCAGCACATTGCCGATCGCCACACCGAAGATCAGGGCGGGAACAAAGCCACCGACAAACAGTGCCCAATCCCAGGTACTGCGCCATGTCGTGCTCTCGCGCTTGGAGCGGTATTTGAACCCCACCGGCCGCAGGATCAGCGCAAACAGGGTGGCGAACATCGCCAGGTAAAAACTAGAAAACGACACCGCATAAAGCGGCGGCCACGCGGCGAAGATGGCGCCGCCGCCAAGGATGAGCCAGACCTGATTGCCTTCCCATACCGGGCCAATGGAATTGATGACGACACGCCGCTCGAGATCCGTTTTCGCGACGAAAGGCAGCAGCGCGCCCGTGCCAAGATCGAAACCGCCGGTCACGGCAAAACCGATCAGCACCACGCCAAGCAGCAGCCACCAGATGACGCGGAGGACTTCGTAGTCGATGAGTTGATGCAATATCATGATCGTTTACTCCGCAGCGACGAGTTTTTCAGGAACGAGCGGCGCTTCCGGCTCGTGATCCGGATCCGGCCCCTTGCGGATCGCCTTCAGCATCAGCCCCATTTCGACGATGAACAGCACCGTATAGATGGCGATGAAGCAGAGAAGCGTAATCAGAACCGTTGAGGCGCTGAGGCTGGAGACGGCAGCAGCCGTCGGCAGCACGCCCTCGATGATCCATGGCTGGCGGCCGAATTCCGCGACCACCCAGCCCATTTCCGCAGCAATCCACGGCAGCGGAATGGCGAAGACGGCTACCTTCAGCAAGAACGGATAGTGATCCAGCCGGCGGCGGGCGGAGAGATAAAAGAAGGTCGCCGTCAACAGGATGAAGAACATGCCGAGACCGACCATGATGCGGAACGCCCAGAACAGCGTCGGCACATGCGGGATGGTATCGGCGGCGGCCTTGGCAATCTGCTCCTCCGTCGCCTGACGCGGATCGTCGACATAACGTTTCAGCAACAGGGCGTAACCAAGCTCGTGGCCGAGTTCCGCAAAGGTGCCACGCACCTCTTCGGGCAGTTCCGCGCCCTTGCCGGTGGCACGTATCTGCATCAGCGCATCATAGGCCTTGATGCCATCGCGGATGCGGGTCTTTGCGAGTTCCACCAGATCGTTGATGCCGGGGATTTCAGTGTCCAGCGAGCGCGTGCCGATAAGGCCCATCACCCACGGAATTTTCACGGCGAAATGCGTTTCGCGGGCTTTCTGATCAGGAAAACCGATGGCGGTGAAGGGGGCGGGTGCCGGTTCCGTTTCCCACATGGCTTCGATCGAGGCGAGCTTCATCTTCTGGTGTTCGGTCGAAAGATAACCGCTTTCATCTCCCAGCACGACGACCGACAGCGCAGCAGCCAGGCCGAAAGAAGCGGCAACCGTCATCGACCGCTTGGCGAGATCGACATGGCGGCCTTTCAGCACGTACCAGGCGGAAACGCCGAGCACGAAGATGGAGGCAGTGACATAACCCGCAGAAACCGTGTGCACGAACTTCGCCTGGGCGACCGGGTTCATCAGCACCGCGAAGAAATCCGTCACCTCCATGCGCATGGTCTGGGGGTTGAAGGCCGATCCCGTCGGGTTCTGCATCCAGCCATTGGCGATCAATATCCACAACGCCGAGAAGTTCGAGCCGATCGCCACGCACCATGTTGCGATGAGATGGCCGAGTTTCGACAGCTTGTCCCAGCCGAAAAAGAACAGACCGACGAAGGTGGCTTCCAGAAAGAAAGCCATCATCCCTTCGATCGCCAGCGGCGCACCGAAGATATCGCCGACATAGTGGCTGTAATAACTCCAGTTCATGCCGAACTGGAATTCCATGACGATGCCGGTGGAAACACCAAGCACGAAGTTGATGCCGAACAATGTACCCCAGAATTTCGTCATCTGCCGCCAGATGGTGCGGCCGGTCATGACATAGACCGTTTCCATGATGGCGATCACCACCGACAGTCCGATCGTCAGGGGAACGAATAGAAAGTGATATAAAGCGGTAACAGCGAATTGCAGGCGCGATAGCGCCACGATGTCGAGTTCCATGTTTTTACCCCACCTTTCAGGAAAGGCCGGCCTTCTGTTACGAAACGGCGCCGGCCCTGAAAAAATCACTCAGTCCGGACGCAATGTTTGCAGCATTACGTCGTATTCCGGGGTGCCGCTTTGACATTGATCAAGTTGACGCCCCTCTCTCAGCATGATGATGCGATCGGCAAATTCCGCCTCACGGCGATTATGGGTTATCATCACGATAGTCTTGCCTTCCGCCCTGGCAAACAGCCGGCCGAGCACGTCACGGGCGGTTTCGCCGTCCAGCCCTTCCGTCACCTCGTCGAGAAGCCAGAGTGGTTTGTCGCGTAGAAGGAAACGGGCAAGGGCGAGCCGTCGTGACTGACCGCCGGAGAGACCCTGCCCCGCCTCGCCAAGTCTCGTATCCAGCCCGGCGGCCAAGGTTTTGACATGCTCGCCAAGGCCTGCCGATTGAAGGGCATCCCACAGTTCATGCTCCGTCGCGGCAGGTTTTGCCAGCCTCAGATTATCAGCGATGCTGTCTCGGAAAAGCTGACTTCTCTGCGTCATGAGCGAGCAAGGCAACGCGCTGACCGTGCCCGCCGCCGGTTGCACTTCACCAGCCAGAAGCTGGATGAGGCTGGTCTTGCCTGCACCGCTCGGCCCGATAATCGCAACCGTCTCCCCGGCGGCGATTGCAAGGTTGATATTCGTCAGGACAGGATTTTCGTTCCCATCCCGCTCCAGCCGCACACCATCAAGCTCAGCCGCCATGCCCTTGGCAGGCAGGCGCGGACAGTTGGCAGCTGCCTCGGCGGAAAGACGCGGCGCAATGCGTCTTGCCGAAAAAAGCGTGCGCCCGAGCTCCATTGCACCACGGCGCAGCGCCGTGAAGGGCTCCAGCGCGGCGAAACAGACGAGCAGGCCGAGGGCAGCAGTCGGCGCGGTCACAACGCCCTGCTCCGCAAGCCAGGCCATGCCGAGGAGAGCCGCACTCAAAAGAGCCGCCGCTGAGATGCCGAAGGAAAAACCGGCATTGGTTTCGATCCGGTTCAAGCGGTCGTCGCAGGCGAGCAGATAATTGTCGGCCCGTTCAATCGCCGCAACCTGCGTGGAAAGACGGGCAGTCGTGAGCAATTCCACCTGCCCGTTGACCAAGTCCGCCGTGCGGGCACGAAGCGCTTCAAGCCCGATTGCCCGGCGACGCGCAAATTTTTCCGCCGTCAACGCCGAGCGCACTGAAATGCCAAGACCCACCGCAATGAGGAAGAGAGCAACCAGAACGCCCGCAAGCAGATTGAGGAGGGCAAGTCCGATGCCTGTTGCGATTGCGGCGAGGATTGCGACGGCGGCGGGTACCAGCACGCGCAGATAAAGCGAATCCAGCGCGTCGATATCCGCAGTCAGCCGGTTCAGCAGGCGGGCGGGCCTCGCCTCCAGATGTTTCGCCGCCTGCGGTGCTGCAAAGCCACGAAACAGCTTTTCGCGAAGCGCTGCAAGCACGGACAGCGTCGCCTCATGGGTGGTCATGCGTTCGCCATAACGGGCAGCGGTGCGTGACAACGCCAGCAGACGGATGGCCGCCGACGGCGCAAAGACGTCGAAAGCATAGGCCGTCGCCGGGACCAGACCGGCAATCGCGGTCGCAGTAATGAACCAGCCGGAAACGCCGAGAAGGCCTATACCCGCCAGCACCGTGGTTGCTGCCAGAACCGCGCCAACGAGCAGCATGCCGCGACGCGCCGACCAGAACAGGGAAATGACAGGTTTCAATATGGCAAAACGCGCGATCATGACTGCCCCCTCGAATGGATCGTCGTCATATCCACGACCCTGTCCATACGCGCGGCGAGCACAGGATCATGGGTTGCGACGATCAATGTCCTGCCCTTTGCGAGTTGCAGCAGGTTTTCGGTAACGAGCACAGCCGTCTCCCGGTCGAGATGCGCTGTCGGCTCATCGACCAGAACAAGCTGCGTCGCAGGATCGGCGAAAGCACGCGCAATGGCGAGGCGCACCGCCTCCCCGCCCGAAATGCCGTAGCCGCCGTCTCCTATAGGCAGATGCCGGCGTGCTTTCGACAATGTATCCAGCCCAGTGCAGCGCAGCGTCTCCTCGACCATGCCTTCGCTGACATCGGCACGGCCAAAGCGAATATTCGCCTTCAGGGAACCGGCAAAAAAGAACGGCTTCTGGCTGACCCAGCCGATTGTCTTGCGTAGTCCATCGGCAGTCGCATCACCAAGCGTTACGCCCCCGATCCCTATTGTACCGCTGTCAGCCTCGGCCAAACCGGCAATCAAGGAGAGTACAGTGGATTTACCACAACCGGAAGGCCCAAGAATCGCAACTGTCTCGCCTGACTGGACCGTTAGGTTTAGATTCCGAATGACAGGCGGAGCATTCGGATAGGCGAAGGAGATATTGACCAACTCCACCAGACCGGGAGTCGGAAAAGGCGCCATTGCGACCTCCTTACCCTCACCCACGATGGCTTTGCCAGCCCGCGTCAATGTGTCGAGCGCGCCCAGCGCCGCCTCGCCGGCTGCGCGGTCGTGCCAGACGGCAGACAACTCCCGCAGCGGTTCGAAAAAGGCAGGCGCCAGAAGCAGGATGAACAGCCCCTCGGCAAGTGTCAGCTTCTGGCCCCACGCGCCGAAATCGAGAAAACCGAGCAGATGGAAACCGATATAAACGGCGGTCATGGCAACGCCGAGGGCAGCGAAAAGCTCCAGCACCGCCGAGGACAGAAAGGCGATCCGCAGGACAGCCATCGTCCGCTTCTTGAGGTTCTCCGCGTCCGTGCGCAGGCGTCCAGCGGTCAGATCAACGGCTTCCAGTGCGCGGATCGTTTCCAGGCCGCGCAGGCGATCGAGCAGGAAAGCATTCATGTTACCGGTCTCGGCCAGCTGCTTTTCACTGGCAGCCTTCGCCTGCCAGCCGATCAACGCCATGAAAAGCGGAATAGTGGGCATTGAAAGCAGCAGAACAAGCGCCGCAATCCAGGTAAATGGCAGGATTGCCAGCACGAAAACCAAGGGGACAATGGTAGCTTTCATACGCGCAGGCTGGAACCTGGAAAAATAAGGTACCAGCGCTTCGGCTGCCTCGGCGATAACGCTTGCCGCCTCGCCGGAGGCCGTGCGCGCCAGATCGAGCGGCGACACCTTCGCGACGGCATGAAGCGCTTGCAGCCGCCGCCGCGAAAGGGCGGCACGCGCGGCGCGAAACGACAGTCTCGCGGCAACTTTTTCCAGCCATGCCTTGATGAGACCGAGAATGAGAACAGCAACAGCCGCCGGAAGGATTGCCGTCATCGGCGCACCGTCGGCAATTTTTCCGACCGAAAATGCAAGCAAACCCGCCTGGGGCAACCAGAGCAGAGCCGGCAGGACGTGCAGCAGGGCGACCGATCTTCCTACCGCGGGTGCCTTCGCCATTTCCGCCGTGCCGGCGCCCTTATCATTGGCGGATTTACCGAAGAAGCGCCGCCGTGCCTTATCGGGAGAGACCGCCGCTGGAACTGGACAGTCTGCATCATCGCCATTGGCGGATTGCCGGATTTCTGCGGACATGCTCACGGATGATCTCCTCACCTGTCCTTCTTGGCACGGGGTCTGGCAAGAGAGACGATCTTGTCCTTGGCCTCCAGAAGCTTCGTGACCTTCGAGCCGAGTGCCAGAAGCGAAGCCAACCGCTCCGTCTCCAGCTTCTTCACATCGTCATACCAGCCGGTGAGCTGCTCGATTAGCGTTTTCATCTCATCGATGCGCTTCTGCGCATGCCGCTCCTCTTCGTTTTCCGGTTTCTCCATCAGGATTTCACGAAGCACGCTGAGTGTCGGGTCGATCTCGCGCTTCTTGCGCTCCTCGGCAAGGGTGCGCAGAATTTGCCACACATCCTCCGGCGTCGTGAAAAAATCGCGCCGGTCGCCGGGGAAATGCTTGAGAATTGCAAGGTTCCACGCCTGAAGCTCTTTCAGGCTCATCGACACATTGGAACGGGAAATGCCGAGCGCCTCGACAATGTCGTCCGCGCAGAGCGGCTTCGGCGAAATGTAAAGCAAAGCATAGACCTGGCCGACCGTGCGGTTGATGCCCCAGCGGCTGCCCATCTCGCCGAAATGCAGCACGAAGGACTGAACGAGCGGAGAAAGATTGGTGGGCATTTCTTTGCTTCCTGTATTTTCAGTAATTTCTGAAATTTCGATAAAGCAAAAAATGGCAGTCGGCAAATCACCTTTTTGACCTGCGTCAAAATGTGCAAATCAGAAGAGGCAGCGTCTGCCTAGGATCAGGGCTACGCCCTCGACGATACTTTCCCAGCCCGCGACGCACGAAATGATATCGATAACATCAAAGACGTCATGTTGTAGATGGAAGCGCACGCATGAAAAATCGGCGGCGGATTAATCCACCGCCGATCAAGACGTCGACAAACCGGCGTGCGCAACAGGCGCTTACGAAAAAGCGATCTGCACCTTCATGGCACGGCTGCGGTCGGAGGCGAATTCGAAGGCGGAGATGGCGTCATCGAGGTCCACCGTCTGGGTGATGAACGGCTTGACGTCGATCAGGCCTTTGCGCATCAGTTCGACGCCCGTCGCGAATTCCTCGTGGAACCGGAAAGAGCCGCGCAGATCGAGTTCCTTGGCGGTAATCGCCATCATCGGCAGGCTCATATCGCCACCAAGGCCGAGCTGGACGATGATGCCGCGTGGACGCAACGCCGTAATCCCGCCCGCCAGTGCAACGGCGGCACCGGAGCATTCATAGAGAACGTCGAAGGTTCCCTTGTTCGCGCCATAAGCCGCCAGTGCATCAGGCTCATCCTTGCTGTTTATGACGCGGTCCGCGCCCGCTTCCCGAGCCTTGGCAAGCGTGAAGTCCGAAAGATCGGTCGCGACAATTTCAGCGGCACCGGCACGGCGGGCAGACAGGATGGAGAGAATGCCGATGGGGCCGCAGCCGGTGACGAGCACGCGTTTTCCGAGCAAATCGCCGGCGCGGCGGGTGGCATGCAGCGTTACCGCCAGCGGTTCCGCCATAGCCGCCTCGCCGGCACTCAAGCCGTCGGCCGGAACGCATTGCAGGGCGTCCGCGATGAGAACCTCGCGGAAAGCGCCCTGAATATGCGGAAACGGCATGGCGCTGCCATAAAAGCGCATGTTGAGGCACTGATTGTGCAGGCCTTCCTGGCAAAAGCGGCAGGTCCTGCACGGACGGGACGGCGAAACCGCGACCAGACCGCCAACCTTCAGCCCCTCGACGCCCTCACCCAGCTCTTCAACAATGGCGGAAACCTCATGTCCCAGCACCATTGGTTCGCGAAGCCGTATCGCGCCGAAACCGCCGTGATTGTAATAGTGAAGATCGCTGCCGCAAATTCCGCCCCGAGCCAGACGAAGACGCACTTCTCCTGCCCCCGGCGCCTCCTCCGGCCGCTCCTCGATGCGCACATCCTTTGCCCCGTGGGCGACAATCGCTCTCATAAATATCTCCCGTTCGATATCGCGCCTTAAACGGCGCAACAAAATAATCCCTATCCCAATCATTGCCGCCGGCCGCGTCTCCGCCGCCTTGCAGCCTCCCCGCACGCATGTTCCGTACCGGAAACAGGCGTTTAAGCCTTGACATCCACGTCTGAAAGGGATGAATGTTATCGATAACATAAACCGGCATGAAAGCAATGTCGAGAGACTGGAGGAAACAGTGGGCCTTAATTTGTTCGATCTTTCCGGCCGCCGCGCCCTGATCACCGGTTCGTCCCAGGGCATCGGCTTTGCGCTGGCGCAGGGCTTGGTGGAGGCGGGAGCCGAAGTGGTGTTGAACGGCCGCGACGAAGCGAAGCTGAAAGCAGCTGCCGCAGGCATCAAGGGTGCCAAGACGCTCGCCTTCGATGCCACCGATCATGAAGCGGTGCGCAAGGCCATCGACGGTTTCGAGGCGGAAGTCGGCCCCATCGATATTCTGGTCAACAATGCCGGCATGCAGCACCGCACACCGCTGGAGGATTTTCCGGCGGACGCCTTCGAGCGCCTGTTACAGACCAACATCGCCTCGGTGTTCCACGCAGGGCAAGCCGTCGCGCGTCATATGATCAGCCGTGGACGTGGCAAGATCATCAACATCGCCAGCGTCCAGACCGCTCTTGCCCGCCCCGGTATCGCGCCGTACACCGCCACCAAGGGCGCCGTCGGCAATCTGACGAAGGGCATGGCGACGGACTGGGCCAAATATGGCCTGCAGTGCAACGCCATTGCGCCTGGCTATTTCGACACGCCGCTCAACGCGGCTCTGGTGGCCGACGAGACATTTTCGGCATGGCTTGAAAAACGCACACCCGCCGGCCGCTGGGGCAAGGTCGAAGAGCTTGTCGGCGCCTGCATTTTCCTGTCGTCCGATGCCTCGTCTTTCGTGAACGGACATATTCTTTACGTCGACGGCGGCATTACCGCCTCGCTTTGAAGAAGCCGTAACCACGACGCTTTGGGAGGAGACCGTGAGCACCATGACCGAGAAGAACAAGATCGCCCTCATCGGCGCTGGCGCGATGGGCGGCGCGATCGGTACGCGACTGATCGAGACCGGCAATCACCTGATGGTTTTCGATCTGGACGCGGAAAAGGTGGCGGCTTTGACCAGCCTTGGTGCGCATAGCGCCGAGACGGCGGCGCAAGCGGCTTCGGTCTCCAATGTCGTGATCCTCAGCCTCAATTCACCGAAAATCGTCCGCGCCGCCGTCTTCGGCAAAGATGGCGTGGCGGCGGGGGCCAGGCCCGGCACGCTGATCATCGACATGTCCTCCATCGATCCGGAAGCGACAAAAGAACTGGCGGCGGATGCTGCTGAAAAAGGGCTGCGCTGGGTGGACAGCCCGCTTTCCGGCGGCGCGCCGAAGGCACTCGTCGGGCAACTGACCCTGATGGCCGGCGGCACCGAAAAGGATGTAGCCGATGCCCGTCGCGTGCTGCGGCACGTGGCCAGCAACTACACCCATATGGGTCCAAGCGGCGCCGGCCAGACGACGAAGCTCATCAATCAGGTTCTTTGCGGGCTGAACTTCCTTGCCGTGGCGGAAGCAACACAGCTTGCGCTGGATGCCGGCGTCGATGCCGCCAAAATTCCGCAGGCGCTGAAAGGCGGCCGCGCCGACAGTGCGATCCTGCAGGAATATATGCCACGTTACGTGGCGAAGGATTACCGCCGCACTGGCCGTATCGACAATATGGTCAAGGACCTGAATGGCGCGCAGGATCTGGCCCGACGCACCAACACGGCCATGCCGCTGACGGCGGTTTGCGCCGAGGTGCACCGCATGCTGACAGCGGCAGGACTGGGCGGCGAAGATCAGGCCGCACTAATGGAATTTTTCACCGGCGCGAAACGCACCTTCACGGAATGATTTGCGCCATGGCCAGGGCAATAACACCTTAGTGGCCGAGCTGACGCGAGGTCATTAAGGTGTGCCACCGTCTTGGCCATTGCGAAATGTCTCCGCAGCGAAGATGATCGGGCGAATCGGCGGCGCAATCGGCCCGACGGCCGCAGACGCATGCATGAAGGACAATTTCCCGATGACCACTTCCGCAACAGGCACGGGGATTGCGAGCCTGACCGTTTCCGGAAACGGCTTCAGCGCCGAGATCGCTTATGAGGGCGCGACCCTTCTGAGCTGGCGGCCGAGGCTTTCCGACGGCAATGAAGAAAACCTTGTCGACGGATATTCGTCGCTCGAGGAATTGCAGTCGCAGAACGGCGTGAGAAATGGCATTCTCGCCCCCTTCACCAATCGCATTTCTCAGGGCCAGTTTAAATTTGGCGGGGAGATACACCGTATCGAGCCGGTGCTTGCCCACGAGGACCTCGTCTTCCACGGATTTGCCCGTGCCCTGCCCTTCGGCCTCGACCGGTCTTTCGAGGAAAACGACGCGCACATTATCGTCTTTCGTGCCGAGATATTGCCGGCCGAATTCAAGGGCTATCCCTACCATCTCGCCATCGAGGTGGAATACCGGTTTGCAGGCCATGCGGTTACAATCGATATACGCGGCATCAATGGCGACGACCGGCCTTTGCCCTTCGCGGCCGGCTGGCATCCCTATTTCCGTCTGCCCGGCATATCCTCCATCGACGATCTCCTTCTCACGCTACCCTCGCGAACAGCGATCAAAACGGACGAGAATTTGATACCACTCACCGACAGTGAGACGGGCATTCTCAAACGGGACGATGCAGCGTTTCTTTCTGCCGCGCCGCTCGCAGGCCATGTGCTGGATGTCTGCTTTACCGATCTGATCCCATCCGCAAACGGGCTTTACGAGACTCGGATCGAAAACCGGAACGATGGTTCGAGCCTGACCGTTTGGCAGGACCGTGGCCACATGCATGTCTTTACCGGCGATACGCTTGCCCGCGACAGGCGAAAATCCATCGCGCTTGAACCTGTGGAAACACCGACAAACGCCTTCAACCAGCCGCAACTTGAAGCGGACATCACCCTTCAACAGGGTGAGACCCGGAGTTTCCGCTTCGGTTTCCGTTTTGAAGCCGGGCGCTGAAAAACGACCAAATATCGCGATCAGATATGCGTCGTCGGGAGTGAAGACGACAGCTTGACCGTCTCCATGGAGATATAGGCGGACATGTCGTAAAGTTCGACCCGCCGGAGGATCTGTTTGTAGATGGTGTCGTAATATTCGACATTCGGCAGCACGAGTTTCAGAATATAATCGAAATTGCCGGTCAGCCGGTGCACCTCGACGATCTCCGGTATGGTGCTGACGGCGGCATGGAACCGGTCCAGCCAATCCTCCGCATGCAGGCCGGTTCTGACGAGCAGGAAAACCGTGGTCGGCAGGTTGATTTTCCGCCGGTCGAGCAGCGCCATCGTGCCGGTCACATATCCTTCCGCACGCAGACGCGTGATACGGCGAGAACAGGCGGAAAGCGATAGCGACACCTCATCCGCGATATCGGCTAGAGGTGTTTCTGCATTCTCCTGGAGAATCGCAAGGATTCGGCGGTCACGGTCGTCAATCATCGTTTCAGAATGCACCGGTTAACTTATTGGCGCAAGAAATTTGCGAGCTGAGCCTCATATACGCCCAGAATTTGCAATCTGCCTTCCAAATCCCTGAAAAAACGCATGCCGTTTTCATCGCGGCAATGGCATTCTTGTCATCAATCAAACTTTGATAAGGGAACTCCTATGAAACGGATCGGTCTGATCGGCGGCATGAGCTGGGAATCCACCGCAACCTATTATCGCATGATCAACGAGGCCGTTCGTGACAGCCGCGGTGGGCTCGTATCGGCCGATATCGTCATGCATTCGCTCGATTTTTCCGAGGTTGTCGCCCTTCAGAAGGCAGACCGCTGGGATGAGGCCGGCGCGCTTTTGGGCGCTGCGGGTGCGCGTCTTGCCAATGCGGGTGCCGATTGTGTGCTGATCTGCACCAACACCATGCACCTCGTTGCGGAAACCGTTGAAAAAATGTCGGGCGTCACTCTCATCGACATCATTGATGAAACTGCCACCGCATTGAAGGCGGACGGACGCCGTAAGCCGCTTCTGCTCGCAACGCGCTACACGATGGAACATGGGTTCTACACCGACCGCATGCGCCGCCACGGCGTCGATGTGGTCGTGCCGGATGAGGAAGACCGGGCCGCCATCCACGACATCATCTTTGGCGAATTGTGCCAGGGCGAGATCAAGTCGTGCTCGCGCGAGCGCTACATGTCGGTCATCGAGAAAGCCCGTGCGCTCGGCGTCGATTCCGTCATTCTCGGCTGCACCGAAATTTCCCTGCTGATCGATCCCGATGCCCTGCCTTTGCCGGGTTACGATTCGACCGCCATTCACGCCCAGGCCGCTGTCGGCTTCGCGCTCGGAAACAAGGCCCTGAACAGAGCCGCATGAATGTGCCGCCTTTTTGCCTATTCCGGTAAACCGGTCTGGCTCGACAGTCTTCTGATCGAGCCGGAAGCATCGCTGGTCAGCCAGTCCATGGCCGCAAGGGAAGCGAAAACCGTCGTCAATGGCGACGGTTGCGGTCTTGGCTGGTATGGCGAGCGCGGAACGCCCGGCGTTTTTCGCGACACCAGACCCGCCTGGTCCGACGCCAATCTGGCCGCCCTTTGCCACCAGCTTCGCTCGGGCATGTTCATGGCCCACGTCCGCTCCGCCACATCAGGCGAAGTATCCCGTGCCAATTGCCACCCCTTTGCGCATGGTCAATATCTGTTCATGCATAACGGCCAGATCGGCGGCTATGAGCAGATCCGGCGCGACATTGATTCCCTCATACCCGATGATATTTATTCCGCCCGGCGCGGCACCGGCGACAGCGAAGCCATCTTCCTGATTGCCGCCGGCCACGGCCTTGATGCGGACCCGGTTCGGGCCATTTCCACCGCGCTGCGCCTCTGCCTGGAAAAGATGATCGCCGCGGGCGTTTCTTCCGCGCTGCGGTTCAGCGCCGTGCTGATGGATGGCGATTGCCTGCACGCCTTCCGCTGGTCAAGCGACGACAAGCCGCCAACGCTTTATTGGCGCGGGCTTGAAGAGGGCATCGCGCTAAGCTCGGAACCCTTTTCCTTCGATTGCACCCCGTGGTGTGCGGTGCCGCCAAATACCCGGGTGACGATCCGCGCCGGCGGTATGACCACTGAACCTTTTTGCCTTCCGTAAACGTCGCATTTCATGACGACCGAGTCCATTTTTTACAGTTTGACCGCCACCGGTGGGCGCGGCTGCGGCAGCGTCGTGTTTATTTTCATTGAATTATCTCCGCCGCGAAGGCTAGTGTGTGATCCGATAGACCGAAACAGATTTCAGGACCGGTGAACCATTTCAGAAGTGTTGCAGCCCCTTTCCCTTTCTTGAACGATGCCCTGCATCGCAACGACCATGCAAACCCGTTCATGAATGACGGACAATGGGCAGGCAATGCCTTTGGCGATCCTCGGGACGCTGAAGAAAAAGTGTTATTTTTCATTACCCTAAGCTGTTCAAATTTCCACAAAAAATGCTGTTGCCACGCCTCCATATCGATGCATAAACTGGCATCAGTAAAGGCAAACCGGATCGACCTCATCAGACCCTCTCCTCCCACCAAGGTGCTGACCGACCAATGATCAATAATCTAAACGCCGCCGATCTTCCCCGTCCCGCCCCGCGCAGTTCCAACCCGGAAATCATGGCAGCGGAAATCATCGAGCGCCTCACCTACCGTATCGGCAAGGACGTAAAAGTTGCCAAGCCGCATGACTGGCTGACCGCGACCATTCTCGTCGTCCGTGACCGCATCATCGACAAGTGGATGGCCTCCACCCGCAAGGCCTATGCCAACAATTCCAAGCGCGTTTATTACCTGTCGCTCGAGTTTCTGATCGGCCGCCTGATGCGCGATGCGATCTCCAATATCGGACTGATGCACGAAATCAGGGACGCGCTTTCTTCGCTCGGCGTCGATCTCGATGTCATTGCCGGGCTGGAACCGGATGCGGCACTTGGCAATGGCGGTCTTGGCCGTCTCGCTGCCTGTTTCATGGAATCGATGGCAACCGTCGATATTCCCGCCTATGGCTACGGCATCCGTTATGTGCACGGCCTTTTCCGCCAGCAGATGGCGGACGGATGGCAGGTGGAATTGCCGGAGACGTGGCTGGCGCACGGCAATCCCTGGGAATTCGAACGCCGCGAAAGCTCGTATGAAATCGGCTTTGGCGGATCGGTGGAAACCATCGGTGGATATGAGGAGCCGCAGCGCTTCGTCTGGAAACCGGCCGAACGCGTCATTGCCATGGCTTACGACACGCCTGTCGTCGGCTGGCGCGGCACCCGCGTCAACACCTTGCGCCTGTGGTCGGCGCAGCCTATCGACCCCATTCTGCTTGCCGCCTTCAATGCCGGCGACCACATTGGCGCGCTGCGGGAGAGCAACAAGGCCGAAAGCCTGACGCGCGTTCTCTACCCCGCCGATGCGACCCCGGCCGGCCAGGAACTGCGTCTGCGGCAGGAGTTCTTCTTCTCCTCCGCCTCCCTGCAGGACATTCTGCGCCGTCACCTGCAGCAATATCCCGACTTTACCTCGCTGCCCGACAAGGTTTCGATCCAGCTCAACGACACGCATCCGGCCATTTCCATCTGCGAAATGATGCGCCTGCTCTGCGATGTCCACGGTCTTGAATTCGACGAAGCCTGGAAGATCACGCAGGGCACCTTCTCCTACACCAACCACACGCTTCTGCCCGAAGCGCTAGAAAGCTGGCCCGTCCCGCTGCTCGAGCGGCTTTTGCCGAGGCACATGCAGATCGTCTATGCGATCAATGCCAATACGCTGGTCTACGCCCGCAAGGAAAAGAAGATGCCGGATCAGCAGATCCGCTCCATCTCGCTGATCGACGAAAACGGCGAGCGCCGCGTGCGCATGGGCAATCTCGCCTTCATCGGCTCGCATTCCATCAACGGCGTCTCGGCACTTCATACCGAACTGATGAAGGAAACGGTCTTTGCAGACCTCCACAGCCTTTATCCTGAGCGCATCAACAACAAGACCAACGGCATCACCCCACGCCGCTGGCTGATGCAGTGCAACCCCGGCCTGACTGGATTGATCCGGGAAGCGATCGGCGACGATTTCCTCGACGATGCGGAAAAGCTGACGGCGCTCGACCGCTTCGCCGACGATGCCGGTTTCCGCGAAAAATTTGCCGAAGTGAAGCGTCTGAACAAGGTGCGGCTTGCCAATACGGTGGCGCAACGCATGGGCATCCGTGTCGATCCCTCGGCCATGTTCGACATCCAGATCAAGCGCATCCACGAATATAAGCGCCAGCTTCTGAACCTTATCGAAACGGTGGCGCTTTACGACCAGATCCGTTCTCACCCGGAACTGGATTGGGTACCGCGCGTTAAGTTCTTCGCAGGCAAGGCAGCGCCGAGTTATCACAACGCGAAGCTGATCATAAAACTTGCCAACGATATTGCCCGGGTCATCAACAATGACCCGGCCGTGCGCGGGCTTCTGAAAGTGGTGTTTATTCCGAACTACAACGTCTCGCTTGCGGAAATCATGGTTCCGGCCGCAGATCTGTCCGAACAGATCTCGACGGCTGGCATGGAAGCCTCGGGCACCGGCAACATGAAATTCGCGCTGAACGGCGCGCTCACCATCGGCACGCTGGATGGTGCGAACGTCGAAATGCTCGAACATGTCGGCGAGGACAACATCGTCATCTTCGGCATGACGGCGGAAGAGGTGTCGAAAGCGCGCGCCGAGGGCCACAACCCCCGCGCGATTATTGAACAGTCGGTGGAACTGTCGCAGGCGCTGTCATCCATCGCCTCCGGCGTCTTCTCACCCGACGACCGCTCCCGCTTTGCCGGGCTGATCGACGGCATTTACAACAGCGACTGGTTCATGGTCGCGGCCGACTTCGACGCCTACGCCGAAGCGCAGCGCAAGGTGGATGCGATCTGGAGCGATCCGGAAAGCTGGTATGCGAAAACAGTCCGTAACACGGCGCGTATGGGCTGGTTCTCGTCCGACAGGACGATCCGGCAATACGCCGCCGATATCTGGAGAGCCTGATGAAAAAACCGCTCAATTCGGCCGAAGAGAAAAAGACTGGCGAAATCACGAAGGCTGAAATCGAGGCGATCAAGAGCGGTTTGCATTCCAACCCCTTTGCACTTCTCGGCGTTCACGAAACGCCGGGAGGTTTTTCTGCGCGGTGCTTCATTCCGGGGGCTGAAGAAGTGTCTGTCCTCACACTGGACGGATCTTTCGTCGGCGAACTGAAGCAACTCGATCCGGAGGGTTTTTTCGAAGGCCCGGTCGATCTCACCTCGCGTCAGCCGGTGCGTTATCGCGCCTGTCGTGACGATGCGGAATGGGCAGTGACCGACCCCTACAGCTTTGGTCCGGTTCTTGGACCGATGGACGATTATTTCGTCCGCGAGGGATCGCATCTGCGGCTGTTCGACAAAATGGGCGCTCATCCGCTCAAGCTTGAAGGCGTCGAAGGTTTCCACTTCGCCGTCTGGGCTCCCAATGCGCGGCGCGTCTCCGTCGTCGGCGATTTCAACAATTGGGATGGCCGACGGCATGTGATGCGCTTCCGCAAGGATACCGGCATCTGGGAAATTTTCGCACCTGACGTCTATGCCGGCTGCGCCTATAAATTCGAGATCCTCGGCGCAAACGGCGAGCTTCTGCCGCTGAAGGCCGACCCCTATGCGCGGCGTGGTGAACTGCGGCCGAAGAACGCCTCCGTCACCGCACCGGAACTGGCGCAGAAATGGGAAGACCAGGCCCACCGGGAACATTGGGCGCAAGTGGACCAGCGCCGGCAGCCGATCAGCATTTACGAGGTGCACGCCGGTTCCTGGAGGCGTCGCGAGGACGGCACCTTCCTCAGCTGGGACGAAATGGCCACCCAGCTCATTCCCTATTGCACGGATATGGGCTTCACCCATATCGAGTTTCTGCCGATCACCGAACATCCCTACGATCCGTCCTGGGGTTACCAGACGACCGGGCTTTACGCCCCGACCGCCCGTTTCGGCGATCCGGAAGGTTTCGCCCGCTTCGTCAACGGCGCCCACAAGGTCGGCATCGGCGTGATCCTCGACTGGGTTCCCGCGCATTTTCCAACCGATGAGCACGGCCTGGGCCTGTTTGACGGGACAGCGCTTTACGAACATGCCGACCCGCGTCAGGGTTTTCACCCCGACTGGAACACAGCCATCTACAATTTCGGCCGCATCGAGGTATTGTCCTACCTCGTCAACAACGCGCTTTATTGGGCCGAAAAATTCCATCTCGACGGATTGCGCGTCGATGCCGTCGCCTCGATGCTCTATCTCGATTATTCCCGCAAGGAAGGCGAGTGGATCCCCAACGAATATGGCGGGCGCGAGAACCTGGAATCCGTCCGCTTCCTGCAGAAGATGAACTCGCTCGTCTATGGCACCCATCCGGGCGTCATGACCATTGCTGAAGAATCCACCTCCTGGCCGAAAGTGTCGCAGCCGGTTCACGAGGGCGGCCTCGGTTTCGGCTTCAAATGGAACATGGGTTTCATGCACGACACGCTGAGCTATTTCTCGCGTGAGCCGGTGCACCGCAAGTTCCACCATCAGGAACTGACCTTCGGGCTGCTTTATGCCTTCACCGAAAATTTCGTGCTGCCGCTTTCCCATGACGAAGTAGTGCACGGCAAGGGATCGTTGATCGCCAAGATGTCCGGCGACGACTGGCAGAAATTTGCCAATCTCCGGTCCTATTACGGCTTCATGTGGGGTTATCCCGGCAAGAAGCTGCTGTTCATGGGGCAGGAGTTCGCCCAGTGGAGCGAATGGAGCGAAAAGGGATCGCTCGACTGGAACCTTCGCCAATATCCGATGCATGAGGGCATGCGCCGCCTCGTGCGCGATCTCAACCTCACCTACCGTTCGAAAGCCGCTCTGCACGCCCGTGACTGCGAACCCGAAGGTTTCCAGTGGCTGGTGGTCGATGATCAAGAAAACTCGGTCTTCGCCTGGCTGCGCTCGGCGCCCGGCGAAAAACCAGTGGCGGTTATCTGCAATCTGACCCCGGTCTACCGGGAAAACTATTATGTGCCGCTTCCTGTTGCGGGGCGGTGGCGGGAGATTCTCAACACCGATGCCGAAATTTATGGCGGCAGCGGCAAGGGAAATGGCGGACGCGTTCAGGCGGTCAATGCCGGTGGGGAAATCGGGGCGATGCTCGTCCTGCCGCCCTTGGCAACGATCATGCTCGAACCGGAAAACTGACAGACAGAACGGGAGGACACCATGTCGGAAAAAAGAGTTCAGCCCCTGGCGCGTGATGCAATGGCCTATGTTCTCGCGGGCGGTAGGGGAAGCCGTTTGAAGGAATTGACGGACCGCCGGGCAAAACCAGCGGTTTATTTTGGCGGTAAGGCCCGCATCATCGATTTTGCACTTTCGAACGCGCTGAATTCCGGCATTCGCCGCATCGGCGTCGCCACGCAATACAAGGCTCACTCCCTCATCCGCCACCTGCAACGCGGCTGGGACTTCTTCCGTCCCGAGCGTAACGAAAGCTTCGACATTCTGCCGGCCTCGCAGCGCGTGTCCGAAACGCAATGGTACGAAGGCACCGCCGACGCCGTTTACCAGAACATCGACATTATCGAGCCCTATGCGCCCGAATATATGGTCATTCTGGCCGGCGACCATATTTACAAGATGGACTACGAATACATGCTGCAACAGCATGTCGATTCCGGCGCGGATGTAACGATCGGTTGCCTTGAAGTGCCACGCAAGGAAGCGTCGGGCTTCGGCGTGATGCATGTGAACGAAAAAGACGAGATCATCGACTTCATCGAAAAGCCGGCCGATCCGCCCGGCATTCCCGGCAATGAGAATTTCGCGCTTGCCTCGATGGGGATCTACGTCTTCCATACGAAATTCCTGATGGAAGCGCTGCGTCGCGATGCCGCCGACCCAACCTCCAGCCGCGACTTCGGCAAGGACATCATTCCCTATATTGTCCAGCACGGCAAAGCCGTCGCCCACCGTTTCGCGGACTCCTGCGTGCGTTCGGATTTCGAGCACGGACCATACTGGCGCGATGTCGGAACCATCGATGCCTATTGGCAGGCCAATATCGACCTGACGGATGTGGTGCCTGACCTCGATATCTATGACAAGTCCTGGCCGATCTGGACCTATGCGGAAATCACTCCGCCGGCGAAATTCGTGCATGACGATGAGGACCGCCGCGGTTCTGCCGTGTCGTCGGTTGTGTCAGGCGATTGCATCATTTCCGGCGCCGCCCTCAACCGTAGCCTTCTGTTCACAGGCGTGCGCGCCAATTCATACTCCCGCCTTGAGAATGCCGTAGTACTGCCGAGTGTAAAGATCGGGCGCCACGCCCAGCTCAGCAACGTCGTCATCGACCATGGAGTGGTCATTCCGGAAGGACTGATTGTAGGAGAAGACCCCGAACTGGATGCCAAACGTTTCCGGCGCACGGAAAACGGCATTTGCCTTATCACCCAATCGATGATCGACAAGCTGGACCTGTAGAGCCCATGAATGTCCTTTCGGTTTCATCCGAAATTTATCCCCTGATCAAGACCGGAGGGCTCGCCGACGTTACCGGCGCCCTCCCCATCGCGCTCGAAGCCTATGGCGTGAGAACGCGCACATTGATACCCGGATATCCGGCGGTGAAAGCCGCCGTGACGGACCCCGTCAAATGTTTTGAGTTCACCGATCTGCTTGGCGAAAAGGCCGATCTGCTCGAAGTCCAACATGAGGGGCTAGACCTTCTGATCCTTGACGCGCCCGCCTATTACGAGCGTTCCGGCGGCCCCTATCTCGGCCAGACCGGCAAGGATTATCCTGATAACTGGAAGCGCTTTGCGGCGCTTTCGCTGGCAGCGGCACGAATCGGCGCCGGTGTGCTTCCCGGCTGGCGGCCGGATATGGTGCACGCCCATGACTGGCAGGCAGCGATGACCCCGGTCTATATGCGTTATGCCGAAACGCCGGAGATTCCGAGCCTTCTCACCATCCACAACATTGCTTTTCAGGGTCAGTTCGGGGCCAACATCTTCAGCAAGCTCGAATTGCCCGCCCACGCCTTCGGCATGGAAGGCATCGAATATTATAACGATGTCAGCTTCCTCAAGGGCGGCTTGCAGACGGCAACCGCGCTCAGCACGGTCAGCCCATCCTATGCGGAAGAAATCCTGACCGCGGAATTCGGCATGGGGCTGCAAGGGGTGATCGGCAGCCGCGCCCATGTGCTGCACGGTATCGTCAACGGCATTGACGCCGATGTCTGGAACCCGGCCACCGACCATCTGATCCACGACAACTATTCCGCCACCAATCTCAAGAACCGCGCGCTGAACAAGAAGGCCGTCGCAGAACATTTCCGCATCGACCAGGATGACAGCCCGCTTTTCTGCGTCATATCCCGCCTCACCTGGCAGAAGGGCATCGATCTGATGGCGGAAGCCGTGGACGAGATCGTTTCCCTCGGCGGCCGTCTGGTTGTGCTGGGCGCCGGCGATGTGGCATTGGAAGGCGCGCTACTGGCGGCGGCATCCCGCCACCATGGCCGCGTCGGTGTCGCCATCGGTTATAATGAGCCGCTATCGCATCTGATGCAGGCGGGTTGCGATGCGATCATCATCCCCTCACGCTTCGAGCCCTGCGGCCTCACCCAGCTTTACGCGCTGCGTTATGGCTGCGTTCCCGTGGTTGCCCGAACCGGCGGCCTTGCCGATACGGTGATCGACGCCAACCATGCCGCCATCGCCAATAAATCGGCGACCGGTGTACAATTCTCACCCGTCACGCTCGACGGTCTGAAACAGGCGATCCGCCGGACCGTGCGTTATTATCACGACCCGAAACTTTGGACACAAATGCAGAAACTCGGCATGAAATCCGATGTTTCCTGGGAAAAAAGCGCTGCGCTCTACGCCGCGCTTTACAGCCAGCTTATTTCGAGAGGCCATTGAAACAATGATCAAGACCGTTCAGACGACACCCTTTCAGGATCAGAAGCCGGGCACATCCGGCCTGCGCAAGAAGGTGCCCGTCTTCGCCCAGGAAAATTATGCCGAAAACTTCATCCAGTCGATCTTCGACTCGCTTGAGGGCTTTCAGGGCCAGACGCTGGTGATCGGCGGCGATGGCCGTTATTACAACCGCGAAGTCATCCAGAAGGCGATCAAGATGGCGGCCGCCGCCGGTTTCGGCAAGGTGCTGGTCGGTCAGGGCGGCATTCTCTCCACCCCCGCCGCCTCCAATATCATCCGCAAATACAAAGCCTTCGGCGGCATCGTGCTTTCCGCCAGCCATAATCCTGGTGGCCCGACCGAAGATTTCGGCATCAAATACAATATCGGCAATGGCGGCCCAGCGCCGGAGAAGATCACCGACGCGATCTATGCCCGCTCGAAGGTCATCGACAGCTACAAGATTTCCGACGCTGCCGACGTCGATCTCGACAAGGTGGGCAGCTTCAAGGTGGATGAACTGACGGTCGACGTCATCGATCCGGTCGCCGATTATGCCGCTTTGATGGAAGAACTGTTCGATTTTGCCGCCATTCGCGCCCTGATTGCCGGCGGCTTCAAGGTTGTCGTCGATTCCATGAGTGCCGTCACCGGCCCCTATGCCGTGGAAATCATCGAAAAGCGTCTCGGCGCGCCGAAGGGCTCCGTCCGCAACGCAACGCCTCTGCCCGATTTCGGCGGCCACCATCCCGACCCCAACCTGGTGCACGCCAAGGAGCTTTATGACGATGTCATGAGCCCGGAAGGTCCCGATTTCGGCGCGGCGTCGGATGGCGACGGCGACCGCAACATGGTGGTCGGCAAGGGCATGTTTGTCACCCCGTCCGACAGCCTGGCGATCATCGCCGCCAATGCGCGGCTCGCGCCCGGTTATGCCGCCGGCATTTCCGGCATCGCCCGTTCCATGCCGACAAGTGCCGCAGCCGACCGCGTCGCCGAAAAGCTTGGGCTTGGCATGTACGAGACGCCAACCGGCTGGAAATTTTTCGGCAACCTCATGGATGCCGGCAAGGTTACAATCTGCGGTGAGGAAAGCTTCGGCACCGGCTCCAACCACGTGCGCGAAAAGGATGGCCTGTGGGCCGTGCTCTACTGGCTGAACATTGTCGCCGCCCGCAAGGAAAGCGTGAAGGACATCGTTACCAAGCACTGGGCCGAATATGGGCGCAACTATTATTCCCGCCACGATTATGAGGAAGTGGATTCGGACGCAGCAAACACTCTGGTGGCCATCCTGCGCGAAAAACTCGCAACACTTCCCGGCACCAGCTATGGCAATCTTAAGGTCGCAGCTGCTGATGATTTCGCCTATCTCGACCCGGTCGACCAGTCCGTCAGCAAGAACCAGGGTATCCGCATCCTGTTCGAAGGTGGTTCGCGCATCGTGCTGCGCCTTTCCGGCACGGGCACTGCGGGCGCAACGCTCAGACTTTACGTCGAGCGCTATGAGCCGGATGCGGCCCGTCACGGCATCGAAACGCAGGCGGCGCTTGCCGACCTTATTTCCGTTGCCGATACGATCGCCGGCATCAAGGCCCATACCGGCCGCAACGAACCGACCGTCATCACGTAAGGTTTTGCATTGCACGCACCGTTTCCGGCAACGGGCATAGCGAAAAACTTGGCAGGCGGCCATGAGGCCGCCTGAGGTTACTGACTAACCTCCCCGCCAGACTCGATATCATCATCTTCCGGAGAGAGAGACCATGCAGAAACCAGCCGTTTTCCCCAAAGGCGTAACCCAGACGGAAAACGGAACGGAATTTGCGGTCTATTCCCGGCACGCCTCACAAATCGACCTTTGCCTTTTTGATGCGACGGGCGAAAAAGAGACGGCGCGTTTGCCAATGAGGCGCGATGAGAATGACATTCACCGGCTGACAGTTGCCGAGACCGGCCCCGGTGCGCGATATGGCTACCGCGCCGACGGCATTTATGCCCCCGAACATGGCTTGTGGTTCGACCCCGCAAAACTGCTGCTCGACCCCTATGCCACGGAGATAGACCGGCCATTCCGGCATGATGCCGCGCTTTTGGCCTATGGCGAAGACACGGGCGCGATCATGCCAAAGGCGATCCTGTCGCAATATGAGCAGGTCAGGCGCCAGCCGCCACGCTTTGCCGAAGGCGGGCTGATTTACGAACTCGCGGTTAAATCCTTCACCAAATTGCATCCTGCCGTGCCGGAAGAGCTGAGAGGCACGGTGGCAGCGCTGGCTCATCCTGCCATTATCGCGCATTTGAAAAAAATCGGTGTCGATGCGGTGGAGCTGATGCCGATCACCGCCTGGATCGACGAGCGCCACCTGCCGCCGCTTGGCCTTTCGAATGCATGGGGATACAATCCCGTCGGCTTCATGGCGCTCGATCCGCGCCTCTGCCCCGGCGGAGTGCGGGAGCTGCGCGACACGGTTGCAGCCCTGCACGCGCAAGGCATTGGCGTCATTCTCGATCTGGTCTTCAACCATACGGGTGAAAGCGACAGCGAAGGCTCCATCCTGTCTTTGCGCGGACTGGACAATCTCACCGCTTTCCGTCACCCGGAAGGAAAGCCGGGCGTGCTGGTCAATGACACCGGCACCGGCAACACGGTGGCCTGCGATCATCCCTATGTGCGCCAGCTCATTATCGATTCCCTGAGGCATTTCGTTCTCAATGCCGGTATCGATGGCTTCCGTTTCGATCTCGCGCCCATATTGGGACGAACGGCTAGTGGCTTCGACATGGCCAGCGAAACGCTTGCCGCCATGCACTCTGACCCGGTACTATACGACCGCGTGCTGATCGCCGAACCATGGGATATCGGCCCCGGCGGCTATCAGCTCGGCAATTTTCCGGAGAGCTTTCTGGAATGGAACGACCGCGCCCGCGACGACATGCGCCGGTTCTGGCGCGGCGATGCGGGAACGACCGGGGCGCTGGCCAATGCGCTTTCCGGCTCTTCGCCGATCTTTTCCCGCCATGGACGTTCGAAAAGCCGCAGCGTCAATTTCCTTGCCGCCCATGACGGTTTCACCCTGTTCGATCTCGTCAGCCACGAACACAAGCACAATGAGAAAAACGGCGAGAACAATCGCGACGGGCATAATGAAAATCATTCCTGGAACAATGGTTTGGAGGGATTGACGGACGATCCTGCCGTCGTGGCCGCCCGCCACGCGGATGTGAAAGCGCTGCTTTCCACGCTCTTCGTCAGTCGCGGCACGTTGATGCTGACCGCCGGCGATGAGGGTGGCCGCAGCCAGTATGGCAATAACAATGCCTATTGCCAGGACAACGAGATAACGTGGGTCGACTGGTCGTCGCTCTCCCAGGAGCTGACTGACCACACGGCATTTCTTGCCGCACTTCGCAAACGCTTCGGCGTGTTTTCGCAAACCGAGTTTTTCTCCGGCAACGGCGATGTGGCATGGCTTGCCCCCGGCGGAGAACCGATGACGGTCGCGGAATGGGAAAGGCCGGACATGCCGGCTTTCGCCATGGTGCTTGCCACGCCGGACCACGAGACCGAAAACGACGCGGAGCTTGCCGTGCTCATCAACCGCAGCCGTGAGATCGTGCCTTTCACCCTGCCGGGCGACGACTGGCAAGCGATCGGCACGGATTTCGGCAATCCGGCCTTCCTGCCTGCCCGCTCGGTGGTGTTTTATCTGCGCGGTTGATCGCTTGGCCCCGGCACCTTTATAAGTTCCGAAAGGCAATCGAGAAGAGGTAACATGGCAAAGGAAATAGCGCTGGCGGAAATGAAAAATTTCGTCGGCACGGAGCTGGGCGTTTCCGACTGGATCACCGTCGACCAGACAATGATCAACGCCTTCGCAAAAGCAACGCTGGACGAACAGTTCATCCACACCGACCCGGAACGCGCCAAGGCGGAAAGCCCCTTTGGCGGCACTATCGCGCATGGGTTCCTGACGCTCTCGCTGCTTTCAGCTCTGAATTACGATGCCCTGCCCCGCATTCGCGAAACGACCATGGGCATCAACTACGGCTTTGACGCCGTCCGCTTCGTCACGCCGGTCAAAAGCGGAGCACGGGTGCGTGGCCGTTTCACTTTGGCCGAGGCGCGGTTTCGCGGCGCCGCCATGCTGGTGACGACCTATGATGTGACGGTGGAAATAGAAAACGAGAAAAAACCGGCGCTCACTGCCCGCTGGACCACTATCACCCAGTTCAACCCCGAGGACAGGCCACAAGACGCCTGATGGCGAAGTAAATCCCAATTTGAGATCGGAGTGTCTGTGAGATTCGCATATTTGATAGAACCTCCGTTCAACTACAGGAACGAATGCGGCGATGTGACCGGGTGCGATGTGGAGTTGGCGCGAGTCATTCTAGCCATGATCGGTATTCAGGACATTGAATTCATCGAAGCCGAATTCTCGCAATTGTTGCCTGGGCTGAACGAAAACCTTTGGGATATGACTACTGGCCTCTTCGATACCCCTGAACGCAGAAAGATCGTGACGTTCAGCCATCCCATCTGGGCGTTGCCTGATGGCCTCTTGGTGAGGAAGGGCAAGCTCAGAAATCTCTACGGATACGCGTCGGCAGCAAAAAATCCGGAATTTACGCTGGTCGCGATCCGTGATCAGATCCAACATCGCGCAATTATGGAAGCGGGCGTGCCCAATGACCGCATTCTCATTTGCGAGACCTACGACGAGGCCGCTCAGGCCGTATTGGATGGCCGTGCCGACGCCTATGCCAGCGTGGCCATGGCCCATCTCGGTTTTATGCAGCAAAATCCAGAGCTCGATTTGGAAGTTGTCTCCGTTTTACCGAAAGAGAGACCAGCAGCCTCAGGCGCATTTGCTTTCCGCCAATCCGACCGGGAACTCCAGAGCGCGGTCGATGCGGCGCTCCTTTGTTATATCGGATCAGACGAGCACCGTGTGCTGATGCGCAATTTTGGTTTTGATGATCAAGCCCTCGTCAACGGCGAGGCCAGTCTGGCAAAGTAACGCCAGACTGCGCAAAGGAGACGGCCCAATGCATGATGAAGCCGTAAGAGACGCGTTTCTCGCACAGGCAAGAGCCTGCGACAGCCTCGGTTCGCCCTTTACCGCACGGCTTTGCCGCGCAGTGGCGGCGCGGCTGGATCGCCAGACGGATGTTGGCGAGAGGATTTTATCCTGGTCCGGCGATGTCGGCCCGTCCGGCGATTCCGTCCCACTGCGGCTTGCCGGTGCCCTGCATGCGCTTGTCATCGAGGACAAGATCGCTCCTCTTGTCGATATAGCACCCGAAGACGAGGATGCGCTCTGGCAGGCTTGCGCAAGTGCTTTGCGCTTCCATTCGGGCTTTATCCTCGAAAGGCTGAAATCGCCGCCGCAGACCAACGAAGTCCGCCGTTCCGCTGTGCTGCTGCCGGGTTTTCTCTCCATTGCGGAGCTTTTCGGCAAGCCGCTGGTCCTTTCAGAGGTCGGCGCCAGCGCCGGGTTGAACCTGCAGTTTGACCGTTACCAGTATCGTCTCGGCGATCTCGCCTGGGGCAGGCAATCAGAAGTGTCCATGTCGCCGGAATGGCGCGGAGACACCCCGCCCGACAAGCGGATAGAGATCATCCAGCGCGCCGGCTGCGATCTTAACCCACTCGATCCGTTGTCTGCCGAGGACCGGTTGCGGCTGATGTCATATGTCTGGGCCGATCAGACCGACAGGCTGGAGCGCACGGCGGCCGCCCTGCGTATTGCGGTGGAGAACGGCTTGCACGTTGAAAAGGCCGACGCAATCGATTGGCTGCAACACCGCCTTGCCGCGCAACATCCGGGCGCTGCCCATGTCGTCTACCATTCCGTCGCCTGGCAATATCTGCCCGATGCGCTGAAAGAGGCCGGCGAAACGCTGATCGCGGAGGCTGGAAGCCGTGCCACCCCTGAGGCTCCGCTTGCCCGCCTGCAGATGGAGGCAGATACGACGCCTGGAAGCGCCGCAATCACCCTGCAAATCTGGCCGACCGGTAAGAAACAGGAAATCGGCCGCGCCGATTTCCATGGGCGATGGGTGGAATGGCAGGGGTGGAAAAGCTAGACCGCCACGTCCTGCGCCGCTTCCTGCAACAGACCGCCGACATATTCGGCGAAGGAGCGCCAGCACTCTACCCGGAACGTATCGTCAGCCACGCGCAGCAGCACCACTTCCGCCTTGCCGAAAACCGTTCGCGAGCAGGCGCCGATCGGGAACTGTGCGATAGACAGATCCTGCGGGCAACCGGCATTAAGGACTGCCTCCGCGCCGGGGCCGGAGACGATGACAGCCGTGTTGCGGTGGGAAACGTCGGTCGCCGAAAACAGGCCGGAAACGGTGGCGAGCGCCGCCATCAGGTCGCTTTCGCCCTGATCGATCACCAGCCATTCGTCCGGACCAAGCCAGAGAGCGGAGCGCAGACCCGATGTGACAGAGCTTTTCGGGCTGTTGGGCAACAACAGGCCGAGCGCATCCGAGAGGGCCGGCAGTGCGCTTTCCCTTGCGCGCAGCGACAGCCGCGACGCCGAGGCGGCGGGCTTCAGCGAGACGAAGGGCGAACCACCGTGGAAATCCTCGAGTACGGATTTGCGTTTTGCGTGAAGTCTGTCAGCCATTGAGACGGGCTCCTTCCTTGTCGAGGAAGACCATGTCGGTCACTTCGACGGCAATTGTTTTATCGGCAAGCGGGATGTAAAGCGTTTCGCCCATGCGCGCCCTGCCATCCGCCACCAGCGCAAAGGCGATGGAGTGGCCGAGATTTTCCGACCAGTAGGCGGAAGTGACATGGCCGAGCATGGTCATGGGTTTCGGTTGGTTTGGATCAGCAACGATCTGGCCACCCTCTTCGGGAACGGTCAGCCGGTCCTTCGTCCTGAGGCCCACAAGCTGCTTTCGACCGGAGCGCATGAGATCCGGGCGTTTCAGACCGCGAATACCGACGAAATCCGTCTTCTTCTTGGAAACGGCCCAGGCAAGCCCCGCATCGTCAGGCGTCACGGTGCCGTCGGTATCCTGTCCGACGATGATGTAACCCTTTTCGGCACGCAGGATGTGCATGGTCTCGGTGCCATAAAGGCAGCCGCCCACCGCTTCGGCCCGTTCGCGGATCGCGGTCCAGACGGCAGCGCCGTAATCGGCCGGAACGTTGATTTCGAAACCAAGCTCACCCGTGAATGATACACGGAAGAGACGCGTGGGCACGCCGCAGAAGGTGCCTTCCGCGACCGCCATATGCGGGAAGGCTTCGGGCGAAATATCGATACCCTCGACGAAAGGCGCGATCACCTCGCGCGCTTTCGGTCCCTGCACCGCAATCACCGCCCATTGTTCGGTCGCCGATGTCAGCCAGACATTCAGCTCGGGGAATTCGGTCTGGAGATAATCCTCCATGTGCTGGAGAACGCGCGGTGCGCCGCCCGTGGTCGTCGTCACATGGAAACGGTCCTCGGAAAGACGACCGACGACACCGTCATCGTAAACGAAACCGTCCTCGCGGGTCATGATGCCATAGCGGCAACGGCCGGGTTTCAGTGTGTCCCAGGCATTGGTGTAGATGAGGTTCAGGAACTTCGCCGCATCCGGGCCGACCACCTCGATCTTGCCGAGTGTGGAGGCATCGAATACGCCGACGCTTGTCCGCACCGTCTTGCATTCGCGGTTGAGCGCCTCGTGCATATCCTCGCCGCCGCGCGGGAAGAACCATGCGCGCTTCCAGTTGCCGACATCCTCGAAAAGGGCGCCTGCCGCAGCCTCCGCGTCATGCATCGGCGTCTTGCGGGTAGGGTCGAACAGCGCACCGCGCGAATGGTTGATGAGCGTGCCGAAGGTGACCGGCGTATAGGGTTGGCGGAAAGTGGTGAGACCGACCTTCGGCAGATCCCGCCCAAGCGCTTCCGAAGCAATGGCAAGGCCATGCATGTTGGACATCTTGCCCTGATCGGACGCCATGCCATTGGTGGTGAAGCGCTTGATATGCTCGACCGAATGCATGCCTTCACGCACGGCTAGGCGAATATCCTTGGCGCAGACATCGTGCTGGAAATCGATGAAGGCCTTGACGCCGGTGCCTTCGCCTGCCCCTTCCGCAACGCCGATCATGCCGCCGGTCCAGGCGCGCGCATTCTCGCCGGAGAATTCCGCTGCGCCGCCACCTGCGGCAGCAGCCTCGGCGATCAATGCGGCGAGATCGTCCGTGCCGTTGCAGGCGCCGACTGACACACAATTCTGCACATGGATGTCAGGCAGGAACCGCTGGTTTGCCGCGTCAAATTTCAGCTTGCCGCGCGATTGCGAGAAGAGATGCACCGAAGGCGTCCAGCCCGCCGAAACGACGAGCGCGTCGATGGCGATCTTGCGCTTGTTAGAGCCGCCATTGCGGCCAACGCTCATGGAAGAAACGCGCAGCCGCCCTGACGTATCGTAAACACTGTGGCCCGCCAGCACCTCGATGCCCAGCGCCCGCGCCTCGTCTAGCAGCCGCCGATCGGGGTTCTCGCGGCAATCCACGATAGCGGCGATCTTCACACCCGCTTTCTTGAGATCGAATGCCGTCTCATAGGCAGAATCATGGGCAGTGTAGACACCGACATTATTGCCGACGGTCACGCCGTACTGGTTGAGATAGATGCGCGCAGCAGAAGCCAGCACGATGCCGGGACGATCATTATTGGCAAAGACCATGTGCCGCTCGATCGCGCCCGCCGCCAGAACGACCTTCTTGGCACGGACCTGCCACAGTCTTTCACGCGGCTGGTGTTTGGCCGGCGTGGCGAGGTGATCGGTCACACGCTCGGCCAGCGCCACGAAATTGTGGTTGTAATAACCGAACGCTGTCGTGCGGGTCAGAACACGCACATTGGGCAGCGATTTCAGTTCAGTGAGAACTTTTTGCGCCCAGTCATATCCGGACAGGCCGTCGATGACCGCACCGGTATCAAAACGCAACGCGCCGCCAACTTCGGCATTCTCATCAACCAGAACGACGCTGGCGCCAGTTTTTGCAGCGGCGAGCGCCGCTGTCAGCCCGGCCACACCGCCACCGGCCACCAGCACGTCGCAATGGGCATAACGGCCGGAATAATGATCCGCATCCGGCTCGGTCGGCGCCTTGCCGAGACCGGCTGCGCGGCGAATGATCGGTTCATAAATCTTGTGCCACGCGGCCTTCGGCCACATGAAGGTCTTGTAGTAGAAACCAGCCGCAAACATCGGCGACAGGAAATCGTTGATCGCACTGATATCGAAGGACAGCGACGGAAAGCGGTTCTGCGAGGCGATGATGGCGCCGTCGAACACATCCTGCACCGTGGCGCGCACATTGGGCTGTTTGCGCAGGCTGTCACGCGATACGTCGATCAGCGCATTCGGCTCCTCCGGGCCGGCGGAAAGGAAACCGCGCGGCCGGTGATATTTGAACGAACGGCCAATCAGATGCACGCCATTCGCCAGAAGTGCGGATGCAACCGTGTCGCCTTCCAGCGCCTGATAGATCTTGCCGTCGAAGGTGAAGCGTGCCGTTCTGGCAGGTGTCAGGCGACCGGCGCCCTTGATACGATAATCGCCGCTCATTGCGCAGCTCCCTTTTGGGCGGAAAGAACCGCGTCGGCATCCGGTTTCGGCTCGCCTGCCTTGTAGGTCATCAGGAATTTGTCGCTGACGGAATCGCGGGCGGCGTTGAAAAAGCGGCCGCAACCGTGAATGTGGCGCCAGCGCTCGAAAACGAGACCTTTGTCATTGTCGCGAATGAAGAAATATTCGGCAAAGGCCTCGTCCGAAATATCGGCAATGTTTTCCGGCCGGGCGATATGGGCTTCGCCCGCCCAGCGAAATTCGAGTTCGGAACGGTCTTCCCGGCAATAAGGGCAATGGATCAGAAGCATCGTGGCTCCACCTTCAAAGAGAACTTTCCGGAAGGACGCTTCCGGCGGGTTGGTCACACAGCCGCTTTCCCATCGCAACGAAGGGGGAAAGCCGCTTCAAGAGCTGCTCGAAATTATCGAATGGTTTCAGCGCCGAGGCCCGACCCATATTGATGATGGCAACCGCCATCATGTCGGTGTCGATCGCGAAGGGCTCGTCCTGCGCACCATTTTCCTTCTCGCCGACGAAATAGACCAGCTTGTCCGCGAGACTCGGCGCGCAGAGCAAAAGGCCTTTTTCAGCCACGAAAGGCCAGTCGCGTTCACCCTGCATTCTCTGAATTTTCTGGCTACGAAAATCCCCCATCTCGGGGATGAGATTGCCCGCCGGCACGACCGCCGCCGCAACACCCATGTTTGCCGAAAGCATAACCGCCGCCAGCATCAGTGCGCCACGGCGGCGGCAGCGGCCTCGTCGATGAGGCGTCCGGTGCGGAAACGATCGAGCGTCAGCCCCGCCGCCAGACGGTGCGGTTCGCCGCGCGCGATGAGATGCGCAAACAGATTGGCCGAGCCCGGTGTCGCCTTGAAACCGCCTGTGCCCCAGCCGCAATTGACAAAGAGATTTGGTACAGGCGTCACGCTCTGAATGGCGGAGCGATCGGGTGTGTTGTCGGTGATGCCGCCCCATTGGCGCATCATCTTGACGCGGCGGAAAATCGGGAACAGCTCGCAGATGGCGTCAAGCGTATGCGTGATGATCTGCAGGCCACCGGTCTGGGAGTAGGAATTATACTGGTCGGTGCCAGCACCGATGACCAGCTCGCCCTTGTCCGACTGGGAAATATAGGCATGCACCGTATTGGACATGACGACACAGGGGAAGATCGGCTTCAGCGGCTCTGATACGAGCGCCTGCAACGGGTTGGAATGCAGAGGCACACGCACATCCGCCATTTTCATCAGAACGGAGGAGTGGCCGGCGGCGGAAACGCCGATTTTCTTTGCGCCAATGAAACCGCGATTGGTCTCGACGCCCGTGACCGCGCCATCAGGTCCACGGCGAATGGCCGTGACTTCGCAATTCTGGATGATGTGCACGCCGCGATCGGAAGCCGCACGCGCATATCCCCAGGCCACCGCATCGTGACGCGCCGTGCCGCCGCGCCGCTGGAGGGCAGCACCGTTGATCGGATAACGCGCATTGCCGGAAATCTCGAGCGGCGAGCAATAGGCCTTGGCCTGTTCCGGCGTCAGCCATTCATTGTCGATGCCATAGAGACGGTTGGCATTGATATGGCGCTTGAAGGACTGCTGGTCGTGAATATTGTGCGACAGCATCATGACGCCGCGCGCCGAATACATGACGTTGTAATTGAGATCCTGGCTCAGGCCTTCCCACAATTTCAGGGAATGCTCATAAATATCCATGCTCTCTTCATAGAGATAATTGGAGCGGATGATGGTGGTGTTGCGGCCGGTATTGCCGCCGCCGAGCCAGCCCTTTTCCAGCACCGCTATATTGGTAATGCCGTGTTCCTTGGCAAGATAATAGGCGGCCCCAAGACCGTGGCCGCCGCCACCGATGATGATGACGTCATATTCCTTGCGCGGCTCGGGCGACGCCCATTGCGCATCCCACCCCTTATGACCCCGCAACGCCTCGCGCGCCACGGCAAAAACGGAATATTTGCGCATTCGCAGTCTGCTCCTCAAGAACCGGCCAGAAGCCGAAAGCATAGCTCCGGCACATATTATACACATGGCAAATCGGCATCCGAGGCAATATCCATTTTGCGACGCCGCAATGCTTTTGTTTCGACATTGCAGGCAGAATGCCGGGATAGCTGGATTTTGGCTGTTGAATATGCGGTACCGTATGGACTTGCTGCAAATGTTCTGATATTGCACGTCACCAATCGCTAGGCTCGACGGCCGAACGAACGATTTTATTTGCGTGCGAATGCCTTTATTCTCACAGCAAGACAACCAAACAAAAGGAACGGGTTTCACGTGCAGGTACTAGTCCGCGACAATAACGTTGATCAGGCGCTTCGCGCTCTCAAGAAAAAGATGCAGCGCGAAGGCATTTTCCGTGAAATGAAAATGCGCGATTATTACGAAAAGCCTTCCCAGAAGCGCGCCCGCGAAAAGGCTGAAGCTGTTCGTCGCGTTCGCAAGCTGGCACGCAAGCGCGCACAGCGCGAAGGTCTGGTTGCAGCTCCGCGCGCAGGCCGTTAATAGGCCGTCTTTTGGACGTTTTTGAATGCTTGTTGGGCGGGGGCGATCAATTCGCCGCCGCTCTTTGTGTTTGTGGCCGGAGAATGATCTTGAGACCGGCCTGCGAGGGAACCCCCACCGAATGACCGCTGTTGATGCCTGTGTTGTGAAAAACTCCGATGCCTCCACGCGCCGGGTGCTCCTGAAAAACAACAAGAGATTCCGTGTTTCCCTTGTCGTCTGTACCGTCCTTGCCGGTCTTTCCGGCTGCGCTACGTCAAACCAGACTGACGATGTCTTCAGGATCGACCGTGCCCAGGGCTCGCAGGAAAACATTGCCTCGCTCACCTCTGTCATCAACGCCAATCCGCAGGATCCGGAAGGCTATAACGTCCGTGGCTCGGCTTACGGCCGCGCCGGCGATTCGCGCCGCGCCATCGAGGATTTCAACAAGGCGCTGCAACTGAACCCGCGCTTTTATCAGGCCTATGCCAACCGCGCGCTCGTGTATCGCAATTCCGGCCAGCAGCAGCAGGCCTTGCAGGATTACAACGCCGCTTTACAGATCAATGCGAGCTATGACGTAGCCCTGATCGGCCGTGGCAATCTTTACCGCCAGTCCGGCCGCGTCAACGAAGCTTTCAACGACTTCTCCCGCGCCATCGAACTCGAAACCACCGATGGCCGCGCATGGCACAATCGTGGCCTGATCTACCAGCTGCGCAACCAGCATGCCCAGGCCATCGAAGACTTCTCCAAGGCCATCTCGCTGTCCTCAACCTCGCCGGAACCCTATAACGGCCGCGGCCTTTCCTATGTCGCGCTGAACGACGACGAAAACGCTTTCGCCGATTTCAACCACGCCATTTCGCTTGATGGCAACGTCGCAGAATCATGGGCCAACCAGGCACTGGTCTATGAACGCCGCGGCGAGATGGCGAAAGCCGCGAAGTCCTATTCGCATGCGGCACGGCTTGATCCGAAATATAAGCCCGCGCTCGACGGCATTGCCCGCACGCGCGGTGCCGGCGCATCCTGATCAAAAACAGATACGAACAAAAAAGCCGGCGGTGCGACACCTGCCGGCTTTTTTATGGGAAACGTTTAAAGCCTCAATGGCTGTCGCGGCGCGCCTCGGGCGTGGCATCCCCCGCCCACAACTCCGCCTGCACCGCATTTTGAAACTCCATGACCTCGCGCCGCATGGCGGCGTCCTCATAGCCGAGGCCCGTCAGATAGGCGGCCAGTTCACGGCACTCCCTGCGCCAGAAATCATTCGCCTCCACACCATGCAGCCGGTCGAGCATGGTTGCGCACCGTTTTACATTGGCAATACGGTTCTTTGCCGGAAAGGCGATTACTTCCGAATTCGTCGTCACGCGGGCACCTTGCTCTTCGAGGAATCAATACCGACTTTTTAAAGGCTGGATGGTTAACGAAGTCTGCTACGTGGGAGAGAAGGCCGCTAACGCCTTGCAGAGGCGGGTTCTGCAGCCTGTCAGACGCAAGAATCTGCGGTGCCGGAGGACAACGATTCGGGCAAATCGCCGATTACCAAGGAATTTACCAATCAAGATTACCGAAATTTCATGCCGTGGGAGATAGAAGAAGTATATGTGTGTTGAAACAACACCGGTCTCATCGTATATTCTTGCAAAGAAAAAAAATGCCGCAGCGCAGCCAAAAACGGAGAAATCGTTCTCGGGAGGAGAGCACCATGTATGCACCTCGTGTATTTTTCAGCATGATTGGTGCATTGCTTGCCTTTGCGGTCGCTACATATTTCATCCATGGGTCGTTCTATACGGCATTCATCCAGACCCTCATCTGCGCCGTCATTCTGCAAACCGGTTATTTTATTGCACTTCTGGTTCTGGTCGCCAGGGAAAAACGCCGGATGCGCGAAACCTTCGCGCTTGATCGCAGCACAGAGATTATGACGCCGGACACGGTAAGCAGCGCCCCGCCACATGGCGCGAAACTGACCGATATGTGACCTCTCGCGCACATTCTTTTATTGCGCCGCAAAAAAATCACTTGCATCCACACCCCTGACACTTTCTGCTGACCAAATCCTGACGGTTCGTCACAGCAGAAGGACAACACATGGTGAGCGGTTCACAGCCCATTTGCGTCATCATCGCTGCGAAAAATGCATCTGATACGATAGATATCGCCATCCGCTCCGCCCTTGTTGAGCCGGAGGTCGCCGAGGTCATGGTGATTGACGATGGCTCCACCGATACGACCAGCGACGTCGCGCATGCGGCGGATGACGGTACCGGCCGTTTGCGGGTCGTGCGATTCGACGTCAATCGCGGCCCTTCGGCCGCCCGCAACCATGCGATCGCGATTTCATCCGCACCGCTCATCAGCATTCTCGATGCGGACGACTTTTTTTTCAGAGGCCGTTTTGCCGCCATGCTGGAAGACGACGACTGGGATCTGGTGGCCGACAATATCGCCTTCATCCAGCAATCGGTTCCGGGCGCGTCGTCCATGCAGCCGGCCCGGTTCGAACCGCACGCCCGGTTTCTATCGCTGACGGAGTTCGTGGAAGGCAATATTTCCAGACCCGGCGTGGAACGCGGGGAAACCGGCTTTCTGAAACCGGTGATCCGCCGCGCCTTTCTGGACAAACATGCGTTGCGTTACGACGAGCGCCTGCGTCTCGGCGAAGACTACGAACTTTATACCCGCGCGCTTGCCGCCGGTGCCCGTTACAAGGTCATCCGTCATTGCGGTTACGGCGCGATTGTCCGCGGCAATTCGTTAAGCGGCCGTCACAGCACGGAAGATCTTCGCCGTTTATACGAGGCGGACAAGGACATTCTCACCAGTTGCAAGCTTTCGGCCAGTGAGACGGCGATCCTGCTCGAGCACGAAAAACACATCCGCGCGAAATTCGAGCTTCGTCATTTTCTCGATGCGAAAAAGCAAAAAGGGATGGGCGGCGCGTTGAGCCACGCTCTTGCGCGCCTGCCTGCCCTGCCGGCCATCACGCGCGGCATCTGGACCGACAAGACCGCCCGTTTCCGCAAACCGGCGCCGGTTCGGGATATTCGTTATCTGCTGGACGGCACGCCGGTTTCCTGAGGGAGAACGTCCAGTCGCGAGGATGATGGCAAGTTCGATATTCTCTCATTCGTCATGCCGGACTAGATCCGGCATCAAGTCATGGCGCGTCTGCGCCATGAAGAGAGTCTTTTGCGATCAAGGACTTGATCGGGCTGGACCCCGGACCCAGGCCGGGGTGACGGTGTCCGGAGTTGCTGAGGCAACCCGCCTTCAGAGATAATCGCGTTTGACCGTTTCCAGAACAGCGGAAAAACGCTCCTTGCGTTCCTCCAGCCTGCCATCCGGGCTGAGACGCGGTTTGGCACGGCTTGCCTGCCAGAGCGCCAGCGTGGAAGGTGCTGCCAGCACTTGCTTGGCCAGTTTGCGCAGTGACAGGGATTGGCTTGCCTGCGGCCGCACCAGCACATCGCCCTCATGCGCCGGACCGGATCCAGCCTCGGCAATGACGGGGGCTGGCGGCGGCGGGAAGTTCATACCCCAGAAACGCGACCCCTTTTTCGCCGCCTCGGCGCGAGTGGAGACGGGCACGTAACGCGGCTGATACTCCACACCGACCGTGCCTGCCCAATCGCTCCACTTGAAACTGTTGATCGAGGGAGACGTGCTCACCGCCACCCATGGCACGCGGAACGCATCGGCAAGAATGGCGCCATGCATGGATTCGGCCACGATGAATTCAGATTGGGCGATGGCGCGGATGACCGACATCGCCTCGCCGCGTGGGTCGAGATAGGTGAGCCCGGCCGGTTCGCAAACCGTTTCCCACATGCCGAACTCCGCCGATTCCCAATGGGGAACGAAGGTTTTCTTGTAGAGTTTCGGCAGACCTTTGAACTCCGGCATCTCGGTCACCATCACGGCGGGATCGACAATGCCCTTTTCGGGAGAAAGTCCCAATTTGGATGCGGTTTTTTCGCCGCGCACGCAACGAATGTCCCAAAATCCGGTGCTTGTATCCGGCACCGCGCCGTAGCCATAACCGCTGCCGATCACAAGCTTGCGCTGCTTTGCGGGCAACAATGTATCGTTGAGAACCGTGCCGACACCGACGAGCATCACATCGTCATGCACGTCCCGCAGCCCGGGCAGCAGAAAGTCCCACAGCCACAGATTGAGATCGTCGCCAAAATTTCCGTGATGCGATTCCCAGTGGTAAGGTTTCATGAAGTCACTCCTGGGTGAAAAACATATAAATTCTTGCGGGCAAGAATTCGATCATCTTGTCCGCACTATTTTGCCTGCGCCGAGCTCAAAAGCCGCTCGCAGGAGTGCCGGATCGCGCATCGCCCACTTCAGCAGCAGTCCGAATTCGGGCACCTTGCGCCGTTTCAGATTGCCCGCCTGGCTCCAGAGCGCCTGTTTGCGCGCCGTGTTTTTATAGGAAGCGATCGAGGCCACATCGTCCGGCCGCCGCGAAAATCGCCCCTCCAGCGTATCGAGCGCCACCCAGGTATTGAACTGCTGGCGCAGGAATTCCGGCGAGGTATTGTCGATGCTGTGGAAGATATTGACGCCCATTCCGCGCATGGCACCGGCATCGTCACACAGAAGCGTGCGCTTGGATGCGAGGATGGAATCGCAGAAAAACAGCACATCTTCCGCCGCAAGCCGGAGCGCCGGATCGAAGCGTATCTTTTCAAAAAGCGGGCGGCCGATGACCATGCAGGAGATATGCAGGAAGCTCCAGTTGCGCAGCATCACGCTCGCCAGATCCGGCAGCTCGATCACCAGAGGCCGCTCGGAAAGCCTTGCGGCGCCGTCGTTCTTTTCCAGCTCGGAAATGGCGAAATGATAATAAAATTCGTCACTTGCCTGCATGGATGCCCAGTAGCACTCACCGCCAAATGTCTTCAGCGCGAAGGCCGCATTCTGGAGATGATCGGGCGTCCAGATGTCGTCCGAGTCAAGAAATGCGACGTAATCGCTGCCAGCAGGAACGTGGTCGAGACCGGTATTGCGCGCACCACCAGGCCCGCCATTGGCCTGCTTAATGACGAGAATCCGCTCTTTCTGCGCTTGCGAAAGTTCTGCAAGCTCATTGTCTATCGGATATGGCGATTCGTCATCGACGATGACAAGATCGAAATCCTGGTAAGTCTGCGCAAAAACCGATGCGAGCGCACGTCCAAGAATTCCGTGCTGCTTTTGGTAATAGGGAATGACGACAGTAAATCTTGCCATTGTTTCGCCCCTTGCGTTGATCAAGAAGTGTCGGGCCCGATCCTAAAAGCGGCCCCGATGGTATCGGCAACTCCCCACCGGCGTTCCTCCCCGCCGGCCTCCAGAAACAGGATGCTTGTATGCCCCCAGCTCCAAATGTAAAGACCATCACCACGAATGTCGGCTGGAGCGTCTTGTCTAAGACAGGGACATTCGGGCTTAAATTTGTCACCGTTCCCATTCTTGCACGACTGCTGACACCGGAAGAATTTGGTGTGGTTGCAGTCGGCTTAACGGTTGTACAATTCCTGACCATGATAGCCGGAGCGGGGCTGACCTCGGCGCTGATCGTCGAGAAAGAAGAGGATATGGATACAATCCATACCGTTTTCTGGGCAAATCTGGCGATTTCCTGCACCATGGCCGCCGCGCTCTACATTTTCGCGGAGTTCTTCGGCGGGCTTCTGGGTGCGGTGGAAAGTGCCTATCTGCTGCGCATCATGGCCTTTCTCATTCCGTTGCAACTTGCGGGTGATGTCGCCTATTCACTGCTAGCCCGGCGCATGAA
Source organism: Rhizobium sp. AN6A (assembly GCF_900215635.1). NCBI lineage: Bacteria > Pseudomonadati > Pseudomonadota > Alphaproteobacteria > Hyphomicrobiales > Rhizobiaceae > Rhizobium > Rhizobium sp. AN6A. The sequence continues at coordinate 747,727 of NZ_OCNC01000003.1, forward strand.
CTTCAGCCAGGACGCGCTGTGGAGCATGGCGTCTGAAAGCATCGCGGCGGTTGTCGCCGTGGTTATGGCGCTTCTCGGCTTCGGCGTCTGGGCGCTCATCATCCAGCTTTTCGCCGCCGCACTCATCAGGCTTGTCGGGCTATATGCCGTTTCCCGCTATTGCCCGCGTTTCGTCATGAAACCGCGCCGTCTGGTGCCGCTTCTCGGCTTCAGCTCCGGCCTGATGGGATCGGAAATTGCCAATTTCGTCACCTTCCAGTCGCCGATGGTGGTGATCGCCCGGCATCTCGGCCTTGCCGATGCGGGCGCCTATTCCGCCTCCAACCGTTTTGCCAGCATTCCCAATCAGGTCGTGCTGTCGGCCGTCATGGGCGTGCTGTTTCCCGCCTTCAGCCGTATGATGGACGATCCGCAGCGCCGGCGTGATGCCTTGATGTTCAGCACGCAGGTTCTGACCGTCCTGCTTGCGCCGATGATGTTCGGCCTCTGGGCGGTGGCCGAACCGGCCATGCTGGTGATTTTCGGGCAGAACTGGGCTTATGCCTGGCCGGTTCTCGGTCTACTTGCCCTCTCTAAAGCCATTCTGACCCCATGCAGCACCTTTATCCCCTATCTCAAGGGTGCCGGCTATGGGCGTGTGCTGTTCTGGTCGGCCACGATCCGCGCCATCGTCACCACGGTTGCCGTCTGGGCTGCAGCCGTCTACGGCAGCCTGATCGACGCGATGATTTGGCTCTGCATCGTCAATGCGGTGACGCTGGTTGCCTACTCATGGGCCGTGTTCAAGGCAAGCGATACACCCTTTCTCAGCGGCCTCTATGTCAGCAGCAGACCGATGATTGCAGCGCTGGTCATGGCCGTTTCGGTGCGTTACCTGCTTCACATCTTTGCCGAACGCATCCCCAGCGCAACGCTTCAGGTCCTCGTTGGCGCCGCAGTCGGCGGCATCATCTATGCGGTGCTGATTTTGCTGACCGAACGCGCCCTGCTTGGAAAAATCCTCGGGATGGTCAAATCGCGGCGAATGCGTGAAAACGCAACCCAAGGTTAGCGGCTCGTCACTGAAAGCGCCTCATTTCGGCCGTTAACAGGTCTCACCCGTCACGGATATGTGTTCCGTGACGGCATGGCAAAACCATTTTTTTGCGATGCAATATCGCGTACGATGATAATAACGCTTCCTCTGGCGATTTTTAGCGACGACTTAAATCTAGGAAAAATTAAATATTTTCAGTTACTTAATTTTTTAAAGTCGCACGGAATGCCGGAACGCCAGACAATCACCCGCAATATCTAAGCTTGTGTTTTTCCCGCGTCGCCACATTTTACCCTAAAGTCGAAACCAGACTTACGAGTGCGGGCTTAAGTTCGCTCTGGTTGCAACGCGGCGTGGGTGGACGCCGCCCAATAGGGGTGACTGATGTGACTGTCGATCAGAACCTATCCTCCCGTATCAATTTGATGCGTATATTGCTGATCTCCGGAATCGTGTTCGTCCATGTGCCGCACGATGCCGAAACCAGCCCTTTTCTTGGCCTTTACGGCTTCTTCGACTGGCTGCGTGTTTTTCTGGGCGACGCCCTGTTTCGCATCGGTGTGCCCTGTCTCAGCGCGATATCCGGCTATCTGCTGTTTCGTCGCGGCATGAGCGGGTTCGATTATCCGGCGACGATCCGTTCGAAGTCGAAAACGGTGCTGCTGCCCTTCCTGCTGTGGAATGGCGCGTTATTTGCCGCAATTTTGCTTATCCAGCTATTTGACGTTGGTGTGGGTTATTTCCCGGACCTCTGGAACGCCAGCCCGCGTGAAATCATCAGCCATGGAACGGCGCTCGAAGAACTGCCGGTAAACGTGCCGCTTTACTTCCTGCGTGACCTGTTCGTCTGCATCCTGCTGTCGCCAGTGCTTGCATTTCTCATGCGCCGCTTTGCGCTGCCGACGCTCGCTATCCTGCTCTTCATAACCGCCATGCCTGATCTGACGATCTTCATCGTCCAGAAGAAATCGATCCTGTTCAGCTTTTCGCTGGGCATCGCGCTTGCGCTGCATCGCGTCGATGTCAAGGCACTCGATCCCTACGCCTTCCCGATCATGGCGCTGACCTTTGTCGCTGCGGCCATGCTGGCAACCGGCCTCTATTTCACCGGCCCGGAGTTTACCTTCTGGCTGAACATGTCGCGCAATTTGCTTGCTGTTTTCGGGGCGCTCGGTTTTTGGGCATCGTCGGCGCTTTTGATCCGGAGCAGGCTTGGCAAGCGGCTTTCCGAAACCGGAAGCCTCAGCTTCTGGATATTCTGCGCACACTATCCGTTGCTCGTCATCATGTGGATGGTCTGGAACAAGGGCGGACCCGATTTCTACCCCGCCTTCTATGTCATCGCCACGCTGTCCGCCTTTGTCATTCTGGTGGTGAGCAATGCACAGACCCGCAAATACCTGCCGGCCGTCTATGCCGTGCTGACCGGAAGCCGGAACACTTTATTCGCAACGACAGAGGTGAACCAATGACAACATTTGTCACCCGCGCTCAGACACGCATTCTTCTCGCCGCCGCCCTGCTGGCGACACCCTTCACGACACCGAGCCAGGCACAAGAAGGCAACGGTGCATCCTTCATCGAGAATTTCGATCAGATGGACCGGACGTTCTGGTACGTCTCCGACGGCTGGAACAACGGTGCGCATCAAAACTGCACCTGGTCGAAGAAACTGGCGACGGTGGAAAACGGCCAGCTGACGCTTGGTTTTGAGGAAGCAAAGTCCGGCGACCGCAACTTCGCCTGCGGAGAGATCCAGACCAAGGGGCGTTTTCGCTACGGCACCTATGAAGCAAGGATGAAAGCCGCTACCGGCTCCGGGTTGAACTCCGCCTTCTTCACCTATATCGGCCCGACCGACAAAAAGCCCCATGATGAAATCGACTTCGAGGTTTTGGGCAAGAATACGGGCAAGGTGCAGCTGAACCAGTATATTTCCGCCAAGGGCGGCAATGAGAAACTGGTGCCGGTGGAAGGAGGAGCTGATGCCGGCTTCAACGATTACGCCTTCGTGTGGGAGCCTCAGCGCCTGCGTTACTACGTCAACGGCAAGCTCGTCCACGAAGTCACGGATGAGACTAAGATTCCGCAGAATGCCCAGAAGATTTTCTTCAGCCTGTGGGGAACCGACACGTTGAAGGACTGGATGGGTGCCTTTTCCTATTCCGGCGCGACCCAGATGATTGTTGACCGCTTCGCCTTCACGGCGCTCGGCGACAAATGCCAGTTTCCCGAATCCATCGCCTGCGCCCTTAACTGATTGCCTTTTTAAACCTGAGCCTCGGCGTCCTTGACGCATGAAACCAACCGGAACCCATGCATGATCCATGTTCTTTATCTCGCGCATGATCTGTCGGACCCCGCCATTCGCCGGCGGGTGCTGACCTTGCTTGCGGGCGGCTCGCGGGTCACGCTGGCGGGCTTCCGGCGCGGACAGAACCGGCTTGCAGAGATCGAGGGCGTGGTGCCGGTCATTCTCGGAGAAACCGCCGATGGGCAGTTTCTTCAGCGCATGGCAGCCGTCGCCAAAGCCAGCCTCTCGCTCGGCAAAACATTACGCGGCATCCCCACGCCCGACGTCATTCTTGCCAGAAACCTGGAAATGCTGGCTCTCGCAAAACGGGCCATGTCGCTTTACGACCGCCAGCCAGCACTGGTTTACGAATGTCTCGACATTCACCGCCTGCTTCTTAACGAGGGCAAGCCGGGGCAGCTTCTCAATGCGGCCCAGCGCTATTTCGCCCGGGATGCCAAGCTGCTGGTGACGAGTTCTCCGGCTTTCGTCGAGCATTATTTCAAACCCGTTTCCGGCCTGAACCTTCCCGTGCTGTTGCAGGAAAACAAGGTGCTGGCGCTTGATGCCGCTGTAGCAGCCACCCCACAACCGTGCCCACCTGCCCCCGGCGAGCCGTGGAAAATCGGCTGGTTCGGCGCGCTTCGCTGCCGCAAATCGCTCGAAATCCTCGCCGATTTTGCAAAGCGCATGGATGGCAAGGTCGAAATCATCCTGCGCGGCCGGCCGGCCTATTCGGAATTTGCGGATTTCGATGGTTTCGTGGCTGCCGCGCCGCATGTGCATTTCCACGGCGCCTACAAAAACCCTGAAGATCTGGCCACCATCTATAATGAAGTGCAGTTCACCTGGGCGATCGACTTCTTCGAGGAAGGCCAGAATTCAAGCTGGCTGCTGCCCAATCGGCTCTATGAGGGATGCCTTTACGGCACCCTGCCGATTGCACTTGCCGGCACGGAAACGGCTCGTTTCATCGAAAAGCGCAATATCGGTTTTGTTCTGCAAAATGCCGGCGCAGATGATCTGGCCGCTCTTTTCAACACTATGACTCCACAAGCGTATACGGACTCCTTCGGCGCCCTCTCGGCACTCGATAAGAAACAATGGCTGACCGACCGCGACGATTGTCGTCAGCTGGTCCAGCAATTGTCCTCTCTTACAAAATCCGCTTCCGGCCATGCCCGTGAAGCTGCGTTTTCACCCGTGTAGTGCGTAGGGGGCAAATCATGGAAGGTCTTGGTCATTCCGGCATCAGAACTCTGATCGTCATTCCCTGCCTCAACGAGGCAAAGACGATCGAGGCGTTGCTGCGAAAATTCACCGGCGCGATGGATGGACGTATTTTCCGCATCGTTGTTGCCGATGGCGGCAGCACGGACGGCACGCGCGACATCGTTTCCGCCTTCGCCGCAACGGATGACCGCGTTACACTCCTTCCCAATCCCAAGCGCATCCAGAGCGCCGGCATAAACCTGGCCGTTTCCACTTTCGGCGAGGATTTCGACTACCTCATTCGCATCGACGCCCATGGCGATTATCCGGATGATTATTGCCAGCGGCTGATCGAGGACGCGGATCGCACCGGCGCGGATTCCGTCGTGGTCGCCATGGATACGGTCGGGCACGGCCTGTTCCAGAAGGCGACGGCGATTGCGCAAAATTCCAAACTCGGCAATGGCGGCTCCAAGCACCGCGAAGGCGCCAAGGGACACTGGATCGACCATGGCCACCACGCGCTGATGCGGATTGCCGCCTTCGACGCGGTCGGCGGCTACGATGAAAGCTTCAGCCACAACGAGGATGCAGAACTGGATTTCCGGCTGCGCAAATCCGGTTTCCGCATCTGGATGACCGACAAGACCCGTATGACCTATTATCCGCGCGCCAGCGTCATGCCGCTGTTCAGGCAATATCTCGCCTATGGCCGTGGCCGGGCAAAGAACCTGCTGAAACATCGTTCGATCCCGAAGATCCGCCAGATGATTCCGCTGGCTGTCCTGCCGGTCTTCGTGCTTGCCCTGCTGTCGCTTGTGCATTGGGCAGCACTTATTCCGCTCGGCCTCTGGATCGCCGCATGTGTGGGTTATGGCTTGTGGATGGCAATAGGTCAGAAAAACCCATACGGCCCGCTCGCCGCCTTTTCCGCAATGGTGATGCATCTCGCGTGGTCCACCGGCTTCTGGCTGGAACTCCTGAAATTCCGGGGAAAAAAGGCTGTCTCATGACCGACCTCATCGTCACCGAACCACACAATTCGAAGACCGTCGATATCGGCATCTGTACCTACAGACGTCCGGCGCTGGTCGCCACACTTCTGTCACTCTTCGAGCTGGAAGTGCCTGAAGGCGTGACAGTTCGCCTGATCGTTGCAGACAATGATGAGGAACCGAGTGCCAAGGCAAGTGTGGATCGGCTGCGCGAAACTTCGCCTTTTGAGATCGCCTATGTCCATTGCCCGAAATCGAATATTTCGATTGCCCGCAACGCATGCCTCTCTGAATGCCGGGCGGACTATCTGGCCTTTATCGACGATGATGAGACGGCCCCGCCGCACTGGCTGGCAGCACTTCTGGAAAAGGCAGACGAGACCGGCGCGGACGTCGTTCTTGGCCCCGTGACGGCGGTTTACCGCGAAAATGCCCCGGGCTGGATGAAACGTGGCGATTTTCACTCGACCGTACCGGTCTGGGTCAATGGCGAGATCATCACCGGCTACACCTGCAACACGCTTCTCAAGATGGACGCCCCATCGGTGAAGGACCGGCGTTTTGCGCTGGCGCTCGGCCAGAGCGGCGGTGAGGACACGCATTTCTTCTCGCATCTCCATGCTTCGGGCGGTCGCATCGTCTTTGCGCGAAAGGCCGTGCTCTCCGAGCCGGTGCCGGAAAACCGCGCCCGTTTCATGTGGCTTGCCAAACGTCGCTTCCGCTCCGGCCAGACCCATGGCCGTGTGCTTGCGGAAAAGAAACCCGGCGCAAGACGCGTGATGCAGGTGCTGAAGGCAGGATCGAAAGTTCTCTATTGCGCCGTCTTTGCCGCGCTGAACGGTTTCAACGCCGTGCGCCGCAACCGCTATGCCCTGCGCGGCGTCTTGCATCTCGGCTCGGTAAGCGGCGCCTTCGGAGTGCGCGAAATCCGCCAATACGGCGCGGTGGAGGCAACCTGATGGAGAACCTTAACCCTCAGCCCGATATCAGCTTCGTCATTGCCGCCTATAATGCCGCCGAGACGATCGAAGCCGCCATTCAAAGTGCGCTCGACCAGCAGGGCGTGACACTTGAGGTGATCGTCGTGGACGACCGCTCCGCCGACGAGACGATCCCACTCGTCGAGGTCATTGCGGCCAACGATCCGCGTGTCCGGTTGCTTGCGCTTGAACAGAACCTCGGACCGGGAGGCGCGCGCAATGCCGGTATCGACGCAGCAACCGGACGCTTTATCGCCGTTCTCGATTCGGACGACGTCATCCGCCCGGACCGTTCCGCCTGCATGATGTGCCGGGCAGACGCGGCCAATGCGGTGATCGCTGTCGACAATCTCGATGTCGCCTATACGGACGGCAGGCCGATGGAAACGATGTTCGCGGAAGAGTTTCTGGAGGAAAGACCCGTCCTCACTCTCGAGGACTTCATTTCCTCCAACATCCTTTTCCGCTCCACCTTCAACTTCGGCTACATGAAGCCGATGTTCCGGCGCGATTTCCTAAATAGTGAGGGATTGCGTTTTCGCGAGGATATCCGCATCGGCGAGGATTACATCCTGCTTGCCTCGGCGCTTGCCGCCGGCGGCCTTTGCGTCATCGAGCCGAACCCGGGCTACATCTATAATATTCGCGAAGGTTCGATCTCGCGCGTCCTTGAAATCCACCACGTCGAAGGAATGATGCGGGCGGACCAGGAGTTTCTGAGCCACTACGCGCTGTTGCCCGCCGCCATGGATGCGCAGCAGGCGAGAAGCCGTAGCCTGCAACTGGCCCGCAACTTCCTGACATTGGTGGAAGACATCAAGCGGCGCTCGATTATCGGCGCGCTGAAGACAACGATCAGGGATCCCGCCGTACTGGGCCATTTGAGAATGCCCATTGCCGTGCGGCTGAAGAGGTTGCGGAACGCGATGTTTGCGCCCGCAGCAAATACTGGGGTGAAAAGGCAGATTTCCTAAAATTTGTGAGCGGACAAATCTGTGTACGAAAAATCTGCAAGCGGACTGGGGACAGATCAAACCTTGATGAAGGAGAACGCGATGGACCTGAACAAAACTGTCAGAAAAGCCGTCATTCCCGTAGCCGGCAACGGCACGCGGTTTTTGCCCGCCACCAAGGCGATGCCGAAGGAAATGCTCACGATCGTCGACCGGCCGGTCGTGCAATATGCCGTCGATGAGGCCATGCAGGCCGGCATCGAGCACATTATTTTCGTAACCAGCCGCAACAAGACCGCCATCGAAGACTATTTCGACAGCGCGCCCGAGCTTATCAACACGCTCACCCGCTCCGGCAAGACGGTGCAGGTGCTGCAGCTTGAAAAGATGCTGCCAGTCGCAGGCACAGTCAGCTACACGCGCCAGCAGGTGCCGCTCGGCCTCGGCCACGCGGTTTGGTGCGCGCGCGAACTGGTGGGCAAGGAGCCTTTCGCGCTGCTGTTGCCTGATATGGTTTCCTATGGCGCACGCGGCTGCATTGCCGGGTTGATGGAACTCTACGACGAAGTGGGCGGCAATATTCTCGGTGTTGAAGAATGCCTGCCGGAAGAAGTGTCATCCTATGGCGTCGTCGGTGTCGGCCAGAAGGTCAATCACGGCTTTGCGGTCACCGAAATGGTCGAGAAGCCGGAACCATCCAAGGCGCCTTCGAATTATTACCTGAACGGCCGTTATATTCTGCAGCCGGAAATCTTCGACATTCTCGCCAAACAGGAGCGTGGCGCGGGCAACGAAATCCAGCTGACTGACGGCATGAAGCGGCTCGCTGAAAAGCAGGCCTTCCATGCGCAGAAGTATAGCGGTCGCACATTCGACTGCGGCAGCAAGCAGGGCTTCATCGCCGCCAATGTCGCTTTCTCGCTGATGCGTGCTGACATGGAGGCGCAGGTTCTCGCTTCCGTCAAGGAACTCGTCGCAAACCATGAAGGCCGCGTTCAGGCGGCCTGACTTTAATCGTGCTGCCGGGGAGGCGGTCGGCACATCAATAACGGGGGGCGGGAAGGCGAGCGTTGCTCGGCTTCCCGCGTACCATTTTTAATTCACAAGGTAGGTCCATGCACCACAAGACCTTTAAATCCAGCATCGGTTTTCCGGATCCCGGCAAGGATGCCGACACATTTATTGACCTCGATCGCCTCTGGGCAGCCGTGGTGCGCCGCGCCAATGTCATTGCCGCCTCGGTCATCGCCGCTGTGGTTCTGGCCGGCCTTTATCTGGTGCTTGCGACCCCCGTTTACACCGCGATGACTCAGGTGCTTCTGGATGAAAGCCTTTCCCGTTACGCGGAAGAGGAATCGCCGGTGCCTGCCGCCCAGATCGTCGACAACCGTATCGCCAGTGCCGTGGAAATTCTGAAATCCAAGGAAATGGCGCTGACCGTGGTCGACAAGGCCAAGCTCGACGAGAACGACACCATCGTCAATCCGTCGCTGTCGCCGGTCGATCTCGTGAAATCCTCCGTGCGCGGTATCGTCGATCTCATCCTGCCCGGAGATCCGCCGGCCTCCGAAGCGGCAATCCGCGCCGGACGCCGCGAAAAGGCAGCCGCCGTGCTGCAACAATCGCTGATCGTGGAGCGTGTCGGCCGCAGTTCGGTCATCGCCATTTCCACCCGTTCGACGGATCGGCAGCTTGCCGCGCTCATCGCCAAGACCTATGCGCAGGCCTATCTGACCGAACAGCTGAACGCCAATTTCGACGCCAGCGAGCGTGCTTCCGTGTGGCTGCAGGAGCGCATGAGCGACCTGAACCAGCGTGCGCAGGCCGCCCAGCTTGCCGTCGAAAAATTCAAGACGGACAATAATATCGTTTCTTCGCGCGGCGAGCTGATGTCGGAAGGCCAGTTGGCCGATCTCAATGGCCAGCTGATTGCCGCGCAAGCGGATGTCGCGACGGCTGCTGCACGTTATGGCCAATACAAGTCCATCATCGACCGGGGACCGGATGCAGCTGTTGACAATGCAGTCGTTTCCGCACGGGATGCCGATAACTCGGTCATTCAGGACCTTCGCAAGCGCTACATTACAATCTCTGACCGATTGCAGGGCGTCGTCCAGCAATTCGGCGGCGACCACCCTCAGGCGGTAGCGCTGGAGAGCGAGAAGAAAGAGATTGCAAGGCAGATATTCCAGGAACTGCAGCAGGTCACGGGCAGCCTGAAGAACGAATACGACGTCTCCAATTCCCGTGTGCAATCGCTTCGCGACAATATCGACCGCGTGGCGGGCCGCAATTCGCAGGCCAATATCACCATGGTGCAATTGCGTGAGCTGGAGCAGCGGGCAACCGCGCTGCGCACACTCTACCAGTCCTACCTCGGCCGCTTCGAAGAAGCATCCCAGAAGCAGTCGCTGCCGATCGCCAAGGCCCGCATCATCTCTGAAGCGGGTCTGCCGACAGCTCCGTCCAGCCCGAAAAAGACCATGACCATGGCGCTTTCCGTCATTCTCGGCCTTATGCTGGGCGGCGGCATCGCAGCGCTTCTTGAGTTCCGGGATCGCTTTTTCCACACCGGCAACGATGTGCGCGACAATCTGCGCATGCGTTTTCTGGGCTACCTGCCCTTTATCGGGGAAAGGGGTGCAGAAACAGCAAAGTCGGGCACCGCTGCCGCTACCCCTGGCAGCGAGAGCACGACCCTCGACGAAAACGGTCAGGTCTCGTTCCAGAAAATGCTGCGCCTTGCCGTCGACAGCCCGCGCTCAAGCTTTGCCGAGACGCTTCGCAACGTGAAGCTGACGGCTGATGTCGTTATCCAGGAACGCCAGTGCCGGGTAATCGGCGTCATCTCGTGCCTGCCGAACGAGGGTAAATCGGTCGTGGCGCTCAATCTCGCCGGTCTGATCGCCTCCACCGGCAAGCGCACGCTTGTGGTGGATGCCGATATCCGCAACCCCGGCCTCAGCCGCATGCTGACAACGCGGCAATCCGCCGGTCTGGTGGAGGTCGTGCTTGACGAGATACCGTGGACACAGGCGGTGAAGGTCGATACCCGCACGAAAATGGGCATCCTGCCGGTTTCTACCAGCAACCAGTTTGCCCATTCAAGCGAGCTTCTTGCCTCCTCCGGCATGCGTAAATTCATCGAATCGGCGCGTGAGGCCTGCGACTACATCATTGTCGACCTTGCACCCGTCGTTCCCGTCATCGACGCGAAAGCCTTTGCACCGCAGGTCGATGGTTTCGTCTTCGTGACGGAATGGGGCAAGACGCCGATCCAGATGGTGCAGAACCTGATGGCCAACGAACCGCAGATTGCCAACAAGACGTTGGGTATCGTGCTCAACAAGACCGATATGACGGAATTGCAGCGTTATGCAGGCCCCGGTGGTTCTGAGCACTATCACGAGACATTCGCGGCCTATTACGGCGACGCCAAACCGCCGGTGAAGGAAAACGCCTGAATGGTGTAGCGGCCCGGTGCAAACCGGGCCGTTGTTTTTTGCAGCTCAAATTTTGCCACCCTGCCTATGGCGTTGCCCGCAAAATTACGCATTGATGGCGACCAACCAATCGCCAGCAAGCAGGACCAGTTTTATGCCATCACCCATTGCCCTTGTTTCGCGGATGAATGCGCAAGCGGAGGCCATCTGGAAGCAAGCGCTTCGCGACGCCATGCCGGAAGAGGAAATCCTCTCCTTTTCCGAATTGAGCGGGGAGCAGAAACGCGCGGTGGACTTCGCCATCGTCGCCAATCCCGATCCAGCCGACATTGCCGCCTTGCCGGGTCTTGCGTGGATTCACAGCCTGTGGGCAGGTGTCGAACGGCTCGTGCTGGAACTGGGAGACAAGGCGCCACCGATCGTGCGGCTGAAGGACCCGGAGCTTTCACGCGTGATGGCGGAAGCCGTGCTGGCATGGACCTATTATCTGCAACGCGACATGCCGGCCTATCGCGAAAACCAGCAGAAAGCCCTCTGGCAGGAACTCGATTATCGGCATCCGGGTGAGATCACCGTCGGCCTCCTCGGCCTTGGCGCGCTCGGCGCGGCTGCGGCGCAACGCCTGCTTCATGCAGGCTTCAACGTTTCCGGCTGGAGCCGCTCGGCAAAGGCAATCGAGGGAGTGGCAACGCTGACGGGCGATGACGGCCTACAGGACTTGCTGGAAAAAAGCGACATTCTCGTCTGTCTGGTGCCACTGACCGATGCGACGCGCGGCCTTCTGAATGCCGACCGTCTTGGCGCCATGAAAAAGGGAGCCGCACTCATCAATTTCGCCCGCGGAGCCGTCGTCGTCGCCGACGATCTGATCGCGGCGCTTGATGCCGGCCAGCTTTCGCATGCGGTTCTCGATGTCTTCGAACAGGAGCCGCTGCCTGTCGTTTCCGCATTCTGGCAGCACCCGAAAGTGACCGTCCTGCCGCATATTTCCGCGCCGACAAGCCGGGAAAGTTCAGCGAAAATCGTGGCAGGCAATGTCAGGACATGGCGTGAAACAGGCACGCTGCCGGAAACAGTCGATATGACGCGCGGTTATTGAGACAGGATAGCGGGCGGTCTATTCGCCCGCCATCGTCTTTGCCGTATGGGCCAGTTCGACAGCCGAGACGATCTGCTGTTCGTCATAGGGCTTGGTCAAAAGCACAGCGGTTTCCGGCGCCCCGTTCGGCAGTTGGCTGTCTCCCGTGGCAAACACGATGGCAAGTCCCGGTTTCCGGCGCAAGGCCTCAACCGCCAGCTCGCCGCCCTTCATGTCCGGCAGGCCGATGTCGGTAACGAGAACATCGATCTCTTCCGTCTCGATCGCCTTCAGCGCCTGCACCGCATTCCCGGCCTCGACGACGGCAAAGCCGTTATCGGTCAGCATCTCGGTCGAATTCATCCGGATCAACTCGTCATCCTCGACCAGAAGCACGCAGACCGATCTGGTCTCGTCTTCGACAGCCTGCGCCGGTTCGGGCGTTTTGGAATGACGCGGTGATGATCCCGGCCTCGACTTGGCGAGAGAAACCTGCTTGCGATTGGCGATGACATGGCGGATGCGCCGCGCCAGCGCTTCGCGCGTGTAAGGTTTGGAGAGCAGTTCCACCCCGGCATCCAGCTTGCCGCCATGCACGATGGAGTTTTCGGTATAACCGGATGTGAAGAGAACGGCGAGATTAGGCAACCGTTCCTGCGCACGGCGCGCCATTTCCCGGCTTTTCAAAGGTCCCGGCATCACCACATCGGTGAAGATGACGTCAATCGGAATGCCGCTTTCGACCACAGTCAAACCGGCCTGCGCATCGCGGGCAGTGAGCACGCGGTAACCGAGATCGCTCAGTGTCTCGACGACGGTGCTGCGCACCTCCTCGTCATCCTCCACCACAAGGATCGTTTCCGTACCACCCTCGACGGGGCCGGTCGGCATCACCACTTCCCTGTCCTCGTCGGCGGCGGAACGTGGCAGATACATCTTCACCGTCGTGCCCTGCCCCACCTCGCTATAGATGTTGACATGGCCGCTGGACTGTTTTGCAAAACCGTAGACCATCGAAAGGCCGAGACCGGTGCCCTTGCCTTCCGGTTTCGTCGAAAAGAACGGCTCGAATACCTTTTCCAGAATGTCCGGCGACATGCCCGATCCGGTATCGGTAACAGCCAGCATGACATATTGCCCCGGCGAAACTTCCGAATGCTTGCGGGCGTAATCACGATCGAGAACCGCATTGCCGACCTCGATCGTCAGCTTGCCGTGCCCTTCCATGGCATCACGCGCATTGATCGCCAGATTAAGGAGAGCGTTTTCCACCTGGTTGGGGTCGGCATAGGTGTTCCACAGGCCACCGGAGGTGATGACCTCAACCTCGATCGCCTCACCAAGCGAACGGCGAAGGAGATCGTCCATGCCGGTAACGAAGCGGGAGATGTTGATAACGCGCGGTTCCAGCGCCTGACGGCGGCCAAAGGCCAGAAGCTGGCTTGCAAGCTTGGCACCGCGATGAACGCCGGCCAGCGCATTCTCCAGCCGCCGTTCGGCACGCTCGTTGCCGATCACGTCCTTTGCCAGCAATTGCAGATTGCCCGCGATCACCTGAAGAAGATTGTTGAAATCATGCGCGACGCCACCGGTCAACTGGCCGATGGATTCCATTTTCTGCGCCTGCTGCAACGCCCTTTCGGTTTGTCGGCGCTCGGCGATTTCCGTCTCGACCCGAGCTTCCAGCCCTTCATTCAGTTGGCGAAGCTGCTCTTCCGCTCTTATGCGGTGGCGAATTTCGCGTTCCAGATTGCTGGCATGTTCTTTAAGCGTGTTCTCGGCCAGTCGCTGTTCGGTGATATCCGTGTGGACACCGACCCATTCCGCAATGTCACCGGATTTGTCGAAAATCGGAACGCCACGGATCGCAAATGTGCGGTAGACGCCGTCATGGCGGCGAACGCGATGCTCCCAAACATAGGTCGCCCGCGCGGAAACGGCTTTTGTCCAGCTTTCCAGCGAATGGTCCCTGTCCTCGGGATGAACCGCTTCGACCCAGCCGAACCCCTGATACTCGTCGAAGCTCTGCCCGGTAAGTGCACCCCACGCAGGCTGCTCACCCAGCATCATGCCGTCGGCGGTGTTGGTCCAAAGCACGCCGTGGACCGCATCAACAGCGGCGCGGAAACGGTTATTGCTAAGCACAATTTCGTGCTCGGAACGTTTCCGGTCCTCGATATCGATGATCAGCACATAAATGCCGTCAACCGAGCCATCGGCGATATAGCGGGGAACATAACGGATTTCGGCGGCTCGCTTGCTGCCATCCGGTCTGCTGATCACCGTATCCGAAACGATCTTTTCGCCGCCGAGCGCACGATCGAGATAGGCCCTGCGCGAACTGAAGAACGCGTCTCCAACAATTTCAGGAACGCTGCGGCCGATCACCTCCTCGGCGCTGCGCCCGAACCACTCCAGATAACCGTCATTGGCGAATTTATAGACATAGTCGCGATCGACATATCCCACCAGGATCGGCAGGGCATTGGTAAGCCGGCTCAGCTCCTTGCGGCTCTGCTCCAGCGCCTCCACGGCCTTCACCTTTTCGGTGTTTTCAAGCACCGTGCAAAGGACGCCGTCCACCGCGCCGCCATCATTGTAGATCGGCGTATAGAACAGATCGAAGATCACCTCTTCCGGCTGACCGTGCCGCATCAGCGTCATCGGCTGGTCGCGATAAGCCATGACCTCGCCACGAAAGCCAGCCTCCAGAATGCGGCTGTTCCAGTCCCAGATCTCGGGCCAGATACCTGGCACCGTTCCGCCCAGCGCCTGCGGGTGATAATTGCCGGCAATTTCCGCATAGCCGTCATTGTAGATCATCACATGATCCGCACCCCACATCAGCACCTGCGGAATGGGAGAGTTGACGACGGAATTGGCCTTCTGCCTCAAATTCTGCGGCCAGTCGCTAATCGGACCGAGCGATGTCTTCGACCAGTCGAAGCCGCGCACAAGCTCACCCGTTTCACCGCCACCGATCGGCCATACCGGGGCAGCACGAAGATTGGTCATTCAATATCACCACAAAAAAGAGACGAAATTTTCCGTAGTACAGAACGGAATAAATGTCCAAGAAAACAGAAACTTCTGCTTGTTGTTCCCGGCTTTTCAGAAGCGCGGTCGGCAAGACTGGGGTATGCGCGCGCCGCAAATTTCGCAGAAGCACCCCACAAGCGTGATGATTGATTGACGATTGCCATCCTCAATACGCCAAAAACTGCCGCAAACGGAACGGCAACAAAGTAATTATTAACGCTCAATGCGGGTGCTGGCGGTCGCGGTGCCGTCGGCGCCCGGGTCTTCGCACACCGCGACCAGAGGGAACAAAAATGAAAATACTTTTGGGTGCCACAATTCTTTCCGCCGGCTTCGCCCTTACAGGCGGTGCAGCCTTTGCTGCGGACTGTGGAAACGTCACGATCGCCAGCATGAACTGGCAATCCGCTGAAGTCGCCGCCAATCTCGACAAGATCATTCTGGAAAAGGGTTACGGTTGCAGCGCTGAGATCGTCACAGGCGATACCGTACCGACATTGACCTCCATGGCCGAAAAGGGCCAGCCTGATATCGCGCCGGAGGCCTGGGTCAGCCTGCAGCCGGAAATCGTCAAACAGGGACTTGAGGGCGGCAAGGTCGTGGCGGCCGCCAAGATCCTGTCGGACGGCGCTGTGCAGGGATGGTGGATCCCGAAATATGTCGCCGATGCAAACCCCGATCTCAAGACCATTCCTGATCTCTTCAAACATCCCGAGCTTTTCCCCTCGCCTGAAGACAAGGCAAAAGGCGCCGTCTTCAACGGCCCGCAGGGCTGGGGCGGCACCGTCGTCACCGCCCAGCTCTTCAAGGCTTTTGGTGGTGAAAAGGCCGGCTTCACCCTGGTGGACACCGGTTCTGCCGCAGGTCTCGACGGCTCGGTCGCCAAGGCTTACGAAGCGAAACAGCCGTGGGTAGGCTATTACTGGGCTCCGACCTCGCTGCTCGGCAAATATGAGATGGTGAAGCTCGGCTTCGGCACGGAATATGACTCTGCCGAATGGAAGCGCTGCACCTCGGTTGCCGATTGCGCGGACCCGAAGCCCAATGCATGGCAGGTTGACGACGTGCAGACGCTGGTCAGCAAGACCTTTGCCGACCGCGCCGGCCCGGCCATGGACTATCTGAACAAACGTGCCTGGACCAACGACACCGTTAACAAGCTGATCGCCTGGATGACCGACAATCAGGCAACCGGCGAAGATGGCGCAAAGCACTTCCTGAAGGAAAACGAGGCTCTGTGGACGGGCTGGGTTTCTCCCGACGTCGCGCAAAAGGTCAAGGCTGCCCTCTAAAAGGGCGGCACGACATATGTGGTCGACAGCTTGGCCCGCCAATGGCGGCGCCCGGCCGTTTTTAAGTTCCGGAGCGCGGCGGATATTGCCCGCCGGCCCCGGTTCGTCGTGGAGAACAGGATATGGATTGGCTTTTCAAATTTCCGACCATGAATGACGATGCCCTGCGTGCGCTGAAGAAAGTGATCGACGAGGGGTTTCGGGGTTTCACCAGAGCCTATGGCGGCACGATAGAGGGGCTGTTCACACCGCTCCAGAGCTTCCTCATCTGGGCGGAAAGGCTTTTGATCGGCACCCCCTGGCCGGTCGTTATTCTTATTGTCGGCGTACTCGCCTGGTTTGCCAGCCGCAGCGCCACCGTTGTTGCACTATGTTGCGGTATTCTCTTTGCCATCGGCTGGTTCGGCATGTGGGAAGACACGATGAAGACGATCTCGATGATCTTCGTCTGCGCCGTGCTCTCCATCGTGATCGGTTTGCCGATTGGCATCGCCATGGCGCGGTCCAACCGCCTGCAGAGTATCGTAAACCCCATTCTCGACGTCATGCAGACGATGCCGAGTTTCGTCTATCTCATTCCCGTCGTCATGCTGCTCGGCATCGGCCGGGTCCCCGGCGTCATCGCCGTGGTGATCTACGCCATTCCGCCGATGATCCGGCTTACCAATCTCGGCATCCGCATGGTTGACCGGGACGTGCTGGAAGCGGCAGACGCTTACGGTTCCTCGAAGCGCCAGAAGCTTTTCAAGGTGCAGCTGCCGCTTGCACTCCCCACCATCATGGCGGGCATCAACCAGACAATCATGATGGCGCTCGCCATGGTCGTCATCGCCTCCATGATCGGTGTTCAGGGCCTTGGCCAGCCGGTTCTGAAGGCTATCGCCAACCAGTATTTCACGCTCGGTGTGTTCAACGGCCTGGCAATCGTCGGCATCGCCATCATCTTCGACCGCATCAGCCAGGCCTACGGCCTTCGCCTGCAAAAACACCGGGAAGTGGCGCATGGCTAGTCAATCGATCGAAATTCGCAGCCTTTACAAGATTTTCGGCCCCAAGGCGGAGAATTACATCGACGCCGTGAAGGGTGGCATGTCCAAGGCGGAACTGAACGCCAAGCACGGCCACGTGCTCGGCCTCAGCGACATCAACATCACCATGCCGGGCGGGCAGATCACCGTGATCATGGGCCTTTCCGGCTCGGGAAAATCGACGCTGATCCGCCACGTCAACCGCCTGATCGACCCGACAGCGGGAGAAATCCTTTATGGCGGAACGGATGTCTGTCGCCTCAACGAAGCGGAACTTCTGGAATTCCGCCGCCACAAGACGGCGATGGTATTCCAGAAATTCGGCCTGCTGCCGCACCGCAACGTGCTGCAAAACGTCGTCTATGGCCTTGAGGTGCAGGGCGTCGACAAGGGCGAGCGGGAAGAAAAAGCAGACATCTGGATCAAGCGGGTGGGGCTGGAAGGCTTTTCGAGCCATTATCCGAACCAGCTTTCAGGCGGCATGCAGCAGCGCGTGGGTCTCGCCCGCGCGCTGACCAACAACGCCGAAATCCTGCTGATGGACGAGGCCTATTCGGCGCTTGATCCACTCATCCGCGTCGACATGCAGACGGTACTGCTCGAGTTGCAGAAAGAGCTGAAGAAGACCGTCGTCTTCATCACCCACGATCTGGATGAGGCCCTTCGGTTGGGAGACAAGATCGCCATTCTGCGCGACGGCGAGATCATCCAGCAGGGTACAGCAGCCGAAATTGTCATGAGCCCGGCGGACAGCTATATCGAAGCCTTCGTGGAAGAGGTCAATCGCGGCCGGGTCATTCGTCTCGGCGCCATCGTCCAGCCGGAGTTTACCGGCCAGTCGCGTCTTCAGCTCGATGCGGACATGACCGTCGAGGAAGGCTTGCGTGCGCTCGTCAGGGAGGATGTCGGCAGTGCCGTCATCATCGGCGAAAACGGCAAGTCACTCGGCTCCGTCACCACAGATGCCATCATGCGCTGCCTCGTCAGGACCACGCCAAGTGCGGAAAAAAAATTGGCCGAGGCCGGTTAGGCCAAGCCGTCTAGCCATTTGGTCATACCCCTGGCGGCGGCCTTGCCGGTGGCAAAACAGGCGGTCAGCAGATAACCGCCGGTCGGCGCCTCCCAGTCCAGCATTTCCCCGGCAGCAAAAATGCCGGGGAGTTTTTTCAGCATGTAGTTCTCATCGACACCTTGCCAGTCAACGCCCCCAGCCGATGAAATCGCCTCGGCAATCGGTCTCGTCCGTGCGAGCGGTATCTCCGCATGTTTGATTCTTGCGGCGACCAGATCATCCGGCATCGCCGAGATATCGTGAAAGATTTCCCGCAGAAGTCCGACCTTGACGGCGGAGAGGCCCACGGCCTTCCGCAACCGGTTTGCAAAACTCTCCTTGCGGCCAAGCTTTGCCAGATCCCGGCCAAGGCGCTCCACGCTGCGTCCCGGCGCCAGATCGACAGCGAGTGTCGCCTTTCCCGTGTGTTCCAGCTGGTCGCGAAGTGCGGCGGAATGGGCATAGATGACGCTGCCCTCAATGCCGTGCCGCGTCACCACGAACTCGCCCTGAAACGCTCCGGCCGGGGAAATGGTGGTGACGGATTTCAACGCCTCACCGGCAAAACGCTGCCGGAAGACATCGCTCCAATCGACATCAAAGCCGCAATTGGCGGGGCGGAAAGGGTTAAGCTCCACGCCTTCAGCCGCGAGTGCCGGCACCCATGCGGCATCCGAACCCAGACGCGGCCAGCTTGCGCCGCCGAGCGCCAGAAGAACGGCGTCGACCTTGATGGAAACGTCACCCTCCGGTGTCGCAAAAACCAGCCCGTCTGCGGAAAAACCCATCCAGCGATGCCGTGTCTTGATGATAACGCCGTGCGCCTCCAGCCGGGCAAGCCATGCCCGCAACAGCGGCGAGGCCTTCATGACGGTCGGAAACACCCGGCCTGACGTGCCGACGAAGGTCTCCTGCCCCAGACCTTGCGCCCAGTGACGCAGCATGCCGGGCGTGAAATCATCGAGGGCTGCGCGCAGCTTTTGCTCCGCGTCGCCAAAACGGTGGAGGAAATTGCCGTAGTCTTCGGCATGGGTGATGTTGAGACCGGATTTGCCGGCCATCAGCAATTTGCGCGCGACGGTCGGCATCGCTTCGAATACCGTCACGGCATGGCCCGCCGCAGACAGCATTTCGGCCGCCATCAGGCCCGCCGGCCCGCCGCCGACAATCGCGACCTGCCTTGCCTTCTTCAAAACCCGCTCCATCGCATCTTAGCCATTGTGGCCTTATACCGATTTCCGCGCGCGAATATATGCGATATTGAAACGCGCATGTTCACGCTCGACCGACCCGTCACCTTTTCGCAGGATATCAAGAAAAGCCGCTTCGTTGCCTTTGCAGCACCTGTCACTGGCGAGGAGGATGCGAAAAGCTTCCTTGCGGCGCATTCTGACTTCGATGCAAACCACAATTGCTGGGCATGGCGAACCGGCCAGACCTATCGTTTCAGTGACGACGGCGAGCCTTCCGGCACGGCGGGAAAGCCAATCCTTCAGGCTATCGACGGTCAGGCGCTGGACAATGTTGCGGTCCTCGTCATCCGCTGGTTCGGCGGCATTCTGCTCGGCAGCGGCGGCCTCATTCGCGCCTATGGCGGCACGGCGGCGGCCTGCCTTCGGCTTGGCGAGACGTCACCGGTCATCGCCTATGTCAGCGCGACCTTGAGCTGCCCGTTTTCAGATCTGGCCTTGGTAAAATCGCGCCTCGCCGCCACGCAGAACCTGCGTGTGGAGAAGGAGGATTTCACCGGCACAGGCGCGGATATGCAGCTTTCGGTTCCCGCGGAGGAAGCGGGGCGTCTGACACGGCTCATCAGCGACCTCACCAGTGGCCGCGTCAATCTTCATATTCCAGACTGATCATATTGCGAGGCAGGCATCTGGCCCCATGCCCGATTTGTGCTAAGGAAGCGCAATGTCATCTGAGCTTTCCAACCCCGTCTACAATCCGCCGCTCGAACCGTGGCTCACCATCGTGCACCGAGATGACGATCTGCTGGTGCTGGACAAGCCGAGCGGACTTCTGTCGGTGCCGGGGCGCTATCCAGCGCTCTCCGACAGTCTTTTGACGCGCGTGCAGAAAAAGTTTCCGAAAGCGCTGATGATCAACCGGCTGGACAAGGACACATCAGGCATCGTGTTGATGTCGATGAACCGCATGGCGCACGCGGCAGTTGCCGCCCAGTTCGAGAACCGCCAGACCCGCAAATCCTATGTCGCCGTCGTCTGGGGCGAAGTCGAGGGTGAAGAGGGCAAGGTGGACCTGCCACTCGCAATCGACCCCGAGGACAAGCCCCGCCACCGGGTGGACCATGAACATGGCAAGCCGGCGCAAAGCCTTTGGCGCGTGCTGGAAAGATTGCCGCTTCCCGCGACGAGGCTCGCACTTGCCCCTCTCACCGGCCGCACCCACCAATTGCGGGTGCATATGAAGGCTCTCGGCCACCCTATCCTTGGCGATGAATTTTATGCAGAAGGTGAGGCGCTTGCCGCCGCGCCGCGTCTTATGCTGCATGCCGAGGCGGTGGGCTTTCGTCACCCGGATGGCCGCGACGTCACCTATACCGTGCCCTGCCCCTTCTGAGGCCTGCGATGAAAGAACAAGACGAAAGCTTCGTGGTGGATTTTGTCGGTGGTGCGGTCGGTCACCGTTTCCGCTCCGGCGAGGGGCGCGGACAGGCTCTGCCGAAAGCCGCTGGCTTCACCAAAGGCCGCACGCCAAAAATCGTCGATGCAACGGCAGGGCTCGGGCGCGATGCCTTTCTGCTCGCATCTCTCGGCGCGGACGTCACACTGATAGAGCGTTCACCCGGTATGCACGCGCACCTTGCTGACGGCATTCGCCGCGCATTGGAGGCGGGTGGAGCCTATGCCGAGGCTGCCTCCCGCATGACGCTGCTGCAGGGCGATTCCCGGCTTCTGCTGAAAGAACTTTCGCCGGAGGTGGTGATCGTCGACCCAATGCATCCGCCGCGTCACAACACGGCGCTGGTCAAAAAGGAGATGCGGGTGCTGCGGGAACTGGTTGGTTCCGATCCCGATCAGGTGGAACTGATGGAGGCGGCGCTTGAACATGCGACGAAGCGGGTGATTCTAAAATGGCCTCTGCGCGCCGAACCGATGCCCGGCATCCGCAAGCCGTCTCACCAGATAACGGGCAAGAACACCCGATATGATGTTTTCATGATTTTCGGAAAATCTCTCGATCCGGAGGAATGATCAGCGGAAGTTCGGCTTGCGCTGTGCGTTCATCAAAAGTTCGTGCCGGGATGCGAATTCTCCGAACAGCCTTCTCAACCGTGTCTCCTCAGCCTTGTCCAGCCGGTAACGGCGGCAAAACTCCGCAACATTGAGAATTGGCTTGGCTCTGTTCCCGTTTATGTTCTTGTTGTCGATGATCTGCATGGCGGCGCCCTCCGTGTAACCAGGGTGAAAACGTAGGCGCGGGCTTGCGGTTCCCTGTAAGTTCACATGGATGAAAAAAGAGGATGCTGCCCGTACACGGCCTCATCAAGTTTTCTTGAAACTATCGCAAGAAACGAATTCCTCCCCAAATGGTTCTCTGCCCGATGCAGACAAAGGAAGGGAGACCCATGTTCCGCAACAACCGATTTCTGAGTTCGACGATGCTATTCGCGCTGCTTGCCGTACCACTTGCCGGCGCCGCCCACGCACAGACCGCCCCGGCAGTCGAGACGAAACGGCCCAATGCGCCGGATCAGAAACCGGCTTTCGAGGGTCAGACCCGTGCGCCGCAGGCCGCCACCCAGCCCGACGTCGAAAAAACCGTCATTGCCGAGGGCCTACCGCACATCTGGTCGATGGAATTCTTGCCCGACGGCCGCATGATCGTGGCGGCCAAGGAAGGCGCAATTCACATTGTCGCAGACGGGAAAGCCAGCCCTGCCATCGCGGGCGTGCCGGAAGTCGCATCCGCCGGACAGGGCGGACTTCTTGACATAGCGCTCGCGCCGGATTTCGAAACATCGCGCACGATCTTCTTCTCCTTCTCCGAACCGCGCGACGGTGGAAATGGCACCTCGGTCGCCTCCGCCAAACTGACCGAGGAAGGCGGTGCAGCCAAACTTGAAAATGTCTCGGTGATTTTCCGCCAGATGCCGACCTATGACGGCGACAAGCATTTCGGTTCCCGGCTTGTCTTCGGGCCGAATAGCGAGCTTTACGTCACCGTCGGCGAACGTTCCGATGCGACGCCGCGCGTGCAGGCGCAGGATTTGTCCAGCGGCCTCGGCAAGGTCTTCCGTATCGATACGCAAGGAAAGGCTTTCGAAGGCAATCCCTTCGCGGGTCAGCAGAACGCTCTTCCCGAAATATGGAGCTATGGCCACCGCAACTTGCAGGCGGCAGCACTGGACGGAGAAGGCAGGCTCTGGACCGTGGAACACGGACCGAGGGGCGGCGATGAGCTGAACTTGCCGAAAGCGGGCCTTAACTACGGCTGGCCGGTCATAACCTACGGTATCGAATATAGCGGCGGGGCGGTTGGCCAAGGCGTGACCGCCAAAGAGGGCATGGAACAGCCTGCCTATTATTGGGACCCGGTCATCGGCCCCTCCGGCATGGCCTATTATAACAGCGACCAGATTCCCGAATGGAAGGGAGCCTTCATCGTCGGCGGACTGGTGAGCCAGGGCCTCGTCATCCTGCATCTCGATGGCGACAAGGTCGCGACCGAAAGCCGGCTGCCGCTGAAAGCGCGCATCCGCGACGTGAAGATCGGGCCGGATGGCGCGGTCTATGCCGTAACCGAGGAGCGCGGCGGCGGCGAGTCGCAGATCCTGCGGATCGCCAAAGCCGGTTGATAAAAACAGATGATCCACATGACAGGCCACCGGAACGAAGGTGGCCTGTTTTTCGTTTGCTGCAGCATGAAACCTGCCGGAAAAAACGATGCCACAACCGCCCACCCGCCTTCTTGCCAAAATCGGACTAGCCTATGTCAACGATCAGGAGCCGGGCATAGCCCGAGAAAGGCGCGGGCGCGGTTTCTGTTACCGGTTACCGGGCGGGGAACTGCTGTCCGATAACGTGGAGTTGCAGCGTATCAAATCGCTCGGCGTCCCGCCTGCCTACAGGGATGTCTGGATATGCATCGACCCATCAGGGCATTTGCAGGCAACGGGCTTTGATGCGCGCGGGCGAAAGCAATATCGTTACCATCCCGATTGGCATGCATTGCGCGGAGAGACGAAGTTCTTTCAGCTGAAAAGCTTCGGCAAGGCGCTGCCCGCCATCCGGCGACGCGCCATGGCTGACATTGCAAAACAGGATCACGGTCAGGACATGACACTGGCGGCCCTGACGCTGCTTCTAGATGCCGCCTATCTGCGCGTCGGCAACCGTTCTTATCTCGAAACCAACGGCACCTATGGCGCAACCACATTGCTCAAGCGCCACGTGTCCTTCGGCGAGACAATCGAACTGCGCTTTGCAGCCAAGGGCGGGCAGAAGGTGAAGCGGCAATTGCGCCACCCGCGCCTTCAAAAAATCCTCGAGGAAATCGCCGATCTGCCCGGCAAGGAGCTGTTTGTCTGGCAGGACAGTGAAAACCGGGTTCATTCCGTCGATTCAAGCGATCTCAACGCTTATCTTTCCCGCGTCGGCGGACAAGGCATTTCCGCCAAGACTTTCCGTACCTGGGGCGGAACGCTTGCGGCCTTCTGTCATGCGATGGAACATGTGGCGGCGGGTGAAAAACCCAGCATCAAGGGCATGTGTCAGGCAGCGGCGGTGGAACTGTCCAACACACCCGCCATTTGCCGTAAGAGCTACGTACATCCCGCCGTTCTCGATATAGCGACTGAGGAGAAGGCGCAGAAGAAGCTTGGCCGTATTCTGAAGGTGGGCGCAAAGCCGGTCTCGGGCCTCAGGGCCGATGAAAGACGCCTGCTTGCCTTCCTGCCGTGATGATCAGCGGCTAGTCGCCCATTCGCCCAGTTCCCGCTCGGCCCTTTCGAGCGCGCTGTAATTCAACAGCTTGCGCAGGAAAGCGACGGTGACGGCGCGGGTTCGAAGATTATAACGGCCTTCCGCCTCGTCATCTCCGGCCGCCTGATGGACGTTCAGCTTTTCGTAGAGGCTTTGCAGCCGGTTCTGCACGCTGCGCAGTGAAAGGTTGCGACGGCGCGCAATCGCCTTGTCCGTCAGTCCCAGCGCAACATCAACAAGGATTTCATATTCGGAATCGGTGAAGCCATGCGCCTTGCCAAGGCTTTTTTCCTGTAGGCCGCGCACTTCCCTGTCGATCACGCATTGCGCCTCGATGAAGATGCTGCGCAACGCCAGCCGCAACCGGTCGTCAGATGCTGATTTCAGCACGTAGCCATAGGCAGCACCTTCGGGCACGATGCGGGAAACGCCGCGCACATAGGCCTCGTCGGAATAGTTGGACCAGAACAGTATGCGGGTGTCCGGCCGCTCCTTCCAGATGGTGCGCGCCGCCTCGATGCCGTTGCGTTCGTTCATCTGCAAATCCATGACGATATGGGCGGCGCGGTTTTCCCGCGCCAGCTTTTCGCCTGTTCTGCCGTTTGCCGCCTCCAGCACCTTGTCGCATTCCGGCAGGGCGGCTCTCACCGCCTCGTTCAGATAGGCGCGGTGCAGCGCATCGTCCTCAACGATCAGCACGTCCAAGTCATATTTCCTCCCGCCGGTCGAAAGCGCCTTCCGGCAACGTCACGGTAATGCGGGTTCCAGCGCCTTTGCCATTGCCACCGATATCGAATCTGGCTGAAATCAGCCGTGCCCGCGTCTTCATGTTGCCGATGCCGAGGCCACCAGAGACAGCCCCCTCGCCACGGCCGCTACCGTCATCGCTCACGGTCACCCGCAACCCGCCATCCGTCAACGACAGTGTCACCGCAATCGTTTCCGGCTGCGCGTGACGAATGGCGTTGTTGACCGCCTCCTGCACGATGCGGAACAGCGAGATGGCAACCGTCTTGTCGAGTGTCTCCACAAGCCCGTCGGTCTCGTCCGTAACCGACCAGTCGATAGAAGAGCCGCTATCGCGCACGGAGCGATCCACATAGGTCTCGATGGCCTGCACGACGCCGAACAATTGCAGGATGGAGGGTTTAGCTTCCTCAATGATCTCGCGCAGATCCTGCATGCAATGCTGCAGGCTGCGCACCACCGGTTCCAGCATCTCGCCCGACACGTCCGATGCGTGGCTCATCCGCTCGATGCGTCGTGCAAGCCGCGTCAGGTCCGCCAGCGTCTGGTCGTGCAAATCCATGCCGATCCGCTGCCGCTCGGCCTCCAGCGCCTCGGTCAATTGCAGGGCACCCAGCCGCAACCCCTCCTCGCGGGCATTGGCGCGCGCTTCCTCGATCGCAGACCGTTTGGCTTGTTCGGCGGCGCGGATGGCGTAGAAATAGGGCGCCAGCAAATCCGCAACCGCGCGGGCATTGGCGACATCTTCCATCGTATAGGCATCCGACTGGTGCGAGGAGCAACTGAGCGCGCCGATAATGTCACCATGCACCTTCATCGGCACGTGCAGGCGGCTATGCAGATCAAGCTCGATGATCGGGCTGGAAAATGCGCCTTCGAAATGGAACCGCGGATCGGCGCAGGCATCGCCGCTCAAAAGGTATTCCACCTCGCCCGAGAGCACGGAACGGATGGGACTGCCGGACAGAAGGGCGGGCGGCTGGCGGCTCCAGGCGCTTGCCAGACCGCTTTCATAGGCGATGTGAAATTTGTCATCCAGCTGCTTGATGCAGACGTCCAGATGGACATGCGGAATGATATGGGTGATTTCGGTGGCGACCGCCTGAATGATGGCGTTGAATTCGAGCTGCCCGGCGAGCAGCCGCGAAATGCCCATATAGTGATGGAAAAGAGCGCTTTTCGGCGTATCCAGCATGTGCGGACACCCTCCCAAGCGCCTGCCTTGTCAACTTGTGGCGGCGCGACCTGCCCCGTATCGGCTATTCTGCGCCCGGCGGTGGCGTTTCGTCCTGCGGGTTCCCGCATCCTTTCTGCGGAAACCCGCAGGAAGATTGCCGTTATCCGCCTGTACAAGCCAAACCTTCTTGGTCATTCTCGCTTTTACTGGGGAAAGGAGCTCCAGTGCAAAGGAATTCCGCCTGCCGCCGAGGAGATTTGCGGGAAAGCGGGTTCCGAGCTCAAAAAGGGCAAGCCACCAGGGAGGAAAATCAATGGCTTTCAGAAAGATGCTTCTGGCATCGGCCGCTGTCGCATGCGCAGCTTTGCCGATCACCGCTCACGCCGATACCTCGGCTAAAAAAATCGCGCTTTCGAACAATTACGCGGGCAATTCCTGGCGTCAGGCAATGCTGACGAGCTGGGACAAGATCACCAAGCAGGCGGTTGCAGACAAGCAGGTCGCTGCCGCTGACGCCTTCACGACAGCCGAAAATCAGGCGACCGAACAGGCGGCGCAGATTCAGAACCTCATTCTTCAGGGTTATGACGCCATCGTCATCAACGCCGCCTCGCCCACCGCTCTTAACGGTGCCGTGAAGGAAGCCTGCGACGCCGGCATTACCGTCGTCTCGTTCGATGGCATCGTCACCGAGCCCTGCGCCTGGCGCATCGCCGTAGACTTCAAGGCCATGGGCGCAAGCCAGATCGACTATCTCGCCAAGGCCATGCCAAAGGGTGGAAACCTGCTCGAAATCCGTGGCCTTGCAGGCGTTTCGGTCGATGACGAAATTCACGCCGGTATCGCTGCGGGTGTCGCCAAGAACCCGCAGTTCAAGATTGTCGGTTCGGTCAATGGCGACTGGGCGCAGGACGTCGCACAGCGCGCTGTCGCCGGCATTCTGCCGAGCCTTCCCGAAGTTGCGGCAGTCGTGACGCAGGGCGGTGACGGTTACGGCGCGGCACAGGCTTTTGCCGCCGCCAAGCGCCCGACACCGACAATCGTCATGGGCAACCGCGAGGACGAGTTGCAATGGTGGAAGCAGCAGAAGGATGCCAGCGGCTACGAGACCATGTCGGTCTCCATCGCCCCCGGCGTTTCCACGCTCGCTTTCTGGGTGGCGCAGCAAATCCTCGACGGCAAGGATGTCAAAAAGGATTTGACCGTACCTTTCCTACGCATCGATCAGGGCAATCTTGAGGAAAACCTCAAGAACACCCAGAAGGGCGGCGTCGCGAATGTGGAATATTCACAGGAAGACGCCCAGAAGGCCATCGCCTCCGCCAAATAGGCCGGACAATTTCCGGACACAAGCGATTGCGGCGCTCCCTGAACGGGCGCCGCAACTGCCACCAATATTATCCAAGTTTCAGATCACTGGCGTGAATGCTCATGAATGACATCATCGAGGCGGAAGAAGTCGTTGCCGCGCGCGGCGTGAAGGTCGTGTTCGGCGCGGTAAGGGCGCTTGATGGGGCCGATCTCGTCATCCGTTCGGGCGAATGCCTGGGGCTCGTCGGCCATAACGGTGCGGGAAAATCCACGATCGTCAACGTCATCAATGGCGGGCTGACGCCGCATGAGGGGTCCATTTCCTATCGCGGCGAACAAGGCCGTCAAGGAATCGCGGCAGCACGCGCCAGCGGCGTTCGCTGCGTGTTTCAGGAATTGTCGCTCTGCCCGAACCTGACGATCAGCGAAAACGTCCGCATCATGCATGGCGCGATGAACGGGCGGAACTGGCGCGGACGTGCGCTCACCATGATCCGGCATACGCTGGACGAAATTTTTCCCGGCCACGGTATCGATTGCGAATTGACGATCGCAGAACTCTCCATCGCCGAGCGGCAGATGGTGGAAATCGCCATCAATTTCTGTCGAATCCCGGATGCGCCAAGACTGGTGATCCTCGATGAACCGACCTCCTCGCTTGATGCCGGTCTTGCGGAACAATTGATGGATTATGTTCGCAGTTTCGTGCGCACCGGCGGCTCCGTTCTGCTGATCTCACATATTCTCGGCGAGATTCTGTCGACAGCCACCCGCATCATGGTGATGAAGGACGGCCGAGTGGTCGCTGATCGGGCAGCGGGCGAATTCACGACGCGCACGCTGGTGGAAGCCATGGGCAGCGTCGTCAAGGAACAGGACAGGCAAAAGGGCGAAAACCGCAAGGCGGGAGAGAAGGTGCTTTCGATGCCGGCGCGCCGGGGCGAAGGCCTCGCCTTCGAGGCTTTCCGCGGTGAAATCATCGGCCTTGCCGGTCTCGGCGGCCACGGCCAGACGGAAGCGCTGCTCGATCTCTACCTTGCCCGCAACAGCAGCTGGCTGCCCGCGCGCAAGACCGACATCGCCTTCGTGGCTGGTGATCGCAGTCTGAACGGCACCTTCCCGCTGTGGAGCATTCTCAAAAACCTTTCCATCGCCTCGCTGCGGGATATTTCATCCGCAGGCATGGTGGACAGGGGCAAGGAAACCGAGCTTGGCGGGCAATGGAAAAAGCGCATCGAAATCCGCACGCCCGATATGGGCAACAAAATCCTTTCGCTCTCCGGCGGCAACCAGCAGAAGGTTCTTTTCGCCCGCGCACTCGCCACCACGGCCAGCACCGTATTGATGGATGACCCCATGCGCGGCGTCGATATCGGCACCAAACAGGAGGTCTACGATATCTTGAGAACCGAAGCATCCCACGGCCGCACCTTCATCTGGTACTCCACCGAGATGGATGAAATCCGCCTTTGTGACCGGGTCTATGTGTTCCGCGACGGCGCCATTCAGGCGGAACTGGTGGGAGAGGACATCACCGAACAGAATGTGCTGGCCGCTTCCTTTTCCGGAGAGGACCACGCATGAAACTCTCCGCCAGTGCCCTTCGTCTCATCATTCCCGCCGCCTCGCTCGCCTTCCTGCTCGCCGCCGTCTTTTACATGCAGCCGCGCGCCATGAGCTATAACGGACTCAACCTGCTGTTCAATCTGGCGGTGCCGATTGCACTTGCCACCATTGCGCAGATGCTGATCATGTCCGTCAACGATCTCGATCTGTCGATGGGTACCTTCGTCAGTTTCTGCGCCTGCGTCACCGCCACCTTCCTGCAAACCACGCCACTGCTCGGTATCGCGATCTTCGCCGGTGCGATTGCGGTTTATGCGATGCTGGGCGCCATCATCCACATCCGCGCCCTGCCCTCCATCGTCGTCACGCTTGGCATGAGCTTTGTCTGGGGCGGCCTTGCCGTCCTCATCCTCCCCTCGCCCGGGGGCCAGGCCCCCGTCTTCATCCGAGCGCTGATGACGGCAAAACCGCCGCTCGTGCCAATTGCCATCGTCGCCAGCATCGTGATTGCGGTCGTCGCCCATTACATCGTCATGCGCTCCTCCTTCGGTGTGCTGATGCGCGGCGTCGGCGGTAACTTCCGCTCCGTCGAGCGCTCAGGCTGGTCGGTTATCGGCATACGTGCCGCCACCTTCGCGCTGGCAGGTTTTTTCGCGGTGCTGTCGGGCATAGCACTCGTCGGGCTGACGACATCGGCAGATGCCAATATCGCGCTTCGCTACACGCTGCTGTCGATTGCCGGCGTTATTCTGGGCGGCGGCGAATTCGTCGGCGGCCGGGTTTCACCCATCGGTGCCGTCATCGGCGCGCTGACGCTCACCCTTGCCGGTTCCTTCCTGTCCTTCATGCGCATTTCGCCGGACTGGCAGATCGGCGCGCAAGGGGCGATCCTCATCATCGTGCTGGCGCTCCGTATCCTGCTCAACCGTCTCGAAAAGCGGGAGAAAAACCAATGAACGGGCTTTCGTCCATCTCGAAAAAACCATGGATATGGTCGTTCGCCGCAACGGCTGCGGTCTGGATCGTCACCGTCATGTTCACCGGCGGCGCAAGCTCCTTCGGCCTGTCGCACGCAGCCCTTACCTTCGCGGCCTTTTCCGTAATCGTCGGCATCGGCCAGATGTTCGTCATCACGCTCGGGCCTGGTAATATCGACCTCTGCGTTCCCGCCACGATGACGCTATCAGGCACGTTGGCGCTCAAATTCATGGATGTGTCGGACGGTCTCATCCTGCCCGGACTGCTGATCGCCATTCTGATCGGCATCGCCATCGGCATCGGCAATTACACGCTGATCAAGCTTCTGCGCATCCCACCGATCATCGCGACGCTTTCAATGAGCTTCATCGTGCAGTCCATCGCCATCTGGTCCAACCGCGGCCTGCGCATCAAGCCGCCGGAAACACTGGCCACTTTTGCCACGTCGAGTTCTCTCGGCATTCCGAATGTTGCCCTCGTCGCACTTGTCCTCTCGGTCATCGCCTGGCTGCTGCTCGACCGCACCTTTTACGGACGCTGGATTTCCGCCATCGGCCAGAGCACGTTCGCAGCCCGCATGACCGGCATTCCTGTGGATGGAACACGCTTCGTCACCTATGTGCTCTGCGCGGTTCTGGCGGCGATTGCCGGTTATCTGCTCGCCAGCTTCTCCGGCGGCGCGGCACTGAACATGGGATCGGAATATCTGCTGATGTCCATCGCCGTGGTGGTGATCGGCGGCACGGCGGTTGCGGGCGGCGATTCCAACGTACCCGGTATCTGGGGAGCCTCGCTCTTCATGTTCCTGGTGGTCTCGATGCTGAATACCTATGGTTTCGGCGCGGGTATCCGCCTCATCCTCACCGGCCTTATCATCATTTCCGTCATTCTTCTGGCAAGCGGCCCCAAGGCCACACGCTGAACCCCGAACGACAAGCACTCAAGCGGACCACGCTCATGACCACAGACAACGCCTCACCTTACGAAATTCACGATGAACGCTTCCGCCTTCTGATCGTCGGCAATGCGGAACTGGAAGAGCTTTATTCCGGCTGCCGCTGGGCCGAAGGCCCGGTGTGGTTTGCCGATCTGAACTGCCTGCTGTTCAGCGACATTCCCAATGAGCGCATGCTGCGCTGGGTCCCAGATGGCGGGGTCTCTGTGTTCCGCCACCCCTCCAACTTCACCAATGGCAATACGCGCGACCGGCAGGGACGGCTGGTTTCCTGCGAACATGGCGGCCGTCGCGTCACCCGCACCGAAGTCGACGGCTCGATCACCGTTCTTGCCGACAGCTACGGCGGCAAGCGGCTGAACTCGCCTAATGACGTGGTGGTGAAATCCGATGGCAGCGTCTGGTTCACCGATCCCACTTACGGCATTCTTTCCGATTACGAGGGCTACAAAGCGGAACCCGAACAGAAGACGCGCAACGTCTACCGGCTCGATCCGGCAACCGGAGAGATCACGATCGCCATCGACGACTTCGTGCAGCCGAACGGTCTGGCTTTCTCGCCTGATGAAACCAAGCTCTATGTCGCAGACAGTTCCTACAGCCATGATGTATCCCGCCCGCGCCATATCCGCGTCTTCGATGTCGTGGACGGCGTGAAGCTCACAAACGGCCGGGAATTCTGCAATCTCGACAATGGCTTGCCTGATGGATTCCGTCTGGATACGGCGGGCAATCTCTGGACCAGTGCCGGCGATGGCGTCCACTGCTTCTCGCCTGACGGTACGCTGCTTGGCAAGATCAAGGTGCCGCAGACGGTCGCAAACCTCACCTTCGGCGGCCCGAAGAAGAACCGCCTGTTCATCACCGCAACGAAATCGCTCTATTCGGTCTACGTCGCCGCAACCGGCGCGCAGACGCCTTGAGACACTGAAAAACCGGAGGGCATATGACGGACGGGAACTGGCAAGACGACTTCTCTGCGCTATAAAAGCGGGATGAACGATGATTCCAGCTCCTTCCTGACCGACGACATGGCACTGGATGGCGAAACGCAGGCCATCGAACCCACCAGCCGCATGCTGTCATGGGCGCGCAATTCCGCTCTCTACCGGCTGGAACAGCGCATGATGACGGAAAAGCAGCTGCGCGATGCGATCACCCGCAAGGCGCGGGAAAAATTCGAGGATATCAGCCACGCTCAGATAAAGGCCCTTGGCGAATTCGCCGTGACCTTCGCCTATGGCATCAAGGCGCTCGACGATACGGCTTATGCAGAAATTGCCGTGCGAAGTGGCCAGCGCAGCGGCAAGTCGAAGCGCGGGCTTGCGCAAAAACTTCAGATCAAGGGCATTGATCGGGAAACGGCCGCAGTCGCGCTGCAGGAAACCAACGATCTGGTGGCGGCCGTCATCTTTGCGCGCAAGCGCGCCTTCGGCCCCTTTCGCCGTGTCGAGCTTGATGAAAAACGCAAGTCGAAGGAATTTTCCGCCTTCGCCCGCAACGGCTTCGGCTTCGAAATCGGCGCGAAGGTGATGGCGATGACGGTGGAAGAGGCAGAAGAGATCGTCTCGGAAGCACCGCTTTAAGGGTTATTGCGGCATCGGATGCGTTTTCAGATAAGCGATCAGATCCGCAATATCCGTTTCGCTCCACAGCCCGAAAAAGCGCATCGAGGTTCCGGGGATCGCCTTTTTAGGGCTCGAGATAAAAATTTGCAGCTCCTCCTCCGTCCAAACCCGACCCGCGGCACCGGCATCCTTCAGCGCCTGCGAATAATGGCCGTAATCAGCCACGGAAGCCATCGGCCTGCCTACCACGCCCATCAGATGCGGTCCCATGCGGGGGCGAGGCGCATCGATGCTGTGGCAGTTGGAACAGCGGCTGAAAACTTTTTCCCCGTGCACCGCATTGCCTTCGGCCAATGCCGGTGCAGCAATACAGAGGAAAAAAGCCATTGAAGCCGGAAGCGTTCTGAATGCCGAGATCATCATGCCCCACATAATACAACGCCCTCCCCGTCTGACAACGAAGAGGGCGTTTTTTAACATGCGACAGAATGCCCGGCTTTATACGCCGGGCAGTACGCCGATGATCAGTTCATCGCCGTGAGCGTCACGGACGTACCGGTGGCGGCGAGATTGAGGCCAACCTGACCCGTTACGCTGACCGTCTGAAGCTGGATGGAGCCCGAGGTGCCGCCAACGAGGATGTTGGTGCCAACGCCGAGACCAACGGTCACTTCAGCCGTGGCGCCCTGATAAAGGCC
Source organism: Rhizobium sp. AN6A (assembly GCF_900215635.1). Classification (NCBI taxonomy): domain Bacteria; kingdom Pseudomonadati; phylum Pseudomonadota; class Alphaproteobacteria; order Hyphomicrobiales; family Rhizobiaceae; genus Rhizobium; species Rhizobium sp. AN6A. The sequence goes on from NZ_OCNC01000003.1 coordinate 781,075, forward strand.
ACCGAGCGAACCACGATGGTAACCCGCTGTCGGGGCGAAAACAGCCCAGACCAGACGGCCCTGCGTGGTGAAGCCAAGGTCAACGCCCATCTTGCGGATAGCGCCGGTGTAATGGTCGGTGCGACGCGCGCCCATGGTGGACTGGAAGGTGCAATCCAGTTCCTTGGCCGAGCCGATTACGTAACCGACGCCACCGCCGATATCGCAGGTGAGGTAACCGATCTTGACGCCATTGCGTTCGTCCTGCTCCTGCGGAGCCGGCTCATATCTTGCAAGGTCGGCAGCGAGTGCGGACACGGTTCCACCGAGACCCATCGTCAATGCGGCAAAAGTTACGGCAACAGCCTTTTTCATCTGATTTTCTCCTGTTTTATTCCTACCCGCAGCAGCCCTTCTTGCCCTCTCCGGATATTGAATTCCGCACTGTTAACGTTTGTTCCCCGAAATCGATCCAAAACAACTGAATTGGGTGCAAGGAAAGCAAAACGGTTAACAATGTCTACTGGCGGTAGGATGCCATTAAGACATTGTTAGGGCGGGAAACGCCTGTCGAATTCCTGTTAAAGGCGAGTACGTCAGGGCGTTGTTTTGCTGCAACGATGTCAAAACGGCAGTGCTACGGGAAAGCCGGTCGCAGCATGGGTCATGACATCCATACGGACGCCATAGATACGCTCCAGCGTTTCCGGCGTCATGATTTCTTTCGGCGTTCCCCTTGCGATCAGTTTACCGGAATGGAGTGCGACGATCTCATCGCAGAACCGCGCCGCCATGTTGACATCGTGCAGCACCACGATGACGCCGAGACCCTTTTCCCGCGACAGTCTTTGCACCAGCGAGAGAACCTCAAGCTGGTGCGCCATGTCGAGCGCCGATATAGGTTCGTCGAGAAGCAGGCTTTCGGCGTTCTGGGCAACCAGCATGGCCAGCCACACGCGCTGGCGCTCCCCGCCGGAAAGCGTGTCCACCAGCCGGTCCCTGAAGGCCACGGTGTCGGTCAGCTCGATAGCCTCGTCCACCCTTTCCTGATCCACCTTGGTGAATTGGCCGAGCGCGCCGTGCCAGGGGTAACGGCCAAGCGCCACCAGTTCCTTGGCCAGCATGCCGGAGGCAGCCGGCGTATATTGCGGCAGATAGGCAAGCTTTCGCGCGAATTCGCGGTTGCCCCAGCTCCCTAACGGCTGCCCCTCGAACGACACCTTGCCCGCCGTCGGATCCTGCATGCGCGCGAGTATCTTGAGCAGCGTCGATTTTCCCGAACCGTTATGGCCGATAAGACCGATGGTCTTGCCGGTGGCAAAGCTTGCCGTCAGCGGATGCAGCAATGTCCTGCCCGGAACCTCCATCGTTACCGCTTCCAGAGAGAAAAGCGGGATATCGTCGTAATCCACGGCAGGTGCGGCCTGACCCATTGTTCTCATCTCCGTAAATCGTTCAGAAAAATCATCATCGCCTGCCTGAAAGCCAGATCAGATAGGGCGCACCGGCCAGAGCCGCAAAAAGCCCAAGCGGCAGCTCGTAAGGAAAGGTCACGGTTCTTGCCCCGAGATCGGAAAGCGCCATCAACACCGCACCGAACAGGAACGATGCAAACAGGTGGTCGCGCGGTGTGGTGAAACCGGCCCGAAGCGCAATGTGCGGTGCCATCAACCCGACGAAGCTCAGCGGACCGACCAGCAGTGAGGCCGCACCGGTGGCAATGCCGGCCACGGCGATGACTGCAATACGCGCCGTAGCGAGCGGCAGACCTAGTGAGAGCGGCACATCCCGGCCAAGCGGCAGGATCACCAGCCAGCGCGTCACCGACAGGGCAGCGGCCAGGAGCACGACGGAAAGCACCGCAAGAAAGATCGCCGAAGCTGATGTCGCCGTCGAACCCGAGCCGCTGAGCCAGGAGAGAATTTGCCAGGCCCGCTGATCACCAATGGCAAGCAGTGCCGAAAGTACCGCCGAGCAGAGCGAACTGATGGCAATGCCGGCGAGCAGTATTTTTTCAGGCGCCAGATGCCGACGCACCGAAAAGAACAGAACGAGCATCATGACGGCTGCCGAGCCGAGGCCAGCGCCGCAAAACAGTTCGAACAGCCCGGCGGCCGGAAAAAGCGTGATGGCGGCGGCAAAACCAAGACCCGCGCCACCGCTGACGCCGATCACCTCTGGGCTTGCCATAGGATTTCCGGTCAGCCGCTGCAGAAGCGCGCCCGCCATCGCCAATAAACCACCGGCGGCACAAGCCGCCATCAACCGCGGCCAACGAAAGGGCAGAAGGCTTTGCAGGTCGCCAGATTTCAGCACCGTCCAGCCCTCCGGCCCCTTGCCGATGGCGAGGGCTGCAAAAACCAGCCCAGCCATGATGACAAGCACCGGCAGCAGGGAGGCAAGCCTGCGTCTGATCGCGAGATCGCCGCCTTCACTGCGATGGATATTCGTGGGCGGGATTTTCTGCAGCAGCCAAAGCAGCAAAGGCCCGCCGATGAGAGCCGTGACCGCACCCGTTGGAAACACTTCCGCTGTCGTACTCGCCAGAAGCTGCACGAGACCGTCGCAGAACCAGAGCAGCAGACCGCCCAGAAGCGGCGAAACGAACAGCACGGAGGATGCACGTCGCACACCCAGCGCACGGGTAAGCGCAGGTGCTGCAAGGCCGATAAAACTGACGAGACCGACGGCGGCGGCGACGAATGCCGCCAGCATCACGGCGACGGCAGCCACCGCCAGCCTGATCGAAAACAGCGATACGCCGAGCGATCGCGCACCGGAATCGCCGAGATCCAGAACCGTCATTGGCCTTATCAGCAGCCCGGTGAGAACCAGACCAGCGAGAAGTTGGGCGGCAAGCACAAACGCATTCGACCAGTCCTGCTGGCTGAGCGAACCGCCATTCCAGACCACAAGCGACATCAGATATTCGCCTCGTGCAAGCGTCAGCGCGGCGGCAACGGAAGCGGCGGTGATGCCCACCAGCAGTCCGGACACCACCATGGTGACTGGCTCGAAGGACCGCCGCCAGCCGAGAAGAAACACCACAGAGGCCGCAGCGGTACCGCCGGCGAGCGCCACCCATGTGCGGTTGCCATCCAGCACCGAGGGGAAGAACAGGGTCGCGATGACGATTGCCAGCTGGGCGCCGGCAGAGATGCCAAGGGTGGAGGGGTCAGCAATCGGATTGCGCAGCAATTGCTGGAAAAGCGCACCCGACAATCCCAGCATCGCCCCCGCCAGAATGGCAACCGCCACACGCGGCATCAGGCTGAAGGCGAAAATGACCTGATCCATCGACATGGACGCAGCATCGAACGGCAGGCCGGGCCAAGCGCCGAGAGGTAACCGCAGCAATCCGGCATGCAGGGAAAGCCCGCAGGCCAGAAGAAAGACGAGGCCGAAGAAAAGCTGGAGAGGCCGTGCCGTCACAATGCCTCTCCGTGGATCGCCAGAGCCTCGGTCAAAAGCCGCGCAAAACGCATGGCTGCGGTGATACCGCCATAGGGGCTGACATTACCGAGGGTGACCACCCGGTTTTCCCGCACGGCCGGAAGCGCACGCCAGATGGCACTGTTGCGCAAGCTCTCGCGGGCCTCCACCGGAACATCCGAAACAATGACAATGCGGGCATCGGCCACGTCGGCTAGATTTTCGAGCGGAACCGGGGCGGCGAAGGTGAACTGCGAACGGTCGACCCAGGCGTTGGTCAGCCCCAACCGGCCAAGAATATCGCCGAACATGCTGTCTTCACCGAAGGCGCGGAAATGCCGGGCATCGCCGATGTTGATCACATAGATCGGCCGCGACGCAAAAACTGCCAGGCGCGCCCGCATGGCTTGCAGCGCAAGGTGTGTCTCGTCCAGAACCTTGCGGGCTGCGTCAGCCCTGCCCAGCTTTTCGCCAAGTGCCGAGACCGCGGCAAGCGACTTTTCAAACGGCGGCTCGCCCTTCACGTAAAATGGCAATGAAAACACCGGCGCTATCGCTTCCAGCCGGCCGGTATAACGTGTGTAGAAAGGTGAAATGAGGATGAGGTCGGGCCGGGTCAGTTGCAGAAGCTCAAAATTCGGCGCGCCGCGCAGACCAAGATCAGAGACGGTTTCAGGAATTTCCGGCTCGACGGCACCTGCCCTGAACTGGATGAGTTCAGTTGCGGCAACCGGCATGATACCGAGCGCGACGGAGGTTTCCAGCATGGCCCAGTCGATCGCTGCAAGACGCGGCGTCACCGCCGCCCGCGCCTTGCCCGCAAGAGCCGAAGCGGCAAGCAGCCCCAGAAATTCCCGCCGCCCCCAACCGGAAGACATCAATCGATCTCTGCGCTTCATGCCCCTGCTGCTTCACTTGATATGCGTTACCACCGATGGGTCAGCTTGCGCGCAACGGTTCTTCCGTCACCGTAATACCATCCGAAAGTGGAGCAACTAGAAATATATTCTTTATCAGTCAAGTTTTACAACAATGCGCGATCCCGGGGATAAAAATTCGCCGCCATCCTGTTGGCCGACAGGAATGGCGATACGGCCAACCCCATGAAATTGCGTAAGGACCATAAGTCTTTCCGGCTGAACCCGTTGCGGGACCGGAGCCTGCGCCGACATTTGTCTTCCCCGCTTGTCCCCGTCGCCCCGGCTCACCGCATAATCACGGCGGATTTTGATTTACGGGAGACCGCAATGTCTGAGACTTACACACATCATAGCGCCGGCCTCGAATCACCGGCGTCCCACGGTTTCGACATCGTTCCTGATGATAACAACCCGCTGCCGTCAGCCACACGCGCCATTTATGTCGGCAATGGCGGGCAGCTATGCCTAACCCTGCTGTCCGGGGCAACGGTGACCTTCCAGAACCTGCCTGCGGGCAGCCTGCTACCGGTCCGGGCCACGCGCGTGTTTTCAACGCGCACCACGGCGACAGGACTCGTCGGGCTGAATTAGTTGATATCCGCTCGAGAGCTGTTCATCGACCTGAAACCACGTCCACCGCCGCATGGCGCGCGGCGCAACGTTACAGATTCATGACAATCATTCAGGTTGACGTCAGCTAAATGATGCAACCGCCATCCACTGGCCTCTGAGGCAATTTAAATACGGGCGTTCGCACTTTCTTTGCTGACGCCCGCCCTAGTGAATCTGGTGGGACCTGATAGTGGCGCTTTTTACCGCGAAAACGACTGGGACTGTAATTCTTCGTCCGGAAATCGGCAGCGTGCCGCTCTGTCTGCTGACGGCAGCCTATCTGCTGTTTTTTACAAACCAGACGTTCTGGTCGAAGGTTCACACCTATCTTTCCGCCTATCCGGTCGCCATCGTCGGGCTTTATGTCGCCATAGCGGCGCTTCTCGGCGCGCTCATCACCATTTTTTCCGCCAAATATCTCATCAAGCCGTTTCTGATCTTGCTGGTATTCGCGGCCGCGGCGGCTTCCTGGTTCATGGACCGCTACGGCATCATCATCGACAGCGACATGATCCGCAACGCCGTGGAGACCACGCGGGCGGAAGCGGGCAATCTGATGACACCCGGCCTTTTCTGGCATCTGACCATCTATGGGCTGGTGCCGTCGCTCGTCATCGCCGCCGTCCGGGTTCGGCATCGGCCGATCATCGACAAGCTGCTGTGGAACACCGTCAGCATCCTGATCTGCCTCACCGTTGCCGGCATCATCAGCTTTGCGAATTCCAAAACATTCACCACCGCCGTGCGCCAGCACAAGGATATCGTCAAAAGCGTCAATCCCTTGTCGCCGATCATATCCACCGTTCACTATCTGACGCAGGCGGAAAAGGAAGCTGACATACAGGTGAGCCCGATCGGCAAGGATGCGAAAATCCTGCCGGCGCTGGGTGGCATCCACAAACCACGCATCACCGTCATCGTGGCTGGTGAGACTGCACGCGCCGCGAACTTTTCCCTGAACGGCTATGGGCGCGACACCAACCCGGAACTGGCAAAGCGCGACGTGATCTATTTCCCTGATACAACCAGCTGCGGCACTGCGACGGCGATTTCCATTCCCTGCATGTTCTCGAAATTCCCGCGTTCTGAGTACAGCCACAACAAGGCGCTCGCCAACGAGAACGTCATGGATGTTCTTATCCATGCAGGTGTCAGTGCAACCTGGCTGGACAACAACACCGGCAGCAAGAACGTGGCCGACCGCATTCCCTTTTTCGATCTTCCTTCCACCAACGACACCCGCTTCTGCACCGGCGGAGAATGCCGCGACGACATCTTCTTTGACAAGCTCGACGCATGGCTCGACAACGTCAAGAAGGACAGTGTCATCGTGTTGCACCAGATGGGCAGCCATGGGCCGACCTACTATCTGCGTTACACCGACGAATTCCGGAAATTCACCCCTGACTGTCGAACCGCCGAGCTTGGCAATTGCACGGACGCGCAAATCGTGAATTCCTATGACAACACGCTTCTCTACACCGATCATTTCCTGTCGACCGTGATCGACAAGCTGAAGGCACGCTCGAACACGCTGGCGACGGGGATGATCTACGCCTCTGACCATGGTGAATCGCTTGGCGAAAATGGCGTCTATCTGCACGGCGCACCCTATCTGCTGGCACCCGACCAGCAGACCCATGTGCCGTTTCTCGTCTGGTTCGATGAAGATTTCGCCAAATCCATGGGGCTGGATCGCGCATGCCTTGCAAAAGGCGCAGCAAAGGGCGGGCGCTCGCACGACAATTATTTCCACAGTATCCTTGGAATGATGAACGTCTCCACCTCCGTCTACGATTCCGCGCAGGACGTGTTCGGCGGCTGCACCCAGCGCCAGAATAGCTGAACATACAGTGCTTGACGCTTATCCCGTGAAAGCGATACGCAGGACGACGCGATAAAGGAGCTGTCTTGCGGGTTCTGCTTGTTGAAGACGATCATGTGCTGGGCGAGGCGCTGCGAGACCATGTCGCCGCGGCAGGCCACGCCGTCGACTGGTTCAAGTTGCTCGACGACGCCACGGCGGCGACGCTGACCATGGCTTACGGGCTCATCCTGCTCGACATGCGGCTGCCGGACGGCGATGGCATCACCCTTTTGCAATCACTGCGCAACCGTGACGACTCGACGCCGGTGATCATTCTGACGGCGCACGACCAGGTGTCCGACCGGATTGCCGGGCTGAATGCCGGTGCGGACGACTATCTGGTCAAGCCCTTCGATCTCAACGAGCTTTCGGCACGCATGCTGGCGGTCTCGCGGCGTTACGAGGGGCGCTCCGCCCCCGTCATTCGCCTGCCCGGCATCGAAATCAACCAGGTGGCGCGCAATATCGTCGTTGACGGAACAGCGCAAACGCTCAGCGCCAGAGAATGGGCCGTGCTGGAAAAGCTGGTTGAGCATCCCGGTGCGGTCGTTTCCAAATCTCAACTGCACGACACGCTCTACGAATTCGGCGCGGAAATAGAAAGCAATACGGTCGAGGTCTATATCAGCCGGCTGCGCAAGAAGATCGGCCACGACCGCGTCGAGACCGTGCGCGGTGTCGGCTACACCATCAGGTAGACAGAAATGGCCAGACCGACCAGCATGACCCGCAAGCTCGTCACGGCGCTGACGAGCGTTGTCGCCATATCCTGGCTTATCGCCTGCGGGTTGGGCGTCATGGTGATGCAGGACGAGTTCGCTGAAATTTTCGACGCTGGCGTTGAGGAAACAGCCGAAAGACTGCTGCCACTGCTGGTGGACGATCTCAGGGAAAACAATACGGGCCCCGCCTCGCAAAAACTCAACCAGTCTGCACATGCGGCGGAATATCTGACCTATCAGGTTCGCGACCGGGAAGGACAGGTCGTCCTGCATTCGCATGACAGTTCGACCGAACCTTTTGAGGTCTCTCTCGACCCCGGTTTTTCTGAAACGGCGACCCAGCGCATCTACACGGTGGCGACACCGGACGGGAATTATTTCCTTCAGGTCGCAGATGCCTTCGCCAACCGGCGGGAGGCAATCGAGGAAGCCGGCACTGCAATTTTGCTGCCCGTTCTCATTCTTATCCCCGCCAGCATCTTTGCCGTTATCTTCGTGGTGCGCAAAACCCTGCAACCGATACAGACCTTGCGCGACGAGATCGGGAAAAAAGACGGCGGCAATCTCGCGCCGCTGGAAACCCTGCCGTTTCCGGCTGAACTTCACCCGATTGCCCGCTCGGTCAATCTGCTGCTGAGGCGGCTGCGATCGACAATCGAGGCGGAAAGGGAGTTTACCGCCAACAGCGCCCATGAATTGCGCACGCCGATTGCCGGCGCGCTGGCGCAGGCGCAGCGGCTGCACGCCGATATTCCGCCTGAACTTGCACCACGCGTGGAAAATATCGAGAAAGCCCTGCTGCATCTCGGCCATCTCGCCGAAAAACTGCTGCAGATGTCGCGCGCGGAAGCAAGGATCGGGGTAACAGACACGGCGACCGACCTTATCCCCATTCTCGAGCTTATCATCGACGACATGAGCAGAACGGCGATCGGCACGTCCCGCATCCGCTTCACCAATCGCTGCGAAGGCGGCCTGAACTGCAAGCTGGGCACGGATGCCTTCGGCATCATCATCCGCAACCTTCTCGAAAACGCCCTGATTCACAGTCCGGCGGAAAGCCCTGTGCAGATACTGGCCGAAGAGGACGGTACGATCCGCGTCGTCAATTCCGGCGCGGCGATCGACAAGGCGCTCCTTCCCAAACTGACGACGCGCTTTGTCCGAGGCCCGTCCAAGGCTGATGGCACCGGGCTTGGCCTCGCCATCGTCAGAAGCCTGATGGAACAGATTGGCGGCGAACTCGTGCTATCCTCCCCCGCACCCGGCAGACAAGACGGTTTTGAGGCCCGAATCGTGCTTCCCGTCGAAGCCGCCTGAATGCGCTGAAAACAAAAAAGCCCCGCCAGGGGGCGGGGCTTTCGTTGGTATAATTGTGGCCGCTCAATCCTCGTGAATATGGCTATGGTCGCGCGTATCGCGCATCTTCACATAAACCACCAGCGACAGCGCAATCATGATCGTAACGTACCAGAAGAACCAGTTTTCGTGGCCGATCTGCTTGAACTTCAAGGCTACGAATTCTGCCGTTCCCCCGAAAATCGTGTTCGCCAGCGCGTAGGGCAGAGCCACACCGAGCGCCCGGATGTGGGCGGGGAACATTTCCGCCTTCACCACCGCATTGATGGAAGTGTAGCCGGTGACGATCAACAGGCCGACCAGAACGAGAGCGAAAGCCATGATCGGGTCGGTTGTCGTCGCCAGCGTCGTGAAGATGAGATAGGTGAACAGCGTTCCAAGAATGCCGAAGCCGACCATCAGCGGCTTGCGACCCACCTTGTCCGACAGCGCACCGGCAATCGGCTGGCACAGCATGAAGACGAAGAGTGCTGCCGTGGTGATTTCGGTCGCGCTTTCCTTGCTGAAGCCGGAAGTATTGACGAGGAATTTCTGCAGATAGGTCGTGTAGGCGTAAAAGGCGAGCGTGCCGCCTGATGTCAGCGCCATGACCATCATCGCTTCCCGCGGATAGTGCTTGAACAGCGCCCATCCGCTCGATTTCGGCTTGTCCGCATTGCCCGCCTTGGCATTTTCAAAGGACTGCGTCTCGGCAAGGCCGCGACGGATGTAAAACACCGCAATTGCAAGAACGCCACCGATGAAGAAGGGAATGCGCCAGCCCCAGGCGCCGAGCTGCTCGGGTGTCAGAACCCGCTGCAGAACCAGCAACACCGCCAGCGCCAGAAGCTGGCCGGAAATCAGCGTCACATACTGGAAACTGGAGAAAAAGCCGCGACGGTTCTTGCCGGCCATTTCGCTGAGATAGGTCGCGCTGGCGCCATATTCACCGCCGACGCTGATGCCCTGCAGCAGGCGGGCAAACACCAGAATGGCAGGCGCTGCAATGCCGATCGTCTCATGGCCGGGCGTAATAGCGATCAACAGCGAGCCTAGGCACATCAAGGTAACGGACAAGGTCAGGCCGGCCTTGCGGCCCTTGCGGTCGGCATAGGTTCCCATGAACCACGCACCGATGGGCCGCATCAGAAATCCGACGGCAAAAACGGCGGCCGCGCTCAGCAATTCGGCGGTCTGGTTTCCGGAAGGGAAAAACACCGGCGCGAAATAAAGGGTGAAGGCCGAATAAACATACCAGTCGTACCATTCGACGAGGTTGCCCGCCGATCCGCCGATAATGGATTTCAAACGGGTTTTCTGATCCGGTGCCGTAGCGGGACCATTTGCCATAATATTCACGGTAAACTCCAATTCATCTCGCCTGGAGGTGGAAGGGCGAACGGAAGGTGTGATAATTTGTCGCTCTCGGAGGGGGTATATACCCGCCATATTGCAATGCGCAAGTTTACGCCGCATCGCAGCATGGCAATGGCAATGGCAATGGCAGCGTCTACTCGCCATCTTCCGCGCCGGACCATTCTAATCCGCCTTGTCACCCGGCCGTGCTCAAACTAAAAAATATCAATGATTTACGATATATCGGACATTCATATCGAAAAGCTTCTCATCCCCGCCGCGCGCGCGGGTGAAGCACTGGCACGGCTGGACGAGAGGATAAGCCGGTCGCCGATGAAACACGGCTTCATCGAAAGGCAGGACTTTACCGACGCGATTTCCTCCATGTGGGTGGATGGCGAACTCGTCCATATGGAAGATCTGGTCCTGCATGACGCCCATATGGATGTGCGGGCGCCAACCCATGAAATGACGGCGGCGCACCGGATCGTCCGCTCGAGACGGCTGATTTTTTCCAACGCGCCAGGCTGGGCCTTCACCGCACCAGGCCTTTCCCGCCTGCGCGGCAGAATGGGAATTGCCGCCGACGAGACGGCATTTACCCCGGAAAAGCTGGATCATTCCGGCAACGAAGAGGCTGATGCAGACGGCGAGACACCGCTGGACGGGGCCTTTTCCGAGCTGGACGCACTTCTGGCGCGAAGCGCCGCCACGCTGGACGCGATCACCGCCGGCACCACACTTGCGCCGGTGACACATCGGGAAGAGGCCCATCCGATGATCAACGATCCCGACTGGGACGAGGAGGAAAGGCTGAAGGAATGGCGGCAGGTCCATGGCCAGACGGAGGAGTTGCCCGCGATCCTGCGCACCGCAATCCTGCTGGATGCCTGGAATATGATCGAGGTTCTGCAACGCAGCCCCTGGCTCGGCAGGCTTATGGCCGCCGCTTTTCTGCGCGACGGGGCTGTCTCTCCAGACCATCTGCCGGCGCTCAGCGCTGGTCTTCGTGCCGTCCCGCGCGAGCGCCGGCACGCCAGAAACCAGACGCAACGCTTAATCGCCCTTCTCGACAGCTTTTACGAGGCGGCACTGGCCAGCATGAAGGAACATGACAGGCTGACCCACGCCAGAGAACGCATGATGCGCAAGCTGGCCGGCCGACGCTCCTCTTCGCGTCTGCCAGAACTCGTGGAGCTTGTCGTCTCTCGGCCGGTGGTTTCGGCGGCCATGATCGTCAGGGAACTCGGCACCACGCCGCAGGGTGCGATCGGGCTCGCCAATCAGCTGGAGTTGAGGGAGGTTACGGGCCGAGGCCGCTTCCGTGCCTGGGGCATGCTGTAGCACAGGCCGCTCAGTCTTCATCCGCCTAAACCCCGGATAAATAGTATTTTTCTCAACCCCTTGTTCCTGCGATAAATCCCGGAAGAATCCTGCGATCACGAATCTTAACAAAATTTAACTATTGCGTAGGTGGATGAAGCGGCTATGTTCTCGCTGCGTTGCAACACGATTTTTCTCCGGTAACGCGGTCGCATTCGGCTCCGGCAACCTTTCTTTGCCATCCGCATTAAAGTGTCCACCATGAGGGAGATGCAAAAAATGACAATTTCAGTCTCACAACTCGATTCCGATCAGGAAACAGATGCTCCTTTCGCCCGAAAAGTCCTGATGGCGCGCAATCTCGCCGGATATACGGTCGATCAGCTTGCCATCACCTGCGGCCTGACGGCCAATGAAATCCGCGCCCTGGAAGACGGCTCAGACAGCGATCCTCTGCGCATCAGGCGCGTTGCCGCCGCCCTGCATATTCCAGTCGAAACCGTTATCTGATCGTTCACAACGATCCGAACCAAATCTCAGCGCCGCCGGGGACGATGTTCACGCAACATCCGGGCGGCGCGTAACGGTTTGAACGCCACAAGTCTCTCCGGAACATTTTCCGCTCCGCTCTCTTAACATTTCCGTTATCCGGCACCACATGATGTCCGCACGGGACATGTTCGGCATGTGGCCCGCCTGCGCGAGAGCACCAATAATTTCCGGAATCCTGCCATGACACTCAGCCTTAACACCGAAGAACGGGTTTCTTCAGCATTGGATGAATTGTGGCCAACGGAGAAAACGGAAATTCTCGACTGGCTCGTCACCGGCACGAAGGACGAGCGCTTTATCGATGAGATATTCTTCGAGCTGTGCAGCAGGTTGCGCGAGAGTGGAATTTCCATAGCGCGGGGCGCACTTGCCTTCCGCATTCGTCACCCGCAATGGCTTGGCGCGCGCATCCTGTGGAAGGCCGGCATATCGTCGGCCGAGATCACCACCTATGGCTATGGGGCGGAGAGCTCGCCCGAATATCTGAACAGCCCCATCAACGACATCCATCAGGGCGCGACCGAAATCCGCCACCGGCTGACCGGAGACGAGATCGAGCCATCCGCTTATCCGATCTATGAGGAATTGCGCGCCGACGGGCTGACGGATTATTTCGCCTGGCCGATCGAACATACGTTCGGCAAGCGCCATGTCGCCACTTTTTCCAGCGATCGGCCCGGTGGCTTTTTGGAAGCGGAAGTCCTTGCGTTGAAAAACCTGCTACCGGCGCTCGCGCTGGTCAGCGAAATTCGCCTGAAAAACCGCATGACGCGCACCCTGCTGGAGACCTATGTCGGGCCGCATGCGGGCGAAAAAATCCTCAATGGTGCAACGACGCGCGGCAGCGGCATAACGGTCGGCGCGGCGATCCTGATCTGCGACCTGCGCAACTTCACCCATATTTCCGACCTCTGGCCGCGCGATGATGTGATCGAGCTGCTGAACGGTTATTTCGACGCCATGTGCGATCCGATCGAGGAATTCGGTGGTGAAATCCTGAAATTCATGGGCGATGGGCTGCTGGCGATTTTCCCGCTCAGCGATCCGCAGGCCTGTGAAAACCTGCTGAAAGCCATTGCCAGCGCGCAGAAAAGCCTCGTTGCCCTCAACGACATCAATTGCCAGAAAGGCCATGACCCTCTGGGTTACGGCATCGGCGTCCATGTCGGCGATGTCATGTATGGCAATATCGGCTCGAAAACCCGCCTCGATTTTACCGTCATCGGTCCTGCCGTGAACATCGCATCACGGCTTGAAACCCTGACCAAGGAAACCGGCCGCAACGTGCTGTTTTCCGAAGAATTCGTCCGTATGGCCGGACACGAGGACAAGCTGGACAATCTCGGCCCATGGCTTCTGCGCGGCCTCGAAACCCCGGTCGAGGTTTATGCGCTTCCCCAACATGAGGTCCTCGCACCCTCTGTCAACTGATTGCCGGTCAGGACTTTGTTCCCGTTTCGACGCTTTTTCAACGCAGCGCTCGCCCTTGCTGCGCAACCTCCCGAAGAGATGATTTCGGCTACCCTGCCCGTCGTCAAAACGCTTGACACGCCTCCGATGTCGATCTAGCAAAATAGAACATATATTCCATATCGAAACATTGTTTGCGTTCATATTCTGTCTTTCCGGGAGTGGAAGACGGGTGTGAGGAACCGGAGGAAAGATGGTTACGAAATTGGCACTGCTCGGCGCTGGACGGATCGGCAAGGTCCACGCCAAGGCGATCACCACCGACAGCCGTGCGAAGCTGGTGGCCGTTGTGGACGCCGTTGCAGGTGCTGCGGAAGCAATCGCCCGCGAAGCGCAGTGCAAGGTCAGCACAATCGACGAGGTTCTGGCCGACAAGACGATCGACGCCGTCATCATCTGCACGCCGACCAACACCCACGCCGATCTGATCGAGCGTTTTGCCCGTGCCGGCAAGGCCATCTTCTGCGAAAAACCCGTCGATCTGGATGTGGCCCGGGCGGAAGCCTGCGCCAAGGTGGTTGAGGAAACCGGTGCAAAGGTGATGCTCGGTTTCAACCGGCGTTTCGATCCGCATTTCCAGGCCGTGCACAAGGCAATCGAGGATGGCCGCATCGGCAAGGTGGAAATGGTGACCATCACCAGCCGCGATCCCGGCCCGCCGCCAGCCGAATATATCAAGGTTTCCGGCGGCATTTTCCGCGACATGACTATTCATGATTTCGACATGGCGCGGTTCCTGCTCGGCGAGGAAGTGGAAAGCGTATTCGCCACCGGTTCCGTTCTCGTCAATCCGGAGATCGGTGCACTCGGCGATTTCGATAGCGCCAGCATCATTCTGACGACGAAAAGCGGCAGGCAGGCGAGCATTTCGAATTCGCGACGCGCGACCTATGGGTACGACCAGCGTATCGAAGTGCATGGTTCGCTCGGTTCGGCAGCGGCCGAGAACCAGCGGCCGGTCTCCATCGAGATCGCCAATGCTGAAGGCTACACTCGCCCGCCGCTGCATGATTTCTTCATGACGCGTTATACGGCGGCTTACGCGGCGGAAATTACCGCTTTCATCGATTGCATCGAAAACAATGTGGCTCCGTCACCCTCCATCAAGGATGGGCTGATCGCATTGAAACTGGCCGACGCTGCGCTGAAATCCGTCACCTCGAAGGCGGCCGTGACGATCGGCTGATCGACGCAGAAATCACTCCGTAACCGACATCCTGTCCGCAGTGCGTTAACGCATGGCGGACAGGAAAACAGCTATTTGCAAAGCTTTCGCCAGCATCAGCGCCACCCGTGAACTTGACCGGGCAGAGGTGGTCTTCGGACTTGCATGGCAGCTATTCGGAAAATAAGGTTGTCTGACAAGATACGGCGAGACCATATGGCTGCTATTCACCTTAGTCACGCCGAATCCTCTTTTTGCCGGCAACAGCCGGACAGTGGTTTATTTATGCCATCACCCAAGACCGGTTATCTTTATGCGCTCATAGCCTTCACGATCTTTGCGGCGCAGGATGGCATATCCAAACATCTTGGCAGTTTTTATCCACCCGTCTTCGTCGCCATGCTTCGATACTGGGCCTTCGCCGTCTTCGTTTTATTGATGGCTGCAAGGTCCTCTGGCGGCATTCGGGGTGCTGTCATGGCCAACCGTCCGTGGCTGCAGATCAGCCGCGGTGTCCTTCTTGCCGTGCAGATTGTTTTTTCCATCTTCTCTTTCGCCGTTGTCGGGCTGGCGCACAGCCACTCCATCCTCGCTTCGGCGCCGCTGATCGTCGCCGCACTGTCCGTGCCGTTGCTTGGCGAACATGTGGGCTGGCGGCGCTGGTGCGCCATTTTTGTCGGCTTCGTCGGCGTTCTCGTCATTCTGAAACCCGATGGCGAAGGGTTCGACAACCGCCTGCTGATCACCTTCATCGCCGCCTTCATGCTTGCGCTCTACAGCGTCCTGACCCGCCTTGGCAGCAAGAGCGATTCAGCGATGACGAGCTTCTTTTATACCGGCGTGGCCGGTGCGGCGGCGCTGACGCTGGTGGGTCCGTTTTATTGGGTTAGCCTCGCACCCCAGGATTGGGGCTGGATGCTGGCGCTGTGCATTACCGGCATGAGCGGTCATTATTGCCTGATCAAGGCATTCGAGCTGGCGGATGCGGCCTCCGTGCAGCCGTTTTCCTATTACCAGCTCGTGCTCGTCTCCATCATCGGCGTCACCATCTATGGCGAGGTCGTTACATCCAACATGGTTCTGGGTGCTGCAATCGTGATCGCCGCCGGTCTCTTCACCATCTGGCGGGAACATGCCGTTGCCCGGAGGGAACGCCGGCGGGCTGACTGACGTCATTCCCGTTGAACGTCCTCTCAGGCGAGAGCCGCCTCGCAGCGCAACAGCATTCCAAACAGATCGCGCGGCTCATCCGGATCGGCCAGCAGATCCAGTTCCGTATAAAGCCCGGTGGCGGCCAGTTTCGAGCGCACATAACGCAGCGCCGAAAAATCCTCGGTCGCGAAACCAACGCTGTCGAACAGCGTGATCTGCCTGTCGTTTACCCGCCCCTGCTTTTCACCTGATATTACCTGCCATAGCTCGGTAACGGGGTAGTCTTCGGGCAATTGCTGGATTTCACCCTCGATGCGCGTCTGCGGTGGGTATTCGACGAAAATATCCGACCGCAGCAGAATGTCCCGGTGCAGTTCCGTCTTGCCGGGGCAATCGCCGCCGACGGCATTGATGTGAATGCCGGAACCAACCATGTTGTCGGTCAGGATTGTCGCATATTGCTTGTCAGCCGTGACGGTGGTGATGATATCTGCACCTTCCACTGCGCCCTGCGCACTATCGCAAATTTCGATGGTAAAGCCCTGCCCGGCAAGATTGCGGGCGCATTTTTCACTGGCGGTCCGGTCGATATCGAAAAGCCGCACCGTGTCGATGCCGAGAATAGCCTTGAAGGCCCGCGCCTGGAACTCGCTCTGTGCCCCATTGCCGATGATGGCCATCGAGCGGGCATTTTTGCGGGCAAGGTGTTTTGCAGCGACAGCCGAAGTAGCAGCGGTGCGCAGCGCCGTCAGAATGGTCATTTCGGTCAGGAGCAGCGGATAGCCGTTGCCGACATCGGATAGCACCCCAAAGGCGGTCACCGTCTGGCGGCCCTCCTTCATGTTTTTCGGATGGCCGTTCACATATTTGAAGCCATAAAGCGTCCCGTCACTGGTGGGCATCAGCTCGATGACGCCCTCTTGGGAATGCGATGCGATGCGTGGCGTCTTGTCGAAACTTTCCCAGCGACGGAAATCCTCTTCCACCACGTCGGCCAGCTCGCGCAGAAACGTATCGATCCCCACGCGCAGCACGAGTTTCATCATATGATCGACGCTGACGAAAGGTACGATATTAAGGTTCGGTATAATCGTCATTGCATCTTCCCCCTCAGCCGGCCCGCGTCGGGCGGTCCATAACCCGCTTGCCCATCAGGCTGGCAGCCAGGTCGACCATCAGCGTCGCCGTCCTGCCGCGCTCGTCGAGAAACGGGTTAAGCTCCACAAGATCGAGACTGCACACAAGCCCGCTATCATGCAGCATCTCCATCACCAGATGCGCCTCACGGAACGTCGCCCCACCCGGAACCGTGGTGCCGACCGCAGGCGCGATCGACGGTTCCAGGAAATCGACATCGAGACTGACATGCAACAGGCCGTTTGCCGCCTGCACCCGCGCAAGGAACGCGCGCAGCAGAACCGCGACACCATGTTCGTCTATCGAGCGCATGTCGTGAACGGTGATGCCGCTGTCTTCCAGTGCGGCTCTCTCGGCTGGATCGACGCTGCGGATGCCGATCATGCCGATATTTTCCTCAGGAACCGCATGGGAGAGCGGCGGGAAGTAACCCGAAAATCCGTCGCGACCACTGAAATAAGCGACCGGCGTGCCATGCAGGTTGCCGCTGCGCGTCGTTTCAAGCGTGTGGTAATCGGTATGGGCATCGAGCCAGAGCACGAAAAACGGCCGGCCACTCTCCGCCACCCGCCGCGCCATGCCGGCGACGGTTCCCGCGGAAATTGCGTGGTCGCCGCCAAGAAAGATCGGCACGGCGGCAGCACTTTCGCGATAGGCGGCCTCCGTCAGCGCCTCGGTCCAGGCCGCCGTCTCAGCGAGATGATGCACCGCCGGATTGGGGTGGCTAAACTCCCTGAGCAGCGCCGGCGTCACATTGCCGGTATCGACCACCCGATGGCCCAGATCTTCGAGCGCCCGCGTGAGACCGGCGATGCGATACGCACTCGGCCCCATCTCACACCCCAATTGCCCGGCTCCGATTTGCAACGGCGCACCGATCAGCCTGATATCCATTTGAGCCCTCGCTTTTGTAAACCGATAACCTCACTAAACCACACAGACATGGCGGAATGAACATCAAATATTGGCAATATTATCGAAACAGGCTATCGATTTGGTCAAATCTATTTATCAGAATGGCTACCAATGGATAATCTCGACGAACGGCTCGTGACCCTTTTAAGGCATAACGGCAGACGCAGCATTTCCGATCTGGCGATCGAGACGGAAACCTCGCGCGCAACGGTACGCTCACGCATCGAAAAAATGGAAAATGACGGCACTATCATCGGTTACACCGTCATCCTGCGTGCCGATGCGGTGGAGGCGGCGATCCGCGGCATCATGATGATCGAGATTGAAGGCCATGTGACGGACCGCGTCATCCGCACGCTCGGCGGTTTCCCGGAAATATCCGAAATTCACAGCACGAACGGTCGCTGGGACCTGATCGTGGAACTTAACGCCGCCACTCTCAGCGATTTCGACGCGGTGCTCCGCCGTATCCGCCTTGTCCCAGGCATTACCGGCAGCGAGACAAGCCTTCTGCTCTCCACCCCACGCTCCACCCGCGCGCGGCTCTGACGAAGGAGACTAAACGCAAAAGAGCGACGAAAACGCATTTTTCGATTTTTTCGACTTGCGCCCCGCAAGAAATCATCTATATGACGACCCACCAAAGCGAACGCGGTAACCCGCTTCAGGCTTTTGGGGAATAGTTCAATGGTAGAACGACGGACTCTGACTCCGTTAATCTTGGTTCGAGTCCAGGTTCCCCAGCCAAATTTCTCCAAACAAAATAAAACTGTTTCGAGCACTCAAGCTGCATCACCGCGCTCTGCCTACATCTGTCAACGTTGTACGCGCGGCTCGATCCGACTCAGACATTTCCGTATCCAGCTGGCCTAGCCGCGATACACCACCGCGCCCCCAGTCATCCCCGCCCCTGCCGCCGTCAATAACAGCGTTTCACCCTCTGCGATGGGCCGCTCAGCATTGGAAACGGAAAGCGAAAGCGGAATAGTGGCGGCAGAAGAGTTGCCGAAGGTTTCGACTGTACGTACCGTCTTTTGCCGGTCGATGCCGATATTGCCGCAGACGGCATCGAACATGCGGGCATTGGCCTGATGCGGCACGAACCGGTTGATATCGGCGGCCGTCATTTCTGCCCGTTGCAGAGCGCGCTGTGAGGTCTGCGTCATCGTGGCGACGGCACGGGAAAAGACCTCGCGTCCGTCCCGCATCGTCATCAGGGTATCTTCAGCCTGTGTATCAGTGGAAAAAGGCTTGCTGCTGCCGCCCGCCGCGATTTGTATCAGGTCGTAACCGCTCCCATCCGAAACGAGATCGGCCGACAAAAGGCCGCGCTGCGCATCCCGGCAGGGGACAAGCACGACGGCACCGGCAGCATCGGCGAACAGAACCGCAGTTGCCCTTTCCGCCGGATTGATACGACGGCTTAAGATATTGGCGGCAACAACCAGCACCGCGCGGCCGTGGGTGCGGACAAAACCATCCGCAAGGGTGAGCGCATAGAGAAAACCGGAACAGGCCCCGGCAAGATCGATCGCCCCGGATTGTGTGAGGCCCAGCCGATGCGCAAGCAGCGGGGCCGAAGGCGGCAAAAGATGGTCTGGCGTGGAGGTCGCAAGCAATGTCAGTGCGATATCCTCGGCGCCAATTTTCGCGTTTTCCAGTGCCATGCGGCCGGCTTTTTCGGCAAGGCCGCTCAGCGTCTCGCCCTCTTGCGCCCAATAACGGGTGCGGATCCCCGTCCGACGCTCTATCCAGCCAGCCTCCAGCCCAAGACGCGTCTCAATCTCGGCGTTGCGGACACATCGCACTGGCACGGCATGCCCGAAGCCAGCCATGCGGGAAGAACGTGTCTGCATTGTCAGGCCTTTCGGAAACGGTTTTTGATCGCGGCCGCGCCGGGTTCTCCCGGAGCGGCTTCAGTCACGATCGAGGCCACTTCGTCCATAGCGTCGAAGGCACGGGTGAGGTCTTGCGCCGACGAACAATAGGGCGGCATCAGATAGAGCACATTACCGAGCGGGCGGATGATGAGCCCGCGCTCTCGGAACAATTGCCGCATGCGTGGCCCCGCCTCCGCGAGATAACCGCCGGAGGGCACGACGAGGTCAAGCGCTGCGATGGTTCCAACCTGGCGTATGTTGGTGAAGCGCCTGTCATCCGCAAATCGACCGAGATTGTCGCGCAGCACTTCTTGCAGTTGCCCGATGCGCTGCACTACCGGCTCATCCCGCCAGACCTGCAGATTGGCGACAGCGGCAGCGCAGGCAATCGGATTGGCGGTGTAGGAACTCGAATGGAAAAAGGTCTTGCGGCGATCGGTCGAGAAGTGCGCGTCGAAGATTTCGCCGCTGCACAAGGTCGCTGCCAACGGCAGGGAGCCGCCGGTCAGCCCCTTGGAGGTGCACAGAATATCCGGCGAAACTCCCGCCTGCTCGCAGGCGAACATGGTTCCTGTCCGGCCCCAGCCCGTCATCACCTCGTCGGCGATCATCAGGCAACCGTAGCGTTCGGCAATTTGTTTCAGTCCGGCTAGAACTTCCTCGCGGTAAATCTTCATGCCACCGGCACCGAGAACAAGCGGCTCGATCAGCAAGGCGGCGACTCGGCCCGAACGACAAAAGCTCTCGAACATGTCGAGCGTCTCCTGCTCTCGACCCGCTTCCGAAAAAGCAATTCGGTCGACGCCGAATAGCAGTGGTTCATACGCAGCATTGAACACGCCGCGTTCGCCCGTCGACATGGCGCCGATCGTATCACCGTGGTAGCCGTGCTCCATGACCACGATGCGATCTCGCTTTTCACCACAATTGTGAAAATAACCGAGCGCCATTTTCAGCGCCACTTCCACCGAGGTCGAACCGCTATCGGAATAAAACACATGGCTTAGTCCGGCAGGCGCCAGTTCGATCAGCCCTTTCGCCAGCATTTCGGCCGGCTCGTGCGAAAACTCGGCGAAAATGATCTGGTCGAAGACCTCGGTCGCTGCGCGGATGGCGGACATGATTGCCGGGTGCCGGTGGCCGTGAGTGATGACCCACCAGGATGAAATTGCATCGAACAGCCGCTGGCCATCCTCATCGACCAGATAGGCGCCCTCCGCCGAGACGATGCGTTTCATCGGCGGCTCCAGCCCGTGTTGGGTGAAAGGATGCCAGACGGGGGAACAGCTCATGCCGGCACCTCCAGAAAATCAGCGAGATCGAATTGTTGAGTGAATGCATGGTGCAGCGCCTCGCCGGTCATCTCAGGTATGCGAGGCAAGCGGCCAAGCGAGCGAACCCGGCCAATATCGGCGATAATGCGCTGATTTTCCCGGTTCTCATCACCGATGAAGACCACGCCGTGCACCGGAATGGCTCTCAGCCGCAGCGCCTCGAGCGATAGCAGCGTGTGGTTGATAGTGCCGAGAGAGGTTCTGGCGCACAGGATCAGCGGAATTCGCCAGCGGGCGAAGATATCGACAAACAGCAATGTGTCGGTCAGCGGCACCAGCAGACCGCCCGCCCCTTCGATCACCAGCGGTCCATCCGTTTCCGGCGGTAGCAAAAGCTCGGGCTCGATCGTGACATTGTCGAGGCGGGCCGAAAGATGCGGTGAGGCCGGCATTTTCAGGCGATAGGCCTCCGGCAGGATGCGCGTGCGCGGCACGCCACCCAGCCGCTCCACCACCTCGCTGTCGGTCTCTTCCTCCAGCCCGGATTGCACCGGCTTCCAGTAGTGGGCTTGCAATGCGTGGGTGAGCGCCGCAGAAAAAACCGTCTTACCGATACCCGTATCGGTGCCAGAGACGACGAAACGAAGGCTCATCGTTCTTCCTCCATGGCGAGGGCGAGCAGCCCGACCATATCGGCGATCTGGCTTTCCTCGACATTGAGCGTAATGGATATGCGCAGGCGTGCCGTGCCATCCGGCACCGTTGGCGGGCGGATAGCGCGCACGTCGAAACCGCCATCCCGCATACGCGTGGCGATCTTCAGTGCACGCGCATTGTCACCAATCATCACCGGCAATATCTGCGAGCCGCCGGGCGTCACGCCCAGCCGGGATCGTAATTGTTCGCTGGCGAAATTTATCAGTTCTTCCAGACGGATGCGCCGCCAGGGTTCGTCGGCGACGATCCGCAAGGCCTCCCGCACAGCCGCCGCCATCAGGGGTGACGGCGCGGTCGAATAGATGAAACCGCGGGCGCGGTTGGTGAAGTAATCAGCAAGAACCGCAGGCAGACTGATGAGCGCGCCGGAAAGGCCAAGTGCCTTGCCGCAGGTGTGCAGCGCCACGACATTACCCCGACCTTCCAGTTCAGCGGCCAGCCCGCGCCCGCCCGGCCCGAACACGCCGGTGGCATGCGCCTCATCGACGACGAGAAAGCCGCCATGTCGCCCGGCGAGATCGGCAAGGGCCGCAACCGGCGCCCGGTCACCATCCATGGAATAGAGGCTCTCCACCGCGATCCACGTGCGACCTTTCCCGCCCGCCTGCCTCCATCGGTTTATTTCCCGTTCGAATGTCTCAACCTGATTATGCGGCATAGCGACCGCCTTCGCCTTGCCGGCGGCAATGCCGTCATGCACGCTGGCATGGATAAGCGCATCGTAGAGAACGAGGTCGTCCCGCAGCGGCAGTGCGGAAAAAAGTGCAACATTGGCGGCAAATCCGCTGCCGAAATAGATCGCCCTCTCTGCGCCGAAAAATACCGCCGCCTCCGTTTCAAGCGCCTCATGTTCGGGATGGTTGCCACGAAGCAGCCGCGAACCACCGGCACCCACAGGCACGCCCCTCTCGATTGCGTCAGTGATCGCCGCCTTCAGCCGGGGTGCATCGGCAAGCCCGAGATAGTCGTTGGAGGTGAAGTCGATACCCTGCCGGGGCGCTAACGCCCGCAGGCGCGACTTGCGGTGCAGACCGGCAAGCTTCAGCTCATAGGCGGAGAGCGCCGACGAATTCACCGGGTCTCTCCCGCTTCCGCCGTTTGCAACGCCATCGGCTTCAGGCCCAGCCGCCGGAACAGCGCCGTATCGTGATCTTCGCCCGGATTATCCGCCGTCAGCAGCGTCTCGCCGACGAAGATGGAATTCGCCCCGGCCAGAAAACAGAGCGCCTGCGTCTCATCACTCATTTCGGTACGTCCGGCGGAAAGCCTCACATGCGAACGGGGCATGAGGATGCGCGCAAGCGCAATGGTGCGGACAAAGTCGATCGGATCAACCGGGTCGGCCTTGGCAAGCTTCGAGCCGGGGATCGGGATCAGCATGTTGATCGGTACGCTTTCCGGCGGAACCGGCAGATTGGCAAGGGTTACCAGCATGGAAATACGGTCCTCGACCGTTTCTCCCATGCCGAGAATGCCGCCAGCGCAGACCTTCATGCCGGCATCACGAACATTGGCGAGCGTTTTAAGCCGATCCTCGAAGGTGCGGGTGGTGATGATCTCCGGATAGAACCGCTCCGACGTATCGACGTTGTGATTGTAGTAATCTAGCCCGGCGTGAGCGAGACGTTCGGATTGTTCCGGCGTCAGCATGCCGAGCGTCATGCAGGTTTCCATGCCGAGCGCCTTGACGCCTTCGACCATGGCCACCACCGCCTCCATGTCGCGCTCCTTGGGGTTGCGCCACGCCGCCCCCATGCAATAGCGCGTCGCCCCGCCCTCTTTCGCCTTGCGCGCCTCTGCCAGCACTCGCTCCACCTCCATGAGTTTGGAAGCCTTCAGACCTGTTGGATTGCGGGCGGACTGGCTGCAATAACCACAATCTTCCGGGCAGCCGCCGGTCTTGATCGATAAAAGCCGGCTCATCTGGATGGCGTTGGCATCGAAATGGCGACGATGCACCTGCTGTGCCCGGAACAGGAGATCATTAAATGGCAAATTATAGATAATTCCTGCTTCTTCGAGTGAAGAATCCACTTTGATTGAGGAAATCTGCGCCTGATTTTGTTCAATCTCCATGACAATCTGATCCATCCAGCGATCTCCTCTTCAAATAAATAGATAGAACCTATTTTTATCTATTTTTTTATCGCGCCCTTTTGCAAGAACTTTTTTCGAAGAAAAACGTCCGGCAGCGGAGATCGAAGAAATATGCGGGATCAAATTGTGGAGTTTCGCTGCGGGAATTTAGCGAATGGGGAAAACGCCTTGCGGAAAAGACCCATGGCGCAAAAACCCCGCAATTGCTAAGGGTGAGGCATGATCACACTTCGTCCCGCCAACGCTCGCGACACGGTCCGCATCCTTGAAATATGGCGTAAGGCCGTAGACGCTACCCATAATTTTCTTCACAGAGCGGATCGCGCCGCAATCTAGGAAGAAGTGACGGCTTTTCTCCCCGAGGCCGCTTTGACGCTCGCCGTCGATGCGTCGGATAAGCCTCTCGGGTTCATGTTTCTGCATGAAGGGCACATGGAAGCGCTTTTCGTTGATCCGGATCGTCACGGCAGAGGCATCGGCAAGGCGCTCGTGCAGGCAGCGCTTGCCGCACACCCCGCGCTGACCACCGATGTCAACGAACAGAATACGCAGGCCATGGGCTTTTATCGCCGGCTCGGTTTCAAGCCGACGGGACGCTCCGACCTAGACGGGCAGGGACGGCCCTATCCGCTCGTCCATCTTGGGTTTCGCGCAACCGAACATTAAGCCGCCGGGACATGGCTCATCTGGGGGGAGCAAGCCACGAACACCATCATCCGTTTCGCAACCGAAGATTTTCAGCCCGAGCACCGCTTCGACCAATGGCGCGAAGTGCGCGGCAAGAGCCTGTTTGGCGTAACGATCGAGCTTGCGCCGGATCGCCGCCGGGCCTTCAGCGGGTCGTTTCAGGCGCGCGCTGTCGCAGGCGCCGTCGTAAGCGAGATGCGTGCTTCCTCTTACCGGGTCAACCGCACGGAAGCCGATATTGCCCGCATTGCCGGCGACAGCCTCTGCATTGGCTTGCAGGTCAAGGGTTCGGGGTTGCTGCATGCCGGCCGAGACAGGATCCATTCCGTCAGCGGTGGTGATTTCACCATCAACTATTCGGACTTGCCCTATGACGCGATACCCGGCGGTGAGGCGGATTTTCACTACAAGATGCTCAAGATCCCTGTCGACTACGAAGTCATGCTTGGCCGAACGGCCGATGACCTGTTCGCCACACGTTACGCCGACAAGACCGCCTTCTCGCGGCCGTTCCGGGCGCTCTTCAACGCGCTGAACGCCGAACACAGCAGGCTCATCGATCCCGTGCGCGATGTAACGCATATCGCCCGACTAGCCATGACGGCGCGCGGACGGCTTTCGCCTGCGATGCCGGAAGTGCGCGCCGCACTCCGCACCGGGCTTTGTTATGCGGCCCAGGACATCATGATGCGCAAAAAATCCCGGCAGAACCTCACGCCTGCCGCAGTGGCAAAGGAACTGGGCATTTCGCTTCGGCAACTGCACGTCGTTTTCGAAGGCGCGGAGCTGTCTTTTTCCCGCACGCTCGCCTCCATGCGGATCGAGGAAGCGCGACGCCTGCTGCTGGAATCTCCCGCACTGCCAATCACGCAGGTCGCCTATGGCTGCGGCTTCGACAGTCTTCCAACCTTCTACCGGGTGTTCAGCGGCACCTATGGCATGACGCCCGGCGAAGCCCGCGCCACGGGCATGCCGACGGCCTAAAAGTGTCACCTCTGCGCGCAATGAGAAGACGCCTCATCCCGACCCCTGTAAGGCCGTGGATCATCCAATCCCCATCACACTCCGCAAGGAGGGTGGTGCCGGCAATTCGAGGAGCGCTGCCCATGACCAATTTTTTCGATTTCGCGATCTCCGGGTTGCCGGACGCCTCCACCGTTGGCCGCAGGCTACCACCCAGCGAAATCGACCGGTTGCTTCAAACGGGTGCTTTCGCGGCAGCACTACGGCTGCTGGCAGGAAGTTTCATCGCCCTCTACGAAGGTTCGCCCGACATGACCGCGCTTTTCGCCACGCGCCAGAGCCGGCTTCTTTGCCACGCGCTGTTGGCGCTCTATTTTCAAAAGCGCAAGACCGAAACGGACGAACCCGCCCTGACGCGGGAAGATTTCGGCCAACTCGCGCTCCAACACGGCCTTGCCAGCCATGATGTCGCCTATGCCTTCTTCAAAGAGGCGCTGAAACGCGGCCTGACAAGACCGGCGTACCAATCCGGCGAAAAGCGGGCCGATGGCGTGGTGCCTTCACCGTCCACCTTGGCGATGCTTGCCCAATGGTACGACGTGCATTTTCAGGCGCTGGACCTCATCGACGAAGGGTTCAGGGCCTCTCGGTTCATCGAGCGATCCGAAACCATGCTCGCACACATCCATCCCCGCGTGGCGCAGGCGCTGCTGGCCAATCCGGAAGTGCGCTGCCCCGGCCCGCTGTCCATCATCTTCAACTGGTTCGACGCGGGCGGGCTGCTGATGGACCGCCTGATCGCCGGGATCGACTGGGAAAAGCCGACAGAACAGGGCAGACACCTGACGGATGTGAAAACAGCATCGCAACTGGCGACATCGCTCTCCCTTTCCCGAATCCATGTCAGTCGCAAGCTTGGCGCGGCCGAACTGATCGGCGGCATCGGCTGGAGCGGACGGAAAGGACGTTCTGCTCTCTGGATCTCCCAGGGCTTTTACGAGGAATATGCGCGCATGCAGGCGCGTAAACTCCTCATTCTCGACGATGCCTTCATGGGGACAGTGTGAGGTTTAAGAACCGGCAGACGTGCTATTTGTTGATGGTTATGAGTGATATCCATTGACAAACTTCAGGACTGCGGCTCTTCTAGAGCGTATGCGTGGGATGTTGCGAACATCGAAATTGACGGCACTGCTGTTTCGACTGGTGATGATATTGTCACTGGCGGGCTACAGCGTTTCCACCGTCAATGCCGCAATGCATGGTCCCGATACCACGGAAATGCAGACCACCCAATCCGCCATGATGATGGATCACGGCGCGATGATGGACCATGGCGGTTCGGCCATGATGTCCGGCGACCACCATAATATGGATACGGCAGACCACGACAGCGGCGTCAAAAAGCCCGTGAAGCAGGAATGCTGCAATGATTTCTGTCTCGGCATGGCGGTGCTGATTGCGCATGACGCCCTTGGCGGACCCGTCGTCAATTCCATCCGTTCTTTCCTTGACGACAGTAAGACCGTGGGCCAGATCCCGCTGCTTCACCGTCCACCGAATATCTGAACAGGCAAAGCCCGCCTCTCGGGCAATGATCGTGCGTGAACGGCTTTAGCGCCGTCGCGCCGTTGCATCTCCTGTTCGGAAATTACCATGAACCCTATCTACATCGTGGTTGCAGCGCCCCTTTTGCTGGGCGGCTGCACAGCCACATCCTCGATGAACGAGGCCGCCTCGTATGAAGACGCGGCAAACCCGTCGCTCGGCGTAACCCCTCTGCGTTATCAGACACCGGTCGCAGGTTATTCGCACCGTGCTCCGGTGGACCCCAAGCCCTGGCGTAACCAGAACGATGCGCAGGCTCCCAAAGGAGACGCATCATGACGCTACGCGTGATCAAACTCACGGCCGTCCTTTCCGTCCCGCTGGTTCTTGGCGGCTGTGTCACGGCCGCCGACTACACCTCGAAGAACGCAGGCTTCACCACCGTTTCGGCCAGGGCTATCGAGGCGACGGGAAAGCAGACTGTCTGGATACAGAACCGGGCCGAGGCGCAGGCAACCGCAACCCGCGTCAAATCGCTGATGTCAGCGAAAACAATCGATGTCGAGACGGCGGTTCAGGTCGCGCTCCTCAACAACAAGGGCCTTCAGGCGACCTATGCCGATCTGGGTGAATCGGCCGCAACCGCCTGGCAATCGACCATGCTGGTCAATCCGAGGGTCGGCATCGGACTGACGGGGATCGGCACTCCGGGGCTCCGCGCCTACAAGGCGATCGAGGGTGTGATCGTCACCAATATTCTGGCACTGGCCACGCTCAAACAGAATGTCGAGATTGCCGATACCGGCTTCCGCAAGGCGCAGCTCGCAGCCGCGCTGAAGACGTTGCAGCTAGCGGCGGATACCCGCCGCGCCTGGATCACGGCGGTTGCTGCCTGGGAAAATGTCGGCCAACTGGCGCAGGCCCAGACAGCCGCGGATGCCGCCTCGGAACTTGCGAGGAAGCTTGGCGAAGCAGGCTCGCTGAACAAGGAAGGCCAGGCTCGCGAGCAGGTCTTCTATGCCGAACTGACCGGCCAGATCGCCAAGGCGCGGCTTGAAGCCCGGCTTGCGAAGGAGGAACTGACACGGCTGATGGGCCTGTGGGGCGCGGACATAGACTACTCCATCCCCAACCGCCTGCCCCAGCTTCCAAAGGATCTGGCCAAACGTGAGATGATCGAGGCCGAGGCACTGCAACGCCGGGTGGATTTGCAGATGGCGAAGCTCGATCTGGAATCGACCGCCCGGTCGTTCAAACTCACAGAAGCCACCCGATACGTCACCGATCTCGAGCTTCGTTCCGGCTTCGAGACCGAACGCGAACTTGAAGACGGCGAAAAACACAAACAGACGACCGGCAATGCCGAGCTGGAATTCGTCATTCCGATCTTCGATTCCGGTCGGGCAAGAATGCGGGAATCCGAACTCGCCTATATGCGCGCAGCAAACCTGCTGGCCGAAAAGGCGGTCAATATCCGCTCCGAAGCCCGCTCCGCCTATCAGGCCTATCGCTCGAACTACGACATCGCCCGGCACTATCGCAACAGCGTGGTGCCGCTGCGGACCAAGATCGAGGAGGAGTCGCTGCTGACCTATAACGGCATGCTCACCAACACCTTCGAACTGCTCGCCGATAGCCGCGAAAAGGTCAATTCGAACCTGCTCGCCATCGATGCCAAACGTGACTTCTGGCTCGCGGAAGCCGGCCTCGCTCCCGCCATTTACGGCGGTGGCGCGGGTACGGCAGGCGCAGAGACCGAGGTTGCCGCCGCTGGTGGCGGCGGTGGCGGACATTGAGAAAGGAAACGACCATGTTCAATAGAAGAAACTTTCTGGGCGTCGGCGCCGCGATGGTCTCCACCGCAGCCTGGGCTAAGACATCGAATAGCAGCCTGCCGGAGGCGGCCGTGATGGAAACGGCAGCGACGCAAGCCCCCGTCAAGCCCACTACCGGTCCCGACTACAATCCGGTCGTCACCCTCAACGGCTGGACCCTGCCCTTCCGGATGAACAATGGCGTCAAGGAATTCCACCTTGTCGCCGAGCCGGTGGAGCGCGAGATGGCGGAGGGTATGACCGCCCGCCTCTGGGGCTATAACGGCCAGTCGCCCGGCCCGACCATCGAGGCCGTCGAAGGCGACCGGGTACGCATTTTCGTGACCAACAAGCTGCCGGAACATACGACGGTCCACTGGCACGGCATGATCCTGCCATCAGGCATGGACGGTGTCGGCGGCCTGTCGCAACCGCATATCCCCGTCGGCAAGACATTCGTCTACGAGTTCGATCTCGTGAAGTCGGGCACCTTCATGTACCACCCGCATTCGGACGAGATGGTGCAGATGGCGATGGGCATGATGGGCTTTTTCGTGGTCCATCCGAAGGACCCGACCTTCATGCCTGTTGATCGCGACTTCGTGTTCCTGATCAACGCCTTCGACATCAATCCCGGCTCCTACGTTCCGAAAATCATGACCATGACGGACTTCAATCTGTGGTCATGGAACAGCCGGGTGTTTCCGGGCATCGATCCGCTGGTGGTTTCCAAGGACGACCGGGTGCGTGTCAGGGTCGGCAACCTGACCATGACCAACCACCCGATCCACATGCACGGTTACGATTTCGAGGTGACCTGCACGGATGGCGGCTGGGTGCGGCCGGAAGCGCGGTGGCCAGAAGTGAGCATCGACATACCCGTCGGCGCCATGCGGGCCTATGAATTCGACGCCAAATATGTCGGCGACTGGGCGATCCATTGCCACAAGTCGCACCACACGATGAATGCGATGGGACACGACGTCCCGACCTTCATCGGCGTCGACAAGAAGACCGTCACCGAAAAGATCCGCAAGGTGCGGCCGGAATACATGCCGATGGGTACAGCCGGCATGGCGGATATGGGCGCGATGGAAATGGAAATCCCTGAGAACACCGTTCCCATGATGACCGGCTGGGGTCCGCACGGCCCCATCGAAATGGGTGGCATGTTCTCCGTGGTGAAGGTCCGCGAAGGCATCTCCGCGGGCGATTACTCAGATCCCGGCTGGTACCAAAACCCGCCCGGTACCCAGGCCTGGGAATGGACCGGCGACGTGCCGGATACCGAAAAGACCAATGATCCGAAAACACAGATCACGCCGAAACCGATGAAACACGGCTGATCGTGCAGACCATATCCTCACCAGAACCAAGGAAAAATTCGATGACCAGACTGAAACTTGCACTGCTTCTCACCGCTCTTGCCACACCCGCCTTCGCATCGGGCACCCACGGCGGCGGCCATGAAGCGATGGCAATCGGCGAACCCGGCGACAAATCCAAGGTGACCCAGACCATACAGGTCACCATGAAAGAAACGCCTGATGGCAAGATGCTGTTCACGCCCGCCAAGTTCGAATTCAAGAAGGGCAAGACCGTTCGCTTTGCCGTGAAGAATGTCGGCGAGCTGGACCATGAGTTCATTCTCGACGAACAGAGCGCAAATCTGGAGCACAAGGCCGCCATGGCAAAGGCCCCGGAGATGGAACACGACAATCCGAACGCAATCAGCCTTGCGCCGGGCGAAAGCGGCGAAATCATCTGGAAATTCACCAATGACGGCATGTTCGAATTCGCCTGCCTGAAGCCCGGACATTACGAGGCCGGCATGCGCGGCGATCTCAAAGTTTCGGCCAAGTAACCAATCGAAAAAAGGAATCTGACCATGAAGACGATCGTTAAAATTACCCTCGCAGCCGCTTTGTTGCTTACAGCCCCCTTTGGCGCATTCGCACAGGAATTCACCAAGGGTACGGTGAAAAAGGTCGACGCTACCGCCAAGAAAGTCACCATCATTCATGAGGAACTGAAGAACCTCGACATGCCCGCCATGACGATGGTGTTCCGCGTCAAGGACGATGCCCTGCTCGCCAAGCTCAAGGAAGGCGCGAACATCGAGTTCATCGCCGAACGTGCGGACGGCAAGCTGGTCGTCGCGCAGGTGAAATAAGGCAGTCACCGTCTGCACATGCCCGTACCAGACCACAGACACGGGCATGTGCGATTTGAGCAGGCGGCGGACGAACCCCGAACACAAATTTATTGCTCGGGGCATGACCTTTGTTCGGCGCTATGCCGTATTCCCATGAATTTGCGCAGAAACGCAGTGTCGATTGTGTCCCCATGCTTCGTGAACAGCCGATGCAGTGAGAGGAACACGGCGAGCATCAGTGGCCATGCAATCAGGACATCAGAGAGAAAATGTGCGCCCATAGCGGCCCTGTTTAGGGAGCAAAGCACGATGAACGGCATCAAGATCGCCGTGGCGCTCAGGCGGAATTTTTCCGGCAGGAAGATGATGAACGCCAGCAGGGCGATTGCGGACGCGCTTTCGCCGGATGGAAAGGAGCAGTTGCGCGAACAGCTGCCATCAAGAGAAAGAACGGGCGTAAAAAACAAATCCGCCCCGAATTCACTGATATGCCGCGGTCTGGCACGTCCGAACAGGTTTTTCAGGACGTGAACGGTCGCACCCGGCCCCAGCGCATAAAAGGTGAGAACAAGTAGCAGTTTGTGAGGGCGGATGGCACGCCGCACGCCGGAGACAAATGGCGTGACAAGGAGCAGGCAGACAAGCCCGGACAATAAAATGGCGGGAAGTGCGCGGTTCAGATCGCGGACGGAAATCAGGAATTGATCCTCGCCAAGACGAAAACCATCTGTCCAGAACCAGCGACTGGCATCAAGATCGATATCCGGCCTGACGGTGAAGAAGACCATCATTGCAAGCGTGGTCGAAAGCGCGAGCAGAGGTGGGCTGCCGGAAACCCATGCGAAAGTCTGGCGCGCCGTGGGGATGACGGGAAAGCGGAACTTCGGTTTTTCGGGCCGGCCTGGCCATTTCTGCTCGGTCTTATGGGAGAGATACTGGTGCATGGCCGGTTTTCTTCCGCAGAAATGTCAAGGTTCTGCGGAGGAAGTCCTAAGACTGAGAGGAAAAGCGTGCCTGCAGCATCAATCTCGGGCAGCGGCTCTTGCCCGGCGCTTTGCGTCGGCTTAGCGTCCCGGCAATAAAGCGGTAATATCAGTAAGTTCGTAGGGTTAGCATGGACAAAGGGCTCATTCTCATCGTCGAAGACGACCCCGACATCATGCAGATTCTGGACGCCTATCTCATTCGTGACGGATACAGAACGGTTAGAGCCGGGGATGGAGAGACGGCCATGAAGCATTTCTCCATGCTGCGGCCGGATCTCATTCTTCTCGATATCGGGCTACCGAAGCTCGATGGCATCGATGTGCTGACACGCATCCGGCGGGAGCGCGATACGCCGATCATCATGGTCACCGCCCTTGCCGAAGATATGGACAAGCTGACCGGTCTGCGCCTGGGTGCCGACGACTACATTGTCAAACCTTTCAACCCGCAGGAAATGGTCGCGCGGGTGCATGCCGTGCTGAAACGCACGCGTCAGCCATCCAGCGGAGGAATTCTGCGTTTCGGCACCATCGAAATAGATACCGAAGCTTACACCGCGGCTGTTTGCACTGACGCGGGGCGAACCGTTTTGCCGCTGACGCTCAGCGAATTCAGGATTCTCGCCCATATGACACGTCGCCCAACCTATGCCTTTCAGCGGGCCGATCTTCTGGATGCCTGCCTGCCGGAAAGCGATGCGCTGGCACGCACGGTCGATACGCACATCGCCAATCTGCGTAAAAAACTGACGGATCACGGTGCTGGCGGCTATCTGGTGTCGGTACGCGGCATTGGCTACCGGCTTGCCAGGGAGCAGACATCATGAGGTTCCGGCGGCTCCGCCTCAGCACGATGACGGCGATAACAATCACCACAATGCTCATCTTTGCCGTTGCGTTGGTCTATTACGGCGTTTCCTGGTATTCGGACACCATTGAGGAACGCGTCCTTGCCGAACTGTCGCCTGATGCCGCGAAGGCCTTCTCGGATATCGACCGGGGCGTGATGCCGGATCGAAACCAGCTTCAGGCCCTTATTGAGGTTTTGCCGGGCGTGGAGAGTGCCGCAGATAACGAGCTTCTCGCATCATTGTTCTTCTTCGGATTACTCGGTGTCATCCTGTGCAGCTTGCTTGGCTATTTCATTTCCCGGCGCATTGCAGCGCCTCTCAGCGAGCTTGCCGACGCGGCGCGGCGCATGGCAACCGGCGACTTCAGTGGAGGCGAGAAGATCAAGGCGAGCCGCATCGTCGAGATCACTTTTCTGGTCGATAGTTTCGAGAGTTTGACACAGGAGCTTCAGACGATGGAGCGCCGGTTGAAGTTCAACACCATGGCGGTCGCCCACGAACTGCGCACACCGCTTACGATCTTGCAAGGCCGGTTGCACGGTATCGCCGATGACGTCTTTCCACTCGACAAGCAGGCCATTCGCCACCTCATCGGTCATGTGGAAGGACTTGCGCGTCTCGTCGATGACCTGCGGACGCTTTCGCTGGCGGAAACCAACAGTCTCGTTACAGAGATGAAGCCACTTGATCTTGCTGTCGAATGCGCGGCAGTGGCGGAATCCGCGCGGCCTCTTCTGGAAGAGGCCGGAATTCGTCTCGAGATGTCTCTGGACACGGCTCCCGTTCACGGCGACGCTCAACGCCTGCAACAGCTGCTGCTCATTTTGATGGAAAATGTACGCCGCTATGCCGCGAGCGGTGAAAGCCTCATCTGCTCGACCGGAGTCCGGGAAGGACGTCCCTTCATAACAATCGAAGACAAGGGGCCGGGTTTCCCGCCCGGCATCGAGGCACACGGCATCGAACTCTTCTGGCGCACAGAGCCGTCGCGTGCACGCAAGACCGGTGGCACCGGCCTCGGCCTGTCGATTGCTCGAGCGATCGCAAGGGCGCATGACAGCGATTTGCAGATAGATCCGCGACAGGATGGCGGAACCGTCGTCACGGTTCTCTTCAAGGCAGCCACCTGAAAAATCCCGGCGAGTTGATGCTCTTCCGCGCGCGCTGACGGTGTGCTTCGTTGGGGCTTATTCCACGGTTTCACCGCGCCAGGACTGCTGTCGGGAATAAGGTGATCGCAAATTTTCCCTACGCCGAATTATTTTCTATAAAATAGATAGAAAAAGAACGACCTGTCTTTCTTGAGACGCTCCTCGTGCCTAGTTTAGCTGTCATCATTGGTCGCCATCAGGGAGAACCGATGTTGAGCGAAACCCCGTATCGATCCAGCAAACTGCACCGCTGCAATTGATACTGGCGCATTATCGGCCCGGTTGAATTGGAGGAAAAGGTGACACGATACGTTATCATTGGCGCAGGCGCGGTTGGCGCAAGCCT
The DNA here is from genome assembly GCF_900215635.1 of Rhizobium sp. AN6A. Classification (NCBI taxonomy): domain Bacteria; kingdom Pseudomonadati; phylum Pseudomonadota; class Alphaproteobacteria; order Hyphomicrobiales; family Rhizobiaceae; genus Rhizobium; species Rhizobium sp. AN6A. The sequence continues at coordinate 815,484 of NZ_OCNC01000003.1, forward strand.
TGCCGCACAGTTCGAGCTTTCCGGCATCAAATATGCTCTGGTCGGACGCGGCGCACAGATTGCCTCCATCATTGAACAGGGGCTGAGCTACCAACGCCCCTCAGGCACGCAGCAAATCAGGCTGAACGCCTTCGACATATCCGCTCCTCCTGAACTGGCACCCGACGATATCCTGCTGCTGACCGTCAAAACGCAGGATGCGGCAGCCACTCTGGCGGACTGGTCATGGCGACAGGTATCGGGTGAGGAAGGTCTAACAGCCACTCAATTGCCGGTGGTTACCTTTCAGAACGGTCTGGCGACAGAAGCGCTGGCGCTCAGGACCTTCGCCAATGTCTACGGCGCCAGTATTCTGACCCCTGCCCGGTTTACACAAACGGGCGCGGTTGCGGTGGGCGGCAATCCGCAGGTCGGCGTGGTCACGATCGGGCGCTTCCCGGCCGGTTCCGACGAAACGGCGAAGGAGATTGCCGCAGACCTCACACGCGCCAATTATCTTGCGGAAACCAGCAGCGATATCCGCCGCTGGAAATCGGCAAAACTGCTTCATAACGTCCGCAATGCGCTGGATCTGTTCGACGGAGAAGACGATCTGCGAGCATCGATCGCCGAAGCGCTGGTCAATGAAGCCCGCCAGACGCTTGAGGTAGCAGGCTACAATCTTGCCTCTCCCTCTGAACGGGCTGTCGATATTTCAGGCTGGAGCATCGCTCAAAACAGCGGCATTCAGCCCGGCCAGCAATCGACCTGGCAGAGCTTTGCCCGGGGCGCTTCCAGCGAGGTCGATTTTCTCAACGGTGAAATCGTGCTGCTCGGCCGTCTGCATAACGTCGCGACACCGTATAACGAGGCTATCCAGTCTCTTGCCGGCAGGCTGGCGCATCAGGGCGGCTTCTCGAAGGCGGTGCCGCTTGACGCGATCCTGTCTTTTGTCGGGCAGCTCCACGAGCGCGACAAAACCGGTCTCGCCGCCGCGCAATGATGCGTGCGTCCCGTTCTTCCCATGAAAACCACCAAGCTGAAGCGATAAAATGAGAGAAGCCATTCCAGACCAGATTCTCACCGCCGCCGGAGCGCTGTTTTATACCGAAGGTATCAGAGCAGTCGGTATCGATCGCATCATCGAAGAAGCGAAGGTCGCAAAAGCTACTCTCTATCGGCATTTTCCGTCCAAGGATCATCTTGTCGCGGCCTATCTTCAGGATCGCCACGACCGTGTCATTCGCTCGCTGAAGGATGTTCTGACGGCGACGATTGATCCAAGGGAGCAACTGCGGGTGATTTTCGAACGGCTTTACGAGAAAGCCGACAGCCCTGAATTCAGGGGCTGCGCCTTTGCACTCGCGGTTGCCGAACACGGCGATTCCGAACGGATCGTCACCATGGCGCGAACCCACAAAAGAATGGTGCGGGATATTTTCGAGGCCGTCATGTCGAAGGCCGGGGTGCGGCTGGATCAGGCCGCCTCCCACCTTTCGCTTCTTTACGAAGGCGCACTTGCCACGGTCGCGGTCGGGCGCGATCCGCACGCCGTACTCATCGCCCGGGACTGTGCGCTCTCGGTGTTCGATCTCGCCACCGGCAAGATATCCTCAGGAGACAAGATATGACCAAGACCATCGACTATTTCTTCGGCATCGGCTCCCCCTGGGCCTTTCTCGGCCTGGAGCCTTTCGCCGCGCTCGCTAGCGAGCAGAACGCCACGATCCGGCCCTATGTCATCCCGCTGATCGAGGATAATGGCGCCATCTACTCACGCAACCGTCCGGAAGCGCGCCGCGCCTATTGGACCAAGGATTTGATGCGATGGGCGGCGTTGCGCGGCAAGTCCCTTAACTTCGACAATCGCGCCGCCCTTTCCGATCCCACGCCGGCCGGCTTCATGGTCATTGCCGCGATCGATGCGGGCGAGGACTGGTTGAGGCTGACCAAGGCGCTTCAGGAAGCTTTCTGGGAAGGCGGCAAAGACATCGGCAATGCCGAAGTTCGCCGCGCTATCGCGGACAAAGCCGGTTTCGACGGTGCGGCGCTGGACGAACGCGGCGGAAGCGATGCCGTGGAAGCCATCCGGAAAGCCAATTATGAGGCTGCAAAGGCAGCCGGTGTGTTCGGGCTTCCGACATTCCGCTACGAGGACGAACTATATTGGGGACAGGACAGCCTGCCCTTCCTCGAACGTCATCTCAAGGGCGAAAAACTGGCCGCCTGATCCCCGCCGAAAACCGGGTGGCTGTCACGCCGTGGCCGCAACCCGGCCATGGCTCTCTCCAGACCATTCCCGTGGAGTTTCTCATGTCTCTTTTCTCGCCCTCCTCGCGCGGAGTATCGCGATGAGCGCACTGCCTCCCGCTCTCTCGGACGCTTTGCGCAACCGTTTCGGCGAGCGTTTTTCCACCGCGCAGGCATTGCGGGAACAGCACGGCCGTGGCGAATCCCACCATACTCCGGCGATCCCGGATGCCGTCGTTTTCGCCGAGAGCACGGATGATGTGGCGGAAACCGTGCGGCTTTGCGCCGCTGAAGGTGTTCCCGTCATCGCCTTCGGCACCGGCACTTCGCTCGAAGGCCATCTGACGGCGGTGCGTGGTGGTGTCTCCGTCGATCTGTCGCGCATGTCGAAAATTGTCCGCATCAGCGCCGAGGATCTCGATTGCACGGTGGAGGCCGGCGTCACGCGCGAGCAACTGAACACGCATCTGCGCGACATGGGCCTGTTCTTTCCGATCGATCCTGGCGCCAATGCGTCCATCGGCGGCATGGCCGCAACCCGCGCTTCCGGCACAAACGCCGTGCGTTACGGCACTATGCGCGAAAACGTGCTGTCGCTGACAGTCGTCTTGCCCAACGGCCAGGTCATCCGCACCGGCGGGCGGGCGCGTAAATCGTCAGCAGGTTATGACCTAACGCGGCTGTTCGTCGGCTCCGAGGGGACACTCGGCATCATCACGGAAGTGACGTTGCGACTCTACGGAATTCCCGAAACCATCTCGGCTGCGCTTTGCTCCTTTGAAAGCGTCGAACAGGCAGTTGCGGCAGCCATTACGGTCGTGCAGCTCGGCATTCCCGTTGCGAGAATGGAATTAATGGACCGTGGCCTGATCGAGGCCGTCAACGCCTATTCCAGTCTTTCTCTCAAGGTCGAGGACACACTCGCCTTCGAGTTCCACGGCTCGCCTGCTGGCGTGAAGGAGCAGGTCGAGATGGTCGCTGCCATAGTGGAAGACAATGGCGGCAGGGATTTCGAATGGGCGAATGCGCCGGAGGACCGCAACCGCCTGTGGAAGGCGCGCCACAACGCGTTTTACGCCGTGGTCTCGCAGCGCCCGACCGCCAAGGGCTGGTCTTCCGATGTCTGCGTGCCGGTATCCGAGTTGAGCGGCTGCATCGTCAGGACCCGAGAATTGCTACGCGATTGCAGCGTGCCCGCCGCCATTCTCGGCCATGTCGGCGATGGCAACTATCATGTGGTCTTTGCCGTAGACCCTGCAAATCAGGCCGAACTCGACGAGGTGGCGGCAATCAACAAGAAGATGGTGCAGCACGCCATCTCGGTTGGCGGCACTTCCACCGGTGAGCATGGAGTCGGCACCGGCAAGATCGCTTATCTGCGGCAGGAACACGGCGACGCGGTGGATCTCATGGCGATCATCAAAAACGCCATAGATCCGGCCGGCATCATGAACCCGGGCAAGATCCTGCCGAGCCAAGACTTGCCCAGCCGCCGAGAAACGCTTTGACCGTGCGGGATTTCGCAGATGGATAATTACAAGACCCACAGCTCCCATTGGGGTGCCTTTTCCGGCAGCTACCGGAATGGCAAGCTCGATATCCGTCCGCATCCGGACGATCCACACCCCTCGCCCTTGCTCGCCAATCTGCCGGCAATCGCCGATAGTGCCGCGCGCATCCGGCGCCCGGCCATCCGGTGCGGCTGGCTGGAGGGAAAACCGGGCAACGCGCAGATGCGCGGGGCGGACGACTATGTGGACGTCGATTGGCCGCAGGCGGCGGACCTCGTCGCAAAGGAGCTTCAAAGGGTTTACGGCGATTACGGCCCACAGGCCGTGTTCGGCGGCTCCTACGGCTGGTCGAGCGCCGGACGTTTCCATCACGCGCAAAGTCAGGTCCACCGTTTTCTGAATACGCTTGGCGGATATGTGCGCTCCGTCAACACCTATAGTTCCGGCGCGGCGATGGTCATTATTCCGCATGTGCTCGGACCCTATGATCATTTCGACCGCAAGAGCGTTACCTGGGATGCAATCGAGCGCAGCAGCGAATTGATCGTCGCCTTCGGTGGCATGGCGATCAAGAATACGGACGTGCATGGCGGCGGCAACAGCGTGCATATCGTGCCGCAGAAGCTGAATGGCGCACGTGCACGCGGCGCACGTTTCGTGCTGATCAGCCCGCTAAAGGACGATTTTCCGAAAGACCTCAATGCAGAATGGCTGCCGATCATACCCGGTACCGATGTTGCGCTGATGCTTGGACTTGCGCATGTTCTCGTCACCGAGGGCCTGCACGATCGGGCGTTTCTTGACCGCTATACCGTCGGCTATCAGCGTTTCGAAGACTACCTGCTCGGCCGGACCGATAGTGTGGCGAAAAGCCCCGAATGGGCATCCGGCATTTGCGGCATCGGCACGGACACTATTAGGGAACTCGCCCGCACCATGGCGCGCGCGAGAACATTGATCACTGTCAGCCATTCGCTTCAGCGCGCCGATTATGGTGAGCAACCCGTCTGGCTGGGGATCGTTCTTGCCGCCATGCTCGGTCAGATGGGCCTCGACGGCGGCGGATATTCCTATTCCCTCGGCGCTTTGGGCAATGTCGGCAAGAACCTGCTGGCCGTTCCCCTGCCGACACTTAGCCAGTTCAAAAACCCGGTCGCGGATTTCATTCCGGTCGCGCGCATTGCCGACATGCTGCTCAATCCGGGTGGGGAATGTCACTATAACGGCCAGAGGATGCACTATCCCGATATCCGCTTGGTTTACTGGGCGGGCGGCAACCCATTTCACCACCATCAGGATATCAACAGGCTGCGCGCGGCGTTCAGAAGGCCCGAGACCATCATCGTGCACGAAACCGCATGGACATCATCCGCGCGGCACGCCGATATCGTGCTGCCGGCGACGACAACTCTGGAGCGCGACGACATTGGCGCCGCCGACCGCGATCCTCTGATGATCGCGATGAAAAAGCTGATCGAACCGGTTGGCGAGGCACGGGACGACTATGAAATCTTCTCCGAGATCGCGCGCCGGCTCGGAAAATTCGAAGCCTTCACCGAAGGTCGCAGCAGCCGGGAATGGCTTGCCTTCCTCTATGAAACAACGCGTGGGGCGCTTGCCGCCGGTGGGCATGAGGCTCCCGATTTCGAAACGTTCTGGGAACGTGGAGAGATAAGTCTGCCGCTCAAGCCGGATGAGGGAGGCCCTGCGCGTGCCTTCCGTGATGATCCCGTAGCCTTCCCTCTGAAGACACCATCCGGTAAAATCGAAATCTTCTCCGAGACGATCGAGGGTTTTGGCTATGACGATTGCGGCGGCCATCCGCAATGGTATCCCGGCAGGACGAAACCGGAAGACGAAGTGCTCTATCCGCTGCATCTGGTGTGCAACCAGCCGCATCAGCGTCTGCACAGCCAACTCGACTATGGCGCCTTCAGCCGCTCCACCAAGATTAAGGGCCGGGAACCCGTGCGCATCAACCCCGAAGATGCAGCGCGCCGGGGCATTGCCGATGGCGATATCATCAGGCTGTTCAACAGTCGTGGCAGCTGCCTCGCCGCAGCCGTCCTGAGCACGGATGTGCGCAACGGCGTGATGCAGCTGGCGACGGGTGCGTGGTTCGAACCGCATGACCGGCATGCAGAGCAAGCGATGTGCATTCACGGCAATCCGAACATCCTGACGCGTGACATCGGCACCTCGAAACTGGCGCAGGGATCAACCGGCCAGATTACCAGAGTGGAGGTCGAACGTTTTGCCGGTGAGGTGCCTCCGGTGCGGATTTTCGAAAAGATGACATTTGCAAAATAAGTGAGAGACGGGTGTTCCGGCACTGCCCGGAAAATCGCACCGCCAACGTATTTCGGGCGTCGGAAAAGCTGATCCTACCACCTTCGGAAACCGCGGCAAAATAATCCATTAATTCGATAGAAAAAGAACAACTGGTCTTTCTCCTTCTGGCCACCCTGCTACGTTAGACATCAAGATCCGAATTTCAAAACAAGGGACCGCGTCATGACCGCACGATGTATCAGCAAGCACGGCCTGCGATCGAACGAGCCGTCAATGGCTGAAAGTAACGGCTAAGCCGTAACATCGGTCGGACCCTCCAAGAGGTAACGCAGGCACATTTTTCCCGATTTCAGGACATTGAAACCACCGGCAAGGCTGTCGTGTGAAGCCTTTCGTGTGCCCGCAAAAAACCGGCGCAGAGCGATGATAGTTCCTGAAATCACAAAGACAAGAAACAACGCGACCAATCAGGATTTTTTAATGACGATACGTTCTTCGCTTTTTTCCTTCTCCCGTCGGGGTCTGCTGAGCACCACTCTCGCAGGGGCAATCGCGCTTCTGACGACGATGGGGCCTGTTCCGGTTGAGGCAGCAGATACCCCGCACAATGGCGGCGACATCACCTTCCTCATCGATTCTCTGGGCGACACCTGGATCCCGAATAACAGCGCCATTTCCAGCTTTCAGGGCCATATCTGGGGCCATGTCGCCGACAAGCTGCTTTATGTCGATGCCGACGGTAAGGTCAGCCCCTGGCTTGCCGAGCGCTGGGAGCAGAACGACAATGCCACCGAATTCACGCTTCACCTCAAAAGCGGCGTGACCTTCTCCGATGGCACACCCCTGGATGCAGCGGCGGTCGTCGCCAATCTCGACATCTGGTATGCCGGACGCAAGAGCGAAGGCATCAACCCGATCGGTCTTTTCCCCAAGACATACGACCATGCTGAAGCAGTAGACGCGTCCACGGTGAAGGTCTTCTTCAAGAAGCCGACGCTCGGCTTTATTCCGACGCTCGGTTACCACGGCTCGATCCTGATCTCCCCGAAGACCATCGCCCAGCCCGCCACCCAGCAGGCCGATCTCAGCAAGACTTCCGGCAGCGGCCCCTATGTGGTCGAATCCTGGAAGGAGGGAGATTACGTCAAGCTGGTCAAGCGCAAGGACTACAATTGGGGTCCTGCCGCCGTTGGCCACACCGGCCCAGCCTTCCTCGATTCCATCACCTATAAGCTGGTGTCGGAACCGTCGTTGCGTGTCGCCTCGGTCCAGTCCGGCCAGGCCGATGTCGCCTATAATGCTTCGCCGCAGGAACTGAAGTCGCTGCACGAAGAGGGCTTTACCGTCGCAACGCCGCGTTATCTCGGCTTCGTCAACGGCTGGGCGGTCAATACCAAGCTTCCGCCCTATGATGATGTGAAGGTTCGCCGGGCACTTCAGGCCGGCGTAAACCGTCAGGAAATCATCGACACCGTCTATACGCCAGACTGGAAGCTCGCCACGTCCTTCATCCAGAGCAACGTGCCGGGCGCGACCGACCACAGCGCTCTTCTCGCTTACGATCCCGCCAAGGCCGAAAAGCTGCTCGACGAGGCGGGCTGGGTCAAGGGCGCCGATGGTATCCGGACCAAAGACGGCAAACCGCTGTCGCTGACGATCCACTCCAATCCCTATCTCGCGACATCCAAGTCGGTCGATGAACTCATCGCCCAGCAACTCGGCAAGCTCGGCTGGAAAGTCGCTATACGCGCTTACGACGTCGTGACCTTTGGTGAAAAGGTCAAATTCGGTGGTGCGGCCATCCCGACCTATGAGGTGACGCGCAGCTTCATCGATGCAGGCACCGTCGCCAGCATTCTCACCAACGCCAATAATGGCGAGAACTGGTTCGCCCTCGACGACCGCGACGCGACGCTCAACGGATTGCGCGACAAGATCGCCGGCGCCGGCTCTGTCGACGAACGCAGCCCGCTTCTCGATGAGCTGCAGAAATATGTCCTTGAGCAGGGCTATTTCATTCCTCGAACGCAGATCGTGCAGAGGATCTACGTGCAGTCCCCGAAGCTGAAGGGCGAAGTGTATAACGGCGTGGCTTATGCCAGCTACTATACCGCCTCCATCAGCGACTGACGCGCACAACAAGGCAACGTTGAAGGAGGTCACCGGCATGAGCAATGCCTACCTAACCTACGCCGCAAAGCGGCTTGGCCAGGCGGTCGTCGTCATACTGCTGGCCTATGTCTTCACTTTCGTGGTCGTCAGCATCCTGCCTGGCGACCCGATCACCAGCGTGCTCCGGAACCCGCAAAACGGGTTCACCGAGCAGGAAATCGCGGAAATCATCGCCGCGCAGGGGCTCGACAGACCGGTTCTCGTGCAGCTGTGGTCGTCCCTGTCGGGGTTTCTCACTGGCGATCTGGGCATGTCGATGCGCTCCAACCGGCCGGTGGCGACCCTCATCGCTGAAGTGCTGCCATCGACACTGATCCTTGCATCCACGGGACTTGCCGTCGCCTTGATTCTGGCAATGGCCGTTGCTTACGGAACCCAGGTGGTACCAAAGCGCTACGGCCAGGGATTGCTAAGAGCTTTCCCATCGCTGTTTCTCTCGACACCTAATTTTGTGATTGGCCTGATACTGATCCATCTCTTCGGCTTTCAGCTGCGCCTCTTCCGCGTTATCGAACCCGATAGCTTCTGGGCAACGGCGTTTGCAGCAATCACAATCGGAATTCCTTTCTCTGCACAAATCGCCGAGGTGCTTATAGCGAACCTCGACAGGGAGGCAGAACAGGAATACGCGGCGGTCGCCCGCAGCCGCGGCATCGGACAGGCGCGGCTGTTTGCACAGCATCTGCTCAAGCCTGCCTCGTTGCCCGTCGTCACCGTGATCGCCATCACCGTCGGTGAACTGCTTGGCAATTCACTGATCACCGAGTCTGTCTTTGGGCGAACCGGTCTCGGCAGCCTGGTGCAGCGCTCCGTGACCACGCAGGACCTGCCTGTCCTGCAAGCGATCGTTTCGCTGGGAGCCGTGGTGTTCGTGCTCGTCAACCTGATTGCCGATCTTCTCTACCCCCTGCTCGATCCACGCGTGCAAATTCTAGGCGCGCGAAAGCATCGCTTGGCCATCACAGAGGGTCCCTCCACCACCAAGGCGGTGACACCATGACTTTCGCCGCAAACGCCTCCCTGCCGGGTGCGACCCCTGCGAACAGGCTGACAGGGCTGCGGATACCGCTGACCGTCGCCTTGTCCTTCGCCATTATCGCGCTCGTCGTCGCCTGGTCACTTGCGCCCGGCCTGTTTACCAGTCACAGCCCGGTCGTCGGGGTGCCGACGGACAAATTGCTCGGCCCAAGTCTTGCGCATTGGTTCGGCACCGACCACCTCGGCCGCGATGTCTACGCACGCGTCGTCTACGGCACGTCCTCTTCCGTCTCCAGCGCACTCGTCGCGGTCGTCATCGGCGTCTTCGCCGGCGGTCTAATCGGGCTTCTTGCGGGCTTTCTCGGTGGCTGGGTCGATATCACCCTTGCCCGGCTGGTCGATGTGCTCTTGGCAATTCCAAAGTTTCTGCTGGCGGTGATCGTGGTCACCGCCATCGGTTTCGAGACCATCAATGCCGCCATCGCCACCGGCGTCTCCGCCGTGGCGGTCTTTGCCCGCGTCACGCGTGCGGAAGTCATCAAGACCAGACAGGCGACATTCGTGGAGGCTTCGTACCTGCTCGGCGGCTCGCGCTGGTTCATCCTTCTGCGCCACGTTCTGCCTAACGCGTCACGCTCGGTGATGCCGCTTGCCGTGTTGCAGTTCGGCGAGTCGATCCTCGTGATCGCAAGCCTTGCCTTTCTCGGATACGGCGACCCGCCGCCCGCCTCCGACTGGGGCCTGCTGATCTCGATCGGCAAGGATTACCTCAAATGGCCGTGGCTCGTATACGCCCCCGCCTTCGTCACAATCGCGACCGTCCTCTCTGTAAACAGGATCAGCCGATGGCTACGCAAGACAGACTGACCACCACTATCGCCCGCCCCGTTACCTTTGCGGCCAGACCGCAGCCGCAGCAGGCTCCTGTCCCGCTTCTCCGGGTTAACGATCTTTCGGTTGCCTATGGAGGCCAGGAGGTCGTCAGCAATGTCGGTTTCGAACTCGGCCGTGGCAAGAGCCTTGCCCTCATCGGCGAGTCCGGCTCCGGCAAATCGACGATCGCCCGCGCGGTCCTCCGGCTCTTGCCAAGCGGAGGACATGCCACCGGCCACGTCACCTTTGGTGATCAGGAGATATTGGGACTGCCAGAGCGCAGCTTCCAACCGCTGCGGGGACGCGCCATCGGCTTTGTCCCGCAGGATCCAGGCAATTCGCTCAATCCGGTGCGGACAATCGGCGCGCAGGCAATGGAGGCTGCCGCACTTCTCGACGAGCCTGACAAGGCGATCCGCAAGGCCCTCATTCTCGAGACCTTCGCGCAGGTGGGATTGGACAACCCTGGTGTCGTCTACGAGTCCTACCCGCACCAATTATCCGGCGGCATGTTGCAGCGGGTGCTCATCGGCCTTGCGGTTCTGCCGCGCCCGTCACTTCTGGTCGCAGACGAGCCAACGTCTGCGCTCGATGTGACGATCCAGAAGCGGATCCTCGATCTGCTCTCGCGGTTGCAGCACGAGCTGGATATCAGCCTGCTCCTCATCACACACGATCTGGCGATCGCCGCCGAACGGGCGGATTCGCTGGTAGTCCTGAAGGGTGGCAAGGTTCAGGAAGCCGGAAGCACCGCATCGGTCTTTTCCGCACCGGCCTCCGCCTATGCGAGGAAGCTGCATGCCGACGTGCCGGCACTCAATCCGGATCGCTACGCCCGGCTGCGCGATCCAGGTTTCCGTCTGCTGAAGGCAGAAGCCACCACGATGCCAAAGATCGCGGTCAATGCCGTCACCAAGAATTTCAGGGTCGGCGACAGGGTGCTGACGGCGGTCAACAACGTCTCCTTCAACGTGCCTGCAGGTACCACCCATGCGCTGGTTGGTGAGTCCGGCTCTGGCAAGACGACAACCATTCGGCTGCTGCTTGGCCTCGAAGAACCCGACACCGGCACGATATCAGTAGCCGGCGAAGAATTGACCGGCCGCTCCCGCACGTCGCTGCGTGCAACCTGGCGCCATCTTCAGTTCGTCTACCAAAACCCGTTTACCTCGCTTGATCCCACCTGGAGTGTCGAACAGCTGGTGCGCGAGCCGCTTGATCGTTTCAAGATCGGAACCCGTGCGGAACGGCTCGAAACTGTTCGCGAGGCTCTGGCCAATGTGGGGTTGAGCGAACACCTGCTCAACCGCAAGCCGACGGCCCTTTCGGGTGGCCAGCGCCAGCGCGTTGCCATTGCAAGGGCGCTGGTTCTCCGACCGGATGTGATCGTGCTCGACGAGCCGACCTCCGCACTTGATGTCAGCGTCCAGGCAGACATCGTCGATGTGCTGCTCTCGCTGCAGGCGAAGCTCGGCCTGACCTATGTTTTCGTCTCCCATGATCTGGCACTGGTACGCCAGCTCGCCCACACCGTTTCGGTGATGCAGCGCGGGCGTATCGTCGAACATGGAACGGTCGTCGATATCTTCGACAATCCGCAGCACCCCTATACCGCGTCGCTGCTGGAATCGATCCCATCCGGTGCCACAACCATTGCCCGTGCGCCACAGCCGCTGCCCCGGCGTGTTCACGACAAGGAAAAGATCGCATGACCATCGCTGCACCCATCGATACTGCGTCCACGTCCTTCCGCCCCAAACAGCGGCTCGGCTTCAATACCCGTGTATCCTTCAGCGACGATGCCGGGCCGGCGCAGGGGCTGCGTGAGGGTATCGAACTGTTCAAGGCTGCCGAACAACTGGGCTACCAGTCCGGCTGGGCCTATCAGCGGCATTTCGATCACTATCTGTCCTCGCCGCTTCCGTTCTTCGCCGCTGCCGGCCAGCATACCCGGCATATTACGCTCGGTTCTGCGGTCATCCCCATGCGCTATCAGGATCCGATCCTGCTTGCCGAGGCGGCCGGCACGACCGATCTTTTGATTGATGGACGACTGGAACTTGCCATTTCGACCGGCGCAAACGCCGCCTTTGACACGGTTTTCGGCACGGTCGACACCGATGCCCGCACAGAGGCCAGACGTCGTCAGGCCCGCTTCCTCTCGGCAATCGCCGGCGATGTCCTGCACCGTGTCGAAGGCGGCCAATCCAACCCGGAGGGCACGGCGCTGCGTGTCACGCCGCATAGCCCGACACTGCGTTCGCGCATCCGGCAGGGTGCAGCAAGCATTGCTTCGGCTGTGCAGGCGGCGGAACTCGGCATCGGCCTTATCTCGGGAACCGTCCAGCACGATCAGGCAGAAGGCGAGAGCTTCGGGGAATATCAGGCCCGCATCATCGAGGCCTTCCGTTCCACATGGCGCAAGACATGGACAACGGAACCGCCGCCGGTCGCCGTCGCCGCCTCCATCCTGGTTGGCACCACGGCCGAGCTTCGCGAAAAATACGCCGCCTATGATCTGGAGCGGCGTACCAAGGGTATTGCCGCATCTCGCCCCAAAGGCGCTCTCGAACAGGCAGCCCAGCCAGCGGGGTTTCAAATTTCGCCCGTTTTCCAAGGCACGCCCGATCAGGTGCTGGAAGCGGTATTCAACGATCCGGGCCTTGCAGCCGCCGATGAGGTCGTGCTGTTTTTGCCGCCTGCCTTCGGTCTCGCCGAAAACATTCAACTGCTGACCGATCTCGCGGACACGGTGGCTCCGAGCCTGGGGTGGTCGCCCACCTTTTAGCCTTTGGGGCATGAGCGATTGCCACTTCGTGGCAGCGACTTGAAGACGGAAACGCGGCGGCGGTTGCTGGTCCTATATCGAAGGCCGTCGCAGGGAATATTTTCTATATATTCGATAGAAAAAGAAAGACCTGTCTTCCTCGCTCATGCGCCGCGCCCTAAGATGCTTGCATTGAACCTGAAGGAGCGCCCATGTCCGCGGAATTTATCAGCGTAAGCTTTCCCAATGCATCGAACGATCTAAACCCCGTTCCAGACGCACCTGTGGATCCTGTTTTTCTGGAGCGCTATGCCCGCGCCCTTGATGATTACGGTTTCAACTATACGCTGATCCCTTACTCCTCATCGTCTTTCGATCCTTTTACGCTGGGCGCCACGGTGCTGGCGCACACGAAAAACATCAAGATCATCGTCGCCCTGCGGCCGAACACGGTTTATCCCACAGTTGCCGCCAAGTCGCTCGCAACGCTCGATCAGTTGAGCGGCGGGCGTGTCGTGGTGCACTTCATTGCCGGCGGCAGCGATGAAGAACAGGCGCGTGAAGGCGATTTCCTCAACAAGGAAGAACGCTATGAGCGGCAGGAGGAATATATCCGCATCCTGCGCCTGGCCTGGACCTCGAAAGAGCCCTTCGACTTCGACGGAAAATATTACCAGTTCAAGCAATTCCGCAGCGCGGTGCGGCCCACAAACGGGCTTATTCCAATTTCGCTCGGCGGCTCCTCGGACGCCGCCTATCGCATCGGTGGTTCGCTCTGCGATATCTTCGGCCTGTGGGGAGAGCCGCTTGCCGAAACCAAGCAGCAGATCGAGCGGGTCTATGCGGAAGCCGCAAAGGCGGGCCGCACGGATCGCCCCCGGATCTGGGTCACATTCCGGCCAATCGTCGCCGAGACGGATGAGCTTGCCTGGGAAAAGGCTCACAGAACTCTGGATCGGTTGAACGAGAACCGCCAGAAAGGCGTAACACGCGCGCCGCTCAACGCGCCGCGCCCGGCCAATGTCGGTTCGCAACGGCTTCTGGAAATCGCCGCACGCGGCGATGTGCATGATCGTGCCCTCTGGTATCCGACGGTCACCGCCACCAATGCAAGCGGCGCCACCACTGCGCTGGTCGGTTCGCCACGCACCATTGCGGATTCCATCCTCGACTACATCGATCTTGGCGCTGACCTGATCTCGATCCGCGGCTACGACAATTACAACGACGCGGTGGATTATGGCCGCTACATCCTGCCGCTTGTCCGCGAAGGCATTCGCGAACGGGAAGATGCGAAGAAAAAGACCGCTGCATGATGCCGCGATCCGGCCCGGTCGTCTGACCGGGCACTTTTTTGAAGTGCAGACGGAGCCAGTCGCCCCTGATGGGGAAATGGTGTTCCCCACAGCCAGAGAGCCTCGACCACGCATGTCCCATGACCCAACTGTCCTAGACGCAACCGCTCGCATCCTTGAACAGGCCGCTCCGGATGCGGACCAGACTGGCCAGTTTCCCTGGACGGGTATCCGTGCCGTTCACGAAAGCGGCCTCCTCGAAAGCACGGTTGCGACACGTTACGGCGGCCAGGGGGCGACGCTTGCCGATACTGCTCGAATTCTGGCGGCACTTGGCCGGGGTGATCCATCCGTGGCGCTGATCAGCGCCATGACGATCTTTACCCATCTCGCCCAGGCCGCGAAAAGCCACTGGCCCGAAGATCTCTACCGGCGGCTTCTGACGAACGCCAAACAACGGCCGTTGCTGCTCAATGCCGCGCGTGTCGAGCCGGAACTGGGGTCGCCGGCGCGCGGTGGCCTGCCCGCGACGCTCGCCCGCCGGACAAACAATGGCTGGTCTATCACGGGCCGAAAACGCTTCGTGACGGGCGCATATGGTCTCACGCATTTCCTTGTCTGGGCGCATACTGACGAAACGCCGGCGCGGGTGGGAACATTCGTGGTGCCGAACGGGTTGCCGGGCATCAAGGTCATCGAGAACTGGCAGAGCCTCGGCATGCGCGCTACGGGATCGCACGATGTCGAATATACCAATGTCGAAATCCCGGCGGAAAACGTCATCGACCTCGTCGATCCATCGGTCGCCCAGCAGGATAACCGGGCGCATGCGGCACTCACGCTGGCTTTGACAGCGCTTTATCTCGGCGTGGCCGAAGCCGCTCAGGCCAAGTTCATCCGCTTCGCGCATGAGCGTGTGCCGGCCAATCTCGGCCATCCCATCGCCCGCACGGAACGCTTCATAACGCTTTCAGGCGAAATCGATCTTCTGGTCTCCGGCGCCCGCCAGATCATTTTCGGCACGCTCGAAAACAACAATGGCGATGCGGAAGGCTTCATCAGGGCTAGGCTGCTTGCCGGCCGGCAGCTGCGTGATGCCGTTGAGATCGCAGTGCGCGGCATCGGCAATCCAGGTCTTGGTGGCGAACTGGGCCTCGAACGGCATTTCCGCGACATTCAGACCGTGCTCGTCCATGCGCCGCAGGAGGATACGTCGATTGCAATTCTGGGTCGCTCCGCCTTTGGCCGCTGGAGCCGCGAAGAGACTGCGGCCGCCCAACCTTCGGCAGGACTGCAAATCCTGAAAACAGCCTGACTGTCGTCCCAGCGCCAAGACACCACTAACCGTCGGCAAGCTTTCGCGCCGGGCCGAAGACCACAAAGCTCAGAGCGGCGAGCAACCAGACACTGATGCCGGCATAAAGCATGACCAGACCGAAACCGTCTGCGAGTGCCTGATGGACGAGTGCATCCGAAACACGCTCCACCGACGATCCCGCGGTTCCCGCCGCGATCTTCTCCGCGAGCGAACGCAGGGCGGGCAAATCCGCGCCGGACGGCAGATTGGCCCTAAGCGACGACCAGACGCCCTCAACCAGAATGAAGCCCATGACCGGGATGTTGATGGCAAGCGAGATCATTCGCGCGCTCATGTCGATGCCGGAGGCCATGCCGGAACGGGCAGCGGGAACGGCACCGGTTGTCGTATTGGTGACCGGCGTGTTGGTGAGGCCAAGCCCGACACCGGACAGGATGCAGCCGGGCAGCATGGTGAGCCAGCTCGCATCTGCGACACTGCTGCCAAGTTTCATCAGCATGAAACCGAGACCGATGGTGAACAGCCCGGCCGGGACGACAAGACGGGGTTGATAACGCAGCGACAGGCGCTCGGCCAACGGCGGTACGACCAGCGCTGGCAGCGTATAGGCAAGCAGACCGAGACCGGCGGTGACGCTGTCATAACCAAGGCCCGCCTGAAACCAGATCGGCAGATAGATCATGAACGGCCAGAAGCTGATGTTCATCGCCGCCGAGCCGATAATCGCGCCGGAAAATGGCCGGATGCGAAATACGGAGAAATCGAACATCGGCCTTGGCGTGAGCTTTTCGACGATCACAAAGGCGATGAAACTCGCGACTGATAGACCAAGGATCAGAAGTGCCTTTGAACTGGCAAAGCCGAGTTCCGGTCCCTGGGTGATGAAAAACGCAAGGCAGAACACGGCAACCGAGAGTGTGGCGATACCGGCAAGATCAAGACGGGTCGCATCCGGATCACGCGATTCTTCCACACCGCTTGCGGCAAGGAACAGTGTCACGATGCCGAGCGCCACGTGAACGAGGAATACCCACTCCCAGCTCCACAGCGCAACGATGGCTCCGCCGATGATCGGCCCGAAACCTAGCCCGACGCCGGAGACAATACCCCACCAGCCGAAAGCCATTCCACGCTCGCGGGCCGTGCGGAACTGATGTGACAGAATGGCGATCTGGCATACCAGCATCGCTCCACCGCTTAGTCCCTGAAGGAAGCGGGCGCCGATCAGCACCGCCACGCTTTCAGTCATGCCGCAGGCGAGGGAGGAAATGGCGAAAGCGGCGATGGTCGCGATGAAGACGCGTTTGCGACCGAAGCGGTCGGCCAACGCGCCGGTTGCCATCAGCACCATCGTCACGCCGATCGTATAGGCGTTCATGATCCACTGAAGCTGCCCGAAATCCGCGTGCAGCACCTGCTCGAGCGTCGGCAGGATCGCCGGCACGCTGGAGATTTCCAGCCCGAACATCAGAGCGGAGAGACAGACGGCAGCGAGCGCAATGGCACTTCTACTACTCCGGGTTGGGGCGGTAACGGCAAGGGTCATTCTTCAGCCTTTCGTGGTTCGGACTGAAGCAGCGCAAGACATGCTCGCTTCGATCCGTGTTTTGCAGAGTCCAAGGCAAATTAGTGAAAGCTTGACCATAACTGAATTGGATGCTTGGATATTTCAGAGACAACAAATTTGGATTATTAAAGTGACCACTTTGGATGTGGATGCCGTTCAGGCTTTCGTCACCATCGCCGATCTGCAGAGCTTCACCCGCGCTGCCGAAACGCTCGGAACCACGCAGGGTGCCATCAGCGTCAAGCTCAAGCGGCTGGAAGACCGGCTCGGCCAGCGGCTTCTTGAACGGACGCCGCGTTCGGTGCGGCTTTCCGCGCAAGGCGCCGTGTTTCTCACACCTGCCCGCGAATTCCTTGCCGCGCATGATCGCGCCATGGCAGGGCTTTTTTCCACGCGCCGACGCTTTGGCCTTGGCATAGCAGCCCATGTTGCCGGGCCGGAAGTGCCAACGCTGCTGGCGCGGCTCAATGCGCACGATCCGGGACTGACGATAGAAGTGCGGATGGACAATTCCCGCACGTTGCTGGATGCCTTCGACCGTGGCGAGATCGACGCTGCAATCATCCGGCGCGAGGATGACAGACGTGATGGCGAAGTGCTCGGGCCAGAGCATTTCGGCTGGTTCGCAGCCCCGCAATTCGAGCATCGTCAGGGCGAGCCGCTGCGACTGGCGGCACTTTCGCCCGCCTGCGGTGTACGTGACATCGCCGCCCGTGCTCTTGATTCTGCCGCCATCGCTTGGACGGAAGTCTTTCTTGGCGGCACCTCATCGATGGTGACCGCGGCCGTTTCGGCAGGTCTCGCCATTTCGGCATTCTCCTGCCGCCTGGCGCCACCCGGTACAATCGAGGTCAGCCAGCGTTTCAGCCTCCCGCCTCTGCCTTCCACCGAGATCGTGATGTTCTCGACCCTTACCGACAGCAGATCCCGTGAGGCGCTGCGCACACTGGCCGCCGCTTTCCGGGAGCATCGGCCGTGACTGTGAGCGATGACGACTCTTGCCGACCGATCGTTCCGGCGTTATAGAACGCCTGTCGAAAAAGGCACGACTTGGTGTGGTCTAGCCCAAGTCCTTTCGGAAACGAAAGATCTGTCCATGCCGAGTGCATGAGTCCCACGACGAACAACGACGCTGTTCAGGCGTCACATTGTTCGTCCGTGTGGTTCTCAAAAACGACGAGCCGCTCCGGTCGAACGACCCAAAGGAGCAGTTGATGTCAAATAACCCCAAGACTTATGATGTTGTGATCGCCGGTGCCGGTCCCGTCGGCCTGTTTCTCGCCTGCGAGCTGCGTCTCGCAAACCTCTCCGTTCTGGTGCTGGAGCAGGCGACCGACCCTTACTCCCCGCTCAAGAAACTCCCCTTCGGCATGCGCGGTCTTTCCGACCCCACCATCGAGAGCTTCGACAGGCGCGGGTTACTGGATTATCTCGCCGAAAAGCAGGCAAATGTCAGCAACGCAATGGCCGCACACTGGATGCACCAGCAGCGCCGGCCGGGCGGCCACTTCGCCGGCATTCAGTTCTTCCACGATAATATCGACATTTCGAAATGGCCGTATCACCTGCCGGGTTCTACACCTGTCACCATGGCCTCCAACATGGAAGAGATCGAATCCATTCTGGAATACCGCGCAAACGCGATGGGTACCGAGATCAGGCGCGGCACCGGTGTTGACGGCTTCGAGCAGTCGGATGAAGTCCTGACCATTCGCGCTGGCGGCCAGACATTTCATGGACGATGGCTGGTTGGCTGCGATGGCGGCCGCAGCACCGTGCGCAAGGCTGGCGGTTTCGATTTCGTCGGCACAGATCCCGAATTCACGGGCTATTCCGTTACGGTCGAAATGGCGGATGCGGAAAAACTCTCTTCCGGCCGCCACTACACGCCGACCGGCATGTACACCTATCAAAAACCCGGAACCATCGCGATGGTCGATTTTGACGGAGGCCGGTTTCATCGAACCCATCCGATCACGGCGGAACATGTACAGGCGGTGCTGCGGCATGTTTCCGGCACCGATGTCACCGTGACAAGCCTTCACCTCGCAACCACATGGACGGATCGCGCCTATCAGGCCACGACCTACCGCAAAGGCCGGGTGTTGCTGGTGGGCGATGCCGCCCATATCCACTCTCCGCTCGGTGGGCAGGGCCTCAACCTCGGGCTGGGTGATGCGATTAATCTGGGCTGGAAACTTGCAGCGACGATCCGCGGCGATGCGCCGGACGAATTGCTGGACACCTATACCAGCGAACGACACCCAGTGGGTGCACAGGTCCTTGACTGGTCGCGCGCCCAGGTCGCACTGATGCGCCCAAGCCGGAGCACACGGGCGCTGGAAGCCATCATCCGCGATCTCATCGAGACCAGCGACGGCGCGACATATTTCGCCGAACGCGTATGGGGCATTTCCCTCCGCTATGAGCTAGGCGGCAACCATCCGCTGGTGGGCTGCAGCGTTCCGGACTTCGCACTGGCGGACGGGAGGAGGACCGGCGAACTTCTGAGACAGGGCAAAGGACTGCTTTTGAATTTTAGCGCGGACGCATCGCTTGAAGCGCTGGCAGGCCGCTGGAACGGCCGGATCTCCTATGTCGCCGGCAATGCCATCGACCAGTTGGGCTTGAGCACAGTCCTGGTGCGCCCCGATGGTATCGTCGCCTGGGCCACGGAGTCTGTTCCGGACAAGGAGGAATTCGCAAGGGCTGCAGCCCGTTGGTTCGGAGAGATTTGACGGGTATGTGAAGTGGCCGATCCGGTTGCCAAGCCATTTCTTCGGCAGATATGCCAGCCCCCGGCAATCTCGAGATTGTTTCATCGCCTTCCTGCATGAGCCGGACCGATGTATCGTTCCTTCCTATCAATGCAATGGAGTCATCATGTCCGTTCCCCAGAAAATCGGCTTTATCGGAACCGGCGCTATCACCGATGCGATGGTGCGGGGGCTGCTCAGCACGCCTGCCGCCGTGCCGCATGTCATGGCGTCCCAGCGCAGCGCGGATATCTCGGCCAGGCTTGCCGCAGATTTCCCGCAGGTGATTGTCTCAAGCGACAATCAGGCGATTGTTGACGGCTGCGATACCGTCGTGCTGGCCATCCGCCCGCAGATTGCCGAAGAGGTCATCCGGCCGCTGCGGTTTCGCGAGGGGCAGAAGGTCATAAGCGTCGTTGCCGCAACCGGTCGACAGGCACTCCTTGACTGGATCGGCGCGGATGTGCGCCTGACCCAGGCGATCCCGCTGCCCTTTGTCGCCCGCCGCAAAGGCGTCACGGCCGTTTACCCCTCCGATGCGGATACCGCCGCGATCTTCAACGTGCTCGGCAATGCGGTGGAATGTGAAACAAAGGCGGAATACGACCTTCTCGCCGCCGCAAGCGCACTGATGGCAACCTATTTCGGCATTCTGCAACAGACGACGGAGTGGTTGGCCGAAAACGGCCTGCCGGAAGAAAAGGGCCGCGCCTATCTTGCACCCCTCTTCGCCGGCCTCTCCGAAGTGGCGCTGCTTGCCGGCAGGGACACGGACTTCACCGATCTCAGCCGCGAATTCGCCACCAAGGGTGGCTTGAACGAGCAGGTTCTTCAGGACTTTGACGGCAATGGCGGTTCGAGCGCATTGAAGCGGGCATTGAGCCGCGTGCTCGAACGGATTACGCAATAGACAGTCCGCGCCGACAATTGATCCGAACTGAAAGAACGATGCCATGACCTTTGCTATCCATATGATCGATGTATTCGGCTCCGGCCCGCTTTCTGGCAATCCGCTGGCGGTCGTCACGGGTGCAGACACCTTGACCACGGATGACATGCAGCGATTGACGCGGTGGTTCAATCTGTCCGAAACCACGTTTCTGCTGCCGCCCACCCACCCTCAGGCTGATTACCGTGTCCGGATATTCTCACTGGACCGGGAGATGCCTTTTGCCGGACACCCTACGCTCGGCACTTGCCATGCCTGGCTCTCCGAAAACGGCCTGCCCAAAAGCGAAACGGGCATCGTTCAGGAGTGCGGTGCCGGTCTGGTCACGATCCGGCACGCGCACGGTCGACTTTCCTTTGCCGCTCCGCCCCTTATCCGTTCCGGCGCGCCGACACCGGCCGAGCTGGAAGAGGCCCGGCAGCTGCTGGGAATAGAGACCCACGACATCGTTGATGCCGCATGGATCGACAATGGCCCCGGCTGGTTGGGGATCAGGCTGGCATCGGCTGAGAAGGTGCTGGCCCTTGAGCCGGTCCGCAGCTGGCCCGGCCGCATTGACGTTGGCGTCATTGGTCCGCACGCAAATGGCGGCGAAGCCGCTTTCGAGGTTCGCGCCTTCTTCAGCGATCATCTGGGCGCCATCGCCGAGGATCCCGTCACCGGAAGCCTCAACGCCTCGCTGGCGCAATGGCTGTTTGGGACAGGCGTGGTCGCGGAAGACTATGTCGCCGCTCAGGGCACACGTCTTGGCCGTCAAGGCCGCATTTACCTGACTCGCGATGATACCGGCCAGATATGGGTCGGCGGCGAGACAAGCACGCATGTCGAAGGCCGGCTGCACGGCCTTTGAAAAGACAGATAATGACGAGGTGACTTGATGAATAGCAGTGTTTACCGCCCGATTTCGCAACGCGTATTGGCGGATGATTGGGGACGGCTGACCAAATATGAGTATGAACTTCAGCTAAGGGACGGAAGCTGGCAACGGCAGACCCGTGAGGCGTATGATCGCGGCAACGGAGCGACATGCCTGTTGTACAACCCCGCAAACGACCATGTTTTGCTCACCCGCCAGTTCCGTTTGCCGGTTCTCTTGAACGGCGGCCTCGAGTCGCTGATCGAGACACCGGCAGGGCTGCTGGAAGGCGCTGAACCGGCAGCGCGCATGCGTGCGGAACTGATGGAGGAGACCGGTTATGAGGTTTCCGAACTCACCCACCTGTTCGATATCTATATGAGCCCCGGATCGGTCACCGAATACCTCGCCTTTTTCTACGGCGAATATGCCGAGAACCATAAAGTGGGCGCAGGCGGCGGCTCCGCGGACGAGGGAGAAGACATAGACGTGCTGGAAATCGCTCTGCCAGAGGCTATGCAGATGATCGGCCGCGGCGATATTCGCGACGCCAAGACCATCATTCTGCTGCAGCACCTCACCATCCGGCTTTTGCAGGAAAAGCACGGAACACGCTGATCCCGACCGCAATATTACCAATGCGGACCCGATGCTGATTACCGGCCAGACTACAGGATGAACAGGACGAATTTGCCTGCCGTAGACTGGCCGAAACCCATCACTTGCGTTGGAGGGGCGGCAAAGATCAAAGACTTACGATTTGGGCTTCACCTGCCATCCTCAAAACGGAATGCGGGAAAGCCCTTGATCTCCGAAGGAATAACCCAAACGCCACCGGAAAGAGGTACCTCGCTCAGCCTGTCTTCCGTCATGTTATGGCGGTGCGATGTGACGAAAAGCGAGCCGAAATCCGGCCCGCCAAAGCAGGGCATCGTTGGATGCGGAACAGGCATCCTTATCGTCCCGATCTGTTGACTGCCGTCTTCCGAGAAAATGTTCAAGACGCCGGCAGAGACACCCGCGCTCCAATATTGGCCGCTTATGTCAAGACATCCACCATCGGGCCTTCCGGTCTCTTCCTGCATTTGTGCGACGAGCACGCCTTCATCAAATACACCGCTGGTTTTGTCGAAATTCCGCCTGCGTATCCATTTCTGCACGGAATCGCTTTGCCACATGACGGAACCGTCCTGCGAAAAAGCGAGGCCGTTGGGACATGTCAGTCCGGTCTGGATACGTTCGGCCCCGTTATTCGTAATACGCCAGAGCTCTCCGTGGGGCTGCATCTGCGAGAGCGGGACATTGTGCATGGTGCCAACCCAGAAAGCTCCATCCGGACCCACACGTCCGTCATTCAGCCGGCAGGCGATGCCTTGAGGTGCGGAAATGGAATGAAGGGTGCGCCGCGCGCCGCTTTCCGGATTGAGGATGAGTATGTCCATCCCGCAAGCGACAATCAGATCACCGCTCTGACAGAGCCCGAGACTGGAGACGGTTTCCGGGAACGTCCATTCACGATACTGGACGCCGCCCAGCCCAGCTGAACGTAGCTTCTTGCCAAGAATGTCGCACCAGAACAGGACCTGACGTCTTTCGTCCCACACCGGGCTTTCCGCAAGAATGCTGATTTCGTCGCACAGTAGTCCGGCCTGATCGATCGCAGGCGCGTTGTCGAAATTTGCTGTTGTCATTTTCTGTCTGAACCGTTGAATTGCGCAGCGTGGCGTTATTCGAAATATTCATGATGTGCTTCGAAGATTTGCGACAGAATGCCGAGGACGCGGCGGAGATGCTGGCGCAGATAATCCACCGCGCTCTCCTCCTCACGCGCCTTGATTGCACTGTAGACGGCCTCATGCTCCGTCAGCAGTCTGGCCATGTGTGCTTCGTCGGTAATCGCCAGCGCTCGCAGGCGGTCTAGCCCAGCCTTTTCCCGGATCAGCAGGGTCTCCAGCCTTTCAAGGCCGGTTGCGGCGGCAAGGGCGCTGTGGAACTGGTCGTCATGGATACGGAAGGCCTTTTTGTCGCCAAGCTCCAT
Source organism: Rhizobium sp. AN6A (assembly GCF_900215635.1). Lineage (NCBI taxonomy): Bacteria > Pseudomonadati > Pseudomonadota > Alphaproteobacteria > Hyphomicrobiales > Rhizobiaceae > Rhizobium > Rhizobium sp. AN6A. The sequence continues at coordinate 839,085 of NZ_OCNC01000003.1, forward strand.
CGCCACACGCTGGCCGTCCAGCGCATGCAGAATTTCCTGGTCCGCCTCGGCTGAGATGCCGGTCTGGCAGAGCCTGCGAGCGGCCGCGACCTCCAGCGCCTCACGAATGAACTGTGCACTGCGGATATGTTTTTCCGATAGTCTGGAAACATAGGTCCCACGGCTCGGCAGGGTAACGATCAACCCGTCGTCACGCAGCCGGCTCAGCGCCTCGCGCACCGGGGTGCGGCTGGAGTTGAAGGACTGGCCAATCTCGTTTTCCGACACCGCCTGACCCGGAAAAAGCTCCCGCGAAAGGATGGCCGATTTCAGCGCCGAATAGATCTGGTCCACAACCGGGCGGTTGAAATCAAGTCTTTCCATCGTCGGCACCGTGCCGCCTGTCATCGGGATTTTTGGCATGTGCTCTCCAAATGTCTTTCTCTGTAACCGGTATACCGGAACACTGGTGTGTTGACAACCGGCATACCGGTATGCAATTGAATGGCCATGGGAAGGAGGCTCCCGAATGCAAAATATCAAGACCTGCGTCATCGTTGGTGCCGGAATGGTAGCGAAAACGCATGTGCTCGCCTGTGCGGCAAGCCCTGAAAAAATCCGCTTGAAAGCTATTGTCGACGGTGGCTCCGGCCGCGCGAAAACGCTGGCTGCCGAAGCCGCCAGGCATACCGGCCACGACGTTGCCGTATACGCGTCAATCGAGGAAGCCGCGCGAGACGGAGATGTCGATTTCGCCATCATCGCAACGCCGCCCAATGCCCGCGCCGATATCGTCGGGCCGCTTGCAAAAGCGGGTAAACACATTCTTCTCGAAAAGCCGGTTGCCCGTAACACACAGGAAGCGAATGATCTCGTTGCGCTGTGTCGGAACGCAGGCGTCACGCTCGGCATCATTTTCCAGCACCGCATGCGCGCCGCATCGCAAAAAGCACGCGAGCTGGTCGCATCGGGTAAGCTCGGCGAACTCGGCCTTAGCGAGATTTCCGTGCCATGGTGGCGTACCCAGGCCTATTACGACGAACCGGGACGCGGCACGCTGGCGCGTGACGGCGGCGGCGTTCTGATATCGCAGGCTATCCACACGATCGATCTGGCACTGAGCCTTACAGGCCCTGTGGCCCGCGTTCAGGCAATGGCGGCAACGACACGTTTTCACAGGATGGAAACTGAAGATTACGTGTCGGCCGGTCTTCGTTTCAAAAACGGCGCCGTCGGCTCGCTCGTCGCGAGCACCGCAAGCTTTCCCGGTGCGCCTGAATCCATTCTTCTCCACTTCGACAAGGGAAGCCTGCGGCTCGCATCCGGCCTGCTGCATGTCGACTGGCGCGACGGCAGCCAGGAAACCTTCGGTGGTGCCGCTTCCGGCACCGGCGGCGGCGCCGATCCAATGGCTTTCACGCATGAATGGCATCAGGGCGTTTTCGACGATTTCGTCGACGCCATTTCTTCAGGGCGCCCGCCGGTCGTCACCGGTGAAGCAGCTCTTTTGTCTCACAGACTGATCGACGCGATCATCAACTCGGCCGAAACCGGCAAGGAAGTGGAACTGCAGGATGAGTAAACCAATCAAGTTCGTGGCTCTCGGCATAGAGCACAGGCACATTTTCGGCATGGCTCAGAACATGCTGGATGCCGGTGCGCAATTTGCGGGCTGGTGGACGCAAGGCGAACCAGACGTGGTCGAAGGTTTCGTAAAGCGCTTCCCGGACGTGCCACGTGCTGCCTCCAAGGAGGATTTGCTGGCTGACCAAACCATCGATCTCGTCATCATTGCCGACATTCCGTCCAAGCGTGCCGATCTTGCCATCGCTGCCATGGAAGCGGGCAAGGACGTCATGTCCGACAAGCCGGGCTGCACCACGTTCGACCAGCTTGAGCGCCTGCGCCAGACCGTTGCCAAGACCAAAAGAATCTGGACCGTCGACTTTTCCGAGCGCTTCGAAGTCCCGAGCGTCACGAAAGCCGCCGAGCTGGTCGCGCAGGGCGCCATCGGCCGCGTCATCCAGACGGTCGGTGTCGGGCCACACCGCCTGAACCGGCAGATTCGCCCGAAATGGTTTTTCGAACGTGAGGCCTATGGCGGCATTCTCACCGATATTGCCAGCCACCAGATCGACCAGTTCATGTTCTTCACGGGTTCGACCGAGGTGGAAATCGTGTCAGCCACGGTTGCCAACTATGCCAACCCGGGCGACCCGGGCCTTCAGGATTTCGGCGAAGTGCTGCTGCGCGGTGACCGCGGCCATGGCTACATTCGCGTTGACTGGTACACGCCAGATGCGTTGCCGACTTGGGGCGACGGCCGCCTGACGATCCTCGGCACCGAAGGTTACATCGAACTGCGCAAATACGTCGATGTCGGCAACACGGAGGGCACCGACCGGCTGATCCTCGTGAATGGCGACCGCTGCGAATATATCGATGCATCAGATGCCGGCCTGCCCTACTTCGCCCGTGTATGCGACGATATCCGCAACCGCACGGAAACTGCCATGACGCAGGAACACGTCTTCAAGGTGTGTGACCTCTCGCTTCAGGCGCAGGCCAAGGCTGAAGGAACCGCAGCATGATCGGCGTCGCCATTATCGGTGCCGGTATCGGCGCACAGCATCTGAGCGGTTATCTGGCGCTGCCGGAACGTTTCACCGTCAAGGCGATCTGCGATCTTGATGTGGAGCGGGCACGGGCGGTGGCTGGCGAAGGTTCTTCCATCCGCATCACGGCGGATCTCGAAGAAGTCCTCGCCGATGAAAGCATTTCGCTCATAGACGTCTGCCTGCCGCCGCATCTGCATTTCCCCGTAATGCTGAAGGCCCACGCGGCCGGCAAGGACGTGGTCTGCGAAAAGCCGCTGGTGCGTTCGCTGGAGGAAGCAAATGCGCTGATGGAATCTGTCAAGAAGACCGGACGGCGCGTCTTTCCGGTTTTCCAGTATCGTTTTGGCCCCGCCCTGCGGCAGCTGCGCGCCCTCATCGACGCCGGCCTTGCCGGCAAGGCCTATGTGGCAAGCTCGGAAGTTCACTGGAACCGTGGCGCGAGCTATTATGATATTCCATGGCGCGGCACCTGGAAGGGTGAATGCGGCGGCGCGATCCTCGGTCACGCCATCCATGCCCACGATCTTCTCTGCCATGTCCTAGGTCCGGTGGAACAGGTCTTCGCCATGGCTGATACACGGGTGAACAAGATCGAGACGGAAGACTGCGCCGCCATTAGCTTCCGCATGAAGAGCGGCGCGCTCGCCACCTCCTCGGTGACGCTTGGCGCGGCCGACGACACGTCCCGTCTGCGGTTCTGCTTCGAAGGCTTCACGGCCGAAAGCGGAACGCTGCCTTATCGTCCGGCGGAAGATAAATGGCACTTCACCGCGCGGGCACCGACCACGCAGGATCAGATCGACGCCGTTCTCGCAACGGTTAAAGATGGCGAAAACGGCTTCACCGGTTTTGTCGAGGCGATTGCCAATGCGATGGAGGGTCGCGAGGGCAAGGAAGTGACGATTACGGACGGCTTGCAGTCCATCGAACTCGTAACCGCCATCTACACATCGGTACAGGAAGGCACGCCCGTTCGCCTGCCGCTTACCGCGGAAAATGAGCGGTTCAAGGGTTGGGCTCCGCGCACGTCCGCCACGGCATAATCATCTAAAGGGAGGAAACCAGATGAGCAGAAAATACAGCCTGGCGTTTGCCTTGGCCCTGGGGACGGCATCTTTTGCCGGTGCCGCTGAGGCACAGGAAGTTCGCTTCACCTGCGCCTATGACGGCAACGGCTGCGAAGTCCTGAAGGACATCCTGTCGCGTTACGAAAAACAGCATCCTGACGTCAAGATCGTTACGGATATCGTGCCCTACAAGGCGCTTCTCGAAGGCCTGCCGGTGCAGCTCGCTGGCGGCAGTGGCCCGGATTTCGCAACCGTCACCGATCTTGGCGGCCTCAATCGCTATTATCTCGACCTGACGCCCTATGTGGATGCGAAGTACTGGCAGGACAATTTCGGGGATGTGCTGAAATGGTATCGTAGCGGCCCCGACGACAAGGGCATCTATGGTATGCAGACGCAGCTTACCATTACCGGCGCCTTCATCAACCGCACCTTGTTCGATCAGGCGAAAGTCGCCGTTCCCGGCAAGGATGCGACTTTTGACGACTGGGCGAAGGCCGCAAATGAAGTGGCCAAGGCCACCGGTTCGCCATATCCCATGGCGATCGACCGCTCCGGTCACCGTATCGCCGGTCCGGCTATTTCCTACGGTGCGAAACTTTTCGACGCTGACGGCAAGCCGATCCTGGTCGACGAGGGCTTCACCACTTTCGTGAAGAAATTCGTCGAATGGAACAAGGACGGCACCATGGCGCGTGACGTCTGGGCAGGCCAGGGTGGCAACACCTACCGCGATGCAGCGCAGGAATTCATTAACGGTCAGCTCGTCTATTATTATTCCGGCAGCTGGCAGACAGCGCGCTTCGACAGTCAGGTCGGCGATGCTTTCGACTGGGAAGTCGTGTCGCAGCCATGCGGACCGGCCGCATGCACCGGCATGCCGGGCGGAACGGGTATCGTGGGCTTCAAACAGACCAAGAACCCCAAGATCGTCGCGGATATTCTGAACTTCCTCGCGCAGGACGAAAATTACCTCGATTTCACCGTCCGTACCCGCAACGTCCCGGCTCACAAGGCCGTCGGCGCAAAGTCTATCGACTACACCGGCGCAACCCCGGCGACCCAGAAGGCCATGAACGCGTGGCTGGATCAGGTCCCCGGTATCAGCCCCATCGCCTACGCCTATCAGGGCTACAAGAACAACCGTGCGATGTTCAACATCTCAGTCCAGCGCGTCACGCAGGCGATTGTTGGCGAAAGCTCGGTTGACGACGCCATGACGCGTGCGAAGGCCGATCTTGAGGAAGCGTTGAAACAGGCGAAGTGATCCATCGCCTTCCGGCGCGGCCTTGCCGCGCCGCGCCGGATCGAAGGAGGACCATCAATGTACAGACTTCTTGCGCCCGTCATGGGCATCATAGAGCTGCCTTTCGCCCTCTTGCAGAAAATGCTCGGGCATCGGCGCATCGCATGGGTGTTTCTGACACCCAATCTCCTGTTGTTTGCGGTCTTCGCGTTTTTGCCGATCGTTCTCAACATGGCTTATTCAGTGACCGGCAGCGAGCATATCCTGCTGTCGGAACGCCCCTCCGTGGGCGGCGAAAACTTCTCGGTCCTTCTCTCGTGCCAGAACTATTTCGATCCCAATTCCTGTCAGCGCGATCTTTTCTGGCGCTCCGTCTGGAACACGCTTTTCTTCGTGGTGCTGCAGGTCGGGTTCATGGTGGGCTTCTCGCTGATTACGGCGGTCGTGCTCAACCGTGACATCCGGGCACGCGGCTTCTTCCGCGCCGTCTTCTTCTTTCCCGTGCTGCTTTCACCGGTGGTCGTGGCGCTGATATGGAAGTGGATATTGCAGCGTTTCGGCGTCCTGAACGCTGCGCTCGATTCCCTCGGTATCGGTTCGGTGGACTGGCTGCTGGAGGCCAACCTTGCCTTTGGATGGTCGGTATTCCTGTCCGTCTGGGCGCACATGGGCTTCTACACGCTCATCCTGCTTGCCGGCCTTCAGGCCATTCCGCGTGACGTCTATGAGGCGGCACAGCTGGACAAGGCAAGCCCGTGGCGGATTTTCCGCCGGATCACAATGCCGCTTCTCGCCCCGACCATGCTCGTGGTTCTCGTATTGTCCCTCATCAAGGGCGTACAGACCTTCGATGAAGTCTTCGCATTTACCGGCGGTGGGCCGGGTTCGGCGACGACCTTCATCATTCAATTCATCTATCAGACTGGTTTTGCCGGAACACCCCGCAACTTCGGACTGGCCGCGGCCGCTTCGCTGCTGCTTGCCGTGGTTCTCGTGGTGCTGACTGCCCTGCAATTCCGGGCCAACAGGAGCAAAGTCGATGGCTAGGATTGGCGCATTTCTAACCCGCACACGCGGCAGAAACGGCAAATTGCACTGGACCGACTGGCTGTCCTACGCCTATCTCGGCGTTGCCGTTCTGATGATGTTCGGACCCGTTCTCTGGCTCGTTCTCTCCTCCTTCAAGACGGAAGCCGACCTCCAGCGGTTTCCGCCGCGCCTGCTTCCCTATGCGCAGGAAACGGTGGTCATTGACGGTCAGGCCGCACCTTTGCCGGCCTTTGTCGACAAGGAAGGCCGCAAGCTCGGTATGATCAGGCGCGTCGGGCTCGTCGCCCAGGTGGTGGATCCGGCAAAGCCCGGCGAAGTCATGAAGATGCCGTTCAACGAGCTGCGCCCGGCCGAGAAGGTGGCACTGGCGACGGAGAACTACACCGAGCTTTTCCAGCGCTTCAACTTTCCGCTTTATTTCTGGAACTCGACCTTCATCACCGTGACGTCGACCGTCATCATGCTGATCGTGAACTCCATGGCGGCCTTTGCACTGTCGAAATACAGCTTCAAGGGCAGAGGCGTGGTTCTGGCACTCGTCGTCGGAACGTTGATGATCCCGCAGACCGTCGTGCTCGTTCCGCTTTTTCTCATCACCAGCCAACTCGGCATGATCAACAGCCTGTGGGGTGTGATCATTCCAGGAGCGGCCACACCGACAGGGGTATTTCTGCTGCGCCAATACATGCTGACCATCCCGGATGAAATCCTTGATGCGGCACGCATGGACAAGGCCAGCGAATGGAAAATCTACTGGCGCATCATCCTGCCGCTGTCTGCACCGGCGCTCGCGGTGCTGGCCATCCTCGCCATCATGTGGCGTTGGAACGACTTCCTGTGGCCGCTTATTGTGCTGACGCGCAACGACAATTTCACCCTGCAACTGGCGCTCAACTCCTTCCAGGGAGAAATGACGACAGAGTGGAGCAACCTGCTGGCCATGACGGTGCTGACATTGGCGCCAATCGCGCTGGTCTTCATGTTCCTGCAAAAATATATCGCCACCGGCATCGCATCGACCGGCGGAAAATGATCCTCAAGGGAGGGAATGACACAATGGCAAGTATAGAGCTTCGTCAGGTCAAAAAAACATATGGCGCCCTCGACGTCATCAAGGGTATCGATCTCGATATCAAGCACGGCGAGTTCTGTGTTTTCGTCGGCCCGTCCGGTTGCGGAAAATCGACGCTGCTGCGCATGATCTCCGGTCTTGAAGAGTTGAGCGGCGGCGATATCGTCATCGGCGGCGATGTGGTGAACGCGGTTCCGGCTGCCGATCGCGGGCTTGCCATGGTGTTCCAGTCCTATGCGCTCTACCCGCATATGACGGTTCGGGAAAACCTGTCCTTCGGCCTGGAAAATATCGGCACCCCGAAAAAAGACATCGTCGAGAAGGTCTCACAGGTGTCCAAGATGCTGCAGATCGACCAGCTGCTCGAGCGGCGGCCCAAGGATCTGTCGGGCGGCCAGCGACAGCGCGTCGCGATCGGTCGCGCTGTCGTGCGCGAACCGCGGGTTTTCCTGTTTGACGAGCCGCTGTCGAACCTCGATGCGGAACTGCGCGTGGATATGCGCGGCGAGATTTCCAGCCTGCATCGGCGTCTTGGCAACACCATGATCTATGTGACCCACGATCAGGTGGAGGCCATGACGATGGCCGACAAGATTGCCGTGCTGCGCGCCGGAAAGCTCGAGCAGTTCGGCGTTCCCCTCGATCTTTATAATCGCCCCGCAAACCTTTTCGTGGCAGGCTTCATCGGCTCCCCGAAGATGAACTTCTTCGCCGGCGAAGTAGTAGCGGAAGGTCAGCCGTCCCTTAAAATCGCGACCGGCGAATTGATCCCGTTGCCGCAGAGCGGCTTTTCCTACGCACCCGGCCAGAAGGTCACGCTCGGCATTCGTCCCAACCATGTGCAGCCCACACCGGATGGTGCGGTGACCATGTCCGTGCGCACGGCAGAGCAGCTCGGCGGGGAATCCTATCTCTATGGCAACCTCGGTGACGGCAGCCACGTCACCCTACATCTTGCGGGGCAGACATCGACATCGGCTGGCGAAGTCATCCGCATGTCGGCGCCGCTGCAACATATCCACCTCTTCGATACGAAAAGCGGGCTGACGCTGAAGCAGGACTAAGCCTCCGTCGCCACGCCCCCGTAAAGCAGGACCTTTGACATGACCGACAAAAAACTCCGTTCCTCCCGCTGGTTCGCGCCCGACGATCTGCGCAGTTTCGGCCACCGCTCACGCATGATGCAGCTTGGCTATTCGGAGGAGGATTTTGCCGGCAAGCCCGTCATCGGCATTCTCAACACCTGGTCGGAGCTAAATACCTGTCACTCGCATTTTCCCGAACGTGTGAAAGATGTGAAGCGCGGCGTCCTACAGGCGGGCGGCTTCCCGGTCGAGATGCCCTCGCTTTCGGTCGATGAGAGTTTCACCAAGCCGACCTCTATGCTCTATCGCAACATGCTCGCCATGGAGACGGAGGAAATGATCCGTTCGCATCCGCTGGATGGCGTGGTGCTGATGGGCGGTTGCGACAAGACCACCCCCGGCCTCGTCATGGGAGCGATCTCGGCCGGCGTGCCGATGATCTATCTGCCGGCTGGGCCGATGCTGCGCGGCAACTATGCCGGCAAGGTGCTGGGCTCCGGCTCCGATGCCTGGAAATACTGGGACGAACGCCGGGCCGGTAACGTGACCGATGAAGAATGGCGCGGCGTGCAGGGCGGCATTGCCCGCTCCGCCGGCGTCTGCATGACCATGGGTACGGCATCGACCATGACGGCGATCACCGATGCGCTCGGTCTCACTTTGCCCGGCGCTTCCTCCATCCCGGCGGTGGACGCCGAACACCAGCGCATGTCGGCAGGCTGTGGCCGTCGCATTGTGGAAATGGTAGCCGAGGAGCTGACCCCGGATCGTATTCTTACTGCGCCCGCGTTTCGGAATGCGGCCATCGTTGCCATGGCGACCGGTTGTTCCACCAATGCCGTCGTGCATCTGATTGCCATGGCGCGCCGCGCCGGTGTGCCGATGACGCTGGACGAGCTGGACGAACTCGGCCGCGTGACGCCGCTTATCGCCAATGTCCGCCCCTCCGGCAAAGATTATCTGATGGAGGATTTTTATTATGCGGGTGGCCTGCGTGCCCTGATGAAGCAGATCGAAAGCCGGCTGGACTGTTCCGTGCTCACCGTTACCGGCCGGAGCATGGGCGAAAACCTCGAAGGCGCGCGGGTCTATAATGACGACGTCATCCGCTCGCTGGATAACCCTGTTTACGCCGAAGGATCGCTTGCCGTTCTACGCGGCAATCTCTGCCCGGATGGTGCGGTGATCAAGCCCGCCGCCTGCGATCCGAAACTTCATTTCCATGAAGGTCCGGCGCTGGTCTTCGATAGCTACCCCGAGATGAAGGCGGCAATCGACGATGAAAATCTGGATGTGACACCCGATCACGTTCTGGTTCTGCGCAATGCCGGCCCGCTTGGCGGCCCAGGCTTTCCCGAATGGGGCATGCTGCCCATCCCCAAGGCGCTGATCAAAAAGGGTCACCGCGATATGGTGCGCATCTCCGATGCCCGCATGTCCGGCACCTCTTATGGCGCCTGCGTTCTTCATGTCGCGCCGGAAAGCTTCGTCGGCGGGCCGCTTGCCCTGCTGAAGACCGGCGATATCGTGCGGCTCGATCTGCCGCAGCGCCGTCTCGACATGCTGGTCAGCGAAGAGGAGATCGCCCAGCGTCGGGCTGCATGGCAGGCGCCGCCGCCGCGTTACGAGCGTGGTTATGGCTACATCTTCTCGAAACACGTTACCCAGGCGGATGCCGGATGCGATTTCGATTTCCTCCAGACGGATTTCGGCCGCACCGCTGGCGAACCAGACATATTCTGATACGGGAGCGCGCAAAATGATGAAACGTTTGCTGATTACGGGCGCCGGCGGCAAGCTGGGCAGCATGTTGCGCGGCAGGCTCGGCCACCTCGCGGAGATCATCCGCCTTTCGGATGTGGTTGATATGGGTGCGGCGGCAGCGAATGAAGAGATCATCCGCTGCTCTCTGGAGGACGGAGGCGCCGTCCATGCGCTGGTGAAGGATTGCGACGGCATCGTCCATCTCGGCGGCATTTCCGTCGAAAAGGCTTACGATCCCATCGAGGCCGCCAATCTGCGCGGTGTCTATAATCTTTACGAGGCAGCAAGGCTCGCTGGCATGCCACGCATCCTGTTTGCCTCCAGCAACCACACCATCGGATATTATTCGCAGGGTGAGCAGCTATCGCCGCAGACGCCGTTTTTGCCGGATGGCCTTTACGGTGTCTCAAAGATTTTCGGCGAGGCAATGGCGAGCCTCTACCATTCCAAATTCGGACAGGAAACGGCCATCGTCCGCATTGGCTCCTGCGAGGAGAAGCCCACCAACTGGCGCATGTTATCCACCTGGCTCAGCCATGACGATCTGGTCTCCCTGGTCGAGTGCGTATTTCACGCGCCAAAACTCGGTTGCCCGGTCATCTGGGGCGTCTCTGCCAATGACGACAGCTGGTGGGATAATTCCCACGTCGATTTTCTCGGCTGGCAGCGGCGGGATAATGCCGCACGCTTCCGGGCCGATATCGAACGGGAAGTCCCTCGCCCTGATCCGGATACCGCAATCGCGAAATACCAGGGCGGCGTTTTCATAGACGAACCGATCCACAAAAACTGATGTGCAGACACTCACGCTATTCGAGGAGAATAAGATGAATACAGAAACCCGGGAAAAATTGATGACGGTTTCCGTCGCCACGCTCGCAACCGCGCTCTACAAGCGCGGCCTGCGCAACCAGGTCATCCAGGGTGTCCACCCGCTTGGCCACAAGGGCGCGAACATGGTTGGGCCTGCATTCACGCTGCGTTACATGCCCGCCCGCGAAGACCGCAATCAGCTGGTGGAATTCCGCAACCCCGCACATCCCCAGCGCGTTGCCATTGAGACCTGCCCGCCCGGCCACGTACTGGTCATGGACAGCCGCAAAGACCCGAGCGCCGCATCTGCTGGTGATATTCTCATCACCCGCCTGATGGTGCGCGGTGCTGCCGGCATCGTTACGGATGGCGGTTTCCGCGATGCTGCAACAATTGCGGAGCTGGATATTCCAGCCTACCACACCCGACCATCCAGCCCTACCAACCTTACCAAACACGAAGCAATTGAAATTAACGGCCCGATCGGCTGCGGCGATGCCCCGATCTTCCCCGGGGATATCATCGTAGGCGATGCGGATTGCGTCATCGTCATCCCCGCCGGAATTGCCGACGAAATCGCGACAGAAGCGGTGGAAATGACCGCTTACGAGGATTTCGTGGTCGAGCAGGTCAAGGGCGGCGCAACCATCATCGGCCTTTATCCCTGCACCAAGGACGAACACCAGAAGGCTTTCGCCGTATGGCGCGAACAGAGAGACCGTTCGGGCGCGTGAGCCGCACAGAACGCTTGCCGGTTTCGTCCGCAATGCCTTGAAGCAAGCCTGCATGGGTGGCGTCCCACTCATACAGGCGGACTCGCATGTGCAATAATACCAAGTCGCCGAAGCGATTGGGCCGACGATTTTCCCGCACTGAAAACCGGCCCGAAATGGGCTTCTGTCGATATTCGTAAAATGATCCCCTTGAGTTTGCAGTGTTTGGTAACACCCGCAAAAATACATTGACTACATCTATATTTCCATTAATCTGGATATATGGAACAAGAACAAGCTATTCTCGCTTTGGCAGCGCTTGCGCAGCCAACCCGTCTCGAAACTTTTCGGCTGCTTGTGCGGCACGCACCGGAAGGCTTGCCGGCGGGTGACATCGCGCGCGCGCTGGTGGTGCCGCAAAACACCATGTCCGCGCATCTGAATGTTCTGTCACGCGCGGGCCTCGTATCATCGCAACGCCAGAGCAGAATCATCATGTATCGCGCGCAGATAGAACAGCTTCGCGACATGACGCTGTTTCTCCTGAAAGATTGTTGTGGTGGATCGGCAGAGCTTTGCGCTCCGCTGATAGCCGAGTTGACGCCCTGCTGCACTCCACACGCGGGAAAGTCCGCCTGATGTCCACATTTGAACGTTATCTAACCGTCTGGGTGTTTCTGTGCATCATCGTCGGTGTCGCCCTCGGCCATTTGCTGCCCGGCGTCTTCCAGCTCATTGGCGCGGCCGAGATTGCCAAGGTGAATATCCCGGTCGCAATCCTGATCTGGCTGATGATCATTCCGATGCTGCTGAAGATCGATTTCCGCTCTCTCACGCAAGTCGGCACCTACTGGCGGGGTATCGGCGTCACGCTGTTCATCAACTGGGCCGTCAAGCCGTTCTCGATGGCGCTGTTGGGCTGGCTCTTCATCGGCTGGCTGTTCCGCCCCTATCTTCCCACTGACCAGATCGACTCCTATATCGCGGGATTGATCATTCTTGCCGCAGCGCCCTGCACTGCAATGGTCTTTGTGTGGTCTAACCTGACACGCGGCGAACCACTGTTCACGCTCTCGCAGGTCGCACTCAACGATGCGATCATGGTCATCGCCTTTGCTCCCATTGTCGGCCTGTTGCTTGGCCTGTCCGCAATCACCGTTCCGTGGGACACGCTTGTCCTCTCCGTTGCCCTCTATATCGTCGTGCCCGTCTTCCTCGCGCAGTTCATCCGGTACCGGCTCATGGCGGACGGAACGTCACGGATGCTCGATCGCATTCTCGCAAGGCTGCAGCCGATTTCGCTGGTAGCGCTGCTTGCAACACTGGTTCTTCTCTTCGCCTTCCAGGGCGAGCAGATTATCGCCCAACCGGCCGTTATCGGCTTGCTTGCAATCCCCATCCTTATCCAGGTCTATCTGAACTCCGGGCTCGCCTATCTTCTGAACCGGATGAGCGGCGAACGGCACTGCATTGCCGGTCCGTCGGCACTGATCGGTGCAAGCAACTTCTTCGAACTCGCGGTTGCGGCCGCTATCAGCCTGTTCGGTTTTCAATCAGGCGCAGCACTGGCAACCGTTGTCGGCGTCCTCATCGAGGTTCCGGTCATGCTGTCCGTCGTCTGGATCGTGAACCGCTCGAAGGATTGGTACGATGCGGCCCCAGCCGTTTCCCGAAACACAATTACCGAAAGGCAATGAGCATGGACGTCACCATCTATCACAACCCGGATTGCGGCACTTCGCGCAACACGCTCGCACTCATTGAGCACGCCGGTATTCAACCCACTGTGATCGAGTATCTGAAAACCCCGCCGAGCCGCGAGCAACTCGTCAAGATGATCGCCGACGCCGGGCTGACCGTCCGCGAGGCGATCCGCGAGAAGGGCACGCCCTATACGGTGCTTGGGCTTGGATATCCTGAACTGACCGATGACCAGTTGATCGATGCCATGCTCGAGACACCAATCCTGATCAACCGGCCGTTCGTCATCACCCCGATGGGTACGCGGTTGTCGCGCCCCTCGGAAGTGGTTCTGGATATACTTCCGGCAGACGCATTCAAGGGGCCGTTTACCAAAGAAGACGGCGAACAGGTCCTCGATGATGAAGGAAAGCGCATTGCCTGACACATTCCCCGCACTTGAGGGCCAGCACCTGCACGCGATTGATCTCGATGCTCTGCGTCCGGCCTTTTCGACACATAAGCCCCGTATTCTGATCCTCTACGGTTCGCTACGCGAGGTATCCTACAGTCGTTTGCTTGCCTTCGAAGCAGGGCGGCTGCTCGAACGGCTTGGATGCGAAGTTCGGATATTCGATCCGAAGGGCCTGCCTTTGCCCGACGAAGCACCGGTGAGCCACCCGAAGGTGCAGGAATTGCGTGAGCTCTCGCAATGGTCGGAAGGGCAGGTTTGGGTAAGTCCCGAGCGCCACGGCGCGATGACCGGCATCATGAAGTCGCAGATCGACTGGATTCCTCTCTCGCTCGGATCTGTTCGCCCGACACAGGGCAAGACGCTCGCCGTCATGGAGGTTTCCGGCGGCAGCCAGTCCTTCAATGCCGTGAACCAGATGCGGATCCTCGGGCGATGGATGCGGATGATCACCATCCCCAACCAGTCGTCGGTCGCACGGGCGTATCAGGAGTTCGATGCTAGCGGACGGATGAAGCCGTCTCCCTATTACGACCGGGTGGTGGATGTCTGCGAGGAGCTGGTAAAATTCACGCTACTGACACGCGACGCCTCCGCTTTTCTCACGGACCGCTACAGCGAACGCAAGGAACAGGCGGAAGAACTCGAGAAGCGCGTTTCGCTGAAGTCGATCTGACGTTTCAGTTAGTTGCTGTGGCAGGCGTTCTCAAGGATACCGCCACCGCAACGAATGCAGCGATACCGATTGCCCCGAGGCAGGCATTGGCGGCGAGAGCAAAGCTTGTCCCGAAATTTTCCATCGCCGCGGCAAAGACGAATGGCGCTGCGGCACTCACCGCCAGTCGCGCGGCCGCCATCCTGCCCGTAATCGCTCCGTATCCTTCAGAGCCAAACAAATAAAGCGGCAGGCTTCCCTGCGCGATGCTGTTGATGCCTGACCCGAGACCAAGACAGATCGCAAAGGCAATGGCGCCCGGCAACCAGTTCCCCGTCATCATCAGGATCAAAACACCGGCGACGATCAGGATAGCGGAAAGCGCAGCCAGCGCCGGCGGCGAGAGGCTTTTTCCAAACGCCATATTGATAAGCCGGCTTAATACCTGAGCGGGACCGAAGAGCGATCCGACAACCACCGCAGCAGCACCAAGCCCGATAGACGCGAGCATTGGAACCATATGGCAAGCATTGCCGTCAGCGTGAAGCCCAGCACAGCGAAGGCAAACGACACGACGACCATACCGCGTCTGCGCGCATGCACTGGTAGTGCACCCATCACCGTTTCACGCGTTCCAGTCGCCAGATCGCTGTTCGATTCAGCCTTTCCGGCGCGCACGATCCAGTAGTGGAGCGGCATGCACAGAAAGAGGTTTAATGCCGCGAAGACGAGATAGATCTCCCGCCAAGAGATAACTCCCGCCAATGCGACCGAAATCGGCCAGAAGATTGTCGAGGCGAAACCGGCGATCACGGTCAAATAGGTAATGCTGCGGGCGGCGGTTCTGGGATCGCTTTCAACCAGCGTCGCGAATGCGGCCTGATACTGCACCATTCCGGACGATACCTCGAGCAGGATGATGGCAACGGCGAAGATTGCGACTGACGGTGACCAGGCACAGAGCGACAGCATCAAGGCCGCAAGGCCTGAGCCGACCGTCATCATCGTGGCGGCTCCGATCCTATCCATCTGCCTGCCGATATAGGTTGCCGACAGACCTCCGATGAATAGCGACACCGAGAAGACGCCAAATACCTCCGCCAATGTCAGGCCGAGGTCTTCCGCCATGCCGGGCGCAAGAATACTGAAACTGTAATAGAGAGTGCCGTAACCGATGATCTGCGTGAGGCCAAGCGCTGAGACGATGCCGGCGGATACTTTCGAATTATGCAACGACATTGCCCCCATCGGAGGAAGTGCCGGCCGGACTGGCGCATCCATCGCTTCGCTCGACATTCTCCAGAATAGCCGGATGTTCGGCACAACAGTCTTCTACCAGGAATTTCACAAGCTCGGCCAAAGTGTCGTAGCTGGCGCTGTAAAGGATAGACCTCGACATTCGTCGTTGCGAGACTAGGCCAGACCGCTCCAGTTCCTTGAGATGGAACGACACGTTCGTCGCCGAGACACCCATGCGCTCGGCGATTGCACCGGCGGCCAGTCCGTCAGGACCGGCAACGACAAGTGCTCGAACGATCGCGAGGCGCGTCTCCTGAGAGAGGGCAGCAAATGCCGAAAGAGCCTGATGTTGATCCATACTTCAATAATCCTTGAATTATTGAAGTATGGATAGCGAACGGCGATGCCATCGGCAAGGCAATTTCTTCCGAGATCACACTTGCCCCTCTGGAACATACGTAGGCGTTCGCGGCGACGGGGCTATGAGCGGCGTATGCTCTACGCCTTGCGCGCGTTCTTGTGAAACGCCTCTGATGCGAAACCGGCGAGTTCGCGAATGAAGAAATCGAGCACCGTCGAAGGCTTTTCAGCGGACCGCGTGGCAATAACGAAGGTGGACTGGATACGGGTCTTTGCTGCCATCAACGGCCGGAAAATTCCTTTCTGGACCCAATCATCCGCATAATGATCAGGCAGATACCCAACATAGTGGCCGGACATCACGAACATCGCCTGCGCCTCCATGTTGGAGGCTGAAGCACGCGCCCGTGCCTGCGGGAAATATTGCAGCTCACGCATATTGGCATAGGGCCGTACGACAAAATCGAAGGATTCGATGCGCTCGACGGAAAGTTCGGCATCGGGAAGATGAAAGAGCTGGTGTCCCTTCGCGCAATACAGTGAATGCGCCTCTTCCCTGAAGCGCGAAAGTTTCAGGCCCTGATACGGCAGCGTTTCCGGTAAAAGTGCGATGTCCAGGCCGCCATTGGCAATTTCCGACAACAGGGCGTCCGGCGTGTCGATCACCAGCTCGATACGTGCTTCCGGCGCCTTTTCGCTGATGCGGGCGATGATGCGGTGAATGGGCAGGTCGTGATCGGTAATCGTGTTGTCCACAAGTCCCAGTCGCAACGTACCGGTAATACGGTTCTTGAGCGTACCGATATCGCTTTCGAAGGCGTTCAGCGCCAGGAACAGCACTTTCGAACGCTCATGTACGAGCGCGCCGCGATCCGTCAATTCAAAACCCGATCGCCCTCGCCGACACAGCTTGAAACCGAGCCTGTCTTCCAGCGCCTTGATATGGAAACTGACAGCGGACTGGCTCAGCCCGAGCGTGATTTGCGCGCCGAGAAAACTCTTGTGCTCCACGACGGCGCGGAAGACGGCGAGAGAACGAAGGTCGGATTGCGCGAGCTGCATGAGGACCGTTACATCAATTTTACAAATATAAACTCCATCAGTTTCCTATTTTTCTGGAATAATGTCCATGGTTTCCTCCTCCCCAATCACAAACCAATAAGGGAACGAAACCATGCAAAACCTGCTCACTCTAAAATCTCTCACGCTCTGTGCAGCCTTCGCCGTCAGCCTCGGCGCATCCGCCCATGCCGCCGATCTTCTGGAAAAGATCAAGGCCGATAAGGTTTTCACTGTCGCAACCGAGGCCCGGTTTGCGCCGTTCGAATTCGTCGAAGACGGCAAGATCGTCGGTTACTCCGCTGACATCATGCAAGAAGTCATGAAAGCCTTGCCAGGCGTTGAGCTGAAGCGTCTCGATCTGCCCTGGCAGGGCATCCTGCCGGGCCTTGCCGCCAGCCGCTTCGATTATGTCGTGACCTCGGTCACCGTGACGCCGGAACGCATGAAGGCCTACAAGCTCTCAGCACCCGTTGCCGATGCGACGATGGCAATCCTGAAACGCAAGGGCGATGCCGAGATCTCCAAGCCGGAAGATATCGCGGGTAAGCCGGTCGGCTCGCAGGCGGGCTCCGCGCAGCTCAAGGCGCTTGAGACGTTTTCCGCCGAACTTAAGGCCGCCGGCAAGGATGCCACGACGGTCTCCAGCTACACGGATTTCTCGGAAGCTTATGCCGACCTCGGTGCGGGGCGCCTGCGCGCCGTCGTCAACTCGCTTCCAAACCTTCTGGAAGCTGCACGCCAGCGGCCGGATGCTTTTGAAGTCGTTCTGCCGACCTTCGGACCGAAGACCTATTTCTCATGGGCGGGCCGCAACGATACTGACAGTGCGACTCTAAATGCCTTCATGGACAGTGAATTGGCAAAGCTCAATGCATCCGGCAAACTGGCCGAATTCCAGAAGAAATGGTTCGGCGCGCAGATGGAGCTGCCCGCCACTCTGCCGGCGACTGAGTGACCGGCAGGTCGAACCGGTCATGGACAAGATATCTTTTGCCATCTGGCCGGTTCTTCTGGACGGCCTCTTCACCACGCTGACCGTCAGCCTTTCGGCGCTTCTTCTGGGAGCGCCGCTGGCCCTTCTCCTCGCGGCCTGCGGTCGCAGCGGCCGCCTGCCCTGCCTGGCATCCGGTCTCTACATCTCCTTCTGGCGAGGCACGCCCATTCTCGTCCAGCTGCTGATCGTCTTCTACGTCCTGCCACTTCTGGGGCTGGATCTGACGCCGGTTGCTGCCGCAACTTTGGCGCTGGCGCTAAACACAGCCGCCTTCCAGTCGGAGATATACAGGGCAGGCCTGCAATCCATTCCAAAGGGAGAGCGGGAAGCCGCCGCCATGCTCGGCCTTTCCGCAGGTCGTACATTCCTGCACATCGAAGTGCCTCAGGCCTTCAGAACCATGTTGCCGGCACTTGTCGGCGAGATACAGGCTCTCGTGAAGAACTCCTCACTCGTTTCGGTCATCGCCGTCACCGACTTGACGCGCCGTGCCCAGCAATATGCAGCCACCACCTTCCGGCCACTCGACGCCTATCTCTCGGCTCTCCTGCTTTATGTCGCGGTTGGAGCGCTGCTTGCGGGAATAGGCCTCCTTGTCGAACGGCACCTGACAAAGGGAGCGACGCGATGATTTCCGGCTTCCTGAACGATATTCCTCTCTATGCGGCCGGGTTGTTCACAACACTGACAGTTTCCATTGCGGGTATCGCACTGGCCGTCATCATCGGCATCGTGCTGGCTGCGGCGCTACGGTCGCGGTACATGGCCATCTCCCTGCCGGTAAGGCTTTATGTGGAGTTTGCCCGCGGCGCGCCGCTCGCGCTGATCCTGTTTCTTTTCTATTATGGCGGCCCGCAATTGGGGCTGATCCTCAGCCCCTATGCCGCCGGCATCGTCGGTCTCGGCCTCTATGGCGCTGGCCCCTTTGCGGAGATTTTCCGCGCCGGTTTCAATGCCGTTCCAAGAGGCGAGATCGAAACGGCGGGAATGCTGGGCATTACCTCCGGCGACACCTTTCTCCACATCCAGATGCCGCAGGCGCTGGCACTGACGCTGCCGGCTTCCGTCGGCCAGGCCATTAATCTCGTCAAGGAATCCGCAGTTCTGTCCGTCATCACGCTCAGCGAGCTGACCAAGGTCGCCGGTACGATCAGCTCGATCACCTTCGCGGTCGTAACCCCTTATCTCACCATTGCCCTGCTCTACTGGGCAATCGTCGAAATCCTGTCGCGGCTCGGCCTCTATCTCGAACGCCGCCTTTCCACCGAAGGCTCCTGACATGAGCGAACGAACAGTTGTTATTTCCGCGCGCGGCCTGGAGAAAAGGTTCGGTGACAAGACCGTTCTGAAAGGCATCGATCTCGACATTCATATGGGTGATGTCCTGTGCATCATCGGACCTTCGGGATCGGGCAAGAGCACGCTTCTGCGCTCGCTTGCATTTCTCGATCCCTATGACGCGGGTGATGTCGATGTCTTCGGCCGCCTGATAGGCTGGCGTGAAACCCCGCTTGGCCGCGAACGCGCCGGTCCGAAAGAACTGGCAGAGACGCGCCGCCCGCTTGGAATGGTCTTTCAGCACTTTCATCTGTGGCCGCATATGAGCGTCATCAAAAACGTGACATTGGCGCTCAGGCTCGTCCATGGTCTTCCCCAGGCCGAAGCGATAAAGCGCGGCCGCGCCATGCTGGATAAAGTCGGGCTTGCCGCTTTCGCTGACCGCCGACCCGACGGCCTGTCCGGTGGGCAGAAGCAACGTGTCGCCATCGCCCGCGCACTGGCGGTGAACCCTCGCGCCATGCTGTTCGACGAACCGACCTCGGCACTCGATCCCGAACTTGTCGGTGAAGTGCTTTCCGTCATGAAGACGCTCGCGGCGGAAGGAATGACCATGGTCATCGTCACGCACGAAATGGGTTTTGCCGCGCACGCGGCCAACCGTGTCGTCTTCATGGATGACGGCAAGATCGTTGAGGAAGGCGCGCCGCAGACGCTTTTCAGTAATCCGAAGAGCGAACGCCTTTCCCAATTTCTGCAAACCTGGCGCGAGCGCGCACTTTGATATCTGAAAGGACATTTCCATGACTGCCCACGGCTATGACGGCGGACGATTGAACCTGCCATTCGTCGGTATTTCCACCTTTGCCAAAAGTCCCTACGTCGAAAACTGGGACGCGATCGACGCGGATGTTGCGGTTCTCGGTGCCCCGTTCGATTTTGGGACGCAATGGCGCCCCGGCGCCCGCTTCGGGCCGCGCAGCATCCGTGAGGCCTCCACCCTGTTTTCCTTCGGCCACGCGGGCGCCTACGATCACGAGGACGACGTCACATATCTGGAAGGCGTGAAGATCGTCGATATAGGCGACGCCGACATTGTTCATACCGATACGGTGAACAGCCACGCGAATATCGAGTTCGGCGTCCGCAAAATCCTTAAAGCCGGCGCACTGCCTGTGGTGCTTGGCGGAGACCACTCCATCAACATCCCCTGCATCAATGCCTTCAGCGATCAGGAGCCGATCCATCTGGTGCAGATCGACGCGCATCTGGATTTCGTCGATGAGCGTCACGGCGTCCGCTTCGGACATGGCAGCCCCATGCGCCGCGCCTCGGAAAAACCGTGGGTCACCGGAATGACCCAGCTCGGTATCCGCAACGTCTCCTCCACCGCAAAGGAAGGATACGACTATGCCCGCTCCCAGGGCTCGGATATTCTCTCCGTGCGCCAGATCCGCAAACTCGGCGTGGACGCCGTAGTGGAGCGCATCCCCGCGGGCAAGCGCTATTATCTTTCGATCGATATCGATGGCTTCGACCCATCCATCGCGCCAGGAACCGGGACCCCGAGCCATGGCGGCTTCATCTATTACGAGGTACTGGAACTGATTGCAGGTCTTGCAAAGCGTGGCGAGATCGTCGGCATTGATCTGGTCGAGGTCGCGCCTGATTACGATCACACCGGCTCCACCGCCATTCTGGCTGCGCAGATTCTGCTCAACACGATCGGACGTATCTTCAGAGCTCGGAACGCATAAAACCCGCGATCCGCCGGTACTGGATCCTTGGCCACGCAGCGCGCAAGAAGGGCCGCCCTTGGGGCTTCCTGGAGTTCGATGGTCTCGTCAGACGTGAAGCCAAAAGCCCTCCACGGGGGAGGGCTTTTGTTTGCGTTGATTGTAGCTACGGTTGCGTCGGTTTTAAAAGTCCCGAAACGCCAAACGCGCCTCGCTGCACCACGCAAAAATCAGATATCGACGACAAGCCCCTTTGCCTTCAGGACGGGCTCCAGATTGCTGACTTCGATAACGGATTTGCCCTGCTTGTAAGCTTCAATGAAGCCCGCTTCAGCATCTTCGCGAATTTGCGAAAGACGTGCCGATTCCTGAGCATCCGCACGACGCACAACCACCAAACCGTCCGCATCGCCAACAATGATGTCGCCGGGATTGACGATCTCATCGCCAATGATGATCGTATCGTTTACTGCGGCAATCGTTTCCTTGACGGTACCCTTGATGCAGACGCTGAACGAGAATACAGGGAAGCCAAGGTCTCGAAGCTGCAAGGTGTCACGCACACCGGTATCCGTCACCAGACCACCGATCCCCTTTGCAAGGCAGGCATTTGCCAGCACGTCGCCAAAGGAACCAGCCTCTTCGTACTCACCAGCTGAAACCACGATGATGTCGCCGGGCTTGGCGTAATTAATGGCCAGCTGCAACATGATGTTGTCACGCGGCGCGCATTTGACGGTAAAGGCGGGACCACACAGCTTCATGCGGTAGTCGACAGGCTTGATACGGGAGGAAAGTGCGCCCCTGCGACCCTGCGCCTCGTGGATGGTTGCCGGCGAAAACTTCGAAAGGGCTTCGATGTCTGCCTTGCTTGGCCGTTCTGCTATATCTTTAATGTGGATCATAAAACCTCCCACGGTAAGGCTGGCGGCGGGAACGTCCCGCCACTCGCATTGAGTTTAATTGTCATGTGTCAATCGTTGCCGTGGCTTGAAGCCATGCGGGATCAGGGGATCGGGTCGAATTTCAGCTCGGAGAGCGGGACGACCTTGTCCGTACGGGTCATTTTGTATTCGGTATTCGGGCCAAGCCACTTGTCCCAGATTTTGTTTATCTCGCCGGAGGCGTCGAGTGTGCGCAGCACTTCATTGATCTTCGCTGTCAGGGCAGGATTGTCCTTTGCCATGCCGACACCGATCGGCTGATAGAGCATCGGCTCCTCGATCATGCGCATCGGTTTGCCCTTGGTCTTCGATTCATTGACGAACTTGGTGGTGGTCATGGTGTTGGCCACCATACCCCGCGCCTTGCCCTGCTGAACGGCAAGATAGGCAGAGGCAGTATCCTGGAAGGTCAGCGGCTCGGACTTGTTGAGCTTGATAGACATTTCAGAGGTAGAGCCCTTGGTGGAGGCGACACGCTGGCCTTCGTAATCCGACTTCTTCTTGCCGGCATCATCAACCGGCACGATCAGCATTTCCTTGGCGAGATAATAGGGATCACTGAACTGAATCTGCTCGGCGCGGCTTTGTGTGTAGGCGAGATTGGCGACGGTGATATCGACGCGGCCAAGTTTGACTTCCGGCACACGGGCTTCCACCGACACCGGTTTGACTTCGGCCTTCACGCCTAGTTCCTTGGCGATCGCGTTGCAAAGATCAACGTCAAATCCGGCCATTTCACGGGTCTTCGTATCGGGCGCCGCGAATGGCACGACATCGGCAAAGGTTGCGCAACGGAGCACCTTGTTCGCCATGATCGTATCGAGTTGATCAGCCGCCGCTGGTGATGCGAGAGCGGTTCCAGCCAGTGCAACGGTAAGTGTCAGGCATTTCCAGTTCATGGTCAGTTCTCCTCTTATGATTGATTGGTATCAGTGGCGCAGATCGGAAAGGAACCGCTGCGCGCGCGGATGGCGTGGTGCTGTGAAAAACTCTTCCGGCGTCGCTTTTTCGAGAATTTCACCAGCGTCGATGAACCAGATGCGGTCGGCAACTTCACGGGCAAAGCCCATTTCGTGGGTCACGCAAAGCATGGTCATGCCCTCTGCGGCGAGCCCCTTCATGACGGCCAGCACCTCTCCAACCATTTCCGGGTCGAGAGCGCTTGTCGGTTCATCGAACAACATGACGGGCGGCTCCATGGCCAGCGCACGCGCAATTGCCACGCGCTGCTGCTGACCGCCGGACAATTGACCCGGATAAGCGCCGGCCTTGTCAGAGAGGCCTACCCGATCCAGAAGCTTCAAAGCTTTCTGCCGGGCAACATCAGGTGCGACGCCTTTCACCCGGATCGGAGAAATCGTGACATTTTCGACAACGGACAGGTGCGGAAAGAGATTGAAATTCTGGAACACAAAACCAACTCTGCTGCGCAGAAGATTGAGTTCCTTTGTCTTGGTTGCCGCGTGAATATCCTGCCCATCGAGCGTGATGGATCCGCTATTGATCTCTTCGAGACGATTGACGGTACGGATCAATGTGGATTTGCCGGAGCCGGAAGGGCCGCAGATGACGATAACCTCGCCCCGCGCGACTTCGGCGTCGACATTCTTCAAAACCTCGTAGTCGCCATAACTCTTGCAGACATTGGAAATGCGGATGGTCTGCTGTGTTGATGATGCCGTGTTTGTCATGGCTGCTCCGTTATGATTTTCGCCTGCGCCTGCAATGCCTGTTGCCGGCGACCGACCACACCGGCACGGCGTTTGGCGATACGCCGCTCGACGGCATTTGCGAGATACGTCAAGCTCCAGCAAATGGCGTAGTAAACAACCGCGAGGATGAGGAAGACCTGGAATGGTTGGGTCAGAAGCTGATTATTGACCTGACTTGCCGCAAAGGTGAGGTCGGGTACGTTGATGACGTAACCGAGCGTCGTATCCTTGATCGTGGCGACGAATGTCGAGATCATGCTGGGGATCATGTTGTAAAGCGCCTGCGGCAAGATGATGAAGCGCATTGCACCGAGATAGCTGTGGCCAAGCGCTCTCGCCGCATCCATCTGCCCGGCACCAAGAGCGACGATACCCGCTCTTACGACTTCGCTGAGAAATGCGCCCTGATAGATGACAAGCGTCGTCAACATGATGACGAAGCTCGGCACGTCTGCGCCCGTCCAGAGCGGAACGAGGAAATAACTCCACAGTATGAGCATCAGCAAAGGCACGCCGCGCGTGACATAGACAAGCCCCGTTACGGGCCACCGCAGGAGCCGCCACTTGGACAGGCGCGCCATCGCCATAAGGATGCTGACAGGAAAGGCCAGTGCGATGGCAAGGGCAGACAGGATGATCGTGTTCGCAAGACCACCAAGCGGGCCGTTCGGATATTGCCCGATCAACAGCAGCAACCAGTTGTCATGAACGATGGTAATCATATCGCCGATCATCCGCGTGCCCTCCACGCCGGATCAAGGCGCATCGAAAGATACGCACCGGCACCCATGATCAACAGCGAGAAGAACAGGTACAGAACAGTTCCGACAAGATAGATCTCGAAGGTCTGGAAGCTGAGATTTTCGATTTCCTTGATGGCATGGGTCAATTCGGAAGCGCCGATAATGAGGGCGAGGCTGCTGTTCTTGAACAGGGAGACACTGTGATTGATGAGCGGCGGCAGGGCATTGCGCACGCCTTGCGGCATGATGATGAAGCGCATCGCGGAGAGATAACCGTGGCCCAATGCCTTGGCCGCTTCCATCTGTCCCGGGCTGACGGAGCGCAGGCCTGAACGCAGATCCTCACTGAAATAGGCTGCCTGACAGAGACCAAGACCCACCACGGCAAAGATCGCTTCGGCATTGTGACCGATCAGCCAGTCCGTCAAACCTGAAGGCAGGAGCGTGAATATCCCGAAATACCACAGCATCAATTGCACTAGTGTGGGCACATTGCGGTGGTAGGAAACATAGGCCGCCACGGCGCGATCAGCAAAACGCGACGATGAAAACCGCACGCATAGCAGAACGAGCGCAAGCGTCATGGCGAGAGACCAGGACCCGATAAAGATGACGAAGGTCATCTGCAATCCGTGCCAAAGCATTGCAATATATTGCGGGTCGCTCAGGATTGCCGACAGGTCGAAACCGCTCACGGCTTTTGTTCCTTCGATGCGTCAGCTTGCGCCACAGTCTGCGGTTTGGCCGTCTGAAGTCCGCCCATCACCTGCAATGTCGGGGTGATTTCCATATGGCCGATATTCATGGAAACTGGCGCGGCAACCGCAAAGGCAATCGCGTCGGCAATATCTTCCGCTTTCGGCAACTCGAAACCATCGATGAAGCGCTCGCGCACGCTCGGATCGTTGCCGTGAACGTGAGTGAAGATATCCGTCGCCACCCGGCCGGGGCAGATCTCCGTTACGCGGACGCGTCTGCCGAATGCATCCAGCCTCAACTGGTTCGACAGCATCGCAACACCAGCTTTAACGGCATGATAGGTCGAGTTGCCGCCGAAATTATAGTTTCCGGCGATGGACGAGATATTGACGACATGCCCGCGATCACGCTCCACCATGCCCGGAACAATCAGCCGGCAGATGTGGAGAACGGCACGGAGATTCACATCGATCAAAAGGTCGATATCCTCGGCATCCGCCTGAAGGAACTTCTTCGGCCTGTCGACGCCGGCATTGTTTACTAGAATGTCGAACTGCACCTTGTCTGCAAGATCGGCAATTGCAGCGCGATCCGTAACGTCGATCGCGTGCGGTATACAGCCGGTGCGTTCGGCAAGTTCATTCAGGGCGCCGGCGCTGCGGGCAACCGCGTGGACTTCAATGTTTTCGCGGCAAAACCGCTCGACGACAGCGGCACCGATACCGGATGAAGCACCGGTGACCAAAGCGGTCTTGTAATCGGAGAATGGCATTCTGATCCCCTTTTTTGTTACCATCAACACTAGCGAAGCTTTCCGTGCTTGCCTAAGACCGATTATTTTTGGAGTAATAAGTAAGTTTTATGGAGACCCGCAAACAGGCAATTAGAGATGGGATTCCGGGATATTCCTGTTCCAGGCAGGAGCTTTCCGCTCTGGCGCCCAGATTGCAAAACGCGTGCGAGCCTGTAAGCTGCGCCAAGCATGGATATAAGACGTCTCAAATCATTCATCGTCATCGTCGACAGTGGCAGCATCACGCGCGCCGCAGATATTCTGCATCTGGCGCAACCGGCACTCAGCCAGCAACTAGCCGCGCTTGAAGATCATTTCGGCCAGAAATTGCTCATCCGCAGCCAGCAGGGCGTGACGATGACGGATGCGGGGCATGCCGTTTACCGCCATGCACAGATCATATTGCGCCAGATGGAACAGGCGCAGGTCGACGTATCGGCGGCGGGTAACTCAATTGCGGGACGCGTCTCGGTCGGTCTGGTCCCATTCAGCAGCGCTGCAACGCTTTCCGTGGAGCTGTTGGCGGAAACGCGGAAGCGACATCCGGGGATATTGATCCACCTGACGGAAAGTGTGGGACAAACCTATAGCCAGATGATCATGAATGGACGTCTGGAACTGGCATTGATCCACGGCGTCGGACCAATCAAGGGCGTAAAATTCGAGCCCATGCTCAGCGAAGAATTTTATCTTGTCGCACATCGCGATTTCGCAATCGAAGCCGATTCAAAACCGGTGCCGATTGCCGCGCTTGATGGCATGCCCATGCTGATGCCACCCGCGTATAATTTCGTCCGGCGCGCTGTAGACACGGCATTTACCCGCAGCAGGATCAATCTGAAGGTCGTCGCGGAAGTGGAAATCGTCAGGACACTTGCCCGCGCCGTTGCCAGTGGTCTCGGCGCAACCATCATGCCAAAAGCCATTGCCAACCGGATCGTCTCGGAAACGAGCGAACCGCTTATTTGCCGGCTGCTGTCGCCACGGATCGAAGAAACACTGTCGCTGTGCATGTCCGACCAGAATTCGCTGTCTGAGCCGGCTTTTGCCGTCAAGGATATCCTGGTGGAACTGACGGAAAAATTGAAGCTCTAGAGTGTCCTTCGGCCCATCTGCCGGGCCAAAGGATCGTTTTCAGGATCAACGCATATTCTGGCAGAACTGCGCAATGCGGGCGCAACCTTCGCTCAGCATCTCCATGCTCGTTGCATAGGAAATCCGGAAGTATGGGCTCATACCATAGGCGGCGCCTTGTACTGTTGCCACGTGATGCTCATCCACCAGCGCCATCACAAAATCTACATCGCCTTCGATTTTGCGTCCGCCCTTGGTGGTCTTGCCGATAAGCCCAGACATATTGGGATAGAGGTAAAAAGCGCCTTCCGGCTTATGGCAGCGCAAACCGTCAATCTCGGCGAGTTTGCTCAGAACAAAATCGCGACGCTCGCGATAGATAGCGGCGCGTTCTTTAAGAAGATCCTGGGGACCGTCCAGAGCTGCAATAGCTGCTGCCTGTGAAACAGTGGCAATGCCGCCGCCGTTCTGACCGTTTACATTGCTTATTGCGGCGATAAGTTCCTTCGAGCCGCTGGCGCAGTAACCCAGACGCCATCCCGTCATGGCGTAAGCCTTCGACACGCCGTTCATTGTCAGAACGCGATCATAAAGCCGCGGCTCCACATCGGCAATTGTGCCGAATTCGAAGCCATCATAGACAAGATGCTCGTAAATATCGTCAGTCAGGATCCAGACATGGGGATGACGCAGCATAACCTCTGCGATTGCTTTCATCTCCGCACGGGAGCAGGCGGCGCCGGTGGGGTTGTTGGGAAAATTGAGAATGAGCCACTTGGTACGTGGCGTAATCGCAGCTTCCAAATCTTCGGCACGCAGTTTGAAACCGGTTTGTTCGACGCACGGCACAGCGACGGGAATACCCCCTGCGAATTTGACGATATCCGCATAGCTGACCCATGACGGGGTTGGAATAACGACCTCGTCGCCCGGATTGCAGGTTGCAAGCATGGCGTTGAAGATTACCTGTTTGCCGCCTGCGGAAACGATGATCTGGCTGGCATCGTAGGTCAGATTATTGTCCCGCTTGAACTTTCTGGCGATCGCGGCTTTCAGCGCAGGCGTGCCATCCATCGGTGGATATTTCGTCTGCCCGCCAAGGGCTGCTTCGTGCGCGGCCTCGATTGCGTGAGCAGGCGTCGGGAAGTCCGGTTCACCTGAGGAGAGGCTGACCACCTTGACACCCTGCGCGGCCAGCTCTCTGGCGCGTTGGGTCATGGCGGCGGAAGCGGAGATGGAAACGTTTTTCAGGCGGTCTGATGTAGAGGGCATCTGCATGATCTTTCAGTAAGATTTGGAGAACGGGCCAACCAGAGGCCCATTAAGACGCGAGTTCTGCGGCAGGCGCGAGCGTTGCGCTGGAAGCGCTGATTTCACTACGCACGATATGCGCCAGCTCCAGTGAACCGGGCGTATCGCTGTGGACGAGGATGGAGCGAGCCGGCATGGCAATGATCGTGCCATCGATGGCTTCGACCGTGCCATCGGTCAGGAACCGGCGGACACGGGCGCGCACCGATGGTTCATCCTTGACCAGCGCGCCGGGAAGACCCCGCGCGACAAGGCTTCCCTTGGCGTCATAGGCGCGATCGGCCAAAAACAATGCCAGGGTCTTCAATCCAGCGCGTTTTGCCGCTCTCTCGATTTCGCTGTCCGGCGTTACGAACACCACAAGCTTCGGATCAACGGCAGAAATGGCATTCATCATCATATCGGCAAGCGCAGGGTCGCGATTGACCATATTGCCCATGGCCGCATGAAAACTGAAGTGCCCGACTTCGACGCCTTCGCTTTTGGCAATCGCGATCAAGGCCCCGAGCTGATAGAGCATCTGCTGTCTCAACTCATCCGGCTGAAAGGGCATTTCGCGTCGGCCGAAGCCTGCCCTATCAGGCAATCCCGGATGCGCGCCAATGCCGACGCCATTTTCTTTCGCAAGGCGAACCATTCGCGCCATGGTATCTGGCTCGCCGCCATGAAAACCACAGGCAATATTCGCCGACGATACGATCTTCATCATCGCTTCGTCGTCACAGAGCCGGTAAGGACCGAAGCCTTCGCCCATGTCGGAGTTCAGATCGATCTTCATCGTTTCCTCCCTTTGCTCCCTGGTTGTCCGTCAACCCATCGCATTCAGCGCTCGCTTGACCATTTGTGAGGTCTGGCGAACATCATCGACGTATTTCGCAACTGCCCGCTCGGCCACACGCGCTTCCTCGTGATTGGACTTCACGAATTTGATCTTCCCACCCGCGCGTGCCTGTCCTAACCGCCACAGGTCGGCTTCGATCACGCCGGCAATCTTTGGATAACCGCCCGCCGTATTTGCATCGCTCATCTGGATGATCGGCTCGCCACTTGGCGGCACCTGTACAACGCCCGGCATCACACCGTGGGAACGCATTTCGATGGTTTCGGTCGGTTTGATAGGATCACCCGACAGCCGGTAACCGGTGCGGTCGCTGCGGGAGGATATGCGCCAGATCTGGCTCCAGAATTCTTCGCCATCATTGGCAAACAGCTTTTGTTCACCGGCCGGAATAGCGCGTATCGGCAAAACGCCGTCCACCACAGGCGGGAAAATATCGCTCAAAGCCACGGAAGGCTCAACTACACCAAGCCCGTTTGATGGCAGTGGTAACAGATCGGCGGAAGCCCCTATTTCCAGCCTGTCGCCTATTGCAAGCGGCCGCCCATCGTGACCGCCGAAACTGCCGCGCAGCGCCGTGCTTCGAGATCCCATCAAAACCGGAACGTCCACGCCGCCCGCAACAGCGACATAGGCGCGGGCAAGTTTCGGCGGCTGCCTCAGTTCCAGTATCTGACCTTCCTTGACGATATGAGCGCACCAGGAAAGCAGCTCTTTCCCGTCAAGCAACGGGCACCCATCCGTTCCGGTAACGGCAAATGTTGCTGTTTTTGTAAAACGCAATTTGAAAGGAAAAGTCTGGACCTCGATGACGGCCGCATCTGCGGCATTACCAGTCAGAATATTGCCGATCTTGAGTGACAGAGGATCCATGGCACCGCCAGCAGAAACCCCGATGTCACGGTAACCGGGGCGACCGAGGTCTTGCACGGTGTTGAAGGGGCCGGTTTCGATGATCTCGATCATAGCTCGATCCCTGTAGGTATGAAGCGAACCGTATCTCCGGGTGCCAAAAGAGCTGGCGCAGAAGAGGCGGGATCGAACATCTGCAAATCGGCGTAACCGATGGAATTCCACCCATTCGGTCCGGTCAACATCGCCACACCCGTCTGCATTCCACCGATAGTCACGCAACCCTTTTCCATCTTGATCGATGGCACGGTTTTTCGGGGCATATAGATGCGCGCATCAAGACCATGCAGATAGCCAAAGCCCGGCGCACTCCCAAGCGCGAAGACGCGGTAGGTCGCCTCATGGTGAATCCGCACGACTTCGCGATCGCTCAGCCCTGAAAAATCGCAGAGGGCTGGAAGGTCGGCAGCGTATTCGCCCCCATAATATACCGGTATTTCAACTGTCTTCCCGACAATATCCAGACTGGCTGCTTTATCCCAGGCATCGAGCAGCTGGGACACGATGGACTCTGGATCTTCAGGCGTTTCCTTAAAAATCGCCAGAAGGTTCGTCATGCCGGGAATGACTTCCGCAACACCTGCCCAGACTTTTACCGTTTGCGAAAGCGCCCAGATCCAGCGTTGTGCTGGCAGATCAAATTCGCCGGATGCTTCGAGCAAGAATGACCGGGAGCCTATGAACGAAACGCGCGCCTGACCTTTGATGACGGGCTGGATTTCGTGACGAGGTGCTAGAGTGTTCGATGTCGCAATCATGATTGAAGCTCGATTTCGAACAGCGGATCACCAAAACCAACCAGAGCATCCTGCATGGCAAGCTGATTGACGAGCGAACCGTTACGACCCGCGACAACGGGAATGAGAATGTGGTCGATCCGGATGAATCCAATCACGTCATCTGCAGCAACCAAACGCGGAAGATTTTGCGTTTTTGCAGGCAGAGCAGGCTTAGAAGAGCAGAAGAGACCGGTAGTCGGCGCTTTTACCACCACTTTCGAAACAGCGGCCTTTGGTGAGCAAACAGTGCCAGCGGCGGAAATTGCAGATCTTGCCGAGGCAGAAACAATAATGCGTACCTGACCCTCAGGCGTCGTGATTTCCACGCCGTCCACGCCTGCATCCGTCAGCATATCGGTCAAAGCTGTGAGTAAGACGGGGTCGCTAAAGTCGGGCCTGCTCATGCCGCGCTCCGTTCTTTTAGCCATTGTTCAAGATAATGAATGTCTGTTTCGCCCTGCGCGAAAGCTTCGTCCTCAAACAGGGCGTGCAGGAGCGGAAGATTGGTCGAAATACCCTCCACCCGTGTACCCGCAAGCGCCTGGCGCATCCTAACCATGGCTTCAGCACGGGTCGGCGCATGTACGATCAACTTGGCGATCAAGGAATCATAATAGGGTGACACCCGGTAGCCGACATGGATATGGGTATCGACGCGAATCCCCTCTCCCTCCGGCAGCACAAGATCGGTCACGACGCCCGCCGACGGGAGAAACTTATCGGGATCTTCGGCATTGATCCGGCATTCGAAGGAATGTCCGTCGCAGACAACATCTGCCTGCCGCAGATCCAGAGGCTTACCCTGCGCCGCCTTGATCTGGGCCTGAACGATGTCGATGCCGCTCGTCATTTCCGTGACGGGATGTTCGACCTGCAAGCGCGTATTCATCTCGATGAAATAGAATTTGCCGTCTTCAAACAGGAATTCGAAAGTTCCCACCCCGCGATAGCCGATCTGTCGGCAAGCCTCGACGCAAGCCATACCGACCGGCTGGATCACATCGACCGAAATTCCAGGCGCTGGCGCTTCTTCGACCACTTTTTGATGACGACGCTGCATCGAACAGTCGCGGTGACCAAGCCAGACGGCATTGCCGTGCGTGTCGCACAGGACCTGTATCTCGATATGACGGGGATGCTGGAGAAACTTCTCCATGTAGAGGACAGCAGAGCCAAAAGCCTGCCGCGCCTCCTCCCTCGTCAGGGTAATGGCTTCGTGAAGCAAGGCAGCTTCCTGGACCACTCGCATGCCACGCCCGCCACCACCGCCCGCAGCCTTGATAATGATTGGATAGCCGATTTCATTTGCGATACGCTCAACCGTTGCGGCATCCTCGGGAAGCGCTGTATCCGGTCCAGGTACACATGGCACACCGGCCGCAATCATTGCCCGTTTGGCAGCGATCTTGTCGCCCATCGTGGAGATCGACCTTGCGTCCGGACCGATGAATACGAGACCGGCATCTTCGACAGCCTGAGAAAAGGCGGCATTTTCGGACAGAAATCCATAACCGGGATGGATCGCACCCGCACCCGTCAAACGGGCAGCGATTAAGATGGCATTCTGATTGAGATAGCTCTTGGCAGCATTCGCCGGGCCAACACAAAGGAAGGTGTCAGCCGTTTGGCCATATGGAGCCTGCCTGTCCGCCTCAGAACAGATGGCCACGGTCTTCAGGCCCAATTCGCGGCAGGCGCGCTGAATGCGTGCAGCAATCTCACCCCGGTTGGCAATCAGAACCGTGTCGAAACCCGGCATATCCGATGCGGCGTTGAGACTTTCCGCCATTACGCGATCTCCGCCAGCAAATCATTGGCCTCAACCTCGCCACCATCAACCTCCGTCAGATAGGTGATCCGGCCAGCACGTGGCGCAGCAATTTTATTGAAGACTTTCATGGCTTCGATGATGAAGAGGGCCTGCCCCTCCTCGACCACATCTCCAGCCTCGACAAATGAAGGTTGTCCCGGCGCGGAAGCGCGATGCAAAACGCCAAAAATCGGGGCATGAACGGAGGTGGCCGATGTGGTGGCAGGAAGGATCGACTCCGACTGATCGATCAGCGCGTCATCCCCGGCCTTGACCGAGACATTGCTGCCAGCCTCTGTTCGAGGTGCGGTTTTGAATATCCGCACAGTTACGCTTTTCTCTGTCACCATGAGTTCGGTGACGTTCGTTCGTCCGACAAAATCAATCAGCGTCTTTATCTTCGGCAGGTCCATAAGCGTACTCGGCATTGTCCAAAGCCACCCGGTAATCCCGCACGATCGGGGTCACTTTCGGCTGCCTTAGACCTAGCACGATAGGCTGTTTGATGGGGTCAGAAGAAGTTTTGATGGAGGTGTTCAGTTAATAGGGCCGTGAGCTGTTGAGTTCGCGAGGCTCCAGTGGGCGCAATGGATCGACCGCTGCACACTATCAGAGCCCGTGAGGGATATACCGCCTGCAAGTCATTTGCGGTATCCAACGCCCTAAACGCAAAACGCCCTCCGGGATGGGAGGGCTTTGTTGTTGATAGTCTTGAAGATATTGGTTGCGGGGGCAGGATTTGAACCTGCGGCCTTCAGGTTATGAGCCTGACGAGCTACCGGGCTGCTCCACCCCGCGTTACCATCGCATTCGGCTCTGCCGAATGTCGCGCTTCCGTCTTTGCTTTAGCGAAGACGGATCTGTTTGGGGTCAAATTGCCGAAGGCGATTTGTCTCCTGTAAGGGACGCACCCTAATTGGGTGACCGATTTGTTTCGGCACATTGTGCGCTGCATTATTATAGCATAAAGGCCGCTTCAGCGGCCTTTTGATTAGGGCTTGAAGCCCTTTTTGTGACTGAGAAGATATTTGTTGCGTTTTGCAGACCTGGCAGCGACCTACTCTCCCGCGTCTTGAGACGGAGTACCATTGGCGCTGGGGCGTTTCACGGCCGTGTTCGGAATGGGAACGGGTGCAGCCGCCCCGCGATAACCACCAGGTCGGCAAAACGCAACACAGTTCATGTTTTCACATGAGTGTTGTTTCGAGAAGCTGGGAAGCTTGCGCTTCATTTAATTTAACACGTCTTTCTGCGACCCATCCGTATGTTTGCCATACAGACCAGAGGTCGTCGCGCCCTGTGGCGCGGCCCGTCCGGAGCGCTATGCGCGTCAGGACAGAACAGATGATGCTCATCTTTGATGAGCATGAACAATGGGAACGAAGAAGTCGATCGAGCTATTAGTAACGGTAAGCTTCACATGTTGCCATGCTTCCACACCCGTCCTATCAACGTGGTCGTCTTCCACGGCTCTGATAGGGAACACTCGTTTTCAGGTTGGTTTCCCGCTTAGATGCCTTCAGCGGTTATCCATTCCGTATATAGCTACTCTGCTATGCCCTTGGCAGGACAACAGATCCACCAGAGATACGTCCATCCCGGTCCTCTCGTACTAGGGACAGATCCTGTCAATATTCCTACACCCACGGCAGATAGGGACCGAACTGTCTCACGACGTTCTGAACCCAACTCACGTACCGCTTTAAATGGCGAACAGCCATACCCTTGGGACCTGCTCCAGCCCCAGGATGCGATGAGTCGACATCGAGGTGCCAAACAACCCCGTCGATATGGACTCTTGGGGGTCATCAGCCTGTTATCCCCGGCGTACCTTTTATCCGTTGAGCGATGGCCCTTCCACACGGGACCACCGGATCACTATGACCGACTTTCGTCTCTGCTCGACTTGTCAGTCTCGCAGTCAGGCGGGCTTATGCCATTGCACTCGACGACCGATTTCCGACCGGTCTGAGCCCACCATCGCGCGCCTCCGTTACTCTTTCGGAGGCGACCGCCCCAGTCAAACTACCCACCATACACTGTCCCGGATCCGGATAACGGACCGCGGTTAGACATCCACGAAGATAAGGGTGGTATTTCAAGGATGGCTCCACAAGAACTGGCGTCCCTGCTTCAAAGCCTACCACCTATCCTACACATGCCTTGGCGAATGCCAGTGTAAAGCTATAGTAAAGGTGCACGGGGTCTTTCCGTCTGACCGCAGGAACCCCGCATCTTCACGGGGAATTCAATTTCACTGAGTCTATGTTGGAGACAGCGGGGAAGTCGTTACGCCATTCGTGCAGGTCGGAACTTACCCGACAAGGAATTTCGCTACCTTAGGACCGTTATAGTTACGGCCGCCGTTTACTGGGGCTTCAGTTCAGAGCTTGCACCCCTCCCTTTAACCTTCCAGCACCGGGCAGGCGTCAGACCCTATACGTCGTATTGCTACTTCGCAGAGCCCTGTGTTTTTGATAAACAGTCGCTACCCCCTGGTCTGTGCCACCCCATCATACTTGCGTAAAATGGGGTCACGCTTCTTCCGAAGTTACGCGTGCAATTTGCCGAGTTCCTTCAACATAGTTCTCTCAAGCGCCTTGGTATACTCTACCTGACCACCTGTGTCGGTTTCGGGTACGGTCTATACGGTGGAGCTATTTCCTGGAACCTCTTCGCCGCACATTCAATCCAGTAAGAATGTACAACACACGAGATCCGTCACTACCACCAGGCCCACGAATATTAACGTGGTTCCCATCGACTACGCGTGTCCGCCTCGTCTTAGGGGCCGGCTAACCCTGCTCAGATTAACTTTAAGCAGGAACCCTTGGTCTTTCGGCGAGGGAGTCTCTCACTCCCTTTATCGTTACTCATGTCAACATTCGCACTTCCGATATCTCCAGCAGCCCTCACGGGTCCGCCTTCACAGACTTACGGAACGCTCCGCTACCACGCAACAGTCACTACAACTGTCACATCCTCAGCTTCGGTGCATGGCTTTAGCCCCGTTACATTTTCGGCGCAAAGACCCTTATTTAGACCAGTGAGCTGTTACGCTTTCTTTAAATGATGGCTGCTTCTAAGCCAACATCCTGGTTGTTTTGGGATCCTCACATCCTTTCCCACTTAGCCATGACTTGGGGACCTTAGCTGGAGGTCAGGGTTGTTGCCCTTTTCACGACGGACGTTAGCACCCGCCGTGTGTCTGCCGACTAGTACTCCTCGGTATTCGGAGTTTGGTTAGGATCAGTAAGACGGTGAGTCCCCATAGCCCATCCAGTGCTCTACCCCCGAGGGTATTCGGTCGACGCTCTACCTAAATAGATTTCGCGGAGAACCAGCTATTTCCGAGTTTGATTGGCCTTTCACCCCTAGCCACAAGTCATCCCAATCTATTGCAACAGATACGGGTTCG
>NZ_OCNC01000003.1:880000-1894903 GCF_900215635.1 Rhizobium sp. AN6A
GATGACATTGCGCGCCCGAAGCGACAGGCGCTGCGAATATTCGAGCATCCGCAATTCTTCCGGCACGGAGATCAAAATGTTGGAATCCGAACCGACACCGTAATGGCCGCCTTCCGCGATGAAACCTGGAGCGGGGAAGATGCCGTCGCCAAGATTGGCCTCGGTGATGGGGCAAAGGCCGGCAACGGCACCACTTTTTGCCATGCGGCGGGTTTCGGCTTCTGTCATATGCGTCGCATGGATAAGGCACCAGCGCTCATCGACCGGCGCATTCTGCAAAAGCCACTCCACCGGCCGCGCACCTGAAAAGGCGAGCGAGTCCTCGATTTCCTTGACCTGCTCCGCCACATGAATGTGGATCGGGCCGCCTTTCGCCAGCGGTTCGATCGCCGCCAGTTCTTCACCAGTTACGGCACGGAGACTGTGTGGCGCGATGCCGAGCGTTGCACCCGGAAGCCCATTCACCACGGCTTGGGCGCCCTGCATGAGCCTTTCGTAACTGTCGAGCGAATGGATGAAACGTTTCTGACCGTCGATCGGCGCCTGACCGCCGAAACCGGAATGCGCATAAAATACCGGCAGCAAAGTCAGGCCGATACCCGTTTGCGAGGCGGCGGCACCGATACGTTCGGCCATTTCGGCGATATTGCCGTAATGCGAACCATCCATATCGTTATGCAGGTAATGAAATTCACCGACCCGTCCAAAACCGGCTTCCAGCATTTCCATATAAAGCTGGGCAGCAACCGCCTCGACATGATCCGGTGTCATCGACAGCGCGAATTTGTACATGACCGTACGCCAGCTCCAGAAGCTGTCATCGGCAGGTCCGCGAATTTCCGCAAGCCCTGCCATGGCCCGCTGAAAGGCATGGCTGTGTAGATTGGGCATGGCTGGCACGACAACGGCATGCCGTTCATCCTGCGGCTGCGGAGAAACACTGGTTTCGACGGATGAAACAGCACCATCCTTGCAGTGGATGCGAACATCTTGCACCCACCCATCGGCCAGAAGTGCTGCGCCCGCGTGAATTACCGTCATGCCACCCTCTCCTCTTGATCTCTTCTGACAAGGCCACGTCGAATACGAAATTGCGGCTTGCCAACGTGATTATTATGTATATACATTTGGCACATAAAAGAAAGGCGAAAAGCAAATGCCAGGGAACAAATATACAAAGGGAATGGCGACGGGTGACACTACCGCATTGTGGCGCAATGCCCGGCTGGCGACGTTTGATTCTACCATGGAAGGCATCGGCGCTATCGAAAATGCTGCCATTGCCATACGCAACGACCGCATCGTCTTTGCCGGCGCTGAAAGCGATCTGCCCGCCGACCTGGCAACGGCCGACGAGATAACCGATTGTGAGGGACGCTGGATCACCCCGGCCCTGATAGACTGCCACACACATCTGGTCTTCGGCGGCAACCGCGCCATGGAATTCGAAATGCGTCTCAATGGCGCAACCTATGAGGAGATCGCCAAAGCGGGCGGCGGTATCGTTTCTTCGGTACGCGACACGCGCGCCCTTTCGGAAGAGGCTTTGGTGGCACAGGCATTGCCCCGACTGGATACGCTTCTGGCGGAGGGTGTCTCGACCCTCGAAATAAAATCCGGTTACGGTCTTGATATCGAAACCGAACTGAAAATGCTGCGCGTCGCCCGCAAACTTGAGACGCTACGGCCCGTTAGAATCGTCACCAGCTACCTGGCCGCGCATGCGACACCGGCCGAATATAAGGACCGTAACGCCGACTACATTATGGAAGTGGTTCTGCCGGGGCTGGAAAAAGCCAATGCGGAAGGACTGGCGGATGCGGTTGACGGTTTTTGCGAAGGCATCGCCTTTTCCGTTGAGGAAATGACCCGGGTTTTCGAGGCGGCAAAACAGTACGGTCTTCCTGTCAAGCTGCATGCCGAACAGCTTTCCAACCTCGGCGGTACGGAGCTTGCCGCATCCTACGGTGCGCTTTCCGCCGATCATCTGGAATATCTGGACGAGGCCGGTGCAAAAGCGCTGGCTAAAGCGGGAACGGTGGCCGTGCTTCTGCCCGGGGCCTTTTACGCGCTCCGGGAAAAACAGCTGCCCCCGGTTCAGGCTCTGCGCGATGCAGGCGCTGACATCGCGCTGGCTACCGATTGCAATCCTGGCACCTCTCCACTGACTTCCCTGTTGCTAACCATGAACATGGGTGCCACGCTTTTTCGCATGACGGTGGAGGAATGCCTGACGGCGACCACGCGCAATGCCGCAAAGGCGCTCGGCCTGCTTGCGGAAACCGGCACGCTGGAAGCAGGAAAATCCGCTGATTTCACCATCTGGGATATCGAACGCCCGGCTGAACTTGTCTACCGCATCGGCTTCAACCCGCTCCACGCCCGCATTTTCAAGGGACAGAAGGTTTCTCCATGACTATCACGCTTCACCCCGGCAATGTGACCCTTGCTGAACTTGCTGCAATCTACTGGGATAACGGCACAGCGAAACTCGACCGTTCGTTCGATGCCGGCATAAAAAAAGCAGCGGCCCGCATCGCCGAGATCGCCGCCGGCAATGCGCCGGTCTATGGCATCAATACCGGTTTCGGCAAACTCGCCTCAATCAAGATCGACGCAGCCGATGTGGCGACGCTGCAGCGTAACCTCATCCTGTCGCATTGCTGCGGCGTCGGTGCGGCGCTTCCGGAAAATGTCGTGCGCCTGATCATGGCGCTGAAGCTGATTTCGCTCGGTCGCGGCGCCTCCGGCGTGAGGCTGGAACTGGTACGGCTGATCGAGGACATGCTGGAAAAGGGTGTCATCCCTTCCATCCCGGAAAAGGGTTCGGTCGGAGCGTCAGGCGATCTCGCGCCGCTTGCCCATATGGCCGCCGTGATGATGGGCGAAGGCGAGGCTTTCTATGAAGGTACGCTTCTGCCCGCCGGCGAAGCTCTCACTAGAGCCGGGCTGACCCCGGTCGTGCTCGCCGCCAAGGAAGGGTTGGCGCTGATCAACGGCACGCAAACCTCGACGGCGCTGGCGCTTGCCGGTCTTTTCCGCGCTCACCGCGCGGCACAGGCAGCGCTGATAACAGGTGCGCTTTCCACCGATGCCGCCATGGGTTCCTCGGCTCCCTTCCATCCCGATATTCACACATTGCGCGGCCACAAGGGCCAGATCGATGCCGGGGCTGCGCTGCGCAACCTGCTGGAAGGATCCGAAATCCGTGTCAGCCATATCGAAGGCGACGAGCGCGTTCAGGATCCCTATTGCATCCGCTGCCAGCCGCAGGTGGACGGCGCCTGCCTCGATCTTCTTCGACAGGTAGCCCGCACGCTTGAAATCGAAGCCAATGCCGTGACGGACAATCCGCTGGTGCTTTCCGACAATTCCGTCGTATCCGGGGGCAACTTCCACGCTGAACCGGTGGCATTTGCCGCCGACCAGACGGCGCTTGCCATCTGCGAAATCGGCGCGATCGCGCAACGCCGCGTGGCGCTGCTTGTCGATCCGGCTCTATCCTATGGCCTTCCGGCATTTCTATCGAAAAAACCGGGGCTGAATTCCGGCCTGATGATTGCCGAAGTCACCTCCGCTGCGCTGATGAGCGAGAACAAGCAGATGGCTCATCCGGCCTCGGTCGACTCGACGCCAACCTCCGCCAATCAGGAAGACCATGTCTCCATGGCCTGCCACGGCGCGCGCCGCCTGCTACCGATGACGGAGAACCTTTTCGCCATCCTCGGCATCGAGGCGCTTTCGGCGGTTCAGGGCGTTGAGCTGCGTGGGCCATTGAAAACCAGCCCGGAGCTGCAAAAGGCAATCGCCGTGCTGCGTCAGGCGATCCCTTCACTGGAAGAGGACCGTTATATGGCGCCCGATCTGAAGGCGGCATCCGACCTTATTGCTACCGGCGCTCTTGTGTCCGTGATTTCCGACGGCATTCTTCCGAAGCTGGAGGCGTAAGATGCCCGTCTTCGATATTAAAGAAGGCACATCGCCCGTCATTCTCGGCCTGCCCCACACCGGCACCGATGTTCCGGCAGCGATTTGGCAACGCTTGAACGACAACGGCAAGATGCTTGCCGATACCGACTGGCATATTCATGATCTCTACGCGGATCTGCTCCCCGACGCGACGACGGTTCGCGCCACCTTTCATCGTTATGTGATCGATGCCAACCGCGATCCTGAAGGCGTCAGCCTCTATCCGGGACAAAACACCACAGGCCTTGTTCCGGAAACCGATTTCGACGGCAAATCGATCTGGAATGAGGGGCAGGAACCGAATCAAGACGACATCGTCTCTCGGCTGGAAACTTTTCATGCGCCCTATCACTCCGCACTTGCGGCGGAAATCGAGCGGGTTAAGGCCATTCACGGCATCGCCATTCTCTATGATTGCCATTCGATCCGCTCGCATATCCCGTTCCTGTTCGAAGGCAAGCTGCCGGATTTCAACATCGGTACGGATATGGGTAGGACCTGCGATCCAGCCATCGAGACAATGGCGATCGAAGCGACCGCGGCGGCGGAAGGTTATTCCAGCATACTCAACGGTCGCTTCAAGGGTGGCTGGACGACGCGCCACTACGGAAAGCCAGGGACCGGCGTGCACGCCATCCAGATGGAACTGGCGCAATCCACCCATCT
This sequence comes from Rhizobium sp. AN6A, assembly GCF_900215635.1. NCBI lineage: Bacteria > Pseudomonadati > Pseudomonadota > Alphaproteobacteria > Hyphomicrobiales > Rhizobiaceae > Rhizobium > Rhizobium sp. AN6A. The sequence continues at coordinate 884,636 of NZ_OCNC01000003.1, forward strand.
AACGACAGAAGCACCGCCGTTTGCCTATGACGACGCCAAGGCCACCAAGCTTCGTATCCACCTGAAAGACATTCTCACGCGCATCGAAACGACTGCGCTGACACTCGCACACACCAAAAGGGGAACCAAATGACCAATCCTCGTCACAATATCCGCGACGTCCGCGCTGCGCGTGGAACCGAGCTGACCGCGAAATCGTGGATGACAGAAGCGCCGCTGCGCATGCTGATGAACAATCTCGATCCTGAAGTGGCCGAGAACCCGCACGAACTGGTGGTTTATGGCGGCATAGGCCGTGCCGCCCGCACCTGGGCGGATTTCGACAAGATCGTCGCGACCCTGCGCGATCTCAACGAAGACGAAACGCTGATGGTCCAGTCCGGTAAACCGGTCGGCGTGTTCCGCACCCACAAGGATGCGCCGCGCGTGCTGATTGCCAACTCCAACCTCGTGCCGCACTGGGCGACATGGGATCATTTCAACGAGCTGGATAAAAAGGGTCTTGCCATGTACGGCCAGATGACCGCCGGTTCGTGGATCTATATCGGCAGCCAGGGCATCGTGCAGGGCACCTACGAAACCTTCGTGGAGGCCGGTCGCCAGCACTATAACGGCGATCTCACAGGCAAATGGGTTCTGACCGGCGGCCTTGGCGGCATGGGCGGCGCCCAGCCACTTGCCGCCGTGATGGCCGGTGCCTGCTGCCTTGCCATTGAATGCAATCCCGATTCGATCGATTTCCGTCTGCGCACCCGCTACGTCGATGCCCGCGCCGAAACTCTTGATGAGGCGATGGAGATGATTGAGCGCTGGACCGCCGCCGGCGAGGCAAAGTCCGTCGGCCTGCTCGGCAACACCGCTGAAATCCTGCCGGAAATGGTCCGCCGCGGCATCCGTCCAGACATGGTAACCGACCAGACCTCGGCGCACGACCCGATCAACGGCTATCTGCCGAAGGGCTGGACGATGGCCAAGTGGAAGGAAAAGCGCGAGAGCGACCCGAAAGCCGTCGAAAAAGCCGCCCGTGCCTCGATGCGCGAACATGTCGAAGCGATGATTGCCTTCCAGGACATGGGCATTCCGACTTTCGACTACGGCAACAACATCCGCCAGGTGGCAAAAGAAGAAGGGCTGGAAAACGCTTTCGCCTTCCCGGGCTTCGTTCCGGCCTATATCCGCCCGCTGTTTTGCCGCGGCGTCGGCCCGTTCCGGTGGGCGGCACTATCGGGTGATCCGGAAGACATCCGCAAGACCGACGCCAAGGTGAAGGAACTGCTGCCCGACAACAAGCATCTGCACAATTGGCTTGATATGGCCGCCGAGCGTATTGCCTTCCAGGGCCTGCCGGCGCGTATCTGCTGGGTTGGCCTTGGTGATCGCCATCGTCTCGGTCTTGCTTTCAACGAAATGGTCAAGAACGGCGAGCTCAGCGCTCCGATCGTCATCGGCCGCGACCACCTCGACAGCGGCTCCGTCGCCTCGCCGAACCGCGAGACCGAAGCCATGCAGGACGGTTCGGATGCCGTATCCGACTGGCCGCTGCTGAACGCGCTGCTCAACACCGCATCCGGCGCGACATGGGTTTCCCTGCACCACGGCGGCGGCGTCGGCATGGGCTTTTCCCAGCATTCCGGCATGGTCATCTGCTGCGACGGCACCGATGACGCGGCCCGCCGCATAGAGCGCGTGCTGTGGAACGACCCGGCAACCGGCGTCATGCGCCATGCCGATGCCGGTTACGAAATCGCCGTGGAATGCGCGAAGGAGCAGGGCCTGCGACTGCCCGGCATTCTCGGTAACTAAAGAAAAAACTCGGCGCAGTCTTGAGGCTGCGCCGTTATCTGATCCGGGAAGAGGGCCGCGATCCACACGTCGTATAGTGCCGACCGCGATGCCGCATCAGTTTCGACGCCGCTGTCGGCGGCCGTTGGAACTTCTGGTCTGTCTGCGGCTTTGTTCGTTGCTGTTTTTAACCGACCGACTGTATGCTCGTTTGAAAGCCGCGCTAACCGTTAGGCAGGCATGAAGGACATGGTAGATCAAAGAATGGCGCACAGGTTCCTTCCGCTTGCCTTTACCCTCCTGTTCGGGGCACTTCTCCCGGTTTCCGCTACGAATGCCGTGGCGTCCGAAAAGCAGCAAAATGTTCCCGTGCGGATCGATGTGGGCGGCTACAAGCTGAACAGCATCTTGGTCGAGCCGGGAAAAAGCGCCGAGCTTCCGCCGATCCTCTTCATTCACGGGGCAAGCGCCAGTCTCTATGATCCGATGTTTTCGTTTCTCGAAAAGCTGAGAGGCCGTGCAAAACTGCTATTTGTCGACAGGCCAGGGCATGGCAACTCGGATATCGGCGGCAAGGCAAATATTCTCCCGGATGGACAGGCGGACGCCATTGCCCAGCTTATGAAAAAGCGAGGCGTCCCGAGAGCGATTATCGTCGGACATTCCTTTGGCGGCGCCATCGCGGCATCGCTTGCGGTCCGTCATCCGGAGATGGTCGCGGGCCTCGTATTCCTTTCTCCCGCTGTCTATCCATGGGAGGGCGGCATCGCCTGGTATTATACAGCGGCAAATGCGCCCTTCACCGGTACGCTGTTCAGCACCTTCATTGCTCCGCCCGCCGGCCTTCTGGTGTTGGATCAGGCAACGCGCGGCGTTTTTGCACCCAATTCCAGACCCGCCGGTTACGTGCAAGCGACGCATTCCGTGGCGGCCCTGCGGCCCAGGGCCTTTCGACACAATGCCCAGGAGGTCGCGGCTCTCAATGAATGGGCGCGTGGAGCTTCCTCGGAGTATCGGCGCATCACGGCACCAACCGTCATCATAACCGGTGATACGGACACGATCGTCTCGCCAGAGGTGCATTCCCGTCATCTCGCCAGAGATATTCGCGGCTCCACTTTGATCGTCGTGCACAATCTCGGGCATAAATCTGACTATGTCGCCAGTGACCTTGCCATTGCCGCGATCGAAAAGGTTGCCGGCCGGCCATCCGATTTAAAGGCGGTCCAAAAAACGATTGAGCGACGCATCGAGAATGATCGCGGATCGTAAACTTCCGCCCCCGCCCCCTTAACGACCCGATTCTGGACATCACATGAGACTATTACGCGCTTCCGAATACAAAACCATGCCGTGGAAAAATGGCGGCGGCGTTACGGTGGAAATCGCCATCCATCCGCCGGGTGCTTCCGTGGATGCATTCGACTGGCGCGTCAGCATGGCGACCGTTGCTCAGGACGGACCATTTTCCAGCTTCCCCGGCATAGACCGCACGCTTGCGATTATCGAGGGAAACGGCATGGCACTCGCTATTTCGGGTCATGAGCCGGTGGCGCTGACGACGGAGAGTACCCCGCTGCCCTTTGCCGCCGATGTTCCCGTGGATGCGACCCTGATGGACGGCGCGATCGTCGACCTGAACGTCATGACCCGCCGCTCATCCTTCGCCCACAGCGTGCAAAGACTATCCGGCAGTTGTTCGATGCAAGCGGCAACGGGAACAAGGCTGATCCTCGCGCTCGATCCTTTGACTGTCGCCGTCAAGAACGACACAGCCCGGCTGGAGAAGCTGGATAGCGTTTTCATCGCGGAAAGCATGCCTTTCACCATCGAGGCGGATCATGGTGAAGGCATATTCTTTTTGATCACGCTACAAGATATCTGACGCGCCGCAGCCTCAGTCCAACCCCAGCGGATCGGCCACCCGTGGCCATAACTGGAGGCTTGCCTTGCGATACGCGGTTGTGGCCGGATCGGTCGGATAGGAGGTAGGTGCAGCGATATAAACGATCTCGGAGGCGACCGGCGCAAAACCCGCATGGAAGTGGTTGGTGGACTTCACCAGCAGCACGTCTTTCCTGGCAAAATCAATGCCGAGATTGGAAAAGATATCCGGCTCATAAGTTTGCGTGCGGCTGGTAATGAGAATGATATCGATTTCCGTTCCGACCGGTCGAACGACGGCGGCGCGGCCGAGGGTGACGCGGCTGTTTCGGAAACTCTGCCACCCTGCTTCTGCAGTGCGCATGACCCTGATCCGGAAATCGAGCGGCTCGCCACCTTCGGGACTGGATTTGCCGCCGATACGCAGATCAATCTCCGCCCCCTCGCCTGCGGCGTGACAGAAAGACACGGCAATCGGATCCCAGATCGTTGCCACACCGATATTGTCCATGCCGCGCTCCACCATACGCCGCAGAATATGGGTGGCATCACCCGCAACGCCGCCACCGGGATTATCCCATATATCCGACACCACGACCGGCATATCCGGATGCTCACTACGAATGGCGAGAGCCTTGTCGAGACCCGATTCCGTGTCGAGCATCGGCATGGCAGTCAACTTGCGCATGGCATAAAGCTCATGGCCGAATTTTTCGGCCAGTGCGTCACCTTTTGCCCTGTCATTATCTGTCACGACGACGATACGCGTGCCCATATCTGGAACATCGCCCGCCATAAAACCGTGAATAACGGAAATAGACAGCACGCCGTCCTTGCCCTCCAAAGCCTTCAAACGGTCAACATAAGAACGCATCGGTTCGCGGCTGGTGGGGTAAATGGTGATCATGCGGCAATCGAAAGTGGAAATAACCGGCCTGATTTCTCCGCGCAGGGTGCGAAGCGCCAGTTCAACAACGTGCTCACCACGTTCCTCAAAATCCGTATGCGGGAATTCCAGAAACGTCGCCATGATATCGAGATTTTGGACCCTTAAAGGGGTCAAATGGCTGTGGGGATCGAATTCCGCCGCGATCAGTACGTCGGGACCAACAAGCGTGCGGACATGCGACAGGAAATCGCCTTCCGGATCGTCATAACCCTGCGCGACCATGGCGCCATGGAGACCAAGAATTACCGCATCGACCGGCATGGCGGCGGCAAGCTCGGCAAGAATTGTATCGCGCAGCGTTTCATAGGTCTGGCGCTGTATCAGCCCCGCCGGTTCCGCCCAGCAGGAGGTGCCCTCGATTACCGTAAACCCTTCCGCTTTGCCGCGCCGGCGCAGAATTGGTACCGGTGAGGAGCACAGCGTCGGCGTTTCCGGATGTTCACCGGGCCCAGCGTAAAAAGCCGCGCGAAAGGCGTCCATATCCGTCGGGACGGGTGAAAACGTGTTGGTTTCGGTGGCAAGCGATGCCGTGAATATGCGCATGACTGTCATTCTCGTTGCCGATGCCCGCATTTCGGCAGCATCTTTTTTGCAATTTAATTAGCCGGGTAATATTACCAGACGGTGCCGCGTGCTGCGACGTCTTCCACCCGCGTCACGAAACCGTTTCGATGGAAAACCATCCTGTCGAAAAGATTGGTGATGACGCAGGTGTGGTTCGGCACAACCTTGACCAGATCACCGATTTCCGGCCGACCCGATGTGCAGCCCGACAAATCGACCACCGCATGTTCTTCCGAAAGCGACATGATTTTTGCGCCTTCATACCCTTCAATCAGCCCGTAATCGCTGAACCCAAGGAGATCGGAGGTCAAAGCCTTGGAGCCACAATCGAGCACAGCGCGATCAGCTGTCGGTCGCGACACCACGGTGGCAAGAACATGCATTGCCAGGTCGCCAGCGGTGCAATGTCCGGCGCGCAGCATCGAACGGTCATTATACACATAGGTGCCCGCCCGATATTCGGTTGCGGACGGAACGAGGTGAGCAGAGAAAAAATCCGGTGAGCCGCCACTGGAGCGAACCGGGCAGTCAATGCCCTTTTCCGCAAGCAACGCCATGGTTTCGCGAATGAAGTTCTCCACCTTTTCGGCGCCACCGGGTGCCGGATAGGTCAAAATGCCCTTGAAATTGAGACCAGGTGCCGCGACGATCTTTTCTGCAAGCTGCAACACGGCTTCAGGGGTCTGCACACCGCAGCGTTTTCCGCCAGTATCGCATTCGACAAGAACGGAAAGCGGTCTTTCCGCATCGAATGTGCCGGCAAGGCCGGCAATCGTCACGGCGCTGTCGGCAACGACGCTCAGCTGCCCTATACGCGCATTCAATGCCCTCAGCCGCGAGAGTTTCGCCGCGCCGAGGATATTGTAGGTGATCAGGATGTCGTCGAAACCGGCATCCGCGAAAACTTCCGCCTCGCTGACCTTCTGGCAATTGATGCCGATGGCGCCCGCCTGAAGCTGCTGCTTCGCAACGGCTGGTATCTTATGCGTCTTGATATGGGGGCGAAAAGCCTTGCCATGTCCGTCAAGATAGGACTGCGCCCGCGCAATATTGGCGGCAAGCCGGTCCTCGTCGATCACCGGCATCGGCGTCGAGATCGCATCGAGTGGGGTGCCTTCGTCAGGCCAGGGATAGGTCATCGTCATACGCTCTCAGAATCGGAAATTGGCAATCAAACCAGTGGCTTATAGGCGATAACATCCATTTCAACCTTCGCATCGACCATCAGGGGCGACTGCACGGTTGAACGTGCCGGCGGATGATCGATGAAATATTTCTGGAAGACCGCGTTGAAGCTCGAAAAATCCCGAGCATCATCCAGCCAGACATTGACCTTGACCACATCGGCAAGCGTACAATCCGCAAGCGCCAGAACATCTATGATATTGGCCACAACCTGCTCGGTCTGGGCCACAATGCCGCCGGTTACTACTTCACCATCGACGGTTGGCACCTGTCCAGACACATAGACGAAATCACCGGCCCGCACTGCCTTGGCAAAAGGCCTGCGCTGTCCGCCAGCCTGAGCGTCAGCCGTCTCGAACCTTACCAGTTTCTGCTTTTCCATCGATGCCTCGCAAATAATTTTCATGGAAATCGTATTTTTAAGGGTTTAATAGCTCGTTTTGCGTCAATATTCCATAAGTGATGTAAATAATTTAGCAATTGTGTAAATCTCAACTCGCAGACCGATGATGTTACGGTGAACCATTCGCATCGCCGCACGTTGTCGAACCGAATGATGAGACTCAAAAGCTATTGTCTGTTGCGTTATATGGAAGCGGCTATTGGCCGAGCCAAGGCTCTTTCCAATCCTTAGCTCTATCGCGCAATCAGTAAGCCCGCGATATTTCGGATACCTGCCTGATAAGAGAGAGGTTAGCCGCGGCAAACCTCAGTATCTGAAAAGTTCGAGGAACAGTCTCAAGGTGCTACTGTTCTTTAACATCAACCGTGTGCCGAGACCCGCCGGTCTGATACCACTCTGTCCGTGACAGCTTGCGCGATCTTCTGCGCCTGAACGCGGATATCCGGCACGGCGGTTATCTCCCAAAAGCGGCCCGCCGTCAGCGCCCCGGCGGCAAACAGGCCGGGCCAGATCTGCCCGTCCGCGTTTGACAAGCGCGACTGGCCATCGACCTCGACCCCAAGACCAAAGGCGTCAAGCAAAAGCACGCCATCGTCCCGCATGGTTTCCAGAAGCCGTGAATGACCGATCCCCGCCCTCTCCATTCCGGTACAATTAACAACCCAATCGACCTGAAACTCTCTAAGCGTCTCCGTATGCCGACGGCGATAAAGTACGGCGATTCCCTCGTCCTGCTCGTCGAGAGAGCGGAGATAACCGGCATGAATCTCTAAAACGCCGTCAGATAAGAGCTTTTCAAAAGCCTTATGCACTTCGGGCGCGATTCGGTGCCGGTGAATGTTCCACCAGGGCAACGCATGGCGAAGAAACCGGCTACGCTGCTCAGATGTGAGACTCTGCCAAAGTAGCTGGGTCTTCGGCCGTAGACCATCCATGACAGTACGCCACGGCGCACCATCTTTCACCCGCTTACGCAGAGCCTGCAGTAACCGGCTGATCTCGGTCGAACCTTCAGGTAAGCGCGGATCAACCGGCGACAGGGGCGGGCTGATATGTGGATGCGGCACAAGTCCGCGGCGGGACAATACGTGGATTGGGCCACGGTGTCCCTTTCCGCGAAGCGTCAGGACCTGATCGATCATCGTCAGGCCAGAACCCAGAATGCAGATGCGGTCCCCCGCCTTTACTTTCGACAGCCATCCGGACTGCCAGCAATGCCCGATGATGCGCTGCGGCGTGTCATCATCTTTCGTCAGAGTTTGCACCGGCAAACTTGCCGCGCCGACACCAAGACATAAGACAACGTTTTGCGCGCGCAGCTTCTCACCGTTCTCCAGTGCAAAAGAGAAACCTCCATCGCCATCCGGCCGACAGGCTGAAGCCTTGGCACGGATGAAGTCCACCCTCGCCCGCTGATCCCGGCTTCTCAGCAAGCTGGCGAGCCTGTCCCTGAGATATAGGCCGTAATCGCCACGTGAGGCAAAAGCCAATGGATCATTTCCGAGCCCATTCTCCGTCAGCCAATCAAGAAAGTCATCCGGCCTGTCGGGGAATACGCTCATCCGCCCTGCGGGCACATTGAGCCGGTGATAGGGCAACTCGGTACGATAGGCCGTACCACGCCCGAAATCCGACTCGTCGCCGACAATGGCGATCGACGCGTCCCCGGGGAGGGATGATAGAAGATGAGCGGCGGTACAGATGGCCGAGAAACCCGAACCGACGATAGCGACATCATAGGACATTCATTCCTCCAACCTGCGACAGCACGAAAGGTCAGGCGGTGGGCGCCGGACCCGTTGATACTCTAGTCGATGAGTAGAGATTAAACACCTGCCAATGTCCACCCTTCACTTTCCGCTGGCGGGATCGCTCATTGCACATTGATACGCAGGATTCTCAAAGTTAGCCGCGGCAAACTTTCTCTCTGATCGCTTCTTGTCAATTTTGAAGGAAGCCAAAAAACCGCATCTCTGCCAGAACGAAGATGAAGTTAGCCGCGGCTAACCGACAAACTGTCACAAAAAGCAAAACTGATTCTTCCACAATGCCTTAGCGGTACTTCTGCATCCGGGAAAAAAGCCTATTGCGCCAAAAAGAGAATCGGCGCTTATATCTCAGTTGCGGAAAAAACCGTCTTTTTCGAAAAAAACCGCAACTGCAATATCGAGCGAAAGTAGATCCATGACACAGAGTGCCGACTCAAGATTTGCTGCAGGGGCACCCGACCTCACGAGCCTTATACAACAGCATTCGGCTGCATTGTCAGCCCAATTGCAGGCGCATAATGCGAATACGTTTTCACCGCATACCGAAAAGAGTATGCGCCATTTTTCGCCGGCGGAAACCGCCCGGCTGATTGGCATCGGTGAAGCCTATCTTCGTCAGATCGCCGCTGAGCGTCCGGAACTCGATGCAGCGCAGGCATCCGGTCGTCGTTCCTATTCGGTAGAGGATATGGACGAGATCAGAAAGTTTCTCGATCAGGGCGCGCGCGGCACACGTCGCTATCTGCCCCACCGTCGCGACGGCGAGGAATTGCAGGTCATCGCGGTCATGAATTTCAAAGGCGGTTCTGGTAAGACCACGACATCCGCGCATCTGGCACAATATCTGGCGCTGCGCGGTTACCGGGTTCTGGCTATCGATCTCGATCCGCAGGCCAGTCTCTCCGCTCTCTTCGGTCACCAGCCCGAAATGGATGTCGGCCCGAATGAAACGCTCTACGGCGCGATCCGCTACGATGACGAACGCCGGCCGATAGCCGAGATCGTTCGCGGCACCTATATTCCCAACCTTCATATCGTTCCGGGCAATCTGGAGCTTATGGAGTTCGAACATGATACCCCGCGCGCACTGATGCGCCGCGCACCGGGCGACACGCTGTTCTTCGCTCGCATCGGCCAGGCAATCGCCCAGGCCCAGAACTTCTACGATGTCGTGGTCATCGATTGCCCACCGCAACTCGGTTACCTGACGCTTTCGGCGCTGACGGCGGCAACATCGGTTCTCGTCACCGTTCATCCGCAAATGCTTGATGTCATGTCCATGAACCAGTTCCTTGCCATGACTGGCGATCTTCTCGCTGAAATCGGCAGGGCTGGTGCACGCTCCGATTATAACTGGATGCGTTACCTCATCACGCGTTTCGAACCGAGCGATGGGCCGCAGAACCAGATGGTGGCTTTCCTGCGCTCGATCTTCGGTGAAAACGTCCTCATTCACCCGATGCTGAAGAGCACGGCCGTTTCGGATGCCGGATTGACCAACCAGACGCTTTTCGAGGTGGAAAGAACCCAGTTCACGCGCTCCACTTATGACCGCGCACTGGAAGCCATGAACAACGTGAACGCTGAAATCGAGGGATTGATTAAAAAAGCGTGGGGTAGGGCAGCATGAGCAGAAAACAGATTTTCGCCAATCTTGGCACGCCAGGCACTGACAACGATACCACTCCCGAGCGGTCCCGTCCGCGTGTCAGACCCATCCTCGGTTCTCCCGAACTGGTGACGGATGTGTTGAACTCGCCAGTCGGCATGATCGGCCAGTCTCTGAACGAAGTGTCGGAGCGCTCCAAACGTGCTGAAGAGATCGAAAAACGGCTCGCAGAGGGCCTTACGATCGTTTCGCTCAATCCTGCTGATATCGACCCGTCCTTCATACCCGACCGCATGCCAGCCTCAGAAGAGGCGGATGCAGGCCTGGTGGAGGCTATTCGTGAGCAGGGCCAGCAGGTTCCCATTCTGGTGCGCCCTCATCCCGAATTTCCGGGACGTTATCAGGTCGCATTTGGCCATCGCCGTCTGCGCGCCGTTTCCAACCTGGGTATTCCGGTCAAGGCCGTGGTTCGCGATCTCAGCGACGAACAGCTGGTTGTGGCCCAGGGACAGGAAAACAACGAGCGCCGTGACCTAACCTATATCGAAAAGGCGCGGTTCGCCCAGAAACTGCAGATGCGGTTTCCGCGTGATACAATCATGGCGGCGATGTCCCTACACAAGGGCGATCTTTCCAACATGCTATCGGTTGTCGGTCGCATTCCCGAGGATCTGGTCGATCTTATTGGTCCGGCACCTACCGTCGGTCGCCGTAACTGGATGGATCTTGCAGATCAGCTCTCCTCGTCACAGGTCAAGGAAGCTGCGCGCGCTTATGTCAGGGAACCTTCCGTTGCCGCTCTTCCGTCCGAAGAACGCTTCAAGTCGCTTCTGGATTTTCTGAAACCCAAGGCACAGGCAAAGAAAGCCGGTGTCTGGTCTTCGGAAACTGGCAGCAGACTGGCAAAGGTGGTCGAAAGCGACCGCAAGCTGGATATATCCATCGACAAGAACGAGGCGCCGGAATTTGCTGATTTCGTTCTGGAACATCTTCAGGCGCTGTTTGCCGAATACCGGTCCAAGCAGTGATTGTTAATACCAACGACTAACAGGAGACGCATTACAAAAGAAAAAAGCCCCCGAACGTTGCCGCACGGAAGCCTTTCTTTGATCTAAGCAACCAAAGAATCTCATTTCCGCGAATCATAGTCAAGAGTCTTGGCATCGAATTTTTCGGTGAGCGATTTTCTTTTGCCTTGTGAAAGGTGAAAGACATGGACAGCACATGTGTAACGACGCCCTTTGGGCGGCGAGCGATGTCGTTTGGCGTCCTCGCAACACAGTTTGCCGCGCAGAAAAACAAAAAGACAGAAGCGGTCGATAAATGGAAACTCTACCGTTCGGTCTGTGAAGCCAGACCATTGCTCGGCGTGACCGATCGCTCTCTCGCGGTCTTGAACGCCCTTCTGAGTTTTTATCCGAAAAATGAACTCTCCAGCGAAGCCGGATTGGTCGTCTTTCCGTCGAATACGCAATTATCATTGCGGGCACATGGAATGGCAGAACAGACATTGCGCCGGCATCTCTCGGCTCTCGTCGAGGCCGGTCTCATCATCCGCAAGGATAGTCCAAACGGAAAACGCTACGCCCGTAAGCACAGGGGCGGGGAAATCAGCGAAGCCTATGGTTTTTCGCTGGCACCGCTTCTCGCCCGCAAATCGGAAATCGAGGAACTGGCCGAACGCATCGTTCGCGAGCGGCTCGACCTTCAGCGGCTTCGTGAAAACATCAGCCTGTGCCGCCGCGATATCCAGAAGCTTTGCGAAATGATAGCCGCCAGCGGTGACGTCGTAACGTCAGAAGGATTCCAGACGCGCTACAATGCCATTGCCCGGTCTCTCGGCCGTAATTCAAAGCCTGTCGAACTCAAGGAAATCGCCGGATTTTTGGTCTCCCTGCGTGCAGAAGTGACCAACTATCTGGAAAATATTGAAAATTCGGAGAAATCGGGCGGCAATGACTGCCAAAATGAGCGCCTCATAAAGAATTCAGAATCCGAATCTATATCTAAACCGCAAGATTTGCGTGAACCGGTAGTCGTCGCACCTGCCGACACGACAGTCGTACAGCCAGAATATGCCGTACCCGTCAGTGCAAAACCTTCGCCGCAACAGCCAAAGCCTGTTCTTCATAAGCAATTTTTTGTTCCTGATATTGTTTTGGTTGTGAAGGCTTGCCCGGATATTTCCCTCTATGCACCCGGAGGAGCGGTGACTGGATGGCGTGATCTCGAAGTGGCGACATCAGTCATTAAAACCATGTTCAACGTTAGCCAGTCGGCCTACCAGGACGCCCTCACCACTTTCGGTCGACAGGGAACAGCGGCGATTCTTGCCTGCCTGCTGCAAAAGGCCGACCAGATCAGCTCGCTGGGCGGATATCTGCGCAATCTCACCCGTAAGGCCCACGAGGGCGGGTTTGATCTTCAGGCCATGCTTCTGGCGCAACTGCGGGGTCGAACTGACGGGATAGAGAGAAGCATGGCTGTATGAGTTCTTGAGGACGGACAGAAAATGGCGTCGGCTTGCCGAATTCCCAGTCTGGAGCTACATTGACGCTGTTTCTGCAACACCCCGAAGATTCGCTGTGAGGCTGCCAGTGTTTACGAACAGACTGCGCCGGCAGGGGCTCCTATGGTTAATGCAAAGTAATGAAAGTTAAGCGTCGATTGACTTTCATTTGAGTTATTCCATGATTGGTTTCAATCGCTTGATTCCGGGCATCTTTTAACGGGATTGCGATGATAAGGGCAGGAAAAGCGCGATTTTTATGCGTCTCATGCCTGACTAGACTGGGGTAATGCAGAGATCTCGATATGGCACGACGTTGGAACTGAACCTTCCTTAAGATTGTGCGTTTCCGTGTCGATGTTGGAAGGGGGCGGTGAGCCTATGGTTTTTCCAGACGATATGGAGCTGGCTGTCGCTGTTTACATGGCGGACATTGCCTTGCCTCGACATACCGCCATCGAAAAGCTCTTGAGGGCGGGACTTGAAGAAGCCGGTTATTTAACCGGAGGTGAGGGGCGGCCGCCGGAAATTGTCGACGGGCAACCAAGTTCGGATTATGTGCAATATCGCACCTATCTGGACGAGGACAGCTGAAAGACGGCGGGAACCAAACCGGGCGAGGGCTGTTTATGGCGCAGTCAATTGTGACAGGATGTGCCGATGTTCTCCAAGTCCCTCTTTATCGCGACAATTGTCATCTCCGCGACAAGCAACCCGATATTTGCTCAGCCTTTGGAGGTCAGCATATTGGAACCGACCAAGACCCGTAGCGCCGCATTCTCGTCTGGGGCGACCGCACAGAATTATATTACCGATGTCTCCGGCAAGACAGTGCGTCTGGTAGGACCGCGTTTTTATCCCGACAATGCGCGGGCGCTGCAGTTTCCCGGCCGGGACTCGAATGTTAATTCTTCGGCTGAAGCGCAACGCTAACGCGATCGCAATAATTAATACTGACGAACAGGGGCAGAATGGGAACCGAAAGCGAAACGTCCGGGCAGAAACCGGATGCGCAAACCTGGATCAAACAGGATGGGCACAAAGCAGAAAAGGCGACCTTTCCTGAACTATTCTTCGATCTGGTTTTCGTTTTCGCGCTCATTCAGCTTTCCCATGCGCTTGCAAAGGACTTCGGACCGACAGCGGCGCTTGAGGCGGGCATTCTGATATTGTCACTTTGGTGGCTGTGGATACACACCACCTGGATCACCAACCTGCTGAATACGGAAAAGGAGCCCGTCCGGATTCTGCTTTTCGTCCTGATGTTCGGTGGAGTGCTTTTGGCCATCGCGCTGCCGGAGGCTTTTGCGGAACAGGGTTTCGTGTTTGCTCTGATCTACAGTGCCATGCAGGTGGGGCGGAGCCTGTTTGCACTTTATGCCTTCAAGGGAGAAGACAGGCAGTCTTTTCTGGTTTTTGTGCGCGTGACGATCTGGCTAATCATATCGAGCCTGTTCTGGCTGGCTGGCGGGCTTGTCGATCTGACGGATCGAATCCTCCTGTGGGGTATCGCACTCGCGATAGAATATGCCGGACCCGCTTGTCGTTATGTCGTACCGGGATTGAAAGCAAGCGATGCGGACAAGCTGCATCTCTCCGGCGAGCACCTTGCGGAGCGCTGTGCGCTTTTCGTCATCATCTGTCTCGGAGAAACGATTCTAACCACCGGCCGTACGGCCACGGAATATATGAATTCCGGCCTCACATTCATCGTCTTTTGTTCGGCCTTCGTCAGCACGGTCACAATGTGGTGGATCTATTTCCATCACGGGCAGGAAGAGGCCTCCAGAAAGGCCGAACATGCGGACGAGAAAGCGAAGATTGCCCAGAATCTTTTCAACTACGGACATCTGCCAATCGTGGCCGGCATCATTCTCACGGCAGTTGGAGAGGATTTCAGCCTGTCCCATGCCCACGAAGGGGCGACGATGAGAGAGTCCATCGCCATTCTTGGCGGCCCGATCCTGTTTCTAGCCGGTAATATCGGCGTCAAGATTGCCGCCACCTATCAGCGGCCCATTTCGCATTTTGCCGGAGTAGCAGCACTTTGCCTGCTTCTGCCTGTGCCGGGCGTGCCGCTTTTTGTGCTGCAGCTGGCGAGCACCGGGATTTTGCTGCTGGTGGCGCTGTGGGAATATCTGGCGTTGAAAAAATCAGTAGCCAACGCCTAGGCAGTGGCGAAATTGCGTGCCCTGTCGTTCCATAGCCGCAGGCTGCGGGCATAGGCCTCTTCGAAAGGCAGAACCATATCATTGACCAGCATCAGGGCGATGGCAGCGGTGGAGACGATGATGGTTTCCGCTCTTTCGTCTCTGGCCGCCCCCGTCCAGACGGCGCGCCAATATTCGAAGGTGGTGAACATGGTCGGCATTTCGGCCGGTGGGGTTTCGCGGGCGGAAATGACGAACTCAACATCTTCGCCCTTGGAAAGACCGAAGATCCGGGTGCTGCGGAAGGGTGTAAATTGCGCGAAATCCCGCGTATTGCCGAGAATGGCAAGGTTTTCGACCGAAAGCAGCCGCGCGGTATCGCGATGGAGCTCCTGATAGGAGGGGCGGGCGACGCCGATAATGGTGCTTCTGGCGCGAAGTGGATTGAGAAGATGCACGACCGTATTGAGCGGCAGGCGCATTTCCAGAATGCCGTGCAGGCCAAGCAGGCTCTGAAACTGTAACGACAGTCCACCGATCGGTAGATAGGCGATCCCTTGCGAGGCAGTGGCCTTGGACGCCTGCGAAAGTGAATGGCAGAGCGGTATCCCGCAGGCTTCAGCGGCGAGTTCGAGCTTGCCGCCATTTTCTCCTTGGCCCACATGGCCGTGTAACAAGACGCTATATCCCGCCATGGAAACAAGACGTGCGGAATGCAGGAACCAGGGTGCATCGCGATGTTTGGGCGACATATAGGCCGGCCAGTCGAGATCGACCGATGCGGGCGCTTGCTGGTCTCTTTTTATATGGCCCCACATGGCTTCGATAAAACCGGCAAGCTCTGCCGCGGTCACACCGCGATAATGCATGGTCGCAAGCAGCGCTCCTATCTGTATGGGATCTGCATCGCCTTCGAGAATGATCGAAAGCGCGTCCATCGCCTCTTGCTGGCTGAGCGGGCGGCTGTTGCCGATGCCCATCGCCGAGGTCGCTATATATTTGGCGAGCCTGTGCTGCGGATCGGCATTGTGGCCGATGCGGGCAAGGCGGTCCGCTATATTTTCCGGTGTCGGCTGACCTTCCAGAAGAACGCTGGGGCGCAGCGAAAGAGGCGGCGCCTTCATCAGCACCGGCCGTTCCCAGCCGCTAACATTGGCGGCTGCAGGAGCTGCCGCTTTTTCCTGTGAATAATCGATCAGGTTTTCCGCCTCCGCCGCCAGCGAACGAATGCGCAGCCGCATGGTCTCGGCAAAGGGGGTGGGTCGCAAACCCTGGCCGGTACGCAGAAACAGCTGGTCGCCGTATTTCTCGCGCAGCTGCTGTAATATCCGGCTCATCGATGATGTCGGCAGTCCCATGCCTGCCGCTGCGCGGCTGACGCTTCCTTCCCGCAACAACGCATCGAACGCGACAAGTAGTTTCAGCTGACCAAGCCTGTCGGGCTTTGTCGGGGAAGCTGGTTCTTCTTTTCTCTTGCCGGTTGTCATCTTGCTGTTTTTTTACCCCGCCGCCGAATGGCGGAGCCCTTTTTGCAATTTCTGGAATTTAGAACTGTTCGAAAACAAACGCGTTGCGCCAGACCTCCCTCCTAAATAAGTGGGGTTAAATTCTCAAGTTAAATGCGGGGGCGTAACATGGAATTGAAGTACCGCGGGCAGGATATGACCGCGACGATAATAAAGGCTGGCATTTCCGTCGCTATGGCGGGAACGGCGCTCAGCGTTGCCTTGCCTGCTGTCGCGCAGCAGGCGACCGACGGAACCACCGTTCTTCAGCAGATTGTGGTGACCGCGTCCGGCTTCGAGCAGAATGTGAAGGATGCTCCGGCCAGCATCACGGTTGTGACGCGAGAAGATCTGGAAAAGGGGTCTTACCGCGATCTGACAGACGCCTTGCGCGAAGTTCAGGGCGTGTCTGTCACCGGCATTGCCAATGAGAAGGATATTTTCATTCGCGGATTGCCCGGCGCTTACACGCTGATCCTGGTTGACGGTAAGAGGCAGAGCACGCGCGATGCCCGTACCAATGGTAATTCCGGCTTCGAACAGAGTTTCGTGCCGCCGGTTTCGGCGATCGAACGCATCGAGGTCGTGCGCGGCCCGATGTCCTCTCTTTACGGTTCCGATGCCATGGGCGGCGTCATCAACATCATCACCCGCAAGGTCGGAGATGTCTGGTCTGGCTCCGTGACCAGCGAGGGTACGGTTCAGCAACATTCAAAATTCGGCAATAGCGGCCAGGTGTCCTGGTATGCCAATGGGCCGATCCTGAAGGACCGGCTGGGGCTGCAGATCTGGGGCAGGGGCTTCACGCGCGGCGAAGACCGCATATTGAATGGTACGACGAGCGCGAAGGAATACGATTTCAATGGACGTTTGACCTTCACGCCGAATGAGGATCACGACATCTATCTCGAGGCTGGCAAAGCACGGTTGCG
This sequence comes from Rhizobium sp. AN6A, assembly GCF_900215635.1. Classification (NCBI taxonomy): domain Bacteria; kingdom Pseudomonadati; phylum Pseudomonadota; class Alphaproteobacteria; order Hyphomicrobiales; family Rhizobiaceae; genus Rhizobium; species Rhizobium sp. AN6A. The sequence goes on from NZ_OCNC01000003.1 coordinate 901,877, forward strand.
CCGCGATGCCGAGTCCGGCGAGACGCTGGCAGCCAATGCAGACGGCACCTACAACACCAATACGCGCGACCATTGGTCATTGTCGCATACCGGCCGGTGGGGACCGACCACGTCCGAATTCTCCTTCCAGCAGGAATGGGCCGAGCGCACCAACTTCACCAGAAACTTTCGCACGGGACGCGTCACTGAAAATCCGCGCTCGCCGGAGGTTCGCAATAGCGTTCTCGACGGCAAGTTCACCACGCCGTTCGAACTGTTCGGCAACCATACGCTCGTCACCGGCGGTCAATATTTCGAGGCACAGCTGAAGGACCAGAATCCGGGACGCCGTACCGGTCGCGACGAAACTTTCTCGGCGACGCAATGGGCACTCTTCGTCGAGGATGAATGGCGCATCGTCGATAGCTTTGCGCTGACGGGTGGCCTTCGTCTGGATAACCATGAAAAATATGGCAATCATTTCAGCCCACGCCTTTACGGCGTCTGGAGCGCAACCGACGATCTGACGATCAAGGGCGGCATTTCAACGGGTTTCCGCGCACCGGAAATCCGCCAGATCGCACCGGGTTATGCCTATACGACGGGCGGCGGTGGGTGCACCTATGCCTCGAACGGTACCTGCGGCGTGATCATCGGCGATCCGGGTCTGGAGGCGGAAAAAAGCACGAGTTATGAATTGGCAGCACTCTGGGACAATGGTGATGTCGCCCTCGGTGCCACCTATTTCTACACAGATTTCAAGGACAAGATTTCCAACGCGCTGGTGCTCAATCCGGATGGAACGCCTGCTCGCTGGAGCGAAGACAGCAATTATCGCCTCTGGTACAACTACAATATCGACGATGCGGTCATTCAGGGCATAGAACTGACGGCAGCATGGTATGCGACGCCGGAACTGACATTGCGCGGCAACTATACCTATACGCATTCCGAACAGAAGACGGGCGATTACGAGGGTTTTCCGCTGGCGCGGACGCCGGAGCACATGGCCAATCTGAGAGGCGAATGGGTCACCCCGGTGGACGGGCTGGAAGCCTGGGCTTCGGTGAACTATCACGGATCGGAAATCAATGCGGGTCCGCGCATCGGCACGAACGGCAAACCGGTTACGATCAACGGCAAGGCCGGGCGTAAATATGACGCTTACACCACCCTCGACATCGGGGCGAAATATGCGGTGGCCGAAAATGTCGATCTCAACGCGGCGGTTTACAATGTATTCGACAAGGAAGTCGGCGCTGACGATTTCAACACGGTCATGGAAGGCCGCCGCTTCTGGATCAGCATGACCGCCAAATTCTGATCCGCGATATTTAAGAATTCAGAGGCGCCCGATGGGCGCCTTTTTTGCCATCCATTCTATTGACCTCAACTATGGTTGAGGAATTATACCGGCTGCTCTCTAGTGTGTTTCCGCGTTTTTCAGAGCGGAGGCCGTTCAGAAAACGGAGCCGGCATGGAAAATACCATCTTTAAACACAGCCTGACGGTTGGGGAGGTTGCGCGTCGTAGTGGCGTCGCCGTTTCAACCATCCATTTTTACGAGGCGAAGGGATTGATCGAAGGCTGGCGCACCAGCGGGAACCAGCGTCGTTATCATCGCGCCGTCCTGCGGCGCATTGCCATTATCCGCATTGCGCAGCGGGCAGGTATCCAGCTCAGCATCATCAGGGACGCCTTGGCGGATTTGCCGCAGGACAGGGTGGCGACGACCGCTGACTGGCGCGTGTTCTCGCAATCCTGGCGGGAAATGCTGCAGCTTCGTATCAACAGCCTGATTATGCTGCGCGACCAGCTTACCGGCTGTATCGGTTGCGGTTGCCTCTCACTTGATGACTGTCCCTTACGCAATCCGAACGATGTTCTGGCCGATGCCGGCGCGGGCCCGCGCCGTCTCGTATCCGTCAAATGAGCAAGGTTTCCGGCTGGCCGCTTTAAAAGCAATTGTTCCTACTCGACGTCGGCCGGAACCCAGACACTGACGCTGCCGCCATTGGTGGAAAACAGACCCTTGCCATGCTCGTCAAGGGTGATCTGTTCGTGACGGTGACCAAGGAAATCGCGCCATACAGCTCCCGCCTGCTCGGGGCCGAGATCGATCTGTTTTTCCGCCGCCTCGCCGTTCGACATCACCACAACGCAGCCCGGCTCATCGGCGGTACCGTGGCGAATAAACGCAATGCAGCTCGGATCATCGAAAATATCCGTCTGGGCACCGTTGGAAAAGCGGCTGCGTGCCTCGATGAGCTTCGGCAGGCATTCGATAGCCGGCATGACGATCTCATGGTCGTTGCCGTCATTGCCGGTGTCTGTATAGGTCGTACCGAAAAGATCGGGATAAAAGACGCAAGGCACACCTTCTTCGCGCAGCAGAATGATTGCATAGGCAAGAGGCTTGAACCAAGGTTCTACCGGCGCTTCCAGAGATTGCAGCGGCTGCGTGTCGTGGTTGTCGACAAGCGTGACGGCGTGATCTGGAACAGCGGAAAGCAGCGAACCATCGAAGATAGTGCGCATGTCGAAATCGCCGCCCTGCTTGGAGGCGTCATGGAAGCGGTGGTGAAGGGCGACATCGAAGAGCATCAGCTGCTTGTCGACCAGATCGAGATAGCTTTTCAGCGCGTCTATATCGGGGTGCCAGTATTCTGCCACGACGAAGAGGTCGGGATTAATCGTGTCGCGCATATGGCCTACCCAGTCGCGGAAGAACCATGCCGGAATATGTTTGGCCGCATCCAGACGGAAACCATCCACCTGCACCTGTTCGGCAAGCCACCGGCCCCAATATTTCAATTCCTCGTAGACAGCCCTGTTTCGGAATTCGACATCCGCGCCCATGAGATAATCGAAGTTACCGTTTTCCTCGTCGACCTCCTCATTCCATTCGCCGTCGCCATATTCGTTGACGAGACGGAAAATGCCGTCCTCGTCAGGCTCTTCGATGTGGTCGACGCCGCTGAAGCACTTCAGGTCCCAGATGAATTTGGAATGCGTGCCGTTTCGGCCCGGAAAGGTGAAGCGCGTATAGGCGTGCGCCTCGAAATCCTCGTCCTCTATCTCGGTGCGGTCATCGGGATTGACGCGGCGAACCCGCACCTTCTCCCGTTCATCCGCGCCCATCTTGTGATTGAGAACCACGTCGTGAATGACGCGAATGCCGTTTTCCTTCAACGTCCGACCGGCCTGTTCGAGGGCAGCACGATCACCGTATTTGGTCGCCACGGTTCCCTTCTGGTCGAATTCGCCAAGGTCGAAGAGATCATATGTATCGTAACCTACCGAATAACCGCCGGCAGAACCCTTGTAGGCCGGCGGTAGCCAGACGTCGGTAATACCCATTCGGGCAAGGCTTTCCGCCTTTTCGGCCACCTCGCTCCATAATTTCCCTCCGTCCGGATAGTACCAATGGAAGAATTGAAGCAAGGTGCGTCCGGCCATATTTCCCTCATGATGGTTAGCAGGTCGCGCCATAAACGGCCCGGCGGCGAAAGGGTTCCGCCGCCGTATTGACCAAACTTCGATTCTGAGGAGACCACATTCCCTGATCGGTCCGGTGGTCTGGTCTATGCGCTATTCCGCAATTTCGAGAAGTGCGGCGCCCGCCTGAAGATAGTCGCCTTCCTTGACGATCAGGCGGACCTTGCCGGCCTTCGTCGCCACGATTTGCGTTTCCATTTTCATGGCTTCCATGACGGCCAGAAGATCGCCTTTGGAAACAGTTTCGCCATCGTTCACCTTGAACGATTGCAAGGTGCCGGAAACGGGAGCGATAATTTCACCTTCCTTCTCCTTGACCGACGCGCTGGGGGCAGCGGCATTGCCGCCGCTGACAGCGCCGAGGCCGGAGAGCAGCAGGTTCGGCAGGCCGACAGAAACACGCTTGCCGTCGATTTCCAGAAAGGTGCGCGTGATGGAAGGGTCTTCAGCCGGTGCCGGGCGTTCCATGGCGTCAGGCATGGCGGCGAAATCGGTTTCGATCCAGCGGGTATGAACCTTGAAACCGTCGGTGCCGATGAAGTCGTCCGTCTCGATTGCGGCGCGATGGAACGGCAGAACCGTGGCAACGCCTTCGATACGGAATTCTTTCAGCGCGCGGCGCGCGCGGCGCAGAACCTGATCGCGGTCGGTACCCGTAACGATGAGCTTTGCCATCAGCGAGTCTAATACCCCAGGCACGCTGGAGCCGCTGACGACGCCGCTATCTACACGGATGCCGGGGCCGGAAGGAGCATCGAAAACAGAGATCGAGCCGGGTGTTGGCAGGAACCCCCGGCCGGGGTCTTCGGCATTGATGCGGAATTCCATCGAGTGGCCGCGCGGTTCCGGCGTTTCAAGCACCCGCAGGGTGTGGCCCTCTGCGATGCGGAACTGCTCGATGACGAGATCGATGCCGGTGGTTTCCTCAGTAACGGGATGTTCCACCTGCAGGCGCGTATTGACCTCCAGGAAAGAAATCGTGCCATCAACGCCGAGCAGGAATTCGACGGTGCCGGCACCGGAATAGCCCGCGGCGGCACAGATCGCCTTTGCCGCGTCGTGGATTTTTTGTCGCTGTTCGGCAGACAGGAACGGGGCCGGAGCCTCCTCTATCAGCTTCTGGTTCCGACGTTGCAGCGAGCAATCGCGGGTGCCCAGCACCAGCACATTGCCGTGCTTGTCGGCCAAAACCTGCGCCTCGATATGGCGGGGCCGGTCGAGGAAGCGTTCGAGAAAACATTCGCCGCGACCGAAAGCGGCGGTCGCTTCGCGAACGGCGGATTCGTAGAGATCGGCGATCTCTTCCATCTTCCATGCGACCTTCAGGCCGCGCCCACCACCGCCATGCGCCGCCTTGATGGCGACGGGCAGGCCGTATTCTTCGGCAAAAGCGGTGACTTCGGCGGCGGTAGAGACGGGGCCGTCACTGCCGGCGACCAGCGGCGCGCCGACGCTGGTGGCGATGCGCCGCGCTTCCACCTTGTCGCCCAGCGCTTCAATGACATGTGGGTCGGGGCCGATCCAGCTAAGGCCGGCATCGATAACCGCCTGCGCAAATTCGGCGCGTTCGGACAAAAAGCCGTAACCGGGATGCACGGCATCCGCGCCGGCGCGTTTGGCAATCGCGATCAGCTTGGCGATATCGAGATAGGTTTCGGCGGGGCGGACGCCTTCCAGCGCATAGGCCTCATCCGCCAACCGAACGAATAGTGCATCCTGATCGGGATCGGCATAAACGGCAACCGACTGCAGGCCGTAATCACGGCATGCGCGGATGATCCGCACCGCGATCTCGCCGCGATTGGCAATCAGCACTTTTTTCATCGCTATTCTCCCTACAGACTTTTAGCCGCCGCGATTTCGGCAAAAGGGCCGATCGGGCGGAACTTGATTTTGGCATTGACGGGGATTTGTCCCGCGAGATCGAGATGGTATTCCGCGACCGCGCCGATGACGGGATAGCCGCCGGTCAACGGGTGGTCGGCAAGGAAGAGAACGGGCTGGCCGCTATGGGGAATCTGGATTGCTCCGGTGGCCGTGCCTTCGCTCGGCAATTCGGCACTGTCCCCGCGCTCCATCGGCACTTCGCCGGCAAGGCGGATGCCGACGCGGTTGGATTGCGGCGTGACCTGCCAGAGTTGGCCGGTCAACGTGTCTAGACCCTTTTGCGTGAACCAGTCGGTGCGCGGCCCGAGAACCACGTCGAGCGTCACAATATCGCCGGTTGCCGGCGGATCGAAGGCCGGAGCCTCGTCGACAGACACGCTGGAAAGCCCCGTCTTTTTACCCTTCAGCAGCAGGATAGTGCCCGCAGTCACGTTTTCTGGACCGACTACGGCGAGCGTATCCGTCGCATAGCTGCCAAGCACGGGCTCGACATCGAACCCGCCACGCACAGCAAGATAACAACGCATGCCCTTCGGCGGCTGACCCAAGGTTACGATATCGCCGGGTTCGAGAGAGACGGGAACATGGGTTTGTGCGGTGAAACTGCGATCTGCGGTCTTGACGGTGATGGGGCAGGGCGCGCCCGCAATGCCGATAACGGCGCGGCTCGTGCTTTTGAAGGAAAAACCGCCGAGCGTGAGCTCGAGACACGGTGAGTTGACGGGATTGCCAACGATACGGTTGGCGGCGTTAAACGCGCCACGATCCAGTGCGCCGGAGGCGGAGACGCCCTGTCCGGTTTGGCCGAAGCGGCCGAGATCCTGAAAAATGGCGGGCATGGGGGCCGCGAGCACCTCGAAATGCGGGCCTTCTCTTGTCATCTCAGTCTGGGCGGTGCGCGGCGCGGAGGCGGGAACATCAACCGTTCTTCCGGCCTTGTCCATATCGAAGAAACGCACGCGATAACCCGGCTGGAAAAGCGCACCGGGATCACGGTCTATATCCCACATCTTCACCGGTGTGGTGCCGATGATCTGCCAGCCGCCGGGGCTATTTTGCGGATAGACGCCGCTGAAGGCGCCAGCCAGCGCCACCGAACCCGCCGGAATGCGGGTACGCGGGCTTTGCCGGCGCGGCACGTGAAGAGCCGGATCGCCGCCAACCAGATAACCGAAGCCGGGCGCGAAACCGCAGAAGGCCACGGTGAATTCGCTTTCGGTATGGCGGCGGATGACTTCGTCGACGCTCATGCCGGTCAGTTCGGCAACGTCGGCCAGATCCTCGCCGTTATAATGGACGGGGATTTCCACCAGATTGTCCGAGGGCGCGATTTTTGCGGAGAGATCGCGGCTGGAAAGCCGCGCAACCAGCGCCTCTGCGCCAATCTTTTCGGGGCGGAAACGGATCATCAGGGTGCGGGCAGCCGGAACCGTTTCGTCGATGCCCTCGATCGGATCGTTCTGAAGCGAGGCGAACAGCGCCAGCGTTTCATCGAGATCGGCAAGTTCGACGAGAATGGTGGTGAGGCTGACGGGGAGAAAGCGCATCATATCCTCACGCGTGATAGGCAGAATCGGGAATGTCGGTGATGAACATGTGCCCGGGCGCATGGGTAATCGCGAACGGCACGCCGGACGCCATGACTGCAGCCTGAGGCGTCACGCCGCAGGCCCAGAAAACTGGAACCTCACCGGGTTCGATCCGCACCGCATCGCCGAAATCCGGTTTCGCGAGATCCGATATGCCGATTTCTTCCGGCGCGCCGACATGCACGGGCGCACCGTGAACCGCCGGAAAACGTCCCGAAATTGTCGCGGCATCGGCCACGCGCGAAGCCGGGATCGGCCGCATGGAAACGACCATGTTGCCCTTAAATCGGCCGGCCGGCCGGCAGGGGCGGTTGGTCAGATACATCGGAACGTTGCTTTTGTCGGTCATGTGACGGATTTCGATACCCGCTTCGACCATCGGCGTTTCAAAGGTAAAACTGCAACCGATCAGGAAAGCGACGAGATCGTCACGCTCTGCCCAGGCGGCGGTCGCATCCGCCGTTTCCTCGGCAAGTTTGCCATCCCGCCAGATACGGTAGAGCGGCAGGTCGGTCCTGAGATCGGCACCGGGGGCAAGAAGCGTAGTTGGTGAGCCGGGATCTGAAACATCGAGCACCGGGCAGGGCTTGGGATTACGCTGCGCATAAAGCAGGAAATCGAAGGCCCAGTCGCGCGGCAGCACGATCATGTTGGCCTGCGTGAAACCGGGAGCGATGCCGGAGGTCGGAGCAACGAGGCCGCCACGATAATCGGCGCGGGCCGTCCGGGCGGCATCCGCATTGGTGTGACTCAGAAAGGATAAGGGTATCGTCATTGGTCGCCCTTTTGAAGAATGGATGCAAAAGAGCGGATTTTGATGCCCTCGGCTTCGAAACGGCGGCGGATTTCCTGGGCGATCGCGACCGCGCCGGGGCTGTCGCCATGCACGCAGATGGATTGTGCTTCGATCTTGATGCTGCTGCCGTCGATGGCTTCGAGTGTTCCTTCGCGGGCAAGCTGCACCATCCGCTCGGCGATTTTGGCAGCGTCGTGCAGTACGGCGCCCGCCTCACGGCGCGAGACGAGTTGGCCTTCGGGCGTATAGGCGCGGTCAGCGAAGGCTTCTGCGACGACGGCAAGGCCTGCCTTGCGGGCGAGATCGAGGATGGGCGCATTGGCAAGACCCATCAGCACCAGCGAGGGATCGACGGCCTTGATACCGTCGATGACCGCCTGTCCCTGTTTCGCATCATTGGCGATGCGGTTGTAAAGCGCGCCATGCGGCTTCACGTAACGCACCGTGGTTCCGGCAGCAGCGGCGACACCCTTCAGTGCGCCGATCTGGTAGATGACATCGGCGATCAGCTCTTCGGAGGTCACATCCAGATCGCGGCGGCCAAAGCCGACGCGGTCCGGATAGGAGACATGGGCGCCCACGACCACGCCTTTTTTGGCGGCGGCCTTGACGGTGCGGTAAATCCCGGCCGGGTCGCCGGCGTGAAATCCGCAGGCGATATTGGCGCTGGAAACGACGGCGAGCATCGCCTCGTCGTCCCCCATGCTCCACGCGCCGTAACTTTCGCCAAGATCGCTGTTGAGATCGATAGCGGCCATGTTTGCCTCCCTTTAATTATCAGTAGCCGAGCAGGGCGAAAATCGCGCCCGCCGACTTATAGGCCATATACCAGGTGAGTACGCAGGTCAGCACGCCAAGCACGAGCAGCCAGCGCGGGTAGTGATAGCCATGCATCAGATCGGCGCGTTTCCATGCGGCATACATGAAGATCGAAAGGCCGATCGGCAGAACGAGACCGTTGAGGCCGCCGACAAAGACGAGCATGGCTGCGGGTGGTGTGGTGATAATGACATAGGCGATCAGCGAGATGGCGATGAAGCCGACGGTGGCTAGATTGCGCTGGCGTTCCGTGATGTCGGGCTTAAAAGCCGTCAGGAACGAAACGGAGGTGTAGGCCGCACCGATGATGCTGGTCATGGCCGAGGCGAGGAAGACCGCGCCAAACAGACGGTAGCCGATATTGCCGGCTGCGGCATGGAAGGCCTGACCTGCCGGGTTCGCGGCCTTGCCCGAGAGATCGATGACCACGCCACTTGCGACGACGCCGAGAATGGCGAGGAACAGGATGTAGCGCAGCACGCCGGTAATCGCGATGCCGCTCAGGGCGGCGCGATTGACCGCGTTGATATTTTCAACGCCGACCATTCCCTTGTCCAGCAGGCGATGCGCGCCAGCGTAGGTGATGTAGCCGCCGACCGTGCCACCGACGATGGTGGTGATGGTGACGAAATCGACGGTATCAGGCAGGAAGGTCTGACGGAAAGCTTCCGCGACCGGCGGGCCGGAAACATATGCCGCATAAAGAATCAGCGCGAGCTTGACGAAGGCGGCCACAAAAACGACGCGGTCCATGGCGATGCCCGCCCGGCGCGACAGGAAGATGCCGATGGCCGCCAGTGCGCCGATGGCGCCACCGATCTTCGGGTCAAGGTCGATCATGGCGTTGAAGCCGAGGCCTGCGCCGCCGATGTTACCGACGTTGAAGAACAGGCCGCCGATGATGACGAGGATGGCCAGCAGATAGCCAGAACCCGGAATGGCGGCATTGGCGATGGCAGGCGCCCGCATGCGGGTGATGGTGACGATGCGCCAGATATTGGCCTGCACGACAAAGTCAATCAGGATGGAAATGATGATGGCAAATGCAAATGCGGCGCCCAGTTTCACCGTAAAATTCGCTGTCTGGGTGATAAAGCCCGGCCCGACGGCGGACATCGACATCAAGAACATCGCCGAAAGCAGGGCATAACGTTGGTTCTTTGCCTTCTGTGCCGCCTCATTCGGGTCGGCGGGCGTGGGCATTTTCTGCTCCATGGATTTTCTCCGCTCCTGTCGCAATCCGCCCCTCGCGGATGCTTTATGCCGCCGATCTTGTCTTGTTCCGTGAGATTGTCAATATTGTTCAACAATAAATGATAATCGTTCTTTTATTTTGTCTATTTGTTGGACGTTATGAGTATGAATTCATCACGTTTTTTTGGCGCTTTGCTGAAGCTTTGTGCTATGGGCAATCATGCCGTGTCCGAACATGCCTGTCACGGAATTCCCAATGTTGCATTGCTCTTAAGGAAAGCGCTATGACGGAAACGATAGAGGGTCTGCCGCTTGCGGATCGATTGGCAAAGGGTATTCGCACCCTGCTGATCTCCGGTGAGCTGATGCCGGGCCAGCGTCTTTCGGAAGCAGCCTTCAGCGAACGTTTCGAGGTCTCCCGCAATTCGCTGCGTGAAGCCTTTCGTCTCCTGACCAAGGATGGTCTGCTGCGTCACGAGGCCAATCGCGGCGTTTTTGTCGCCGTTCCCACCCTGGCTTCGGTGATTGATATTTATAGGGTGCGGCGCATGGTGGAATGCGGGGCGCTGCGTCAGGCCTGGCACAAGCACCCGGCCATCCGGACAATGCGCACGGCGGTCGATGACGCCAGGATAAAGCGCGACCAGGCAGACTGGCTGGGCGTGGGTAGCGCCAACATGAAGTTCCACGCCGCCGTGGTCGACCTTCTCGACAGCGCTCGCCTCAGCGATTTTTACGAGCGAATCGCCGCTGAGCTCAGGCTTTGTTTCGGCCTGCTGAAAGACCCGGAACAGCTCCATTCCCCCTTTGTGGACATGAACAGCAAGATCCTGTCGCTGATGGAAGAGGGCAAGGCGGCTGAGGCCGGTGACGAGATGGAAATCTATCTCAATCTTTCCGAGCGGACGGTTTTGAAGGCGCTCGAACGGGCGTCCTGAGAGATCAGGCGGAGCGGGATGAAAACGTCCCGTTCGCGTCCGCTCCATTTTTATATCGGCGCCTGATTGCCAAGTTTGTTGCGGTGCGTCATCAATGCCGACATGACGCTTCGCGACCTCACCATTCTCGTTATAGACGAAAACGCGATCCGCGCCTCGATCATCGAGGAGGGGCTGCGCGAGGCCGGGTATAATCGCGTGACGGTCATCCATGAGGTGCACGGCGTGGCGCGGACCATCGAGACGCTGCAACCCGATGTCATCTTCATCGATCTTGAAAATCCCAACCGCGACATGATGGAGCATCTGTTTCAGTTGACACGCACGGTCGGCCGGCCGATCGCCATGTTTGTCGACCGCTCCGATACCGCGTCCATCGAGGCGGCCGTTGAGGCTGGTGTTTCCGCCTATGTCGTTGACGGGCTGAAGAAAGAGCGCGTCAAACCCATCCTCGATATGGCGGTCAGCCGCTTCAACGCTTTCAGCCGTCTGCGACAGGAACTTGCCGAAGCAAAATCGGCGCTTGAGGAGCGCAAGGTCATCGAGCGCGCCAAAGGCATTTTGATGAAAATGCGTGGCCTGTCCGAAGAGGAGGCTTTTGCGCTTCTGCGGCAAACGGCGATGAACGAGAAAAAGAAAATATCCGAGATCGCGCAAAGCGTGGTCACCGCGGCCGGTCTGTTGATGTAACGAACCCGCCGGCGGGACAGTCGAGGAGTGTATGATATGGCGGCACAGGAAAAATCGGCCGGTTCAAAAGCGGGCGCGCCGGCAATCGTTGGCAGCGACCGGCAAAAAATCCTTCGGGCAGGTTTTATTCCTCTTGTCGATGCGTCCGTCCTCATTGCTGCGGCGGAATTCGGCTTTGCCGAGCGCGAAGGCCTGACGCTCGATCTCGTCAAGGATGTGTCCTGGGCGAATGTGCGCGACCGGCTGGCATTCCGGCAATTCGACATTGCCCATATGCTGTCGCCGATGCCCGTTGCCTCCATGCTGGGCCTCGGCTCGAACCCTTCGCCGACGATCACGCCGTTTTCACTTGGACGCGGCGGCAATGCGATCACGCTTTCGACGCGGCTTTTTGCCCGGATGAAGGCGTTGACGGGGCTTTCCGAAACGGCGGGGGCGCTGGAAAATGCGAAGGCCTTGAAGCAGTTGCTGGATGACATGCGAGCGCGGGGCGAAGCTACACCGACGCTCGGCATGACCTACCCGTTTTCCTCGCACAATTACGAATTTCGCTATTGGCTCGCCGCTGGTGGCATTCATCCCGATCACGACGTCAAGCTTGTGGTCGTACCACCGCCATTGACGTCGGATGCATTGGCGGCGGGCGCCATCGATGGTTTCTGTGTCGGTGCGCCGTGGAACATCGTTGCCGCCGAGCGCGGTGTGGGCAGGATCGTCGCTGCCAAGCAGGATTTGTGGCCGTCTGCGCCGGAAAAGGTGATCGGGATGCGGCCTGAATGGGCTGAAAGCCAGCAGGAAACGGTCAGCCGGCTGCTGACGGCGCTCGATGCTGCCGCGCGTTGGTGCGACCTTGCGGAAAATCACGATGATCTGAGCGGGACACTTGCCGATCCGCGTTATATCGGTGCGCCGCAAAGCATCATCCGCCATGTGCTTGCCGGTGAATTCAACATCGACAGCCAGGGCAACCGCCGGGTCATCGACAAATATTTCCTCTTCCACGGCGGCCATGCCAATTATCCGCGCCAGAGCCAGGCATTGTGGATTTACAGCCAGATGATCCGCTGGGGGCAGACGGAATTTTCGCAAGGTGGTGTGGAGGCCACCCTGTCCGCTTACCGTCCGGATATTTATCGGGCGGCGCTGGGCGATGCCAATGCGCCCGATGATGCCGATATTCGAGTCGAAGGGCAGGAGGCGGGTGACCGGTTCGTGGACGGTTTTGTTTTCGATCCCGCAGACATTGCTGGCTATGTGAATGGCTTTTCCGTGCGCAGTTCTGCCCCGTTTTCCATCTCCCAAAGCGAGGCCTGACAGCCGTCGGCCGGGCAAGCTGCGCAAATTTCAAGCGCGGAATTTATCCAGTTGCGCAAACCATAGACAAAATTTCTGCTGATTAAAATTTAATCGTCCGATTCAATCTCGGAAATTCCGTTTTTTTCCAATGCGATAGCTTCCATATATAAAACTGGCACGCCTCTTGCCTCTTCGTCTTTGCACTGGTCAACGGCGATCGGGGCGAGCAGGGCGCGGCATAAGCGCTTTCACAGACATAGACGTCGCAAGGTTTTGCTGCCCGGAACACCTCCCGTTCCGAAGGCGCAAACACCGAGCGGCGTTTTTTTATTTTCAGGTTTTTTCGCAAGCGAACGCGCCACCCATGCGGTGGTCCAATAAGGGGAAGATGCGAATGAAAAAGATATTCTCGGGCGATGTCAGCCGCCGCACGATACTCAAGACGACAGCTACCGCAGCCCTTGTTACCGCCGTGCGCACCGCTTTTCCATCAGGCGCTTTCGCAGCCACGGCTGAGCCGGAAGTGAAGGGCGCGAAAATCGGCTTCATCGCGCTGACCGACGCCGCCCCGCTTATCATCGCGGCGGAAAAGGGACTGTTCGCCAAGCATGGCATGCCGGATGTCGAGGTTCTCAAACAGGCATCCTGGGGTGCGACACGTGACAATCTCGTGCTCGGCGGCGCATCGAACGGCATTGATGGCGCGCATATCCTGACCCCGATGCCCTATCTCATGCATACCGGCAAGGTGACGCAGAACAACGTGCCTGTGCCGATGGCGCTTATCGCCCGCCTCAATCTCGACAGCCAGGGTATTTCCGTCGCCAAGGAATATGCTGAAACCGGCGTTCAGCTCGACGCGTCCAAGCTGAAGGCGGCTTTCGAGAAAAAGAAGGCAGAAGGCAAGGAAATCAAAGCTGCCATGACATTTCCCGGCGGCACGCATGATCTGTGGATCCGCTATTGGCTGGCCGCCGGCGGCATCGACCCGGACAAGGACGTCTCCACCATCGTCGTTCCGCCGCCGCAGATGGTCGCCAATATGAAGGTCGGCAATATGGACGTCTTCTGTGTGGGCGAACCCTGGAACGAGCAACTCGTCAATCAGGGCATCGGCTTTACTGCCTGTACCACCGGGGAACTCTGGAAAGGGCATCCCGAAAAGGCGCTCGGCATGCGCGCCGACTGGGTGGAAAAGAACCCCAACGCCACCAAAGCATTGCTGATGGCCGTGATGGAGGCCCAGCAATGGTGCGATGAGATGGCGAACAAGGAGGAGATGTCCACGATCCTCGGCAAGCGCCAATGGTTCAACGTGCCGCCAAAGGACGTTCTTGGCCGCCTCAAGGGCAATATCAATTACGGCAACGGCCGCGTGCTGGAAAATACCGGTCTGCAGATGAAGTTCTGGCAGGATCACGCGTCCTATCCCTTCCGCAGCCATGACAGCTGGTTCATCACGGAAAACATCCGCTGGGGTAAATTTGCACCCGATACGGACGTGAAGGCGCTGGTTGCTAAGGTCAACCGCGAGGACATCTGGCGCGACGCGGCAAAGGATCTCGGTGTTGCCGATATTCCCGCCTCCACGTCGCGCGGCAAGGAAACCTTTTTCGACGGCAAGGTCTTCGACCCGGAAAACCCGTCGGCCTATCTCGAAAGTCTTTCCATCAAGGCAGCCTCCTGAGGAGGAGACACGGGTGTCGCCCCTCCTCCGCCGGGTTGCCGTTTAAAGATGGACACCAAAGGCCGGGTGAGGGGCAAGACCCTGACCGCAACCGAAATCCAAAGGAAACGCCATGTCCGCATTGGCTCGAAATTTCAAGGAACAGCCGCAGCAACCGGTGGTACAAAAGGCAAACGTCGTGACCCTTCCGCCCAAACATCCCTCGCGGTTCAATCTGCGTAAACTGGGTGCGGCGGCGGCCCGCAATATCATACCGCCGTTTGTCGTCCTCGCCGTTCTGCTGGGCGTCTGGCAGGTGCTCTGTTCCGCCCCCGGCTCGTCCCTGCCGCCGCCAAGCCAGGTATTCGAGGAAAGCTACGATCTCATAGTATCGCCGTTCTTCCATAATGGTTCGCAGGATATCGGCCTTGGCTTGCGCGTGCTGGTTTCGCTGGAGCGCGTGGCATATGGTTTCGGCCTTGCGGCCATCGCCGGCATCATTCTCGGTGCGGTTATCGGCCAGTCGGTCTGGGCCATGCGCGGCCTCGACCCGATTTTTCAGGTCCTGCGCACCGTGCCGCCGCTCGCCTGGCTGCCGCTTTCACTTGCCGCCTTTCAGGACAGCAATCCGTCGGCCATTTTCGTGATCTTCATCACCTCCATCTGGCCCGTCATCATCAATACGGCGGTCGGCGTGCGCAACATTCCGCAGGATTATCGCAACGTTGCGAAGGTGCTGCGGCTCAATCAGATCGAATTCTTCTTCAAGATCATGCTGCCGTCGGCCGCGCCCTACATCTTCACCGGTCTGCGCATCGGCATCGGCCTCTCCTGGCTCGCCATCGTGGCGGCGGAAATGCTGACCGGCGGTGTCGGTATCGGCTTCTTCATCTGGGATGCGTGGAACTCCTCGCGCCTGCCCGACATCATCGTGGCGCTCGCTTACATCGGCGTTGTCGGCTTCATGCTCGACAAGCTGGTAGCGGCGCTCGGCAAGGTCATCACCCGCGGCGCTGCGGCCAACTAAAAGGGCGACCATCATGAACGCTTATCTGAAACTCGATCATATCGACAAATATTTCGACAAGGGCGGTTCGCGCGCCGAGGTGCTGAAAGGCATCAACCTGACCATCGGCAAGGGCGAATTCGTCTCGGTCATCGGGCATTCCGGCTGCGGCAAGTCCACCATGCTCAACCTCATCGCCGGGCTGACCAAAGTCTCAGCAGGCGTCGTGCTTCTGGAAAACCGCGAGGTCAACGAACCTGGCCCGGAACGCGCCGTCGTCTTCCAGAACCACAGCCTGCTCCCCTGGCTTTCGGTTTATGAAAACGTCAACCTCGCCGTCGCGAAGGTCTTCAGCAATACCAAGACCAAAGCGGAACGTCACGACTGGGTCATGCGCAATCTGGATCTCGTGCAGATGGCCCATGCCAAGGACAAGAAACCGTCTGAAATTTCCGGCGGCATGAAGCAGCGCGTCGGCATTGCCCGGGCGCTCGCCATGGAGCCGAAAATCCTGCTGCTGGACGAGCCTTTCGGCGCACTGGATGCGCTGACGCGCGCCCACCTTCAGGACGCCGTGATGGAAATCCACGCCCGGCTTGGCAACACCATGGTCATGATCACCCACGATGTGGATGAGGCGGTGCTGCTGTCCGACCGTATCGTGATGATGACCAACGGTCCGGCCGCCCATATCGGCGAAGTGCTTGACGTGCCGCTGCCGCGCCCGCGCAACCGCATCGAGCTTGCATCCGACAAGACCTACCTCAAATGCCGCGAGGCTGTGCTGAAGTTCCTTTACGAACGTCACCGCTTCGTCGAAGCTGCGGAGTAATCACTATGGCGCAAAAACTCGTCATCATCGGCAATGGCATGGCGCCGGGGCGCATGCTGGAAAACCTGTTCGAAACCGCCCCCGGCCTCTACGACGTCACCATTTTCAATGCCGAGCCGCGCGTCAATTACGACCGCATCATGCTCTCGCCAGTACTCTCAGGCGAAAAGAGCTATGAAGATATCGTCATCCACAATGACGAATGGTACGCGGCCAACAATGTGACGCTGCACAAGGGCGCGAAGGTCACCGGCATCGACCGCGACAACAAGACCGTAACAAGCGAAAACGGCATCACCGTTTCCTACGACAGGCTGGTAATCGCCACCGGTTCCCTGCCCTTCATCATTCCCGTCCCTGGCCATCAATTGCCGGGCGTTCTCGCCTATCGCGATCTCGACGATGTCACGAAGATGCTTGAAATCGCCGAAGGCAAGGGTCGCGCCATCGTCATCGGTGCCGGCCTTCTGGGTCTGGAAGCGGCTTACGGGCTGAAGCGCCAGGGAATGGACGTCACCGTCATCCATCTGATGCCGACGATCATGGAGCGGCAGCTCGATCCGGCAGCGGCCTATCTTCTGGAAAAGGCGCTGAACGAGCGCGGCATCGACATCATTACCAAGGCCAATACCAAATGCATTCTCGGCGCGGAGAAGGTCGAAGGCATCGAGCTGGAAGACGGTCGCGTCATTAAAGGCGACATGGTGGTGATGGCGGTCGGCATCCGTCCAGCCTCGGGTCTCGCCAAGGAAGCCGGCATCGCCGTCAATCGCGGCATCGTCGTGGATGATGGCATGATGACGTCGGATGCCTCGATATATGCGCTTGGCGAATGCGCCGAGCATCGCGGCATGTGCTACGGGCTGGTCGCGCCACTTTATGAATCTGCGCGGGTGCTGGCGGACCGGCTTTGCGGCGGTTCAGCCGAATATCATGGTTCGGTCACCAATACCAAACTGAAGGTCACCGGCATCAACCTGTTTTCCGCCGGCGATTTTGCCGAGGGCGACGACCGCGAGGAAATCGTGCTGCGCGATGCCACCGCCGGTGTCTACAAGCGCCTGATCCTCAAGGAAAATCGCATCATCGGCGCGGTTCTTTACGGCGAGACGGCGGATGGTTCGTGGTTCTTCGACCTGATGAAGAAATCGACCGACATTTCCGCCATGCGCGAAACCCTGATCTTCGGCCAGGCCTATCAGGGAGGGTCCCCGCTGGACCCTATGGCGGCCGTTGCAGCCTTGCCGGATGATGCGGAAATCTGCGGCTGCAACGGCGTCTGCAAGGGCAAGATCACCTCGGTCATCACCTCTAAGGGGCTGACCTCGCTGGATGATGTGCGCGCCCATACCAAGGCGTCCGCCTCCTGCGGCAATTGCACCGGCCTTGTCGAGCAACTGATGACGCTGACGCTTGGCGACAGCTACAATCCCGCTGCCGTGCAGCCCATGTGCAAATGCACAGATCTCGGCCACGATGATGTGCGCCGTCTCATCAAGGCCAAGGGCCTGAAGACCATTCCCGCCGTGATGCAGGAACTGGAATGGAAGACCTCCTGCGGCTGCGCCAAGTGCAGACCGGCGCTCAACTACTATCTCGTCTGCGATTTTCCCGACGAATATGCCGACGACTACCAGTCGCGTTATATCAATGAGCGCGTCCATGCCAATATCCAGAAGGACGGCACCTATTCCGTCGTTCCGCGCATGTGGGGCGGCGTCACATCTTCCTCCGAACTGCGGGCGATTGCGGATGTGGTCGACAAGTTCGAAATCCCAATGGTGAAGGTGACAGGCGGGCAACGCATCGATCTTCTCGGCATCGAGAAGGAGGATTTGCCGGCGGTCTGGGCCGATCTCGGCAAGGCCGGTTTCATTTCCGGCCAGGCCTATGCCAAGGGGCTTCGCACCGTGAAGACCTGCGTTGGAGAACAATGGTGCCGCTTCGGCACGCAGGATTCCACCGGCCTCGGCATCCGCATCGAAAAATTCATGTGGGGCTCATGGACGCCCGCCAAGCTGAAGCTTGCCGTTTCCGGCTGTCCGCGAAACTGCGCTGAGGCGACATGCAAGGATATCGGCGTTATCTGCGTGGATTCCGGTTTCGAAATCCACTTCGCCGGTGCCGCCGGTCTCGATATCAAGGGTACGGAAGTGCTGGGCCTCGTCCATACCGAGGATCAGGCGCTGGAGCATATCGTCGCGTTGACCCAGATGTACCGCGAGCAGGCGCGCTACCTCGAGCGCATCTACAAATGGGCCAAGCGCATCGGTTACGACGAAGTCCGCCGCCAGATCATGGACGATGCCGACAAGCGCCGGGCCTATTTTGACCGCTTCGTCTTCAGCCAGAAATTCGCGCAGGTCGATCCCTGGTCGGAACGTGTGTCCGGCCACGACAAGCACGAATTCAGGCCGATGGCGGCAATCGGTTTCAACGAGGCAGCGGAGTGAGAACGATGGACAGCAACTGGATCGATATTGGCGACATTTCCGACATTCCGTTGCGCGGCGCGCGCTGCGTGAAAACGCCTATGGGCAAGATCGCCGTGTTTCGCACGGCTGAAAATCAGGTCTTCGCCATCGAGGATCATTGCCCGCACAAGGGCGGCCCGCTGTCTCAGGGCATCGTGCACGGGGCTTCGGTGACATGTCCTTTGCACAATTGGGTCATTTCGCTGGAGACCGGCAAGGCGTTGGGGGCGGATGAGGGCGAGGTGAGGACCATTCCTCTCCGCAATCTCGACGGGCGGCTTTCGATTGCGCTCGAAACTTTGATGATTGCGGCGGAGTGATATCAAATGTTGGCGACGATACCCCCCTCTGCCCTGCCGGACATCTCCCCCTCGAGGGGCGAGATTAGCAAGTGGCATGCTTCCCGCTTCATCTCTGTTGTCGGAGACGCAAGCTGTGAAATAGAGCCGGTGCGGCGATTGATCTCCCCCCTTGAGGGGGAGATGTCCGGCAGGACAGAGGGGGCTAAACGCGGCCGGATGAGAGGGCAAACCCATGCCCGTTGAAACAAAAACCACCTGTCCCTATTGCGGTGTCGGCTGCGGCGTCATCGCCACCGTTGCCGATGACGGCATCGTTTCCGTCAAAGGCGATCCGGACCACCCCGCCAACTTCGGTCGGCTGTGTTCCAAGGGTTCGGCTCTGGCCGAAACCATCGACCTCGACGGACGGCTGCTCCATCCCGAAATCCACGGAAAGCGGGTGGCATGGGACGAAGCGCTTCAACTCGTTGCTTCAAGATTTTCCGAGGCCATTTCCGAGCACGGCCCGGATTCGGTTGCCTTTTACGTTTCCGGCCAATTGCTGACGGAGGATTATTACCTCGCCAACAAGCTGATGAAGGGTTTCATCGGATCGGCCAATATCGATACGAATTCAAGGCTTTGCATGTCGTCTTCGGTCGCCGGCCATCGCCGCGCCTTCGGGGCCGATACGGTGCCCGGCACCTATGAGGATATGGAGCTTGCCGATCTGGTAATCCTCACCGGATCCAATCTCGCCTGGTGTCATCCCGTCCTCTATCAACGGCTTGCTGCCGCGAAGGCGGCGCGGCCGGACATGAAGGTGGTGGTCATCGATCCGCGCCGGACGATGAGCGCAGATATTGCCGATATGCACCTCGCCATTCGCCCGGATGGGGATGTGGCGCTGTTTACCGGTCTTCTGGCCCATCTTTCCGGCAGTTCCGCGTTCGATAATGCTTATGTTGGAAACCACACTGTAGGCCTCGATGCCGCGATGCAGGCAGCGACCGGGCACAGCCTGCCGGAGATCGCCGACAAGACCGGTCTGACAATCGCGGAACTGATTTACTTTTACGAATTGTTCGAACGCACGCAAAAAACCGTCACCTGCTACAGTCAGGGCGTCAACCAGTCGCAAAGCGGCACCGACAAGGTCAACGCCATCATCAATTGCCACCTCGCCACAGGCCGCATCGGCCGGCCGGGCATGGGGCCGTTTTCGCTGACCGGCCAGCCCAACGCCATGGGCGGACGCGAGGTGGGCGGGCTTGCCAATATGCTGGCGGCCCATATGGCGATCGAGAACGCTGAAGACCGCGACCGGGTGCAGCGCTTCTGGGCCTCGCCGGCGATTGCGCAGAAGCCTGGCCTCAAGGCGGTGGATATGTTCCGGGCGGTTGCCGATGGCCGCATCAAGGCGCTGTGGATCATGGCCACCAACCCCGTCGTTTCCATGCCGGATGCCGGTGCCGTCGAGGCGGCGATCAAGGCCTGTCCCTTTGTCGTGGTGTCCGATGTCATCGCCAATACCGATACCGCCCGCCACGCCCATGTGCTGTTGCCATCGCTCGGCTGGGGGGAAAAGGACGGCACGGTCACCAATTCCGAACGACGTATTTCCCGCCAGCGCGGTTTTCTTGATGCGCCCGGCGAAGCAAAGGCCGACTGGTGGCAATTCGCCGAAGTTGGACAGCGCATGGGTTTTGACGCTGCCTTCGGCTACCGGCAACCTTCTGAGGTTTTCGCCGAGCATGCCGCTCTCTCCGGCTTCGAGAACGCCGGAAGCCGTGATTTCGATATTGGCGGGATCGACCGTGATTCCTACGATACGATGACACCGTTTCAATGGCCAAAAGCCGGACCCGGTGAAGCCGCCATTACCCGCTTTTTCGCGGATGGCCGTTTTTATCACACGGATGGCAAGGCGCGGTTCATCGCCTCGGCACTGCCGGAGACCGGCAGGACATCGGCCGACTATCCGCTGACGCTGAACACTGGCCGTATCCGCGACCAATGGCACACCATGACCCGCACCGGCAAAAGCGCGCGGCTTACCGCCCATATCGCTGAACCCTTTGCCGAACTTCACCCGCGCGATGCACAGTTGCTGGGCATCGAAAGCGCCGATCTGGTGGAGATTGAAAGCCCGCATGGCAAGGTTCTGCTGCGGGCGCTGGTCAGTGAAAGGCAGGCGCGGGGAGCTGTGTTTGCGCCGATGCACTGGAACGACCAGTTCGCCTCGCAGGCCCGCATCGATAAGCTCGTGCCAGCGGTCACGGACCCGCATTCCGGCCAGCCCGCTTCGAAGAATGTCGGCGTGAGTGCTCGACGTTTTGTGGCGAAAGCCTATGGATTTGCGATCTCCCGCACCCGGCCTGATGCGCCGGACTGCGCCTATTGGGCAGTTGCGAAGGCGGATGGCGGCTACCGCATGGAGCTTGCCTTCGAGGAACAGCCGCAGGACTGGACGCTCTGGGCGCGACAGGTTTTCGGCATTGATATCAGGGTTGAGCCTCTGGGTTACAGCGACCGGCAGACGGGCGATCTGCGACTTGCTTTCTTCGACGGTGATACCTTGCTGGCAGCGCTGTTCGTCGCCAGAGAGCCGGTGGCCGTTGCCCGCAACTGGGCGATTTCACAGCTGAACGAACGCCATGAGGATTTGCGCATGCGTTTTGCGCTGGTTGCCGGGCGTCCCGGCGCCGGCCGCGCCGATCCGGGGGCGACGGTCTGCTCCTGCTTCAATGTCGGGGTCAACCAGATCACGGCCGCCATCCGTGATGGCTGCCACAGCGTCGAAGCCATAGGTGCTGCGTTGAATGCCGGAACCAATTGCGGCTCCTGCCGCGCCGAGATCAGGGGGATCATCGATGGATGCCTTAAAACCGCAGCGGAATGAACCGAACCGCATGGAGAAGCTTGCCAAGTTGCCGGTCTTCTGGGGGCTTGAGGGCAAGCGCGTGGTGCTGGCGGGCGGATCGGATGGGGCAGCATGGAAGGCGGAGCTACTGCTTGCCTGCGGGGCGGAACTTCATCTTTATTGCGAGGAAAGCGAGCTTTCGGAATGCTTTGCGGCGCTCGTTTCGACAAGCCAAATGCTGACATGGCATGACCGTTCCTGGGGTCCGGATAGTTTCAAAGGTGCGGAACTGGCGCTGGCGGATTGTGAAACCGACGAAGAGGCGGCAAGATTTTACAATGCCGCGCGCTTAGCCGGCGTGCCTGTCAATGTCATCGACAAGCCGGAATTCTGCCAGTTCCAGTTTGGCTCCATCGTCAATCGCTCGCCGGTGGTGGTGTCGATTTCCACCGATGGCGCCGCACCCATTCTGGCGCAGGCCATTCGCCGGCGCATCGAGACTTTGCTGCCGCTCGCTCTCAAGGATTGGGGCGCGCTTGCCCAGACCATCCGAGAGCGGGTCAATATACGCCTCGCGCCCGGCACGGCGCGGCGATCATTCTGGGAAAAATTTGTCGACCGGGCGTTTACCGAAAGGCTGGATGAGGGCAGCGAAGAAAGGCTGCTGACAGACATAGGCACGCAGGCCGGGCGGACAGGATCGGGACGCGGCCTTGTGACGCTGGTCGGTGCCGGACCCGGCGATGCCGAGCTGCTGACGCTGAAAGCGGTACGCGCCCTGCAGGCGGCGGATGTCATTCTGTTCGACGATCTCGTTTCATCCGAGGTGCTGGAACTGGCGCGGCGGGAGGCGAAGCGCATGCTGGTTGGCAAGCGCGGCGGCCGGGAAAGCTGCAAGCAGGAAGATATTAACGACATGATGATCCGCCTTGCCAAGGCCGGCAAAAGGGTAGTGCGGCTGAAATCTGGCGATCCGATGATTTTCGGACGCGCCGGCGAGGAGATCGCGGCGCTGGAGGCTGAAAACATCCCGGTCGAAATCGTACCCGGCATCACCGCGGCAAGCGCCATGGCTTCGCGGCTCGGCGTTTCCCTCACCCATCGCGATCACGCCCAGTCGGTCCGCTTCGTCACCGGGCACTCCAGAAAGGGCAAGCTGCCGGAGAATATCGACTGGCAGTCGCTGTCGAACCCTTCCGTGACCACGGTTTTTTACATGGGCGGGCGAACCGCTGCCAGCATCGAGGAAGCCCTTCTGGCGCATGGCATGCCGGCCTCGACGCCCGTCGCCATCATGATTTCCGTCAGCCGCGAAAATGAGCAGCGCTGGTGCGGTTCGCTCGTGCAACTGGCTGCGGCGGTCGAACGACTTGGCGTGAACGAGCCTATACTGATCGGCATCGGTGATGCGTTTGGCGCTGCAATCTCTGCGTTTTCCGAGATCGGCCTGCCGGAGCCAGTCGCGATGTCGATTCAGAAAGCCGGCTAATAATCTTGCTGGTCCGTGCGGATACGTTTTTCGCGTACCTCAGCAAGTGGACCTGATCGGCGCCACAAAACCGTCCCTTGACATTGGTTTTTCGTTCGCTCTTCAATAAAACGAAAAAATTGAAAGAGGAGGGAGGGTGAAATGATGCTCACACCGCGTCAGGATGAAATCGTTGCGCTGGCGAAAGCAAGCGGGCGGGTGCTGGTGGACGAGCTGGCCACGCGGTTTTCGGTAACGCCACAGACGATCCGCAAGGACCTCAACGATCTCTGCGATACGCGGGTGCTGACGCGCATCCATGGCGGCGCGCTTTTTCCGAGCGGCAACGAAAACGTCAAATACGAGGCACGCCGTGCGATCGCCTCCTCCGAAAAGCAAGCGATCGGCGCCGCTGCCGCTGCCCTCATCCCCAACAACTCCTCGCTTTTCATCAATATAGGTACGACGACCGAGGCGGTGGGCGAAGCGCTGGCGGATCATCACGAGCTGATGGTCATCACCAACAATATTAATGTTGCCAACAGGTTACGGGTTTTTCCGGGCATCGAGGTGGTGATCGCCGGCGGCGTCGTGCGCGGTTCCGATGGCGGCATCGTCGGTGAGGCCGCGGTCGATTTTATCCGCCAGTTCAAGGTCGATTTCGCCGTCATCGGCGTTTCTGCGATCGATGAGGACGGCGCTTTGCTGGATTTCGACTTTCGCGAGGTCAAGGTTGCCCAGGCGATCATGTCCAACGCTCGCCACGTCATTCTTGTATCGGATTCGCTGAAATTCGAGCGGACGGCGCCGGTGCGCATCGGCCATCTTTCACAGGTGCACACCTTCATTACCGATCATTGTCCGGTTGATTCGATCCGATCCATCTGTGCCGATCATGACGTCAGGTTGATTGAAACCGAGGTTGGGGAGCCTTGATCCGAACCGCCCCGGAATTTCGTTTGACATTCGTTTTGTCTTCAAATTAGATGTCTGTGCTTTCAATATATCGATGAGGAGAGCGTCGATGAAAGCGCGGGAGGGTCCATGTCTGACGAGGCAATCCACGATGTTTTCGTGATCGGCGGCGGCATCAACGGCTGCGGTATCGCGCGTGACGCTGTCGGCAGGGGCTATTCCGTTGCGCTTGCGGAAATGAACGATTTTGCCTCCGGCACCTCGTCGGCCGCCACAAAGCTCATTCATGGCGGTTTGCGTTATCTCGAACATTACGAATTTCGTCTGGTGCGAGAAGCGCTGATGGAGCGCGAGGTGCTGTGGGCCATGGCGCCGCACATCATCTGGCCTATGCGCTTTGTTCTGCCGTTCCAGAAGGGCGGCGTGCGCCCGGCCTGGCTCGTGCGTCTCGGGCTTTTTCTTTATGACCATCTCGGCGGCCGCAAGCTTTTGCCCGCCACCCGCTCGCTCGATCTGCGCCGTGATCCCGCTGGAAAACCGCTGAAGCCGATTTTTGCCCGCGCTTTCGAATATTCTGACGGCTGGGTGGACGATGCCCGTCTTGTGGTGCTGAACGCCCGCGATGCCGCCGATCGCGGCGCCTTGATCCTCAACCGGACGCAGGTCGTTTCGGCACGGCGCGAAGGCGCCTTCTGGCGGGTCGAAACGAAAAATGCTGCCGGAGAAACCGCGACCTACCGGGCGCGCATGCTGGTAAATGCGGCAGGCCCCTGGGTGGACAAAGTTCTGGCTGCGACATTCGGTAAAAACAATGTCCACAACGTCCGCCTCGTGCAGGGCAGCCACATCATCGTGCGCAAGAAGTTTTCCGATCCGCGCGCCTATTTTTTCCAGAACCCGGACGGGCGCATCATCTTCGCCATCCCCTATGAGCAGGATTTTACCCTGATCGGCACGACGGATCGCGACTATACCGCCGACCCCCGGGCTGTTAAGATCAGCGACGAGGAGATCAGCTATCTTTGCAACGCGGCGAGCGAATATTTCGCTGAACCGGTGACGCCGGCCGATATCGTCTGGACCTATTCCGGCGTGCGGCCGCTGTTTGACGACGGCGCATCGAAAGCGCAGGAGGCAACCCGCGATTATGTGCTGAAAACCGAAGGAGCTGAAGGCGAAGCGCCGCTTCTCAATATCTTCGGTGGCAAGCTCACCACCTATCGGCGGCTTGCCGAACATGCTCTTGAAAAAATCGGTGATGCGCTGGGTGAAAAGGGCTCGCCGTGGACGGCAGGTTCACATTTGCCGGGCGGAAATTTCGGTGCCGAGGCTTATGCGGGAGAGGTCACGGCCCTGCGGTCGCGTTATCCGTTCCTCGATGAGAGGCATGCGAAGCGGCTCATCCGCTGCTACGGAACGGACGCCGTGTCGATTATTGGCAAAGCCGGGGACATGGCAGGGCTGGGACGGCATTTCGGTGGCACGCTTTATGAGGCCGAGGTGCGCTGGCTGATGGCGCGGGAATGGGCGCTGACGACGGAGGATATTCTGTGGCGTCGCACCAAGCAGGGGCTTTTCTTTACCCAAGAAGAGGTGCGCGGGCTGGAGGATTATATCGATGACATTGCAGGTGGACGCTTGAAGGCAATCTGACGATCCGATCAAAAAGCGGAGGAGGCTTTGGATCACCATGCTTGAATTGCGAAACGTCTCGAAGATGGCCGGCGGTGAATATCATATTCACCCGACCGATCTGACGTTGCAGCGCGGAAGCCTGAACGTCCTGCTTGGACCGACACTTTCGGGCAAGACGACACTCATGCGGCTGATGGCCGGGCTGGACAAGCCAAGTGGCGGTACGATTCTCTTTAGTGGGGAGGACGTGACGGGCTGGCCGGTTCAGAAGCGCAACGTCGCCATGGTCTATCAGCAGTTCATCAATTATCCGGCGCTCAGCGTTTATGAAAACATCGCCTCGCCGATGCGCGTTGCCGGCAAGGACAAGGCAACGATCGACAGGGAGGTGAGGAAGGCCGCCGAGCTTTTGAGGCTGACGCCCTATCTCGACCGCACACCGCTCAACCTTTCCGGTGGCCAGCAACAGCGCACGGCACTTGCCCGCGCCATCGTCAAAAACGCCAATCTGGTGCTCCTCGACGAGCCGCTCGCAAATCTCGACTACAAGCTTCGTGAGGAGTTGCGTGAGGAATTGCCGCGCATCTTTGCCGAATCCGGTGCGATTTTCGTTTACGCCACGACGGAACCCTCCGAAGCTCTGCTGCTTGGTGGCAATACCGCGACGCTGAACGAGGGCAAGGTGACGCAATTCAGCCGCACGATCGAGGTTTACAGGCGTCCGGTGGATATCGTAACCGCGAAAATCTTTGCCGATCCGCCACTCAACACCATCGAGGTTATCAAGACGGGCGGCGCCTTTACGCGCGCCGACCATGCGGTTGTGCCGGTGCCGGCGCATCTTGCTGCCATGCCTGACGGTCCGGTGACCATTGCCTTCCAGCCACATCATCTTTTCCCACAGCAAAAGGGGCAGGCGGCGCAATCCATCCGGGCGCGGACACTGATCTCGGAGATCGCCGGATCGGAAAGCTTCGTACACGTGGAATTTTCAGGCCAGCGTTGGGTGATGCTGGCGCAGGGCATTCACGACATCGAGCCGGACACGGAGATCGAGCTGTTTCTCGATACGCGGCACCTGATGGCTTTCGATACACACGGCCACGCCATCGGCGAAGCGGCTTAAGGGGAGATCGATCATGGCACGCATCACGCTCGATCATATCCGCCACGCTTACAACGCCAAGGCGCAGGCGGCAGGTGATTATGCCCTGAAGGAAGTTCATCACGAATGGGAGGATGGCGGTGCCTATGCGCTGCTTGGCCCTTCAGGCTGCGGCAAGACCACGTTGCTCAACATCATTTCCGGCTTGCTGCGCCCCTCGGAAGGCCGCATCGCCTTTGACGGAACGGATGTCACCGATCTTTCCACCGAAGATCGCAACATCGCCCAGGTATTCCAGTTCCCGGTCGTTTACGACACGATGACAGTCTACGACAATCTGGCTTTTCCGCTGCGCAACCGGCAAGTGCCGGAAGCCGAAGTCGACCGCCGTGTGCGGGAAATCCTCGAGATGACCGATCTTTCCGGCATGGCCAAACGCCACGCGCGCGGACTTACGGCGGACCAGAAGCAGAAAATTTCGCTGGCGCGCGGGTTGGTGCGATCCGACGTCAATGCCATCCTCTTCGACGAGCCGCTGACGGTGATCGATCCGCATATGAAATGGGTGCTGCGCTCGCAGTTGAAGCGCCTCCACCGCCAGTCCGGTTTCACCATGGTCTACGTCACGCACGACCAGACCGAAGCGCTGACTTTCGCCGACAAGGTGGTGGTCATGTATGACGGTCAGATCGTCCAGATCGGCACGCCCGCCGAGCTTTTCGAACGCCCGGGACATACGTTCGTCGGTTATTTCATCGGTTCGCCCGGCATGAATGTGATGCCTGCCAGCATTGATGGCGCAACGGCGGTTGTCGGCGGCCTTGGCGTTCCGCTTGCCGGCGTGCCGGTGGTGGATGGATCGAAGCGGATCGAAATCGGCATCCGCCCGGAATTCGTTCGGCTGGAGCGGGGTGGCATGCCCATCACCGTCGACAAGGTCGAGGATATCGGCCGGCAAAAGATCGTTCGTGCCCGGTTCGCCGGCCAAAAGCTTGCGATTGTCGTTCCGGAAGAGGAGGACATTCCGGCAGAAGCGGGTGTTCGCTTCGATCCGGCCGCTATCGGTGTCTTTGCCGATTCCTGGCGTGTGAAGATGGGGGCCTGAGCATGGAAAAGACCTGGAACAACAAAGCGTGGTTGATGGTGCTGCCGGTTCTGGTGCTGGTCGCCTTTTCCGCCGTCATCCCGCTGATGACGGTCGTGAACTATTCGGTGCAGGATACCTTCGGCAACAACCAGTTCTTCTGGGCGGGAACCCAATGGTTTCAGGAAATTCTTGGCTCCGACCGTTTCTGGAACGCGCTCGGACGCAATCTGGTATTTTCCGGCATCATATTGGCGATTGAAATTCCGCTCGGCATATTCATCGCGCTCAAGATGCCCAAATCCGGCATCGGCGTGCCGGTCTGCCTCGTCACCATGGCGCTGCCGCTTTTGGTGCCATGGAATGTGGTAGGCACGATCTGGCAGGTGTTCGGTCGCAGCGATATCGGGTTGCTGGGTTATTACGCCAATCAGCTTGGGCTTGACTACAACTACGTCAACGATCCCGTCGACGCATGGATCACCGTCGTCATCATGGATGTGTGGCACTGGACAAGCCTCGTCGTCCTCCTGTGCTACGCCAGCCTCGTCTCCATTCCGGATGCCTATTATCAGGCAGCAAGGATCGATGGCGCATCGCGTTTTGCGGTTTTCCGGTTCATTCAGTTGCCGAAGATGAAGCGGGTGCTGCTGATCGCATTCCTGCTGCGCTTCATGGACAGCTTCATGATCTACACCGAGCCTTTCGTTGTCACCGGCGGCGGTCCCGGAAATTCCACCACCTTCCTGTCCATCGATCTCGTCAAGGTAGCGCTCGGCCAGTTCGATCTGGGTCCCGCGGCGGCCATGTCGCTGATCTACTTCCTCATCATCCTGCTGTTGTCCTGGGTGTTCTACACCGTGATGACCAGCCACGACGCGGAGACTTGAGACATGAGCGCCTCTGATGTCACCACAAGCGTGGAACTCAACGGTATCGGCAATCCACCGGTAAGAGCCAGTTCGGCGAGAATATCAGGCCTTGCTGCGAATTCACGATCGCGCCGCCGCCATGGGCCATCGCGCTTTTCCTGGCTGGTGCCGACGATCTACATCATCCTGCTGCTCGTGCCGATCTACTGGCTTATCAATATGAGCTTCAAGACGAACACGGAAATCGTCTCGTCGATGACGCTTTATCCGCACCAGCCGACGTTGCAGAATTACCGGACGATCTTCACGGATTCATCCTGGTATTCGGGTTACATCAACTCGATCATCTACGTCGTCATGAACATGGTGATCTCGGTCTCGGCGGCACTCCCGGCGGCCTATGCCTTCTCGCGTTACCGCTTCCTGGGCGACAAGCACCTGTTCTTCTGGCTTTTGACCAACCGCATGGCGCCACCCGCCGTCTTCGCGCTGCCCTTCTTCCAGCTCTATTCCGCTTTCGGGCTGATCGACACGCATATTGCGGTGGCGCTGGCGCATTGCCTGTTCAACGTGCCGCTAGCGGTGTGGATTCTCGAAGGTTTCATGTCGGGCGTACCGAAGGAAATCGACGAAACCGCCTATATTGACGGCTATTCCTTCCCGAAATTCTTCGTGAAGATTTTCATGCCGCTCATTGCCTCCGGCATCGGTGTCGCCTGCTTCTTCAGCTTCATGTTCTCGTGGGTTGAGCTTCTGATCGCCCGCACGCTGACGACGACCGACGCCAAGCCGATCGCCGCGACCATGACGAGAACCGTTTCTGCCGCCGGCATGGACTGGGGCCTGCTTGCCGCCGCCGGCGTGCTGACGCTCATTCCCGGTGCGCTGGTGATCTGGTTTGTTCGCAATTACATCGCCAAGGGCTTTGCGCTGGGGAGGGTTTGATATGACGAAGATGCCCGATTTTACCTGGATGGCATGGACCTGGCAGACGGCCGCGTTTTTCGGTGCCATCGCCGTGTTGCTGGTTGGGATGTGGTTCTGGGAACAGCTCTCGCCCGGCGGCAACCCCCGCTTCGGCCTGCTGCGTTTCGAGACAACGCGTGGCGACAGGTTGTTCATTTCGCTGCTCGGCAGCGCTTTCATTCATCTTGCATGGCTTGGGCTGATCGGCCCGAACCTGTGGTGGGCTCTCGCTCTGTCGGCGGTTTACGCAATTGGCGTTTTCCGTTTCGTCTAGAGCAGGAAGAACGGTGCGGCGGAGGAAAACCGCACCCGGCAGACTTCGTGCAATCGCAACCCTTGGGAGGACTGATATGCGACGGCATCTGATGACGACGACGGCAGCCATGCTGCTGGCAATGACAGGTTCCGCTTTCGCCGGAATGGAGGAGGCAAAGCAATTTCTGGATAAGGAAATCGGCGATATGTCGTCGCTTTCGCGTGCAGATCAGGAAAAGGAACTGCAATGGTTTATCGATGCCGCGAAACCTTTTGCTGGCATGGACATCAAGGTCGTTTCCGAATCCCTGACCACACATGAATATGAATCGAAGGTCCTGGCACCGGCGTTTACCGCTATTACCGGCATCAAGGTCACGCACGACATCATCCAGGAAGGTGACGTCGTTGAAAAGATCCAGACCCAGATGCAGACCGGCCAGAACCTCTATGACGGCTGGGTGAATGACAGCGACCTCATCGGCACGCATTGGCGTTACCAGCAGGTGCGCAACCTCACGGATTTCATGGCCAATGAGGGCAAGGACGTCACCAATCCCGGCCTGGATCTCAAGGACTTCATCGGCAGCGCCTTTACGACGGCACCGGACAAGAAGCTGTACCAGCTTCCCGACCAGCAATTCGCGAACCTTTACTGGTTCCGCTACGACTGGTTCAACGACGACAAGAACAAGGCCGATTTCAAGGCCAAATACGGCTACGACCTTGGTGTGCCCGTAAACTGGTCGGCCTATGAGGATATCGCCGAATTCTTCACCGGCCGTGATGTCGGCGGCAAGAAGGTCTTCGGCCATATGGACTACGGCAAGAAGGACCCGTCGCTTGGCTGGCGCTTCACCGATGCCTGGCTTTCCATGGCCGGCAACGGCGACAAGGGCCTGCCAAACGGCCTGCCTGTCGATGAATGGGGCATCAAGGTCAACGACAAGTCGCAGCCGGTCGGCTCCTGCGTGGCACGCGGCGGCGATACCAACGGTCCGGCGTCGGTCTATTCCATCGAGAAATATCTCGAATGGCTGAAGAAATTTGCGCCGCCAGAAGCGCAGGGTATGACCTTCTCCGAATCCGGTCCGGTGCCGGCGCAGGGTAACATCGCCCAGCAGATCTTCTGGTATACGGCCTTCACTGCCGATATGGCAAAGCCCGGCCTGCCTGTCGTGAACGAGGACGGTTCGCCGAAATGGCGCGTCGCACCTTCCCCGCATGGCGTCTACTGGAAGGACGGCATGAAGCTCGGTTATCAGGACGTGGGTTCGTGGACGCTGATGAAATCCACCCCTGACGATCGCGCCAAGGCCGCATGGCTTTATGCGCAGTTCGTAACTTCCAAGACCGTGGATGTGAAGAAGAGCCATGTTGGTCTGACCTTCATTCGCGATACCACCATCCATCACAAGAGCTTCACGGACAGGGCCGCCAAGCTTGGTGGTCTGATCGAGTTCTATCGCTCGCCGGCTCGCGTGCAATGGTCTCCAACCGGCACCAACGTGCCTGACTATCCGAAGCTGGCACAGCTCTGGTGGCAGGCAATCGGCGATGCATCTTCGGGTGCTAAAACCGCTCAAGCCGCAATGGACTCGCTCTGCGCCGAGCAGGAAAAAGTCATGGCACGTATCGAGCGCGCCGGTGTGCAGGGCGATATCGGCCCGAAACTGGCGGAAGAACACGATATCGACTACTGGAACAAGGACGCCGTTTCGAAGGGCAATCTGGCACCGCAGCTGAAGATTGCCAACGAAAAGGAAAAGCCGGTCACCGTCAATTACGACGAGCTGGTCAAAAGCTGGCAGAAGTAATGTCTGCGTGAAATCTTAAACCGGGGCGGCTTTGCCGCCCCGTCATTGCGTTTGAAAGGGAGTGACATAATGGGCGGTTATATTCTGGCGATCGATCAGGGGACGACATCGACAAGGTCGATGGTCTTTGATCGCGACATGCGGGTCATCGGTGTCGGCCAGCGAGAATTTCCGCAGCATTTCCCAGCCTCCGGCTGGGTCGAACACGATGCCGAGGATATCTGGAAAAGCGTGCTTGAAACAATTCGGCTGGCGCTTGCCGATGCCGGTATCGCCGCTTCCGATATCGAGGCGATCGGCATCACCAACCAGCGCGAAACGACCGTGCTGTGGGACCGTAATACAGGCGAGGCCGTGCATCGGGCCGTTGTCTGGCAGGATCGCCGTGCTGCACCAATTTGCGAGGATCTGAAACGAAGGGGACTGGAGCCGCTCTTTTCCAAAAAGACTGGTCTGCTGCTCGACCCCTACTTTTCCGGCACGAAGCTGAAATGGCTTCTCGACAGCGTCAGCGGCCTTCGCGAAAAAGCCGTGAAGGGCGAAATCTGCTTCGGCACGGTCGACAGTTTCCTGATCTATCGCCTCACCGGCGGTCGCCGCCATGTGACCGACGCTACCAATGCCTCGCGAACGCTGATCTACAATATCGAGGACAATGCCTGGGATGACGAATTGCTGTCCATCCTCGACATTCCCCGCGCCATGCTGCCGGAGGTGCTTGATTGCGCTGCCGATTTCGGCGTAACGGACAAGGCGCTTCTGGGCGCGGAAATTCCGATCCTCGGCGTCGCCGGTGATCAGCAGGCTGCCGTTATCGGTAACGCCTGCTTCGAACCTGGCATGATGAAATCGACCTATGGCACCGGCTGCTTTGCGCTTCTCAATACCGGCACCGACCGGGTCGCCTCGACAAACCGGTTGCTGACGACCATTGCCTATCGCCTCGATGGCGTGACGACCTATGCGCTCGAAGGCTCGATCTTCATTGCCGGCGCCGCCGTGCAATGGCTGCGTGACGAGCTCGGCTTCATCTCGGTCGCCTCCGAAGTCAGTGCGCTTGCCGAAAAAGCCGATCCCAAGCAGCGGGTTTATCTTGTGCCGGCCTTCACCGGCCTTGGCGCGCCCTATTGGGATGCCGAAGCGCGGGGCGCGATTTTCGGCCTGACGCGTGGCACCGGCCCTGCGGAATTCGCCCGCGCGGCACTCGAAAGCGTCGCCTATCAGACCTTTGATCTTCTGGACGCCATGCGCAACGACTGGGCGGGCGATAATGGCAAGACGGTGCTCCGGGTCGATGGCGGCATGGTTGCCTCGGACTGGACCATGCAGCGGCTGGCGGACATTCTCGCTGCACCGGTCGACCGGCCGGTATTCCTGGAAACCACCATTCTCGGTGCGGCATGGCTCGCAGCATCGCGCGCCGGCATCTGGCCGGACCGGGAGGCCTTCGCCGCCCATTGGAAACGGGATCGCCGTTTTCTGCCAGATATGGATGAGACTGAGCGTAAGAGCGCCATCGCGGGGTGGCGTGATAGTGTAGGCCGCTGCCTCTCGAAACGGGAAGACTGACGCAAGCAAGCGTCTTTTTTACGCAAAACTGCCCGGTGCGATGCTCTTGCTGGATACCAGATCGGAAAGGGCGCGCACCAGTTTCGTGTCCGCGCCCTTACTTGGCTGAAGCACGAATTCCACGTCTTCGAGCGCCGGCAGCACATCAGCCGCAATCTCCCTGAGGCCGGCTGGCGCCATGCTGCGCGGTTGCACGAGGATCCCCATGCCCGCCCTTGCGGCAGCGGTCAGTCCGCTAAGGCTGCCACAGGTGCAGACGATCCGCCACGCGAGACCGGCCCGATCCAGCGCTTCTTGCGCCGCCTTTCGAGTAATGCTTGGCGGCGGAAAGGCGATCAACGGCAGGGCGTCCGGTTGGCTCAGCATTCGCTCCGGGTCACGCGCGAGCCATACCAGAGGTTCGCGGTATAGGAAGTGGCCGAGCTTATCACCGAGTCGACGTTTCGCGAGCACGACGTCCAACTCACCATTATCCTGCATCTGGTAAAGCACGCCGCTCAGCGACACCGTCAGCTCCAGATCGACCAAGGGATAGAGGCGGATGAATTCTTCCAGAATGGCGGTGAGCCGGCTGGCGACGAAATCCTCGGAAACGCCGAGCCTTAAGCGCCCGCGCAGGCGGTTTTCACTGAACAGCGATGAAACCCTGCTGTCGATCTCCAGCATATTGCGGGCATAACCGAGCAGCGCCTCGCCTTCGCCCGTCAGCTTCACCTGATGGGTGCTGCGCGCAATCAACCGACGGCCAAGTGCCGCCTCAAGCCGCTGAATATGCTGGCTGACGGTGGATTGGCCGATGCCCAGCCGCTCGGCAGCCAGCGTGAAGCTGCCGGTTTGCTGAAGCATCACAAAGCTGGCAAGATGTTGAAGGTTCAGCATTTATCTCATATCGTGATAACTGTTAGTCTTTGCATCCGAATTCATGATGAGCGATAGTGTGGGATATTTCAAGCAAAACCGATGCCGGAAAGACCTCCTATGACCCGCTTCCTGCCTGACCGTTTCACCATGATGCTGGTGGCCACCGTGATCCTGGCTTCCCTTTTGCCGATCAGCGGACAGCCAGCGGTGTATTTCGGGCTTGCCACGAAACTGGCAATCGCATTGCTGTTTTTTCTCCACGGCGCGCGGCTGTCGCGGGATGTGGTGATTGCGGGTATCTTGCACTGGCGCCTGCACCTGGCGATCCTTCTCGTCACCTTCGGCCTTTTCCCGTTGCTAGGCGTGGCGATCGGTTTCATTCCCGAGAGCATTCTGCCGGCACCGCTTTATATGGGCGTGCTGTTTCTCTGCGTCCTGCCGTCGACGGTGCAATCGTCCATCGCCTTCACATCCATGGCAGGCGGAAACGTGCCCGCCGCGATCTGTTCAGCCTCCGCCTCGAATATTTTCGGCATGGTGCTGACGCCGCTGCTGGTCGGGCTGCTGTTCACGGTCGGTGGCCATGGTGGTGGATTTTCGCTGGATGCGTTCCTGCAAATCTTCCTGCAGCTTCTCTTGCCCTTCATCGCCGGCCAGGTGCTGCAGCCGTGGATCGGTGACTGGATCAGGGCACGCAAGAAATTGCTGTCGCCGGTCGATCGCGGTTCCATCCTGATGGTGGTCTATCTTGCCTTCTCCGAGGCAGTTATCGAAGGCATATGGCAGACGTTTTCCGTGCGCGATATCGGCGTTGTCATCGGCATCAATATCGTTCTTCTGGCGCTTGTTCTCTGCGTGACGATGTTCGGCAGCCGGGCGCTCGGTTTCGACAAGGCGGATGAAATCACCATCACCTTCTGCGGGTCGAAGAAGAGCCTTGCCAGCGGCGTGCCCATGGCAGGAGCGATCTTCGCCGGCCAGAGCATCGGCGCAATCGTATTGCCAATCATGCTTTTCCATCAGATTCAGCTGATGGTCTGCGCGGTGCTAGCCCAGCGTTATGCCCGCAAGGCCCATGAAAAAGCAGCGATAACGGAAACTGTCACTGCGGAAGGCGCGGCAGTATCCACTCGCTAAGGGATGAATTTTCGGCAAACAAAAACGGCCCCTTAACGGGGCCGTTCGTTTGACATCCGGATCGGCCTAGTTGACCTGGGCCGGCGTGATCTGTGCTTCGATCGTCTTCGGCGCATCTGCGCTGTCGGAGGAGATCGCGATACGGCGCGGTTTCATGGCTTCCGGAATATTGCGGACGAGATCGATGTGAAGCAGGCCATTCTTCAGGGAAGCGGTCTGGACTTCGACATGATCGGCCATCTGGAAGCGGCGTTCGAAAGCGCGCGTGGCAATGCCGCGATACAGAAACTCGCCTTCGGACGACTTCTCATCTGCGGCCTTCTCGGCTTTCACCGTCAGCGTATTGGCACGGGATTCTATGCTGAGTTCCGTTTCATCGAAACCGGCAACCGCCATGGTTATACGATAGGCGTTTTCACCAGTCCGCTCGATGTTATAGGGCGGATAGGACTGGGCCTGTTCGGGCTGGCCGAGGCCGTCGAGCATCGAAAAGAGACGGTCGAAACCGACGGTGGAGCGATAGAGGGGGGAAAAATCGACGTGACGCATGGTGTCCTCCTTATGAAGCGACTGTTTGCGGTTGATCCGGCGTCCCGTTCTGGCGACAGCCGGACATATGGCGCGGCCCCGTTCTGGCGGCCGCATGAATGAGATGGGAATGGCTTGGTGCTCCGTCAAGGGGGGCATTAAAGCGGAAAGGGCGACAACAAGATGAACCATCGCTGAACATCCGGTTCCAGCATCGTTCAGTTTGAGAGCCATAAATATCCGTCATCGGAGACATGCTCCGTGGCAGAAGCAATAACGTCCCTTCTTCTTCTGTCCTATTCGCCGGAACCGCGACTGCTTTAACCGACGGTTCCGGCAATTTTTTCTTTGACCTTCCGCCGCCGCCGACCTATCCCGAAAAGGCAGAGAAGCCGGAAAAGACCGATGATCGAAGCCACATTGCGCGAGAGCGAAGACAACCCGGTTCCCGGCAACCATACCGTCGGTTATTTCACCGGCCACGGCGGCAAACAGCTTCGATATGCGATCTTCCGCGCCAGCCGACACATTGCGCGCGGAACCGTGGTTCTGCTGCATGGTCGCAACGAATGTATCGAGAAATATTTCGAGACCGTCAGCGATCTGACGGCCATGGGTTTCTGGGTCGCGACCTTCGATGCGCGCGGGCAGGGTGGTTCCGAACGGCTGCTGAAGAAGCCGGGCGCCGGGCATGTGCGACGTTTTTCCGACTACAAGCGTGACATAAGTTTGTTTCTCGAACAGGTGGTGCTGCCGGATACCCGGCTGCCATTCTTCATGATCGCGCATTCAACCGGCGCACTTGCAGCACTGGCCGCAGCACCCGGCCTGTCGAACAGAATCGACCGTCTGGCGCTTTGTTCGCCCTTTATCGAGCTGGACAGCCAGCAATCTGTTCCTTCGTCCGTCATCCGGCTGGTCGCGACCGCTTTAAGCCTGTTGGGTCTTGGAAAGCTTCAGCTGGGCAGGGATCAGCGCGAACGGGATTTCGATGGCAACCCGCTGACCTCTGACGCCAGACGTTTTGCCAGAAATCTTGCGCTGCACCGGCAATTTCCGGAGCTCTTCATCGGCGCACCGACAGCGCGATGGGTTTATGAAGCGCTGAAAACGATGGGTCGAGTGACCCGTCAGGACCATCTGACGGACATAACCATTCCCACCCTCATTCTTGCGCCGATGCTGGATACAATCACGCCCTATAAGGCGCAGGAGGAACTCTCGCGCAATTTCCGCGCGGCGCAGCTTCTTCCCATAACCGGTGCGCGCCACGAATTGCTGCATGAGCGCGACGTTTTCCGCAAACAGGCGCTGGCGGCCATCGACGCCTTTTTCGCGCCGGAATGACGCAGCGATGACGGGGATGGCGCCGCTTGCGCCATCCCCGTCAGTCGTACCATCACAGTTTTGAAAGAATGGCGAGCGCCTGTTCGTGCACGGCTTTGGAACCGGCTGCCAGAATGCGGCCACCATTTTCCGGACGCCCGCCATCCCAGGTGGTGATGATGCCACCCGCCTGTTCGATCACCGGAATGAGCGCGCCGACATCATAGGGCTTCAGGCCCGATTCGATCACCAGATCGATATGGCCGGCGGCAAGCAGGCAATAGGCGTAACAATCCACGCCATAACGGAAAAGGCGAACCTGATCCTGCACCTTGTCGTAAAGGGGCTTTTCTTCCGCCGTGAAGATATGGGGTGTTGTGGTGAACAGCACAGCATCCGACAGCGAAGTGCATTCGCGCGTGCGGATCTTGCGTTCACCATCCGGCCCGAAATACCATGCGGCCTCGCCGTCGGCGAAATAACGCTCTTTCGTGAAGGGCTGGTCCATGATGCCCATCGAAGCGCGGCCGGCCGACTGGAAGCCGATCAGCGTGCCCCAGACCGGCACGCCGGAAATGAAGGCGCGTGTGCCGTCAATAGGATCGATAACCCAGATATGTTCGCGATCGAGACCGACATTGCCGTGTTCTTCACCAAGAATGCCGTGTTGCGGAAAACGTGCCTCGATGAGGGCGCGAATGGCGCTTTCTGCTGCCTTATCTCCTTCCGTCACCGGATCATAGCCGCCGTCCTCCTTGTTGGTGACGGCAATGCCCGTGCGGAAGCGGGGAAGCGTTTCAGCGCTGGCGGCGTCGGCAAGTTTGAAGAAGAAATCCCGGTCGGGCAGCATGCGAAACCTCATTGCCTGAATTATTGGGCCTGAATTGTATGGCGAAATGCATAGACCGGAATTGTACCCGCCGTCCACACGTACGGATGCAGGGACGGCCGATTCCAAATTTTCAGCATAAGCCTAAAAAAAGTGCATAAAATAAAATGATTGACAATTGTGCATATAATGCGTAGCGTGACCCTGCAGTCTTTGACTGTAAATACCCTCCTTGGGTGTTTCCTCCCTAGACTTGACCGCGCCAAGGCGCGGTTTTTTTTGCCCGGAGCGTGGCCAGGCGGTCTGGAACAGAGATCTGAAATATCCTGGAATTTGATGTATTATTCGGCGGCGAGCGAGGTTTCGATCGCGTATTCCGAAACGAAAGCGCCGAGCTGGCGCATGAAGATTTCAAGCGATGCCTGAATGGCCGGAAAATCTGCTTTCTTCGAAAGCGTTTTTTCATCGACGTACAGCGCCCGATTGACCTCGATCTGGAGCGCGTGAAGAGAGCGGATCGGTCGGCCGTAATGTTCCGTGATGAAGCCGCCGGCATAGGGCTTGTTGCAGACCGCAACAAAACCCAGTTCTTCAAGAAAATGCAGGGCGGCGCGGGAGACCTCCTGGGAAGCACTGGTGCCGTAGCGATCGCCTATAATGACATCCGGCCGCAGGTTCGAGCCGGCAACGCGGATATTGCCCGGCATCGAATGGCAATCGATCAGTACCGCCATGCCGAAATTGGCGTGGGTGCGGGACAACAGCCGGCGCAGGCAGGCGTGGTAGGGTTTGTAAATCGTCTCGATCCGTGACAGCGCCTCGTCCACCGGCAGGCGGTGGGCATAGATGTCCATATTCTCGGCGACGATACGGGGTACCGTTC
This sequence comes from Rhizobium sp. AN6A, assembly GCF_900215635.1. Taxonomy (NCBI): domain Bacteria; kingdom Pseudomonadati; phylum Pseudomonadota; class Alphaproteobacteria; order Hyphomicrobiales; family Rhizobiaceae; genus Rhizobium; species Rhizobium sp. AN6A. The sequence goes on from NZ_OCNC01000003.1 coordinate 940,935, forward strand.
CCAGGCCGCCGGCAACCCGCATGGAGCCGATATTGGCATAGGGCGGCAGGGTGCCTTCGAACATGCGTGGATCAAGCTCGTAGGGCTCGCGATTGACGTCGAGATACGCGCGGGGAAAATTGGCTTTCAGCAGCGGCGCACCGATGTCGGGCGCAGCGGCGAACAGCTCGTCAACGAAGTGATCTTCCGAGCGCCGGATTTCGTGCGAATCAAGCCGCGCCGATTCCAGAAAGGAGATGGGGTAACAGCGACCGCTATGGGGTGAATTATAGACGAATGGCAGGGTTTGAACGGCAGGTTCCGTTACTTCGAACAGCTCGTATTCACCCGTTATCCAGTCCATTCAGTGCCATTTACCATGTCGTAAACTATCAGGATGTTCATGTTGCCAGTTACGGTGCGGCAAGTCCATACTATCGACCATGCAGCGCTATACCGATTCTTGTGTTCACATGATATTTACCGTGAAAATCCTATAATCGGGCTAGGGTATCTCAAACATTGAGCAGTTACGGTCACTTATGATGAATCAGAAAATTCTTCTCGCTGAAGACGATAACGATATGCGCCGCTTTCTCGTCAAGGCGCTGGAAAAAGCCGGTTACAAGGTTTCTTCCTTCGACAATGGCGCAAGCGCTTACGACCGGCTTCGCGAAGAGCCTTTCTCGCTGTTGCTGACAGATATCGTCATGCCCGAAATGGATGGCATCGAGTTGGCCCGGCGCGCAACTGAACTCGACCCCGACCTGAAAGTCATGTTCATCACCGGCTTTGCGGCCGTCGCGCTGAACGCCGATTCGAAGGCTCCAAAGGATGCCAAGGTGCTTTCCAAGCCGTTCCATCTTCGCGATCTGGTGGATGAGGTCAACAAACTCCTTGTGGCGTAAGGGGTCTCAAAAAACCTTCACAAAACCGAAAAAAAGCAGTTGACGCATGAACCGGTTTTGTGGTCTATCCGCCGCCACGGAGGGCGTGTAGCTCAGCGGGAGAGCACTACGTTGACATCGTAGGGGTCACAGGTTCAATCCCTGTCACGCCCACCATCCGAATTCTTGAATATCAAGGCCTTGCGAGAAATCGCAGGGCCTTTTTGCATAGTGGCGCCAGTGTTAATCGAACCTTTCCCCTATGGGGTATGCGTCAGCGCTCCCATCACGGGTACCCGCTGCGGCACCGTCATAAATACCACTCCAAATAGGGCAAATGGGATCGGCAGGAGGACTTTGCGGCCTTCCATGCGGCATGGACATGGAGGAGGGCGTGATGAACCGAAGCGTTTGCGCGCTACCCGCCATTTGGCTTCCTGAGTGCATCGCGCCTTGCCATCCCTTGGTCTTAAGACATCCGACTGCCGCCAGATGATTGGTATCGGCAAGCTTATTGACTGCCCTATTCGATCCGCGGAGTTCGCTCGAGCGACGGGCTATCCTGTCGGCAGCCTCCAAACTATCATGCGTTCCGCAATAAATTTCACTAAAAAAAATAAAATGCAAACCGGATTGACGCTTGCCCCGTTTCCCGATATCTCAAACGTCATGCAATAAATTACACGACTTAAAATTTATTGCGGATTGGTCATTGTCCTTGGGAGGGGAAATATGTTGGCTTTTCTGAAATCGACCGTTGCCGCGGGTGTTTTAGCCGTGGCGATTTCCGCAGGCGCCGGCTCTCAGGCCGCTGCCGCGGGCAAATTCGCCTGTGAACCTGGCGAGACCTATGTGATGAACGTCATGGTTTCCAGCCACCCTTATTGGGTGCCGGTCTTTGAAGGTTTCAAGCAGGCCGCGAAGGCCTTGGGCTGCGAGGCCGTTTTCACCGGCACGCCCGAATACGACATCACCAAGCAGATCGCTTCCTTCGAGCAGGAGCTGGTGAAGAAGCCGAAAGGCATATTGCTGCATCCGATGCAGGCCGATCCCTTTATCGAACCGATCAACAAGGCGATCGACTCCGGTGTTTCGGTGACGACTTTTGCGGCGGATTCGCCGAAGTCGAAACGCACCGCCTACATCACCTCGGACAATGTTGCCGAGGCGAAATTTGCGGCTGACGAGATCGTCAAGAAGCTCGGCAAGAAGGGCGAATATGCCGTTCTCGAAAATCCGGGCCAGAGCAACCATGATCTGCGCGTCACCGCACTGATCGATTACATGGGGCGCACTTATCCGGAAATGAAGCTCGTCGGCCGCCAGGCGACCAACCAGGATGCAAACGTCGCCTATCAGGCGGTGGGTGCCCTGTTGCAGGCCAACCCCAATCTCGGCGCATTGTGGATTCCTGAGGCCGGCTCGGCTGAAGGTGCAACGACCGCTGTTCTCGAGGCCAAGAAGAAGGTCCTGATCCTGCATGCGGACATAACCCCGGCGACGCTGGAGCACATCAAGCAGGGCAACATCTACATGTCCATCAATCCCAATCAGGGCGTTCAGGGCTTCATGGGTTTCATGAATACCTTTCTGGGTGCCCATTCGGATCTGATCGACCCCTTCAACGACTACAAGGTATCAGGCTTCAACCCGATGCAGGTTCCTTCGATGGACAATGGTTTCGCCGTGATTACCAAGGCGAACGCCGCGTCCTTTGATCTCAATGACTATATGAAGGGGCGCTGACGCGCCGCCCTGAAACCGGCGAGGTTTACGCCTCGCCGGCAAAGGGGAGCCACGTTCGGGAGGGGCGTTATGGGCGAGGTCATCCTCAACATGACGAATATTCACAAGGCGTTTGGCCCGGTGCGGGCGTTGCGCAGTGCTGCCTTTGAGTTGCGGCGGGGAGAAATCCATGCGCTCGCGGGTGAAAACGGCGCCGGTAAATCGACGCTGATGCATATTATCGATGGCATTTTGCAGCCTGATGGCGGTGAAATCCTGCTGGACGGCAAACCGGTCAAGATATCCTCGCCCAATGCGGCGAACCGGCTCGGTATCGGTTTCGTGCATCAGGAGATTGCGCTTTGCCCGGAAATTTCGGTTGCCGAAAACATGTTCATGTCGGAGACCGGCCAGAGCAAATCCTGGTTCATGAATTATCGCGATCTTGGCAAGCGGGCGGCAACTATCCTCAGGGAAATCGGCGATATCGATCCCGCCAGCCGTGCCGGTGATCTGTCGATTTCGCAACAGCAGATCGTCGAGATTGCCAAGGCGCTGACGCTGGACTGCCGTATCCTGATCCTCGATGAGCCGACGGCGGCTTTGACCGAAACCGAGGCCCAGACTCTTTTCCGGATCATGCACCGGCTGGCGGAACGCGGGATTGCGATCATCTATATCTCGCACCGGATGGCGGAGATTTTTGAGCATTGCGACCGCATCACGGTAATGCGCGACGGTTGCCACATCAGGACGGAGAATATCTCGGAGATTTCCCCGGAGGAAGTCGTCAACAGCATGGTGGGACGGGTGCTCGACAAGCTCTACCCACCGAAACTTGCGGAAGAAGAGAAATCGAATGACGTCATTCTCTCGGTTCGGGGACTGAACGAGGGAAAGCGCGTTTTCGATGTCGATTTCGATCTGCGCCGCGGCGAAATCCTCGGGCTCGCCGGCCTGATCGGCGCAGGGCGAAGCGAAATTGTGCGGGCGGTCTGCCGGCTGGAGGGAAAACCAAAAGGCGAGGTCTCGTTGCGCGGCCGGCCGCTGAAGCTCAAGGACTATCGCGACAGCATCCGCGAGGGGCTGGTCTATCTGTCGGAGGACCGCAAGGGCGACGGACTGTTTCTCAATATGTCCATTGCCGCGAATGTCTCGGCGCTCGATGTCGGCAGAATATCGAACGGCATGGGCTTTATCGAACGGCGCAAGGAAATGAAGCGCGCCGACGAGTTGGGACGCCGGCTGAAATTGCGGGCAAACAGCGTCGGTGACGCTGTCTCGACCTTGAGCGGCGGCAACCAGCAGAAGGTGGCACTGGCAAAGATGCTTTCGGTGGAGCCACAGGTCGTCTTTCTCGACGAACCGACACGCGGGGTGGATGTGGGCGCAAAGGCCGAAATCCACCGCCAGATCCGGGAACTGGCACGCGAGGGTGTGGGCGTGATCGTCATATCCTCTGAATTGCCGGAACTCATCGGTGTCAGCGACCGCGTGCTGGTCGTGCGCGAGGGGCGCATTGCCGGCGAGGTTGAGGGTGAGGACATGACGGAAGAAAAGATCATGCAGCTTGCATCGATCAATATTGCAGAGAGCCCGGCAGGGGCCTGAGGGAGCGGGAAAATGGCAACATCGGAAACACCTTCGGGCATTGCAGAAGTGGCGGTTCGCCGCACAGGCTGGTGGGAACCGGCGCTCAAGGCACGGGAAACCGGACTTATCGTCATCATCCTCGCCCTTTTCGCGGTGATGTCTTTCATATCCCCGTATTTCCTGACGGTCGATAATCTGCGGGCCATGGCGATGGTTTTCGCCATCGAAAGCATCGTCGTGGTCGGCATGACGATCCTGCTAATCTCGGGCGGCATTGATCTATCCGTCGGTTCCGTCACGGCGCTTGCGATGGTTGCGGCTGGCTGGCTATTCCTCAACGGTGTCGATCCCTGGGTCGCGGCCGGGCTGGCAATCTGCCTCACCACATTGGTCGGCATGGCCATGGGATTTCTGACAACGGTCATCGGCCTGCATCACTTCATCGTGTCGCTGGGCGTCATGGTGATTGCGCGCGGCGTCTGCCTGCTTGCAACGGCCGGCCGGCCGCTCGGTCTCTACTCGCTGCCGCCGGAATTCAAATTCATCGGCCAGGGCGCGCTTGGCGGCATTCCGCTGGTGCTGATCATATTCGCGGTGGTGGTCGTCTGCTTCGATCTCTTGCTGCGGCGCACGACCGCATTCCGTAAGGTGTTCTATACCGGCAGCAATCCGAAGGCTGCGGCTTATTCCGGCATCCGCATCGGCCGGGTGGTGTTTGCCACCACCACGCTTTGTTCGATGCTGTGCGGTGTCGCGGGCGTAATCTACATGGCCCGCTTCGGGTCAGCACAGCCGAGCTTCGGCGTCGGCATGGAGCTTAACGTGATTGCGGCGGCGGTCATCGGCGGCGCCAGCCTTTCGGGCGGCTCGGGCACCATTCTCGGCGCAATCCTCGGGGCGATCCTTCTGTCGGTCGTTTCCAGTTCGCTTGCCTTGCTCAATGTGTCTGTCTACTGGCAGGACATCATCAGGGGAAGCATATTGCTGACGGCGGTCCTGTTCGACCACTATCTTGTCAAGCGTCGCCGCTGAGCGCCAGTCGCAATTGGAGATATATGATCATGCTGGATACCAAGGACGATTTCGATCAACAGAGGCAGATGTACTCCGTCCTGGTGCTGCACTTCATCGAGGGTGTGAAGCAGTCGGAAATTGCCGAGCGGCTCAATCTTTCCCACACCAAGGTGAACCGCATGATAGCGGCGGGCCGCAAGGCAGGCATGGTAAAGATCACTATCGCCAGTCCCTATCAGAGGCTGGTGGACCTCGAAAACGAGATCACACGCCGCTTCGGCCTCAGACAGTCGGTTGTGACACCGACGGTGTCCGACAATCCGGAAACAGCGTTGCAGATGGTCGGGCGCGTGGCCGCCAACCACTTGCTGGAGACTATCCGCGACGGCGACGTGATTGCGATTACCGGCGGCAAGGCGGTGAGCGCCGTCGTCGATAATCTGGAGGCGGAGCGCCGTTTCGATGTGCGGGTAGTGCCGCTAACCGGCGGTGTGCAGGGCAAGCACTATACGGATGTCAATCATCTGGCCACGCAACTGGCGGAAAAGCTCGGCGGCAGCGCGTCGCTCATTCATGCGCCGCTATTTGCCGAGGATGAGGAACAGCGTGATCTCCTGATGAATGTCGCTTCGATCCGCGAAGTGTTCGACTTAGCGCGGCAGGCGCAGGTGGCGCTGGTTGGCATCGGTTCCGTGGAGGCGCCCGGTTCCGGTTATTACGATCTGCTGCCGGATGTGGCCCGTGGCGGGCAGGCGCTGGTGGATGCGGGCATTGCCGGTGAATTCCTTGCCCATCTCACCATGGCGGATGGGAAGCTGGCGCGGATCGATCTCAACTCGCGCGTGGTGGCGCTGGACCCCGGGCAGCTTGCCCGGTGCCCGAACATCATCGGCGTGGCGGCCGGGGCCATCAAGGCCGGACCGGTGGCAGCCACGCTTGCCGGCCGCTATCTGACCTCGCTCGTCGTGGACGAGGCGATCGCCGGCTATTTACTGGATCAGGAAGAGGGGGAAACTTCGTGACGGACAATTCAATATTGACCCGGACGATTGGCGGCAGCGGTATCAGCGCATCAGCCGTGGGGCTGGGCACCTGGGCCATCGGCGGCTGGATGTGGGGCGGCACCGACGAGCGGCAATCCATCGCCGCTATCCAGGCCTCCATTGACGCCGGCATTTCCCTGATCGATACCGCGCCGGCCTATGGCATGGGGCTTGCGGAAACCATCGTCGGCAAGGCGATTGCCGGCCGGCGCGACAAGGTGGTTCTGGTCACCAAATGCGGGCTGGTCTGGCATGTGAACGAGGGCGCCTATTTCTTCCATCAGGACGGAAAGCCCGTTCACCGTTATCTCGGCGCCGCTTCGATCCGGCATGAGGTCGAAGAGAGCCTGAAGCGGCTCGGAACCGACTATATCGACCACTATGTCACCCACTGGCAGGATGCGACGACGCCGATTGCCGAGACGGTAGAAACGCTTGTGCGCCTGAAGGATGAAGGCAAGATCCGTTCGATCGGCGCGAGCAACGTCTCACCGGAGGATTTGGTAGCCTATATCGCCACCGGCGCGCTGGATGCCATCCAGGAAGAATATTCAATGGTGCGGCGGGACATCGAGACGACACTTCTGCCGCTTTGCCGCACAAGTGCTGTTTCGGTCCTGAGCTACTCGTCGCTGGCGCTCGGTCTTCTGTCCGGCAAGGTCGGGCCTGAACGGGTTTTTGCAGGGGATGATCAGCGCAAGGGCAATCCGCGTTTCAGCCAGGCAAACCGCGAGAAGATCGCGCGATTGACGCGGGGTCTGGAACCGGTGGCCGAAGCGCATGGGGCGTCGATTGCGCAGGTCGTGATTGCCTGGACGATTGCCCAGCCCGGCATAACATTCTCGCTATGCGGCGCGCGCGATCCGGCTCAGGCGGTTGAAAACGCTGCTGCGGCCCGCCTGCGCCTCGCGGAAAATGAACTGGCTCTCATCAGCGCCGGCGTTGCCGAGCATCTCGTGGGGCTTGATGCGTAAATCATGTAGCTGAGACGGGGCTTCAGGCGAATAGCGCATAATTTTCGCCACCCCTCTCTCTCGTCGCTTTAAACGTTTAACAACATTGGGACGCTGGTTGTTAGCCAGCGAACGGTATTCCTATGCCCAGTTTTCGCGAGGACGCTCTACGCTGCATCCGGCAAGACGGTGATTTTGACGCCGTCGTCATCGGTGGCGGCATCAACGGTATCGCCGCCTATCGCGATCTCGCTTTACAGGGACTGCGGGTGCTTCTGGTAGAGCGCAACGACTTCTCGTCCGGTTGCAGTGCCGCACCCTCGCGCATGATCCACGGCGGCCTGCGGTATCTCGAAAACGGTGAATTCGGCCTTGTGGCGGAATCGCTGCGGGAGCGTGACGCGCTTCTCACGCTGGCACCGCATATGGTTCATCCGCTGCCGACGACGATCCCGATCTTCTCAACCTTCAGCGGGCTGTTCAATGCGGCCGCGACCTTTGTCGGGTCCGGCGGGAAGCCAGCCAGCAGGGGGGCACTGGCCATCAAGGCGGGCCTCATGCTCTATGACTTCGTCACCCGCAAAAATCGCATCCTTCCCCGACACACCTTCCGCAACGCGCGCAAGACTTTGCAACGCTGGCCGGGCCTGACGCCAGGCATCAGATATTCGGCCACCTATTACGATGCGTGGATCAGCCAGCCCGAACGGCTTGCGCTGGAGCTTCTGATCGACACCCGGGCCGATGCGCCGCAAAGCATTGCGCTGAACTATGCCGAGTTTGTCCGTGCTGGCGCGGATTATCGTCTTAAGGTGGAGGGCACGGATGAAACCTTGCCCATCCGGCCACGCATCATCGTCAATGCGACGGGCGCCTGGATCGATGAGACGATTGGAGCGCTAACGACCATACAGGCTGCGGAAAGGGCTAAACCGACCGTTTCCGGCACCAAGGGGTCGCATCTGATCCTCGCCAACGAGGCGCTCTTTAAGGCCCTGAACGGCCATATGATTTTTTTCGAGAATGCCGACAACCGTGTCTGTATCCTCTTTCCCTATCTTGGCCGGGTTCTCGCTGGTTCGACAGATATCAAGGTGGATCGTCCCGAACGGGTGCGATGCGAACCGGAAGAGCGTGATTATATTCTCGATGCGGTCCGTCAGGTCTTTCCGCATATTTCCATCGACCATTCCGACATCGTCTACAGTTTCAGCGGCATACGCCCGCTGCCGCGTAGCGACGCTGCTTTTACCGGAAGAATATCCCGCAGCCATTTCATCCACCGCGTGGAGGGCGATCCGCCGCAGCTCTGCATGATCGGCGGCAAGTGGACGACGTTCAGAGCCTTTGGCGAACAGGTGACCGACGAGGCTCTGGCCTTTCTCGGACGCAAACGGCTGGTCGGCACCATGAACCGCCCGATCGGCGGCGGCAGGAACTTCCCCAGCGGTGCCGGGCGCCTGCCGGCCCTGCTGTCGGAGGAATTTTCGATCGACCGGGACCGGGCCGAGCATCTGGCATCGGCCTACGGTTCACGTGCCTTCGAGTTGATGGGCTTTTGTCGGGGCCGCCCGGATGACAGTCCGCTTTGCGAAGAACTGCCGATCACGGCGGCAGAGGTGGTCTGGCTGATCCGCTGCGAACATGTCCGGCATCTGACGGATCTCATCCTGCGCCGCACGACGCTTGCCATTACCGGCGTCATCGATGCCGATCTGATCGATGCGATCCTTGGCGTCGCAGCGCGCGAGCTGGGATGGGCGCCACAGCAGGCGGCAGACGAACGGCAGCGGCTCATTGATGAACTGGAGACCTTTTACGGGGTCACGACAGCAATGCTTAAACACAGATGCAAGGAGAATGCATGATGATGCGGATTTCGAAAAAGGCGCGCATGAACCGGCTGTTCCGCAATGGTGGATGCTTGGACGTTGCCATTGATCACGGGGTTTGCAACGAGCCGAGCTTCCTCGTTGGGCTGGAGGATATGGCTCAAGCCGTCGACAGGCTGGTGGAAGCAGGTCCCGATGCCATTCAGATGACCTACGGGCAGGCGGACTTGCTGCAGCAAAGGCCGCAGCGCGACAAGCCGGCGCTCGTCATGCGCATCGACATGGGCAACCCCTATAATTCAACGCGCCACAGAACCATGTGGTCGCAGCTCCAGAACTATCACGATCCGATCATCGGCGCGCTGGAAATGGACGCCGCCTGCGTCGTCGTGAACCTGTTCATGTTGCCGGACGAGCCGGAACTGTTTCGCCAATGCGTCGAGAATATCAGCCGGGTGCGCGCCGATTGCCATCGTTACGGCATGCCGCTGATGATCGAACCGCTGGTGATGTTGCCCAATGACGTGCGCGGCGGTTACCAGGTGGATGGCGATGCTGAAAAGATCGTCACGCTGGTGCGTCTTGCCTCGGAAATGGGAGCCGATATCATCAAGGCCGATCCCACCAGCAATCCGCTGGATTTTCACAAGGTCATCGAGGCAGCGCGGTGCCCGGTTCTGGTGCGGGGCGGGGGGCGTGAGGACTTGCGCAACGTGCTGGCGAAATCAGCGGCACTGGTGGCCGAAGGTGCGAACGGGATGGTCTATGGACGCAATATCTACCAGCATGACAACCCCAAGGCCGTCGTTGCGGCCTTGATGGCTATCATCCATCAGGGTGCGGGCAGCGAAGAAGCATGGGACATCTATAATCGTGGCTGATAAAAATCATATATTGGGTCTGGATGTCGGCAACACGGTGATCAAGGCGGTGCTGTTCGACACGGCCGGCCGGCAGGTCGCGCAACACGCCATTGACGGCCATTCGACATTTCCGCGGCCCGGTTACGTCGAGCGCGATCTGGAGGAGTTGTGGCGCAACGGATGCGAGGCGATCCGCCAGCTTCTGGCAAAATCGTCCGTCGATCCCCGGAGCATCCTCGCGGTCGGTTGCGCCGGCCACGGCAACGGTCTCTACCTGCTGGACAAGGATCAGCAGCCCCTGATCGGTATCCAGTCGCTTGACAGCCGAGCCGCCGATGTGGCGGTAGAGCTTGACCGGAAAAGCGGCGCGCAATTACAGAGCCGTTGTCTGCAACGGCCTTGGCCCGCGCAGACGCCCAGCCTGCTGGTCTGGGTGAAAAGGCATGCGCCCGATACATATGCCCAGATCGGAACGGTGCTGTTCTGCAAGGATTTCCTGAACTTCCGCCTGACCGGTTGCCTTGCCAATGATATTTCCGATCTCAGTGGTGCGGGGTTGCTTGCCTTCCCCGACGCGAAGCTCGACCGGGAACTCCTGTCGCTCTACGGGCTTGAGGATGCCGTTGCCTTTTTTCCGCGCCTCGTGGAATCGGCGGATATCGTCGGCCATGTGACAGCTGAGGCTTCGGCTCTGACGGGGCTTTCCGAAGGCACACCCGTTATCGGCGGTTTCTTCGATGTTGTCTCCAGCGCCATGGGGTCGGGCGTCATCAATGCCGGGGAGGCTTCCATCATCGCCGGCACCTGGAGCATCAATCAGGTTTTCGCGGATAAACCGGTTATCAGCCCCGATGTCTTCATGGTCACGACCTTCGGACGTGACCGCTATGTCAATATCGAGTCCAGCGCCACCTCTGCGGCCAATCTTGAATGGTACGTGCACCGTGTTCGCGGCGACCATGGTGACCATGCCTTCGAGCGCTGCAACGACCTGGTCGGTTCCGTTTCGCAACGCGCCGACGATCCGTTCTTCCACCCGTTCATCTTCGGCTCGCGACTGGGCGCGGAATTTCGGGGTGGGTTTTATGGTCTGGCGGGATGGCATGGCGAAGGCCACATGCTGAGAGCCCTGTTCGAGGGTGTGTGTTTCGAACACCGCCGCCATATCGGCGTTCTCAGTGAAGCGGGGCTGCCGGTCGACAGTGCCGTGATGTCCGGCGGCGGTTCCCGCAGCCAGCATTGGCCGCAGATCATGGCGGATGTTCTGGAAATTCCCCTGCGTGTTGCGGAGGCCCGTGAGACGGGTGCGCTTGGTGCGGCTATTGGCGCGGCTGTCGCGATCGGTCTCTATCCCGGCTATGAAGAGGCAGTCGCAGCGATGACCCGCGTGGCCAGTGCCTACCGGCCGGATGCGGGGCAAGTCCCGCATTATCGACGGCGCTACGGCCTTTACACACAGCTCACCGAACAGTTGCGCGGTTTCTGGAACGCTCTGCGTTTACAGGACTAAAGGCTTCCGGTTTTCCTGATCGGCGGCACGCAATGATGCGTGCCGCATGAGCTTGCAATACATGCTGGCATTTCGGAAGGTTCGGATATCGCGTAATATTTTGTATGTACTGTAATATTACGATTTTATAATGTATTTCTGTTTTCTTAATTGCGCTAAAAATATGAATTAAAGTAATTTTTAAGCATAGGTTTCTACTATTATCCTCTGGTTTGGCTGCTGACATTTGGGGCTTGCGCGCAGCGACCTCAGCCGTCGCGGCCGGGATTTTTGGGGGGGATGGGACATGCTGTTTAAATCGACAACGGGCCGTAATATCTTCGCAGTCGCCGCGTGCGGCGTCGTTGCAACGATCGCGGCTTCGGCCGTGCTGTTTTATCGGTCCTTTGAGGATACGAGGGCCAACAGTATGGAGCGTATGCAGCAGATCGCGCAAGCCGAAGCCTTGACGACCGAGAAAAATATCGGCGGTATGATCCACATCGTCAATAGCCTCGGCTCGGTTCTGGAATCGATGAAGCAGTCGGGCGATGCCGATCGGGGCAAGGCCGATCAGCTTATCCAGCACATGCTGGCGAACAATCCCGATTTGCTTGGTCTCTGGACCGGATGGGAGCCCAACACTTTCGATGGCAAGGATGCGGACTTCGTCAACAAGGAGGGATATGATGCGACTGGTCGTTATGTACCCTATTGGGTGCGGAGCGGCGGCAAAATAAGCAACACCGCATTGACGGATTATACCACCTCGGGTCCAGGCGATTATTATCAGTTGCCCTTCACATTGAAGAAAACAGTCGTCATCGAACCCTATTCTTACGCAATCGATGGCAAGGAGGTTCTGATCACCTCGGTCGCCAAGCCTGTCATCGTCGACGGTAAAACTCTGGGCGTCGCCGGCCTCGATCTGTCGCTGGCGGAAACGAACAAGGCGTTGTCAACTGTCCGGCCGATGGGAACGGGCTTCATGAGCCTTGTGAGTGGCGGCGGCAAGATTATCAGCCATCCCGATGCGGCGATAATGGGTAAGAATCTCGCAGATGGGGGCGCACAAACTGCAGGCTGGGATAAACTGATCGCCAATCCCGGAAAAGAGCTGGAAATGACGGCACAGGACGGCACGGTTTCCCTTGCCGTCGCCTTGCCGGTCATGCTCACCGGTGACATGAAATGGTACGCAATCGTCTCGGTGCCGGAAGACACGGTCTTTGCGCAGCTGCATGCGATGATGCGTGATGCCGTCCTGACGATCGTAACGGCGGCGGTGCTGCTGGCGTTGGCCGGCTGGTTTATTGCACGGCGGTTCATCAACCGCATTACGAATGTCATCGAGGAGACCGCCCAGATCGCTCGGGGACATCTCCAGCTGACATTGAAGGATATCGAGACCAGGGACGAGATCGGCGACCTTGCCCGCTCGCTTGACGTTCTGCGCGAAAACAATCGTGAAAAAGCCTTGCTGGAGCAGGAAGCGGAAGCCAACCGAACTCTTGGCGAACAGGAGCGGGTGGCCCGCGAACACAAGGCTGCCGATGAGGCGAGCGGCATCCGTTTCGCGGTTGACAGTCTGGCTCAGGCGTTGGCCAGGCTCGCAGATGGCGACGTGTCCTGTCGTATCAACGATCCCTTTGTCGAGCAGTTCGATGCCGTGCGCAACGATTTTAACGGTTCGGCCGGGAAGTTGCAGAACGCGCTTCTGCGGGTATCGGATAATGCCGCCGGTATTGATGCCGGCGCTAATGAAATCAAGGCAGCCTCCGATGATCTGGCAAGGCGGACGGAGCAGCAGGCCGCTGCCGTGGAGGAAACCGCCGCAGCTCTTGAAGAGATCACAATAACCGTGAAAGACGCCGCGAAGCGTGCGCATGAGGCGGGCCGTCTGGTTTCCCGCACGCGCATCGGTGCGGAACGATCGGGCGAAGTCGTGCGTCAGGCCGTGATCGCGATGGAGCGGATCGAAAAATCCTCGAACGAGATTTCCAGTATCATCGGTGTGATCGACGAGATTGCCTTCCAGACGAACTTGCTGGCGCTCAATGCCGGCGTGGAAGCGGCGCGAGCCGGCGAGGCGGGCAAGGGTTTTGCCGTGGTGGCGCAGGAGGTGCGCGAACTTGCGCAACGTTCCGCCGGCGCGGCGAAGGAAATCAAGTCGCTGATCACCAAATCGAACCAGCAGGTCGAGGAGGGCGTGCATCTTGTCGGCGACACCGGCAAGGCACTCGACGCGATTGTCGCCGAAGTGCAGGAGATCAACCAGCACGTCGCCGCGATCGTCGAATCCGCGCAAGAGCAGTCGTCCGGCCTTCAGCAGATCAATACCGCCGTGAACCAGATGGATCAGGACACGCAGAAAAATGCCGCGATGGTGGAAGAAATGACCGCTGCAAGCCACAATCTTGCAGGCGAGGTCGATGCGCTGAACCGGTTGCTCGGCCAGTTCGAGCTGGGTTCAGGCGCAGTTGCTCATCGGGGGGCTCTCAAGGCGGCTTGATCGGCCGCCACGGGGGGTTAGTTCGCTTCACATTCAGCGCCGCCAACCACCGGAAGCGGCCTGACGAAGCGCTGTTCCAGAACCTCGCTTCCCCACTGGCTGCCGGGACGTTCCTCTACACAGGTAAAACCCTGGGCCTCGTAAAGATGCCGTGCCGCCAAAAGTCCGTTGAAAGTCCACAGATGGGTTTCGGCGAACGCTTTTTCGTCCGTGAACGCAAGGGCGGTTGCCAACAGCCTTCGCCCGACGCCGCCTCCACGCACGCCATCATCGACGATGAACCAGCGCAGATGGGCGGTTCCCGGTCCCAGATCTTCACCGTCGATTGCGACGGAGCCGATGATATCGTCTCCACGCATTGCGACCCAGATCGCATTTTGCGGGCTTTCGAGCCGGTTGCAAAAGGAGGCGAGACCTTCGGCAACAACGGATTCGAAACGCTGGCCGAAGCCTGATGTCCGGGCATAATAAAGCGCATGCATTTGCGTGATACGGGCAATAAGGCCAGGCCTGTAGCCCCTGACGATTTCGATCGGGGGAGCCGCGGCGTCGGCCCGGTCTCCCAGCGCGTCGGCATAAAGGCGAAGCCCATCAAGGATTTTTTTGCCATCCGCAGGCGCGAGCCGCGACAGTGCGTTTGATACCTGTCGGTTGGCAAAGGTGTGGATGGCTTCGACCCGCTTCTGTCCTCGCCCGGCGAGACGCAACCGCTTGATACGACTATCCTCTTCGTCCGTTTCTTCCAGAACATCGCCCGAAAGAACCAGTTTGCGAAGCATGCGACTGATGCTCGACTTTTCAAGCCGAAGCAGCTTTCCCAGATCGCGTGCGGTAATGCGTGGGCATGCCTCGATCTCGATCAGGGCATGCACGGCGGAGGGCGGCAGATCGGTGCCGGCAAAGTCTCCACCCATGAAGCCGAGTTCGCGCACGAGCCGACGCGAGGTGAAGCGGATATCGTTTATGGGAAAAGGTCTTTCGGGCATGCCAAATCCATTATGGTTGCATGATGCAACGATAATCATATTCGATCGGGCTTGCCAAGGTCACCGCTGCGCGAAATTATGGAGCACCGGAATGAGGACGGCAAAACCCCATATCGCCGATAGCGTGAAAACCTCTCGAACCCGCTGTGGTGGTTTCAAAGGGGTCATTCGGTACGGGTGATTATCCGGCTATATTGTCGATAGCTCGACAGGCCTCGATTTCCTCGCGCTGACCCCGCTCTAGTCACGGAACCGCAGGTTCCTGCGTGTCAGCTGGTCGACTGTGGTGCAGCCCATCAGCTTCATGCCGCGCTCGATTTCGATGCGCATCAGCTCAAGCGCCCGCTCGACACCCGGCTGTCCGGCGGCGGCAAGCGGGAAAAGATAATAGCGGCCGAGCCCCACGGCCTTCGCTCCCAGAGACAGGGCTTTGAGGACGTGCGTTCCGCGCTGAACGCCGCCATCCATCATGACATCGATACGGTCACCGACTGCGTCGACAATCTCGGCCAGTTGGTCGAAGGCGCTACGCGAGCCATCGAGCTGGCGACCGCCGTGATTGGAAAGCACGATGCCGCTGCAACCGATCTCGACGGCGCGTCTTGCGTCCTCCACGGACATGACACCCTTCAGACAAAAAGGTCCGCCCCATTCACGTACCATCTGCGCAACGTCGTCCCACGTCATGGACGGGTCGAGCATTTCGGTGAAATAGCGGCTGATGGAGAGCGCGCCGCCGTCCATTTTGATGTGGCCGTCGAGCTGGGGCAGGCTGAAGCGCTCATGCGTCAGATAATTGATGCCCCAGGCCGGCTTGATGGCGAATTGCGCAATGCCGGAAAGATTGAGTTTGAACGGAATGGCAAAACCGGTGCGCTTGTCGCGCTCACGGTTCCCACCCGTGATGCTGTCCACCGTCAGCATCATCGTCTGCACACCCGCAGTCTTGGCGCGCGCCATCATATCGCGGTTGAGACCACGGTCCTTGTGGAAATAAAACTGATAGACCTGTGGGCCACCGCTGATCCGGCGCGCTTCCTCGAGGCTGGTGGTGCCGAGTGAAGAAACGCCGAACATCGTGCCGTATTTTCCGGCTGCGGCCGCAACCGCCCGCTCCCCCTGATGGTGGAAGAGACGCTGAAGCGCCGTCGGGGAACAATAGACCGGCATCGCCAGCTTCTGCCCCATGACGGTGACGGACATGTCCACATCGGCCACGCCCCGCAGCACGTCGGGAACGAGATCGCAATTCTCGAAGGCGGCCGTGTTTCTCCGGTACGTCACCTCATCGTCGGCAGCACCGTCGATGTAGTTGAAGATCGGTCCGGGAAGACGCTGTTTTGCCATTCGGCGAAAATCGTGGAAATTGTAGCAGTCTTTAAGTTGCATTTGTTAGTCCACCGATCCGCTCTTTAAACGTTAAAAGATGAAACCTGTCCCGGGAATTCTGCGTCTCATACGTCCGTCAAGCTGCCTCAACTGCGCAGGCCCGGCGCTTCCTGTCCGGTGCTTTCGACATATTCCGTATATCCGCCGCCAAATTGGTGGATACCGTCAGGCGTCAGTTCCAGCACCCGGTTGGAAAGGGCGGCCAGGAAATGGCGGTCATGCGAAACGAAAAGCATCGTGCCTTCATATTCCGACAGGGCCTTGATCAGCATTTCCTTGGTGTCGAGGTCGAGATGGTTCGTCGGCTCGTCCAGCACGAGGAAATTCGGCGGGTCGAACAGCATGGCAGCCATGACCAGACGGGCCTTTTCACCACCGGACAAAACGCGGCAGCGCTTCTCCACATCGTCCCCGGAAAAACCGAAACAGCCGGAAAGGGCGCGCAGCGGTGCCTGCCCGGCTTTCGGGAAACGTTCCTCCAGCCATTCGAGAATGGTACTGTCGCCGTCCAGGACATCCATGGCGTGCTGGGCGAAATAACCGAGCTTGACGCTGGCACCGAGCGTGACGTTACCGGAATCCGGCGCGGTCGTGCCGGTCACCAGTTTCAGCAATGTCGATTTTCCAGCGCCGTTGACGCCCATGATGCACCAGCGCTCTTTCCGGCGCACCATGAAGTCCAGCTCGCCATAGATCGTGCGGCTGCCATAGGCCTTGTTCACTTTCTTCAGCGCAACGACATCTTCGCCAGATCTTGGCGCGGGTGCAAATTCGAAAGCGACCGTCTGGCGCCGCTTGGGCGGCTCGACGCGGTCGATCTTTTCGAGTTTCTTGACGCGGCTCTGCACCTGTGAGGCATGTGAGGCACGCGCCTTGAAGCGCTCGATGAACTTGATTTCCTTGGCGAGCATCGCCTGCTGGCGTTCGAACTGCGCCTGCTGCTGCTTTTCGTTCTGCGCACGCTGCTGTTCGTAAAAGCCGTAGTCGCCGGAATAGGTGGTGAGGTTGCCAGCGTCAATTTCGATGATCTTGGTAACGATGCGGTTCATGAATTCGCGGTCGTGCGAGGTCATCAAAAGCGCGCCGTCGTAGTTCTTCAGAAAATCCTCAAGCCAGATCAGGCTTTCGAGATCGAGATGGTTCGAGGGTTCGTCGAGCAGCATCACGTCCGGGCGCATCAAAAGAATGCGGGCGAGCGCCACGCGCATTTTCCAGCCGCCGGAAAGTTTGGCGACATCGCCATCCATCATTTCCTGACTGAAGCTCAACCCGTCCAGAACCTCGCGCGCGCGGCCCTCCAGCGCGTAGCCGTCCAGTTCTTCATACCGCGCCTGCACTTCGCCGTAACGCTCGATGATGGCATCCATTTCGTCCATCCGGTCGGGATCGGACATGGCGGCTTCCAGCTGCCGGAGTTCGGCTGCCACTTCGCTGACCGGGCCGGCGCCTTCCATGACTTCGGCCACGGCGGAGCGGCCGGACATTTCACCGACATCCTGATTGAAATAACCGACCGTCATGCCCTTTTCGACGACGACCTGTCCCTCATCGGGCTGTTCCTCGCCGGTCATCATCCGGAACAGCGTGGTCTTGCCAGAACCGTTCGGGCCGACAAGGCCGATCTTCTCGCCGCGATTGAGCGCAGCGGAGGCCTCGATGTAGAGAATGCGGTGACTGTTCGACTTGCTGATATTTTCAATGCGGATCATGATAGGGCCTGTGAATGGGAGCGCCCTCCTATGCCACGGGCCGCCGCCGCTGTCACCTGCCGCGCACGCCGTGCCAGCCATGCAACCCGGCAAGGTCGCCCCGGGAACATCGCTCCTCGGAAGCGGGGTCGTTTCCGGGGGATGCTGGCTTGATTTTCCGTTAATTGGTCAGCGTTGCCAAACTGCCGGCAGCCTTGCGGGCAATTTGCCCGAAGGCGGTAACGATCTGCTCTTTGCTTTCGGGCTCATAATAGTTTTCGGCGCTGGATGCACAAAATTGCAGCAACTTCTTGCCTTCTGGTGGGGCCATGAACGCTACCGTAAAAATCTTGATTCCCTCGGCCTTCGCGGTTTTACAGGTGGCTCGCACATTGCTGTCTATGGTGGTGCTGTTCATCTCGCCGTCGGTCATCAGTACGATGTATCGCTCGAATGACTCATTGCCTTTTTTGGTATGTTGGTTCGCCTCGGTGATATTCGTCTTGACGAGCGCCGCCGTTGCCGTGCGCATCGCTGCTGAGGCATCCGTGCCACCGGTGGGATATTCCGGAATATCCGTCACATATTTTTGCCCCGTCCGGGTGCCCCAGGTAATTGCCTGCGCTGCGAATGCGTTACTGTTGTAGGCAACGGCACCGAGTCGCACGAGTTCGGATGTGCCGTTCTGATATGTCGGGTCTGCCTGGTTCAGTGTATCGACGAGGAAGTTCACCGCAGTCTTAAGTGATGCGATCTTGGTTACATAGCATGGCTGGGACGTGGCGCGGGCCTCACTCTGTCCCCAGTTCTTCTCGGTATAGACCGGGCACGCGATCTTACTTGTATCGACCGTATCGGTCTTGAAGGACATCGAACCCGAGCGGTCGAGCACCAGATACATGGAGATCGGCGCGCCCTTGTTGACAGTGCTTACCGCGGTGCCTGTCGCGGCAAGGTCGAGTGTTTTCGCCCCGAAGAACCCAAAGAGCGGATTAAGCTGCATCTGGTAGTTTATCGTGGTCTGGATGGTGTAGGTCTTGCCGCGCGCATCGTCCGTTGTGCCAATATTGACTGGAGAGTTTTTCTCGAGCGCCTTCTTCTCCTCATCGGTCAGGGTCTTTTCCATCTGGCTGGCGATGAAGGCCTTGGCGATTTCCTTGATTTGTTCGTCCGTCAGAGCGCCTTCTTTCAAGCGGGCCTCGGTCGCCGCCGCAAGAGCCGCCGAATCCGCCGTGTTCTGCAGATCCGCTTTCACCTGCATCACATTCGCCAGCTCCATGCCGGCTCCGGCAAAACCAAGTAGCACCGGCAGCAATATTGCCGTCATCATGCCAAAATTGCCACCCGTATCGGCAAGGAAACGGCGCGTCATTTTTTGATATGCGGAGGAGATCATAACGGGCTCACTAATTAGAACATTAGACTGAGCGCAGGAAACCCGCAAACGATGTAGAATCCACTAATGCAAACGGTTAAATTTTATACGTCGTTCAAATTGGTGCAGTTTTTCAAGTATTAATTCGAGTATGCTCAGAATAACACGCAATGTATCATTACTGGACGGGAATGACGTCGACGGCCTGTTTGATCTGCTGGTTGCCGTAGCTCTTCAATACCCCGATCACCGGCGCGACATCGGAATAGTCCCGGCCATAGCCGACGACGATGTGGTCGCTGCCGGCAACGATATCATTGGTGGGGTCGAGCTCCAGATAACCGGCGGCCTCACCGCACCATACGCGAACCCAGGCATGCATCGCATCGGCACCTTCCAGACGTTCCTTGCCCGGCGGGGGGATGGTGCGCAGGAAGCCGCTGACGTAACCGGCGGGAATGCCAAGGCTGCGCAGCGCCATGATCATGATATGCGAAAAGTCCTGGCATACGCCGCGTTTCAGCTTGAAGGCTTCCGACGGTGTCGTATCGACAGTCGTCGCTTCACCGTCATAGGTGAAGTCCTTGTGTATGCGTTTGCACATCGAGAGTGCGATTTCGCGAATGGTCATTCCGGGCTTCAGCAATTCCCGCGCATAGGCCGATATCGCCGTATCCATCCCTAGCCTCGGGCTGGCGCCGATAAAGTGATGCGGTGACTGGAAGTCGATCGACCAGAAGTCGGCAAGGTCTTGCGGCAGGCGTGAAAGCTCGGGTGAAAAATCTGCTGTTAGCGCCGGTGCCTCCACCATCACACGCGCCTGCATGCGGATATCCAGCTTTTCGTGCGGTGCGCGCAGATGCACTGAGGTGGCCGATTGATGAAAGAAATCCTCAAAGACCGCCCGTTCTTCCGGCATCGGCGAAACATCGATGGTGCCGGCAATGAAGCGCTGACGGCCCGGGATAGAAAGGGGCAGCACGCGGATGATGTGACGCGCGCCATGGGCCGGCGTGTCGTAGGTGTAACCCATATGCAGGGAAAGGTCATAAAGCATCGGGTTATCCGAGATATGTCTGGGCCAGAACATCGGAGAGATGTTCCATGTCCGTTTCGAGCTGGCGGTAGATCGCGCCGTTCATGTTTTCCGGCGTCATGACGGCAAGGCCGGAATGCAGCCGCATTGCCTCGCGGTAAAAGGGCGACATCTGGCCGTTCGTAAAGGCGTTCGGCAGCTGCTCCACCTCGGTACGAATCTCGTTCAGCTGAAACAGGATGGACCGTGGGTTGAGCGGATCGAGCGCCAGAAGATCAGTGACGGTCAGACCCGCCGTGCTGACATTGTAGCGGCGGCGATGGGTCATGACGCTGTCACCGATTTCGAGCAGCATGTCATAGGATCCATCTGGCGCATCCGGTCCGGTCATATGGCCGAGAAGCCTTGTCATATGCAGGCCACGCTCGAGATAGCGGCCGATCGACAGGAAACGCCAGCCGGTGAAACGATACATGTTTTCGTGCACGAGACCGGCAAAGCCTGCAAGCTTGCGCAGCAGGATCGTCATGGCATGGGTCGCGTCGTCGCCCGGCGACACCTTTGCGTGGAACCGACGGGCAGTCTTGGCAAGGTCATTCAGCGCAAGCCATCCGTCCGGCGAAAAACGGTCTCGGATGTTGCTGGCGGAATAAAGCGCGCTGTTGATGTTGTTCAGCAGGCTTTCCGGCACGGCATCGTTCATCTCCACATCCAGCGCTTCGAGATAACGCGTCACATGCGCAAGCAAGGGCTGACGTGGGTCGGCGGATTCGGCATAACGTCCGTGCCAGGCGCGCAAGATGCGCAATGCGCCTTCCGAACGTTCGATATAGCGGCCGAGCCAGAAGAGGTTGTCCGCCGCACGGCTCGGCAGGCTACCCGGCATGTTGCGGGTGAAGCTTTCTTCCGCCGGTAAAAGCGTGGTGCGTTCCACCGGCTTGTCGCTGACGATCCAGACATCCGCAGCACTGCCGCCTGATTGCATGGCGATGGCGGATACATCGTTGCTGCTGCCGATCCGCGCAAAGCCGCCGGGCATGATCTGCCAGCCGTCCTGGGTGCGGGCGGCAAAAACACGAAGGCTCATCGGGCGCGGCACGAGCTTGTTGTCGATATAGGCCGGCGTGGTGGAAAGCGTCACCACCTCTTGGCCGACAAGCCTGTGGCCATCGGAAGCGAGCCAGTCGCTGATCGATTCCTTCGCCGTTTCACGTAAGGACGAGCCGAGCACGGACTGACCGTTGTCTTCGAAGAAGGGCAGCCGGGAATAGGCCGGGCCGATGACCATGCCCTCGATATTGCCGGCAACGTGGCGGCGCTCGGATTCCTGTCCGCACCACCAGGTCGCGATGGACGGCAGTTTCAGGTCTTCGCCAAGCAGGTGGCGACAGACGCGCGGCATGAAGGACAGCAGGGCCCGTGTTTCGAGAATGCCGGTGCCGAGCGCGTTGACGATTGTCAGTGCTTCATTGCGCAGCGCCTGGACCATGCCGGGCGTACCGATGTGGGATTGCTGGTTCAGTTCCAGCGGATCGGAATAGGAGGCGTCGAGGCGCCGCCAAAGCACACCGATCGGTTTCAGTCCGGCCACGGTCCTCACCATCACGCGGCCGTTGACCACGGTCAGATCCTCACCCTCTAGCAGCATGAAGCCGAGATAGCGGGCGATATAGGCGTGTTCGAAATAGGTTTCGTTTGCGGGGCCGGGCGTCAGCACGGCGATGCGGTCATCCGGATGTTTCCTGTGAGACTGTAAGGTGTCGCGGAAAGCGCCGAAAAACGAAGCGAGACGGTGAACATGGGTTTCGGCATAGATGTCGGAAAGCGCGCGCGTGGTCGCCACCCGGTTTTCCAGCGCAAACCCTGCGCCGGAAGGCGCCTGTGTCCTGTCGGCCAGTACCCACCAGTTGCCATCAGGTCCGCGTCCAATCTCGAACGAGCAGAAATGCAGATAATGGCCGCTTGCCGGTTTTACGCCGACCATCGGCCGCAGATACTCCGGATTGGAGGCGATCAGTGCCGGCGGTACGTAACCTTCCTTCACCAGCCGGTTTTCGCCGTAAAAATCGGCAACCATGGCTTCCAGAAGATTGGCGCGCTGTTTAAGCCCTTCGGAAAGAACCGTCCATTCCTTGTCGTCGATCAGCACCGGGATATGGGAGATCGGCCAGTTTCTTTCGCTGCTTCCCTTGCTGTAATCGCGGTAAAACACACCCGCATCGCGCAGATAGCGGTCGGTGCGGGCAAAGCGCTCATGCAGTTCCCGTTCCGACATGCGCGACAGGGCACCGAGCAGGGTTTTCCAGACCGGTCTGACCTTGCCGTTGGTATCGAGCATCTCATCGGCCACGCCGGGCAAGGTGGAGTAGTCAAGCCCGCGCGATTGCGCGCTCGTTTCCGTCTTGCGTTCCGTGGCCGGGGCTTTGGACAATTTATACTCCGTATGGCCGGCGCAGATCGAGCGTCAGCGGAAATTCTGGCGACACGGTTTCCGCCATCAACGGATATTGCCCGGCCGTATGTCCCCATGGTTCGAAACGGGCAAGGCGGCGTGCCTCGGCCTCGTTGCCGTTGACGGGAAAGGTCTCGTAATTGCGACCGCCCGGATGAGCAACATGGTAGATGCATCCGCCGATCGATCGTCCCGACCATGTATCATAAATGTCAAAGGTCAAGGGCGAATTGACCGGCAGAACGGGATGCAGGCCGGAAGAGGGCTGCCACGCCTTGAAACGAACACCGGCGACCGCAACGCTGCGGTTTTCCGTCGGAGTTAGCGGAACGGCGCGACCGTTGCACGTCACGGTATAGCGCGCAGGGTTGGAGGTTTCGAGGCGGACCTGCATACGCTCGACGGAGCTGTCGACAAAACGCACGGTTCCGCCGATGGCACCCTGTTCGCCCATAACATGCCAGGGCTCCAGAGCCTGGCGCAATTCCAGCTTCGCGCCTTCGTATTCAACCTCACCGAAGAAGGGGAAACGGAATTCCTGCTGGGCTGTGAACCATTCCGGCTTCAGGTCGAAGCCATTTTCCCTCAGGTCTCCGAGCACGTCCATAAAGTCTGCCCAGATGTAGTGCGGCAGCATGAATCGGTCTGCAAGTGCTGTGCCCCAGCGCACGAATTTGCCTGCGGCGGGGTTTTTCCAGAAACGGGCGATGAGGGCGCGCACCAGCAATTGCTGGGCGAGCGACATGCGGGCATTCGGCGGCATTTCGAAGCCGCGGAACTCCACAAGGCCAAGGCGACCGGTCGGCCCATCCGGAGAAAACAGCTTGTCGATGCAGATTTCGGCGCGGTGGGTGTTGCCCGTCACATCCGTCAGGAGGTTGCGGAACAGGCGGTCGACCAGCCATGGCAGCGGCGGCGCGCCCTGACCAGGGGCCGGCACCTGCGCCAGCGCGATCTCCAGTTCGTAAAGACTGTCGTGGCGGGCTTCGTCGATGCGGGGCGCCTGACTCGTCGGTCCGATGAACAGGCCGGAGAACAGGTAGGAAAGCGACGGGTGCCGCTGCCAGTGCAAGACAAGGCTTTTCAGAAGGTCGGGACGCCGTAGGAAAGGGCTGTCATTCGGGTTGGCCCCGCCCACGACCACATGGTTGCCACCACCGGTGCCGGTGTGACGGCCATCGATCATGAACTTGTCAGCGCCCAGACGCGTCTGTCGCGCCTCTTCATAGACCGCCGTGGTGATGTCGACACAATCCTTCCAGCTTGCAGCCGGGTGGATGTTGACCTCAATGACGCCGGGATCGGGCGCGACACGGATGACATTGATACGCTCGTCATGCGGTGGAGCATAACCTTCGATATGGACCGGCAGCCCGAGCTCGGCCGCTGCCGCTTCTGCCGCTGCGACCAGTTCCAGATAATCCTCGATGCGTTCGACAGGCGGCATGAAGACGCAGAGCCGTCCATCGCGCGGTTCCACCGACATGGCTGTGCGCACCGCGCCGCCGATTTCACCAAGCGTCTGCTCTATGCGTTCCTGGCCGGATGCCTCATCCGCATGGAAAGACGCTTCCGGCATGGTGCGTCCGGAGGGCTGGAATTTCTCGGGAAGCGGCCCTCGCGGGATCGAAGGGTCAGCTTCATGGATATAAGGATAGGCGGATGGCGGCACATGGGGCAGGGTGCCAAGCGGCAGGCGGTAACCTACCGGGCTATCGCCCGGAACGAGGAAAATCTTGCCGCGCCGTGTCTTCCATTTCTCGCTGACCCAGCGTTTGTCTGTGGTGGGCTTGGCGTTCCACGCCTGCACCGGAAGAATATAACCCGTCGGTGTCGTCAGCCCGCGTTCGAACACGCGGGCAAGGCGATTGCGTTCTTCCGGGTCTTTCAGTTTCGAGTTGGACGGATCGACATTTTCGGGAAGACTACCTTCTTTGATGATCCATTCGGCCGGATCCTCATAGGCCGGAAGCACCAGATCCGGCTCCACACCGAGATGAGTGGCGATACCGCTCAGTAGCTTTTGCGCGTCGCCGGCCGCAACACCGGTATTTGCGCCTTCTTCGGCAATCAGCGCAGGGTTCTGCCAGATCGGCAGACCGTCCTTTCGCCAGTAGAGCGAAAATGTCCAACGCGGCAGGCTTTCGCCCGGATACCATTTTCCCTGCCCGTAGTGCAGGAAGCCGCCGGGCGCGAAACGTTCGCGCAGGCGGCGGATCAACACGTCCGCTTTTTCGCGTTTCGTCGGTCCAACCGCGCCGGTGTTCCATTCCTCGGATTCGAAATCATCGATGGAAACGAAGGTCGGCTCGCCGCCCATGGTCAGCCTGACGTCATGGGCGTTCAGAACCTGATCGACCTTTTCGCCGAGTGCATTGAGGCTCTCCCAGCTCTCATCGGAGAAGGGTTTGGTGATGCGCGGGGTCTCGGCAACGCGCCGAACCTGCATGTCGAAAGCGAATTCCGTATTGGCCTCGCCGAAATAACCGCCGGAAATCGGCGCGGCATTGCGGAAATGCGGCGTTGCCGCAAGCGGAATATGGCTCTCGCCGGTTAAAAGCCCCGAAGTGGGGTCGAGACCAACCCAGCCGGCGCCCGGCATATAGACCTCGGCCCAGGCATGCAGATCGGTGAAATCGACCTCTGTCCCTGACGGGCCATCCAATGCCTTGAGATCCGGTGTCAGCTGGATGAGGTATCCCGACACGAAACGTGCGGCAAGGCCGAGATGTCTCAAGATCTGGACGAACAGCCAGCTGGTGTCGCGGCATGAACCCTTGCCGGAAGCCAGCGTTTCTTCCGGCGTCTGAACACCCGGCTCCATGCGGATGACGTAACCGATCTCCTGTTGCAGACGGGCATTGAGGCCGACGACCATATCCACCGTCGGCTGTCCGGGTGTGTGGTCCACGGTGGCCATGAAGGCGGAAAGCAGGGGGCCGGTCGGTTCCGGTTTCATGTAGATGGACAGATCTTCCCGCAGCTCCTGCGGATAATCGAACGGCCACTTGGTCGCCTCTTCCTCAACGAAGAAATCGAACGGATTGTAAACCGTCATATCGGCGACAAGATCGACCTCGATCTTAAATTCCGTCGCCGGCTCGGGAAAAACGAAACGGGCGAGATAATTGCCGTAAGGGTCCTGTTGAAGGTTCACGAAATGATTTGACGGCGAAACCTTGAGAGAATGGCTGATGACATGGGTTCTGGAGTGCGAGGCGGGCTTCAATCTTATGATTTGCGGTCCAAGGCGAACCGGATTGTCGTATTTATAATGCGTCAGATGATAGATGCTCGCTTTGATCGCCATTAATCTGCCTTGCCCGGTTTTCCGGTTTATGCGGTTTGTCCGCCCCTCTGAAATTATTTGGATTTTGTGCAATGCAGGAAAAGAAAGCAAGGATCATTTCCGGAGGCAACCGCATTGTTGGCCGAGGCGCCGATGTTTGCCGGCGCGAAGAATTGCCGCGGCTTTTTAATTGTCGCCCTGGGGATTTCTCCGCGGTTGTGGACAAGGTTGAACGGCGTGTTATTGCTGGGCATCGCAAGGTGCAGGATCGCAAACCGCTTTCTTTGCCGACTGACGTTTCGGAATGGAATGAATGGCAACAACGGTGACCGACGATCAGCGCAAGAGTGCGGCGAACCTTTCGGGCTTCGATCTCGATTTTCGTTCGCAACTGCGCATGATGGGCAATGCCTTCTGGACGTCGCCGGTTCGCAACCGGCTGATATTGCTGTCGATTGCCCTGCTCGCGGTGATATTGCTCACCGCTTACGGGCAGATCAGGCTCAATGAGTGGAACGCGCCGTTTTACAATGCGCTGGAGCGGCGCGATCTTGACGCCTTCCTCCACCAGCTCGAAGTCTTCGCGATCATTGCCGGGCTGTTGTTGCTTCTCAATGTCATTCAGACCTGGCTTAACCAGATGACGGCGCTGAACATGCGCGAGGGTCTGGCCAAGGATATGGTGGACCAGTGGCTGAAACCGGGGCGCGCCGCCCGCCTTGCCGGTTTCGGCACGATTGCGATCAATCCGGACCAGCGTTTGCACGACGATGTCCGCAACCTTGCGGAAAGCAGCACGGCGCTTTCCATCGGCCTTGTGAATGCGACGATCCTGCTCATCAGCTTCATCGGCGTTCTGTGGACGCTGTCGGCAGGCTTTTCCATCACGATCAACGGCGATCCGGTCGCGATTCCCGGATACATGGTCTGGGCGGCGATCCTTTATGCGGGCTCGGCGTCCCTGCTCAGCAACCTTGTCGGCTATCGTCTGGTCGGCCTGAATGCTGAACGTTATTCAAAAGAGGCCGAACTACGCTTTTCCCTGATGCGGGCCAGCGAAAATCTGGCGGCGATTGCGCTTGCGCGCGGTGAAAAAAACGAGCGGCGGCGGATCGGCGTTGATATCGATGCCGTGCTCGGCGTAATTCGCGGGCTCGCTCTAGCAATGACGCATCTGACATGGGTGTCTTCGGGCTACGGCTGGTTGGCGGTTGTGGCGCCCATTCTTATCGCAGCACCAGTCTATTTTTCCGGCAACCTCACCTTCGGCGGGCTGATGATGGCCGTCGGCGCCTTCAACCAGGTCAATACCGCACTTCGCTGGTATATCGACAATTTTGGGCCAATCGCCAGCTGGAAAGCGACGTTGCAGCGTGTTTCGGTGTTCCGCAACGCTCTGATCCAGATGGATAGCGTTGAACAGCACGGCCTCGCAATCGATCTTCAACGAAGTGCCGACAACGAAAAAATCCGCCTTCAGTCGGTGACTATCTGCCGCGATGCGGGCGGACAGGATCTGGAGCGTGGTTTCCGGCTGCGCGAGGCCGAGGTTGAAATCGGGCGGGGTGATCGTCTGATGATCAATGGCGAACAGGGCGTGAACCGGCGGCTGCTGTTTGCCGCCATGGCCGGTCTGTGGCCATGGGGGCAGGGCAGGATAGAAATGCCCGAACAGTCCGATACGCTTTTCATTGCCCAGCACGGCTATTTGCCGACAGGTACGCTGCGCGAAATTCTGGCCTATCCGCGCGCGCCCCAGCGGTTTGCGGAGGCAGACTATGTCGCGGCGCTGACCGCGTGTGGTCTCGGCGAAATGGCGCCCAGGCTTGATGAACACATTCGCTGGGACAAGAAGCTGGATTCGGATGAACAGGCCAGCATCAGGATCGCCAATGCCCTGTTGTTGAAGCCGAAATTCATCGTCATCGACGATTTGCTGGAAGGGCTGGAAAAACAGACACAGGATACGCTGGCGGAGGTTTTGAATGGGATCGACGGCGTAGCGATTATCTACATCGGCAGATCCGAGACATTTCTGTCGGTTCTTACCCCGGCTTTGGCCCATCTGGACCATGCCCCCATGAAGGAAAGTACCGTAAAGCCGGATATCGCTCCGAAATAAGCCGCCGGGCTATGCTGCTGTTGACCTCATCGTGCGGATCAAAGCCGCAAATGCCATTTTTCGAGGTCCAGCCGTTGTTGTTTGGCAAGGCTTATGGTGCCGTCCGGCTCCATCTGCGAGCGCAGAACAAAGGTGCCGGTCGCCAGGCTGATGGCGATGACGCTGGCAACCGCGAGAATGATACGGTCGTAGCGCTGCTGTATCGTATTGTTTCCACTCCAGTCATAGGCCATTGGCACGCCCTCGCGGTTTTTTGGAATCGTGCCGCATCATGGTTAACCGAAGCTTACGATGGCTTCGTGATTCCTTGCTGTTTTGGAAGGGCTGCCGCGAAAAATCGGCTATTGGCTGAGGGGGCGCGGTTGTTTAAATCCGGCGGCGGGAGGTTCTTGAAAGGAATTTGATATGGAACAGCAACCGCCCGCCGATATGGAACTCACGCTCAGAACGCTTGCCATGCCGGCTGACGCCAATCCGGCCGGCGATATTTTCGGCGGTTGGGTGATGTCGCAGATGGACCTTGCCGCCTTCGTCCGCGCCAATGATGTGGCAGGCGGGCGTACCGTCACAGTGGCGGTTCATGAAATCGTCTTCAAGAAACCGGTCAAGATCGGCGATACATTGTGTGTCTATACCAGGATCGAAAAGGTTGGGCGCACCTCCGTCACGCTCAAGATCGAGGCCTGGACCCGCAGGCACTATCAGGATTCCCGTGAAAAGGTTACGGAGGCCGTCTTCATCATGGTAGCGGTGGATGACAAAGGCGAGCCGCGCCCTGTGCGCAAAGAGGCGTGAGGCGCTTGCCTTCGAAGCAAACTTCCGAGCGTTCGCAAGCAGCCGAAAGAGCATGAGGCTCTTCGGCTCCGCCAATTCGATCTCCGAACGCGCAATACTTTGGAAATATCCAATTTATTTATCAATTTTTGCGATCAAGGTATGGAATAGGGCGGGGATCAGGCTGTGACCATTCCAGGTGTTGTTATTGTTGGTGGCGCTCACGGCACGCTTGCCCTTGCCCGCAGCCTTGGCGCCCTTCATGTGCCTGTGCACTATATCACCCATGATTCACCGCTGCCGGGCTGGTCGCGTTTCGTGAAGAACACGATCCGCTGGTCCGGTCCTCATGATGCAGGGGCGATGGCGTTTTTACGCGATATGGCAGAGAAGCATCATCTGAAAGGGTGTCTTCTGGTGCCATCAGGGGATGGCGAGGTTCAGCTCGTTTCACAACATCGCGACGAGCTTTCCACCTTTTACAAAATCGTCCTGCCTGATTGGTCTTCCCTTCAATGGTTGTGCGAGAAACCGCTGCTCTACAAACGCGCGGCGGAACTCGGTGTCAGCTTCCCCCGGACCTATGCAATGACCTCGTCCGATGACGCCGATGCGCTGGACGTGACATTTCCCGTTATCCTGAAGCCGAATATGGGCGGGGGCGACACCGCGATTTCCCGTGCGAAGGTTATCCGCGCCGATGACAGGCAGGCGCTGAAAGCTGCTTTTGCCGCTGCGAGCGGCGAGATCGGCGCGGGCAATGTCGTCGTACAGGAGCTCATTCCCGGCGGGGGAGAAAGCCAGTTTTCCTATGCGGCGCTCTGGCGCGATGGAGAGCCAGTTGCAGAATTCACCGCCCGACGCCTGCGTCAGTATCCCGTCGATTTTGGTTACACCAGCACCTGTGTCGAGGTTGTCGACAACCCTCAAGCGATCGATGCGGCAAGGAAAATATTGAAATCGGCCGGCCACAGCGGGTTGGTCGAGGTGGAGTTCAAGCGGGATGGCAGGGATGGATCGCTGAAACTTCTCGATGTCAATCCGCGCCCATGGTCGTGGTTCGGCCTGTGTTCAGCGGCCGGCATCGATCTTGGCGCGCTGCTGTGGCAGGTTGCCAACGACACGCCGACCGGCCAGACGCTTGATGTGCGGCAAGGTGTGTCGTGGTCCTATCTTGTCCGCGATGCCATTGCCGCATTGACGTTGAATCGGCGGGGACAGGCGGGAATCGGGGACTATGTCGCCTCTCTGCGCACAATCCGCAGCTGGGCGGCTTTTGCGGCGAACGATCCTTTGCCGGGCCTTATCGACCTGCCGCTCACGGTCTGGAGAGTCATCAAAAAACGGGTTCTGCCCGGTTTGAAGTTGCGGTAATTGGTAATGGTGTTTTTGCGGTCGGTAAAACGCTCTCTGAAATATGGGGTCATAAGGGCGGGGCTGGAGGTAGCTTCCCTGCCGGCGGTTCGTGCGGCTTTTCCGGCTCTTGCCGGGCGTGGCGTGATCTTCACGCTCCACCATGTTCGTCCGGACGAGGAAGCGTCAGCTTTTGCGCCGAATGCACACTTGTCGATCACGCCACAATTTCTGGAAGAGGCGATAGAGGCGGCGCTCGAATGTGGTCTCGTTCCCGTTCATCTGCACGATCTGCCGGGCCTGCTCGCCGATAATTCCGAGAAACGGTCGTTCTGCGCTTTCACGCTTGATGACGGCTATCGCAACAATGCCGAATATGCTGCACCGATTTTCCGAAAATATGCCGTTCCCTATACAATTTTCATCACGCCGGGTTTTGTGGAGCGGACGCGTAGCGTGTGGTGGGAAACCACTGCCGCGCTGACGCAAAAAGCCACGTCCTTTGAATTCGATTTCGGGACAGGGCCGGAGGAGATTAAATCCGCCAGCCTTCCACAAAAAGCGGAAGCCTTCGCGCGCCTGGAAAACTTCGTCCAGATATTCGCGGAGGACGAGGCGGTAGAGAGGATCGACCGTGTCGCGAGGCAACACGGTATCGATCCGATCGCGATCGTGGACAAACTCGTCATGGATGCGGCCGAACTCAAGGCGCTGTCGACCGATCCCCTGGTTCATCTCGGCGCGCATACCATGATGCATGTGAACATGCGCAAGATCGATGCGGCGCGTCTGGCTTACGAAATCGAGGAATCGACAAGACAGGTGGAGACCTATGTCGGCCGTCGGCCGAGGTCCTTTTCCTATCCCTATGGCTGGATAAAAGCCGTGGGAGAACGTGAGGCGAAAGCGGTGTTTGATGCGGGATTTCCCGTAGCAGTTACCACGCAGGCCGGTGTTCTTGGGGCCCATAGCCTTGAAAAGCCGATGCTGTTGCCGCGCGTTTCGCTGAACGGCCGCTTTCAGAAAAAGCGCTTTGTCAAAGCGCTCATCTCAGGCCTGCCTTTCCGGTTCGTCTAGGGATAAACCTCTCCCTGCCATCTTTCGCCCATGACGACGACACGTGTCGGTGCGGCTAATCGAACCGTCGTGTTGTTTTTGTTATTCACATCCATTTATCTATTGATTATAAATAAATTTATCGAAGGAAAACATTACAACTTTTCTTAAGGTTTCGCCCGTGCTGTTGATTTTTTCCGATGACCTGACCGGTGCGCTTGATGCGGCCGCCCCCTTTGCCGGGCGTGGGCTTTCGACTGAAGTTGCGATCGGTCTTGACGGCGTCCGTGCAGCGGTGGCCGATGCGCCGGCCGTCCTCAGCGTCAATCTGGGTTGTCGGGATGGCAAGGCGGATGAAGCCCGCCGCCGCACGCAGGAACTGATGGCACTGGTTCCGGCCGATACAATTCTGTTCAAGAAGATCGATTCCCGCCTGAAAGGACATATCGCCGCGGAAATGGATGCGGTTTCCTATCGGCATGCGCTTGTAGCGCCAGCCATTCCAGATTTTGGACGCATCGTCGTAAATGGTTCCGTGTCCGGCTTTGGCGTTGACGGCACGATTTCGGTTCATGAAAGACTGGGCGGTCACGCCAGCCGCTGTGCAATCCCAGACACCCTATCGCATGCGGACATGAGGGAGGCTTTGCTTGCCGGGCGCGCAAACGGGGTTGATCTTCTGGTGGGCGCGCGAGGACTGGCCGAGGCGCTGGCCGAAATGATGACAGCGCAGGCGGTGCCCGAGGTGGCAGCTATTCCCGCGGGTAAGGGGCTTTTCGTCATAGGTTCGCGTGACCCGATCACCGTTGAACAAATTGAAATCCTTAAAGGCGCGGGGTTGGTATCGGTCACCGATGCACCCAATGGCGTTGTGCCCTTTCACGCGCATGCTCGTTCCAGCCTGACGCTCGTTTACGCGACGCAAGGGGCGGAAGATCTTTCCCCGCTCGATGTTTCAGACCGGCTGGCGTACGGCGTCGTGCCGCTTTTCACCACCGGGACCGACACGTTGCTTTTGTCAGGCGGCGCCACGGCCGAAGCGGTGCTGCGTGCCATGGGGGTATCGCGTCTGCGCCTTGCCGGCGAGTGCCTGCCCGGTCTTGGTGTCGGCTGGTCCGGCGACCAATGTATCATTGCGAAGTCAGGTGGTTTTGGGCAAGCTGACACGTTGAAACGGATTGCGAAAATGATGCTTGGCGAAAATGACGCTGGAGAAAGCTGACCAGATGGGGCTGATGAAAGAAACGGCGCGCAAGGCACTTCCGGACATTATTTTCGAGAGAATGCACCGGGCGATCAAATCCGGCGCCTACAAGCCGGATGAACGGCTTCCGACCGAACATGAACTTGCCATGGAATTCGAAGTGTCGCGACCGGTGGTCCGCGAGGCGCTTCGGCGGCTGCGCGAACAGGGGTTCATCTATTCGCGAAGGGGTTCCGGCAGCTATGTGCGGGCATTCGGCCTGCGCGAGCCGCTGGGCTTCGGCCAGCTCGAAAATGTCGCTGACCTGCTGAACTGTTATGAATTCAGGCTGACTCTGGAGCCGGCAGCTGCGGCGGCGGCGGCCTTGCGGCATGATGGCGAGAGGCTCGTCGCAATCAAAAAGGCGCTCGAGCTGATGCGGGACGCCACCAATCGCCAGTCCCACCGTGAGGATGCCGATTACCAGTTCCACCTTGCCATCGCGCGGGCGGCACGGAATAGCTATTTCTCGACTGCGATGGAGGCTCTCAAGGACCACATTGCGGTGGGAATGAAGTTTCACGGCATGTCGGTGAAGCGCGAGGCATCCGGCCTCACTCGCGTGTTTGCCGAGCACGAGGCGATTGCGGTAGCGATTGCCGAAGGAGATGCCGATGCCGCACGGCGGCTGATGCACGACCATCTGACGGGATCACGTGACCGCCTCTTTGAGTCTTCGCATACAGATTGAGGGAGGTGACGGCGAGCCGGTGCGCGCAATAGCGCACCGGACTTTCGATTAGAAAGCGCGGCGGTAAATGCCGAGCACGTCTTCAAGGCTCATATCGACGGGATTGTTGTCCATCAGCCGGCGGATTGCGTGAGCGTCCTGCGCATAACGGGGAAGGTCGGTTTCGCTCGCCCCGTGCCGCGCGAGGGACATTTCAATGCCGAGGCCGGCGCAGAAATCTGTCGCTGCCTTGCGAAGATCATCGGATGAAAGATGCTCGCGAAGCCCTAGCGCTCCGGCCACCTCCGCCGTCTTTGCCGAAACCGCGTGCTGGTTGAAAGCCAGAACATGCGGGAAGACGATAGCGTTTGCCAGCCCGTGCGGCAGGTTGAGAAGCGTGCCGAGCGGATAGGCGATGGCGTGACCCGCCGCCGTATTGACCGGGCCAAGGCAGATGCCGCCATAGTAGGAGGCGAGCATCATTCCTTCGCGGGCTTCGGTATCCGCGCCGTCGCGAACGGCGCGCGCCAGATATTTGCCCACCAGAGAAAAGCCCATGCGGGCAAAACCGTCGATCATCGGATGCGCCTTGCGATTGGTGAAAGCCTCCACGCAATGCGCCATGGCATCCACCCCCGTCGCCGCTGTCACGGCTGATGGCACGGAATAGGTGAGTTCCGGATCGAGCACCGCGAAATCGGCAATCAGATGAGGGCTTTCGACCGCGACCTTGCTGCCCTTGACGGGATCGGTGATGAGCGAGCGAATCCCGGCTTCCGAGCCGGTTCCGGCGGTGGTGGCAATCTGGACGAGCCTGGTGTCGCGCCCTGCGACCCTGTTCGGTCCTGCCACATCCTCAAGCGTCTGGCTGGAATTCCAGAGTGCGGCGACGAGTTTCGCCACATCCATCACCGAGCCACCGCCGAGGCCGATGACGAGATCGGGTTTGGCGGCGCGCGCTGCGGCCAGTGCTGCCTCGAGCGTCCCTGTGTCCGGTTCGCCGGGGATGGCGTCGAAGACAGTGAAAGGACCCTGCAATTGCAGCCGGTCGGCAAATTTCGCTGTCAGCGGCGTGGCGATCACCAGGGTGGAAGCGGTTTTGCCGGCCCAGGCGCCGACCTGTGAAATGGTGCCTGCGCCAACGGCAAGCCTGCGTGGCTGATGGATGAGAATGGAGGCTGTGGACATGGTGTTCATCCTCTTGCGCCCTTGCCTGCCACGAGCTTGCGCGCATAGGCTATGGCCTCATTCATGTTGCCGTGATTGGCGATGCCTTTGCCGGCGATGTCGAAGGCCGTTCCATGATCGACCGAAGTGCGATCGATCGGCAGATCGACCGAGACATTGACGGCGGTATCGAAGGCGACGAGCTTGATCGGGATATGGCCCTGATCGTGATATTGCGCGACGACCAGATCGAAAGACCCCGAATACGCGCGGTGGAACACGGTATCGGCGGAAATCGGCCCGTGTACCTCGATGCCTTCAGCGCGCGCGGCGGCAACCGCTGGCGCAATCTGGTCGTCATCCTCGGTGCCGAACAGACCGTTTTCGCCGCAATGCGGATTGATACCGGCAACCGCGATGCGCGGCCGCTCGTAACCGATGCGCTTTAAATGGGCATTGCCAGCGCGGATGGTCGCCAGCACCCGCTCCGTCGTTGCCCGGCGAATGGCTTCCTGCAGGGACACATGGGTCGAGACGTGAATGACCTTCAGCCGCTCGGAGGCAAGCAACATGTAGGCGGCTGAAGAACCGGTCAGGCTGCGCAGCATGCCGGTGTGGCCGTCATAATGGTGGCCCGCAAGATTGAGGGCTTCCTTGTTGATCGGAGCAGTGACGATGCAGCCGATTGCGCCCGCTTCGGCATCCCGCACCGCCTTTTCGATGAAACGGAAAGCGGCGTCTCCGGCGACCGGCGACAGCGTGCCCCATGGCAGCGGCGCGCCCTCCACCGGCAGATCGACCACATTCCGAGTAAGATCGATGTCGATGCCAAGCGCACCCCGCGCCGCTTCCAGCGTGGCAAGGTTGCCGTAAATCCGCGTTGCTTCTCGATCCAGGGCGGACATTTCCGCAAGCGCGCGGACGGTGATTTCCGGGCCGACGCCGCAGGGGTCACCCATGGTGATACCAATGATGTTGCTCATCCGATTCTCCCGTCCTTGGCGTCTGCCCAGCCGGGCGCCAGCCGGACATATTTGATTGCGCGGCGATGATAGGTGTAGCTTGCGTGCAGGGTACCGTCCGCTGCCTCCAGAAGCCATGGATAGGACATTTCCAGATTGCGGCCGTCCGTCGAATCGTTGGACAGGCAGGTACCCGGCCCGTCCTCGATCAAAACCCGGGTAGGAAAGCTGCGCCCGTCGTCATCGGACAGGCAGATCGAAACCGGCGCGCGCGGCACGCCCCATATGGGCACACATCCACCACTCGGATCGGCATCCGGTCTGTCGTCTTCCTCGCCCAGTTCGTCATAAAGCGAGGCGCGGCGGTCGCTGGATTGCGCGGCGTTGATGGGGTTGCAGATCATCGCCAGCCTGCCGTCAGCGAGCCTGATCGCGGCGATGGAGGAATTGTTGTTCGGCACGTCCGTCGGTTGCGGCTCTGCCCACGAGCGGCCGCCATCGGCGCTTTCCGTGCGGTAAACGAAATCGGCCTGGCGGCGGCGAAAAAAAGCCGAGTAGCGCCCATTCGCGCCCGCAACCGGACTCATATGCACGCAGCCGGTCGAGCCCGCCAGCTCCTGCAATTGCCATGTGATGCCATTGTCTATCGATATGCCGAGCGCTGCGGTATCGTGGCTGCCGTTCCATTTCTGGCCGGGGCGCTGAACGCAGCGGAAGATCGGCAGAAGCCAGGCGTCGTCATCGCGGATGCGAAGCGGCGCACGGATGAAGCAGCCTTTCGGAAGATCGAGAAAACGGCCATCTTCGGTGGACAGCTTTTCCGGCGTTGCCGGGTCGTGGACGACCCGCGCCATGCGGATGCGGCATTCGTCCTGATTGCCGGATGGCTGGGCGGTGTGAAACAGCCAGAGAGTGCCGTCAGGTGCGGTGAAAATAACCGGGTTCTGTTCGGAATGGGCGGAATCGTTGCTCAGGCGCTGCGGCGCTCCCCACCGGCTCGCGCCGGGTGTGAGCGCGGACGCGAAGATCGAAATATCCGATTTTCCCTCCAGCGTTCCGCCAAACCAGGCGCACAGCAGGGTACCGTCCTGCAGAAGGTGCAGGAAGCTCGCATGGTTCTGGATCATCGGCGATGGCAGGAACGCTTCGTGCCGGTTTTCCGAAACGGCATGGATGGCTCCGGTCATGGCGTGAGCGATGTCATCAGGGGTCATCGTGGTCTCCTCTTGGTCTGATGAAAATGACATATTCAAAAAGTTGTCAAGTTTATTTAAGACAAAAGGAGGGTCTGGAATTTTTGATAATTTAAAATAAATATATGTTTTATAACGATAAAAGTTATGTACTAGGTCTCAATAAAAAATCCTTCTGAAAAATAATTTGACAAAAAATGTGATAGCGTCGATGCTTTGATAACGGGTGGAGGAGACGATCATCCGCACGCCATGCTCCTCAATGCAGGAGACGGGGCTTTTGAATGCCTCTTGCGGCACGCCGCCATGTTGCTGAATTTCTGATCTGGGAGGAGAACGGAATGAAGAAGTCATTGATTGCGGGCGCCCTTGTTATGGGTTGCCTTAGCGCCGCGGTTTCGCCGGCGCTTGCGGCGTCGGGGCCGATCAAGATCGTGCTGGCGGAAGAGGCTGACCTGCTGGAGCCTTGCATGGCGACCCGCTCCAATATTGGCCGTATCATCATGGAAAATGTCAGCGAGACGCTGACCGAGCTTGATGTGCGCGGCAAGAACGGCGTGCAGCCGCGCCTCGCTGAAAAATGGGAGCAGAACGCGGATGGCAGCTGGCGTTTCCACCTGCGTGAAGGCGTGAAGTTTTCCGACGGCACGGGTTTCGATGCCAAGGATGTCAAGCATAGCTTCGAACGCATCATGAGCGACAAGAATGCCTGCGAATCCCGTCGTTACTTCGGCGGTATGACCGTCACCCCCACGATTGTCGACGACCATACGATCGACTTCAAGACAGAGCCGGCCCAGCCCATTCTGCCGCTCCTGATGTCGCTCGTCACCATCGTGCCCGAAGAAACCAAGATGGAATTTATCCGCGAGCCTGTTGGCACCGGACCTTACAAGCTGACCAACTGGACACCGGGCCAGCAGATTGTTTTGACTGCACGTGACGACTATTGGGGCGCCAAGCCGCAGGTGACGGAAGCGACCTATCTTTTCCGCGCTGACCCCTCGGTTCGCGCCGCCATGGTGCAGACCGGCGAAGCCGATCTTTCACCCTCCATTTCGCAGCTCGACGCGACAAACCCGAAGACCGACTTTTCCTATCTCGACAGCGAGACGGTCTACATGCGCCTCGACCACAACATTGCGCCGCTGAATGACGTGCGGGTGCGCCGTGCACTCAACCTCGCCATCGACCGGCAGGCTTTCCTCGGCACGCTGGTTCCCGAAGGTGCTGTGCTGGCCACCGCACTCGTTCCGCCGACCACGCTCGGCTGGAACCCTGATGTCAAGGTTTTCCCCTACGACCCTGATGGCGCGAAGAAGTTGCTGGAGGAGGCAAAAGCTGCTGGTGTGAAGGTGGATACGCCGATCACCATCATCGCGCGCACTGCGAACTTCCCTAATGTCACCGAGATCATGGAGGCGATCCAGCAGCAATTGCAGGAAGTCGGCTTCAAGATCGACCTCAAATTCGTGGAAGTGGCCGAGCACGAAAGCTATTATTCCAAGCCCTTCAAGGAAGGCCGGGGGCCGCAGATCGTCGCTGCCATGCACGACAATTCCAAGGGTGATCCGTCCTTCACCATGTTCTTCAAATATGCCACCAAGGGCACGCAATCGGGCTTCTCGGACCCCAAGGTGGATGACTTGATCGAACGAGCATCCGCAGCCGTCGGCGATGAACGCGCCAAGCTCTGGTCCGAGCTCATCGCCTACCTGCATGACGATGTCGTGGCGGATGTGCTGCTGTTCCACATGGTCGGCTTCTCCCGCGTCTCCGAACGGCTGGACTTCAAGCCCACCATCGCCACCAATTCGATGCTGCAGCTTTCGGAAATCGGCATCAAGTAAGCCGGTATCTCATCTGACAAAGAGCGGCGGCGGAGCTTAAGCTTCGCCGTCGTGCTGAACACCGGAGGTAACCATGCTGAGCTTCATCCGAAAACGTTCCGTTGCGAGCCTGATCTCCCTGATCGGCCTCATCGTAATGGTTTTCTTCCTCTCTCGCCTGACGGGGGACCCGGCCGCGCTGTTTTTGCCGGTGGAGGCTTCGGAGGAATTGAAGCAGCAGTTTCGTGCGCTGCATGGGCTGAACGATCCGCTGATGGTGCAGTTCCTGCGCTACGCAGGCGACGTGATGACGGGGGATCTGGGTGAATCGCTCAGAAAGGCCCGCCCTGCGCTGGATGTGGTGCTGGAGGCTTTCGTCTGGACGCTGTGGCTTGCGGTCATCACCATGTCGCTCGTCACCACCGCAGCAATCGTCGTCGGTTCGCTTGCCGCTTTCCGCTCCGGTGGCTTCTTCGACCGCATGGCCTCCACCATTTCGCTCATCGGCGCTTCAGTGCCGGATTTCTGGCTGGCGATCGTGGCGATCGTGGTGTTTTCCGTCAATCTCGCCTGGCTGCCCACCTCCGGCACCGGCTCGGTGCTGCACTGGATATTGCCGATCTCGGTTCTGTTCGTGCGCCCCTTCGGCATCATCGTTCAGGTGGTGCGCGGCTCGATGATTGGTGCGTTGTCCTCTGCCTATGTCAAAACGGCGCGCGCCAAGGGTGTGAAATCGGGTCCGATCATCTTCATCCACGCCTTGCGAAACGCCATGCTGCCGGTCATCACCGTCATCGGCGATCAGGCGGCAAGCCTTCTCAACGGCGCAGTCATCGTCGAAACCATCTTTGGTTTCCCTGGCGTTGGCAAGTTGATGATCGATTCCATTCTTCAGCGCGATTTCAACGTCGTGCTGGCAGCAATTCTTGTGACCGCGCTTGCGATCTTTCTGATGAATCTTCTGATCGATATCGCCTATGCGCTGCTCGATCCGCGTATCCGGCACTGAGGAGACGTTCAGCCATGAGCCTTTCAAACGCCGATACAGAGATCATTGATGAGCCATCCTTTGCAACGCGCATGCTGCGCATGTTGTGGGCGGATAAATTCGCCCTCTGCGCCGCGATCTTCCTCGTCGTCGTCATCATTCTCGCCTTTGTCGGCCCGGCGTGGCTTGGCGAGCTGGCGACGAAGCAGAACCTGCGTGGACGCAACCTTGCCCCGTTCGAATGGCAACGCGAATGGTATTTCTGGCTGGGGGCGGATGCGCTCGGTCGCCCGCTGCTGGCGCGCATCGTCGCCGCCACGCAAAATACGCTGATGATCGCCGCCGGTGCCGTTTTCCTTTCCGCCGTCACCGGCACCGTGCTTGGCCTGATCGCCGGTTTTTCCTCCAACCGTGTCGGCCAGATCATCATGAGGCTGGCGGACGTGATCATGTCGTTTCCGTCACTGTTGATCGCGGTCATCGTGCTTTATCTGCTCGGCTCCTCCATCCTCAACCTGATGCTGGTTCTGGCGATAACCCGCATCCCCGTTTACATCCGCACCACAAGGGCCGAGGTGCTGGAGGTGCGTGAACGCATGTTCGTACAGGCGGCGCGCGTGATGGGCGCATCGGGCAAACGTATCCTGTTCCGCCATATTCTACCTGTGGTGCTGCCGACGCTGACAACGCTTGCGACGCTCGATTTCGCCTATGTGATGCTGGCGGAAAGCGCGCTGTCTTTCCTTGGAATCGGCATTCAACCGCCGGAAATCACCTGGGGCCTGATGATCTCGCAGGGGCGGCAGTACCTTACCAATGCCTGGTGGCTGTCCTTCTGGCCGGGCCTTGCCATCATCCTCACCACTCTGTCGCTCAACCTGCTGTCAAACTGGCTGCGCATTGCGCTCGATCCCGTGCAGCGCTGGCGGCTGGAAATGAAAGGCCGCAAACATGGCTGACCATCTTCTCGATGTGCGCAACCTTTCCGTGGAGTTTCACACCGCAGGCGGTGTCGTGCATGCGGTGAAGGATGTTTCCTACCATATCGACCGTGGTGAAACGCTTGCGATCCTCGGTGAAAGCGGCTCGGGCAAATCGGTATCGTCCTCGGCCATTATGAACCTCATCGACATGCCGCCCGGACGTATCAGCGGCGGCCAGATATTTCTTGATGGCAAAGACCTTCTGACAATGCCGGCTGAGGCCCGCCGCGAAATCAATGGGCGGCGCATCGCTATGATCTTTCAGGACCCGCTCAGCCATCTCAATCCGGTCTATACCGTCGGCTGGCAGATCCGCGAGGCGATGACTACCCATG
Source organism: Rhizobium sp. AN6A (assembly GCF_900215635.1). Taxonomy (NCBI): domain Bacteria; kingdom Pseudomonadati; phylum Pseudomonadota; class Alphaproteobacteria; order Hyphomicrobiales; family Rhizobiaceae; genus Rhizobium; species Rhizobium sp. AN6A. The sequence continues at coordinate 981,715 of NZ_OCNC01000003.1, forward strand.
GCATGGACAGGGCGAAAGCCGAAGCGGAGGCGAGGCGGCTTGTCGCGCGCGTTGGAATTCCTGATCCGGACGGAGCCTTGAAGAAATATCCGCATGAATTTTCCGGCGGCCAGCGCCAGCGTGTGATGATCGCCATGGCGCTTGCGCTCCGGCCCGATCTCCTGATCGCCGACGAGCCGACCACAGCACTCGATGTGACGGTTCAGGCTGAAGTTCTTGCCCTGCTCAAGGAATTGCAGCGGGAAACCGGCATGGCCGTTCTCATCATCACCCATGATCTTGGCGTCGTCGCCGAAATCGCCGACCGGGTGGTCGTGATGGAAAAGGGCGTGCTGGTGGAGGCAGGCACGGTTCGAGAGGTCTATCGCAACCCAAAGCATCCCTATACCCGCAAGCTCATCAGCGCCGCCCCCGGCAGGGGCGAAATGCACGAGCCGAATGCGACCGGCGAACCGCTCCTCCGTGTGCGCGATGTGCGCAAACGTTATGGGGCATTCGAGGCACTGAAGGGCGTTTCCTTCGACCTTATGGCGGGCGAAACCATAGCTGTCGTCGGCGAAAGCGGTTCCGGCAAATCGACACTCGCGCGCATTCTGCTCCGGCTCGACGAGCCGGATGCCGGCAGCGCCGAGTGGAAGGGGCGTGATCTCTTCAAGCTTTCGCCTGCCGAACTCTTTGCCCTCAGGCGTGATCTACAGATGGTGTTTCAGGATCCAACCCAGTCGCTGAACCCCCGCATGACTGTGTTCCAGCTGGTTTCCGAAGCTTGGGTGATCCATCCGGACATATTACCCAAAGCGAAATGGCGCGAACGGGTCGCGGAATTGCTGCATCAGGTCGGCCTCTCGCCGGAACATATGCGCCGTTATCCGCATCAGTTTTCCGGTGGCCAGCGGCAGCGGATCGCGATTGCCCGCGCGCTGGCGCTGGAGCCGAAGCTCATCATCTGCGATGAAGCGGTCTCGGCGCTCGACGTGTCTGTCCAGGCGCAGGTTGTTGCACTTCTTGACAAGCTGCGCCGTGAAATCGGCCTCTCCTTCATCTTCATCGCGCATGACCTGCCGGTGGTCCGCGATTTTGCCGATCACGTCATGGTCATGCAGCGGGGAGAGGTTGTGGAATTCGGGACTGTACGGCAGGTTTTCGAAGCGCCGCGCGAGGCCTATACGCGCGCGCTTCTTTCCGCCAGCCTCGATCCCGACCCGGATATGCAGTCTCTGCGTCCGGCCGATGCCGATCACACTATTGGAAATCCAAGCGGAGTTCTTTCATGACCAAACAAGCCTTCGTCGCGCTCGTGACCTGTTTCAACGAGGACGAAACCATCAATTACGAAGCGACCCGTGCGCAGGTGCGCCGTCAGGTGGCGGTCGGCAACAACATCATGTGCGCCGGGACTAACGGCGATTTCACCGCACTGACGCATGAAGAAAAAATCCGGCTGACGGAAGAGGTGGTGGACGAAGTTGCGGGCCGTGCGAAGGTCATCGTCAATGCCGGCATGCCCGCCACTTTCGAAACCCTGCAACTCGCCAAAGCCTTCGACCGCATCGGCGTAGACGGTATTGCCGTCATCACACCCTTCTTCATCGCCTGCACCCAGGATGGGCTGATCCGCCATTTTTCGACTGTGGCCGACGCCGTCGAAACACCGGTCTATCTCTACGATATTCCCGCCCGAACCCAGAACCACATAGAGCCGGAAACCGCCCGCAAACTCGCCGCCCATGGCAACATTGCCGGCATCAAGGATTCTGGCGGTGCGCAGCAGACGCTGGAAGCCTATCTACAGGTAGCAAAGGAGATGCCCGGTTTCGAAGTGTATTCCGGCCCGGATCATCTCGTTCTCTGGTCGTTGCAGAACGGCGCCGCCGGCTGCATCTCCGGCCTCGGCAACGCGCTTCCGGATGTGCTTGCCGGCATTCTCAATGCTTTCAACGCCAGCGATATCGGCGAGGCCGAACGCCAGCAGGCGATCTATACGGATTTTCGCACCGATCTCTATGCGCTCGGTTTTGCACCCGCCATGGTCAAGCGCTCGCTTTACCTTCAGGACCCATCCGTCGGCGCCAGCCGGCAACCCGCCCTTCTGCCGGATCAGGAACAGGATGACCGGATCGTGGAAATCTTACGTCGTTATCAACAGCTGTAACGCTACCGCTCGAATGTGCCGTGCAGGAGTGACGCCGTGTGGCGCCACGTGAAAAATATCCACAAAACGGCCAGAAGCCGAAGCATTTATACAGCCTTGTCCGGGACGAATAATTTGTGACACAAACACGAAATTTCCCTTGTCAGTCCCGCCATTGATGTTTATGAGGAGCGCGCAACGCAAGCGTTCGCGCATGCGGAGAGGTGGCAGAGTGGTCGAATGCACCGCACTCGAAATGCGGCATACCTGCAAGGGTATCGTGGGTTCGAATCCCACCCTCTCCGCCATAATTTACGCTGAGCTGTAAGATTTTCCGAGATAGCCTGATTTCATTCGTTGGTCGCTTTGATGCTGTAGTCTGCTAGCGAAGCCGATGCCGCTTTGCGCCAGCGGAGGCAGACTGGTTGGGATAGCCGTTGGCTTCCATTTCGTTGCGTCCCACCCGCGATCTTCAGCACCTGTTGGAATCCCACATGGCGACGATCCCTAAAATTGGGATGCCGGTAAGTGCTCGTTCATATCCGCCATTGCCTCTTACGGCAGAGGCGCTATCATAATTGTGTTGTAGGACGATAAGCTTTGGGAGGAGCGATACGTGAGACGGATGTGGCCAGACGAATTTGCCTTTCTGCTGGACGGCGCGGAAGAGGTTGACCTGCATATTCCATCGGGTGCACACGACGACAGTTCGCCCGAAGAAACGATATCCAAGAAGGCTTTGAAAGCCCGCATCAGCCAGCAGGATTTTGAAAAGATTTGGCATCTTGCAGAGGCTCGCTATCGGCTGACCGGCAGGTTTTCGGGCAAGGCGATTACGCTGATCGCCAACAATCCTCACTATCAGAAATGGCATCCCTCCGACGGCGGCAGCGTCGAGAGCGTGTCCGATAGCGGTCAGAAATACACGACGCGTTATGTGATCGTGCATTTTCTCGTTGATGATGTTCGCGAGCTGGTCGAAGCCTGAAGTCCGCAGGAACGGCTCTTGCCATTGACTGTTCGAGTGGCCTCGAAAGCCATATGTTGTGGCCTTTCGAAATCCAGCGGTGCCGGGTAATTCTTGGCACCGCTTGGCGGAGTCTTAGGCGTGAGCTTCAATATCTGCGTAAGACTACGATGGACAGCGCGTGTCCGTATTCCACTGAAATGCCTCTATACTGGTGCCGTCTTTGATCTCTCCGATGGCAAGGTGACGTACTGACCTTCCGCAGGCTTTACCGCTGCGGCGATATAAAAATTTCCTCCGAATTAAAATAGTTTTCCTTTAAAGAAGGAAAAACACGTTATGCCGGAGGATCCCATGGCAAAGGACAGCACAAAGACCGAGCCTGCGCTTTTGTCGCAGGACCCGCATGCGGTTCGCGAGCCGAGGGTCAATAATCTGGAAATGGCGATCGGCCATGAGGTGCGTGCCTATCGCAAGAAGCTGGGCATCACGGTCACCGATCTCGCATCGGCCACCGGTGTATCGGTGGGAATGCTCTCAAAGATCGAAAACGGTAATATTTCCCCGTCCCTCACCACGCTGCAGACGCTTTCAAAGGCGCTCGGCGTGCCGATCACGGCGTTCTTCCGTGGTTTCGAGGAGCCGCGCAGCGCCACCTTCGTCAAGGCGGGCCAAGGGGTGAACATCGAGCGTAGAGGCACCCGCGCCGGCCATCAGTACAGCCTGCTTGGCCATATCGACAACAATACCAGCGGCGTCACCGTCGAGCCCTATCTCATCACGCTGACGACGGACTCGGATGTATTTCCGACCTTCCAGCATGAGGGCATGGAGTTCCTCTACATGCTGGAGGGAGAGGTGGTTTATCGCCACGGCGAGCAGCTTTTCACCATGCAGGCCGGTGACAGCCTGTTTTTTGATGCTGATGCGCCGCACGGTCCGGAGGAACTGGTGAAGCTTCCCGCTCGCTATCTGTCGATCATTTCCTATCCGCAAAGGCGGCTGACAAATGATTGAAAAGTTGCCTTAGAAGAAAAAAATATTCCTGATAGTTGACGAGATGGAATTCCATATGCTAGCTCTTCATTCAGAAACGAATGGAGGTGCCTGTCGATGTGCGGCATTGTTGGACTATTCCTGAAAGACAAAAGCCTTGAACCGCAGCTGGGTGAGCTGCTTTCGGACATGCTCGTGACCATGACGGATCGTGGACCGGATTCCGCCGGCATCGCGATCTATGGAAGCGCTGCCGATGGCCGGGCAAAAGTGACCATCCAGTCGGCCGATCCCGTCGCCGATTTTTCGGGCCTTGCCGAAGCGCTGAAGGAAAATGGCGTTGAAGCTTCTGTTGCGGTGAAAAGCACACATGCGGTCCTGGATATTCCATCGGCAAAGCTCACGGAAATTCGCTCGGTCCTCGCCGCCATCCGTCCCAATGTGCGGGTGATGGGCTCCGGCGACAGCGTGGAAATCTACAAGGAAACCGGCCTGCCGAAAGATGTCGTCGCCCGTTTTGGCGTGCGCTCCATGGCGGGCAGCCATGGCATCGGCCACACCCGCATGGCAACGGAATCGGCTGTGACGACGCTTGGCGCGCACCCCTTCTCTACCGGTGCCGACCAGTGCCTGGTGCATAACGGTTCGCTCTCCAACCACAATAATCTGCGTCGGGAACTGGTACGCGAGGGCATGACCTTCGAAACCCAGAACGACTCGGAAGTGGCCGCCGCCTATCTCACGGCTGAAATGGCCAAGGGCAAGGATCTGGGCGAAGCGCTGACCGGCGCGCTGGATGATCTCGACGGGTTCTTTACCTTCGTCGTCGGCACCAAATCCGGTTTCGGCGTGGTGCGCGATCCCATCGCCTGCAAGCCGGCGGTGATGGCCGAGACCGATCAATATGTCGCTTTCGGCTCCGAATACCGCGCGCTGGTCAATCTGCCCGGCATCGAAAGTGCCCGCGTCTGGGAGCCGGAGCCGGCGACCGTCTATTTCTGGGACCATGAAAAGGCCGCGTGAAACCGTCATCGGCGCATATTGCGAAAGTCATATCCATGCCAGTTTTCGATCTCTCCCACACGCCTTTGCGTGAACTCAACAGCGCGCTCCATGGGCTTTCCTCGGGCGCAAACGATACCGAATTCGAAGTTGTCAATCCGCGTGGCCACCATGCCGTCGCTGTTGGCATCGACAGCCCCGTCATCGTCGATGTTCGCGGCTCGGTCGGTTATTATTGCGCCGGAATGAATGATGGCGGCACCGTCACCGTCCACGGCTCGGCAGGCCCAGGTGTTGCAGAAAACATGATGTCGGGCACCGTCGTCATCGAGGGTGACGCTTCGCAATACGCAGGTGCCACCGGTCGCGGCGGGCTTCTGGTCATCAAGGGCAACGCCGCTTCCCGCTGCGGCATTTCCATGAAGGGCATCGATATCGTCGTGAAGGGCAATATCGGCCACATGTCCGCTTTCATGGGCCAGTCCGGCCACCTCGTTGTCTGCGGCGATGCGGGCGATGCGCTGGGTGACTCCCTTTATGAAGCGAAGCTTTTCGTGCGCGGCTCGGTCAAAAGCCTGGGTGCCGATTGCATCGAAAAGGAAATGCGGCCCGAACATCTGGAGAAGCTTGCCGAGCTTCTCGAAAAAGCGGGTGTCACCGATGTCACCCCTGATGAGTTCAAGCGCTACGGTTCGGCCCGCACGCTCTACAATTTCAACATCGACAACGCTGACGCGTATTGAGGCGAGGGATTTTCCGATGAGCTATCACAACCCCTTCACCCCGCCGCGCAAGTCCGCGACTTTCGATGATCACACGCTGGCGGAAATCCGCCGTGCGGCTGCGACCGGCATCTATGATATTCGCGGCGCAGGCACGAAGCGCAAGGTGCCGCATTTCGACGACCTGCTGTTTCTCGGCGCGTCCATCTCGCGTTATCCGCTCGAAGGTTATCGCGAGAAGTGCGATACGACCGTTACCCTCGGCACGCGCTTTGCCAAGAAGCCGATCACGCTGAAAACGCCGATCACCATTGCCGGCATGAGCTTCGGCGCGCTTTCCGGCAACGCCAAGGAAGCGCTCGGCCGTGGCGCGACCATTGCCGGCACCTCCACCACGACGGGCGATGGCGGCATGACGGATGAGGAACGCGGCCACAGCCAGACGCTGGTTTATCAGTATCTGCCGTCGCGTTACGGCATGAACCCCAGGGATTTGCGCCGTGCGGACGCCATCGAGGTGGTTGTCGGCCAGGGTGCGAAACCGGGCGGCGGCGGCATGCTGCTTGGCCAGAAGATTTCCGATCGCGTCGCCAATATGCGCAATTTGCCGAAGGGCATCGACCAACGTTCCGCCTGCCGTCATCCTGATTGGACCGGCCCCGACGATCTGGAAATCAAGATCCTTGAACTGCGCGAAATCACCGATTGGGAAAAACCGATCTACATCAAGGTTGGTGGCGCGCGCCCCTATTACGACACCGCACTTGCAGTGAAGGCCGGTGCCGATGTGGTGGTGCTTGATGGCATGCAGGGCGGCACGGCGGCCACGCAGGACGTCTTCATCGAAAATGTCGGCATGCCCACGCTTGCCTGTATTCGCCCCGCAGTACAGGCGCTTCAGGATCTCGGCATGCATCGCAAGGTGCAATTGGTCGTGTCCGGTGGCATTCGCTCAGGTGCGGATGTCGCCAAGGCTCTGGCGCTTGGTGCCGATGCGGTTGCCATCGGAACGGCGGCGCTGGTGGCGCTGGGCGATAACGACCCGAAATGGGAAGACGAATACCAGAAGCTCGGCACCACGGCCGGCGCTTACGATGACTGGCACGAGGGCAAAGACCCCGCGGGCATCACCACGCAGGACCCGGAACTTGCCGCACGTCTTGATCCAATCGCCGCCGGTCGCCGCCTCGCCAACTATCTGAAGGTCATGACGCTCGAAGCCCAGACCATCGCGCGCGCCTGCGGCAAAAACCATCTCCACAATCTGGAGCCGGAAGATCTGGTGGCTCTGACCATGGAGGCTGCGGCAATGGCGCAGGTTCCGCTGGCGGGAACAAACTGGTTCCCGGGTAAAGGCAGCTTTTAAAAAACACAATGGACGGGCGCATTTGGGAGGATGTGGCCGTCTTTTTCGATGAAGTGTCTGATATTCAAAAAAAGGGGAATGACGTGACACTGGACCTCTCCAAGTTTGCTGCCGAGAAAGGCATCAAATATTTCATGATCAGCTATACCGATCTCTTCGGTGGCCAGCGCGCCAAGCTGGTTCCTGCAGAAGCGATTGCCGATATGCAGAAGGGCGGCGCCGGATTTGCCGGTTTCGCCACATGGTTCGATCTGACACCCGCCCATCCCGATCTCTTCGCAGTGCCGGACGCCTCCTCTGTCATCCAGCTTCCCTGGAAAAAGGATGTGGCCTGGGTTGCTGCCGATTGCGTCATGGAAGACCAGCCTGTGGAACAGGCGCCGCGCGTCGTTTTGAAAAAGCTCATCGCGGAAGCGGCCGGGCAAGGGCTGCGGGTCAAAACCGGCGTGGAACCGGAATTTTTCCTGATTTCGCCGGACGGCGCGAAAATCTCCGATGAGTACGACACGGCGGAAAAGCCCTGCTACGACCAGCAGGCAGTGATGCGTCGTTACGATGTGATCGCGGAAATATGCGACTACATGTTGGAGTTGGGCTGGAAACCTTACCAGAACGACCATGAGGACGCGAACGGCCAGTTCGAGATGAACTGGGAATATGACGATGCGCTCCAGACGGCGGATAAACATTCCTTCTTCAAGTTCATGGTCAAGTCGGTTGCCGAAAAGCACGGGCTGCGCGCGACATTCATGCCGAAACCTTTCAAGGGGCTGACCGGCAACGGCTGCCACGCTCATATTTCGGTCTGGGATCTGGACGGCAAGGTCAACGCTTTTGCCGACAAGGCAATGCCTTTCGGGCTCTCCGCAAAGGGCAAGACGTTTCTGGGCGGCATCATGAAACATGCCTCCGCTCTTGCGGCCGTCACCAATCCGACGGTTAATTCCTACAAGCGCATCAACGCGCCGCGGACCATCTCGGGCGCGACCTGGGCACCGAACACGGTGACCTGGACCGGGAACAACCGCACCCACATGGTACGCGTGCCAGGGCCGGGGCGTTTCGAACTGCGTCTGCCGGATGGCGCCGTGAACCCCTATCTGCTGCAGGCCATCATCATTGCGGCCGGTCTCTCGGGTGTCCGCTCACAGGCCGATCCCGGTCCGCATCACGATATAGACATGTATCGCGAAGGTCATACCGTGACGAATGCGCCTAAACTCCCGCTCAATCTTCTCGATGCGCTGCGCGAATACGAGAAGGACGAGGAACTGCAGCAGGCATTGGGCATGGAGTTCTCAAAGGCCTATCTGAAGCTCAAGCAGGGCGAGTGGAACGCTTATTGCGCGCAATTCACCGCCTGGGAGCACCAGACAACGCTCGACGTTTGAGTTCGGGTTTCCCCGCCGCCTTCGCGGCTTTTCCCCGCGCTCGTCAGACAGCGCGGGGTTTTTCCAATATCGATGACAGAGAGAGTGCCGGATGACGAACTTCGTCCTGACCGTAACCTGCAAGTCCACCCGAGGCATCGTCGCTGCCCTTTCAGGCTTTCTCGCTGAAAAAGGCTGCAACATCGTCGATAGTTCACAGTTCGATGATCTCGGTACGGGCCGTTTTTTCATGCGCGTGGGCTTCATTTCCGAAGAGGGAGCAAAGCGTGACGAGTTGATGACCGGACTGATGCCGATCTCGCAGAAATTCGGCATGGAAGTGGCGCTCCATGACCAGTCCGAGCGGATGAAGGTCCTGCTGATGGTCTCGCGCTTCGGCCATTGCCTGAACGATCTGCTTTACCGTTGGCGCATCGGGGCCTTGCCGATCGATATTGTCGGCGTCGTCTCCAACCATTTCGATTACCAGAAAGTGGTGGTCAATCATGATATTCCCTTCCACCACATTCCGGTGACGAAGGAAAACAAGCCGCAGGCTGAAGCCCGGATCATGGATATTGCCGAAAGCACCGGAACCGAACTGATCGTGCTTGCGCGTTATATGCAGGTGCTTTCCGACCGGATGTGCGAGACGATGTCGGGGAAGATCATCAACATCCACCATTCTTTCCTGCCGTCCTTCAAGGGCGCCAACCCTTACAAGCAGGCCTATCAGCGCGGCGTGAAGCTGATCGGTGCAACGGCCCACTATGTCACCGCCGATCTCGACGAAGGTCCGATCATCGAGCAGGATATTGTGCGTATTACCCATGCCCAGAGCGCGGAGGATTATGTTTCGCTCGGCCGGGATGTCGAGGCGCAGGTTCTGGCACGCGCCATTCACGCCCATATCCACCACCGTACTTTCATCAACGGTAACCGTACCGTGGTCTTCCCGCCAAGCCCGGGCAGCTATGCATCGGAACGCATGGGGTGACGTGCCATTGCGACAAGCTGGTCGCGCGCTGTTGCCATAAATATGGTGCGCGGCTAAATAAGTTGGTACGCCATAATATAAAGAGCCAGAACCTGTTTTCACGCCCGGCGGGCGGAAGCGGGATGTGCCAAACGAGGTGATACCATGACCGGTGCTTTGCAGGGAACTGCCATTCGCGTTGAGCGTCCGACCAAGACGCTGAGGGAACTTGCGCTCGACAAGGTGCGCGACGCCATCGTGAACGGTTACTTCCGTCCGGGAGACCGCCTCGTGGAGCGCGATCTCTGCGCCCAGCTGGGCGTTTCCCGCACCATCGTGCGCGAAGTCCTGCGGCATCTGGAGTCCGAGGGGCTGGTGGCGAATTTGCCGAACAAGGGGCCGATGGTTGCGCTGCTCGATCTCGCCGAGGCCAAGCAGATTTACGAAATCCGCGGTGCGCTGGAGGGAATGGCGGCGCGCCTTTGTGCGGAGCGTCGCGATCCCGCCATTGTCGAGGCGCTTGAGGCTTCACTCGAGCATATTCGCGAAAGTTACGTTGCCAAGGATATGCCCGGTGTTCTCGCGCATACCTCGTCTTTTTATCATACGCTGTTCAGCAAGATCGACCGGCATGTCGCCTGGGGCGTCGTCAATTTGCTGACGGTACGGATCAACCATCTTCGCTCCATGACGATCAAGACGAAAAGCCGCGATACCGAAGGTCCGGCGCAGATGAAAAAGATCGTCGATGCGATCCGGAAAGGTGACGGAGACGCCGCTTACAAAGCCGCTCTTGATCACGTTACCAGCGCATGCGCTATCGCCGAAGCCGTTCTCACCGCGCAAAAAACGGCTGATTGACGTTTTTTGGCGCTCCGTTCTGTTTGTCTTGCGGTTGCCAAGCTGGCGGCCGCAAGCATTCGGTTTTTTGATTTTCTTGTTGTTTTACAATAATTTAGAAAAACAAATAACCGCTTATTGACAGGGCAATCCGTTTGGTGTGATGGTATGCCATAATAAATAATATAAAGAGCGGAGCTTAATATGAACTGGAATCCGATTTCCCGGAAATGCATAGCCGTGCGCGCCAAAACCTCTCTGGCGGGCTTTGTCTTTAGTCTTCTTGCCGGTGCGGCCGTTGCACAGGACTGCACGCCGAAAATATCCAACGATCACCTCATCAAGCCCGGCCATCTCGTGATGGCGACCAGCCCGACATTGCCGCCCATGGCCTATGCCGACCAACAGGGTGTGCTCAAAGGCCTTCGTATCGAGCTGGGTTATGAAATCGCCAAGCGCCTCTGCCTGAAGCCCGAATATATCAGCACGGAATATGCCACCATGGTGCCGGGCCTGCAGGGCGGCCGCTGGGACATGATCAATGCCGGCCTGTTCGTGACGGCAGAGCGTCGCAAGATTCTGTTCATGATACCCTATGAAAATCTTGCCATAAGCATTTCAACGGCCGTCGGTGCATCCGAGCCCATCACCAAGGTGGACGATCTGGCCGGCAAGGCCGTCAGCACCGATATCGGTGGTTATGCCGAGCGCAAGATCAAGGAATTGAACGAGGACTTCAAGAAACGCGGTCTTGCGCCGATGACCATAAACCTGTTCGACAATTACGCGACCGTCTATCAGGCGCTGCGGGCAGGCCAGGTTCAGGCGGCGGTCTCCATCGATCCTGTCGCTAAGCAATACCAGGATCGCGGCGAGTTCACGCACGCACTTTCCGGCATGTACCCCACGCCCGGTTCGCTTTCCTTTGGAAGCAAGGACGTCGCCAGTGCCGTCTCTGCTGCTCTGAAGGAGATGAAGGCCGATGGTTCGCTTGGAAAGCTGATGGGTGGTTATGGCGTGAGCATCGCGCCCGGCGATCTCGCCGTTCTTGGTCCGGAAGGCTGAAATCTCCTCTATCTGAACTGTCAGCGCGGCGGGAAAGTTCTCGCCGCGACCATTCCCGCATGAATTGGAGAAAGACGTGAAGGGTTGGAACTGGGAAGGTTTCTTCGAATACCTGACGAATTATTATCTTTTCGAGGGGGCGATGGTGACGCTCGGCCTCACGATTTTTGCCATGACGGCGGGTCTTGCGCTGGGTTTCGTCATTGCGGTGATGCGCATGTCGAAATACCGGTTCCTCTCCGGACCGGCCTATTTCTACACCTGGATATTTCGCGGCACGCCGCTGCTGGTGCAGCTCATCATCATCTATACCGGCCTGCCGCAGCTCGGCATCAAGCTGACCGTTCTGCAGTCCACCCTGATCGGCCTGTCGCTCTGCGAAGCAGCTTATCTGTCGGAAATCGTCCGGGCAGGTATCGCCGCGGTTCCGAAAGGCCAGATCAATGCGGCGCGCGCCATCGGCATGACCGAGGCGCAGGTGATGCGTTACATCGTTGCGCCGCAGGCCTTCCGCATCATCATTCCGCCGCTTGGCAATTCCGTCAATGGCGTGCTGAAGACAACGTCGATCGCCTCCATCATTTCCATGGAGGAGCTGCTGCGCCGCACGCAGGTTCTTATCCAGGAAAAGTTTCTCGTTCTGGAGCTCTTCATGGTTGCGGCCCTTTATTACCTCGCCATGACGACCGCCTGGGAACTCATCCAGCGCCGTATCGAAAAACGGTTCGGCAAGGCCTACGGCCCCATGTCGGCTGACGTACACTAGGGAGAAGTCCGATGTCTCAAGCAACCAGCATGATCGAACTTCAATCCGTCAACAAATGGTACGGCCCGACCTTTCAGGTTCTGACCAATTGCAGTCTGAATGTCGCCAAGGGCGAAGTCGTCGTGATCTGCGGGCCGTCCGGTTCGGGCAAGTCGACGCTGATCAAATGCGTCAATGCGCTGGAGACGATCGGCAATGGCATCATCACCGTCAACGGGGTTGAGGTGACCAACCCCAAGACCGATATGCCGAAGCTGCGCTCCAAAGTGGGCATGGTGTTCCAGCATTTCGAACTCTTCCCGCATATGACGATCCTCGAAAATCTGTGCATCGGGCAGGAGAAGGTTCTCGGCCGCTCCCCTGCGGAGGCGCTGGTCAAAGCCAACGCCCTTCTGGAGCGGGTGGGGCTTACCGCGCATGCGAAGAAATATCCCGGCCAACTTTCCGGCGGTCAGCAGCAGCGCGTCGCAATCGCCCGTGCGCTGGCGATGGATCCGGTCGCCATGCTTTTTGACGAGCCGACATCGGCGCTTGATCCGGAAATGATCAACGAGGTGCTCGACGTCATGGTCTCGCTTGCGCAGGAAGGCATGACGATGATGGTGGTGACGCACGAAATGGGTTTTGCCCGCAAGGTGGCGGACCGCATCGTCTTCATGGATGGCGGCGAGATCGTCGAGATCGGCGAGGGTGACAGCTTCTTCACCAATCCGAAGACGGATCGCGCACGCTCGTTCCTGTCGAAAATCCTGGCGCATTGAGGCCACGGTGACCGGAGCGGGATGACGAAATCCCGCTTCAGATCGTGTGCCTTCGGCCGTTCCGAACAACGCAGAAAGATAGTGGCGGAGAACCGCAATGATAAACCGTGTCCTGATGCCCCGCGAAATGCTCATTGGCGGTGGCAGCCGTTTACGATTGCCTTCGCTGCTGAAATCTCTGGGGGTGAAGCGCCCTCTGCTCGTCTGCGATCCCGTCATGCAGAAACTCGGCCATGCGGATGCGCTTTTGCAGGCGCTTGGCGGCGAGGGCATCGATGCCGCCATTTTTGCGGATGTCGTAGAAGATCCAACGGATATATCCATCGCCACCCTGGTGAAACGCGTTTCCGGGGGCGGCCATGATGGTCTCGTCGCACTCGGCGGCGGCAGCGCCATGGATACGGCTAAGGCAGGCGCCATCGTTGCAACCAGTGGCGAAGAGCTGCGGGCGCTGAAAGTTCCAAGGATCGTGGATTTTGCCGTCATGCCGGTAATTGCCATACCCACAACCGCAGGAACCGGATCGGAAGTAACGCGCGCCGCCGTCGTGACGGACACGGCTGCCAGCGAAAAAATGCTCATCCTCGGCACTGCCGCTTTGCCCGTTGCGGCCATCATCGATTACGAGCTGACGCTGACCTGCCCTTACCGCGTCACGGTCGATACCGGCATAGATGCGCTGACCCATGCGCTGGAAGCGCTGGTCAACCGCAACGGTAATGCCCATTCCGAGGCGTTGGCGCTGTCCGCGCTGAAACTGATCGGGGCAAATCTCGAAAAAGTGGCGAACGACCCGCAGAACCGGGAAGCACGCGAAGCGATGATGCTCGGGGCGACGCATGCGGGTCTTGCCGTTTCCAACACATCCACAGCGTTGATCCACGGCCTCAGCCGGCCGGTCGGTGCCTTTTTCCACGTTCCGCACGGCATGTCGAATGCGATGGTGCTGCCGTTGGTCACACAATTTTCGTTGAATTCCGCTCTACCGCAGTATGCCGCCGCTGCCCGCGCACTTGGTTGCGCAAGTTCGACGGACAGCGACCAGATTGCAGGCGCAAAGCTGGTGGAGGCTTTCATCGGCCTGAACAGGCGGCTGAAGGTGCCGACACCGCAGGAATTCGGTATCGACAAAACCCGCTATCTCGATCTTTTGCCGGAAATGGTGCGGCAAGGCCTCGCCTCCGGCACGCCGGCAAATAACCCACGGGTTCCGACGACAGCTGAAATGACGCGCCTTTACGAACTGGCCTTTGACGGCCGCATGGAAGGGCCTTGAGCCATAACATCCTGTAAGAATTGCCATTTTTCGCAACTTCAAGCCACAGATTTCCGCCACTTGACACTTGCATATTATGGCATACCATAAGACATTATATTCATCGGAGAGAACGCCTATGCCCATCCAGATCCGTAAGACCCTGTTGCAGGTCGAAACAACGTTGATTGAAGGAGGCAAGGCCGCAGCGACACCTTTGAAGCTGTTCACCGCCATCGCGGTCGTGAAAAATCCCTGGGCTGGAAAAGGCTTCGTGGATGATCTCAAACCGGAAATCCACGCCGGGGCGCCGGTGCTGGGCGAACTGCTGACGAAGATGATCCTTGATGCCGTGGGTTCCGGCGAAGCGGTGGAGGCCTATGGCAAGGCAGCCGTCGTCGGGCTGGATGGTGAGATCGAACATGCCTCCGCGCTCATTCACACGCTGCGTTTCGGCAATCACTATCGTCAGGCTGTGGGTGCCAAGTCCTATCTGGCCTTCTGCAATACGCGTGGTCCCGGCAATGCGCCGATCATGATCCCGTTGATGGACAAGAACGATGAAGGCCGCCGTTCGCACTACCTGACTATCCAGACCTCCGTTCCCGATGCTCCGGCTGCTGACGAGATCGTCGTCGCGCTCGGTGCTTCAGTCGGCGGCAGGCCTCATCATCGCATCGGCGACCGGTATCAGGATCTGAAGGATCTCGGTCAGGATGTCGCCAACCCGGCCGGCGTTTGAGGGTGATGCAAATGCAGGAGGCCGCCACCACGTCACGGGTCAATGCTGCAAAGGCAGGTGCTGCCGCGCTCCCTCGCAAGGTGACCGAGGGCGGGGCGGCCTATTTCGAGGCAGGCGTCGGTGAAGACCTGATCCTCATCCACGGCGTGGGAATGCGGCTGGAAGCCTGGAAGCCGCAGATCGAAATCTTTTCAAAGACGCACCGTGTCATCGCGGTAGATATGCCGGGGCATGGCGGCAGTGAACGTCTGCCAGCGGGCAGCACGCTCAAGGATTTTGTCGGCTGGTTCGGCCGGTTTCTTGACGATATGCGGATCGCGCGTGCCAATGTGGCCGGGCATTCCATGGGTGCGCTGATTTCCGGCGGTGCCGCTGCAACCTTTGGAGATCAAATTGCGCGCGTCGGTTATCTGAACGGCGTTTACCGCCGTGATCCGGCCGCGAAGGCTGCGGTTCTCGCACGCGCGGCTGCCATCCGGACTACCGGCGTGGACAAGGAAGGCCCGTTGTTACGCTGGTTCGGCGACGATCCAAAGAGCCAGCAGGCGCGGGAGTTGACGCGGGGCTGGCTGGAAATGGTCGATCCCGAAGGTTACGCGATTGCCTATACCGCATTTGCGGGCGGGGACGAGACCTATGCGGATCGGTGGCCCTCGGTCATCTGCCCGGCTCTTTTCCTGACGGGTTCGGATGACCCCAATTCGACGCCTTTGATGGCCGAGCAGATGGCGGCGATCACACCGCGCGGTTACGCCCGTGTCGTTGAGGCGCACCGGCATATGGTCAATCTGACCGCACCTGAAACTGTCAATGCAATGATGGCCGAATGGCTGGCTTTAGAGGAGGAGCCGCAATGACTGTTGCAACCCTTGATCCGCGTGCTTTGCGCGATGCATTCGGCGCTTTCGTAACGGGAGTAACGATCGTGACCACACGGGGCGATGCAGGAAAGCCCATCGGTTTTACTGCCAACTCCTTCACCTCGGTTTCGCTCGATCCGCCGTTGCTGCTGATCTGCCTTGCCCGCAGCTCGCGCAATTTCGCGACGATGACCGGCACCAAAAACTTCGCTGTCAATATTCTGTCGGAAAGCCAGAAGGACCTCTCAAACACCTTCGCCCGGCCGGTCGAAGATCGTTTCGCCACCGCCAGCTGGTCGGATGCGCCTAAGGGCTCGCCGGTCTTTGCAGACGTCGCGGCTTGGTTCGAATGTTCGATGCAGGAGGTTATCGAGGCCGGCGATCATGTCATTCTGCTCGGCCGTATCGAGGCTTTCGACAATAGCGGCCTGAACGGTCTCGGTTATGCGCGCGGCGGCTATTTCACGCCGATGCTGGCTGCAAAGGCGGTATCGGCAGCGGCAGAGGGCGATATCGTCGTGGGCGCCGTTCTGGAACGGCGCGGTGAGATTTACCTCGTTGGCGACGACGTGCTGTCGCTTCCCGGCTGTGTCGTGGCAAGCGGCGATCCGGTCGCGGCGCTGACATCACGTCTCGAAGACCTGACGGGTCTCTCCGTCAAAACGGGATTTCTCTACTCGGTTTATGAGAACAAGACGGATGGGCGCCAACACGTCGTCTATCACGCGCTTGCCGATGGCGATGAAGCGCCGCGCGAGGGCCGTTTTCTGTTGCCCGGCGCGCTGGCTTCGGCAAAATTCGACTCCGGCGCGACGGCGGATATCGTCAATCGTTTCGTGCTGGAAAGCTCGATCGGCAATTTCGGTGTCTATGTCGGGAACGAGACCGCCGGCAAGGTTCATCCCATCTCCATGAAGGGGCCAAACCCATGAAATTCTCCCTCTTCGTTCACATGGAGCGGCTGGACGCCTCCCAGGACCACAAGACGCTCTACGAGGAGTGCGTGACGCTCTGCGAAATTGCCGATCGTGGTGGCATGCATGCCATCTGGACCGGCGAACATCATGGCATGGATTTCACCATAGCGCCCAACCCCTTTGTAACGATCGCCGATTTGGCGCGGCGTACGAAGACGGCACGCCTGGGTACGGGAACGGTGATCGCGCCTTTCTGGCACCCGATCAAGCTTGCCGGAGAAGCGGCGATGACGGATCTGATCTGTGATGGCCGTCTTGATATCGGCATCGCGCGTGGCGCCTATTCGTTCGAATATGAGCGGCTGCTTCCAGGCCTCGACGCCTGGGGCGCGGGCCAGCGGATGCGCGAGCTTATTCCGGCTGTCAAAGGGGTTTGGGCGGGTGACTACACCCACGACGGCGAATTCTTCAAGTTTCCGGCCACCACCTCGGCTCCCAAGCCGCTGCAGCAGCCCTTTCCGCCCATCTGGGTGGCGGCGCGTGATCCGAATTCGCATGAATTCGCTGTCGCCAATGATTGCAATGTTCAGGTGACGCCGCTCTGGCAAGGCGATGACGAGGTGGAAACCCTGATGGGCCGCTTCAACGATGCCTGCGCGAAAAATCCAGATAAACAGCGGCCGAAAATCATGCTGCTGCGCCACACCTATGTCGGTTCCGATGAAGCCGATATTGCCCAGGCGGCCCATGAGATGAGCGTCTATTACAACTACTTCTTTGCATGGTTCAAAAACGAAAAGCCCGTTCATCAGGGGCTGATCGAGCGTATTGCGCCGGAGGAGATCGCCGCAAACGCCATGCTTTCCGGTGATGTCATGCGCAAGAACAATGTTGTCGGCGATGCCGATGAAGTCATTACCCGGCTTAAGGCCTACGAGGCCATGGGCTACGACGAATATTCCTTCTGGATCGATACCGGCATGAGCTTCGAGCGCAAGAAGGCCTCGCTGGAACGCTTCCTTTCCGATGTCATGCCGGCTTTCAAGGAGTAAGATGATGCGCCGTTTCCAATGTTACATCGACGGGCGCTTCGAGGATGGCGAGGCGAGCTTTTCGAGCCTCGACCCGGCAACCGGTGAACCTTGGGCAGAAATGCCGGAAAGCCGCGAAGCGGATATCGGTCGGGCCGTCGAGGCCGCGCATCGGGCGCTTTATCAGGATGCGGCCTGGTCGAAACTGACGGCGACGCAACGCGGCAAGCTGCTCTACCGGCTTGCCGATCTGGTTGCCGAAAATGCAAAGACGCTTGCCGAGCTCGAAACCCGTGACACCGGCAAGATCATCCGCGAGACCTCGGCGCAGATTGCCTATGTCGCGGACTATTACCGCTATTATGCGGGCTTGTCTGACAAGATCGAGGGTGCTTACCTGCCGATCGACAAGCCGGACATGGATGTCTGGCTGCGGCGCGAACCCGTGGGTGTGGTGGCCGCGATCGTCCCGTGGAACAGCCAGCTTTTTCTGGCAGCCGTTAAAATCGGCCCGGCGCTCGCTGCCGGCTGCACAATCGTCATCAAGGCCTCGGAAGACGGACCGGCGCCGCTTCTGGAGTTCGCCCGGCTGGTGCAGGAGGCTGGTTTTCCTGCCGGCGTCGTCAATATAGTCACTGGTTTCGGTGCGTCCTGCGGCACGGCACTCACCACACACCCGAAGGTGGCCCATATCGCCTTTACCGGCGGGCCGGAAACGGCGCGTCACATCGTTCGCAACTCGGCCGAAAATCTTGCCTCCACGTCGCTCGAACTCGGCGGCAAATCACCGATCCTCGTGTTTGCCGACGCCGATCTCGAAAGCGCCGCCAATGCGCAGGTCGCGGGAATTTTCGCGGCGACCGGTCAGAGCTGTGTTGCCGGATCACGGCTGATTGTCGAGAAAAGCGTGAAGGATCGCTTCCTCGGAATTTTGAAGGCGAAGGCCGAGGCGATCCGCATCGGCTCGCCGCTGGACATGGCAACGGAAGTGGGGCCGCTCGCGACCGAGCGGCAGCGCAAGCATATCGTCTCTCTGGTCTCTGCTTCCGAAAAAGCCGGTGCGAAGCTGCTAACGGGCGGCGTGGCGGTGGATGGCGCTGGTTACTTCTACCCTCCGACCATTCTCGATTGCGACGGTATTCGTTCGCCGTCCATGGAAAAGGAGTTCTTCGGCCCGGTTCTTTCTGTTGTTTCCTTCGAAACCGAGGCGGAAGCGATCGCGTTGGCCAATGACACGGTCTATGGCCTCGCCTCGGGCGTCTTCACGCAGAACCTGACGCGCGCCCATCGGCTGATGAAGGCGATCCGCGCCGGCGTCGTTTGGGTGAACACCTATCGCGCCGTCTCACCGATTGCGCCTTTCGGCGGTTTCGGTCTTTCCGGTGATGGTCGCGAAGGCGGGCTTGCGGCAGCGCTCGATTACACGCGCACGAAGACCATATGGCTTAGAACCTCGGATGACCCGATCCCCGATCCATTCGTGATGCGGTGACGCGATGTTTTACGAAATCCGCACCTACCGGCTGAAGAACGGCGCCATTCCGGCCTACCTTAGGGTTGTCGAGGAGGAAGGCATCGAAATCCAGAAAAGCCATCTGGGCGAGCTGGTGGGTTACTTCTTTTCCGAGATCGGGCCGATCAATGAAATTGTCCACATCTGGGCCTTTTCCAGCCTGGATGACCGCGAAGAACGGCGCGCGCGGCTCCTGGCCGATCCACGCTGGTTGTCTTTCCTGCCGAAGATCCGCGACCTCATCGACGTCGCCGAAAACAAGATCATGAAGCCGGCGCCTTTTTCACCGCTGAAGTGAATCTGCCGGCCGCGAAGTGCATGCCAACAACAAGCTCTAAAACGGAGTAAGGGAACATGAGATCGAAACTGGTATTGATGACATGCGCAGCAATTTTCGCCCTGGGCGCATCCGCACAGGCGAATGATCTGGTTTTTTCCAGCTGGGGAGGAACCACGCAGGACGCGCAGAAGGCGGCCTGGGCCGAAAAATTCATGGTGGCGACCGGCATTAACGTGCTTCAGGATGGCCCGACGGACTATGGCAAGCTGAAAGCCATGGTCGAGGCGAACGGCGTGACATGGGATGTGGTCGACGTGGAGGGCGACTACGCCGCGCAGGCCGGGCCGAAGGGCCTGCTGGAGAAGCTTGATTTCGCCGTCATCGACAAAACGAAGCTCGACCCCCGTTTCGTCACGGACTACTCCGTCGGAAGCTTCTATTATTCCTTCGTCATCGGCTGCAATGTTGATGCCGTGGCCGCCTGCCCCAAGAGCTGGGCCGACCTTTTCGATACGGCAAAGTTTCCCGGCAAGCGCACCTTTTACAAATGGTCCGCACCGGGTGTGATCGAAGCAGCCCTGCTGGCCGATGGTGTTGCCGCCGACAAGCTATACCCGCTCGATCTCGATCGCGCCTTCAAGAAGCTGGATACAATCAAATCCGATATCATCTGGTGGTCTGGCGGTGCGCAATCGCAGCAGTTGATCGCTTCTGCGGAGGCACCCTTCGGCAGTGTCTGGAACGGCCGCATGACGGCGCTTGAGAAAAGCGGTGTGAAGGTGGAGACCTCCTGGGAGCAGAACATTACGGCAGCGGATTCCCTCGTCGTTCCCAAGGGAACGAAGAACAAGGACGCGGCGATGAAGTTCATCGCTCTTGCGACCTCCGCGCAGGCGCAGGCGGATATGGCGTCTGCCACGGGTTATGCCCCGGTCAACGTCGAATCCGCAAAGCTGATGGATCCGGAAACGGCAAAGACCCTGCCTGACCAGCAGACGGCGAGCCAGGTCAATGCCGACATGAACTACTGGGCGCAACATCGCGACGAGATCGGTGAGCGCTGGTACGCCTGGCAGGCCAAGTAAGGCAACGGCGCGGGCAGCCAAAAGCGCCCGCGCAAATTTTCACCTCCGGGGAGGTTTGGGGCATGGTCTCGCTTACCGATGAAACAGAAAGCCCGAAGACGAAGGTGCGGATGCCCTTCCGGCCCGGCAATTTTGCCGCCACCCTGCCGGCATTCGTTCTGCTTGCCCTGTTCTTCGTCGTGCCGGTTATCATCCTGCTGTCGCGCAGCGTTACCGAGCCGGTGCTGGGCTTTGGCAATTACGCCGCATTGCTGGGCAGCTCCACCTACCTGAAGATTTTCTTCAATACATTCGCGGTCTCGGCGCTGGTCACGCTCGTGACGCTGGTCATCGGTTTTCCTGTCGCGTGGGCGCTTGCCATCATGCCGTCGCGGCTTGCCTCCGTCGTTTTCGCAATTTTGCTTCTGTCCATGTGGACCAACCTTCTGGCACGCACCTATGCCTGGATGGTGCTGTTGCAGCGGACGGGTGTCGTCAACAAGACGCTGATGGGCCTTGGCATCATCGACAAGCCGCTTGCACTGGTCAACAACCTGACCGGCGTCACGATCGGCATGACCTATATCATGCTGCCATTCATCATCATTCCGCTCTATGGCGTCATCCGCAAGATCGATCCGGCCATTCTCCAGGCGGCGGCGCTGTGCGGGGCAACCCGCTTTCAGGCGCTGACCCGCGTTCTCATTCCACTTGCCGCTCCGGGTATGATCTCCGGCGCGCTGATGGTGTTCGTCATGTCGCTTGGCTATTTCGTCACCCCGGCGCTGCTGGGCGGCACGGCAAACATGATGCTGGCCGAGCTTATCGCGCAATTTGTGCAGTCTCTCGTCAACTGGGGCATGGGCGGCGCAGCGGCGCTGGTGCTTCTGGTGGTGACGCTGACGCTTTACGCAATCCAGCTGAAATTCTTCGGCGCGGCCGGGGCAGGGGGGCGCTGACATGCTTTTGAATTACAACAGCCTTGGCGCATGGAAGTGGCTGCTCCTTTTCATCACCGTGCTGACAGCGGCATTCCTTATCCTGCCGATTGTCTTCATCGCCGCTTTGTCCTTCGGCTCGTCGCAATGGCTGATCTTTCCGCCGCCCGGCTGGACGCTGAAATGGTATGCGGATTTCTTTGCCGATCCGAGGTGGCTGGATGCTGCCTGGACAAGCCTGCGCATCGCCGTGATGGTCACAGTCCTGTCGTTGTTGATCGGCCTCGTGGCCTCCTTCGGCCTGGTGCGGGGACGTTTCATCGGGCGCGAGGGCCTGCGGGCTTTGTTCATGACGCCGATGATCCTGCCTGTCGTGGTGCTGGCGGTGGCGCTTTATGCTTTTTTCCTGAAGCTCGGCCTTGCGGGCACCACCACGGGCTTTGTCATTGCCCATCTTGTCGTGGCGCTGCCTTTCTCCATTCTGGCGTTGACCAGCGCGCTCGAGGGTTTCGACAAATCGATCGAAGACGCTGCGGTGCTATGCGGCGCGAGCCCGCTGCAGGCGAAAATCCGCATCACCTTGCCGGCCATCAGCCACGGCCTGTTCTCAGCCGCGATCTTTTCTTTCCTCACTTCCTGGGATGAGGTGGTGCTGGCGATCTTCATGGCAAGTCCAACGTTGCAGACGCTGCCGGTGAAAATCTGGGCGACGCTGCGGCAGGATCTGACGCCAGTGATCGCCGCTGCATCGACGCTTCTCATCGCGGTGACCATCATTCTCATGCTGCTTGTCGCGGCTGTGCGAAAAGGACTGAAAACATGACCAAACCGCTCCTGCAAATTCGTGGCATCGCCAAGCAATACGGACCGGTCGTCGCCGTTCAGGACGTCAATCTCGAGGTGCAGCCGGGCGAGTTCATGACGTTTCTCGGACCATCCGGTTCGGGTAAGAGCACAACGCTCTACATTTTGGCCGGTTTCGAACAGCCGACGGCGGGCGACATCCTGCTGAACGGCGAAAGCCTGCTCTCCACGCCGTCGCACAAGCGCAATATCGGCATGGTCTTCCAGCGTTACACGCTGTTTCCGCATCTGTCTGTTGGCGAGAATATCGCCTTTCCGCTGAAAGTGCGCCGCAAGAGCAAGGCGGAAATCGATGCGAAGGTGAAGGAGATGCTGAGGCTCGTTCGTCTCGAAGGTTTCGAGGACAGAAGGCCTGCGCAGATGTCGGGCGGCCAGCAGCAGCGCGTGGCCTTGGCGAGAGCGCTCGCTTATGATCCGCCGGTTCTTCTGATGGACGAGCCGCTCTCGGCGCTCGACAAGAAGCTCAGAGAAGAAATCCAGTTCGAAATCCGTCGCATCCACCAGCAGACGGAAGTGACGATCCTTTACGTCACCCACGATCAGGAAGAGGCCTTGCGTCTTTCCGACCGGATCGCGGTGTTTTCAAAAGGCGTGATTGACCAGATCGGTACGGGGCCGGAGCTTTACGCTCACCCCACCACCCGCTTCGTGGCCGAATTCATCGGTGACAGCGACTTCATCGCCTGCGATCTCCTCGCCGCCTCGGGCGGCAAGGCGACGGTTTCGCTCGGGCAGAATATCGTCTTTGACCATATTCCGGTTCATGGCGAAGCTGCGCCGGGAAAAAAGGCGGCGCTGATGCTGCGTCCGGAGCGTTTACAGCTCAGCCGCAACAGGCCCGGCTCTTCCGCCGGTTTTCAGGCCACCGTCAGCGATATCACCTTCCTTGGCAACAACGTCCATGTCGTCGCCCATACAGGTTCGGGAGAGCCCTTTGCCGTGCGCCTGCCATTTGGCCATGAGGCGATTTCGGGCCTCAGCCGTGGAGATCTCGTGCATCTGGCCTTCGATCCCGCGTCGGCGCAGGTTTTCTGTTGAGGGTCGGAATATGCATCTGAATGATCCCACGCTCTTCGGCGAGAAGGTGCCCGTGGCCGGCCGTTGGCTCGATTGCGATGGCCGCGAGACGACGACGATCCGCAATCCGGCTACGGGGGAGATCATCGGACGGGTTCCCGAACTTGGTACCGCGGAAGCAGAGGAAGCTGTTGCAGCAGCCGTGATTGCGCAGAAGGCCTGGGCAAACCACGTCGCAGGTGAGCGCGCGAACATCCTGAAACACTGGTTCCGGCTCGTCATGGAAAACCGCGACGATCTTGGCATGATCCTGACACTGGAGCAGGGAAAGCCGCTTGCCGAGGCCAAAGGCGAGATCGCTTATGGAGCAAGCTTCATTGAATGGTTTGCCGAAGAGGCGCGCCGCATCAATGGCGAGACGTTACCCGGCCATCAGGCAGACAAGCGCATTATCGTTCTTCGCCAGCCGGTTGGTGTCGTCGCGGCCATCACGCCTTGGAACTTCCCCAATGCCATGATCACCCGCAAGGTCGCCCCGGCGCTGGCAGCTGGCTGCGCGGTGGTGCTGAAACCCGCGCCGCAAACCCCGTTTTCGGCAATCGCGCTTGCCATCCTCGCCGAGCGTGCCGGCCTGCCAGTTGAACTTTTCAGCATTCTGACCGGGCCTGCAGCGGAAATCGGCGGGGTGCTGACGGCAAGTCCGGATATCCGGCTTTTGACATTTACCGGCTCAACGCGCACGGGAGAACATCTCTACCGGCAATGCGCGCCGACCATCAAGAAACTGGGACTGGAACTTGGCGGCAATGCGCCCTTCATCGTCTTCGACGACGCCGATCTCGATGCGGCCGTGGAGGGAGCGCTGATTGCCAAATTCCGCAACAATGGTCAAACGTGCGTCTGCGCCAACCGCTTTTACGTGCAGAGCAACGTTTATGATGCCTTCGCTGACAAATTCGCGCAGGCTGTTTCACAGTTGAAGGTAGGTAACGGGCTGGATGAGGCAAGCGCTCTCGGTCCCCTCATCGACGGAAACGCGGTCGCCAAGGTGGAAGCCCATATTGCCGATGCGCTTTCGAAAGGCGCCGAGATCGCCGCCGGTGGGAAGAGGCATGCGCTTGGCGGAAATTTCTTCGAACCGACGATCCTGCGCAATGTCGATGCCGGCATGCAGGTGGCGCGTGAGGAAACCTTCGGGCCGCTCGCGCCGCTTTTCCGTTTCGAAGATGAGGCGGACGTGATCGCGCAGGCCAACAATACCGATTTCGGTCTCGCCTCCTATTTTTATGCGCGTGATCTTTCGCGCGTTTTCCGGGTTGCCGAGGCGCTCGAATACGGCATGGTCGGTGTCAACACAGGGGCGATTTCCACCGCCGAGGCACCGTTTGGCGGCGTCAAGATGTCCGGCCTCGGTAGGGAAGGGTCGCACCACGGCATCGAAGAATATACCGAGCTCAAATATATCTGCATCGGCGGCGTTGCCTAAGACCCGAGGGCCGAGGTTGGCAGCCAAGCTTCTTTATAATCGCCCTCGCGATTCAGCACCATTCGAATGGCCAGTCCATGGACTTCGAGTGAGAGGCTGTTCGTTGTGTTGCGCCTGTCGGTTCCAGTCTCTCAGAACTTGGAGCCGCAGACAAAACCGTTGCATTTCAATGAGCCAGCATGCCCCAGACAAGTGAACAGAGGGCAAAAAGCCCGAATAAGACAAGGATCACTCCGGACAGGCGGGAAACCCAGCGGGCAAAGGTCGCGGGAAGGCGCTGCCGGGCCAATGCAACGCCGCCGCTCAACAGGAACCACCACAATAAAGACCCTAGAAAAACGCCCGCGACCACAAAAAACGCGCTCGTCGCTCCCGATGCGTCAGCGAGGCCGAGACCCGCGAAAATTGCTGCAAAGGACAGAATCGTCATGGGGTTGGTGATCGTCAGGAAAAAGGTCGCGGTGATGGTGCCGAGCAGATCGCGCGCTCCAACCTTGGCCGCTTCTGCCAGAGGTTTGGGCCTCAGGCTTTTCCAGCCGAGCCACAGCATGAAAAGGCCGCCGACGATTTTGAGCGGCGTATCGATTGTCGCAAGGGTCGCCGCGAAAGCGGAAAAGCCGAGCGCTGCGAGGCTGGCATAGACGGCATCCGCCAGAGCAGTCCCAAGGCCACCTGCCACCCCTGCCCAGAACCCGCGCTCAAGGGTCCGGTTGATGCAGAGGGCGCCGATGGGGCCGAGCGGGGCTGCGACCGCAAGGCCCAGCACAACGCTTTTCAAAACGAGCATTAGTTCCATCAGTCCACGCTTCCCTTCGGCATAAATGGCCCCGACACGACAGACGACAGGGCGATGATCGTCTCGGTACGGGCAAGGAACCCGTTCTGTTTCATTGTCGCCAGAAAGGTTTCGATCTCCGCCAGCGACCCGACGTGAACTTTGACGAGGTAGGACCACTGCCCGGTCACATGGTGACATTCCGCAATAGCGGACTGCGACGCCGCATAGACACGAAACGCGGCCTCGTCCGCATCCGGCGCCAACGCGATCCACACGAAGGCGATCACGGGCAAATCGAATGCGGATGGATCGGCATCAACGGTGATGCGACGGATCGCCCCGCTGGCCGTCAGGCGTCGGATGCGTTCGTTCACGGCCGAAGCGGAAAGCTCCACGACATTTCCGATATCGGCCAGAGAGCGGCGGGCGTCTTCTGCAAGAAGACTGATGATTTTGCGGTCTGTTGAATCCATTTCCGCAGATAATCATGTTTATTCTGATAATGAAAGATATTATGCGGAATTTTGGTAAATCGAGCGCAAACCTTAACGAGGCCGCGATTCCCCTGCAGCTTTGCCGTGCCTGTGATCTTGGCGGAAGCTTATGCAGTTTCAGCGATTACGGTCGCACTATCCATGCTTCCGGCAGCGTTTCCTGCAAGGCTTGGCGGATGATCGTGGCGAGATGGGCACTGATTGGATTTTCGTCTTTTCCGGAGCGAAGAAGGCTGAGCCCCAGCGACGGGAGTTGCGGCAAACCGTCGGTGAGTGGATCAAGAACCCGTACGGCAGGCGGCCGGCCAAACGGTGTGCGAAGTGCGATGCCAAGGCCTGCGGCTGTCGCAGCCCACAACCCGCCGAGGCTCGGGCTGACGAATGCAATGCGCCAGGCGATACGTTGTTGATCAAGGTGGTTGCAGGCAATGCTACGCAAAAGGCACGGCGCTTCCAAGACTGCAAGTGGCAGCGGCTCTTTCCCGCCGGTCTGCCAGACAGTTTCTGTTTCCGCCGCGCCCAGCCAGCACAGTGGCATGGATGCAACCGTTTCCGCTGGCGAAGCGGTGTCGTCGTTCCAGGCCAAGGCGAGGTCAAGATGGCCGGACTCGACCTTCTCCCGCAACTCACTATTGCGAGCGATGCGCCCTTCGATCCGAACCCGTGGATGGGCGCGTGCGAACCGGCCCAGCACCTGCGGCAACACAGTTTCTCCGAAATCCTCCTGAATCCCGAGGCGGATCCAGCCTGCGAGTTCCGGCCCGCGAACGGCGCTGATCGCCTCGTCATTCAGGCTCAATAAACGCCGGGCATAGGACAGCAGCACTTCGCCGCTCTCGGTCAGCGCCAGCCCCCGGCCGGATTTGCGCACCAGAGCGGTTTCGGCCTGGTCCTCCAGCTTCTTGAGTTGGGCGCTGACCGCAGAGGTCGAACGCCCAAGTCTGTCTGCGGCCTGCGCGAACGACCCGGTCTCGATGCCAATCACGAAACTGCGGAGCGCGTCCAGATCCAGATGGGTAAGGCGCAAAGTAAATGTCCTTAAAATCAGGACATAATGTCCTGAATAATTTGATTTTCAGGATGATGATGTCGTTTCATAGTGTGGCTGTCAATCCTCTTGAACGGAGCGCATCCATGCCTTTCACCCGAATATCTCTGCTTGCGGGCAAGTCCGCCGACTATCTCAAGGCGGTTTCCGGCAGTCTCGACCGCGCGCTTGTCGACTGCTTTGACGTTCCGGAAAACGACCGCTTCGCTGCAATCCACCAGCACCAACCGGGCGAACTGATCTTCGACCGAATATATCGCGGCGGCCCTCGGTCGGATGATTTCATTTTCTTTCATATCACCACGGGCAAGACGCGATCGCCGGAAACCAAGGCGCGCTTCTATGCGAGGCTTGTCGAAAACCTGGCGGCGTCGCCCGGTGTGAGGCCGGAGGATGTGATGGTCGCCATCGTCAATTCGACGTTTGATGACTGGTCCTTTGCATCAGGTGTTTCAGCAGGCACACCGGCGGACGAGGGTAGCCGATGACCGATTTTTTCGAGATGCAACCGGCCTGTCCATCCACCATGAGCGTGCGTCGAGCCGGTGACGGAATAGTTGCGGCACCTGAGGGTATCTCCAGCGGAGCCTTCCTCGTCCAGATGCTGTTATCGAGCCGGATCGATGGCGAGATGACGGCAATGCGCGCTTTTGTGCCGCCGGGGGTCGTGACCCATTGGCACAGTCATCCGCGCGGGCAGCTTCTCTTCGTGCTAGATGGCATCGGTCTCGTTCAACGCAAGGGTGACGATCCGTGTGAAGTCCGTCCCGGAGATGCGGTGTGGTTTGCGCCCGACGAATCCCATTGGCACGGCGCCGCGCCGTCCTGTCCCTTCAGCTATCTCAGCGTCCAGCCGGTGAGGAGTGGAACTGCCGTCCACTGGATGGAACCTGTCAAACAAGGGGAGAGCACGTCATGATCGCCATGCAATACAGCTTCACGCTGCCTGCCGACTACGACATGGCGATCATAGACCGGCGCATAAGGGAGAAGGGGCCGCTGCTCGATTGCTTTCCACGCCTGCGTTTCAAGGCCTATCTTTCGGCGAGAAAGCAGGATGCCGGCTTCACAAGTGCTGAAAACCTCTACGCGCCGTTCTATCTTTGGGATGAGCCAGAAGGGATAGACAGCTTCCTGTCCGGTCCAGGTTTTGCGGTTCTGACACGGGACTTCGGCTGGCCATCGGTGCAGACATGGCTGGCCTGGCACGCCGACCACGTACCTGATCTTACAGCCTCGCGATATGCCACACGGGAGATTCGGTCCATAGCGCCCCATTCTGATCTGGCCAAGCTGCGCGATACGGCGACCGCGGACGCGCGTTCAGCAATCGGGGCCGGCGCGCTCGCGGCCATAGCCGCCTTCGATCCAACAAAATGGCTGCTGCTACAGTTCAACCTCTGGCCGACAGTGCCGGCCGTTACTGAAACAATGCAAACCTACACTGTTGGCCACGTCTCATTGGGGTCGGTTCTGCATTCAGCGGAATGATACCTCAAGCGGTGGTGTGACCATGGGTTAGAGATCCACGGGGCTTCTTGGACCAGACCTGTTGGCCGCCTCACGCACCGGCTCAAGGGGTGTTGCGTCGTTCCAGCTCTCATCTATCGCGGTTGCTTTTCTGCCTCACGTAGCGAAATCAGCCGTTTTGTAGATTCGTCCCACAGAATGAGCTTTACGCAGCCCAGGCTGTCGCGAAGGCTGATGCGACCAAGTTTCGCAAGCTCCGGGTAGTCGTGCAGAATCTCTGGCAACCTGTAAAAAGGCACCTTGCTCGACAAATGGTGGACATGGTGCATGCCGATATTGCCGGTGATCCAACGCAGCGGACCCGGCAGATCGTAATACGAGGCGCCATGCATCGCCGCATGGGGAAAAGTCCATTCCGGAGGCTTGGACCAGTGGGTTTCTTCAAACTGGTGCTGGACATAAAACAGCCAGACACCTGCTGACCCGGCGAGCAGCACTATCGGCAGATGAACCAACAGAAAAGGCACGAGCCCTATCGCCCAGATAAGAAGAATAGCCAATACGGCCACACCGGCATTTGTTGCCATTGTCGAAATCCAGGGCAACGCTCCAGACCGCATCATGCCAAACGGTAGCCTTTGTTTGAACAGAAACAGGAAAGCAGGACCGATGCCGAACATCACCAGCGGATGCCTGTACAAGCGATAACCGAGTTTTCCGCGCGGGGAGAGCGCACGATATTCGGTCACGGTCAGAGTTGTAATGTCGCCAACCCCTCGCTCATCGAGATTGCCGGCTGACGCATGGTGTTCCGCATGCGCGCGGCGCCAATAGTCGTAGGGCGTCAGCGTCAGGATACCGATTGCGCGACCCGTCCAGTCATCCCATCGACGGCGCCCGAAAAAAGAGCCGTGTCCGCAATCGTGTTGCAGTATGAAGAGCCTCAACAGGAATCCGGCTGCGGGGATCACCAGAAGCAGGCCAAGCCAGTAACCAAAATGAATCGATACCGACGCTGCTGCCCAAAGGAATACGAAGGGAACAAGCGTCACAGCAAGTTCGTACAGGCTGCGGCCCGTCCGGGGTTTGCGGTAATTCGAAAGTATTTTAAGCAGGGCCTTTTCACTCGCGCCGCCAGGTAATTGGGCTGTTAACGTCGCGGTCATGGTCGATAGCAATCCTTCTGGTCCCCTGCATTTCGAAAAAAGTGTTCACCGCGCTGGCGGTCGTTTTCTGGAATAGCCCGATCTCGAGCCAACACGCGTTGCCGCGGCGGTTCCGTGCTCTGCTCGGCGCGGGCATTCACTGTTTTGTTCATAAATGTTCGAGCTGTAAGCTCGCTCCTGAAATCTGAAACGGTTAATTAAGTCGATCTGCTCGGCGAGGATCTCGCACAACTCTGCGCGGCTGGAACCTGTTCTGTCTAACCGTACCGGCGCTGTTTGCACAGAGGGGCAGGGTGAACTCAAATTGATTGAAGGATACTAGAATTTAATCGGCATAGGCCCTCACGCGCAGGAGCATAGCTCGACTCGGCAACTAAAATCGCTGAAAAGTTGGAGTGGTGAGCGGGTCTCGGCAACAGGATGGCAATTACTCGTTCAAATACGAGCAATATGCTCGAGGCAACATACCCTTACCGCAGCATTGTGGCTGTATCGCGCCCGACATGTAAGGTTTCTTGCGATGTATCAGATCGCACATCAGGGGTCGTCGACTGGCAGGAGAATGCCGCTTATGCCAGCAGCCCGCGCATGATCAGTTCGAGATGAATCTTCAGAACGACCTGCTTGTCCAGACTGCGCCGATCGTCGAAAATCAGCCTGAAAACCAATGTTCCGACTATGGGCGACATGACGACCTTGGCGAGTTCGGTGGGGTTGGCTCTAAACCTTTTTTTCGCCACGCCCTCTTCGAGGATCGTATTGATCCGCTCGAATACCGGCGCCATCACCACGTCATGGTGCTGGTCGATGAGATCGGGGAATTTTGCTCCTTCCGCAACGATGAAGCGAAACAGTTCCCGCATCTTTCTATTGTCGACGAGGGCGTCGAACAGGAATTCGAGAAGCATCCGAAGCTCCTCGACGGGATCATCGGACGTGCGTGCATAGGCCTTGAATGCCTCCTGAAAAGGTGCCGAGGCATGCCTTATCATCGCCTCGAAAAGAGCCTCCTTGGTTTCGAAATAGACGTAGACCGTGCCTTTCGTCACTCCCACCCGCTCGGCAATGTCCTCCACCCGCGTGGCCGTAAATCCTCTCTTGGTGAATTCCTCGAATGCGGCGTCGAGAATTTCCAACGGACGTTGTATCTTCTGTTCTGCTCGTGTCAGTTTTGCTTTTGCCATAACCCCGGATCCCTACGTATTCTTTCGGCACTTGCCTTTTTACCCGTCACAATCGGCGGAAATGACAGGTGTTTGCCTACAGCACCGGCGTAAAAACCGGAATCGATTTTTACAAGACGTGGTGCGTGGTTCAATATGTCAGCACATCCCCAGATGCGTCCTAGAGGACGCGCTGGGGAAAGTCGGAATGATCATTCGGGGAGCCCGGTTTGACGTCCGGACGGTTCCCGATCGGCGACACAAGAATTTCATTGACTATTCAGTCAGTCAAATATTATAGGGTGAGGCGAAGATCAAGAGGTCACCATGAAAAGCATTCTTTTAGCAATGGCGGTCGGCGGCATTTTCGCCCTGTCGTCCTGCAGCAACGAAGAGCCGCCTGCTGAAAAGCCGTTGCGTGTCGTCGATGTGGTTGCGGCAGCGAAAAAGCCCGTCGGCCGTGGCAGCGTCATCACCGGTGAAGTAAGGGCACGGGTCCAGACGGACCTTTCCTTTCGGGTGAGCGGCAAGATCACCGAGCGGCTGGTGGATGTGGGTACGCCGGTAAAGGCCGGGCAATTGCTTGCTCGCATCGACCCGGAAGAGCAGAAGGCGGATATCGACGTTGCGGTGGCCAACCTGCAATCTGCTGAAGCGCAGATGACGCAGGCGCAGCTGGCATTCGATCGCCAGCAAAGTCTTTTCAAGACGCAGGTGACTTCGCGCTCCGCGGTCGACAAGGCGCAGGAAACCCTGCTTACGACGCAAGGCGCTGTCAGATCGGCGCAGGCGCAGCTGGATACGGCGCGCGATGCACTTTCCTACACCGAACTCAGGGCCGATGCGGATGGTGTGATCACCGCGCGCAATGTCGAGGTCGGCCAGGTGGCGCAGGCCGCTCAGCTCGTTTTCACGCTGGCGCATGACGGGCCGCGCGATGCGGTATTTGATGTCTACGAATCCCTGTTCCTCGAGCGCGATATCGACAATCTCGTCAATGTCAGCCTCCTGTCGGATCCCGCCCGCGCTGTCGAGGGACCGGTGCGGGAGATTTCCCCGACGATCGATCCCGACAATGGGACGATCCGGGTCAAGGTTGGCCTGAACGGCGATATGACCATGCCGCTCGGAGCGCCGGTATCGGGTCATTTCCGCTTCAAGCAGGTGGAGGCGATTGAGCTTCCCTGGTCGGCAATGGCATCGCAGAACGGCCTTCCCGCCGTTTGGGTGGTCGATGCGCAGTCCTCGGAAATCGCCATGCGCCGGGTTGAGGTCTCCGACTATGAGACGGGTCAATTCGTCGTGGCGGAAGGACTTCTTCCCGGCGATCTCGTCGTGACCAGCGGGACCAAATTTCTCCGCACCGGTGAAAAGGTCGCCTATGAAAAGGGGCAGGCACAATAATGTTCAGGATAAACAGAAGCTTGTTTTTGCTGCTTCCGGCGATTGCGGTCTCGTCCTGCCAGGAAAAGCAGGAAGCGCCCGCTGAGGCGCCGCGCCCTGTGCTCTCCGTCGTCGTTGGGGAGACGCGCGCCGATGCGCTGCGGCTGACCGGCACGGTGGAATCGAGAATTCAGACCGATCTCGGCTTTCGTGTTCTCGGCCGGATCATTGCCCGTAATGTCGATGTGGCCGATCTGGTCAAGAAAGGCGATGTGGTGGCCTCGATCGATCCGCTCGCGCTGGAGCTTTCGGTAAAGAGCGCCCAATCCGATCTGTCCAATGCCGAAGCGCAACTGGCCAATGCGGTGACGACCGAGCAGCGTCAGCGCGTGCTGGCCGAGGCCCGCAGCGGCACGGAAGCAGCACTTGAAGAGGCCGAGCAGGCCACGCGAACGGCCAATGCCGCCGTCGCCAAAGCCCGTGCAAATCTTGATAAGGCCGAGGAGCAACTGGGCTATACGCAGCTGCACGCGGAATTTGACGGCGTGGTGACTGCGACATCCGGTGAAATTGGCCAGGTCGTCTCTGCCGGACAGACGGTCGTGACCATTGCCCGCCCGGAAGTGCGGGATGTTGTGGTCGATGTTCCGCAATTTGCGGCGCAGCGACTGGAGATTGGATCGACCTTCGATATCGCCTTGCAACTGGACCCAAAGATACGCACCACCGGCGTGGTGCGTGAGATTGCCCCAGAAGCCGAAACCGCGACACGCACGCGCCGCACGAAAATCAGCCTTCAGGATGCGCCGCCGACATTCCGGCTCGGCTCGGTCGTCACGGCCTCGGCAATTGCCGCATCCGAATCGCAGATCATGCTCCCCTCGTCGGCCCTGCTGAAAACCGAAGGCGGTTGGAGTGTCTGGATCGTCAATACCGATACGGCCACGGTCACCTTGCGCCCGGTCACAATAGAGGGCGAGCCCGCTGAAGGCGGCAGTGTGCGCATCACCGGCGGCGTCAAGCCCGGCGAACGTGTCGCCAGCGCCGGCGTTCACAAGCTTAAGGATGGTCAAGCCATCAGGATCGATCAGGAGGTCCATCAGTGAAGAAATTCAATCTTTCCGACTGGGCGCTCGAACACCGTTCGCTCGTCTGGTACTTCATGCTGGTCTTCGTTCTTGCCGGTGTTTTCTC
Source organism: Rhizobium sp. AN6A (assembly GCF_900215635.1). Lineage (NCBI taxonomy): Bacteria > Pseudomonadati > Pseudomonadota > Alphaproteobacteria > Hyphomicrobiales > Rhizobiaceae > Rhizobium > Rhizobium sp. AN6A. The sequence goes on from NZ_OCNC01000003.1 coordinate 1,015,340, forward strand.
CTATCTCAACCTCGGACGTGAGGAAGATCCGAATTTCACCATCAAGACAATGGTGATTAGCGCGCAATGGCCCGGCGCTTCCGCGGAGGAAGTGGCCCGGCAGGTGACCGACAGGATCGAGAAGAAGCTCGAGGAACTCGACAATCTCGACTATCTGCGCAGCCAGACAGTGGCTGGCAAGACGACGATTTTCGTGGAACTCGTGCCGGAAACCAAAGCCAAGAATGTCGAACCCACCTGGGTGCGCGTGCGCAACATGATCGGCGACATCAAGGGCGACTTCCCCTCGGGCGTTGTCGGACCGTTCTTCAACGACCGTTTCGGCGATGTTTATGGCAATATCTACGCCTTCACCAGTGATGGTCTCAGCCAGCGGCAATTGCGCGATCTGGTGGAGGACGCGCGTGCCAAGGTTCTGACTGTCGATAATATCGGCAAGGTTGATGTCATCGGCGCGCAGGACGAGGCGATCTATCTGGAGTTTTCCACGCGGCAGATCGCAGCGCTGGGCATCGATCAGCAATCGATCATCAAGACGCTGCAAGCCCAGAATGCTGTCACCCAGTCCGGTTTCGTCAATGCCGGGCCTGAACGTGTTGCGCTGCGTGTCAGCGGCCAGTTCACCTCGGAAGACAGTCTTCGCGCCATCAATCTGCGCGTCAACAACCGGTTCTTCCCGCTGACGGAAGTGGCGACGATCCGGCGCGGTTATGTCGATCCGCCGTCTTCGCTGTTCCGCTTTAACGGGCAACCGGCCATCGGCCTTGCCATAGGCATGAAAACCGGTGCGAACCTCGTGCATTTCGGCGAGGAGCTGGATGCACAGATGAAGCGTATCGTGGCGGACCTGCCTGTTGGCGTCGATGTGCATCGCGTGTCTGATCAGCCGGCCGTGGTCGATGAGGCGGTCTCCGGCTTCACTTCGGCGCTGTTCGAGGCGATCGCAATCGTTCTCGTCATCAGCTTCATCAGCCTCGGATTGCGGGCGGGCATGGTGGTTGCGGTCTCCATACCGCTCGTGCTGGCGATCACCTTCGTCTACATGGAATATACCGGTATTTCGCTGCAACGCATCTCTCTCGGCGCGCTTATCATCGCGCTCGGGCTTCTCGTCGACGATGCTATGATTGCTGTCGAGATGATGGTCGCACGCCTCGAGGTCGGCGACGATCTCAGAAAAGCGGCGACCTATGTTTATACTTCGACCGCATTCCCGATGCTGACCGGTACGCTGGTCACCGTTGCCGGCTTCATTCCCGTCGGCCTCAACAACAGCGCGGCGGGTGAGTTCACATTCACCCTGTTCGTAGTGATCGCCGTTTCGCTGATCGTGTCGTGGATTGTCGCGGTTGTGTTCACGCCACTGCTTGGCGTGGCGATGTTGCCCAAGACGATGAAATCGCACCATGAGAAGAAGGGCCGTTTTGCCTCTGGCTTTTCCTGGCTTCTAGCCCGGGCGCTGCGCTTTCGTTGGGTTACGATCATCCTCACGGTTGCGTTGTTTGCCCTTTCCGTTGGCGGCATGAGCCTCGTGCAGCAGCAGTTCTTCCCGGCCTCCGACCGTGTGGAACTGATCGTGGACTGGAACCTGCCACAAAACAGCTCGATTGCTGAAACCAACCGGCAGATGGCACAGTTCGAGCAGGAAGCGCTGGCGAAAAACCCTGATATCGACCACTGGACGACCTATGTCGGTGAAGGCGCACCACGTTTCATCCTCTCCTTTGACGTGCAGACGCCTGATGTCACCTTCGGCCAGACGATCATCGTCACCAAGGGGCTTGATGTGCGCGACAAGGTGCGCGCTGAGTTGCAGGACTATCTGAACCGGACGTTTACCGGCACCGACGCCTTCGTGAAATTGCTCGACATCGGCCCTCCGGTCGGAAAGCCGGTGCAATATCGCTTGAGCGGCCCGGATATCCAGCGTGTCCGCGAACTCGGCCAGCAGCTGGCGGGCATCGTCGGCGAACATCGGCTGCTGTCCAACATGGTCATGGACTGGAATGAGCCGACGCGGGTGGTCAAGGTCGACGTTTTGCAGGACAAGGCCCGCCAGCTCGGTGTCTCTTCGGAAGACATCGCCAATGCCATGAACAGCATTGTCGAGGGTTCCACCGTGACGCAGGTCAGGGATGATATCTACCTCGTCAATGTGGTGGCGCGTGCGCAGCTGGCGGAGCGCGGCTCCATCGAAACATTGCAGAACCTGCAATTGCCAGCCACGAACGGCAAGGCCGTGCCGCTGTCGGCAATCGCCAATTTCCGCTACGAGCTGGAACAGCCGACCATCTGGCGTCGCGACAGAATTCCGACAGTCACGGTCAAGGCCGCCATCATCGGCCCGACGCAGCCGGCGACGATCGTGGAGCAGTTGAAGCCGAAACTGGAGGCTTTCGAAAAGTCGCTCCCCGTGGGGTACAAGGTGGAAATAGGTGGCTCGGTGGAATCCAGCGCGGATTCGCAGGCGCCAATCGTCGCCGTGGTGCCTCTGATGCTGTTTGCGATGGCAACGATCCTTATGGTTCAGTTGCAGAGCTTCAGCCGGCTGTTTCTTGTCTTTGCCGTTGCCCCGACGGCGCTGATCGGCGTGGTGGCAGCGCTGCTGCTCTCCAACGCGCCAATGGGTTTCGTCGCCATTCTCGGCATATTGGCACTGATCGGTATTCTGATCCGAAACTCGGTCATTCTCGTCGTTCAGATCGAACATCTCAGAAGCGAGGGGGTCTCGGCCTGGCGCGCCGTCATCGAGGCGACCGAGCATCGCATGCGACCGATCATGCTGACGGCTGCGGCGGCAACACTTGCCCTCATCCCCATATCTCGGGAGATATTCTGGGGTCCGATGGCCTATGCCATGATGGGCGGCATCGTGGTTGGCACGGCGCTCACGCTGCTGTTCCTTCCGGCACTCTATGTCGCGTGGTTCCGCATTCCGCGCGAGGATGACAAACAGGAAGTTCAGGAAATCAAGACGTAATTTCCTGCGAAACAGCCACACCCTCGTGATCGCGAGGGTGTGGCGCCGGCAAAGCCACTATCCCGCTTAAATTCTGCAAATATGCCCGCCATCGTTGTTCCTTCGGCGCAGATAGTGTTAGGAAGATCGGCTTAGCTGCGGGAGCGGCGCTGTCCTTCAATAGATAAGCGTTTGCTTCTGCGTCGTTGACAGACCAAGGGTGCCGGAGGGTTTAAGGATGGGCGGGTTGTCGGATTGGCTTGCGGACGCAAAGCCGATCAATCGCAAGAATGCCGCAGAAGTGGTGTTCGAAGATATCCGTTCGGCCATCACCTCTGGTCAGCTCGTGGTCGGAACCCGGCTGCCTTCCGAAGCCCATCTGGCGGAAAGATATGGTGTCAGCCGGCCGATCGTGCGCGAGGCGTTGCGATCTCTCCAGACTCTGGGGTTGACGCAGACGCGCACGGGTAGCGGCACCTATGTAATGACCGCCACACCGCCTGCTGAATTGAGCTACGGAGCCTATTCCGCCCGTGATCTGATCGAGGCACGCCCCTTCATCGAAGTGCCGGCGGCCGGTTGGGCGGCGCTGCGGCGCACGGATGCCCAACTAGAGACTCTGCTCGAACTCTGCGACAGGATGGAGGCTGAGGAAAGGCCGCATCCGTGGGTGCTGCTGGACGGGCAGTTTCATTGCGCCATTGCGGAAGCCTCGTCCAATGCACTGTTTGCCAAGGTTGTGGCCGATGCGCGCGAGGCTCTTTCCCAACAGTCCGAGATGGTCAACCTGATGGCTGGCCGGCGCGTTGCATCGAATTTGGAGCACCGCCGGATCGTCGAGGCGATCCGGCGGGGTTCAGCCCCCGATGCGCGCGAAGCGATGGAGCTTCACCTGGGTCAGGTGAAGCAGGTGGTAACGACCATTATTGGAGAAGATCGGGCTCGACACCCGTAAGCGCTGGTAGGTTGGCGAGGTGGCGGGGGCTCAGTGCCTGCTGAAGTTGCGCCTCTGTCAGATAGCCGCGCTCCAGAACCACCTGCGGCACGGTGCGGCCGCTGGCCAGCGCCTCCTTTGCGACGTCAGTTGCTGCATAGTATCCGATCAGCGGATTAAGCGCGGTTGCAAGACCGATCGATTCCTCCACACGCTGTGCCATGATGGCGGGATTGGCGACGATGCCATCGACACAACGTGCCGCCAAAGTCCGGCAAGCGGCGCTTAGCTGGCTGATGCTCTGAGAAAGGGCACGCACCATGATCGGCTCGAAGGCGTTCAGCTGAAGCTGCCCGGCTTCGGCGGCCATTGTGATAGTGATGTCGTTGCCGATTACCGCATAAGCCACCTGATTGACCATTTCGGGAATGACCGGATTGATCTTGCCCGGCATGATGCTGGACCCCGCCTGAACGGAGGGCAGGGTGATTTCGCCGATGCCGGCGCGCGGACCGGAAGAGAGCAGGCGAAGGTCGTTGCAGGTTTTCGACAGTTTGACGGCGACACGTTTCAACACGCCGGACAGATGCACAAATGCGCCGGGGTCCTGCGTCGCTTCGATCAGGTCGGCGGCCGTCACCAGCGGGCGTCCGGTCAACCGCGCCAGATGCTGGCAGGCAAGCGCCGCATAACCGCGCGGTGCATTGAGCCCGGTGCCGATGGCGGTGGCGCCGAGATTGATCTCGTGCAGCAGGGCTGCGGATTCGATGAGGCGGGCCTGATCCTCGCCCAGCATCACCACGAAAGTGCGGAACTCCTGACCGAGCGTCATCGGCACGGCGTCCTGCAATTGCGTCCGTCCCAGCTTGATGAAGCCGGAAAACTCCTGTGCCTTGCGATCGAACGCGTCTTTCAGCACACCCATCGAAGCCGCGAGATCGTCGATCGCTTCGATCATTCCTACATTGACCGCCGTTGGATAAGCGTCGTTGGTCGACTGACTGAGATTGACGTGGTCGTTGGGGTGAAGGTGGGCATAATCGCCCTTGGTGTGGCCGAGCAGTTCAAGTGCCCGGTTGGCAATGACCTCGTTGGCGTTCATGTTGGTAGAAGTGCCCGCACCGCCCTGAATTTCATCCACGACGAACTGCTCGTGAAGCGCACCCTCACGAATTTCGCGGCAGGCCTTGACGATTGCTTCCATCCGCTCCCGGTCGAGCAAGCCAAGCTCGTGATTGGCGAGGGCGGCGGCCTCCTTCACATAGGCCAGTCCCCTGACGAGATAGGGGTTGTGGCCGATCGTTACGCCGGTGATCTGAAAGTTCTCCACCGCGCGCGCCGTGTGCACGCCCCAATAAACATCTGCCGGAATTTCCTTCGTTCCGAGCAAATCATGCTCCATGCGCGTCACGCCCACTTTTTCCTCCAATAGCTCAAAGCGTTACCTAAATCTGTAAAGCTGTCTTACAGATTTTTCGACCTTAATCCTTCGCCGTATGAAGGTCAATAATGCTTCGATCCCCTTGACGAACGGCATTCTCTGCAATTATGAGGGCAAAAATCTGTCATGCAGCTTTACAGCGATGCATTGAGCTTGCTGGCGCTGTATCCAGCGCCGAGCGTGCCAGTTCCAATTTTGATTTCCGGCGTATCGCCGACTGCAAAGCAAATTCATTGGGAGGAGAAATATCAATGAAATCTGTAAAAACGGCACCTGCCGAACGCGAGGTCTTCACGGAAGAAGACCTCGGATACCACAAGGCACTCAAACCGCGTCAGATCCAGATGATCGCCATCGGTGGCGCAATTGGCACCGGGCTGTTCCTGGGCGCCGGTGGACGGCTGGCGCAGGCCGGTCCGGCGCTGGTGTTCGTTTATGCGCTTTGCGGCTTCTTTGCGTTTCTGGTGCTGCGTGCACTTGGCGAACTTATCATGCATCGCCCGAGTTCCGGCTCGTTCGTGTCCTATGCCCGCGAGTTCTATGGCGAGAAGATGGCTTTCTTCGCCGGCTGGATGTATTGGTTGAACTGGGCAATGACCTCCGTGGCCGATGTGACCGCCGTTGCGCTCTACATGAACTTCTTCAAACACTACGTCCCCTGGCTGGCAGGCATCGACCAATGGGTGTTTGCGCTGACGGCACTTCTGGTCGTGCTGGCGATGAACATGCTGTCGGTGAAGGTTTTTGGCGAGCTTGAGTTCTGGTTCAGCCTGATCAAGGTGCTGGCGCTTGCGATCTTCCTCGTCGTTGGTGTCTATTTCGTCATCTTCGGCACGCCCATTGAAGGGCATGTGACAGGCTTCAGCATTATCACCGACAATGGAGGCTTCTTCCCGAACGGCATTCTTCCCGCCTTCGTCATCATTCAGGGGGTGGTGTTCGCTTACGCCTCAATCGAACTGATCGGCACGGCGGCAGGGGAAACCGAAGACCCGCGCAAGGTCATGCCCCGCGCCATCCGCGCCGTGGTGCTGCGCCTCGTGGTGTTTTATGTCGGCTCGGTATTGCTGTTCACGCTGCTTCTGCCTTATACCGCCTATAAGGCCGGCGAGAGCCCCTTCGTTACCTTCTTCGGTTCCATCGGTGTTCAGGGTGCGGATGTGATCATGAACCTTGTGGTGCTAACCGCCGTGCTGTCCTCGCTCAATGCCGGGCTTTATTCTACCGGCCGTATTCTTCATTCGATGGCGGTCTCTGGATCTGCGCCGGCAGCGCTGGCAAAGATGAACAAGGCCGGCGTGCCCTATGGCGGTATTGCGGTGACCGCCGCCGTCACCGTTCTCGGTGTGGCGCTGAACGCTGTCGTGCCAGCTGCGGCCTTCGAAATTGCACTCAACCTGTCGGCGCTCGGCATCATCTGCGCATGGGCCGTCATCGTGCTCTGCCAGCTCAAACTGTGGCAGCTTTCCCGGCGCGGCGAACTGGCCCGCCCGGATTTCCGCATGTTCGGTGCGCCTTACACCGGCATTCTCACGCTCGTCTTCCTGTTCGGCGTGCTGGTGCTGATGGCTTTTGACTACCCTGTCGGCTCGTGGACCATCGCTTCGCTGCTGGTCATCATCCCGGCGCTGGTCATCGGCTGGTATATGCTGCGCGACCGTATCCACCGTCTGGCCGGCGAACGTGCAGGCGCGGGAGCATCGCATTGAGCGGGCATGGTGAAGCTCCATTGGTGGCGGTCATCGCCACCGGTGGTACCATCGCCAGCAGGCGCGGCGCCGATGGCGCCAGCACACCAAGCCTTTCGGGTGAAGACCTGCTTGCACTGGTTCCGCAAATCAACGCGAGGCTGAAGCCGATCGATCTGATGGCGAAGGATTCCTCCAGCCTGACATTGGCCGACATGCAGCGCATCAGCGATGCGGTAGGCGTGGAGCTCAATGATCCCGCTGTCACCGGTGTCGTCGTTCTGCATGGAACCGATGCGATGGAAGAATCCTCGCTGCTCGTGCATGTGCAGCATGCCATCACCAAGCCGGTTGTTTTCACCGGCGCACAGTTTACGGCCGACCATCCGAATGCGGACGGGCCGTCCAATCTGGCCGCGGCCATAGAAACGGCGCTTGATCAGGCGAATGCCGAACGCGGCGTGCTTTTATCCTTCGGTGACAGATGTCTGCCGGCATGGGGGCTTTATAAGCTGAGCGCGGATGCGGCGGATGCGTTCCGCTCTGCGCGGGCCGGCGGCCCATGCCGCAGCGCTGGAGCTTGCTGTGCCCCTCGCCGATCTGCGGGTTGATATCGTTGCCATTTATCCCGGTTGTGATGCCGCCCATATCGAGGCAAGCCTGCAGGCCGGTGCGGATGGGATCGTGCTTGCCGCACTTGGCTCCGGCAACGCCAATCCGGGCATCGCTGCGGCCGTGAAGCGCTGTGCCGAGCGAGGCGTTCCCGTCGTCGTCTCCAGCCGGGTCCCGGAAGGACTGCTGGTGGCGAGTTACGGCGGCGGCGGCGGCGGTCACGATCTGGTCGCGGCCGGTGCCGTCCATTCGTCAACGCTGCGCCCCGGACAGGCGCGTATACTGCTTGCGGCGCTGATTGCCGCCAACAGCCCGGCGGAAAAGATCGTTTCCGCGTTCAAAGACGGCTCGCCCTCTTAAGTAGCGGCTGCAATGCCCGCATTGGCGGGCATCGAAATTCCTATGGGATTCCTATTTTATTCCATCTGCGGCCGTCTCGAACCTTTATGCGGTTCGGGTGCATTCTTCTGTGCGGGAAGGGATGGTGTTTCTTCCCAGCCAGAAAGAATGAAAAGCGACGTCCCACATGACGGCGCTTTTCTTCCTGTCCGGCTCCTCGGTTAAAAAAGGAGTCCCATCGATGATGGACGTTATTCTGATCGGTGCAGCCACGGTGTTTTTCGCGCTCTGCTTTGCCTATACGCGCGCCTGCGACCGGCTTTAGGCGGAGGTCGAGATGTTATTCGACTATGTTTTGAGCGGTGCCGTCACCGTCTTTATCGCCGCCTACCTCACCTATGCTCTCATTCGCCCCGAACGCTTCTGATCGGGAAGCGGCGGCTATTGAAAGTTCAATACCATGACCCTCAATGGATGGTTTCAGATCCTGCTTTTCTGCGGGATCGTTGTCGCGCTGGTGAAGCCTCTCGGCTTCTATATGGCGCGAGTCTTTAATGGCGAACGCACCCTGCTTTCGCCGGTTCTCGCACCCGTCGAGCGCGGCCTTTATGCCCTTGCCGGGACGAGCGAGCGCGAAGAACAGCACTGGACGACCTATGCATTTTCCATGCTCCTCTTCAACCTCTTCGGTTTTGCCCTGCTTTATGCCCTGATGCGCTTTCAGGGTATGTTGCCATATAATCCGGAAGGAATGGCAGCAGTCGGGCCGGAACTGTCTTTCAACACGGCAGTCAGCTTCGTCACCAACACCAACTGGCAGAACTATGGTGGCGAAAGCACCATGTCCTATCTGACCCAGATGGCTGGTTTCACCGTGCAGAACTTTGTTTCTGCCGCGACGGGCATGGCGATTGCAATCGGGCTCATCCGCGCCTTCGCGCGCGCTTCCGGCAAGGCCATCGGCAATTTCTGGGTGGATATGGTGCGCTCGACGCTCTACATCCTGCTGCCCGCCTGTATCGTGCTGACCCTCGTTTATGTGTGGCTCGGCGTGCCGCAGACGCTTGGCGCTTATGTCGGCGCCCAGACGCTTGAAGGCGCGCGGCAGACGATCGCCGTCGGCCCGGTAGCGTCGCAGCTGGCGATCAAGATGCTCGGCACCAATGGCGGCGGTTTCTTCAATGCCAATTCCGCGCATCCGTTCGAAAACCCTGATGCCATCTCCAACATGATCCAGATGGTGTCGATCTTCGCGATCGGTGCTGCCTTCACGAACGTCTTCGGCCGTATGGTCGGCAACACCCGTCAGGGCTGGGCAATCCTTGCTGCCATGGGTGTTCTGTTCATCGCCGGTGTTGCAGTGACCTATTGGGCGGAAGCAGCCGGAAATCCGCTGATGCACAGCTTCGGCCTTGCCGGCGGCAACATGGAAGGCAAGGAAGCTCGCTTCGGCGTGGCACTCTCGTCGCTCTTTGCGGTCATCACCACCGCTGCCTCCTGCGGTGCGGTCAACGCCATGCATGGCAGCTTCACGGCGCTCGGTGGTCTCATTCCGCTCATCAACATGCAACTGGGTGAGGTAATCGTCGGCGGCGTTGGCGCGGGTTTCTATGGCATTCTTCTCTTCATCATCATCGCCATTTTCGTGGCGGGGCTGATGGTCGGGCGCACGCCGGAGTATCTCGGCAAGAAGATAGAGGCCAAGGAGATGAAGATGGCGGTTCTGGCCATTCTCTGCCTGCCGCTTGCCATGCTGGTTTTCACAGCTACCGCCACCATCCTGCCCTCGGCGGTCGCGTCGGTCGGCACAGCCGGACCGCACGGGTTCTCCGAGATCCTCTATGCCTATACCTCGGCTGCTGCCAATAACGGCTCTGCCTTCGGCGGCCTCACGGGCAACACGACCTGGTACAACATCACGCTTGGTTTTGGCATGTTGATGGGACGTTTTCTGGTGATCATTCCGGCGCTGGCGATTGCCGGGTCGCTGGTTACCAAAAAGACCGTTCCGGCATCAGCCGGCACCTTCCCCACGGACGGCCCGCTCTTCGTCGGTCTGCTCGTCGGCACGATCGTGGTCGTCGGTGGCCTCACCTTCCTGCCGGCCCTGGCGCTTGGTCCGGTCGTGGAACATCTGGTCATGGCCGCCGGCCAGGTATTTTGAGGTGGTGCCATGACGAAGGATACTTCCCGACGTAACCGCACCCTTCCTGTCCGCACTGGCGCTCCTGTTCGCGGGAGCGCCGGCCCGGGCGGCTGGTGCGCATCCAATCTCATTCTTGCAATGATGGCGGCTCTGTTCGCCGCCGTCTGCGCTCTCGAAGTTCTCACGGGCTGATCGACCCTCATCGGTCGCCCTGTTTCAAACGCTGGAGTCTCTTCATGAGCCAGTCCAAACAAGCGAGCATCCTTGATTCTCGCATTCTCGTTCCGGCAATTGCCGACGCATTCAAAAAGCTCAATCCGCGCACGCTTGCGCGCAATCCGGTCATGTTCGTCGTGGCAACGGTATCGGTGCTGACAACCGTGCTGTTCGTTCGCGATCTTATCGTCGGCAACGCAAATCTCGGCTTTTCCTTCCAGATCAATCTCTGGCTTTGGTTCACCGTTCTCTTCGCCAATTTCGCCGAGGCCGTAGCCGAAGGGCGCGGCAAGGCGCAGGCGGATTCGCTGCGGAAAACCCGCACGGAAACCCAGGCGAAGCTTCTGACCGGTGATGATCGCAGCCAATACACGATGGTAGCCGGCGCTGGCCTCAAGGTGAACGATGTCGTTCTCGTCGAGGCCGGCGACATCATTCCGTCCGACGGTGAAGTCATCGAAGGTGTTGCCTCAGTCAATGAAGCGGCAATAACGGGCGAATCCGCCCCTGTTATCCGCGAATCCGGCGGCGACCGCTCGGCCGTCACCGGTGGTACGCAGGTGCTGTCGGACTGGATAAGGGTTCGCATCACCGCTGCTGCCGGCTCCACCTTCCTCGACCGGATGATTTCGCTCGTCGAAGGCGCCGAGCGCCAGAAGACGCCGAACGAAATCGCGCTCAACATTCTGCTTGCGGGCATGACGCTGATCTTCGTTCTGGCCACCGCGACCATTCCGAGCTTTGCGGCCTATGCCGGTGGCTCCATTCCGATTATCGTGCTGGTGGCGCTGTTCGTGACGCTCATCCCGACGACGATCGGCGCTCTCCTGTCGGCGATCGGCATTGCCGGCATGGACAGGCTGGTGCGTTTCAACGTGCTTGCCATGTCCGGCCGCGCGGTGGAAGCCGCCGGCGACGTCGACACGCTGCTGCTCGACAAGACCGGCACGATCACGCTCGGCAACCGCCAGGCAACCGAATTCCGCCCCGTCACCGGTGTTTCCGAACAGGAACTGGCCGATGCGGCGCAGCTTGCATCGCTTGCCGACGAAACGCCGGAAGGCCGTTCCATCGTCGTTCTCGCCAAGGAAAAATACGGCATCCGTGCCCGCGACATGCAGAAACTGCACGCCACTTTCGTGCCCTTCACCGCCCAGACCCGCATGAGCGGCGTCGATTTCGAAGGCTCTTCCATTCGCAAGGGGGCTGTCGATGCCGTTCTTTCCTATGTCGATGGCGGTGTTACGCAACAAGGCAATACGGCGCTTGCCGTTAAAACCGAAACGGATGTAACGCGCGACATCCGCACGATCGCGGAAGAGATAGCCAAGACAGGCGGCACGCCGCTTGCCGTGGTGCGCGATGGAAAGCTGCTCGGCGTCGTACAGCTGAAGGATATCGTCAAGGGCGGCATTCGCGAGCGTTTCGCCGAACTTCGCCGTATGGGCATCCGCACGGTGATGATCACCGGCGACAATCCCATGACGGCCGCTGCCATCGCGGCGGAAGCAGGGGTGGACGATTTCCTCGCCCAGGCGACCCCGGAAAACAAGCTGGAGCTTATCCGCGAGGAACAGGCCAAGGGCAAGCTCGTCGCCATGTGCGGTGACGGTACGAACGACGCGCCCGCACTGGCGCAGGCCGATGTGGGTGTCGCCATGAACACCGGCACGGTCGCAGCGCGCGAGGCTGGCAACATGGTCGATCTCGACAGCGATCCGACCAAGCTCATCGAAATCGTCGAAATCGGCAAGCAATTGCTGATGACGCGCGGCGCGCTCACCACATTCTCCATCGCCAACGACATCGCCAAATATTTCGCCATCATCCCGGCGATGTTCCTGGCCTTCTATCCGCAGCTTGGCGTGCTGAATGTAATGGGTCTTTCGACACCGCAAAGTGCGATCCTGTCTGCCATCATCTTCAACGCGCTCATCATCATCGCGCTCATCCCGCTCTCGCTGAAGGGCGTCAAATACCGCCCGATCGGGGCCGGCGCGCTGCTGTCGCGCAATCTGGTCATCTATGGTCTGGGCGGCATCATCGTGCCCTTCATCGGCATCAAGGCCATCGACCTCGCCATTACGGCGCTTGGTCTCGCCTGAGGAGTATGGAAATGTTGAAACAGCTACGTCCCGCACTGGTGCTGATCCTTGCCACCACCGCCATCACCGGCCTTGCCTATCCTCTTGGAATGACGGGCCTCGCACAGGCTATCTTTCCCTTTCAGGCAAATGGCAGTCTGATCGAGAAGAATGGTACCGTTGTCGGGTCGCAATTGATCGGGCAGGCCTTCACCGGCGAGAAATATTTCCACGGCAGGCCGTCGGCTGCCGGCGACGGCTACAGTGCCGCGTCGTCTTCCGGCTCCAACCTGGGACCGACGAGCGCAAAGCTTATCGACCGGGTGAAGCAGGACTACGAGGCTGCTAAATCCGAAAATTCGGCAGCCGAGGTTCCCGTTGATCTGGTGACGGCATCGGGCAGCGGTCTTGACCCGCATGTGTCGCCTGAGGCCGCCTATTTTCAGGTCTCGCGTGTCGCCAAGGCAAGGGGCATGAACGAAGCGTCACTGCGCGCCGTCGTCGACGCCCATGTGGAGGCGCCTGAATTGGGCTTCATGGGCGAGCCCGTTGTAAATGTGCTGGCTCTCAACATGGCTCTTGACGCAGCCGGCTCATGAACTGAAATGGCTATGGCTTCTTTGGAAGCCATAGCTTGTCCACTGGTGGGTTAAATGCCTGACGATAATCGTGATATGCCGAGCAGACCATCGCCGGATGCGTTGCTTGAAAACGCCCGGCGCGAGGCGCGAGGGCGGCTGAAGATTTTTCTGGGCGCAGCACCCGGTGTCGGCAAGACCTATGAAATGCTGATGTCCGGCCGGGCAAAACTCGCGGATGGTGTCGATACCATTATCGGCGTCGTGGAAACGCATGGCCGCAAGGAAACCGAAACACTTGTGCAGGGTTTCGAGATCATTGCGCGCCGGAACATTGATTATCGCGGCCAGGCGCTGGACGAGATGGATCTCGACGCCATTCTCGCCCGTCGACCGGCGCTGGTTCTGGTCGATGAGCTGGCCCACACCAATGCGGCCGGCAGCCGGCATCCAAAGCGCTATATGGATGTTCAGGAAATTCTCGCGCAGGGCATCGATGTCTATACGACACTGAACATTCAGCATGTGGAAAGCCTGAACGATGTGGTGGCGCAGATCACCCGTATCCGCGTGCGCGAAACGGTGCCGGACAGCATCATTGACCGCGCTGACGATGTTGAGATCATCGATATCACCCCCGACGATCTGATCAAGCGCCTGCAGGACGGCAAGGTCTATATGCCCCGCACCGCGCGGCGCGCCATCGAGAACTATTTTTCGCGCGGCAATCTGACGGCACTGCGCGAGCTTGCGTTGCGGCGCACCGCGCAGCGGGTGGACGAGCAGTTGCTCAACCACATGCAGTCGCACGCCATCTCCGGGCCGTGGGCTGCGGGAGACCGTGTTCTGGTCTGTCTGGACCACGGCGGCAACGGCCCCGGTCTGGTGCGTTATGCCCGAAGGCAGGCCGATCGCCTGCGCGCGCCGTGGACGGCACTGCATCTGGACACGCCTCGCTCTCAGCAATTGTCGGAGGCGGAGAAGGATCGGCTGGCCAGCACCATGCGTCTCGCGCAACAGTTGGGCGGCGAGACAGTAACCCTGCCGGCGCTCGACCTGACGCACGAAATCATATCCTATGCCAACGCCAATAACTTCACCCACATCATCATCGGCCGTCCCAGAAGGTCGTGGTGGCAGAGAATCCTGCAGCGTTCGCTGACGCATGATCTGATAGATCATGCCGGCGATATCAGCGTGCATGTCATTTCCGGCGACAAAAACGTGGAGAAGCCGGTCCAGAGCGTGAAGCCGGCAACGGCTCAATCGCGGTTTTCGATACTGCCCTATCTCAACAGCACCCTGTTTGTCGGACTGGCGATCGTGGCCGGCATCGTGCTTGACCAAGCCCTTGATGTTCAAAATCTGGCGCTGGTGTTCCTGATGGCGGTTTTCGCAGCAGCCGTGCGCGGAGGGCTGGGGCCTGGCCTCTATGCTTCCCTGCTTGGTGCCTTTGCGTTCAATTTTTTCTTTCTTGAACCGCGCTACACCCTGACTGTCCGCGATCCCGAAAGCGTCGTGGCGTTGCTGTTCTATCTCGGTGTGGCGCTTGTCGCCTCAAATCTGACTGCGGCGGTGCAGCGGCAGGCCGCAGCGGCACGGATGCGTGCGCGAACCACGGAAGATTTGTACCTTTTTTCCAAAAAACTCGCGGTTACCGGCACGCTGGATGACGTATTGTGGGCAACCGCGTTCCAGATGGCGTCGATGCTGAAAGTCAGGGTCGTCCTGCTTCTGCCCGAAAACAATTCGATCACCGTCAAGGCGGGCTATCCGCCTGATGACACGCTCGTGGATGCGGACATTGCGGCCGCACACTGGGCCTGGGAACACAACAAGGCTGCAGGCCGGGGCGCCGATACGCTCCCGGGTGCCAAACGCCTTTATCTGCCGCTACGCACCGGCAGCGGCGCCGTCGGGGTGGTGGGGCTGGACGACGACCGGCTTGGCCCGCTTTTCACACCTGAGCAGCAGCGGCTTTTCGATGCGCTGGCGGATCAGGCGGCACTTGCCATCGAGCGTATCCAGCTGGTTTCGGATGTCGATCGGGCAAGGCTTGCGGCGGAAACCGACCGGCTGCGCACCGCGCTTTTGACCTCCATCTCCCACGACCTGAAAACGCCGCTCGCTGCCATTCTGGGGTCCGCCGGAACGCTGAAGGATTTCGCCGACGACATTCCGCCCGAGGCGCGCACCGAACTGCTTCTAACCATCGTCGAGGAATCCGAACGGCTGAACCGCTTCATCTCCAACCTGCTCGATATGACGAGGATCGGTTCGGGTGCGATGGAGCCGAATTACGGATTGCATTTTGTTGGCGATATGGTCGGAACAGCGCTTTCCCGCGCGGCGAAAATCGTTGTCAGGCACGAGATCGTTCTGGACATTCCCTCCGATCTGCCGATGCTGAAGGTCGATCCGGTGCTTTTTGAGCAGGTTCTGTTCAATCTGATCGACAATGCTGCCAAATACGCGCCCGAACAAACCGTAATCCAGATTCGCGGGTGGCGGCAGGGCAGGCATGTCTTCCTGTCCGTTGCCGACGAGGGGCCGGGTATTCCCCCTGATGATACCGAGCGGGTGTTCGACAGTTTCTACCGTGTGCGCAAGGCGGACCATGTGCAGGCCGGGACCGGCCTCGGGCTATCCATCTGCAAGGGGTTTATCGAGGCCATGGGTGGATCTATTCGCGCTGAAAACAGATCGGGTCGCACGGGCGCGCAATTTACCATAAGCCTGCCCGTTCCCGCCGAAGTGCCGGTGCTGAACCATGATTAGGGCTGAAGGAGATCGGGAATGACCAATTCCGCCGTTCGCATTCTAATCGTCGACGATGAACCGCCGATCCGCAAACTTTTGCGGGTCGGTCTCTCGACGCAGGACTATGCGGTCAGTGAGGCGATGAATGCCCGCGTCGCGATGGAGTTGATGAACGAGGACAAGCCCGATCTCGTGGTCCTTGATCTCGGTCTTCCGGATATGTCGGGACACGAGCTTCTGGAGAAATGGCGGGGCGAGGGACTTTCCCTACCCGTCATCATTCTTTCCAGCCGCACTGATGAGGCGGGTATCGTCAAGGCACTGGAGCTGGGTGCCGACGATTACATCACCAAGCCTTTCGGCATGAACGAGCTTGTTGCCCGCATTCGTGTCGCCCTGCGCCATCGCCTTCAGAGCCAGGGTGAGAGGCCGGTGTTTCATACCGGCGATCTTTCGGTCGATCTCGTCAGGCGCATCGTCAAGGTGGAGGACCGGGAGGTGAAACTCTCGCCCAAGGAATATGATATTCTGCGGGTTCTGGTCCAGCATGCGGGCAAGGTGCTGACGCACCGCTTCCTGCTGGAGCATGTGTGGGACGAGTTGACCGACGTGCAATATTTGCGCGTTTATGTACGCCAGCTTCGCCAGAAGATCGAAAAAATTCCGGATCAGCCGCGCTATATCCTCACGGAAACCGGTGTCGGCTACCGGCTGCAGGAGGTTTGAGGGCGCCGTTACGACACGACGCCCCCAATTGTTTTGTCAAACGGCGGCGCAGATCGACAGGAATTCGTCGACATCAGTCTCGGTCGTTGCGAAGCTGGTGACCATGCGGATCAGCACCTCGTCCTTTCCAACCTTTTCCGGCATATCGCGCGGCACCAGCCAGTCGTAGAACTTTGCGCCTTTCTCCGTTGCCGCTTCAGCGGCGGCCTTCGGCAGAATGGCGAAAACCTCGTTTGCAGTGGTCGGCCATGCCAGACGGGCACTGTTAAGCGAGGCGAAGCCGGCGCGCAGCCGATTGGCCATGGCATTGGCGTGGCTTGCGAGACCCAACCAGAGATCGTCCTGCAGATAGGCTTCGAATTGTGCGGCGATGAAGCGCGACTTCGAAAAAAGCTGGGCAGTGCGCTTGCGCAGGAAGGCGAAGTCTTTGGCGAGCGCGGGATCGAAAAACACGATCGCTTCCGCGCACCAGCAGCCGTTTTTCGTGCCACCGAAAGAGAGCACATCAACGCCGCGTTTCCAGGTCATTTCGGCGGGCGTGGTGCCGAGTGCGGCAAGCGCATTGGCGAAGCGCGCGCCGTCCATATGCAGCGGCAGGCCGTTCTCCTTGGCGATTTTGGCAATCGCGTCGATTTCATCGAGCGTATAGACAGTGCCGGCCTCGGTTGCCTGTGTCATGGTAACCGCTGCGGCGCGTCCGTGATGAACGGCGTCCTGCGGATAGCGCGAAATGCGCTCGATCAGATTTTCCGGCAGCATCTTGCCGTTCGGTCCCTCGACGGCAACCATGCGCATGCCGGAGAAGAAATCCGGCGCGCCACATTCATCCTCGATCACATGGGCTTCGGAATGACAGAAGGTCAGGCCGCCGGGGCGGGCAATGCTTGCCAGCGAAAGAGAATTGGCCGCCGTACCTGTGGCGACAAAGAACACCGCCACTTCGCGTTCGAATATTTCATTGAAGCGCTTTTCTATGGAAAGGTCGAGGGCGCTGGTGCCATAGGCGGCCGCAAATCGGGTGGATTCCCGCGAAAGGCGCTCGTTGATGGCAGGGTGGGCGCCGGCCCAATTGTCTGAGGCAAAAAACATCTCTGAAAGCTTTCCGATGGCTGTTGTGCTGGTGTTGGGAATGCGTTGACGATGACCCGCAAAGTTCTAGGACCTAACCTCGCGGTTGGCAAATCCGGCAATGAAAGCAACGCCCGAAGCGTTTTGTGACAAGAAAGTTTCGCGCAATGGGTCAGTATCGAAACTTCGCTGCAAATCGGCACTGCGACTAATTGGATTCGCACCCTTGCTAAACCCGCGGGTTTCTGCCAAAATTCTCTCGAATTGAGACAGCTTTGCTGTCCTAAATTTGGTCGAGCCGGATTGAATGCGGATTTTTCGGAAAGCGAAATTCGTGTCGAGCCGGATCTTCGCATGAAACCATGCAAGTAATTTTGCAGGAGGGACGAAAATGACAAACAAGCTGCAGGCAGACAACGTCGCCGCAACCCTGACCACAGACTGTCCCACCGCGGCTACGGCCGCACCCGTTTCTGCGAAGGGGCGTTTCGCGGGCGGCCTGCCGGAAAAGCAGGGTCTTTACGATCCGCGCAATGAGCACGATGCCTGCGGCGTCGGCTTTGTTGCCCATATGAAGGGTCAGAAGTCGCACCAGATCGTCAAGGACGGCCTGTTCATTCTTGAAAACCTGACGCATCGCGGTGCTGTCGGCGCTGATCCGCTGATGGGCGATGGTGCAGGCATTCTCGTGCAGATCCCCGACCGCTTTTTCCGCGAGGAAATGGCGAGCCAGGGTGTGACGCTGCCGAAAGCTGGCGAATATGCTGTTGGCCACATCTTCATGCCGCGCGATCCGTCCCGTATCGATCACTACAAGAAGGTCATTGTCGACGTGATAGGCGAGGAGGGACAGCAGTTCCTCGGCTTCCGCGACGTGCCAGTCGACAATTCTTCCCTTTCCAAGGCACCCGATATCGCCGGGACCGAACCGCACCATGTTCAGGTTTTCATCGGCGCCGGACGCGATGCCGCGACTAATCATGACTTCGAGCGCAAGCTGTTCCTGATCCGCAAGGTTCTCTCCAACCGCATCTACGACGAGGGTGGCGGCAAGGAAACACAGGATTTCTACCCCGTCTCGCTGTCCTCCTCCACCATCGTCTACAAGGGCATGTTCCTCGCCTATCAGGTTGGAGCCTATTACAAGGATCTGGCAGACCCGCGTTTCGAATCCGCGGTCGCGCTGGTGCACCAGCGTTTCTCCACCAACACCTTCCCGTCCTGGAAGCTCGCGCATCCCTATCGGATGGTCGCCCATAACGGCGAGATCAACACGCTGCGCGGCAACGTCAACTGGATGGCGGCGCGTCAGGCGTCTGTTTCGTCGGCGCTGTTCGGTGACGATATCTCCAAGCTCTGGCCGATTTCCTATGAAGGCCAGTCGGACACCGCCTGCTTCGACAACGCGCTCGAATTCCTCGTGCGCGGCGGTTACTCCATGGCCCATGCCGTGATGATGCTGATCCCGGAAGCCTGGTCGGGCAACCTGTCCATGTCGGCTGAGCGCAAGGCGTTCTACGAATATCATGCCGCGCTTATGGAGCCGTGGGACGGCCCGGCCGCCGTTGCCTTCACCGATGGCAAGCAGATCGGCGCAACCCTCGACCGTAACGGTCTGCGTCCGGCGCGCTATCTCGTCACCGACGACGACCGCGTCATCATGGCGTCGGAAGCCGGCACGCTGCCGGTTCCGGAAGAACGCATCATCAAGAAGTGGCGTTTGCAGCCTGGCAAGATGCTGCTGATCGACATGGAAAAGGGCTCGATCATTTCCGACGAGGATGTGAAGCACGAGCTTGCTGCCAAGCACCCCTATCGCACCTGGCTCGACCGCACCCAACTCATTCTTGAGGATCTGAAGCCGGTGGAGCCGCGGGCGCTGCGGCGCGACGTGTCGCTGCTCGATCGCCAGCAGGCCTTCGGTTACACCAGCGAAGATACCAAGCTCCTGATGTCGCCGATGGCAACGACAGGCCAGGAAGCCATCGGCTCGATGGGTACCGATACGCCGATTTCGGCCATGTCGGACAAGTCCAAGCTGCTTTACACCTATTTCAAGCAGAACTTCGCGCAGGTCACCAACCCGCCGATCGATCCGATCCGCGAAGAACTGGTGATGAGCCTCGTTTCGTTCATTGGCCCACGCCCGAACCTTCTCGATCACGAGGGCGCGGCCCGTGCCAAGCGTCTGGAAGTGCGCCAGCCGATCCTCACCAATGGCGATCTGGAAAAGATCCGCTCAATCGGCCACACGGAAGACCGTTTCGATACCAAGACGCTCGACTTTACCTATGATGTGGAGCGCGGCGCCGAAGGCATGCCTGACATGCTCGACCGCCTGTGCGAGCGAGCTGAATCCGCTGTTCGCGGTGGTTACAACATCATCGTTCTGTCCGACCGTCAGCTCGGCCCGGACCGCATTGCGATCCCCGCGCTGCTGGCGACGGCTGCCGTGCATCACCACCTGATCCGCAAGGGTCTGCGCACCTCGGTCGGCCTCGTCGTTGAAACCGGCGAACCGCGCGAAATCCATCATTTCTGTCTGCTCGCCGGCTACGGCGCGGAGGCCATCAACCCCTATCTCGCCTTCGACACGCTGCTCGACATGCACAAGCACGGCGCCTTCCCGAAGGAAGTGTCGGACGACGAAGTCGTCTATCGCTACATCAAGGCGGTGGGTAAGGGCATCCTCAAGGTCATGTCCAAGATGGGCATTTCCACCTACCAGTCCTATTGCGGCGCGCAGATTTTCGACGCCATCGGCCTGTCTTCGGAATTCGTCGAGAAGTATTTCTTCGGCACCGCCACCTCCATCGAGGGCGTGGGTCTGACCGAGATCGCCGAAGAAACCGTAACGCGCCACACGGCGGCTTTCGGCAAGGATCCGATCCTTGCCAACACGCTCGATATCGGCGGCGAATATGCCTATCGCATGCGCGGCGAAAGCCACGCCTGGACGCCGGATGCCGTCGCCTCGCTGCAACACGCCGTGCGCGGCAACAGCCAGGAGCGCTACCGTGAATTTGCTGGGATGGTGAATGAGACGGCGCTGCGCATGAACACCATTCGCGGCCTGTTCAAGGTCAAATCGGCGGAAGCGCTCGGCCGCAAGCCGGTTTCCATCGATGACGTCGAACCGGCGGTCGATATCGTCAAGCGGTTCTCGACGGGCGCCATGTCCTTCGGCTCGATCAGCCGCGAGGCGCATACGACGCTTGCGATTGCGATGAACCGCATCGGCGGCAAGTCCAACACCGGCGAAGGCGGCGAAGAATCCGACCGTTACATGCCGCTTCTGAACGGCAAGCCGAACCCCGAGCGTTCCGCCATCAAGCAGATCGCATCCGGCCGTTTCGGTGTGACGACGGAATATCTCGTCAATGCCGACATGTTGCAGATCAAGGTCGCGCAGGGTGCCAAGCCCGGTGAAGGCGGCCAGCTGCCCGGCCACAAGGTGGATGCGACGGTTGCAAAGACCCGTCACTCCACGCCGGGCGTCGGCCTCATTTCGCCGCCGCCACACCACGATATCTACTCCATCGAAGATCTGGCGCAGCTGATCTACGACCTGAAGAACGTCAACCCGGAAGCAGATGTTTCTGTGAAGCTCGTGTCGGAAGTGGGCGTGGGCACGGTTGCGGCGGGTGTCGCCAAGGCGCGCGCCGACCATATCACCATCGCCGGTTTCGACGGCGGCACCGGTGCTTCGCCGCTGACGTCGCTGAAGCATGCCGGTTCGCCCTGGGAAATCGGCCTTGCCGAAACCCAGCAGACGCTGGTGCTGAACGGCCTTCGTTCGCGCATCGCGCTGCAGGTGGATGGTGGTCTGAAGACCGGCCGCGACGTCATCATCGGCGCGCTGCTTGGTGCGGATGAATTCGGCTTTGCCACCGCGCCGCTGATTGCTGCGGGCTGCATCATGATGCGCAAGTGCCATCTGAACACCTGCCCCGTCGGCGTCGCAACGCAGGACCCGGTTCTGCGCAAGCGCTTCAAGGGTACGCCGGAACATGTCATCAACTACTTCTTCTTCGTGGCTGAAGAGGTGCGCGAAATCCTCGCCTCGCTTGGCGTTACCAAGCTGGACGAGATCATCGGCGCTTCCGAACTTCTTGAAAAGGATGAGATGCTGGCGCACTGGAAGGCCAAGGGTCTGGATTTCAGCCGTATCTTCCACAAGGTCGAGGCTCCCAAGGAGGCAACCTTCTGGACCGAGCGTCAGAAGCACCCGATCGACGATATTCTCGATCGCAAGCTGATCGAGAAGTCGCTACCGTCGCTGGAAAACCGCGAGCCTGTCGTTTTCGAAGTGCCGATCAAGAACGTCGACCGTTCCGCCGGTGCCATGCTGTCAGGCGCGCTTGCCAAGCGCTGGGGCCATAAGGGTCTGAAGGACGATACAATCCACGTGACCCTGCGCGGCACGGCCGGTCAGTCCTTCGGCGCGTTTCTCGCTCGCGGCATCACCTTCGATCTGGTGGGTGACGGCAACGACTATGTCGGCAAGGGTCTTTCGGGTGGCCGCATCATCGTGCGTCCGCCGGAAAACACCCGTATCGTCGCGGAAAACTCGATCATCGTCGGCAACACCGTTCTTTACGGCGCCATCACCGGCGAGTGCTATTTCCGCGGTGTTGCGGGTGAGCGCTTTGCAGTGCGCAACTCCGGCGCGGTCGCGGTTGTCGAAGGTGTCGGCGACCACGGTTGCGAATATATGACGGGCGGTATTGTCGTGGTGCTCGGCGAGACGGGCCGCAACTTCGCGGCCGGCATGTCCGGTGGCGTAGCTTACGTTCTCGACGAGAAGGGCGATTTCGCCACCCGCTGCAACATGGCCATGGTCGAGCTGGAGCCGGTTCCGGAAGAGGACGACATGCTGGAGAAGCTGCACCATCACGGTGGCGACCTCATGCACAAGGGACGCGTTGACGTATCCGAGGACATGACGCGTCACGACGAGGAGCGGCTCTACCAGCTGATTTCCAATCACTTCCACTACACCAACTCTGCACGCGCCAAGGATATACTCGACCGCTGGAGCGAGTTCCGTCCGAAATTCCGCAAGGTCATGCCGGTCGAATACCGTCGTGCGCTTGAGGAAATGGAGCGCATGCGCATGGGCGTGGCGGCGGAATAATCCGCCGCGTGAGGATACTACACCAACTGGTCTCGCTGATGATCGCGGTCGCCGTTCCCATGGCGATCTATTGGACAAGCGGCGAGACCGGATTTGAATTCATCGTATTGGGGGCGGCTTTCGGTTTCGCTTACTGGTACTGGGGCCCGACAGGCGCTCCGCTTTGATGTGAGGACATAAACGTGGGCAAGGTTACAGGTTTTCTTGAGATCGACCGGCAGGTGGGCAAGTATCAGCCCGCATCGGACCGTATCCGCCATTTCCGCGAATTCACCATTCCGATGTCGGATGCCGAGGTGCAGAAGCAGGCGGCGCGCTGCATGGATTGCGGCATTCCCTACTGTCACGGTCCGACGGGCTGTCCCGTGCATAACCAGATCCCCGACTGGAACGATCTGGTTTATAACAACAACTGGGAAGAGGCGATCCGCAACCTCCATTCCACCAACAACTTCCCGGAATTCACCGGCCGCGTCTGTCCGGCACCCTGCGAGGAAGCCTGCACGCTGAACCTCGAGGATGCGCCGGTCGCCATCAAGACCGTCGAACAGGCGATTGCCGATAAGGCCTACGAGCTGGGCTTTATCGTGCCTAAGCCGGCCACGATCCACACCGGCAAGAAGGTCGCCATCATCGGTTCCGGTCCTTCCGGCATGGCGGCAGCGCAGCAGCTTGGCCGCGCCGGTCATGAGGTCCACGTTTACGAGCGTGAATCGAAGCCCGGCGGTTTGCTGCGTTACGGTATTCCGGATTTCAAGATGGAGAAGAACTTCATCGACCGCCGCGTCGAGCAGATCAAGGGTGAAGGTGTTACCTTCCATTGCGGCGTCAACGTCGGCGTAGATGTAACGGTCGAAGCGCTTCTGGCTGATCACGATGCGGTTCTTTATTGCGGCGGTTCGGAAACCCCGCGCCCGGCCGGCATCGGTGGCGCCGATTTCAATGGCGTTTACGACGCCATGCCTTACCTCGTGCAGCAGAACCGCCGCGTTGGCCGCGAAAACATCGACAGCATCGGCTGGCCGGCCGATCCGATCCTCGCCGGCGGCAAGCATGTCGTCGTCGTCGGCGGTGGCGATACGGCGTCTGACTGCGTCGGTACGGCCTTCCGTCAGGGTGCGGTTAAAGTCACCCAGCTCGATATCCGCCCGATGCCGCCGGAAAAGGAAGACAAGCTTGCCGTATGGCCCTTCTGGGCAACGAAAATGCGCACCTCTTCTTCGCAGGCAGAAGGCGCAGTTCGCGAGTTCCAGGTGGCCACGCTTGAATTCGTCGGTGAAGACGGCGTTTTGACGGGTGTAAAGTGCTGTCAGGTGGACGACCGGCGCAACCCCATTGCCGGTACGGAGTTCATCATCAAGGCTGATCTTGCCTTCATCGCCATCGGTTTCTCCGGTCCTTTCACCGATAGCGTGCTGAAGGAAATGGATGGCAAACTGTCGCTCAACACCGATCGTCGCGGTTCCACCAACGTGATCGCCAACGAAACGGACTACAAGACCTCGGTCGACAAGCTGTGGGCGGCGGGCGACGTTCGCCGTGGCCAGTCGCTGGTGGTCTGGGCAATCCGCGAAGGCCGTCAGGCGGCACGTGCGATCGACGAAGAGCTGATGGGCGCAACCGTCCTTCCGCGCTGAGCGAGTTGACGCGGCGCAAGCCGTCGTAACAAAAACGGAAAGGCCTGTTGTGTTTCACAACAGGCCTTTCGTTTGACTGGAGAACCGAAACGCGATGGAGGTTTCGCATTCAGGGGACGGCAACATATCGCGCCTGAGAATTGCAATGACATTACGTGGTGTCCGAAGACAGGATTCGTTTCAGCAATAGGGAAGGCTGATGCGGAAGGAGGCGCCGCCGGATGGGGAATCACTTATGGTGATCTCACCCCCATGGTAGCGGACGATTTCCTGCACGAGGTTGAGACCGAGCCCGGTACCGCGATCCTTCGGTCTTAACCGGTGAAATGCGTCAAACACGGCTTCCCGGTCCTCTTCGGGAATTCCGTTGCCTTCGTCGGATATGTCGATCACGCGGTTGGCTCCCACTTTTATGGTGATCGTTCCGCGATTGCCGCCATGTTCGATGGCGTTTTGCACGACGTTCATCAGGGCGCGTTGCAGCGAGGCGTCATCGGCAAGGGCGAGGATCGGCTCTTCGTCCGGCTCGAACGAAAGTTCGTAGCCTTGAGAGATTGCAAGCGGCGCCATATCAGCGACGACAGACCGGCACAGGCCAACAAGATCTAGTGGAATAAGCGGCGCCTTTTGCCCGCCAAGTCGTTGCAGATCGAGCAATTGTTCGGCAAGCACGGCGATACGGCTGGCATCGGCCAATATCCTGCTCCGGTCCGGTCCGTCCAGCAACGTTTCGACACGGGTCTGGAGAATGGCGACGGGGGTTCGCAATTCATGGGCCGCATCGAGAATGAAACGCTTGTGCCTCTCATAGCCATCGTCCAGCCGCTGCAATGCGCCATTGACGGCATGCACCAGCGGCTGCACCTCCCTTGGAATATCGCCATCCGGTAATCGATATCCCCGTTTGTCGATATCGATGGTCTCCGCCGTTCGGGCGATGGCGGAGAGCGCGAAAAACTCTTTGCGGATGATCCAGGGAATGGTCACGATCGTCACGGCGGACATGAGAATAAGGAACGGCATGACCAGGATGTTGGAGAACAGGAGGACCGGGAAGGTCATGCTGAACGGCCCGCCTTGGCCGATCATGGCGAATTCACCCTCCGGCCCGGAAACACGGCGAACGATAGCGATGCGCATGACGGCGAGATAGGAATAGGACAATGCCGCCTCACGTATATCGGAGAGTTTGATATTGGTGTCGCTAAGCTGCTGATCCATGTTGCTGAAGGCTTCGGGAACCTGACCGTCTTGCACGATTTCCCCTGTTTCGCTGACGGCGACGAACCAGAAGTCGGGCATGTTTCTGCGCAACTCTGCAAATTCATTCGTTTCTCTAAAAGCCAACCGGCCATTGCTGTCCCGTGTGAGCGCATTGGCGGCGATTTGGGCCGACTGCTGACTGAGGAGTGCGCTGCCGACGCCGCCGCTCGATAGATAGGCGACAAAGGTGGCGCTGAAGATGAAAAGGCTGCCGATCTGGAACAGCAGCAGTTGAATGGTCAGACGACGTTTGAGTGATTTCCTTTTGGCCGGCTTCATGCGGTTGCCCTCAGCAGATAACCGACGCCGCGAATACCGTGAACCTCCAGACCCGCATCCGCCGCCTGCAATTTACGGCGCAGACGGGAGATATGTGAATCAAGCGCATTGGACTGGATTTCATCGTCGAAATTGTAAACGGCCTCTTCCAGTACCGATCGCAGCACCGTTCTGCCCTGCCGACGCAACAGGGCTTCGAGGATCAGCAATTCGCGTCTGGTCAGGGGAATAAACTCTCCCTTGATGCGAACTTCGCGGGTTTCGAAGCAAAATTCCAGCTTGCCCAGTTTCGCCGTCATCGTCACGCTGCCGGCTGGCCGGCGCATCAGGGCGCGGATGCGGGCAAGGAGCTCCTCGACAGCGAAGGGCTTGGCCAGATAATCGTCCGCGCCAAGGTTCAGGCCGTTCACCCGGTCCGCAAGCGTGCCTTGCGCTGTCAGCACGATGACGGGCGGTGTGACGGGCAGCAGGCGCAGATCTTCTATAAGCTGGATGCCATCGCCATCGGGCAATTGCCGGTCGAGCACGACAAGATCGTGAACACCGTCCATGATCGCATGCCGGGCAAGATCGAGCGTGCCGACATTGTCCACGATGATATCGAACCGGTGCAGGGCGGCGGAAAGGGCTGCTGCCATTTCGCGTTCGTCTTCAACAAGCAGCAGGCGCATGAATTGTTCTCGGCAATGTCTGGCGTGCGCCTTCTGGAGAGGAAGGGGCGCGG
This sequence comes from Rhizobium sp. AN6A, assembly GCF_900215635.1. Lineage (NCBI taxonomy): Bacteria > Pseudomonadati > Pseudomonadota > Alphaproteobacteria > Hyphomicrobiales > Rhizobiaceae > Rhizobium > Rhizobium sp. AN6A. The sequence continues at coordinate 1,041,931 of NZ_OCNC01000003.1, forward strand.
GGGCATCGGATAAATATCACCGTGCAGTAAGACTCGCGCATGGGAAGGCAATTGGCCGACCCCGCATTTGCTGCAAAGCTGTATTTATCCTGCCATTGCCGGGTTGCCTCAACATTACGCCGGTTCGATCCGTAGCGACGGCGGAGAAGTGGCTATTGCCTGGCCTGAGCGGTATCCGGGACAACCCGGTAGTCATCGATACGACCCGCCGGTGCATCGGCCATCTCGCCCCGCTTGGTCAGTCGTTCACGTGGCGATTCCACCACCGAGACACGTGTCGATACGGTCGTCGAAGGGACATCGCCAAGCAGCTTGTCACCTCCATCGAGGTTCGGATCGGTCAGGCTGATCGGCTGGGTGCGCACCTGTCCCGCGTCGATGCCAAGTGCGGGCAGGGAGGTGAGTGCAGGCAAATTGCTGCCGTCCAGTTTCACGAGGTCCGGTCCGGCGCTGTCGAGGTGCCTGCGCACGAATTTCTCGACGTAAAAAGCAAGCTTGCGTTTGCCGGCCTGCGTCATGCCGACGCCATCTGCCTCACGCAGACGGGCCTGCTGGCCGTTCATGTCGTAGCCGGTGATAACAAATTTACCGGCCTCGTCGACGAAGCCGTCCCAGACATCGACGAATTCGCCGCCGTATTTTTCGGTATGGCTGCGATAAAGCCGGTTGAAGCCGACGAGATCGGCCGAGAGTGAGGTTGACTGGAAGGCAGGCAGGCCAACCCACAGCAGCGGCACCTTCGGGCGGCGGGCAAGGGTCAGAAGTTCATCGATCCGCCGCTCATATTCCTTGAACCAGACATCGGTGCCAAATTTTTCCCTGATATCGCCGATCTGCATCTGCTGGCGATCGTTCGATCCCATCATGATGACGATGGTGGCGGGATTTGTTTCGGTTATGAACTGCGGTAGATTGGCGAACCAGTCGTAATAATCCGTGCGGACGAGGCCCGAAGAACCATTCGCGCGCACATCGACCGAAATTCCCGGAGAGCTGGCGAAGGCATTGACCAATTCTTCCCCCATGCCACCGGCCAGAAAATCACCGACGACCAGAACGCGCCTTGCATTTTCAAGCTTGGCGGTCGGCTCCGGTTTTATGGTTCGCATCTGAACCACCGAAGGCGCTTTTCTTGCGGGTTGCGGGCGGGTGACTGATTTTTCACGCGGGGCAGCCGGGAAATCCCGGCGATTGCGGGGCTGGTATTCGCGGCCGGGCGTGTCCTCCCGGCCCACGGGCCGGCCAAACAGCATTTCGAACAGGGTGCGTCGCTGTTCCTGGGCGAAGGTTTGCGAAGGGACAAGCGGCGTGCACAAGACAGCACAAAGAATGATGGCGCAGATGCGCCAGCCCGTCCTTGTGCTTTTTGCCGCAGGTTTCCTACTCATGACATAGATCCTTCCGGATGCTTCGGCGGCGTTGAAGACCGCCGCCGAATTCACCGGCATATTATCAATTCCGCAGGGCTCTCAGCAATCGCTGCGACGGCTGACCGTCGGTTTCCAGACCCATGCGCGATTGGATGGCGCTGATCGCCGCCTTCGAACCGGAGCCGAAATTGCCATCGACCTCGCCATCGTAATAGCCCAGTTCTTTCATGCGGGTCTGGAGTTCGAATTTTTCACGAATATCCAGCGTGCCGTCCGGACGCGGCCATTTCTGCTGCATGCCGCCATAACCGGCGATCTCGTCCGCAAGCAGGCCAACGGCCAGCGCATAGCTGTCGGATGCGTTGTATTTCTTGATGGTGAAGAAGTTTTTCATCATCAGGAAACCTGGACCATTTGCCCCACCCTGCAGTTTCAGCATGGCGCGATCGGAGCCGCGGGTGAAATTCTTGCCGTTCGGGCGGGCAAAGCCAAGCTTGGTCCATTCCGCAATGGACTTCGTCTGCCCCTCATAACGGGCACCGCCACGCGGCACGGCTGTTTCGTAACCCCAGGTCCGGCCGGGCTCCCAGCCGTTCTTGGTGAGAAGATTGGCGGCCGTCGCCAGCGCGTCTGGAACCGAGTGCCAGATGTCGCGCTTACCGTTGCCGTCCGCATCGACAGCATAGAGCAGGTAGCTGGTCGGAATGAACTGGGTATGGCCCATCGCCCCCGCCCAGGAACCCGTCAGCTGCTTGGGCGTGACATCGCCCGCCTGCAGGATTTTAAGTGCGGCGATCAATTGCGTGCGCGCGAACTTGGCGCGTTTGGGGTCGGAATAGGCGAGCGTGGCCAGTGCCTGCGGAATATTGTGCAGGCGCTCCGGCTTTTCGAGAACCGCGCCGTAATTCGATTCCATCGACCAGATTGCGAGAATGATGTGTTTGTCGACGTTGAAGTTACGCTCGATCCAGTTGAGCGTCGTCGCGTGCTTCATCTTCATCTCGCGGCCGATGCGCACCGTATAGGGGTTGACGCGGGAATCGAGATAATCCCAGATCTGGGTGGTGAATTCCGGCTGGAAGGTCGCCTTGCGCAGCGCATCCGGATCCGGCTCGCTGACGCCAGCAAAGGCTTTCTGGTAGGTCGCCTTGCTAATGCCTTCTTTCGCGGCTGTTGCGTAGAACTGGTTGATCCACTGCTTGAACCCAGCATCGGCCCGGGCCGAGACGGGGGCCAGCGAGATCGCCAGACCTGCAACCATCATGCAGCCGAATTTGCGGACATTTGAAAGGATCATCTTTGTCATCGTCAGTCTTTCGTTCTCTCGAATATCATTTCGATTGCGAAAACGCATCGGGCGTCGTCATGCATAACAAAAGAATGTCAACAAATTCTTTACCATTAATAGATGGTAGCGTCACCCTTTACAAAACGTTGTTATTTTTGAAATAACAACACTGTGCGGGGATTGTGATCAAGTTTTATCTCTCAGGAGGGATATGTGGTAGAACATAAGAAAATTCGGAAGGCCGTATTTCCGGTCGCAGGTCTGGGTACGCGTTTCCTGCCCGCAACCAAGGCGGTTCCGAAAGAAATGCTCACTGTCGTTGACAAGCCGGTCATTCAATACGTCGTCGACGAGGCGGCGGAAGCGGGCATCGAGCATTTCGTATTTGTCACCGGCCGCGGCAAGGCGGTGATTGAAGATTATTTTGATATTCAATTTGAACTCGAACAAATGCTGCGCGAGCGCAACAAGAATGCCGAGCTTACATTGCTGGCCGGCCTTCTGCCCAAGGCGGGCACGGCAAGCTTCACGCGTCAGCAGGTGCCGCTTGGTCTTGGCCATGCGGTCTGGTGTGCGCGTGATATCGTCGGCGACGAGCCTTTCGCCGTGCTGTTGCCTGATATGATCATGCACTCGCAGAAAAGCTGCCTCAAGGGCATGGTCGAACTTTATGACCAGACCGCCGGCAACGTCATCGCGGTGCAGGAATGCGCTCCCGATCAGACGCATAAATACGGCATCGTCGGCGTGGGTAACACCGTGGGCGAGGGTTTCAAGATCACTGAAATGGTCGAGAAGCCTGCCAAGGGTACGGCACCTTCGAATTTCTACATCAACGGTCGCTACATCCTTCAGCCTGAGATTTTCGACATTCTGGAAAATCAGGAACGGGGCGCCGGCAACGAAATCCAGCTGACGGACGGCATGTTGACGCTTGCCAAGTCGCAGGAATTCGCTGGCTATCATTTCCGCGGGCAGACGTTCGATTGCGGCGCCAAGGATGGTTTCATTCTTGCCAACGTCGCTTTCGCGCTCGAACGCGCTGACATACGTCCCGCAATCGAGGAGCCGATCAAGGCTCTTATCGACGGACTGAAGTAAATTCACCAAATGGACAACGGGATCCCGGCCTTCGCGCCGGGATTTCTATTTGGGGCAACGTTATCGTTTCAGGACAAGCCCCGCGCCGATGCGCAGTTCGTTGCTGTCATAAATCGGCGTCCACTGATAACTAACGTCCGCCGTCAGATCGAGATAGCGGTTCAGCCCCCAGGTCAAGCCAGCGCCTGCGGTGTATTCCACGGCATTCTCGTTGTCGGAGGACGGGAATGTCCGGTGTACGATCTGCCCGGTCAACCGCGCGACCAGATTGCTGCGCAACTCATGGGTCAGCCCGGCATCCAGTCGATAGGAAATCCAGCCGCCCTGCGGTCCGCCGGCGAAATCCTCTATCGTCGTGCGCAGGCCAAGATTGACGTTGGTGCCGCGCTGGGGTGACCAGTTCAGCTCGCCGTCCAGTGTCAGAGCGCCGATGGAAGCGATGCGGTCGTCGTCATATTGTTTGCGTAGATAGCCGATGGCGGCCTCGCCGCGGGTCTTCTCGCCAAGATCGACCTCGGCTCCAATTTTGGCGCCGTAGGAATTCGAGGACCGCGCGTAACCGGTATTGTCCAGGCGCCTGTCATATTTGGTCGTCCCCGCGTTCAATTCGAGGAACGGGATCAGTGCCGGTGACAATTCGTAGCCGATGCGGCCGCGCAGGTTCGCGCTGTTCTGGTCGCGATCGCTAAGACTGATCGGCTGGCCGTTTATGCCCTTTGCATCCGTGTAGACCGTACGCGACAGATCGAGCGCCGCCAGCCCGCGCAGCTTGCCGAAATCCCGTTGGATCGATGCGCCAGTCGTGAAACGGTGTTCTCCGCCTTGCACGGCAGCGCCGGTCAAAGCGTTGGGGTCAGTGGTGCCTTCACGACTGAATTCGTAACCCGCCTTGAGATTAGCCGTCGTTTCTTCGCTGAGATCGAGGCGCAGATCGGCTTCTATCCGCGCCCTTGGCTCCTCGCCATTCTTGCTGCCGAAATTTTTCTCCCAGGCGCCATCGCCTGTTACAGTCAGCGCATGGCGGGACCAGTCGCTGGTTAGCGTGCCGCGAATACCCGTCGTCAGGTAGTTACGTCTGGAAGGGCCGCCGGTGTTCGTCTGCTTTTCCGTATTGATCGTCTGGCTGATCGAAGGCCGCAGCAGGAATGTACCGAGCCGGATGCCGGGGGTTTGTCCGGGTTCGGTGGCTCTTTGCGGGTTTTCACCGCCGTCTACCGTTGGCTCATAAGGGTTTTCCGCGTCGGCATAAGGCTGGCCGGCTTCTTCCTGCTGTTCGGAAATAGGGTCGCCCGGATTATTCGAGGGGCGCCATAGTTGCTGTGGCGGTGCTGCTCGCACCGTGCTTGCCTCGGTTTCAGTTGTCGTTGTCGGGTTCTCTGCCGGCGTTGCATCGCCGGATGGAACAGCGACAGGCAGCCGCGTGGCCGCTGTTTGCGCGAAAACAGTTCCCGGGGTGTAGAGAAGCGTACAGGCAAGCAGCAGCAGGGTTGCTGCTTTCCGCGACGTCGGCAGACGTGTGGCGGTGCCCTTCACAATCATTCCTCTTCACCCGGCGCATTTGGCCGATGTCGGATCGAAAGTTCGTCTCAGCATTTCCTGAAGCCGAATGAGCGGCAGACAGATGAAGTGGACGACCAAGTGACCAGACACGCGACGCAAGTTTTAATATCGCTTTAACAATAGGATTTTTATGGTTAACAGTTGATAAAGACCCCCCGGATTTCAGCACATCTGTGGCTGCGGCAAAGCTGGGGGCCTTCCTCGTTCGATTTGGCCGCTTCGGCACCGCGACTGAAGAAAATTTGCCGAGATGACTAATATTTCTAATATGATCAGATTTAAACGTTTCATTTTGGCACGGAATCGCCCTATGATTGGGTGGAACTCATCCGTTTTATTTTAGCAATCCAATTGATTTTTATTTTGTGTCACAGCGTCGTTTCATGAATCCCGTTTTGAACGTCAAGCAGGTCGGTTTTTATTGCTGGGATATTACCAATGACCGATTCTATCTAGACGAAGTCTGCGCTGAACTCTTCGGCATTCCTTTGCGGCAGGCGATGCAGGGCATCAGCATTTTCCAGATGCTCGAGAAAGTGGATATCGGCCATCGCAATCATGTGATCGAAACTGCGCTCACGACGCTTAAGGCCGCCAGCTTTTACCATCAGGAATATGCCGTGCGCCGTGATGACGGCTCTATCTCGTGGATAAGGACAGTCGGGCGATATCTGGTCGATGAAGAGAACATCCCTTTCAAGCGGATGGGAACGATGGAGGAGATTTCTCCACCGAACCTGCGCCACTAAAGAGCGGCGATTTTCGGCTGTAGAGTGGACTTATTCCGGTTGAAATAGTAACAGTCGGCCATGATTACGAGAGCCGTCAAACTGGTTGAAGACAATGCGATTGAATCCGCCGTGCGGACGATTTCGATGGAGAGGGCTGGCCTTGCCGCTCTTGAAGAGGCCCTCAGGAACGGGCTTTCCGAACCTTTCTGCAAGGCGATCGAAACGATCGGCCAGTCTAATGGCCGCCTCATCATCACCGGGGTGGGTAAAAGCGGCCACATAGGCGCCAAGCTCGCGGCCACCTTCGCCTCCACGGGAACGCCTGCGTTCTTCGTGCATGCGGCGGAGGCCAACCACGGCGATCTGGGCATGATCGGCGGTGATGATGTGGTGCTGGCGATCTCCAAAGGCGGTGAAAGTTCAGAGCTGCGTAGCATCATCAACTACTCGCGCCGTTTCTCCATCCCGCTGATTGCACTTACCTGTTCGGAGAGTGCATCGCTAGCGAAGGCAGCCGATATCGTGCTTCTGGTTCCCAATGAACAGGAAGCCTGCCCGCTCGGTCTTGCGCCTACCACCTCCACATTGATGCAGCTGGCACTTGGCGACGCCCTTGCCGTTGCGCTTCTGGAAGCACGCAATTTCACTGCCGGTGATTTCAAGGTGTTTCACCCCGGCGGCAAACTGGGCGCGGGCCTTACGCTGGTCAGCGATATCATGCATACCGGCGACCGGGTGCCGCTGGTCGGCAAGGGAACCTCCATGCCGGAAGCAGTCAGTGTTCTTTCCCGTAAGCATTTCGGCTGCGTCGGCATTCTGGACGAGGATGGCCGTCTCTGCGGCATCGTCACCGAGGGCGATATGGCGCGCAACCTGTCGCGCAACCTCGCCGAATTGACGGTTGACGACATCATGACCCGTACTCCGAAAACGGTCAAAAAATCGGTGCTGGCGACCAGCGCTCTGGCGACGCTGGAAAAATTCCACATCGGTGCGCTGATCGTCGTTGATGACGATAACCGGCCGATAGGGTTGGTGCATTTCCACGATCTGTTGAGAATCGGTGTGGCCTGATCGCTATGAGCGGTCGAGCGGCTCTATCGTCAGGGTGCGGCCACGCGCAGCTGCGATCCTGACACGTGTTCCAGCTGGCATGTCCTCACCGTTAACGGACCACCAGGTATCGTCCAGCCTTATGCGGCCGCGTCCTTCGACAACCGGCTCCTGCAGGGTCGCTGTGCGGCCAACAAGGCTTGCTTCCCGCTGATTGAGGAAGGGTTCGTCGCTTGCCTCCCGGTTTTTGCCGAAATATTTCCGGCCAAGCAGGGCGAAGGCGATGGAGAGGGCGGCAAACAGCACCAGTTGCAATTGCCACGCCCAGAATGCAGCATCCCAGAACAGCAGGGAGAGCGCGCCGATCACCAGCGCGGCAATGCCAATCCAGATCAGAAACACGCCCGGAGCGACCAGCTCGGCAGCCAGCAGAATGAAGCCGGCAATCCACCAGCTCCATGGTCCCAACTCCGTGGCAAGCCGTTGCAGCATCGTCACTTCTCCGATGAAGAGCCGAAGGGATTACCGGGAATTGTCACGTTGATGGCCTGGGCCGAAGGCCGCGACGGCGGCACCGAGCGGGAAGATGCGGGGACGGCGGGCGCCGTTGGTGCATCGCCCTTGTCGCCGAAGACGTCGCGGGCGATTGCCCCTATGCCGCCGAGCGAGCCGATCAACGCAGAAGCCTCCATCGGCATCAACACGATTTTCGAGTTTTTGGCGGTACCGATATTGGAGAGCGCTTCGGTATATTTCTGGGCAACGAAGTAATTGATCGCGTGGACATTGCCGGCAGCGATGGCTTCCGACACCATGCGGGTGGCGTTGGCTTCGGCCTCGGCCAGACGCTCGCGGGCCTCGGCATCGCGGAACGCCGCTTCGCGCTGGCCTTCCGCCTCGAGAATGGCGGATTGCTTTGCGCCCTCTGCGCGCAGAATCTGAGCATTGCGGGCGCCCTCGGCCTCCAGCACCTGCGCGCGTTTTTCACGCTCCGCCTTCATCTGCCTTGCCATGGAATCGACTAGATCTTTCGGCGGCGCGATATCCTTGATTTCGATGCGCGTGACCTTGATACCCCATGGTCCCACCGCCTCGTCCACCACGCGCAGCAGGCGATCGTTGATGGCATCACGGTTTGACAATAACTCATCGAGATCCATCGAGCCCATCACCGAGCGGATGTTGGTCATGGTGAGGTTTTCAATCGCCATTTCCAGATTGGTGATCTGGTAAGCGGCCTGTGCGGCATTGAGGACCTGATAGAATGTGACGGCATCAGCCGAGACACTGGCATTATCGCGGGTGATAACTTCCTGTGTCGGTATATGCAGAACCTGCTCCATCACATTCATCTTCGAACCGATGCTTTCGAAGAACGGCACGATAAGGTTGAGGCCCGGCTCGAGTGTGCGGGTGTAGCGCCCGAACCGTTCAACCGTGTAGCGATGCCCCTGCGGTACGGTCTTGATGCCGGCAAAGAGCACCAGAATGACCAAAACAACCGCCGCTATGACGACGATATCGAAACCGCCCAATGCAATCATCACTTCTTCCTCCAGCACCAGAACCTTTTGGGATCTTACACCCGCATCGTTATGGCAAGATTACACCCAACCTTGCAACTCTTGTCGTACAACCTTTTCGAGAACTGTCATACCCTCGACGCTGTCGTTGAGACACGGGATGTGGGTGAATTTCTCGCCGCCATTATGCAGAAAGATTTCTCCGGCCTCACCGGCAATTTCCTCCAGCGTTTCAAGACAATCCGATACGAAACCGGGGTTCATGATGGCGATGCGTTTGATGCCTTCGGATGCCAGCTTTTCCATGGTCTTGTCGGTATAGGGCTGCAGCCATTCTTCCGGCCCGAAACGCGACTGAAAGGTGATCATGAAGTTCTTGTCGGTACGTCCCAGCGCTTCCTTCAGCAGACGGGCGGTCTTCTGGCAGTGGCAATAATAGGGATCGCCCTTCCTGAAGTAGGATTGCGGAATGCCGTGGAAGGAGGTGATCAGCATCTCCGGTTCCCAGTCCAGCGTTGCCAGATGGTTTTTGACGGAGGCGGCAAGCCCCTCGATATAGGCAGGATCGTCATGATAGGGCGGCACGGTGCGGATGGCGGGCTGCCAGCGCAGCTTCATCAGATGTTCGAAAGCCTTGTCGTTCACCGTTGCCGTGGTCGATGCGGCATATTGCGGATAGAGCGGGAATAGCAGGATTTTCTCGCATCCCTGCTCCTTCAGCGCGTCGATTTTCGAAGCGATGGAAGGCTGGCCGTAGCGCATGGCCCAGTCAACGACGACATTGGGCAAATCCTTCAGCGCCTGTGCCATCAGTTCGCCCTGGCTGCGGGTATAGGTGCGCAGATAGCTTTCGTTGCGATCGCGGTTCCAGATTGCCTCATAGGCCTTGCCGACCTTCTGTGGGCGCTTGTTGAGGACGATGCCGTACAGGATCGGATACCAGTAGAGGCGCGACCATTCGATCACGCGTTTGTCGCTCAGAAATTCCGCCAGATAACGGCGCATCGGCCAATAGTCCGTACCATCCGGCGTGCCAAGATTGACAAGCAGAACGCCGACCTTGCCAAATCTTACGCGGGGATGGTCTACGGGAAGTGCGGATAATTCTGTCGTCATGAATGACACCCTGAACTCGTACTGGTTGCGTGAGAACGTTTCCGTTTGGGATAAAGGGCGGAAACGCTCCATTTTTTGTTTTTATACATGGCCGGACGCAAACCGTGACGCGGTTTTGCCGGAAATGCTCAAGCTATACGCTCGTGCCGTCAATTTGTTCACGTGTTCTAGACGAAATTTGTAAGGATTGAACCACCTGCGGAGGTGATTTCCGAAGTGCGGTAACGAACGCATTGTCTTTCGATAAAATGCAGCCTGTAATGAACTGTTTTTAAAGGGAAAATAAGAAGCCGGCCTCATGGTGCGAGGCCGGCTTCCCGTCTGCGGCAAATTGCCCTGTCTGTGTGTTCGCGGCTTATTGCGCCGGAACCTCCAGTTCCTCGCCGATCTCGATATGGTTCGGATGCTTCAGCGTGTTTGCCTTGGCGATCCTGGTCCAAAGCGCACCGTCGCCATACTTCTCCGCCGCGATCTTCCAGAGCGAATCGCCCTTTGCGACGACATATTTGCTGGCGGCAGTCGCGGCGGCTGCCGGCGTGGTGGTGGCAGGTGCAGTCGCGGCAGGTGCTGCGGGAGCCGGGGCCGGTGTGGCGGCCGGAGCGGTTGCAGTTGCCGCCGGTGCTGTTGCGGCAGGCGCTGGTGCAGCGGGCTTTGCCGGAGCCACATAACCGGCAGGCGTCACTTCGGTGATGCGGCCGTCCGTGAAGGGCTTATAGGGGCTGTTGGCCGTAATATAGGCAGCTACAGCCTCTTCGAGGTTGGGGCCGAAGTCATAGGCGTTGATCGCCTTGGTCGCGAATACCTTGAAGCCATCGCCGCCGGTGCGAACGTAATTATTCGCCGCAACGGTGTAGGTCTTTGCCGGGTCGAGAGGCACGAAAGCGTCGCCCTCCTTGACCTCGACCGCAGTAACACGGCTGCCGGCCGGCTTGGAGCGGTCGAAGGAATATTTCATGCCTGAGACCTGCATGAAACGACCTGCGCCATCGTCGATCTGGCTAACGCCGTTTTCGAGGGCAGCGCGAATATCCTCGCCCTTCAGCTGGAAAGTCGCGACCGTATTCTGGAACGGCAGAACCGTCAGGACTTCGCCCATCGAGACATCGCCGCTATCGATGGAGGAGCGCAGGCCACCGCTATTTGCGAAAGCGATGGTGACGCCCTGATCCTTGACGCGGGCAAGGGTCGCATCCGCTACCAGATTACCCATGGAGCATTCTTTGACGCGGCAAACCTTGCGGTCACCTTCGATCGGGCCTTCCGAAGTGCCGACGACCTTAGATTTCAGCGCCTCGATCGGTGCTTTCAGTTCATCGATACGCTTGAGCGTTGCTTCGTCGGGTTTGAAGGATGAATCGATCAGGATCGGATCGCCCTTGCTTTCCTTGACCACGCCGCTGTCATCGAAGACGACGCGCAGGTCGCCCAGATATTTGCTGTATTGCCCTGCCTGAACGACCGGAACCTTGTAGCCGCCGGGATTGTCGACGAGTGTCGGATAAGGCCCTTCGGCCTTCTGGTCGGTGTTGGAGAGCAACGTATGCGAGTGGCCGCCGACAACGACGTCCACATCCGGGATTTTCGCGATGAATTCGAGGTCGCGCGGATATCCGACATGGGTCAGCGCAATGATCTTGTTGACACCCTCGCCTTTCAGCTTCTGTACCTGTTCGCTGATTTTCGCGACATCTTCGGCAATGGTGATGTTGGGGCCGGGGGTCGCAAGTTCCGCCGTGTCGTTGGCGACAGCGCCGACAATGCCGATTTTCTGGCCGCCGACTTCAAGGACGATGGACGGCTTGACGCGATCGCCGATTTTCGAGGCGGCGCTGGCAACCACATTGGCGGTCACGACCGGAAACTGAACCTTGTCGAGGAAGCCCGCAAGCCCGTCTTCGCTATCGTCGAATTCATGGTTGCCGACGGTCATGGCGTCGAACTTCATGGCGTTCAGCACTTCGGCTTCAACAGTACCTTTGTAGGTGGTGTAAAACAGCGAGCCCTGAAAATTGTCGCCGGCATTGAGCAGGAGAACGTTCTTGCCTTGAGCCTTGAGCGCGTCCCTTGTCTGGTTGATTGCGGTCAAGAGGCGCGCGGCGCCGCCAAAGCATTCGTTTTTGCCTTCCTCTTCCGCCGAGCAGGTCGAGTCGAATTTATTGATCGATTCGATACGGGAGTGAAAATCGTTAATGTGAAGAATGTTGAGCTCGTAATCGGCCAGAGCCGCTCCGGCTGAAAGCGTTATCGCTGAAACGCTCAGCATACTCAGTCTCAAAATTTTCTTCATGGTCCCTCTCTCCTGTTCAAAGCGGAAGCCTTGGCCGGTCGATCATCATCAGGCCGTGCTCATTCTCTAGTCTGAAAGTATGTCAGTCTTTCAAAGCGCGATGTTTCCATTTAGCGGCAGCTGCCGCAAGCGGAAATTGTGACAGTGGCGCAATAAAGCAAAACGCACGCTTGAGGCGTGCGTTTTAAAAGATCATGCCATTGAAAAGACTGTGTTATCAGCCCTGACGCGTCAGCGAGAACTGGCTGTTGCTGTCTGTCGTGCAATTCAGTTGTGACGGGGAGACGAGCGCGCAGTTGACGCGCGATTGCGTGTTGCGCACCAAGGACGTCATGTTGATTTCATAGAGCGTCGGCGAAATCGTGACATAGGTGCCTGATGCTAGAAGCGTGTTGGTATCGGTCGAACGGGTGGAGAAAGCACCGTTCTGGAATGTCGATACGATGCCGTTGCGGTCGATCCAGCGGCCATCCACGGCCGGGCCGCGGGCAAGCGAGGGTGCCATCGACGTCTGCTGGGAGGGACCCGGCGCAACGCATGAAGACACCGCGATTGCGGCACAAAGCAAAGCAGCGCTTGTCTTGAAGTTCATGAGCCTGTTCTCCTGCGATTCGATGAAACCCTGATGCTTCGACCATGCCGTGAAGCGTTATTTATTTCAAGGCAACGTTGTTTGCTCTCCCGGGTTCCTGACATCCGTCATGAAAACACCTGCGTGACAAATATGAGACGCCACGCCCTCAGCGCACGAGGATGTTGCGGAACTGCCAGGGATCCGAGGTATCGATATTGTCTGGAAACAGTCCTGGGCGACCGTCGAGCGGCGTCCAGTCCGTGTAATGTCCTTCGACCGGTCCGAGATAGGGACGCTGCACCTCAAGGCAACGGCGATAGTCCATTTCATCCGCCTCGACGATGCCGGCTTGCGGATTTTCAAGCGCCCAGACCATTCCGGCCAGTACCGCGGAGCTGACCTGCAATCCGGTCGCGTTCTGGCTGGGGGCGAGCGCCCGTGCCTCCTGCAACGTTAGCCGCGAGCCATACCAATAGGCATTTTTGTCATGGCCGTAGAGAAGAACACCCAGCTCGTCGGCACCATCGACAAGCTCGTCTTCGCCAAGCACATGCTGGATCGGCTGCGGTGTGCCGCCATTGCCGAAAAGTTCGTGCAGGGAAAGGACGGCGTCGTTGCAGGGGTGGTAGGCATAGTGACAGGTGGGCCGGTAGATCAGATCGCCATCGTCATTGCGGACGGTGAAATAGTCGGAAATCGAGATCGCCTCGTTGTGGGTGACCAGAAATCCATATTGCGGCCCTTGTCCGGGACACCATGTCCGTACCCGCGTATTGGCGCCGGGCTGATCGAGATAGATCGCTGCCTTGCTGCCCTTTTTTTGTTTTTTCGCGTTTTTCGGCATCCAGTTTTCATGCGTTCCCCAGCCGAGTTCGGCGGGCTGAAAACCTTCGGCGATAAAACCCTCGACGGACCAGGTGTTCCAGAATGCGCCGAAGGGCTTGGGATCTTTTGCCCGCTGCGTATCGCGCTCTGCCACATGCACGCCCTTGACGCCGAGCTGCTGCATGAGCTTTGCCCATGCCTGCTGGTCATGCGGTTGCGGCTCTTCGATGTCGAGACCGCTATCCTTGGCGAGATTGACCAGCGCCTGTTTTACGAACCAGGACACCATGCCGGGATTTGCGCCGCAGGTGGAAACGGCCGTTGCGCCGCCCGGTTTCCGAGCCTTTTCTTTCAGCATGGTCTCGCGCAGCGAATAATTGGTACGGGAGGCATTGTCGGCGTCGGCATCGAAGTAAAAGCCGGGCCACGGCTCCACTACGGTGTCGATGTAGAGCATGCCATGTTTGCGGCAGAGCCTCATCAGATCGACGGATGCGGCATCGACCGAAAGATTGACGCAGAAGCCCTGACCCTGAACCCCTTTAAGGAGTGGCTTGAGCACCTCCTTGTAGTTTTCTTTGGTCAGATGCGTGCGGATATGGCGAATGTTTCTCTCGGCCAGATACGCTGCGATATCCTCGCGCGGGTCGATGACGACGAGCCTGGTCTTGTCGAAGTTGAAATGACGTTCGATCAACGGAAGAGTGCCGCGCCCGATGGAGCCGAAGCCGATCATGATGATGGGGCCGTCAATATCGCCGTAAATCGGATGGTTTGCGTCCGTCATTCGTCATTTTTCCTTTTTAAGCCAATAAGTAAGCTAGATCATAAAAGCGTGCCACAATAAAGGGCAGGTGCATGACGGACATATGACGATGGCGCAAGCCCGGGATGCGAAAGTTGTAACTGGTTGGTGTATGGTGATCCCGTTCTGCGCGGTTGCGATCCGGCGAGATTGAAGTCGAGACCTTCCGACCGCATTCTTCCCCTTCGCATTTTAGAGACTACGTTTATAATAAAGTTCTTCTTTTCGTGTATATGTCCTAAGGCTTGGGGGACTTTTGCAAGATGACGAAAAGGGGGCTTTTCGTCATCACAGGAGTGTTGCCTGTTGAATAGTCTTATTGAGCGTGTCGCAGCGCTTCAGAGCGCCACCCCCGTTCTTATTGCACTTTACGATTCCGAGGACCGGTTGCGGCATGCCAACCCGTCGTTTCGGGAAAGCTTTCAGCTTGCCGACGATGATTTTTCGACCTGGGCGGAAATCATGCGCTTGAACCACCGTCTGCGAACCGGCGTGGTCGTCAGAAACAGCGATTTCGAGGGCTGGCTTTTGTCGGCGCAGTCCCGGCGCGGCAAGCTGCCGTATCGTGCCTTCGAGATGGACATGTATGACGGCCGCTGGTTCTGGATGACGGAGACGGTGCAGCAGGATGGCTGGATGCTGTGTGTCGCAAGCGATGTCACCGAATTGCGCCAGGGCTACAGAACCCTGCGGCAGGACCGGGATCTGGCGGTGCGCGCCTCGCAGACCGACGAATTGACGGGAACGGCGAACCGGCGTTTTGTTTTCGCCAAACTCGCGCTGCAGGTGGAGCGGGTCGGCAAGGGGCTCGAAGCGCCCTTTTGCCTTTGCACGCTCGACATCGACTTTTTCAAGCACATCAACGATCGTTTCGGCCACAAATGCGGCGATGCGGTGCTGCGCGATTTTGTCGGGATTGCCCATTCCGTCGTCCGGCGGGTGGATTGTTTTGGCAGGATCGGCGGTGAGGAATTCATGATCATCCTGCCGCGCAGTTCGGTCGTTGAGAGCCGGGAGATCGTCGAGCGGCTACTGCAAAAGGTGCGGCTTTCCAGACCGCTGGCCGAGTTTCCGGATTTTTCCTATAGCTGTTCCGCTGGAATGACGACCTATCGGATGGCAGAAAGTGCCGACGATGTTTTCATGCGCGCCGATCAGGCGCTTTACGCTGCCAAGGAAAAGGGCCGCGACCGGCTTTTGTCGGTGACGGTTTAAACCAGCTCCGCCGCAATCAGCCCATGCAGCGAATTTCCCACGAACAGCCGTCGACCGGCAATATCCTCCGGCTTCAATGCCTGCCCGCGTGCCTTGCGCTGGCGGATGAGATCTGCACGCAGGACGCCCGGCAGAATGCCGCTGTCGAGCGGCGGCGTCAGCAATTGCCCGTCCGGCATTTCGACGAAGATGCTGGTCGATGATCCCTCGCACAACTCGCCGCGCTCGTTGAGCAGCAGAACCTCGTCCGCATCCCCGGCTGAAAATTCGGCGCGGGCGGCATCATAGGGTTCCCGGCGTGATGACTTGTGGCGATAGAAGGTGTCGGCGGAATCAAGCCTGGTTTGCGTCGCGATGCGGATCCGCCAGACGGTTCCCTCCTGCAACGGCCGAAAGTCGGCCGTTTCGATATCGAGCTCACCCTTGTAGTTCATGACCAGCTTCACGCAGAGCGGACTTTCGCCGCCCACCTTCTTCTCCAGTACCTGAACCGCGTTGGCCGGTGCTCGGAAACCGAGCGCATCGGCTGAGCGCAATAGCCGGCGCATATGCTGGTCAATGCGCTGAAAGCCTGATTGCGGCTCCCAGCGCAGCGTTTCTCTCAAGGTCAGATCGGCGGGTTTGCGTTTCATTGCCTTTGCTCGTCGCCTGTCATCGGTATTTTTCGGAGGCGATCAGGCCTGTTTGCTATCAAGCGCTTCCAGTTCGTCGATCAGCCCTTCGATCATGGCAAGACCCTTGTCCCAGAAGGAAGGGTCTGTCGCATCGAGGCCGAATGGTTTCAGAAGTTCCGAATGGTGCTTGGTGCCGCCTGCTTTCAAAAGCTCGAAATATTTCTCCTGAAAGCCGGTCTCAGCCTTCTGGTAAACGGCATAGAGCGAGTTCACCAGGCAATCACCGAAGGCATAGGCATAAACATAGAAGGGAGAGTGGATGAAATGGGGGATGTAGGTCCACCAGGTCTCATACCCTTCGGAAATCTTGATCGCCGGGCCGAGGCTCTCGGCCTGAATGGAAAGCCACAATTCACCGATCTGTTCGGAGGTCAACTCGCCCTGCTTGCGGGCGGTGTGCAGCTTGCGTTCGAATTCATAAAACGCGATCTGTCGCACGACCGTGTTGATCATGTCCTCGACCTTGCGGGCGAGCATGGCCTTGCGTTCCCTGACGTTCTTCGTGTCGTCAAGCAATTTGCGGAAGGTCAGCATTTCTCCGAAAACGGAGGCAGTTTCGGCAAGTGTCAGCGGCGTCGCGCACATCAGCGCGCCTTGGTCGCCGGCCAGCACCTGGTGCACGCCGTGGCCAAGCTCATGGGCAAGCGTCATCACGTCGCGCGGTTTGCCGAGGTAGTTGACGAGGACATAGGGATGTGCCGAAGGCACGGTCGGATGCGCGAAGGCTCCCGGCGCCTTGCCGGGCCGGGCGGGGGCGTCGATCCATTGTTCATCGAAGAAACGGCGGGCGATATCGGCCATCTCCGGCGCAAAATCGCCATAGGCGGACAGCACGGTGTCCTTCGCCTCATCCCATGGAATGATCGTGTTCGATGTATCGGGAAGCGGCGCGTTGCGGTCCCAGTAGTTCATCTGTTCCATGCCGAGCCATTTCGCCTTCATGGCGTAATAACGATGCGAAAGGCGCGGATAGGCGTTTTTCACGGCGGCAGCCAGAGCGTCTACGACCTCGCGCTCGACACGGTTTGCCAGATGGCGGCTGTCGGCGATGTCTTCGAACTTGCGCCAGCGGTCGGAAATATCCTTGTCCTTGGCCAGTGTGTTGGTGATGAGGGTGAAGACCCGCAGATTATTGGTGAAGGTGGTGCTGAGCGCCTGTGCTGCCTTCTTGCGGGTTTCCGGCTCCGGCTCCTGAAGCATATTGAGCGTTACTTCCAGCGAAAGGCTTGCGCCGTCTATATCGAAGCGCAGGTCGGCCATCGTCTCATCGAACAGGCGGTTGAAGGCGCTGGCACTCGTCATCGATTTTTCGAGGAATAGCTGTTCGAGCTGGTCATCGAGCTGGTGCGGCTTGTCCTTGCGCAAATCCACCAGCCACGGCCTGTAGTGCCCAGCTAAGGCATCGTTTGCCATGCAGGCATCCATCACGGCGTCGTCGATGCGGTTCAGTTCAAGCGTGAAGAACAGCAGATGCGCGGAGATATCAGTCAGTTTCGCCTGGGCGTCGCCGTAAAGCTTGCCGTTTGCCGGGTTGGACGTATCTGAAAAATACGTCAGCCCCGCAAAGGAGCCGATGCGGCCGATAAGATCGTCCAGCGCTTCATATTCCTTTAGAGCGGCGCCGATGCCGTTGGCGCCCGTCGCCTTTGCGGCGGTCTCAAGCTTGCCCTTCCATTTGTCCTCGAAAGCCGCCGCCAGCGCCGCCGCCTTCTCAATGTCGCCCTTGTATTCCGGCGAATCGCCCGAGGGATAGAGATCCGAGAGTTTCCAGCCGGGCAGGTCGCCTAGGACAGGGCCGGAGGTTTCGGCAAGCGAAAATACGGGGTGCGGTGTTGGGCGATTGAGGGTCATCGAACGCGTCCTTGTCGTTATGCCTGCGCAGCATATGGGGCCTTTGTTTCCCGCAGCAATGGATAAAATGCAAGCAAATCTCAAAACTGGATGTTCAAATCTCCCGTGCCAGAGTGCGCCACAAGGGACCGCATGACGCAGGTCCATAAACCGGAAACCGGAGCCAAAAATGACCGCGCATGTTCTCGTGATAGACGATGATCCCGTCCAGCGCCGCCTGCTCAAAAATGCGGTGGAACGTTATGGGCATCTGGCCTTGCTTGCAGAAAACGGCAGGGCGGGGCTGGAGCTGCTCAAGCAATATAGCGGCGAGATTAATGTTGTCGTCCTCGACCTGATGATGCCGGAAATGGATGGCCTCGCCTTCCTGAAAGCCGTTGGCGAACTCGGCACCGACGTTCCGGTCATCGTCCAGACGGGGCAGGGCGGCATTGATACGGTCGTGCAGGCCATGCGCGCCGGCGCCTTCGATTTCGTCGTCAAGCCGGTCTCGCCGGAACGGATCGGCGCTGCCATCTCCAATGCCCTCAAGCTCGACAGG
Source organism: Rhizobium sp. AN6A (assembly GCF_900215635.1). Classification (NCBI taxonomy): domain Bacteria; kingdom Pseudomonadati; phylum Pseudomonadota; class Alphaproteobacteria; order Hyphomicrobiales; family Rhizobiaceae; genus Rhizobium; species Rhizobium sp. AN6A. Next base: position 1,060,445 of record NZ_OCNC01000003.1, read on the forward strand.
AGAGAGGCAAAGGCCCGCACGGGCAGGCGCGGACGGAGCAATGCCGTGAATTTTACTGATATCGTTTCCGCAAGCCCGGCCATGCTGAGGGTGATAGAACTGGCGCAGCGCGCCGCCCAGTCCAGCATTCCCGTGGTGCTGGAAGGCGAATCGGGCGTCGGTAAGGAAATGGTCGCCCGTGCAATCCAGTCGGCTGGCGACAGGGCGAACAAACCGTTCATCACCGTCAATTGCGGCGCTATCCCGCACAATCTGGTGGAGAGTATTCTCTTCGGCCACGAGAAAGGCGCTTTTACCGGTGCGACGGAAAAACACGTTGGCAAGTTCATGGAAGCGGATGGCGGAACGCTGTTCCTCGATGAAATCGGTGATCTGCCGCTCGACGTGCAGGTAAAGCTGCTGCGGGCAGTTCAGCAGGGCGAAATCGAAACCGTCGGTTCCGCGCGTGTGCAGAAGGTGAATGTCCGCCTGATTTCCGCCACCAACAAGAATCTCATCGAAGAGGTGAAGGAAGGCCGCTTCCGCGAGGACCTTTATTATCGCCTCAACGTCTTTCCGATAACCATTCCGGCGTTGCGCCGGCGCAAGGAGGATATTCCCCATCTGGCACGGGTGTTCGCGGAGCGTTTTTCGGTGGAACAGAAATTGCCAAATCCCGTCGGCCTCGATGCCAGCGCGCTGGCACTGCTAACGGCCTATGACTGGCCGGGCAATATCCGCCAGCTTGAAAATGCGGTCTTCCGCGCCGTCGTGCTGTCGCAGGGCGAGGAACTGGCGGATTCCGATTTTCCGCAAATCGCGCTGCAATTGCCGGAATTCGCAGGCGGGGACGATGCAGGTGAGTCGATCCGGTCAGCGTCTGGATCGTCGCTGAAACTCGCCGCCTATTCTCCGCCGCCTCCGGCCGCCGAAAGTCACGCCATTCTGGATGAGGCGTCAGATATTTCCACCACGATATACCGGGGAGGAAACCTGATCTCCAGCATGGACGACTCAGGAAATATCAGGAAGCTAGCCGAGATCGAAGAGGAGCTTATCCGTTTTGCCCTTCGTTTTTATCGCGGGCAGATGAGTCAGGTCGCAAGGAAACTTGGTATCGGCCGCTCGACGCTTTATCGCAAGCTGAAGGATTATGGCATTGATCCGGACGATCCGTTGCGGGATGCGGCCTGATTGCACAAACCGCCTATTCGACGGCAGATAGCAAGATTCGTTAACTTCTGAGCAAGGATATCCGCTTACCGTCTATAAACCTCTTGTTAGTGGCTGATTCACTATATAGAGGAAGGTTGCATCTGTGTGGCAATTTTGCCATCGTGTCACCGTATTTGACGTTCATTTGAGGCAATGTGACATAAATTGTCTTCCAGGCGGGGATCGAATTGCCATATCTGCATCGAAATATCGCGCTGTCGACCAAGATCGCGCGCGGCTTGATCAAGGATATATGCACGAAGCTGTCGGCACGCGCTGTCACCTTTGCCTGCTTGATGCTCGCCGCAATGCCTTTCGCAGGCGTCTCGGCGACGGAAGCTTTCGCCGAAACGCGCAGTCTCAAACTGTATTATATCCATACACGCGAGAAGGCGGTCATAACCTTCAAGCGCAATGGAAAATACGACCAGAAGGGTCTGCAGGAGCTGAACCGCTTTTTGCGTGACTGGCGTCGCAACCAGCCGACGCGGATGGACCCGCGTCTTTTCGATCTTGTCTGGGAAGTCTATCGCCGCAGTGGCGCGACCGATTACATCAACGTCGTTTCGGCCTTCCGTTCGCCTGAGACTAACGGCCTCCTGCGCACGCGCACCAAGGGCGTGGCGGAAAAAAGCCAGCATATGCTCGGCAAGGCCATGGATTTTTACATTCCGGGCGTGAAGCTTGCCACACTGCGCGAAATCGGCATGCAGATGCAGATTGGCGGCGTCGGCTTTTACCCGACCTCGGGCTCTCCCTTCGTGCACATGGATGTCGGTGGCGTTCGTGCCTGGCCGCGCATGAGCCGTCAGGAACTCGTGCGTATCTTCCCTAAGGGCAATACGCTGCACGTTCCTTCCGATGGCAATCCGCTTCCGGGTTATGAACAGGCGCTGGCTGACTACAAGAAGCGCGTCAATTCCTCTTCCATTCAGGTTGCTTCCAGCGCCGGTGCCGGCCCTGCTTCCTCCGGTGGTGGCGGCAAGCGCAAGACACTGTTGCAGGCGCTCTTTGGCGGAGGCGACGAGGATGAAGATCCCGATAGCATCGCAACGCCGCAGCCCGCAGAACGTCCGGCTGTCGCTCGCCCTGCAACGCCACCGCCTGCAGCACCTGAGCCAGAACCGACGATCGCCGTTGCTTCCGCCCAACCGCTTCCCGGTGTGAGCACTGCGCCGCTGCCCATTGCACGTCCAGCTTTCGGCAACCAGCCTCCGGCCAACACCGGCCTTGCCACCGCGCTTTATTCTCCGGCCCGCAACGCTGCGCAGGATGCCCTCCAGGCTGCGACAACACCGACGCCGACCTCTGCTCCGGCCGAGCGTCAGCAGTTTGCCGATCTGGCTGAGGTATCCGTGCCTGTGCCGACGCTTCTTGGGCCGCGTGGCATGCGTGGCGACGCTGAAGGATCGATCCTGACCGCATCCGCAGATGGTTCGACACCCGCAGCGACGGGCGAACTTGCGTCTATTCCGGTGCCGGCCAATCGTCCGGCTGTGGCGGAAGCCCTGCTGGCACAGGCCAATGCCGATCCGGAAGGCGACGAGGATCTCGCCGAAGAGCGGAAAGATACGCTTTCGCCGACTGTGGTTGCGGCTCTGGAACAGAGCGGCCAGGCTGCCCGTTCGCAGATCAATTCCGCTACCGTGCCGACAGCCGCGCCGTTCCCGGCTGCCGTCAACCACAAGGTTACGGTCGCGCCCGCCGAAACGGCGAAGGCTGAGCCAGAGGCAGGTTTCGGTGACGCCTTCGATCTGAAACCCTCCATCAATGGTGGGCTGACGGCCGGCTTGCCGACCAAGGGCTCACGCCCGAGCAGGCAGGATGCCGCCGTTTCCCATCAGGCCATGGTCGGCGGTGGTCGTCTGACGCAGGATCTGATTTCTGACTGGGCGCTCAACCAGAACAAGGGTACGACCGGCCGTTCGGTGAAGGCACCGCGCGTCGTCGCCAACCGTATGCTTAGCCACGACATGTCGGCTTCCGCCACATCGGCAAGCTTCAAGCCCGGTGCAGCGGCGATCGAGTCCAGCCGTTTCAGCACGCCGGTGAAGATGCACTGAGCCCCGCTTTCTGCAATGCGGCCGAAAGGCCAATAAAAAACCCGCCGGTGACGGCGGGTTTTTTATTATGCTTGATATCGGGATATCAGACGCCGCTCTGGCCGTCCGAACCGATATAGGCGATGCGCACCATGTTGGTCGCGCCGGGGGTGCCGAGCGGCACGCCGGCGGAGATGATGATGCGGTCGCCCGGCTTGCCGAAACCTTCGGACACGACGATGCGACAAGCGCGGTTCACCATATCGTCCAGATCGCTGGCGTCACCGGTAACCACGCAATGCAGGCCCCAGACGACCGACAGGCGGCGTGCGGTCTGGATGATCGGCGAAAGCGCAATGATCGGAACCTGCGGCCGCTCGCGCGCGGCGCGCAGACCCGTAGTGCCGGACGAGGTGTAGGTGACGATCGCCGCAAGCTTCAGCGTTTCGGCAATCTGGCGGGCAGCAAGCGAAATGGCGTCTGCACCCGTCGCTTCCGGCTGTGGGCGCTGCGCGTAGATGATGTTGGAATAATAGGGGTCCTGTTCCACCGTGCTGGCGATGGATGCCATGGTCGATACGGCTTCGATCGGATAATCGCCGGACGCGGACTCGGCCGAGAGCATGATGGCGTCGGCGCCTTCGAATACAGCAGTCGCAACGTCCGAGACTTCCGCACGGGTCGGAACCGGAGCTGTGATCATCGATTCCAGCATCTGTGTGGCAACGACAACCGGCTTGCCGGCACGACGGCAGGCACGGGTCAGCTGTTTCTGGATGCCCGGAACTGCTTCCAGCGGCATTTCCACGCCGAGATCGCCGCGTGCGACCATCAATGCGTCGGAAAGCTCGATGATTTCTTCGATGCGCTCAATAGCCTGCGGCTTCTCGATCTTGGACATCAGGCCAACGCGACCGCGCGAAATCTTGCGCACTTCGGCCAGGTCTTCCGGGCGCTGAACGAAGGAAAGGGCAACCCAGTCCACTTCGTTGGTTGCGAGAACGGCGTCGAGGTCGACGCGGTCCTTGTCGGTCAGAACGCCGACGCCGAGCAGGGTGTCGGGCAGGCTGATACCCTTGCGGTCGGAAATCCGGGTGCCGGAAACAACAGTGGTGACGATGCTCTTGCCGTCGCTCTTCTCAGCGCGCAGATGCAGCTTGCCGTCGTCGATCAGCAGGCGGTGGCCAGGCTTGACCGCTTCGAGAATTTCAGGATGCGGCAGGAAAACGCGGGTGTTGTCGCCGGGCGTATCGTTGTTGTCCAGCGTGAAGGTCTGGCCGGGAACGAGATCAACCTTGGTTTCGGCAAATTTACCGACGCGCAGCTTGGGACCCTGCAGGTCGGCCAGAATGCCGATGGGACGACCGTTACGGCTTTCAACGGAGCGAATACGCTCAATCAGCGTCCGCATCACGTCGTGGCTCGCATGGCTCATGTTGATGCGGAAGAGATCGGCGCCGGCCAGATGCAGCTTTTCGATCATTGCCTCGTCGGAAGAGGCGGGGCCGAGAGTTGCAAGAATTTTGACTTTGCGGTTACGCTTCATCAGTTTTGATTTCCCTGTGTGCCTGGCGTATCGGAAAGCTGGACCATCCAGCTGCCCTGTCTGCCCGTGTCATATTCCTTGAAACCCATTCTCTGGAAGCTGCGGGCATAACAATCGTCTACGCCGGCGATTTTGAACTCGTTTTCCGCCACGCACATGTTGACGTCACCGGTCCAGCGGCCGCCATGAGCGGCGTCCTCGGCATAAAGATAATAATAACGCGACTGCAACTCACCCTCTATCAGCGTTGCGCAGGTTGAGGAGGGGACCTGCCACCAACCTTCACTGACCCAGCCGTCCTGCGCCCGGTAGCCGATTGCGACCCCCACGAGGTTTTGCGTGCTGTTGCAGACGCGGAAATCCGCATGCGCGGCCTCCACGAAGACAAACGGGGTCAGAAACAATGCCGCTGCGGAGAAAAGACGGGCAAGATGCCGAAAGTGGCGAGGAAGAGCGAGAGATGACTGAGTCACGGCTTCCATCCGGATTCCATGGTTATAATGAACACACTTCTTGGCGTGGCCGCCAAAGAAAGTCAACGCGAGTTTAATCGATTATATTGTTCGTGGGATCGTGAGTGCGATAAGGTAGATGGCTGTTCTGTCGCCGAAACTTGCGCCCGGCCTCAAGCCATGCCATCAAGCTTTTCTCCTCAATCCTGCCCCAGAAAATTATCGATGAACGACTTCATACCCTATGAAATCATAGAAGGCGATTATGACAAAGGCATGGTTCTTCTGGCGGACCATGCCATGAACCTCCTGCCGGCACACTACGGCAAACTTGGCCTTCCGCAAACCGCTTTTCATCGTCACATCGCATTTGATATTGGCATTGAAGGGCTGACGCGCTCTCTTGCGGCCCGCCTCGGCGTGCCGGCCGTGCTTGGGCGATTTTCGCGCCTCCTGATCGACCCCAATCGCGGCGAAGACGATCCGACCCTTATCATGAAGATTTCGGACGGGGCGATCATCCCCGGCAACCACCCGATTTCGGATGAGGAATGGCAAAGACGGATCGAGATTTTTCATCGTCCCTATCACAATGCCGTCGATCGCGTGCTTACCGGTGTAGCGCAGTCGTCGGGGGAAGCGCCGCTTGTTCTGTCGCTGCATTCGTACACGCCGTTCTGGAAAGAAACACCGCGGCCCTGGCATGCCGCGGTTCTCTGGGACACGGATAATCGTGCCGTCGATCCGCTTTTGGCGCATCTGCGCGCGACCGGCGACATTCTCGTTGGTGACAACGAACCCTATGACGGGGCGCTGAAGGGCGATACCATGTATCGCCATTGCATGATGAAGGGCATACCGCATGCGCTTCTCGAAGTTCGGCAGGATTTGATCGCGGATGAGGGAGGGATTGCCGAATGGTCGGACCGGCTCGCTCCCATTTTCGCCGCAATGAACGACGATCCCATTTTGCATGAATATGAGCTGTTCACCTCTCGCACCGGCCCCTACTGAGTCTGGAGCTGCCCCATGACGACACCGAATAACAAACAGCAGATTGAATTCGAGGCCGCCGCATTCCGCCGTCTCGTTGAGCATCTTCGCGAGCGTCACGATGTGCAGAACATCGACCTGATGAATCTCGCGGGCTTTTGCCGCAATTGCCTTTCCAACTGGTATGGGGAAGCGGCTAACGAGGCCGGCGTTGCCCTCACCAAGGAGCAATCCCGGGAAATCGTCTACGGAATGCCCTATGAGGAGTGGAAGGAAAAATATCAGGCGGAGGCGAGCGACGCCCAGAAAGCTGCCTTTGAGCAGAACAAGCCAACGGAATAACCCCCGATCGACGGAAACGACTTGACGTGAGGCCCGTCAGTGGGCAGGTCACAGGCCGGAATTTTTGCTGCCCGGCTGGCGGCGACCGGCGAAGGCTTCGCCTGGATTTAATGAACAAGGCTCACCCGAGCTGCTACCAATGAAGGATGATATGATGGACGAAACGAGCACCACCGAAACCGTCGCCGCCGCCGAACTGCGTCAGATTATTGAACGCATTGAGCGTCTGGAAGAAGAAAAGGCTGCCATTCAGGGCGATATTAAGGATGTAATCGGTGAAGCGAAGGGCCGCGGGTACGATACCAAGGCGATCCGCACCATCATCCGCCTGCGCAAGAAGGACGCCAACGAGCGTATTGAGGAAGAGACGATTCTTCAGACCTATATGGCCGCGCTTGGTATGGAGTAATTACCAGCTATCAATTTGCTGTGGGGCGATACTCTACCATGCGCCCTGCAGCTAAATTTTACCGTCCAACAGGTTTTTGTTGGCGATAAGTAGCTCGAGGATTTTTTCGCTCACAAAATTATATTCTTTTGATATTTCTGCGCTACGCTTCTCTCCTGCGCGATAAACCTCAGCAAACATAACTACCGTTATTAGGAATTCTTCAAAACCACCCGGTTGCGTGACGTCTGAAATAGGTCTTTCTGTCGTGAGTGTTCGAAACAAATCTCGTTTTTCTTGATCTGATACTATAAATACAAGTTTGTGCGCAAATTTATTGCGAGACTTGTTTATGGCTCTAAGCACATTTCCAAATTTGTCATCGAAATAACCGAATGCTTTGCATAGCGCTAATTTCTCAGAAAAGCCTTTACCTTCTAGATAATTTCCAGGATTCTCGAACTTATCTTTTAATATTTCGGTAACGATATGATCTAAATATATGTGAGCGACAACGATTTTTGCCCAGTCGTCACTTATCGAAATTCTGTCAATAAATTCGCTTATATCGAAGCTCGGATTGTCGCCTATAAATTTCAAAGCTTTCTCAGAAGCTTGAATTTTGCGATTGTTCGTCAACAATAAATCCAATTCAAATTAAAAAATTCGGAGTAGAAAAGATTAGCTGCGAGTGCCAGCCAGCTTCTCAGAAAGGTCAGCGGCCTCTTTGCGGGCGTCCTTGTCCGCGGGATAGAGCGCGAGATAGCGTTCCCAGGCTTTCAGCGCCAGATCGTCACGGCCTGAGGCTTCGAGGATGTTTGCAAGGCTTGCCAGTGCCGGAAAATAGCGCGGCTCCTTCTCCAGTGTCAGATTGATATCCGCCATCGCCTTTCGGGTGTCGCCATCGGCAAAATGCACCATGGCGCGGCGATAGGGCGCCTGCACGTAATCCGGATCGAGTAAAATAGCCTGGTCGAGAAAATCGTAAGCGGCGGCGTTGCGCTTCTCGTCTGCGGCTTCGCCTGCCCACTGCATCAGGAGATTGATTGTCGCGCTGCCGGAATCGTTCCATTCGGAAGCGATCTGGTTGGCAATGCTGCGCGCCTTGACCGCATTCCGCTCTTTTTTCAGCGATGCGAAAAGACTGTCGACAGTCTTGGCAGGTGAAGGCGCAGCCTCCAGGGCTGCGGGAGGCTGACCATCTGCCGCATGAGCAAGGGACGCCATTCCTGAAAGCAGGAGGCCCGAAAGCAGGAAACCCTGAGCGACGATGATAGCCGTGCATAAACGATTTGGGCGCATGGGTTAAAGCTTAACCCGACTGCGCCCAATATCAAATGCAAAGTTCTGCACTGTCAACAAAGTGATCCGCGATGTGATCGCGAACCGCAGTTGCACTCAATCAGCCCTGACGAGCCTTGAAGCGCGGGTTCTGCTTGTTGATGATGTAGACGCGGCCCTTGCGGCGAACCAGGCGGTTATCGCGATGACGGGCCTTAAGCGCTTTAAGCGAATTCTTGATTTTCATTTTACTGGTCCGCAGTTTTGCACGGCTTTTACCGTGCTTATTCAAACAATCAAAAGCGCGCAACGGGGCGCGCTCTTTTCGGTTGGCAGGCAAATACCCGTTTGACCCCTGCCTGTCAACACTTCCAGACGTCTTTGCCTTAAAAGACTGAGGCTTTTCCTGTGTGCAAAAGCTCGGTCACATGGCCCATCTTGCGGCCGGGCCGTGCTTGCGTCTTGCCGTAAAGATGCACGAGACAGTCTTTTTTCGAAAGCCATGCTGGCACATCGTTGATGTCATCGCCGATGAGATTGGTCATGACACAATCCGAATGGCGGGCCGTGCTGCCGGGGGCAAGACCGGAGACGGCTCGTATATGCTGTTCGAATTGCGAGACCACGCAGGCCGCTTCCGTCCAGTGGCCGGTATTGTGCACGCGCGGCGCCATTTCATTGGCAACGAGCGAACCATCGCGCAGCACGAAAAACTCGATGCCGATCACGCCGACATAGTCGAGCGCGGCCAAAAGCTTTTCCGCCGATTGCACGGCAACCGCCTTCGCCGCATCGGAGAGTGCTGCCGGCACGGTGGATGTGTGCAGAATGCCGTTCAGATGAATGTTTTCGGCCGGATCATAGCAGGTAACGGTGCCATCCCTGAAACGGGCGGCAATGATCGAGATTTCCCGCTCGAAAGCGACAAAGCTTTCGAGGATGAGCGGCACGCCACCGAGTGCTGCGAAGGCGCCTGCGATGTCCTCACCACCCTTGAAAAGCCTCTGGCCCTTGCCGTCATAGCCCATGCGGCGGGTTTTCAGCACACCCTTGCCACCAAAAGCGGCCAATGCCGCTTCCAGTTCTTCCTGATTATCCACGGCGCGGAAATCGGCGGTCGGAATGCCGCAACCGTTGAGGAAGCGTTTCTCCGTCAGCCTGTCCTGCGAGGCGCTGAGAGCCTGCGGTGGGGGATAGACGGGAACGGAAGCGCTCAGCGTCTCGGCTGCGGTGACGGGTACGTTCTCGAATTCGTAGGTCACGACATCACAAAGGCGAGCGAGTTCCGCAAGCGCCGTCTCGTCATCGTATTCCGCGACGATCTGGCTGTTGCAGACCTGCGCCGCCGGACAATCGGCTTGCGGTTCGAGAACGATGGTGCGGTGGTTGAGGCGTGCGGCGGCCATTGCCAGCATGCGGCCAAGCTGCCCGCCGCCGATGATGCCGATGGTGAGATTGTTCGTGTTCATCATCACGTCAGAGGCTGTCACTGGGCGCTGTCCATGGGATATTCGGCAACCGCCGCTGACTGGCGCGCGCGCCATGCATCGAGCCGGTCTGCTAGGTCCTCGTCACCCAGCGCCAGAACCGCAGCTGCCAGAAGTGCGGCATTGATAGCGCCGGCCTTGCCGATGGCAAGCGTTCCGACGGGAATGCCAGCGGGCATCTGGACGATGGAATAGAGGCTGTCCTGCCCGGACATCGTCTTGGACTGTACCGGGACGCCGAAAACCGGAAGCGGGGTCATGGCGGCTGTCATGCCCGGCAGATGGGCGGCGCCGCCGGCACCCGCGATGATGACCTTGAAGCCTTCGTCTTTCGCGCCATTGGCAAAATCATAAAGGCGATCAGGCGTGCGGTGGGCGGAAATGATGCGGGCTTCGTATTCCACGTCCAGCGCATCCAGCGTATCGGCGGCATTCTTCATGGTCTCCCAGTCGGACTGGCTGCCCATGATGATGGCGACGGGGGGTGTCTCTGCTGTCACTTCGCTTCTCCGGCTTACAGCATAGGCGCAAAAATCGATTTTGATTTCTGCAAGGCACGATGCGTAAATTCAATAGATTAGAGCGTCTCTCGTGCATCCGGCAGGAAGCACGAAAGCCACTCTAGGCAATGATATCGGGAATGACCTGATCTTCGATCTGGGTCATCTTGTCCTTGACGGCCAGCTTCTTCTTTTTCATGCGTTGTATTCTCAGCGCATCGCAGTTGGTCTGGATCATCGCGTTGATCGCAGCGTCATAATCCTCATGCTCCTGGCGCAGCCGCGCCAGCGTAAGCCTGATGTCCGCCTGGTCCTGATCGGGCATCTTGTCATCCCCATTTTATGCCAGCCGGAGAGCCTCCGGCGCGTATGTCATCGGTTCTCGAGCCTCTATCATCAAATCGCGGTAACGGGAAGTTATCCCTTGCGACCAAATTGCCCACTTATTGCCTTCATTTCGCCTTCGACAAGACCAACGATCCATGTCACATTGTCGTCGTAAACCTGAAACTCCAGCGATGGAGAGCTGGAGGTAGGCTTAAAAATGGAAGGACGTGCCGCATGACCATTCAGGCTCATATTGCATCGCTCGAAAAGAAACACGGTGCTCTGGAGGAGGAGCTCGAAAGTATTCTTGCTTCCCCGTCCTCTGACGATAGAGAGATCGCCGATCTCAAACGCCGTAAACTGCGCCTGAAGGATGAACTACAGAGGCTTCGCGCCTCCACAAGGCATTGATTGATGCCATTCCGCAGCCTTCGATGAAGGACTGACGGATTCTTTTTCGGCCCTGGCGGTACATGCGTGCTGCCAGGGCTTTTTAGTGACCGCCTGGGTCTAGAAAGGCAGCCCGTCCCACAGCAGTTTCAGCGCCGCGATCAGCGCCATGGTATACATCAGCGGGTAGAACACTGATGGTTTCAGATATTTCACCACCCTTGCGCCGGCAAGCGTCGCCAGCATTGCCACCGGCAACAGGCTCGCCGATGTCTTGAGGTTGGTTGCATCCAGCGCTCCCAGCGCGAAATAGGGAATGAGCTTGATTGCATTCATGATCGCGAAGAAGCGCACGCTCATGCCGGTATAGGTCTTGGGATCGAGCTTCAGCGGCAGAACATAGATCTGGAAGGGTGGGCCACCCGCATGGGCCACGAAACTCGCATAACCGGACAGGCTGGACCAGAGCGTTGCGGCCACCGGACGCTGCGGTCTGGCCGGAATCTCCTGCCCCTTGCGGCTTTTGAAGCTCTCCTGGAAATAACGCAGTACGAACAGGATCGTCACCGAGGCGACGACGAGGCGCATGGCGTCTGCCGAGATGAGGCTTGAGGTCGCCCAGCCGAGAGTAATGCCGGCGATCGCGCCCGGAAGCATGATGAGGAGCGTTTGCCGGTGGTTGTGGTGCCGCCAGGCCCATAGCGCCACAAGATCCATCACGATCAGGATCGGCAGGAAGATTGCCGCCGCCTGCACGGGCGGGATTGCAAGCGCCATCAGCGGCACGCCCATCAGTGCCAGCGCGCCGCCCAACCCGCCCTTGGAAAGGCCGACAAGCACGACTGCGGGGATGGCGACGAGGAAAAAATGAAAATCGGTCAGCATGGATGAAGGTTGATCCTTTCGCCGGTCCGGTCTATCGGATTTATCATATCAAAACGAGTGCAGATAACGCCGAAAGTGTCTTCTGCCTGAAATGGACGAACCGATGACCAAAGTTGATAACCGTTGCCGCCTTGTTCTGATCGTCCCGCAATTGGACGACGCGCAAAAGCAGGCGACAGAATTGCAAGAAGCACTGCGAGGCGGCGATGTGGCTTCGGTCATCATTCCGCAATATGATCTGGATGACGCCACTTTCCAGAAACGCGCCGAATTGATCGTGCCGATGGTGCAGGAGGCTGGTGCCGCTGCCCTTATCGCGGGCGACAGCCGCGTTGCGAGCCGGGTGAAGGCGGATGGCCTGCATGTGGCGGGCAATGCCGAGGCGCTTGCGGAGGCCGTGGAAAACTTCGCGCCGAAGCTGATCGTTGGCGGCGGCAATGCCGACGATCGGCATAAGGCTCTGGAGATGGGTGAGTCCAATCCGGACTACGTGTTTTTTGGAAAGCTCGAAGGCGACATCAAGCCGGAAGCGCATCCCAAAAATCTGGCACTCGGCGAATGGTGGGCATCGATGATCGAGATTCCGTCCATCGTCATGGGCGGCACCGATATCTCTTCGGTGGTTGCCGTGGCCGAAGCCGGCGTGGAATTCGTGGCGATGCGCAGCGGCGTTTTTGACAATGCCTCAGGTGCTGCTCAGGCCGTTTCTGAAATCAACGCGTTGCTTGACGAAAAAGCGCCACGGTTTGACGGTTGATACAGGCGATGTTGATGCGCTCGGTTCACGTCTGCCTTTCTATTTCGCTGCTGGCGCTGTCTTTCGGCGCGCCGGCGGGCGTCGCTTTTGCCCAATCCGGACCGCAAAGCGAAAGCAACGCGCTTTCCCGCCAGTTGGAGGATGAGGCGCAGCCTTCCCGTCAGGGCAGGGTGCAATCCGAAGAGCAGAAGGACTTGCAACCGTCGCAGGGCGTCAACGTCTATCAGCGCATGGGCGCGGACCTGCCGGCCTTGCCGCCTGAAAAGGAGTTTAAGGGCCGGGTGGATGAGGCCTATGGGCATTTCCAGCGCGGCGAATATGTCCAGGCGCTCGACAAGGCGCTCAGCCGTGCGCAGAACGGCGATGCGTCCGCCCAGACGCTGGTGGCGGAAATGATGTCGCGTGGTCTCGGCATCGCCCGCGACGAAAAGACCGCGGCCTTCTGGTACCAGCAGGCGGCACAGGGTGGCGATCCCGTCGCGATGTTCAAATTCGCCCTCATTTTGATGGAGGGCAAGTTCGTTACCCGCGACAAGGCGAAGGCCGACGATTACATGCACCGTGCGGCGGAGGCCGGCAATGCTTCGGCGCAGTTCAACTGGGGGCAGATACTGGTTTCGGAAAATCCCGGCGTAAAGGGATTACTGATGGCCATGCCGTATTATGAAAAGTCCGCGGAGCAGGGCATTGCCGACGCGCAATATGCGGTGTCGCAGATCTACCACTCGGTCAAGGATGTGCCGGCAGAAAAGAAGTCCAAGGCGCGCGACTGGCTGACGCGGGCCGCAAAGGCCGGCTACGATACCGCGCAGGTCGATCTCGGCATCTGGCTGGTCAACGGTTTTGGCGGCGAGCGAAATCTGGATGAAGGCTTCCGCTGGCTTTACGGTGCTGCGCAGCGCGGCAATGTCGTGGCACAGAACAAGGTGGCGCATCTTTACATTCAGGCGCTCGGCACACGGCCCGATCCGGTGGAGGCGGCCAAATGGTACGTGCTTTCCCGCCGCGCCGGGCTGAAGGATCCGTCTCTCGAGGATTTTTATCTCGGGATCACCGACGAGCAGCAGAAAAAGGCTATCGAGGCGGCAAATCGTTTCCGTCCGATGTGATGCACGGCCGGTTGTTCGGCGCCAGCGTGCATGTGCAGGCTTTTTGCCTTGAATTTCCGCGCGTTTTGTGGTCTTGAACCGCAAACTTTCAATTCAAGAAAATAATGACGTTCCTGCCCGGCTAGCTTGCGGGTGGTTCGCAAGCTTTCCAGGAAACAAATTCGATGGCACGTTCAGCCCTTCTCAATGTCATGGTTCAGGCCGCCCTCAAGGCGGGTAAGTCTTTGTCGCGTGACTTCGGTGAAGTGCAGAACCTTCAGGTTTCGGTCAAGGGACCGAGCGATTTCGTATCGCAGGCGGACCTCAAGGCTGAAAAGATTGTGCGCGATGAGCTGATGAAAGCCCGCCCCACCTACGATTTTCTGGGTGAGGAAGGCGGTGAGGAAAAGGGCAGTGATGGTGCGCATCGCTGGATCGTCGATCCGCTGGATGGCACGACCAACTTCCTGCACGGCATTCCGCATTTCGCCGTTTCCATCGCGCTCGAGCGGAACGGCGAAGTCGTAGCCGGCGTGATTTTCAATCCGGCGACCGACGAACTCTACACCGCCGAGCGTGGCGGCGGCGCGTTCCTTAACGATCGTCGTATCCGCGTTGCCGCGCGCAAGGCCTTGACGGATTGCGTCATCGGCTGCGGTGTGCCGCATCTCGGTCGCGGTAATCACGGCAAATTCCTCGTCGAACTTCGCCATGTCATGGGTGAAGCAGCCGGCATCCGCCGCATGGGTGCTGCAGCACTCGACCTTGCCTATGTTGCAGCAGGTCGCCTGGACGGTTTCTGGGAAGCAGAGCTTTCGCCGTGGGATATGGCGGCCGGTCTGGTGCTGATTCGCGAAGCTGGCGGGTTCACCTCCGACGCCAAGGGCGGCGCGGATATCTTCGGCAGCGGCAGTGTTGCTGCCGGAAACGAATATATCCACAAGGCACTTGTGGAAGTTGCCAACCGTCCGATTCCGGGTCGTTGATCGATTTCGGCAGAAAACCTGCCGTTTAATCCAGGTTTTAGGCGCCCGGCGAACTATCGCCGGGCGTTTTTGTTTTTTCGGTCTTCGGTCAAGCCGCATTTCGTGAAATGCCTGTGACGAAAGACAGGCTTTTCGCTTCAAATCGTCGCAATTTTCAAATAGCGTCCGGTTGATACGTGACCGAAGGGAATGCGAACGTTATGGCGGATTCGGAGTTGCTCGATCTCGGCGTGGAGAAGCCGGTGACCACACGGCAATACAGCCACAAGCTGCCCAGCCCCACACCGTTTCTGTGGACGATGGTTCTGTTTCTGATCCTCGTCGGCTTTCTGGCGGCCATTCTTTACCGGCAGGCGCACACGGCCTTCATGACGAATCCGGGCTTGAACGGCTTCATTCTCGGCGTTCTCGTCATCGGCATTATTCTGGTATTCACGCAGACCATGAGCCTGCGTTCGGAAGTCCGCTGGTTCAACGCATACCGGGCTGCCGGTAGCGCCGAGAAAGTCGGCCGCGCCCCAAAACTGCTGGCCCCCATGAGCACGTTGATCGGCAAGCGTGGCGAAGTCCGGCTTTCTGCAGTTACGCAGCGGACGATTCTCGATTCCATCGCGACACGCCTTGATGAATCGCGCGATACTTCACGTTATCTTGTCGGCCTTCTGGTGTTTCTCGGCCTGCTCGGCACCTTCTGGGGTCTGATCGGCACCATCGGCGCCATCAGCAATGTCATCCAGTCGCTCGATCCCAGCGCCGGCACCAGCAACGATATTCTAAGCTCGCTCAAGGCGGGTCTCACCGCGCCGCTTTCCGGCATGGGAACGGCGTTTTCCTCGTCGCTTCTCGGCCTTTCAGGCTCGCTGATCCTCGGTTTCCTCGATCTTCAGGCCGGCCGTGCCCAGAACCGTTTTTACACCCAGCTCGAAAACTGGCTGTCGTCGGTGACGGATACGACGGCGGATGGGCCAAGGGAATTCAACGCTGAACCCGGTGCAATGGTCAGCACTGAGCGCTCGCTTGCGGCCATGACGAGCCTTGCTGAAGGCATTCAAGGTCTGGTCAAGAACATGCGCAGCGAGCAGCAGATGTTGCGTGACTGGATCGAGGCGCAGCAGGAGGAATCGAAATCGCTTCGCCGCACGCTCGACCGGTTGTCGACACGTATCGACGGCGAGACAAAATCCTCCGGACGCACCCGGCACGATAACGGGAGCGAGTAGCCATGGCGCTTGCGCGCAACCGCCGCCGCGACAGGAGTGTGGATTATTGGCCGGGTTTCGTCGATGCGCTGTCGACGCTGCTCATGGCCATCATGTTCCTGCTGACGGTCTTCGTGCTGGCGCAATTTGTTCTGTCGCGGGAAATTAGTGGCAAAGACGAGGTGTTGACCCGCCTCAACAGCCAGATTGCCGAATTGACCGAACTTCTGGCCATGGAAAAGGGCAACAAGCAGGATATCGAGGACGCGCTGGCGAGCCTGCAATCAACGCTTGCCGCATCTGAAAGCGAGCGCTCGCGCCTGCAGTCGCTTCTCGATGCAGGATCGGGCAACAATGCAAGCGCCAATGCCCGGATTGGCAGCCTGACCGGCGAGTTGGATGACCAAAGACAGGCCAATTCCCGCGCCTCCGCACAGATCGAATTGCTCAACCAACAGATTGCGGCGCTCAGGGCGCAGATCGCATCGGTGGAAGCCGCCCTGCAGGCGTCGGAAGCCAAGGACACCTCATCCCAAGTCAAGATCGCCGATCTCGGCCGCCGTCTCAATGTCGCGCTGGCGCAGCGGGTTCAGGAACTCAACCGCTATCGTTCTGATTTTTTCGGGCGTCTGCGTGAAATCCTCTCGGATCGCGAAAACATTCGCATCGTCGGCGACCGGTTTGTCTTCCAGTCCGAAGTGCTCTTTCCCTCTGGTGGCAACGACCTCAATCCGCAAGGGCAGGCGGAGATGGAGAAGCTGGCGGCCGCGCTGATCGATCTTGCCAAGGAAATCCCCACCGAGATCAACTGGGTGCTGCGCGTGGATGGCCACACGGACAATGTCCAGCTTTCCGGGTCCGGCCGCTTCCGTGACAATTGGGAACTTTCCTCGGCACGCGCAACCTCCGTGGTGAAGTTCCTGATCTCCAAGGGTGTTCCGGCCAACCGGCTGGTTGCCGCCGGGTTTGGCGAATATCAGCCGATTGCCGAAGGCGACACGCCGGAAGCACGCCAGCAGAACCGCCGTATCGAACTGAAGCTCACCGAGCGGTAAGCAACTTCGGGTATTTTCGAATTTATCTCCATAGAATTTTCGAACTTATGCATATTGCATCGCTGGTTTATGCCGAGAATATTTTGCATCGGCTTAACCATTTCTATTACGATGAATTTTAATACGTTCGATATAGAAAATAATGTAATTTATATTTCTATCTTTTATGCCCTGTTTAATTTCTTTGTTGTCGTTATTTGAAGGCTGCATTAACGGGCGCTGTGGGATAGTCAACAGGAGATCGTGCCTTGGCGACTACTTCGGATCAACAAAATTTCCTTGAAGCAACTGACATTTTCGGACGCTTCGTTCGCGCCACTAACTTTATGCTCGACAATTGGTGGCTCTGGTTTGCTCTCGCGATTACAGCGTCACTTTTGCTCTGGCTGCGCAGTAACCACGCCGTGCTTGGTCGGCTGGATGAGCGTTGCAGCGCTTCAGCAGCAGACATCGATGCGCTATTGGCGGAACGTTACGCTTTGATTGGCAATCTGGTTGAAACGGTCAAGGGATTTGCTGTGCAGGAACACAGCACGATCAAAGCGATCGTTGATGCTCGCAGCCGTGCGATGGAAAGCATTGGGCAAACGCGACTGGCTGCAGAGACGCAGATCGGGCAATCCCTGACAGGTCTGTTTGCCGCGTCGGAAAGTTATCCTGATCTTCTGAGTTCGACCCATTTTCGCGATTTGCGAGATGAAATAACTCGAATTGAGGACCGAATTACGGCTGCGCGTCGTTTCTATAACATTTCGGTAGAAGAGCTAAACGCCAGTCGCAGGGTATTTCCGGGCAATATAATCGCGCTGATTGCGAAAATCAACGAGCACGACCAACTCGTTTTTGATGACGGAAAACGCGATTTCCTAAAGCCAGTTCAGATCAACTTCAACTAACCGGTGAAGATGTGTCCTCCAAAGGCTATATTGATCACGCGCGCCGCAGCCGACAGTTAACCTGGTGGCTGGTCGCGCTCTACATTGCGGCTATTGAGATGATCGCGGCCGTTGCACTGATCTTGCCACTTCTCGTATGGGATCCGCAAAGGATCGTTTTTATTGATCCGACGGGGTACCTACTTCGTTATTCGATACCGGTGGCGGCCTTCGCGGCCTTCCAGATTTGGTTCCTGTACCGGCGTCATATAAAGGTCGTCAGCCGTTTGCTGAACATACAATTGCCGACTCGGGCAGAAGAATCTCGCCTGTGGCGCATCGCCGAAGAACAGACGATCGCCCTTGGCATCCGACTTCCGAAATTCGGCGTCATCGAGGTAGACGCACTGAATGCGCTATCGGTGGGTGAGGGCCCTCAGTCAGGCCTGATCGCCGTGACAAGAGGAATGCTTAATCATCTCGATGACGAGGAACTTGCGGCAGTCGTGGCTCACGAGGCTGCTCATATTCGCAACGGCGACACGGGACTCCTTGCTATAAGTCATGCTTTGATGCGCACTGCCGCGATCCTTCAAGTTTCCAACCCGTTCAGCTTCCAAAACTGGCGACACGCCATCCTTATCATTGTCTTGCCGCTAGCGTTTTTCCTCGTGTTGATCGCCGGCGCGGTGGTTATGACGGCAATGCGGCTTGCGTGGCTTGCACGGCGCAATGTCAAGCTTAGCCGCGACCATATAGCGGACGGTGAAGCGATACGTATCACGCATTTTCCGGAAGCGTTGATCAGTGCCCTGCGTAAGGTCAGGGGCCGAGGAGCTTTTCAAAACAGCGACCTGCTCGACGCTCATCTGTTCGAGGGAAGAATGAGTGGTCATACCCTTATCGACGACCGCATAAGCGCAATATCCTCGCTGGGAAGCGATCTCATGCAGGCGGGCCGAGTTCGTCGCGATACCCGCGTTGTTATCCTGGAGACGACTAGAGCTGCGACTTTTGGTCGACGTCCCGAAGTGAAACAGTGGCGTGCCAGTTTATTGCAAAAGGAGAAAACCACTATCGAGGAGCCTTCCCTACGCATGTATTGTCTGTTTTTCACTGACAGGGAGCGCTTCTGGCAGTGGCAGGGCGCCAGGATCGATCTGTTTGAGTGGCGAGAAGGCAATGAAAGGAATGGCCTCGGGCTTACAGCCGCAGCAAGCCTCATGTTTGCTGCTGCTGTTGCCGCAAGCACTATTTTCCATCTTTACACATCGCGCGATTTGGATGATTTCGCCCGTCGTTTCGACCCCAATTTCGTGATCGAAGCGATGGACGTCCCAGATGGGTCGTATCGAATGGGCACCTCTCCTGGTCAGGGAGACGGGATTTACGGCTTGGGTTCTCCGTCGTCAAAATCGGTGGGTAACTTCCAGCTGAGAGGTGCGAGCGAAGCGGAAATTCCGGCTCTCTCTGAGAGTCAGCAAAGTGTACCGGGCTCAATCAATGTGTTGAGTTTTGGTGTCGTAATGATCTTCTTTATAGTTTTGAACCCGCGCTTGCGTCGCTTCCTTTTTGACGGTTGGCGACAGTAGCCGAATGTTGCCTTGCAAACCGGCAGTCCAAGTTTGCCGGTCCACATGCCCCTGTCACGCTTGAGCGCGCAGTTCGTCCGGCCCTGTCTGGAATTGCAGCCGGGCAAGTCTCGCATAAAGGCCGTTCTGGCGGATAAGGCTCTGGTGCGTGCCTTCCTCAATGATACGGCCCTCAGCCATCACGAGAATGCGGTCGGCCTTCAACACGGTGGCAAGGCGATGGGCAATGACAATGGTGGTGCGGGTGTTCATCAACTCATCGAGCGCCTTTTGCACCAGCGTTTCGCTTTCCGCATCGAGCGCCGAGGTTGCTTCGTCAAGAAGCAGGATAGGGGCGTTGCGCAGGATGGCGCGGGCAATGGCGATGCGCTGGCGTTGACCGCCAGAAAGCGTTACGCCGCGTTCTCCCACCTGCGTGTCATAACCATCGTTCAGCCGGGCGATGAAGCTGTCTGCCTGCGCGGCGATGGCGGCCGTGCGCACCTCTTCGCGTGTCGCAGCAGGCCGACCGAATGCGATGTTATCGTGGATGGAAGAGGCGAATATCGCCACATCCTGGGGAACAATGGACAGTCGCGCGCGCAGATCGGCAAGGCTGACATTGCGGATATCGACGCCATCGATGGTGATGCGGCCCTCTTGCGGATCGTAGAACCGCATCAGCAGCGAAAAGACCGTGCTTTTTCCCGCCCCGGAAGGGCCGACGATGGCGACGGTTTCGCCGGCATTGACCTTGAAGGAGAGGCCGGAGATGATCGGGCCACCGGTTGCGAGCGGATAAATGAAACCGACATTCTCGAATTCCGCTTCGCCGTGCGGCGGTTGAACCATCGAAACGGGTGCTGACGGCTCGGCAACGGGCGAGCGCTCGTTCAGCAGTTCGGAAAGCCGTTCAGCCGCGCCGCCCGCCTGCGCCAGTTCACCCCAGACTTCGGAGAGCTGGCCTAGGCCGCTTGCCGCGATGACCGAATAAAGCACGAACTGGCCAAGCGTACCCGCCGTCATGCCGCCGGACAAAACGCTTTGCGCGCCATACCAGAGAATGCCGACGACGCTGCCGAAAACGAGCGCGATGGCAACGGCGGTGAGTATGGAGCGGGCGCCTATCGCCGCGCGCGCGCCCTGATAGGCTGCTTCTACGGAGGCGCCGTAGCGGGCATTCGCAAGCGCCTCGGCGTTAAAGGACTGCACGGTGCGGCTCGCCCCGATCGTTTCCGAGGCATAGGCGGCGGAATTGGCCAATGTGTCCTGCGTATTGCGGGAGCGGGCACGAACCGAGCGCCCGAAAGCAATCAAGGGAAAAACGATGAACGGGATGGCCAGGAGCGCAAGGCCGGAAAGGCCGGGGCTGGTATAGATCATCATCGCCACCGCGCCGCAGCACATGATGATGTTACGCAGCGCAACGGAAGCTGAGGAACCGAAGGCCGAGCGAATCTGTACGGTATCGGCGGTCAACCGCGAGGTCAGCTCGCCCGAGCGGTTGGCATCGAAAAACTGCTGCGACAGCGTGGTGAGATGAGCAAAGACATCCCGGCGCAGATCCGCAACGACCCTTTCGCCGATGGTCATGACATAATAATAGCGCATGGCGCTGGCGAGAGCGAGAAGGACGGCAATGACAAGAAGCACCGCAAAATAGCTGTTGATCATGCCACCGTCCGGCGTCTGGAAACCGTGATCGATGATACGGCGAACGGCAAGCGGCAAGGCAAGTGTTGTGGCGGAAGAAAGCACAAGCGCAAACAGGGCCGCCGCCATCAGGCCGCGATATCGCCTGAGATACGGAAACAGGCCAAGCAGCGGCTTCAGGTTTCTCTGTTTAGCCGCTTTCTGCTCTTCAATGTCTGCCACGTCCGCTATACTCCTCGTTCCGTGCCGTTTTTCGGCCTTTTGCGGGTGAATTTCCGGCGCGCGGTAAAATTCTGGTCCCTGCGGCCATCTCCTTTCACAAGGGGATAGCAGGCTCTTGTTATCTGGGCGACCTTCATGTATAGGCTCCGCATCGAATTGGGAAGCCATAGCCCATCAGGACTATGGCTTCATTTATTGAAATGGCTCAGTTGACGCAATTGCGGCAAATGGACCGCACGTCACTTAACCAGGAAGATTGTCATGAAGGCTGATATCCATCCCGCTTATCACACGATCAAGGTCGTCATGACCGATGGCACCGAATACGAAACCCGCTCGACCTGGGGTTCGGAAGGCGCAGTCATGAACCTTGAAATCGACCCTAAGTCCCATCCGGCATGGACGGGCGGCAACCAGCAGCTTATGGACCGCGGTGGTCGCGTTTCCAAGTTCAACAAGCGTTTCGGCGGCCTCGGCCTCTAATCCACTTGTGGACGGATCATTTAAAAAAGCCCGGTTTTACCGGGCTTTTTTGTTGCCCTGTTTCGACTGGATTTGCCTTAGGGGGATTGCGACAGTTTTGTTGATAGCGGCCAGAGACCTTAAATTTTACGGGTTCCTGGTTTGGTCAATCACAGGCAGCGGCTCTCGCGGCGTCATCATGGATGTATGCCGGAGAGTAGTCATCAAAGCACCGGTCAATCTTTTCGTTTATATCCCAAAATTCTTTGCCAAAAATAAAAGCGACAATTAGTAGAGCGCAACCGGACATAGCCATGATATACTTAAGGATGCGCATTTTGTTCATATTGTTGTGCTGTATATGTGTATTAAAATATGAATTGTGACAATGAAATTCATTATTTCATGCCTAGATATTTCTGTTCCCTTCCAAAAACAAAAAAGCAGGCCTATGAGCCTGCTTTTCAAATTGTCCGGATAAGGTCGTCTTTTCTCAGTTGATCGAGAAAGCCGTGCGCAGAAGGTTAAGCTGCGCCTGCACGCTATTTTCGTTGTCCGGTACCTTGGTGGCTTCAGACGGGCGGTAGATTTCGCGGTCGAGAAGGGCAACCCGGTTCTGGAGGCGGAGCGACCGCTCGATGAGGTCACGGAAGGACTCAGGCAGGTCGTTCCAGCCTGGAGCGTTGCGATCGACGTTGAAGCTGTCGAGCCGCACCTTGCTTTTTTCGCTGAGAACCTGATCGCGTGTCATCTCGCCATTGTTGACGGCGCGCTGCAGAAGCAGCCAGGACGCCATCTGCATCAGGCGGGTGGTGAGGCGCATCGATTCTGCCGCGTAAAGGACAGACGCCATGCGCGGCAGAACCTTTGAAGCCGTACGACCGGCTCCATCAAGATAGCTCGCCGTTTCCTCAACCAAGGTCATGCCTTCGGTATAGAGGGTCTTGAACTGGTTGGAAGCAGCCGCGCGACCCGCAAAGCTAATGGTATTTAAAACCTGTTCCGACATTTTCTTTAAATCCCTGCTCACGCACCACACTGTCAGGCAACGACGACCGGTAATATTTTGTTCCGGCCTTTAGTGTTTTCAGGATGGTATCTTTACCTGAAATGCGCAAGGCAATTATTAAAGAAGGGTTAATACCCACAGTTTTACGAAATCCGGTGATCGGCAAAAAAAGAGCCGCGAAAGCGGCTCTCAAGGTAAAACAGGGAGAAAAATCAGACCAATTCGCCGTATGGAGAAGATGCCTGAGGCCCAGAAGAACTGGACATGTATAGTAATCTCTCAGAAAGCTTAATTTTTGGTTAATGGTAAACGAAAGACTGCATCAGAATCGTTAATCTCGTTTGCCTTTGCGGCAGCAGCTTATCGAGTTAAGACTTGGCCGGAGGTTTTGCTGAAGGCCGCCGGTCAGGACCGGAAGAGGTTCTCTGCCGCGAGCCGGCCGGCAGACTTCCTTTTCCTCTCCTCTTCAAGCCGGGTGATTTCGGTTTGAAGAATGTCGATGCGGTTGCTCAGCTCGTCCACCGAAAGAAGGCTGAGATCGCTGCCGATCTCATGCGCTACCGGTTTTTGCGGACGGTCATCGTCCAAGAGGCTCATATGCCTGCTCCTTTTTCAACATGGTCGCCATCGTCCTCGGGATATTGCGGCGCGCGCGGGTCAAGCGCAATGCTTTCCGGTGTCACGAGCGGTGAGGGCGTTGTCGGCATCATCGTCGAAAAATTGTCCTTTTCGGCGTTCGAAAGGGTGGCGCGCTGACGGCTTCTGATGATGGCATAGGCCGTTATCAGCACATGGGCGACGGCCGTCACCAGGAACAGTGCATAGGGGCCGGAATAGGTCATGATCGCACCGCCGAGCGTCGGGCCGATGATGGTGCCGATGCCATAAAGCAGTAGCAGTCCACCGGAAACCTTGACGAAGTCTTCCGATGCCGCAAAGTCGTTGGCATGCGCCACGGCGATGGGATAAAGCGCGTTCGCGGCGGCGCCGTAAATGGCGATCATCGGAATGAGTACATAGACGTCATGCGGCTGCACGGCCGCCACGGCCAGGCCCGCAACCGCGCCAAGCCCCGCCAGTCCGGCAAGCACATAACGGCGGTCAATCCGGTCCGAAAGGCGGCCTGCAGGAAACTGGGCGAGTGCGCCGACGAAAATCGTGACGGAAACCATGATGGCGATCATGGTCGGATCAAGGCCCGCCCGCGCGCCGAAAACGGCGCCAAGCGTACCGTAAGCACCATTGGCGATGCCGATCATCAGGATACCGACGAAGGAGACCGGCGAATTCCGATAGAGGGCGGGTAAGTCCAGCTTCACCTTTTGCAAGGGCTGGGGACTGGCAGCCTTAGAAAGCGTGGCCGGCAGAATGGCGATGCAATAGATGATGCCGCAGATCATGAACAGCGAGCTATTGCTGATATCGCCCATCGGCACGATCATCTGCCCTGCCACGACGCCAAGCAGCGTTATGGCGATATAGAGCGAAAAGATCATGCCGCGGCTCTCATTGGTTGCGCGCTCGTTCAGCCAGCTCTCGATGATCATGGACGTGCCGGCGGTGCAGAAGCCTGTAAGCGCGCGGAGCGTAATCCACCAGACATCATCGATAACGAGGCCGGTCATCAGCACGGTCAGGCAGACAAGCGCCACGAAGGAGGCAAATGCCCGCACATGCCCCGCACGGCGCACGATGGCGGGCGCCACAAAACAGCCAATGACGAAGCCTGCCGCCCAGGAGGTGCCGAGAAAGCCCAGAATTTCATTAGAATAGCCTTCCGCCGAGCCGCGCATGGGTAGCACGAGACCCTGAAGGCCGTTACCGAGAAAAAGAAACAGAGTGCTGGATAAAAGAGCGAATACGGGTAGAAGATTTCTGCTCATGAAGACACTCTCATGCGTTCGAACGTATGGTCGGCAGGCCATAAGACGGGGGTTACCCGAATGAGTTGCACTCTTCTGGTGAACGGTAAAAATGTCCAGCCTGTGACGATGCAGAAATAAAGAAAAGGCTCAATAAATGACAAAGGCGATCGGCCTTTTTTTACTGCTGGCGATGATTGTGCAGATCATCCGCCCCTTGGGCCTGCCCGGCCTCAAGAAAAGAGGCGATTGCTGGAAGATAGCGGTTGCCGCCTTCGTCATCTGGTCGGCGACGCTGCTTTTGCGCCCTTAAAGAAAAAGCCGCCCAAAGGGGCGGCTTCAATTTTTCTGAATGCCTGGGGGCTATGCCTCAGGCAGCCTTTTCGAGTTCCTGCTTCCAGTTGCCCTTGGCAGCCAGGGTGTTCATCATGGCGCGGTGTGTGAAAGCACGCTGGCCGGCGGCGACATTTTCCTGCTTGCCGCCCCAAGCCTTGAGTGCGGTGTCCTGAAGGGCGCGGCCGTATGAATAGGTCAGCGACCAGGGCAGGTCGTAACCGGCATTCATGGCGGACAAATGCGCCGTTGCCTCTTCGGAGGACTGGCCGCCGGAAAGGAAAGCGATGCCGGGAACGGCAGAAGGCACGGTCGCCTTCAGAACCTTCACGGTCTTTTCTGCCACTTCATCAACGGAAGCCTTGCGGGCATTCTTGCCGTCGATGATCATGTTCGGCTTGAGGATCATGCCTTCAAGGTTGACGCGGGCGTCGAACAGATCCGCGAACACCGTCTGGAGAACCCATTGCGTGACTTCCGCACAGCGATCGATATCGTGCGTACCGGGTTCGCCGTCCATCAGCACTTCTGGTTCCACGATCGGCACGATGTCTGCCTGCTGGCAGAGGGCAGCGTAACGGGCGAGCGACTGGGAGTTTGCCTTGATCGAACCCCAGCTCGGACGCTGATCACCGATGGTGATGACGCCGCGCCACTTGGCGAAACGCGCGCCGGCTTCATGGTATTTGCGCAGGCGCTCATACAGGCCGTCAAGGCCTTCGGTAATGAATTCACCCGGGTGGAAAGCCATCGGCTTGGCGCCGATATCCACCTTGATGCCCGGCAGGCTGCCGGCGGCCTTGATGATGTCCACGAACGGCGTACCGTCGGCAGCCTTCTGGAACAAGGTTTCTTCGTAAAGGATGACGCCGGAGATGCACTTTTTCATGGCGTCGTCGGAGCGGAACAGCATTTCGCGATAATCGCGGCGGGCGGTCTCGGTTGATTCCAGGTTGATGCTGTCGAAACGCTTCTTGATCGTTCCTGTGGATTCGTCGGCGGCGAGCAGGCCCTTGCCGTCTGCAACCATTTTGATTGCGATGTCTTCGAGACGTTCGGTCATTTGCTATTCTCCCAAGGCACAATAAATTCCCGATAACAGAAGTTCCAGGGCAGGGAAATGGCATGCTAACTCATTGAAACGATTGAAATGATTTCAATCGTTTGAAACTTTCCTCCCATGCGCACTTACCAAAAAACAAGGCCGGCCAAGCATCGCTTGTCCGGCCTCGTGTCAGGCAAGTGTGGGAAGTCTACTTGGCGGCGGTCAGGATGGCAACGCCCGGCAATTCCTTGCCTTCCATCCATTCGAGGAAGGCGCCGCCTGCCGTCGAGATATAGGTGAAATCGTCCGAGACTCCGGCATGGTTGAGTGCCGCGACCGTATCGCCGCCACCGGCGACGGAGACGAGCTTGCCGGCCTTCGTGCATTCGGCGGCATGTTTTGCGGCAGCAACGGTTGCCGCATCGAAGGGCTCGATTTCGAAGGCGCCGAGCGGGCCGTTCCAGACCAGCGTTTCCGCGCGCGAAATCCAGGCTTTGATGCTTTCGACCGATTTTGGGCCGACATCGAGAACCATGGCGTCAGAGGGAATGGCGTTGATATCGACGATTTCATTTGCCGCACCGGCCTTGAATTCGCGGGCAACCACGCCGTCTTCCGGCAGTACGATCGCACAGCCGGATGTCGCCGCCTCGATCATGATCTGTTTTGCGGTTTCGGCAAGGTCGTGCTCGCAGAGGGACTTACCAACTTGTGCGCCACGCGCGGCAAGGAAGGTGTTGGCCATGCCACCGCCGATGACGAGGGCATCGACCTTCTTGACGAGGTTCATCAGGAGATCGATCTTGCTGGAAACCTTGGCGCCGCCGACGATGGCGACGACCGGGCGAACAGGCTGGCCAAGGCCTTTTTCCAGCGCCTCAAGCTCGGCCTGCATGGTGCGACCGGCATAGGCGGGCAGATGACGCGCCAAGCCCTCCGTGGAGGCGTGCGCACGGTGCGCGGCAGAGAAGGCGTCGTTCACATAGATATCGCCATTGGCTGCCAGAGCCTCGACGAAGGCGGTGTCATTCTTCTCTTCGCCCTTGTGAAAGCGGGTGTTTTCCAGAAGCAGGATATCGCCATCATTCATTTTCGCGACTGCGTCGGCTGCCGGTGCACCGATGCAATTGGATGCGAAGAAAACGGCGTGATCCAGCACTTCCTCGACCGCAGGCACGATCTGGGATAGCGACATGTCGACGACCGGTTCACCCTTGGGGCGACCGAAATGGGCGAGCAGAATGACTTTTGCGCCTTTTTCGGAAAGCTCCAGAATGGTCGGTGCTACCCGCTCGATACGGGTCCTGTCCGTCACTTTGCCATCCGCAACCGGCACGTTGAGATCAACACGGACAAGGACGCGCTTTCCGGCAATATCGTTAAGGTCATCGATGGTCTTGAAGGCGGGCATAGGTCGATCCTGATTTCGTTGCGAGTTCGGGACGGACCATACTATGCCTGATTGCCGACGCAAGCCGGTCAGGCCTCATTTTCTCTTGCCCCGTCTGAAGGCGCGGAAATGCCCTTGCCGGCATCGGTGGAACCCGACTGGCGCCGCTGCGCCAGATACGCGCGCACGCGGCGGAGAATTTCCGAAAAGCTGATAAAGATCGGCAGGCCGATAGCCGGTTCGACCGGCTCAAGCGAAATTCCGATCCCGGTAATCGCCTCATGTTCGTCCAGCGCCCGAACGATGAGAACGATGGAACCGAGGCGCACCCGGTCGGCATAATCTGCCTTGCCAGAAAGGCGGGCCTCGATCAGTTCCGCGATGCTCATGGCATGCTCGTTTGCCGAAATAAGACCGGGGCCGTAGGCGGCGTCAAGCTCCGTGGCCGGACGCGCGGGAGAGATTGCAAAGATTCCGAAGAAATCGGCGTCGTCATCCGCAACCGGCAGGGCGCTTGCAAACAGCCGGTCGATCAGCCGCGTATAACCGGGCGCGATAAAAAGATAGACGAGATCATTTTCGCGCAGGCGCCCGGCATATTGGTAGCGGATAGATTTGCCGTCGCGCACTACGAGCGAGGGCATCGCCCAGCGGGGAATACGCTCGCCCTGCATGATGGCGCTGCCTTTGGCCACGCGGTAGGAAATCAGTTCGTGATTGGCAGTGCCGGGAAGGTCCACTTCCAGCTTGTCGACATCACCCATGCGCGGCGGCACGATCAGCCCGAGCCGTGTTGCCACCGGCTTGATGGTCCAGCCTTGCAGCAGGAGCGACACGAGCACTATGATGAAGGCGGCATTGAAATAGATTTGCGCATCGTCCAGCCCGCCAAGAATGGGCATGATGGCGAGCAAGATGGAAACCGCTCCACGAAGGCCCACCCATGCCACGAAGGAGGTTTCCTGCTGGGTATAGTTGAAGGGCATGAGGCTGAGCCACACCGCAAGCGGGCGGGCGACGAAGATCAGGAAAAGTGCAAGCAGCCCGGCCGGAATGGCAATCGCTGGAAATTGCGATGGCGTTGCCAGAAGGCCGAGCATCAGGAACATGATGATCTGGGCAAGCCAGGTCAGCCCCTCATGGAAACGGCGGATGGTCTCCTTGGCGAAAATCCGGCGGTTGCCGGAAACGATGCCCGCCACATAGACCGCAAGAAATCCGCTGCCGCCAATGGCGCCGGTGAAGGAGAAGACCAGCAGGGCAAGAGCCAGCACGAAGATCGGCGCCAGCCCGCGGTCCGCAGCGAAACGGTTGACGACTGTGGCGATCATGACGCCGCCGAGCAGGCCGAAAATAACACCGAGACCCATTTCCTCGACGAACAGCAGCAGGAAGCCGGTGTCGATGCCGGCCAGTCCCTGTCCCTTGGCGATGATCTCGACCAGCGCGACGGTGAGGAAAATCGCCATGGGATCATTGGTGCCGGATTCGACCTCAAGTGTTGAGCGCACCTGATCGCGGATATGAATGCCACCGATGCGCAAGAGGAAGAATACGGCTGCCGCATCCGTAGAGGCGACGATGGCGCCGAGCAGCAGGCCTTCCAGCCACGACAGTCCGAGCAGCAGAGCGGCAGCGCCTGCGAAAAACACGGATGTGAGGATGACGCCGACGGTGGCGAGGGCGACGGCGGGCGCTGCCGAAAGCCGGAAGGATTGTATCGACGTACCGAAACCGGAATCGAAAAGGATGACGGCGAGAACGAGCGAGCCAAGCATATAGGCGAGCGGATTGTTGGTGAACTGGATACCGAGGCCATCCACGCCTGCCGCAAGGCCAATCATCAGGAAGAGCAGCAGGAGAGGTGCGCCGAACCGGAAGGCGATGAGGCTTGAGAACGCTGCGACGAGAACCAGAACAGTTGCCACCAGCAACAGAAGATAAAATGATTCCACGTCCACCGCCTCTTTCAAACCGCGCTGGCCGTCGCAATCAATGCCCTGCACGTTTGCAGTCAATGCGCCACGGGTTGCGGTCTGTCAGCGCTGTTGTGGGTGGCGATGAAAGGCGACGCAAGGCGGGGTGTATCGAATGATACGGCAGGGCCGAAGTGCATTGCGCACGACCGTTGTCCCTGTTCTTCTTGTCCGTTTCAAAGTGGACCAGACGAAGGCAGGAAATGGGATTTTTTTCGGCGCGCGGACGAAACGTTCATGACGGGCAGCGCTGTGGATGTTCCGTGCAAACAATTCGCATGCCGGCGTTTCGACGTAACATAGAGACAATGCAGCTACGTTAGTTGTCGCGTCCGAGTTGCTTTCACCATGACCGGAGCGATCGGATGAAACGGAAATCCATTACTATATTTATTGCCTTGCTGGCGGTCGGCCCAATTGTTTCGGGCTGTTCGAGCACGGAACAGACGGCTGAAAACATGGCCGCGCAACGCGAGCGTTGCCGGGTGTTTGGTTATCCTGAAGGTTCGCGTGATTTCGCTGACTGCATGATGAAGCTTTCCATGCAGCAAAGCGATTTGAGGCAACAGACTTTCGATACGATCTGGAGCGGTAGCAGTTCGGATCAAATTATCATCAACAACAAGAAATAACGGGTTGTGCAGCTCATCAGCCTTGGTCTCATGCGCCTCTTGCCGGGCGATGGTTTTCGATCCGAAGCGCCCCGCCTTGCTTCAGGATCGATGCCGGCGGGTCCCTCGCCCCGCCGGCAATTTTTTGGCAAAGAAAAACCGGCAGGATTGCGCCTGCCGGTTTTTCTAATCGCGAACCGTAATTCCTGTTCAGATGGTCTTCGCAAATGCGACGGCCGTATCCGACATGCGGTTGGAGAAGCCCCACTCGTTGTCGTACCAGGAAAGAACGCGCACGAACTTGCCTTCCATGACCTTGGTCTGGTCGATCGCGAAGATCGAGGAGTGGCTGTCGTGGTTGAAGTCGCGGGAGACCAAAGGCTCTTCGGTGTAGCCGAGAATGCCCTTCAGCTTGCCGTTGGAAGCGGACTTGATCGCTTCGTTGACTTCCTCAACCGTCGTGTCGCGCTTGGCGATGAACTTGAAGTCGACGACCGAAACGTTCGGGGTCGGAACGCGGATCGACGTGCCGTCCAGCTTGCCCTTTAGGTGCGGCAGAACGAGGCCAACGGCCTTGGCTGCACCCGTCGAGGTCGGGATCATGGAAAGGGCTGCGGCGCGGGCGCGGTACAGATCCTTGTGCATGGTGTCCAGCGTCGGCTGGTCGCCCGTGTAGGAGTGGATCGTCGTCATGAAGCCATGATCGATGCCAACGACGTCATCGAGAACCTTCACAACAGGCACGAGGCAGTTGGTGGTGCAGGAAGCGTTGGAAATGACCAGATGGTCCTTCGTCAGCTGATCGTCGTTGACGCCGAAGACGACCGTGAGGTCAGCGCCGTCAGCAGGAGCGGAAACGATGACGCGCTTGGCGCCTGCCGTCAGGTGAGCAGCGGCCTTGTCGCGTGCGGTGAAGATGCCGGTGCACTCGAGCGCGATGTCGACACCCAGTTCCTTGTGCGGCAGCGTTGCCGGATCGCGAACGGCCGTAACCTTGATCGGCTTGCCGCCGCCAACGATGATCGTGTCGCCCTCGACCTTCACATCTGCCGGGAACTTGCCGTGGATCGAATCGTAGCGTAGCAGGTGGGCGTTGGTTTCAACCGGGCCGAGGTCGTTGATGGCAACGACTTCGATATCGGTGCGGCCGGATTCGACGATGGCACGCAGAACATTGCGGCCGATGCGGCCAAAGCCGTTAATGGCAACTTTTACAGTCATTTATAGTCTCCCGAACAAGATATGTGCTTGGTCTTTGCGGAATGTGAGGGCTTGGGAAGCCCTCATGCAAGTTTTGCCTCGACTGCGGCGACGACAGCTTCCGCCGTGATGCCGAAGTGCTTGAAGAGATCCTTCGCCGGCGCGGACGCACCAAAGGAATGCATGCCGACGAAAGCGCCGTCGGAGCCGATGAAGTAATCCCAGCCCTGGCGGATGGCGGCTTCCACCGCAATTTTGACCGGAGCCTTGCCGATGATGGCGTTGCGGTAGGTTTCCGGCTGTTCCTTGAAGAGCTCGAAGCAGGGAACGGAAACGACGCGGGCGGAAACGCCCTTGTCCTTCAGCGTCGCTGCGGCCTTGAGCGCTACTTCCACTTCCGAGCCGGATGCAAAGATCGAAACCTTGGCATCGCTTGCGGATACGAGTTCGTAGGCGCCGTAAGCGGAAAGGTTCTTTTCTTCGTATTCCTTGCGCGAAGGCGCAAGGTTCTGGCGGGTGAGCGCCAGCGCCGAAGGACGATGCTTCTGCTCAAGCGCCAGCTGCCAGCATTCCGCCGTCTCGGTTTCATCCGCCGGGCGGAAGACGAGCAGGTTCGGGATGGCGCGCAGCGCGGCGATCTGCTCCACCGGCTGGTGGGTCGGGCCGTCTTCGCCGACGCCGATGGAATCATGCGTCAGAACGTGGACGACGCGGATGCCCATCAGGGCAGCCAGACGGATCGACGGACGGCAATAGTCCGAGAAGATCAGGAAGCCGCCGGCGTAAGGGATCAGGCCGCCATGGAGCGTGATGCCGTTCATCGCTGCCGCCATGCCGTGCTCGCGGATGCCGTAATGCAGGTACCGGCCGGAGAAGTCCGTCGGCGTGATGGATTTCATCTGGCTGGTCTTGGTGTTGTTGGACGGCGTCAGGTCGGCCGAGCCGCCGATCATTTCCGGCAGGATGCCGTTGATGACTTCGAGCGCATCTTCGGAAGCCTTGCGGGTGGCGACGGTCGGGTTGTTCTCGATGATCTTCTTCTTGAAGGCATCGATCGCGCTGTCGAAGTTGCCGGGCAGATCGCCGGCGAAGCGGCGCTTGAATTCGGCCTTCTTGCCGGCTTCAGTGGCTTCGAGACGGGCTTCCCAGTCCTGACGGGTCTTGGTGGAGCGCAGGCCGGCGAGACGCCATGCATCCAGAACGTCTTCCGGAATGACGAAAGCTTCGGCTTCCCAGTTGAGGCTCTTGCGGGCGGCGGCGATTTCTTCGGCGCCCAGCGGGTTGCCGTGAACCTTGTGGGTGCCCTGCTTGTTGGGTGCGCCGAAACCGATCACGGTCTTGCAGGCGATGAAGGTCGGGCGGTCGGATTTATGTGCAGCTTCGATCGCGGCGGCAATCGCATCCGGATCATGGCCGTCGACGCGGATGGTGTTCCAGTGAACAGCCTGGAAGCGGGCGATCTGGTCTGTGCTGTCGGAAAGGCCAACTTCACCGTCGATGGTGATGTTGTTGTCATCCCAGAACAGAACGAGCTTGTTGAGCTTCAGGTGGCCGGCAAGCGCGATGGCTTCATGGCTGATGCCTTCCATGAGGCAGCCGTCGCCACACAGCACATAGGTGAAGTGGTTCTGCAGGTCGGAGCCGAATTCTTCTTCCAGCTTGCGTTCGGCGATTGCCATGCCAACGGCGTTGGCGATGCCCTGGCCGAGCGGGCCGGTCGTCGTTTCGATGCCGGTCGCGTGGCCATATTCGGGATGGCCGGCGGTCTTGGAGCCGAACTGACGGAAACGCTTGATCTCGTCGATCGTCATGTCCTCGTAGCCCGTCAAATAGAGCAGCGAGTAAAGCAACATCGAACCATGGCCCGCAGACAGCACGAAGCGGTCACGATCCGGCCACAGCGAGCTCTTGGGATCGAATTTCAAAAAGCGGGTGAAAAGAACAGTGGCGACATCAGCTGCGCCCATCGGCAGGCCGGGATGGCCGGAGTTGGCCTTCTCTACTGCATCCATGGCAAGAAAGCGGATTGCATTGGCCATCCGGTCGTGTTTGTCGCGAGAAATCATGGCTTTTCCGTCTGTTTCCGGGTGAAGGGAGATAGTTTTACGCAACTATCCAAAAAGCGGGTTGATCCATAGCAGGTGAGGCAGGCAAGTCAATAAATCCACGGGCAATTGCGGTTCTCTCAAGGATAAAAATCGTTTAGCAAAACGGGTGTCTCGAGAAAAATCGTGCGATATGTGTCGCCGTTTCCTCGTTCATCCACAGAGCAAAATGCCTCAATGCACTGGTTTGATTGACGGGATGATAAATCGGGTAATAACCTCTTGGATGTTGAAAAGGCCTGAAACCGGACGATTCGGCCGGTTACTTGCGAGTTGGAAAAAACGATGTCGGCTGAGAAGACCGTACAATCTGCGGTGACGGAGCTGAGCGCTGCCATCACAAATCTCGAAAATGCCATCGATATACGTATCGAACGGCAAAGGGAGACGGGCGAAATCGATAACGAGGTCAAGCGGGTCCATGTCGATCGCGCAAGGCTTGCGCACGAGCTGGACCAGGCCGAGTTTCGCGCCAACCGTCTCGAAGAAGTCAACCGCGAGGTTTCCCGCCGTCTGGTGACGGCGATGGAGACGATTCGCGCGGTGCTGGATCGATAGGGAGCGGTTTCATGGCGCAAGTTACTGTTATGATCGACGGCAAGGCCTACCGCATGGCTTGCGAGGCAGGGCAGGAAGAGCACCTGACCGATCTCGCTACCCGTTTTGACCGTTATGTCGGGCATCTAAAGAGCCAGTTCGGCGAAATCGGCGATCTGCGCCTCACCGTCATGTCGGGCATCATGGTGATGGACGAACTTTCCGAGCTCAACCGCAAGATCGAAAAGCTGGAGGGGGAAATAGCGTCCCTTTCTCGCAACCGCGACGGTATGGCCGAACACAAGGCAAGATCGGACGAGATGGTCGCCGTTGCCATCAGCGATCTGGCCGACCGTCTGAACGGTATTACCGAAAAACTCCTGGCGCGGCCAAAGCCTGCGGCGCATTGATCGCCGGCAAAGCTTTCCAGCAGCAAAATTCGTTCGTGGCCCTCTGGTGGTTTGGTTGGATACGTCCTATATCTAAGAAGCGTTCTGCGCTTCCCGACAGGAACCACAATCCCTGGGGCCATACTCGATCCAAAGGGAGCTGTCCCTGGCCAGTCCCGTGGGGCTGGACACATGGCGCCCACCTACATTTGTAGGCACCCAGGATCGTAAATCTCCATCGGTCGCCGTGGATCGCACTTGAAGTTTCGGGTCACTCCTCGATTCTTCTTCTGACTCATATAGTGTCGACAGTTATTTTTCATTGCTGCCGGAGACGGCTTTTTTATACTGCTGTCATTGCAATGGCGGAACAATTCCCTATTATCTCAATTGGTATGTCTGTCATGCCCTTTTTTTTGAAAGAGGGCGCTGCGGCCAAAACCGCGACGTGCCGTTCAACAGCCCAAAGAGCTAAACTTGTTTACTGAAATTATGATCGTGGTCCTGCTCACCGTATTGAACGGTGTGCTTGCCATGTCCGAGCTTGCCGTTGTCTCCTCCAGACCGGCGAGGCTCAAGGTGCTTGCCGCGCACGGCAGCAAGGGCGCCACGATGGCGCTCGGTCTTTCCGAAAATCCCGGACGCTTTCTTTCCACGGTGCAGATCGGCATCACGCTGGTCGGCGTTCTCTCCGGTGCGTTTTCCGGTGCCACCCTCGGCGCCCGGTTCACGGCGTGGCTGTTGGTGCAGGGCGTTCCCGATCGGGTTGCCGATGCGCTGGGCGTGGGCTCCGTGGTCGTCGCCATCACCTACCTGTCGCTTATCGTCGGCGAACTGGTGCCAAAGCAGATTGCGCTGCGCGATCCGGAAAAGATCGCTGCCCGTGTTGCACCCACCATGGTGATGCTCTCCAAGGTCGGCGCGCCGCTGGTCTGGTTTCTCGACAAATCCGGCAAGGCCATCCTTGCGCTTCTCGGCCATAGCGGCACGTCCAATGCATCGGTCACGGATGACGAAATCCGCACGGTTCTGGCGGAAGCTCATAGCGCCGGCGTGATCGAAACCGAGGAATCGGCGATGATCACCAGTGTCATGCGCCTTGCCGACCGTAATGCCCGTGGCCTGATGACGCCGCGCCGCGACGTGGAAGTCGTCGATATTGAAGACAGTGCGGAAGAAATCCGTGTTCAGCTTCGGGAAACGCAGCGTTCCCGCCTGCCCGTGCGCAACGGCGCTTCCGATGAAATTCTGGGCGTGCTTTTTGCCAAGGACGCTTTCGATGCGCTGGCATCCGGCAAGGAACTGAACGTGCGCGAGCTTCTGCGCGAAGTTCCCGTCGTCTCGGATCTGACGAGCGCTGTCGATGTTATCCAGTCATTGCGCCGCTCCACCGTGCATATGGTGCTGGTCTATGACGAATACGGCCATTTCGAAGGTATCGTCAGCTCTGGCGACGTTCTGGAGGCTATCACCGGTGCCTTCCAGGAAGACAATGACGAGGAGCCGGCGATCGTCGAGCGCGAGGACGGTTCGTTCCTCGTTGCCGGCTGGATGCCCGCCGATGAGTTCGCTTACCGCATGGGCTTCCAGATCGACGAAGACGCCGAGTTCGAGACCGTTGCCGGTCTGGTGCTTGACGAGTTCCGTCGCCTGCCGGAACTGGGCGAACACATCACCCGCAACGGCTGGCGTTTTGAGGTCATAGACCTCGATGGACACCGTATCGACAAGGTGCTCGTGAGCCGGGCTGCCTGATGTCCGGCGACATCGCCGAAAAAGCAAGGCTGCGCGGCGAACGGCTTGCCGCGCGTGATGCGTTGACACAAGCCGAGCGTCAGCAAAAAAGCGAGGCGATGACGGCATATGGAGCATCTGCCATTCCGTTCTCCCCAGGTGCCGTTATTTCCGGTTTCATGCCCATCCGCTCAGAGGCCGATATTCGGCCGTTGATGGAGGCACTGCGGACAAGAGGCGGGCGCCTCGCCCTTCCCGTTGTGCTGAACCGGGAGACCATCGTTTTCCGCGCCTTTGATGCGGATGCACCGCTGGTGAAGACGGGCTTCGGCACGACCGGTCCGGCAGAGGACGCGGAGGTTCTCGATCCAGATATTCTGCTCGTCCCGCTTTCCGTCTTTGACGGGCAGGGTCAGCGTATCGGTTACGGCGCGGGTCATTATGATCGCGCTATTGCGAGATTGCACGGCAAGGGCCGAGCGCCCGTTCTCATCGGCGTCGCATTTGATTGTCAGAAAGTGCCATCTGTGCCGGCGGAGCCGCATGACGTGCCGCTTCAGGCGGTTCTTACGGAGAGTGGCCTGCGCTGGTTTTCGGCGTAGCCGTTGATGACCGGTGGGAAAAAGGCGCTTTAGCACTTTTTAAAAGATGGATTACCCGTTAGAGGGGACGGAATTTAGGAACATGCGCAAGATCGGGGCGGGTGAATGAGGCTTCTTTTTCTCGGAGATATGGTTGGCAAGACCGGACGCACGGCTGTCTGGGACAGGTTGCCCGGGCTTGTTTCCGATCTGAAGCTCGATTTCGTCATCGTTAATGGCGAAAACGCCGCCGGTGGTTTCGGCATCACCGAGGATATCTATCTCGAAACCATCAATGCCGGTGCGGACGTGGTGACGACCGGCAACCATGTCTGGGACCAGAAGGAGGCCGTTTCCTTCTGCGAGCGCCATGACCAGTTCCTGCGGCCAGCCAATTATCCCGATGGTACGCCGGGCAAGGGCTCGGGCATTTTTTACGCCCGCAACGGCGCGCGTGTGCTTGTCGCCAACATCATGGGCCGGGTCTTCATGCATCCGGAACTGGACGATCCCTTCAAATCGGCGGAGAACATTCTCGCTGCCTGCCCGCTGAAGGAGCAGGCCCGACGCCATCATCTTCGATTTCCACGCGGAAGCGACGAGCGAAAAACAGTGTTTCGGTCATTTCGTTGATGGACGCGCAAGCTTCGTCGTCGGCACCCACACCCATGTTCCGACTGCTGACGCCCAGATCTTGAACGGTGGCACGGCCTATATGTCCGATGCCGGCATGTGCGGTGACTACGACAGCTCGCTTGGCATGGAAAAGGAAGAGCCGATCAACCGCTTCATTTCCAAAATGCCGAAGGGCCGTTTCGAAGCCGCCAGTGGACCTGCGACGATCTGCGGCGTCGGCGTCGAGATTTCCGACCGGACCGGCCTTGCGGAAAAGATCGCACCGCTGCGAATTGGCCCGAGGCTCTCCGAAACCCTCCCGTCCTTCTGGGCGTGAGCTTTCGGCTTCTCGCGCTCGTCACCCGTTCACAATGACGAGATCGTGAGTGTTCCGCCGCTGTTGGCGCTGGACGCCCTGCAAAACCTGCCTCATCCTCCTTTCTTCGCAAGTTCGAGGGAGTGGCATGATGCTGCGCGTGCTAATGCTTGCAATGGCCGGACTGGTTGCGTGTGCGGGAGCGGCCTTTTCCCAGGCTGGAAGCCGCCCTCCCGTCAGCCAGTGCCAGGCAATCGCCCGCAACATTCCCGGCGTCATGTTCGCCAGCTTCAAACCGGCAGGTGCCCAGCTGGCGCAGGCCACGGCTAAGGAAGAGGTGAAGATCAGCTTCATCGGCCATTCCACCTATCTCATCGAAAGTCCTGGCGGCGTGACCATCGCCACAGATTATAATGGCGTCTATCGCCCACCGGTCATGCCGACAGTGGTGACGATGAACCGGGCGCATATGACGCACTTCACTCTCAGTCCGGATCCGGCCATTCAACATGTGCTGCACGGTTGGAGCGATACGCCCGGGGAAAAGGCCGAGCACAAGCTTCTGGTTGGTGATGTCTATATCCGCAACGTCGCGACCGACATTCGCAACCGCTGGGGCGATTACGAATCCTTTCAGGAAAACGGCAATTCGATTTTCATCTTCGAGGTTGCGGGGCTGTGTATCGGCCATCTGGGCCATCTGCATCACGAACTGACGGACAAGCATTATGCCGAAATCGGCCGTCTGGATGTGCTGATGGTTCCAGTGGATGGCGGTTTGACGATGGGGGCCGACAGCATGAGCCGCGTGGTCAAGCGCCTGCGCTCCGCACTCATCTTGCCCATGCACCGGACCGGGCCGCCGTTGGAGCAGTTTCTGACGATGTTTGGGGAAAGCTTCCAGATTGCCTACGCAAAAGATGCGATCATCCGGGTCTCAATGAGAAACCTTCCCCGCCAGCCGCAGATACTGGTGCCAAAAGGCATGTAGTACAGCGACCGGCGAGGAAAGTCGGGGGAGTCAGTATCTCAGGCGAAGGCTAGGTGCTGGCGAACGCCGACATCAGGCATTTTATCGTCGGACATATTGGCCTTGGCGATTTCCCAGCCGAATTTCAACGTGCTGTCAGTTGAGGCCCAGATTTCCGCGTCGTCAACATGCAGCGCAAGCATCGTCAGTTGCGGATCGCTCTTACCGTGCTCGTACCAGGCTGCGGTGACGGAGTTCCAGTATTCTTCGATCTTTGTCCTGTCGTCGCGCGCCTCGAGCACACCCGAGAGGCAGGCGTGATAATCATGGTCCTTGCCGACGACACAAAAATGCGCCCGCGAACCCGGCTTCAGCGTTTTGACGAGATCGGTGTCTTTCTTGGAGAAAAACCAGATCGTGTTGGTCTTCGGGTCGGCGTGCGGTGCCATCGGCTGCATATGATTGTGCAGACCCTCGAGGCCAAGCATGCCGGCATGGACCGAATTGACCTCATCCCAGAGCTGGCGGGCAGGGTTTTCTCTTGCTTCAGTCAGGCTGACCATGTGTTTCCTCCGTTGGGTTTGCTGCGGCGACCGGGAGGGTGAAAAATGTCCCGCTCTTCCGCTTTCATTGTCAAAACGAAAAGCGGATAAATCAGTTCCTTATATTCTTGCGGCCAAGAGAAAGCGCTTGCGGGCTTGAACGGCGGGCATATCGCACTTATAAGGCCCGCAATCTCCAAATTAAGACAATCAGGTTTTCCATGGCTGGTCATTCACAGTTCAAGAACATCATGCACCGCAAGGGCAAGCAGGACTCCGTTCGGTCCAAAATGTTTTCCAAGCTTGCGCGTGAAATCACCGTTGCGGCAAAGGCGGGCATGCCCGACCCGAACATGAACGCGCGCCTGCGCCTGGCCATCCAGAACGCCAAGGCCCAGTCCATGCCGAAGGACAATATCGAGCGCGCGATCAAGAAAGCTTCCGGTGCAGACAGCGAAAACTACGATGAGGTCCGTTACGAGGGTTACGGCCCGGGTGGCGTCGCCGTCGTCGTCGAGGCCTTGACCGACAACCGCAACCGCACCGCCTCCAACGTCCGCTCCATCTTCACCAAGGCTGGTGGCGCACTCGGCGAAACCGGATCGGTTTCCTTCTCCTTCGACCGCGTCGGTGAGATCACTTACAAGGCCGAAGTCGGCGATGCCGACAAGGTCATGGAAGCGGCTATCGAAGCTGGTGCCGACGATGTCGAATCTTCTGAGGACGGTCACACCATCATCTGCGGTTTCGAGGCGATGAACGAGGTTTCCAAGGCGCTGGAAGGCGTGCTCGGCGAAGCTGAAAGCGTCAAGGCCATCTGGAAGCCGCAGAACACGGTGCCGGTGGATGAGGAAAAGGCCCAGTCGCTGATGAAGCTCATCGACAATCTCGAAGACGATGACGACGTGCAGAGCGTCTATTCCAACTTCGAAGTTTCCGAAGAAATTCTCGCCAAGCTTTCCGCCTGACGGTTCAGATTTAAAAAAAAGCCCCGACAGCGTCATCGCTCCGGGGCTTTTTGTTTAGGCGGCCTTTCTGATGGAGGTCCGCACATCGGCGAAGATCTCCACGGATCGCAGCCGTTTTTCGATATTGTGGATGGGCATCGAGACGATCAGTTCGTCGGCTTGAGTTTCAGCAAGAAAGCCGTCGAGATGGCGTCCGATCGTTTCTGGCGAACCGACGGCCGCGAAACGCAACGTATGTTCCACCGAGAAACGCTCCATTTCGTTCCAGTAGTCGTCCATGCTGTCGACCGGTTTGGGGAACGGGACGCGTACATTGCGACGCAGGTTGACGAATTGCTGCTGCGACGAGGTAAAGAGATATTGTGCCTCCTCGTCCGTTTCGGCACCCACACCCATCACCCCCACCATTACATAGGGTTTGTCCAGCGTCGCGGATGGCTGGAAGCGCTCGCGATAGATATGGATCGATTCCATCAGCATATCCGGCGCAAAATGCGATGCGAATGAATAGGGCAGGCCGAGTGCCGCCGCCAGATGCGCGCTATAGGTGCTTGAGCCAAGCAACCAGAGGAGCACGTTCGAATTCATGCCGGGCACGGCAAGGATCGCCTGATCCTGCTGGGGCTGGCCAAGGTATTGCTGGAGCTCGATTATGTCGTGCGGGAAGTTCTCTGCACCGGCATCAAGATTGCGGCGCAGCGCCCTTGCCGTCCGCATATCGGTTCCCGGCGCGCGGCCAAGCCCGAGATCGACCCGGCCAGGCAACAGCGCCGCCAGCGTGCCGAATTGTTCAGCGATGACGAGCGGGGAGTGGTTAGGCAGCATGATGCCGCCTGAGCCGACGCGAATATGTTTCGTGGCGGCACCAACATGGGCGATGACGAGCGATGTGGCTGCGCTCGCAATACCCGGCATGCCATGGTGTTCCGCAAGCCAGATGCGGTTGTAACCGTGGTCTTCAGCCTTGATCGCCATGCGGCGAGAATTTTCAAGCGCCTGGCTAACGCTCTCGCCTTCGCCGATTGGCGAAAGGTCAAGAATGGAAAAGGGGATCATCCAACGCTCCTACACAAATTCTGTCTTTGATGCGGATGTAAGGCGCGTGTCCCGATTTACCATAGAAGTCGCGCAGAATTGAAGGATGGTTCAAAAAAATTGGGGCCTCGAAAGAAGCCCCTTTTTCATTTTTTCAGCCCGCTCGACGAAATTGCCGGGTTTCGCGATATCCCGTTTGTTCCCGGTCGGGAGCGAGCACGAATTGTCCGAGCCTGCCGTCCATTTCTCCCGCCTCGGAAGCGAGATTGTGAATGGCTGCCGTCGTCTCTTCCACCATGGCGGCGTTCTGTTGGGTCATGGTGTCGAGACTGGTGACGGTGCTGTTGATTTCCGCAAGCGTATGCGCCTCCTCGCGGGTGGATTCCATGATCTCTTCGATGCGGGAACTGATGGTCTGCACGTGCTTGCCGATGCCGGTCAGCGAGGCGCCCGCCTTTTCGACCAGTGCCACGCCGGTGGAAACCTCGTCGGTGGAGCGCTTCAGCAGGCTGGTGATTTCTTTTGCGGCGGCGGCCGAGCGTTGTGCCAGCTCGCGCACCTCCTGCGCCACAACGGCAAAACCCTTGCCGGCCTCGCCCGCGCGCGCGGCTTCCACACCTGCGTTCAGGGCGAGAAGGTTGGTCTGGAAGGCGATTTCATCGATAACGCCGATGATCTGGTTGATCTGGCGCGACGAGGTCTGGATCGCTTCCATGGCGGCGATGGTCTGCTCCATGACGTGGCTGGACGCAGTGGCTTGCGTACTGGCGTCGCGGGCGATCCGTGTTGCCTGTTCGGCGCGTTCGATCTGGTCGCGGACGGCTTCGGTGATTGCCTTGATGGCGCTTGCCGTCTCGGTAATGGAGGCGGCCTGCCGTTCGGTGCGCTCAGCGAGCTGGTCTGCACCTACCCGCATTTCCTCCGAGCCGCCGCGAACGGCGGCGGAATTGCCGCCGATGGCCTGCATGGTCTCGCTGAGCCTTGCAAGCGCCGTATTGAAGTTGTGGCGCAGGCTTTCAAGATCGTCGGGGAAGACAGTCTCAATGCGATAGGCGAGATTGCCGTTTGCCAGTCGATCCAGCCCTTCGTCAAGAGAACGCACGACCATTTGCAGCGTGCCGGCCTCGGCCTCCCGTTCCGCAAGATGTGCGCGGCGTGCCGTTTCGGCTTCCTCGCGCGTGCGGGACGTGGTCGCTTCCATTTCCCGCTGCAAAATGAGTTTTTCGCGGAAACTGCCAAGCGCGCGCGCCATGCGGCCGATCTCGTCCTTGCGGTCCTGATTGCCGATCTCGGCATCGAGACGGCCTGCCGCCACTTCGCCGGTCAGACCAGCCAGCTTCTCCAGCGGTGCGAACAGGCGCCGTGCAAAAAAAGCGGTTGCCGCGCACATGGCTGCCAGAACACAAAGGCCGATGACGGCTAGCGTGCCGGCAATCGAAATGGAGCCAGCGTTCAACTCGCTGCGCAACATGCTTTCCACCGCGAGGTATTTTTCACCGGCAAACGAGAAGGCGCGGGCATAGGCATTGGCTTCGCCGTCCGGACGGTCGATCTTGGCAATCGTCATACCGGTCGAGTTCAGGGCTTGTGCATGGAAGCCATAGATTGCCGGATCAAGGCTGACGAGCCCGTTGCCGTTCACGCCCAGAACCTTGCCATCGGCGGAAACGATCGCGGATTGTTCGGAGCTGCCGGCGGAGATGCCTTTCGCGAGGATCTGGCTGAAGGCCTCTTGTTTGACGCGGAAGAGAACGATGCCCTTGAACGCACCGAATTTGACTACCGGAATGCCGAAATAGATGCCTGCCTCTTTGGTCGCGGCGTCGATACGCAGGCCGGAGAAACTCGTCTGCGCCACGTCGTTCACGGCTTTTCCTGCGTTGGTGGCTCCGCGCGCAAAGGCAGCCCCAAGGCCGCTATCCGCCCAGGCGCCACCCGTGACGGTCTCCCCGAAAGCCGGTCCTTTCAGATAGGAGTAATAAACCGTGCCGGCCGGATCGATGAAGAGAACATCGCTGAATGGGGTTCCCTTGAGGTAGCCGCCGATATCCGTCTGGGTTTTTTCATGGGTGGAATAATAAAAGCCGCTCGGATTTTCGGGCTTGATGAGCTTTTCTTTCTCTCCGTAGGGGTTTTCCTTGACGAAGACGCGTTGCAGTTCCGCCTTTGCGTCGCCGGAACTCTTCTGCACGGTGCCCCAGCCGCTGCGCATGGAAACTACCGCCATTTGCAGGGATTCGATCTTGGCGATGGAATCCGCCTGCGTTTCAAGCTGCTCAAGGCGTTCCTGCAGCATGTCGCCCCTGAAGACGAGAATGCTCTCCATGGATTTCGACGCCTGTTCCTCGAGAACGCCGCTGCTGCTTTGATAGCCGAGAAGCGTGAGAGCCCCGGTCGAGATCGTCATCAGCGCAAGGAAAATCACGAGCACTTTGGTGGATATGGAATGAAAACGGTTCAGCATGGCCGATGCAGCCCTCAATGCCGTATCGCTTCCCGCACCATGCATTGATGGCGCCACCGGATGGCTGATATGGCGAAAATATTGCGCTGCGGATCATCATGTCCGCAGCTCCCCTTTTTTGATTTTGTGCGGGAACAATGCGGTACGCGGTTTAAGCAGAGGTAAATGCTGCACTGCAAATTTGATCAATGTTGTCGTTTTGTTCACTTATCGCTGGCAGGGTCGCAGCCGAAAAGATAGGGTGGCTTATGCAAAAGACGATTCGAATCATCGGTATCGACCCCGGGTTGCGGCGCACCGGATGGGGGGTCATCGAAACCTTCGGCAACAGCCTTCGGTTTGTCGCGTCCGGCACGGTGACATCGGATGGTGATATGGATCTCGCCTCCCGCCTGTGCCAGCTGCATGACGGGCTGGCGGATACCGTTCACAGCTATCAGCCCGATGAGGCGGCGGTGGAGCAGACTTTCGTGAACAAGGACGCTGTCGCCACGCTGAAGCTCGGTCAGGCGCGGGGCATTGCCATGCTTGTCCCGGCGCGGGCAGGGTTGCCTGTTTTCGAATATGCGCCGAACGCGGTCAAAAAA
Organism: Rhizobium sp. AN6A; assembly: GCF_900215635.1. Taxonomy (NCBI): domain Bacteria; kingdom Pseudomonadati; phylum Pseudomonadota; class Alphaproteobacteria; order Hyphomicrobiales; family Rhizobiaceae; genus Rhizobium; species Rhizobium sp. AN6A. The sequence goes on from NZ_OCNC01000003.1 coordinate 1,104,409, forward strand.
GCCGTAATTGGTGTTGGGCACGGCGAAAAGCAGCAAATCCACATGATGCTGAAAATCCTGATGCCGAAAGCAGAATTCAAGGGTAACGATGCAGCGGACGCCTTGGCGATCGCAATCTGCCACGCCCATAATCGCGGCGGCGACAGGATGGCGCGGCTGCTGGCGGCCGGTTGAATATTGAAGTCTCATTGCAGCGGGCGGCATCATGATTGGAAAACTTAAAGGCACCATCGAGGAAATCGGCACGGATTACGTGCTGGTGGATGTGCACGGCGTTTGTTACGTCGCCTATTGCTCGGCGCGCACACTCTCGAAAATAGGTTCCGCTGGTGAAGCGGTCGTCCTCTTCATCGAAACCTATGTGCGCGAAGACCAGCTGAGGCTCTTCGGCTTTTTGTCGGCACTTGAGCGGGAATGGTTCAATCTGCTGCAGAGCGTGCAGGGGGTCGGTTCGAAAGTGGCGCTGGCCGTCTTGTCTACCCTGTCGCCTTCTGAACTCGCCAATGCGATAGCGCTGCAGGACAAGGTGATGATTTCGCGTGCGCCGGGCGTCGGGCCGAAGGTGGCGGTGCGCCTCGTTACCGAGCTTCGCAACAAGGCGCCTGCCTTTGCAGGAGAAGCTTCGGCTTCCATCGGGCTCAAGCAGGAACTTGGCGAGGGTGTCGCCTCCGCGCCGGTGGCGGATGCCGTGTCGGCGCTTACCAATCTCGGCTATTCACGCGATCAGGCCGCAAATGCCGTTGCGGCCGCGCTGAAGAACGGCGGGGAGGGCGGCGACAGTGCCAAACTCATCCGGCTCGGCCTGCGCGAACTTTCACGCTAAGCTGCGCGCAGCAAGCGAACGAAGCCGGGTGCGATGCTGAATTTCGTGAAGCGCCTTCGTGCGACAGTCGTGATATAGCGGCGAAGACCATCTCTTGAATTGGTTTAGAACAATGGAATGCCCTCTATGAGCGATGCGGACAGACTGATTTCGGCGGACAAGCGCGGTGAAGATATCGACACCACCATGCGCCCGCAGTCGCTGGACGATTTTACCGGCCAGGCCGAGGCTCGCGCCAATCTCAAGGTGTTTATCGAGGCCGCAAAGAACCGTGGCGAGGCGCTGGACCATGTGTTGTTCGTCGGGCCTCCCGGTCTCGGCAAAACCACGCTGGCGCAGATCATGGCCAAGGAGCTTGGCGTCAACTTCAAGTCCACCTCCGGACCGGTGATCGCCAAGGCTGGCGACCTCGCCGCACTTTTGACCAATCTCGAGGAGCGCGATGTGCTCTTCATCGATGAAATCCACCGTCTCAACCCGGCAGTCGAGGAAATCCTCTATCCGGCGATGGAGGATTTCCAGCTCGACCTCATCATCGGTGAGGGGCCGGCGGCCCGCTCGGTGAAGATCGATCTTTCCAAATTCACCCTCGTTGCCGCGACCACGCGTCTCGGTTTGCTGACAACGCCGCTGCGCGACCGCTTCGGCATTCCTGTCCGTCTGGCCTTCTACACTGTCGATGAGCTGGAACTGATCGTTCGGCGCGGCGCGCGGCTGATGGGTCTGAACATGACCGACGATGGCGCACGCGAGATAGCAAGGCGTGCACGCGGCACACCGCGCATTGCCGGACGGCTCTTGCGCCGGGTTCGCGATTTCGCTGAGGTGGCACGGGCGGAAGCCGTCACCCGTGAGATTGCCGACGAAGCGCTGACGCGGTTGCTTGTCGACAAAATGGGCCTCGATCAGCTGGACATGCGTTATCTGACCATGATCGCGGTCAATTTCGGCGGCGGCCCTGTTGGTATCGAGACCATCGCCGCTGGCTTGTCGGAGCCGCGTGATGCGATCGAAGACATCATAGAACCCTATATGATCCAGCAGGGTTTCATCCAGCGCACGCCGCGCGGCCGCGTTCTGACAGGCACTGCCTGGAAACATCTGGGCATGCAGCCGCCTAAAGATCTCGAGGCGGCGCAATTCCGGCTGACGCTGGAAGAGGATTGAGGGAACAAGCCCGGCGCTTTCGCATTTGATTTTCTTTGGTCAGGAAATGATGATGTCCGGATATCGCAAGGGTACGAAGGTTCGCTGGAAATGGGCAACGGAACCGGCGAAGGAAAAATCGTCGAGACGTTTACTGATGATGTCGAAAAAACGATTTCCGGTTCCACGATAAAGCGCAAGGCCAGCAAGGACGAACCCGCCTATCTTATCGAACAGGAAGATGGGGCGAAGGTTCTGAAGAGCAAGTCCGAGCTTGAACACGTCGATTGAAAAGCGCCGTTATCAGGCGCCATGAGAGGGGACGTCGATGGCCTACGATCCGATGCGGGTTTTCCGCAAACTCGCGCGCAACAACCGGCTGGCTAATTTAAGGTTGCATCAGGCTTGTCTTCAGCTGTTGCAGGAGGAATTTGTTGCCGCTCGCGTCAGCTTCTTTCCAACCCTTCGGGCGACCATGAACCACATCTACACCGTTGACCTGTTTTATATCGACGCTGTCAAAGGTGGGACGCTCGGCCTTGCCGCTTTTGACGAGGAAGAACCTTTCGACACCATGGCGGAGCTGCATGCTGCCCAAGCGAAACTGGACGAAGAACTGATCGATTTTGTCGATATGCGGGATGAAGACGGCCTCGCTGCCATCGTCAATATTCATCGTGGAACACGCATCCAGCGGGATCGATGCGACGATGTGTTGTCCCATCTCTTCCAGCACCAGACGCATCATCGCGGGCAGGTGCATGCCATGTTGTCCGGCACCATGATCAAGCCGCCACAACTGGATGAATTCATTGTGGGAGACGACGCAAAGGCAAGAAAAGCCGAGATTGATGCGTTAGGGTGGACGGAAACCGATTTGATGTTTCCAGCCGACAGGTTCAGTTAATGACAGAAGATACGAAAACGCAGGACACCCGCATTCGCATGAAATTCAAGCCAAAGCGCATTTTCCAGATGCGCGTTGCGGGGCTGGCGTTTCGTGATGGCCACGTGTTGGTGCACCGCGCGTCCCATGAGAAATTCTGGACCTTTCCGGGTGGCCGCGCCGAAATGGGCGAGCGCTCCCAAGAAACGCTGGCGCGCGAAATGGTCGAGGAACTTGGCGTCGAAGCGAAGGTCGGGCGGCTTTTATGGGCGGTCGAGAATTTTTTCCACTATGAGGGTAAGGACTGGCACGAACTCGGTTTCTATTACCTGATGGATTTGCCGGAGACCCTTGCCTTTCACCCGACGGATATCATTCATCGCGTTCAGGATGGCGATAACGAGCTCGAGTTTCGCTGGGTCGCCGCGACCCGTGAGGCATTGACCGAACTCGATATTCCGCCCTATTTCATCGCGGATGAAATAGAACGCCTGCCTGAGACCACAAGACACCTTGTCTGGTATGACGGCGACCTGGACGCCAAATGACTTCTGCCCCTGAGCGCCATATGATCCGGCTGGACCGCAAGCCGCAGCTGTTCAGCATGCGTGTGGCGGCGTTGATTTTCCACGACAACTATCTTCTCGTCCAGCGTGGCGCCAAGGATAGCTATTGGGCCCTGCCGGGCGGGCGGGCGGAAATCGGTGAAAGCTCCGAGCAGACCATCATCCGCGAGATCGGCGAGGAGCTTGACCGGGATTGCGCCGTCGAGCGTCTTCTCTGGTCGGCGGAGAATTTTTTCGCCTATGATGATTATGCCGCGCATGAACTGGCATTTTATTATCTGGTTTCGCTGCGCCAGCCTTTGCCGTTCCATGAAAGCGATATAGTGCATCGCGTGCTGGATGGCGTCGAGGTGGAGTTCCGCTGGCTGCCCGCGCAGCCTTCCGCGCTGCTGGAACACGATCTCAGACCCCGTTTCATTGCTGAGCGCATCGAGATGCTGCCTCAGCGCCACGAGCATCTTATCGTCCGCGAAGGTCGTTCAGGTGCGGCCGAACTTTCCAAGGAGATATCATGAGCGAGCTTGTGGTTTCGCTTTCCGGCGAACTCATCGAACATGGGCACCGCCTGACCCAGCGGGTCTATTATGAGGACACGGATTTTTCCGGCCTCGTTTATCACGCGCGCTATCTGCATTTTCTCGAGCGCGGTCGAACCGACTACCTGCGTTGCCTCGGCTGCGAGCAAAGCGCACTCCTGACCGCCGACGAGGAGGGTCTCGTTTTCGTCGTCCATCGTATGGAGATCGATTTCAAGAGCCCGGCCCGGATGGATGATGTGTTGACGATCACCACCCTTACCGAAAAGGCCGGGGGCGCAAAAATGGTGCTCAATCAGGAAATCCGGCGCGGCGAAACGCTGCTTGTTGCCGCCAAGGTCATCATCGCCGTCATCAATGCCAATGGCCGGCCAAGGCGCCTTCCGGAGACGGTGGCCGAAAAATTCCTGAAGTAAGTTCGGGGCTGGTCCAGTAAATCCATCAGACGTGGCGCGGTTGTAACACTCCTTTAACCATAATGGTGTCTTACTTTAGCAACTGGCATTTGTGCGGCGCACGCCTTCCTTTCACCAAATTTATTGGCAAGTAAGGCTTACTGGCAAGTATCGGGGTATGGCAAAGGGGTTTGCGGCTGTTGCTGCATAGCTTCGAGCGTTAACACGCGTTTGAATCGCCCGGTCCCGTACCGGGCGTTTGGATTCGGGGATTGGATATTTATGGAACAGGCAGGTTTGGCAGCGGCGACGCACGATGTAAGTCTCTGGGCGCTGTTTATGCAGGCGGGCCTCATCGTGAAGTTCGTGATGATTGGACTTATCGCCGCCTCGGTCTGGACGTGGGCGATCGTCTTCGACAAATACGTAAGCTTCGGCAAGGCAAAGCGCCAGTTCGACCAGTTCGAACAGGTCTTCTGGTCTGGCCAGTCGCTCGAGGAGCTTTACCGCACTTTGGCAGAACGCCAGAATGTCGGTCTCGCTGCAATTTTCGTTTCCGCCATGCGGGAGTGGAAGAAATCATTTGAACGCGGCGCCCGTTCGCCCATCGGTCTGCAAATGCGTATCGACCGGGCAATGGACGTGACGATTGCTCGTGAAGGCGAACAATACGAGGCTCGCCTCGGTTCGTTGGCGACGATCGGTTCTGCCGGTCCGTTCATCGGCCTCTTCGGTACGGTCGTTGGTATCATGACCTCGTTCCAGGCGATTGCCGGTTCGAAGTCCACCAACCTTGCGGTCGTGGCGCCGGGTATCGCCGAAGCGCTTCTGGCAACGGCCATCGGTCTTGTCGCGGCTATTCCGGCGGTTATCGCCTACAACAAGTTCACGGCTGACGCGCACAAGCTTTCCGCTCGCATGGAAGGTTTCGCCGACGAGTTCTCCGCGATCCTTTCGCGCCAGATCGATGAAAAACTTCAGACGCGGCAGGCAGCCCAATAAGCGCGCCGCGCAGTAATTTGCCGCAAGGCAAAATGGAGTAGATGTTATGGGTATGTCAGCAGGTGGCAGCAGCGGCGGTTCCGGTGGACGCCGTGGGCGCGGCGGACGTCGCAGGGGCGGCGCGATCAGCGAAATCAACGTGACGCCACTGGTTGACGTCATGCTCGTGCTGCTCATCATTTTCATGGTGGCCGCACCGATGATGACGGTCGGCGTTCCGATCGACCTGCCGCAGACATCTGCCAACGCGCTGAATTCGGACACGCAGCCGATCACGATTTCCGTCAATGCCAATGGCCAGATCCATTTGCAGGAAACGGAAATCCAGGCGGCCGAGGTGGCCGACAAGCTGCAGGCAATCGCCACGACAGGTTATAACGAACGCATCTTCGTGCGCGCGGATTCCGTTGCCGCCTACGGCGTCGTCGCCGACGTGATGGCGCGTATCCAGGCAGCGGGCTTCAAGAATATCGGCCTTGTGACCCAGCAGAAACAGGACAATTGACGTCAGCGATGAAGGGCAGCCTTACCACATCCGCGATCGTGCACGCATCGCTTCTGGCTTTCGCCCTCGTTTCCCTGGGCTCGCCGGAGCCTCTTGACGTGTCGCAGGCTGAGGCCCTGCCTGTGGAGCTGGTGCCAATCGAGGAATTGAGCCAGATCCAGCAAGGCGACAAGAACGCGCCGAAAGCGGAAAAGTCGGCCCCGGTTCCGACTACGCGTCCGGATATCGTCCCGAACGCCCAGAATGTCGGCAACAACGTGGCCGATATAGAAGCGCCGCCGACACCTACTACAAAGCCGAACGACAATATCAGTGCGGCCGCTCCGCCAAAGCAGGAAAAGCCGCAGCCGGTCGTCGACACCAAGGCGAACGAGGTGAAGGAAATAGTCAAGGAAGAGACCTCGGCTCCGAAGCCGCAGGAAATGGCCGCCTTGCCGCAGACCAAGCCCGAGATCGCGCCGCAACCGAAGACGGAGCCGCCGCCGCAGGAAACGAAAGCGGAAGAGCCGCCGCCGGTGCAGCAGGAACCGGCCGAAATTCCCGTGCCGCCGAACGTGCCGCGCCCGAATTCCCGCCCGGAGCCGCCGAAGCCTGAGGTGCCGAAACAGGCTGAGACCAAACCTGCCGAGCAGAAGCCCGCTGAGAAGCCTGCAGAGACCAAGCCCGATCAGGCAAAGTCCACGGACAAGCCTTCCGACAAGAAGCCGGGTGAGAAAAAGCAGGAAACGGCGAAATCCGCCTCGTCGAAGGAAAGCGATTTTAACGCTGACGATGTTGCCGCGCTTTTGAACAAGCAGGCGCCCTCCGGTGGTGGTGCAAAGCGCTCGACGGAGACTGCGTCGCTTGGCGGCAAAAAGACGACGGGCGGTTCGACGCTCAGCCAGACGGAAATGGATGCGCTACGTGGCGCGATCCAGAAAAACTGGCAGATCATTCCCGGCATGGCGGATGCCTCGGACGTTCGCGTTCGGGTCACCATGAAGCTTGACCGTGATGGATCCATCATCGGCCGGCCCGAGATCGAAGCAACGGGCGGTTCCGAGGGAACGCGTCGCGCCCTTTCCGGTGGTGCCTATCGCGCCATCATGCGCTCTGCTCCGTTCACGAACCTTCCTGCCGACAAATATGATGCATGGAACGAAGTCGTAGTGAATTTCGATCCCAGTGAATTGCTATGAATGCTGAAAGGCCTGGCAACATGAAGATATTTTCGCCGATCCGGCTGGTGCTCGCTGTCGCGGCCCTTATGTCGGTTTTCTCCGCACCGGCTTTTGCGCGGGTGGAAATCAACATCAACAAGGGTAACGTTGAACCCTTGCCCATCGCCATAACCGACTTCATCTCGGGTGACGGCATCGGCGCGCAGGTGTCGGCCGTAATTGCTGCCGATCTGCAGCGTTCCGGCCTGTTCGCGCCAGTCAACAAGAGTGCCTTCATCGAAAAAATCGCCAACCCGGATCAGCAGCCGCGTTTTGAGGACTGGAAGGTTATCAACGCGCAGGCACTCGTAACGGGCCGCGTGACGCGTGAAAGCGATGGCCGTCTGCGTGCCGAGTTCCGCCTTTGGGATACTTTCGCAGGCCAGCAGATGACCGGGCAGCAGTTCTTCACGCAGCCGGAAAACTGGCGCCGTGTCGCCCACATCATCGCGGACGCCATTTATGAGCGCGTCACCGGTGAAAAGGGTTACTTCGATACCCGCGTCGTTTTCGTCTCCGAAAGCGGCCCCAAGACGGCCCGCAAGCGTCAGCTGTCGATCATGGACCAGGACGGCTTCAACGTCCGCAACCTGACCAATTCGAACGACATCGTCCTGACGCCGCGTTTTTCGCCGAACCGTCAGGAAGTCACCTACATGTCGTTTGAAGGCCAGCAGCCGCGCGTTTACCTGCTGCAGCTGGAAACCGGACAGCGCGAAGTGGTCGGTAATTTCCCCGGCATGACATTCTCGCCACGCTTCTCGCCGGATGGCCAGAAGGTCATCATGAGCCTTCAGCAGGATGGTAACGCCAATATCTACACCATGGACCTGCGCTCACGAACCACGACGCGCCTGACGAACACGTCCGCGATCGATACTGCACCGTCATTCTCCCCGGATGGGCAACGTGTTGCCTTTGAAAGCGACCGTGGCGGCCGTCAGCAAATTTACGTGATGAATGCCGATGGTTCAGGACAGCAGCGTATTTCGTTCGGCGACGGGTCGTATTCCACGCCGGTCTGGTCGCCACGCGGCGATCTGATCGCCTTCACCAAACAATCGGGCGGCAAGTTCTCGATTGGCGTGATGAAAACCGACGGTTCCGGTGAGCGCATTCTGACTAGCGGCTTTCATAATGAAGGCCCAACATGGGCGCCGAACGGCCGTGTGCTGATGTTCTTCCGCCAGAACGCTGGTGCCGGCGGTCCGCAGCTCTATTCGATCGACTTGACCGGCTACAACGAACAACTGATCAAGACTCCCACCTTCGCTTCGGACCCGGCCTGGTCGCCGCTTCTGGACTGATATTGACTGCCATGACGGCGCCGGCCCAACCGGCGCCGTTATGTTTTTACACATGCCGTACGGGAAACTGCCTCTTTCTTGCCGCAAAGTGTTGTGAGGGAGCAAAAAAGTGGGACGTTTCCTTTCTGTTAACCATAAGCGTTTGTCGGCTATTAACCTCGATCCGTTAGTGTCTGGCAACGTTATTGCAATCCCAAGGAGAGACCGGCGATGAGCCGTACACACACTTCGGCACTCAGCCCGATGCAGAAACTGGCCCGTAATCCGGCTGTTATCGCCATGACGCTCGCTCTTGCTCTCGCAGGCTGCGCGAACAAGAAGAACATGCCGAACAGCGCCGGTGAGCTCGGTCTCGGCGGTGCGGGCTCTGCGACGCCCGGCTCCCAGCAGGACTTCACGGTCAATGTTGGCGACCGCATCTTCTTTGATACGGACTCGACTTCCATCCGTGCAGACGCGCAGCAGACGCTGCAGCGCCAGGCACAGTGGCTTGCCCGTTACCCGAAATACGCCATCACCGTCGAAGGCCATGCCGACGAGCGCGGTACGCGTGAATACAACCTGGCGCTCGGCGCCCGTCGTGCCGCTGCAACCCGTGACTTCCTGGCCTCCCAGGGCGTTCCGGCAAGCCGCATGAAGACGATCTCCTACGGCAAGGAAAAGCCGGTCGCCGTTTGCGACGACATTTCCTGCTGGTCGCAGAACCGCCGCGCTGTGACGGTTCTCGGTGGCGCAGGCATGTAATCGCCTGACGCTTTTGTGATCTCGAATGGAAGGCGGTCTATGGGCCGCCTTTCGTTTTTTTCATAGTTTGGCCGAAGTTAAGTTGCTTTTTCGGTTGATATGGAAAAAATCCGGCTTGCGCCATTCCGGTGCAAATCAGTTAAGGCAGGGCAAATGAGATGAAGAAACTTGTCGTGGCGGGAATGCTGGGGCTTGCAGCCTGCACCGGCTTGAGCGGCACAGCCGTTTCAGGTCCGCTGTTTGGTGCGGGGGGTAGCTTCGGCACGGTCAACTCTCAGCAGGTCCCAATTGTGCGGGTTCAGGCCAATGAAGCCTATAAGGTTCAGCAGCTTGAAGAACAGATCCGGCAGCTCAACGGCCGTATCGAAGAAATGAGCTTCCAGCTTTTGCAGATGCAGGAAACGATCCGCAAGGCGCAGGAGGACAATGAATTCCGCTTCCAGGAACTGGAAGGTGGCAAAGGCGCGAGTACCACCGCGCCGAAAAAGAAGGCGGAGGCCACTCCGGCCGCTCCGCCGAGCGACGACGTTGCAACGATCATCGAAACGCCACCTCAGGGTGGCGCTTCCGTTTCGCCGTCCGCTTCCGCCAACGCGCCGACGAGTGCACCGGGAGAGACGACGCTTGGCTCCATCGAGCTTGATTCCAAGGGCATGCCGATCGGCGGCTCATTGAACCAGGGTGCCAACAATTCTTCCGGCAGCCTTCCGGGCGTTACCACCGGCAACGGTTCGCGCAAGACCGATCCGGTCAACACCGCAGCACTCACCAGCGAGGGCGATATCTATCAGGCTGCTTACGGCCATGTTCTTTCCGGCGATTACAAGCTGGCGGAGCAGGGGTTCCAGCAATATCTCCAGGGTTACCCCAAGGGCACCAAGGCCGCTGATGCCAGCTTCTGGCTGGGCGAGGCACAATATTCGCAGGGCAAGTTCAACGAGGCCGCAAAAACCTTCCTGAACGGCCATCAGACCTATGGCAAGTCTCCGAAAGCGCCGGAAATGCTGATGAAGCTCGGCATGTCGCTTGCAGCTCTGGACAACACCGAGACCGCCTGCGCCACGCTGCGCGAAGTGCCGAAGCGTTATCCCAGTGCTTCAAAGACTGTGCTGAACAAGGTTGCCAGCGAACAGAAGCGGCTGAGCTGCTGATCTTTCTCCTGCCATGGCGGCGGTCTTTCCATGCCGGTTGATGTCCGCATTTTGAACGAAAAGACGGTTGCGCCGCTCGCTGCGGCAAGGTCCTTCGTCGAAAATCTTCGCAAACCCGTCCATATTCTCATCGCAATCTCCGGCGGTAGCGATTCCACCGGTCTGTTGCTGGCATTGCATGAGGCGAGGGCGGAGGCAGGCCCCGACCGGGTGCAGCTTTCCGCCGTCACGGTCGACCATGCCCTAAGGGCGGAATCCGCTGATGAGGCTCACAAGGTCTCCTTGCTCTGCGCGGAACTCGGTATCCCGCATGCCGTGCGCAAATGGAATGGCCCCAAACCCGCTTCCGGCATTTCCGAAGCCTCCCGTCTTGCCCGATATAGTCTGATTGCCGACGTTGCGCGCGACATTGGAGCCGATGTCGTCGTGACGGGGCATACTCTTGGCGACCAGCGGGAAACCGTGGCGATGCGTGCCGCAAGAAGCGGCAGCAGCGAAAATCTCGGCCTCGCCGGCATGGCAGACGCTGTCCTATACGATGGACGCCTCTGGATCATGCGGCCGTTCCTGATCTGTGAAAGACAGGAAATCCGCGATTTCGTATCATCTCGCTCGCGTGGCTGGTTTGACGACCCGAGCAATGACAACGCGCGCTACGAGCGGGTTCGTGTGCGGCAGTCGCTTTCCGACTCTCCGCCGCCGTTGGATGCGCAGGCCGCTGTCAAACGACAGGCATATTCAGAGAAAACCGCCTTTTTCCTCCAACAAAACGTAGAAGTCTTTCACGCCACGCTCGCCAGATTGTCGGCTGAAGGCCTGATGCCCGATCTTCCCGAATTTCGGCACGGGCTAGCGGTTCTCATCGCTAATCTCGGTGGAAGGGCCTATTTCCCGGCGGCCAGCAGCATGGATCGGGTGTTGCAGTTTCTCAAAACTGGCGAGAACGGACGGATAACGGTTGGCCGCGTTCTTCTCGATCGCCGAAAGGACGGGCTTTATCTTTTCCGCGAGCACCGGAATGTGCCGGAGCTGCAAGTCGAGGCTGGTGGGCAGGGCCTTTGGGACGATCGTCTTCTTGTGAAAAACATATCGGCTTTTCCGGTCAATATTGCGGCGGGCAGGACGGGTGGCGTTGCGGATGCGGCAGCACTTTTTCCAGCGGTGCCGCCAGGGATTGCAAAACAGGCGATGGCGATCTTGCCGCAAATCACCGCGTTGGTTCCCGGTCGGGCCTCTCCAGAGGGCGCCATCAGTATTGTGCCGAGGCTTGCCCCCTTCGATCTTTTTCTGCCGCGCTTCGACCTTGAGTTGGCGAATGCCATCGCGGTTTTATTCGGCCGTGTGGCCTATCCACAGCCGCCGGTTTAAATCCGGCCTCTTTTTCGTGAATTGCCTTGGAATAGTTTTTACACCAAAACGCATCAGATAACGCCCTTTGCCTTGGCAACGGCATATGTCGTCCTTATGTTAGGGGCGAGTAATAGCGGGCAGCAAACATGTCCGTGTGAGTTCGGGGAGTTCGATGAACCCAAATTTCAGAAATTTCGCCTTGTGGGCCGTGATTGCCCTCTTGCTGATCGCTTTGTTCAGCATGTTCCAGACTTCGCCGACGCAAACGGGTTCGCGGGAAATTCCGTATTCCCAGTTTCTTCGCGATGTGGATTCCGGGCGAGTTCGCGACGTGACCGTCACCGGTAACCGGGTTCTCGGAACCTATACCGAAAACGGCACGGCCTTTCAGACCTATTCCCCCGTGATCGACGACAGCTTGATGGAGCGCTTGCAGAGCAAGAACGTCACCATCGTCGCGCGTCCCGAGAGCGACGGTTCTTCCGGTTTTTTGAGCTATCTCGGCACGCTTTTGCCGATGTTCCTCATCCTCGGCGTCTGGCTGTTCTTCATGCGGCAGATGCAGGGTGGTTCGCGCGGCGCGATGGGCTTTGGCAAGTCAAAAGCCAAGCTTTTGACGGAAGCGCATGGCCGCGTGACGTTTGACGACGTCGCAGGTGTGGACGAAGCCAAGCAGGACCTTGAGGAAATCGTGGAATTCCTGCGCGATCCGCAGAAGTTCCAGCGCCTCGGCGGCAAGATCCCGCGCGGCGTGCTGCTGGTCGGCCCTCCAGGTACTGGTAAGACGCTACTGGCGCGCTCCGTCGCGGGTGAAGCTAATGTGCCGTTCTTCACCATTTCCGGTTCTGACTTCGTGGAAATGTTCGTCGGCGTCGGCGCAAGCCGCGTGCGTGACATGTTCGAGCAGGCCAAGAAGAATGCGCCGTGCATCATCTTCATCGACGAAATCGACGCCGTGGGTCGTCATCGCGGTGCGGGTCTCGGCGGTGGCAATGACGAACGCGAACAGACGCTGAACCAGCTGCTGGTCGAGATGGACGGCTTCGAGGCAAATGAAGGCATTATCCTCATCGCCGCCACCAACCGTCCGGACGTTCTCGATCCCGCACTTCTGCGTCCCGGCCGTTTCGACCGTCAGGTCGTCGTGCCGAACCCGGATATCGTCGGCCGTGAGCGCATCCTCAAGGTTCACGTTCGCAACGTGCCGCTGGCTCCGAATGTCGATCTCAAGGTTCTGGCCCGTGGCACCCCCGGTTTCTCGGGCGCTGACCTGATGAACCTCGTCAACGAAGCCGCCCTGATGGCCGCCCGCCGTAACAAGCGCGTGGTTACCATGCAGGAGTTCGAGGACGCCAAGGACAAGATCATGATGGGTGCGGAACGCCGCTCCTCCGCCATGACCGAAGCGGAAAAGAAACTGACCGCTTACCACGAGGCGGGGCATGCGATTACCGCGCTGAAGGTTGCTTTGGCTGATCCGCTTCACAAGGCGACAATTATTCCTCGCGGCCGTGCACTCGGCATGGTCATGCAGTTGCCTGAAGGTGACCGCTACTCCATGAGTTACAAATGGATGGTGTCGCGTCTGGTGATCATGATGGGTGGCCGCGTTGCCGAGGAGTTGACCTTCGGCAAGGAAAACATCACCTCCGGCGCATCTTCGGATATCGAACAGGCCACCAAGCTTGCCCGCGCCATGGTAACGCAATGGGGTTTCTCCGACGCTCTCGGACAGGTCGCCTATGGTGAAAACCAGCAGGAAGTCTTCCTTGGCCATTCCGTCTCGCAGTCCAAGAATGTCTCCGAGGCAACGGCTCAGACGATCGACACCGAAGTCCGCCGTCTGATCGACGAGGCCTATACAGAGGCACGTCGTATCCTGACGGACAATCACGACGGGTTCGTTGCTATTGCCGAGGGTCTTCTGGAATACGAAACCCTCACTGGCGACGAGATCAAGGCTTTGCTGAGGGGCGAGAAGCCCGCCCGCGATCTGGGTGACGATTCTCCTGGCAGCCGTGGTTCGGCTGTTCCGAAAGCAGGCACCAAGAAGGACGGCCCAAGCGAAGTCAAGGGTGACGGCGAAGCCAAGGGCGACGGCGAGGCTGAAGGCGGCATGGAGCCCCAGCCGCACTGATTGCGTGACCAAGAAGACTATTGAAAAAGGCCATCCGGTTTTCCGGGTGGCCTTTTCAGTTTGGTAACAAGATATAAGCCATTTTTGCGGTAATTTACGTGCTGTTTATCGTGGTTTGTGGCATTTAGCCAAAAACGCTTCCGGCAGTTTTATGCTATGCCGGAATGCCCGAAAGATTTGGAGTTCAAATGGCACGCCGTTATTTCGGAACCGATGGTATCCGCGGACAATCGAACGTCTTCCCCATGACGCCGGATCTGGCGATGCGTGTGGGCATTGCGGTCGGAACGATCTTCCGCCGGGGCCATCATCGCCATCGTGTCGTGATCGGCAAGGATACCCGGCTTTCCGGCTACATGCTGGAAAACGCGCTGGTCGCAGGTTTCACCGCGGCCGGCCTTGATGTCTTCCTGCTCGGGCCCATTCCAACCCCCGCCGTTGCCATGCTGACCCGCTCGCTGCGTGCCGATATCGGCGTAATGATCTCGGCGTCGCACAACCCATTTTCCGATAATGGAATCAAGCTTTTCGGACCCGACGGATACAAGCTTTCCGACGAGCTTGAGCTGGAAATCGAAGATCTTCTCGACAAGGATCTCTATGCCCAGCTCGCCAAGCCGAGCGAGATCGGACGCGCCAAGCGCGTGGATGGCGATATCTACCGCTATATCGAATTCGTCAAACGTACCCTGCCGCGTGATGTGACGCTGAGCGGCCTCAGGATCGCTATCGACTGTGCCAATGGCGCTGCCTACAAGGTGGCTCCCGCAGCACTCTGGGAACTGGGCGCCGAAGTCGTTACCATCGGCAACGAGCCGAACGGCATCAATATCAATCTCGAATGCGGCTCCACCCACCCGGAAGCCCTGCAGAAAAAGGTGCATGAGGTGCGGGCCGATATCGGTATCGCGCTCGATGGCGATGCGGACCGTGTCATCATCGTCGACGAACGCGGCGAGATCGTCGATGGCGATCAACTCATGGCGGTGATTGCCGATAGCTGGGCTTCCGACAATACGCTGCGTGGTGGCGGCATTGTCGCAACCGTGATGTCCAATCTCGGTCTTGAGCGTTTCCTTGGCGACAAGGGTCTCACCCTTGCCCGCACCAAGGTGGGCGACCGTTATGTTGTCGAACATATGCGCAACCACAATTTCAACGTCGGCGGTGAGCAGTCCGGCCACATCGTATTGTCGGATTACGGCACGACTGGCGATGGGCTGGTGGCAGCTTTGCAGGTTCTCGCCAAGGTCAAACGTTCGGGCCTTACCGTCAGCGAGGTTTGCCGCAAGTTCGAGCCGGTGCCGCAGCTTTTGAAGAACGTCCGTATTTCCGGCGGCAAGCCATTGGAAAATCCGATCGTGCAGCAGGCGATCGCCGATGCGGAAAGCGCATTGGCCAATAATGGCCGCCTCGTCATCCGCCCTTCCGGTACTGAGCCTTTGATCCGCGTCATGGCGGAGGGCGACGATAGTGCGAAGGTGGAGCAGATCGTCAACGATCTCGTCGGCGTCATCACCAATGCCCGCTCGGCTGCATAAATTGCGCTACCAAGTGAAAAGAAAAAGCCGGCTCTCGAGTCGGCTTTTTCTTTGAGTATTGCCTAATAAATATAGTGAATGATCGTGGTTAATCGGGACTTAACCATTTTACGCCAATCTCCGTGACTGAACAGTTCACTGGCATTTGCTGCCGCAACGGCAGGTGCCTCTTCTGGAGTGGAAGTCATGAAAAACGCTTTGGCCGGCATTCTGGCCGTTCTGATGACCGGCACGAGCGCCTTCGCTGCCGATCTTTATCAAGCTGAACCTGCACCTGCCTATGTGGAGGCACCCGAGGTGCAGATAACACAGGCGAGCGGCTGGTATTTGCGCGGCGACGTCGGTTATTCCTTTAACAAGCTTCGCGGCGCCCATTATTATCAGGGCGGCCCCGGCGGTTATCTGCAGGATTTCGATACCGCAAAGATCGATGACAGCTATAATATCGGTGCCGGTGTCGGTTATCAGTTCAACAACTATTTCCGCAGCGACGTGACCTTCGACTACATGGGCAAATCGGACTTCCGTGGTTCTACCATCGGTGGCTGCGGCTCCGTCCCCGGTCCCTGTGTCTCGACGGACCTTAGTTCGCTGCGTGCCTATACGCTGATGGCCAACGCCTACGTCGATCTCGGCACCTATGGCCGCATCACACCCTATGTTGGCGGCGGTATTGGTGGCTCCTACGTCAAGTGGGACAAGCTGCGCAATACTTCATGCAGCACCAACGGCCTCGGCTGCGACCCGACCACCGAACACGGCGGCAGGGGCAAGTGGCGCTTCGCCTACGCCCTTATGGCTGGTGCCTCCATCGACGTTACCTGTAATCTCAAAGCCGATATCGGCTATCGCTTCCGCCAGATCAACAAGGGCGACATGTTCTCCTACGAGAACAATGGTGGCCCGGGCCGCGACAAGGGTCTCTATTCGCATGAAGTGCGCGTCGGCGGCCGTTATGTCTTCAACGGTTGCGACACCGCACAATACATGCCGCCTGCCGATATTCCGCTGCAGCCTGCCGTTTATAAATAAACGTCACGCCGGACTGTTAGCTTCAGGCCGTTCGCATCCTCCTCGGGTGCGGGCGGTTTTTGTTTTCAGCGGTATCCAATTGGTCGCATGACGCATATGGACTAAAATTCTCATGCGTAGCGACATATTCCGCTTGACGGAGGCCGGTGAGAGGAATAGCAACGGCGTCAGGACACCTCTCCCTAACGAGAGGCGCCTATCTGAAAGGGTAGTCAAATGACAGATATAGTGAAGCCGGACCTCCGTCCGGGCAATACGCATTTTTCTTCTGGTCCCTGCTCGAAGCGTCCCGGTTGGTCGCTAGATGCTCTCTCCGATGCACCGCTCGGTCGCTCGCATCGCGCCAAGGTTGGCAAAGCCAAGCTGAAGCAGGCCATCGATCTCACCCGTGAAATTCTCAATGTTCCCGCCGATTATCGCATCGGTATCGTTCCCGCGTCCGACACCGGTGCCGTTGAAATGGCCCTTTGGTCGCTGCTCGGTGAACGCGGCGTCGATATGCTTGCCTGGGAAAGCTTCGGTGCCGGCTGGGTTACCGATGTCGTCAAGCAGCTGAAGCTGAAGGACGTACGCAAGTTGGAGGCCGATTACGGCCTGCTGCCGAACCTGGCAGAAGTCGATTTCGATCGCGATGTGGTTTTCACCTGGAACGGCACCACCTCCGGTGTCCGCGTTCCCAATGCCGATTTCATTCCTGCTGACCGCAACGGTCTGACGATCTGCGACGCCACCTCGGCGGCCTTCGCGCAGGATATGGACTTTGCAAAGCTCGACGTCGTAACCTTCTCTTGGCAGAAGGTTCTGGGCGGCGAGGGTGGCCACGGCGTCATCATCCTTTCGCCGCGCGCTGTCGAGCGTCTCCTGAGCTACGCGCCGGCATGGCCGCTGCCGAAAATCTTCCGCATGGTCTCCGGCGGCAAGCTCATCGAAGGCATCTTCACCGGCGAAACCATCAACACACCGTCCATGCTCTGCGTTGAGGATTATATCGACGCGCTGCTGTGGGCGAAGAACCTTGGTGGCCTGAAGGCGCTGATTGGCCGTGCCGATGCCAATGCCAAGGTCATCTACGACTTCATCGAGAAGAACGACTGGATCGCCAACCTGGCCGTCAAGCCGGAAACCCGCTCCAACACCTCCGTCTGCCTGAAGATCGTCGATCCCGACGTACAGGCGCTGGATGCTGCTGCGCAGGCCGATTTCGCCAAGGGCATCGTTGCCCTGCTCGAAAAGGAAAATGTCGCCCTCGATATTGGCGCTTACCGTGACGCACCGTCCGGTCTGCGCATCTGGGCCGGCGCAACCATCGAGACGGCCGATATGGAAGCCGTTATGCCCTGGCTCACCTGGGCCTACCAGACGCAGAAGGCAACCCTTTCCAGGGCTGCCGCCTGATTTTGATACCGGCCCTGCGTTGATGCAGGGCCGCCGATTTCCCGCTTTTAAAACTGCACCGTTTTTCAAGGAGCCCCTGAACCATGGCACCTCGCGTACTCGTATCCGACGAACTGTCGGAAACCGCCGTCCAGATTTTCCGTGATCGTGGCGTCGAAGTCGATTTCCAGCCGAAACTCGGCAAGGACAAGGACAAGCTGGCTGAAATCATCGGCAATTACGATGGTCTTGCCATTCGTTCCGCCACGAAGGCGACCGAAAAGCTGATCGAAGCGGCGACCAATCTCAAGGTCATCGGCCGCGCCGGCATCGGCGTCGATAACGTCGATATCCCGGCCGCCTCGCGCCGCGGTATCATCGTCATGAACACGCCGTTCGGCAACTCTATCACCACTGCCGAACATGCGATTGCGCTGATGTTCGCCGTCGCGCGTCAGCTTCCGGCTGCCGATAGCTCCACGCAGGCGGGTAAGTGGGAAAAGTCGAAATTCATGGGTGTCGAAATCACCGGCAAGACGCTCGGCGTCATCGGTGCCGGCAACATCGGCTCCATCGTCTGCTCGCGCGCACTTGGCCTGAAAATGCACGTTCTGGCCTACGATCCCTTCCTGTCGCCGGAACGCGCGCAGGAAATGGGCGTGACGAAGGTTGAGCTGGATGAGCTGTTGGCGCAGGCCGATTTCATCACCCTGCATGTGCCGATGACCGACAAGACACGCGGCATCCTCAATGCCGAAAACCTTGCCAAGACCAAGAAGGGCGTGCGTATCGTCAATTGCGCCCGTGGCGGTCTGGTGGATGAGGCGGCTCTTGCCGACGCCATCAAGTCCGGCCATGTTGCCGGTGCAGGCTTTGACGTTTTCGAAGTCGAGCCTGCCACCGAAAGCCCGCTTTTTGGTCTTCCCAATGTCGTCTGCACGCCGCATCTCGGCGCTTCGACCACGGAAGCACAGGAAAACGTTGCGCTTCAGGTTGCCGAGCAGATGTCGGATTATCTGGTCAAGGGTGCCGTCTCCAACGCCATCAACATGCCATCGATCACGGCGGAAGAAGCACCGCGCCTGAAGCCCTTCATCCGTCTGGCGGATGTTCTCGGCTCCTTCGTCGGCCAGGTACAGGAAAGCGCCACCAAGGAAATCGAAATCCTTTATGATGGCGCAACCGCCAACATGAACACCAAGGCGCTGACCAGCGCGTTGCTGGCAGGCCTTATCCGCAGCCAGGTTGCGGATGTGAACATGGTTTCCGCGCCTGTTATGATCAAGGAAAAGGGCGTCATCCTGTCCGAGGTCAAGCGTGACAAGACCGGCGTTTACGACGGTTACATCAAGTTGACGGTCAAGACTGAAAACCAGGTTCGCTCGGTTGCTGGCACGGTGTTCTCGGATGGCAAGCCGCGCTTCATCCAGATCAAGAACATCAATATGGATGCGGATGTTGGATCGCACATGATCTACATCACCAACACCGACGTTCCCGGTATGATCGGCTTCATGGGCACCACGCTTGGTGAGGCTGGCGTCAACATTGCCAACTTCCAGCTCGGTCGTGAAAAGGAAGGCGGCGACGCCATCGCGCTTCTTTATGTCGATGGTCCGGTTTCTGAAGACGTGCTGGACAAGCTGCGCGCCAACCCGGCAATCCGCCAGGTCAGGCCGCTGACATTCAACATCGACTGATACCTATCGTTCCTCCCAAGGGGACAATAAGGGCCGGTGCAGGGGAAACCCTGTGCCGGTTTTTTTGTTTCTGAACCGCCGGTTTCACCGAAATATGTGCGTGTTTCTCTCTTTGGTTGCATATCACGAAAAATTTAAGGTGAGCATACTAAAAATGATGATCATGAGTTGCTATATCGCGTGCTGATACGCCGCTCATGGGAGGGTGGCCAACAGGAGATAGTGATGTTTGCTGCCTTTCGGCGCTTCAAAGGTTTGTTCGCAGTCGCCGCGCTTGGTATCGCGGTATCTTTCGTAGCCGTAGATATGGCGGAGGCCCGCCGTGCGAGCGGCGGTTTCGGTAGCCGCGGCACAAGGACGTTTTCCGCGCCGCCGTCGACCAGCACCGCCCCCGGCCAGACCGCGCCGATCAACCGTAGCATGACGCCGAACACCCAGCAGAACCAGGCGGCGCCCGGTGCTGCACAGCCGGCGCGTCCCGGTGCGCAGGCACCGCAGCAGAGCCGTGGCCTGTTTGGCGGCATGATGGGTGGCTTGATGGGCGGACTGCTGATGGGTGGCCTGTTCGGCATGCTTATGGGCGGCGGTTTCGGCGGCATGGCCGGTTTCTTCGGTATGTTGCTGCAGGTGGCGCTGATTGGCCTTCTGGTCATGTTCGCCATGCGTTTCTTCGCATCGCGCCGTCAGGGCCAGCCGGCTTTCGGTGGCGCAGGCGGATCGCAGCGCACGGATCATTCCGGCTCCTCCTTTAATGGCGGCCCGCAGGCAGGTCCTTCCGCATCCTCGTTCAAGATTCCGAAGATCGGCGCGCTTGCCGGTGCTGCGGGCGGCGCAGCTGTGGCCACTGCCGCAACCGCAAAGCCGGTGGCACATGCCAACGCAATGTCCGAAGGTGACGAAATTGGCATTACCCAGAGCGATCTCGAAGTCTTCCAGAAAATGCTGCAGGATGTTCAGGCTGCCTATGGGGCTGAAGATTACGGCACGTTGCGCAAGCTGACGACGCCGGAAGCCATGTCCTATCTTGCTGAGGAACTGAGCGACAACGCGACGAGCGGCGTGAAAAACGACGTGCGCGACGTAACGCTGCTGCAGGGCGATGTTGCCGAAGCCTGGCACGAAGAGGGCCAGGACTATGCGACGGTAGCCATGCGCTACTCCGCCATCGACATTATGCGCGACCGCACCTCCGGCAAGGTGATCGAAGGGGACGAGCAGCATCCGTCCGAAGCGGTGGAAATGTGGACCTTCGTGCGCCGTGGCGGTAACGACAACTGGCAGGTCGCCGCCATTCAGGCCGCTGCCTGAGACGACGCGTAGTCTTATCTGAATGAAACAGCCCGGAGGTTTTACTAACCTCCGGGCTTTTGCGTGTCGCGATGCGTGATGCCGCGACATCGTCTTTCGTCGATACTTCAGTGATCGCGGTGGCAGATCGCAACTCTCCAAAAAATGACTGATAAATCTAACGGGTGATATCTGTATCGCCCCGCGAGTGTCTGTCCGCGTTTTCCCTGCCATGCAGGGGTTTGCGCCCTCTTTGTCGAGGTGTGGCGCTGGCGCATAGCTCTTTTGCTCCATGGAATTGCCGTTTTTCATTCATCCGGTGTTCAGTCCGCGCATCCTAACCAGCATGCGTACACGTCAATGTTACTTTTCGCGCCGGTTCTAAACCGCTTTGGGAAGGGAACCACAGGCGCAAAACAGCGTTGACAATCCAATTCCCGGCCCGCCTCCCGCAAGCCGGGCTGGGTGGCCGGGCAATGCACGGCCCGCGAGAACGGAGAGCTATCGAGATGAAACGCTTTGACCTGATCGACGGGATGCGTGGTTACTTCCTCGTCTTCATGCTGATCAACCATCTGGTGTTTGCAGGTGGTTTCTGGCTGGTGGAAATCAATCACCGCCAGTTTGCCTTCGTGGAAGACGCGCAGGGCTTCGTCTTTCTGTCCGGTCTGCTGATCGGCATGGTCTATGCCCGCAAGATGATGAAGTATGGCTATGATGTCGGCAAACAGATGATCTGGAACCGGGCGATGGAACTCTATCGCTATGCGATGGGTCTGGTCATCGCCGTGCTGTTCTTCCGCATGGTCATCCCGCATGCACCCTATATCTGGTACAACTGGCTGGGCATGACATCGTTCGACGATCCGCTGCGTCTGGCGGCGATTGCGACATTCCTCTTCCAGCCGACATTCATGGATATTCTGCCGCAGTACATCGTTTACATGCTGTTCGCACCCATCCTCGTTAAACTCTGCCTCGACGGCAAATGGGCTTATGTCATGGCAGGCTCGCTGCTGGTCTGGATGGCCGGCCAGCTCGGTCTTCAGCAGATTGTGACGACGCCGCTCAATGAACTCGTCAAGGGTGCCGACGAGCAGGGTATCCGTGTCAGCTTCAACCTTCTCGGCTGGCAGCTTGTGTTCTACTCGGCGCTGGTGCTGGGCGCGATGACGGCGCAGAACCGCATTCCGTGGAAGGCGATCTTCTCACCGCAGCAAACATGGCTTCCGAAGGCGGCACTTCTCATCTGCCTGTTTTTCATGCCGCTTCGTATTGCAACCGCCTGGGGCCTGATGCCGGAATTCGTGATGGGCAAGTTCTCCACCATGGAAATCCGCGCCGATTTCGGTCCGGTCTACCTCATCAATTTCCTTGCTGTTGGGGTGGGTCTTACCTGGCTGGTGATTGCCGGTCCGAAGCATCACCGCCCGATCGTCCGCTCGATTGCGGAGGGCGTGATCTGGGTGCTCTCGCTGAAATTCCTGCAGCTGCTCGGCCGCCATTCGCTTCAGGTCTATGTCTGGCATGTGGCCATCGTCTATGGCGTCTATTATCTGGATGGCCGTACGGCCGAACTTTCGCAGGTCAGCAAGACGCTGATTGCCCTCACCGCGATAGGCTTGCTGGCTCTGCCGGCTCTGTGGAGGGAACGCGACAAGTGGATTGGCAGCAGCGGCCAGAAGACAGCGGGCGCCTAACAACCGGTCACCACCTCACTCTGATGGCTTTACGGGGCGGTTTTCCGCCCCGTACTTGCGTGCGCGGCCATTCCTTTCTATATGCAGCCCTTAAATCCGTATGCTGGCGAGGCAGGACAGTCTTTTTTCGACTGAGGCTCCCGCAGCGGATGACCGACAGGCGGCGGGGCCTTTACCCCCGTTATGACTGACGATGGGAAAAAACGTGAATACGCTCGATTTTGACAAGAGGCCGGAAGACACCCGGATCGTTGTCGCCATGTCCGGTGGCGTCGATTCTTCGGTTGTGGCCGGTATCCTCAAGCGCGAGGGCTATGACGTCCTCGGCATAACTCTCCAGCTTTACGACCACGGTGCGGCTGTGCACCGCGCCGGCTCCTGCTGTGCGGGACAGGATATTGACGATGCGCGCAGGGTCTGCGAAACGCTCGGCATTCCCCACTATGTGCTGGATTATGAAGCGCGGTTCCGCGAAACCGTCATCAATCCCTTTGCCGAAGCCTATGCGATGGGTGAAACGCCGATCCCCTGCGTCGCCTGCAACCAGACGGTAAAATTCGCCGATCTGCTCGCCACCGCTCAGGAACTCGGCGCAGATGCGCTGGCGACAGGCCACTACATCCGCTCGCGTCCCAATCCCGTTGCCGGCCAACCGGGACGCCGCGCGCTCTATCGCCCGATCGATAGCGATCGTGACCAGAGCTGGTTCCTGTTTGCAACGACGCAGGAGCAGATCGACTATCTGCGGTTTCCGCTCGGCGGTCTCTCCAAGGCCGAAACACGCGCGCTGGCGGAAGATATGGGTCTCGTCGTGGCCAAGAAGGCCGACAGCCAGGACATCTGTTTCGTGCCGCAGGGCAAATATACCGATATCATCAACAAGCTGAAGCCGAATGCGGCGTTGGCGGGCGATATCGTCCATCTGGACGGGCGCGTACTCGGCCGCCATGACGGCATCGTGCATTATACCATCGGCCAGCGCCGGGGTATCGGTGTCGCGACTGGAGAGCCGCTGTACGTCGTGCATCTCGATGCGCGTGGCCGCAGGGTCATCGTCGGTCCGCGGGAGGCGCTGGAGACCCGCCGTGTCTATCTGCGCAACATGAACTGGCTTGGCGATGGCGCGCTTGCGGACGAGGCCGGGCAGGGCTTTGCCTGCTTCGCCAAGGTGCGCTCCACCCGCCCGCCAACCGAAGCGATGTTGCATGCCGATGAAAACGGCATCTACGTGGATCTGATGACCGGCGAGGCGGGTGTTGCTCCCGGTCAGGCCTGCGTGCTCTATTCTGCACCGGGCGCTGATGCCCGCGTTTACGGTGGCGGTTTCATCGAACGTTCGGAACGCTCGGTGGACGCTGAGGCTTCGCTGAAGGCGCTTTTGGAAAAGCCGGTTGCTGCCTGAAACAATTCGGTTTTCACCGCCGTGTGGAAAGCGAATTTTTTGCGCGTCATGCGCTTGACACTTTGGGGAGCGGCACCTTATAAGCCGCTCATCCTGATGGAGCGGACGGTCACATGGCCGTCACGTTTTCCCTGTGGCGGGGTAGCTCAGGTGGTTAGAGCAGCGGAATCATAATCCGCGTGTCGGGGGTTCAAGTCCCTCTCCCGCTACCATTCATCTTCAATGAGAAAAGCAAAGTTCGCGTCTTCTTCTGGACGGACGTTGAGAATTTGCGGCACTCCTCGCACTGCCTGTGGCTGGCCGGACGCCAAAAAAAGGGAAACCCGCTTGCCGTATCGAAACAGCCAGCGGGTCTCAACCTTTACCCCCTCCCACAAGGGCGAGCGAACAAAAGCACATCAAATGAATTATGACAAGATCAAGGCGACCATATTGTTGCAGTAGAAGACTCTGTTTGCCAGTTTAGCGGTGGATGGCAGAGAGTAACCACTTCCGTATGCCGCTCGTAGGGGGAGCGGTAAGACACGATGTTCTCGTTGCAGCGTAAGGGCGCGCCAGCAGCATAGACATTTGCAACGGCACGCGGATGATGGTGTACTTTGTATTTCGGAGCCGGTTCCCTGCCATAAGTGATCATGTCGGCGGCAAAAGACGCGGCCGGAATGGACAGGACGGCAAATACCGCAATCACACAAGTTCGTCTGAGATCTATGGACATGAGCTATCCCCTCGCGTTGAACAACGCAAGAAAACGCGATGCACCCGGAAGCTGTTCCCTAGGCGAAATGGTATTTTGACGGGGCGACAAAAAAATGCCCGCTCGCGGCGGGCAATTCAGAGGGGAACTGAGGTTAGGAGCCTCGGGTCCAAAACGGATATCCTCGCCATAAGTTCCGCCTGATTACACGTCGCCCGATAAAAATCATGCACGCCAAGCCGACAGAGCAGGAGCGGCGTCTTCATAAGCAATCGAAATAACGCAAATAACTGTGTCCTGGGAAATTTTGGAGCGGGCGAAGGGATTTGAACCCTCGACCCCAACCTTGGCAAGGTTGTGCTCTACCCCTGAGCTACACCCGCTCAAATCCATCGGTCCGGGGTAGTACGCTGAACCGTGGGCCACCGCAATGCGGCGACGGGCGCTATATCGCTCAATCGATTTTGGAATGCAACAGGGAAATGACAAAAACGCGAAAATTTCTTTGAGAAATGCGACAAGCGGCGGAAATGATTGGGAATTTTCGCGCCGTCGCTTTTTCACGCGTTGCCAAGCCGCGGTTGCCCCCTTAATCATGACGGAGAGGATATCGGAATCGGCAAAGGCAGGCGGTAGGATATGGCGGAAAATTCTCCGAAGACGGCAGCGGACTTGTTCGCGTTTCTGGACGGACTCGGCATCGAGCATAAGACAAAACAGCATGAGCCTGTCTATACCGTTGCCGAATCCCAGTCGTTGCGTGATCTAATCCCGGGCGGCCACACGAAGAACCTTTTTGTGAAGGACAAGAAGGATCAATATTTCGTTCTGACCGTTGAGGAGAACGCGGTCGTCGATCTGAAAAGCGTTCACAAGACGATTGGCGCGGCAAGCCGCGTATCCTTCGGCAGGCCGGAAAAAATGCTTGAATATCTGGGTGTCGTGCCGGGATCTGTCACGGTTTTCGGCGCCATCAACGACACCGGTGGGCAGGTTACCTTCGTACTCGACAGCGATCTTCTGGAAAATGAGCTGATCAACGGTCACCCGCTTTCCAACGACCAGACGACGACGATAGGAAACAAGGACCTCATTCGCTTTCTGGAGGCGACCGGCCACACGCCGCTTGTCTTGAAAGTCAGCGAGTGAGATACGATCTTTGCTTCAACCAAGACAATACGACAGAGATTACGGGAGACCGGCATGAGCGGCACGAACAATCCTTACGGCAGTTCCTATGGCGGGCAGATGTCCGGCAACGCACAATATAGCGGGGAGCTGAACGGCGCGTCTTCCGGTCACATCAAGGACACCACAACGGCGGCCTTCTCCAAGGATGTTCTCGAGGAATCGCGCCACCAGCCGGTTCTGGTGGATTTCTGGGCACCGTGGTGCGGCCCGTGCAAGCAGCTGACGCCGGTTCTCGAAAAGGCAGTAAACGAGGCGAATGGCCGCGTGAAGCTTGTGAAACTGAATATCGACGATCACCCGTCTATTCCAGGCCAACTCGGCATCCAGTCCATTCCCGCCATCGTTGCTTTCCTGGATGGCAGGCCGGTGGACGGCTTCATGGGCGCGGTACCGGAAAGCCAGATCAAGCAGTTCATCGACAAGATCGCCGGACCGGATGCGGGCGATCCGAAGGCTGAGATCGAAGCGGTTCTGGCGGAGGCAAAGCAGCTTCTGGCGGATGGCGATCATAATGGCGCGGCACAATTGTTCGGCGCGGTTATGCAGGCCGATCCCGAAAACGCCGCCGCAATCGCTGGTATTGCCGAATGCATGATTGCCGTTGGACAATATGAACGGGCGAGCGAACTTCTCTCGTCCCTGCCGGCGGAAGTGGCCGCAGATGCAGGCATTCAGCTCGTCTCGAAAAAGATCGCGCAATATGAAGAAGCCCGCAAGATTGGCGACCCGGTGGCGCTGGAACGTGATCTCGCGCTCGATCCCGATAATTACGAGGCGCGTGTGAAGCTTGCCAAGGTCCTCAACGCCCAGGGGCGGCGGGATGAGGCAGCGGACCATCTGCTCTATGTCATGCGCAAGGACAGAACCTTCGATGATGACGGCGCACGCCGCCAGCTTCTGGAGTTTTTCGAGGCCTGGGGCTTCAAGGATCCGGCAAGTGTGGCCGGGCGCCGGAAGCTTTCGGCGATCTTGTTTTCGTAATGCGGGCATATCCCGGCCATGGCGGTTGATCCGCCGGCCGGGCAGCGGTGAACAGGGGGCTTGATCCCATGCATGTCGGAAATGCGAGATATGTGAAGAACAACGATTTGCCGGAAATTGTGCCGGTATTTCCATTGTCGGGCGCGCTGCTTTTGCCGGAAGGCCACCTGCCGCTCAATGTCTTCGAGCCTAGATACCTCGCCATGATCGATATGGCACTGGCCGGCCACCGGGTCATCGGCATGGTGCAGCCGGCCCTTCACGTGATTGAGGGGGGGCATGATGGCGGTCCTTTGAGTGCTGTCGGATGTCTTGGTCGCATCACTTCTTTTTCGGAAACCGGGGATGGGCGTTATGTCATTTCGCTCACCGGCATCTGCCGCTTCCGCCTGCTGGAAGAGGTGGATGTGGGCAAGCCCTATCGCAGTTTCCGGCACGCGCCCTTCATCGCCGATCTTTCCGGCGAGTATGATGAGGACGCTGTGGACCGCGAAAATCTGCTGCGGGTGTTCCGCGCGTTTCTGGATGCGAACCAGCTGGAAGCGGATTGGGAAAGCGTGGAGCGCGCAGGCAATCGTGTCCTCGTCAATTCGCTTTCCATGATGTCTCCCTTTGGTCCCGCCGAAAAGCAGGCGCTGCTGGAAGCGCCTGACCTGAGGACGCGGGCCGAAACATTGATCGCCATCACCGAGATCGTTCTTGCCCAGGGCTCGGGCGAGGCCGGTACTGTGCTGCAATAGGATCGCCGCCATGGACGACAGGATGAGCAATGCCGATCCCAAGCTGCTTGAGCTGCTGGTCTGCCCCTTGACGAAGGGACGTCTTTCCTACGATCGCGCCCGCAACGAGCTGGTGTCCGAAAGCGCAGGGCTCGCCTACCCGATCCGCGACGGGGTGCCGATCATGCTGATTTCCGAAGCGCGCAAATTAGAAGACTAGCGTTAGCCCTGTCTGCCGCTCTCTCCACAGTGTCGCGTCGCAAATTGACGATGATGCGTTGACAACCGTGCGTGGATTTGACCAGAGTCCCGCCCGACATGTCTGTTGCGGGGAGAAAACTGATGTCGTTGCGCGCGCTCGTCCGGATCTCGTTGATTGCGGTCTCAACCGCCATTACTTTTCTTCCAGCTGTGGCGGCGGAACCTTCCCGCAAGGTGGTTACCACCAAAAATGGCGATTATTTCGGGTTCGATCTCAGAACCGAGCAGAATGTCTCGGTTGAGCAGTGCGGCGAGATTTGCGTCGGCGATACCGCCTGCAAGGCCTTCACCTACAATCCCAAGGTGCAATGGTGTTTCCTTAAATCGGATTTCAATCAGCTCAATGCCTTCCCCGGTGCCGTTGCCGGCAAGATCGTGCAGGTTATCGCTGAAGCCGATATCGGTGCACCGCAGCGTCTTTCTTTCGTGGCTGATAGCCTGCAGCAGGAAGCGCGCCGGCTGAAATCGGGCCTTGCGGCAAGCGCGGAGCAGGAGAGCCAGGGACTGGAGAGCCTGCTGCAAACGGCAAGGCAGCAGGCGGCAGCGGACGCGATCGAAACCTACAAGGCGGCTCTTGCGATTTCGCCCGATGACGGTGCTCTCTGGGCCGAATTTTCGCAAAGGGCGGCGCAGGTTACCGACAATTACGCGATTGCGGGCCAGGCCGCTTCCGCTGCCATCAATGCCTATCAGTTGAGCCGCACGGTCAGTGCCCGCACCGAGGCGTTGAACCGGCTGGCCCAGGCTTTCGAAAAGACCCAGAATTATCGCGCGGCGCTTAATGCCTATAAGGAGAGCCTGACACTTTCCGATAATGCGCAGACGAAGGCGGCCTATGCCGATCTGCGCACGCGCCAGGGATTCCGTGTCATCAACAACACGATTGATACGGATAGTGTCAGCCCGCGCGCATGCGTGCAGTTTTCCGAACCGCTGGTGAAGAACGGTGTCGATTATTCCTCTTTCGTCACATTGGATGGTGCTGCACCCAAGGCGATCGAGGCGAAGGGCAGTGAGATTTGCGTCGAGGGGCTGACCCATGGTCAGCGTTACAAGATTGCGTTTCGCGCCGGCCTGCCGTCCTCGGTGGAAGAACCGCTGGAAAAGCAGGTCGATCTCGATATCTACGTGCGTGACCGTGCAGCGAGCGTCCGCTTCACCGGCGAGAACTTCGTGCTGCCGGGCACGGCGCGGCGCGGCATTCCCATCGTTTCGGTCAATGCCGAAAAGGCCGATCTGAAGCTTTACCGTATTGGCGACCGTAACATCACGTCGGTCTTGGCAAACTCGCAGTTTTTGACGCAGATGGACGGTTACAACGCCGACCGTATTGAAAACGAGCTCGGCGAGCTGGTCTGGCAGGGTTCGATAGACATTCAGCCGGACCTCAACAAGGATGTAGTGACGAGCTTTCCGGTGGACGAAGCCTTGCCGGAGCGGAAGCCCGGCATCTATGTGCTGACCGCCGTACCGCCCGGCACCGCACCCGAGACATGGGATTCGCTCGCCACGCAGTGGTTCCTCGTTTCCGATACGGGCATCACCACCTATTCCGGCACCGATGGCCTGAACGTATTCGTGCGCTCACTCGGCAGCGCCGCACCGCTTGGCGGGGTGGACTTGCAATTGCTCGCCAAGAACAACGAAGTGCTCGGCACGGCAAAGACGGATGCAGACGGCAGGGCAGTATTTTCGGCAGGCCTGATGCGTGGCACAGCGGCGCAGGCGCCCGCCATCCTCACGGCGCGCAATGGCGACAAGGACTACGTCTTTCTGGACATGACGCGTGCCGGTTTCGATCTTTCCGACCGTGGCGTGACTGGCCGCGCGGCCCCCGGCGCCATCGACGTGTTCAGCTGGACAGAGCGCGGTATCTACCGCGCCGGCGAGACCGTGCACGCGGCAGCGCTGGCCCGTGATGTCGACGGCAAGGCGATCGAGGATCTGCCGCTGACCTTCATCTTCTCGCGCCCTGATGGCGTCGAGGACCGGCGTTTCGTGAGCGACGGCAAGGCGCTCGGCGGCCATGCGGTCGATCTGCCCTTGCAGGCGAATGCCATGCGCGGCACCTGGACGCTGCGCATTCATACCGATCCGAAAACGGCTGCGATCAGCGAAAAGAGCTTTCTGGTCGATGATTTCGTACCTGATCGCACCGAATTTGATCTTTCCAGCAAGGTGAAACAGATCGAGCCGGGCGCGGAAACGGCAATCGACGTTGATGGCCGTTATCTCTACGGCGCGCCCGCAGCCGGCCTGACGCTGGAAGGTGAGGTCGCCGTCAAGCCGACCCGCACGAGTACCGACTTCGAGGGTTATTTCTTCGGTCTGGCCGATGAGGAAAGCGAAGAGGAAAATCGCACCGCGCTTGCCGATCTGCCGGCGCTGGACGAAGAAGGCAAGGCAAGCTTCAACGTCGATCTGACGGATTTGCCATCCACCACGCAGCTGCTTTCCGCCAACATCACCGTTCGGATGCGCGAGGCCGGTGGCCGCGCCGTCGAACGATCTCTGACGCTGCCGGTGAAGGCGCAAGCACCTGTCATCGGCATCAAACCGGAGTTTTCGGGTGATCTCGCCCAGAATTCCGTTGGCCGTTTCCACATTATCGGCGTGACAGCCGATGGCGCAAAACAGGCGATGAGTGGCCTTAACTGGAAGCTCATCAAGGTAGAGCGAAACTATCAATGGTATCGTCAGGGTAACTCCTGGCGGTACGAACCGGTGGAATATACCAAACAGACCGAAACCGGCACGGTTTCCGTCGATGCTAATGGCGGTGAGATTTCCGTGCCTGTCACCTGGGGCCGCTACAGGCTGGAAGTGGAAGGTGCCGGCAATGGCGCACCGGTTTCGAGCGTCGAATTCGATGCTGGTTTCTACGTCGAAGCAAGCTCGACAGAGACGCCGGATGCGCTGGAAATCGCGCTGGACAAACAAAACTACAAGATCGGTGATACCGCAAAACTCAAGGTATCGTCGCGTTTTGCCGGTCAGCTGATGGTCACGTCAGGTTCGGAAAAGCTGATTTCCGTGCAGAATGCTGAGATCGGTGAGGATGGCGGCGAGATCGACATTCCCGTTACCGAGGAATGGGGCGCGGGGGCGTATGTGACGGCCACGCTGTTCCGTCCGGGCGATTCGCAGGAAAGCCGCATGCCGATGCGCGCCATAGGCATCAAGTGGCTTGCCGTCGATCCCGCCGAGCGCAAGCTTGCTGTAACGCTAGGCGCGCCGCAGAAGACGCTGCCGCGTCAACCGCTTGAAATTCCGATCAGCGTCGCCGGCGCGGGCGTGGGCGAAAAGGCCTATGTCATCGTCGCGGCTGTGGATGTCGGCATATTGAACCTCACCCGCTATGAACCGCCGAAGCCGGATGAATGGTATTTCGGCCAGCGACGGCTGGGGCTGGAAATCCGCGACCTCTATGGCCGCCTGATCGACGGTTCGCTTGGCGCCACAGGTCGCCTGAGAACGGGCGGTGATGGCGGGGGCGCAGCACTGCAGGGCAGCCCGCCCACCGAAAAGCTCGTGGCCTTCTTCTCGGGACCTGTCGAACTTGACGCTGACGGCAAGGCGACGGTGAGCTTCGATATTCCTCAGTTCAACGGCACGGCCCGCATCATGGCTGTCGCCTGGACGAAGACGGGCGTGGGACATGCGGTCTCCGACGCCGTCATTCGAGATCCCGTGGTGGTGACGGCCAGTGCACCGAAGTTCCTCGCGCCCGGCGATGTCTCGCAATTGCGGCTCGATATCGCCAATACCGATGGCGAGGCCGGCGACTACCGGCTGGATGTGACCAGCAACACGGCACTTACGGTCGATCAGGGTGAGATGTCGCAGACCCTGGCACTGCAAAAGGGCGGCAAGTCGTCGCTGACCGTGCCGTTGACAGGCGAACAGCCGGGCAATGGCGCAATCACCATCAAGGTCTCCAATGCCGCCGGCCTTTCGCTGGAGCAGGTATTGAACGTTCCCGTGCGTCCAGCCGTTCTGCCGGTCACGACGCGGCGTGAAATCAAGATTGCGCCGAATAGCAGCCTGACGATCAATGGCGACCTTCTGGCCGATAGCATGCTTCTCGGTTCGTCCGTCGCCGTCAACGTCACACGCTCGCCAGCCTTCGATATTCCGGCGCTGGTGATGATGCTCGACAAATATCCTTACGGCTGCGCCGAGCAGACGACGAGCCGCGCTTTGCCGCTGCTTTATCTCTCGGAAATGACCAAGGATAGCGGCATCGCCGAGGACCCGGATACCCGCCGCCGCGTGCAGGAGGCGATCTACCGGGTGCTGTCCTTCCAGTCGAGTTCCGGCAGTTTCGGCCTCTGGTCTCCCGGTTACGGAGATCTGTGGCTGGATGCCTATATCAGCGACTTCCTGACCCGTGCGCGCGAGCAGGGCTACGATGTTCCCGAACAGGCCATGGTGCAGGCTTTGAGCAACCTGCAAAACGGTCTTTCCTACGATAGCAACGTCAAGGATCGCGGCAACGAGATCGCCTATTCGCTTTACGTTCTGGCGCGCAACCGCAAGGCGGCGATCAACGATCTCAGATATTATGCGGATACGGCGCTTGCCGATTTCCCCACACCGCTTGCCAAGGCGCAGGTTGCCGCAGCCCTTTCGCTTTATGGCGATCAGGCGCGCGCGAAGACTGTGTTCGGTGCCTCGCTCGATATGGCGAGCCGTGCCACCAAGGTTAGCTTCGCAAGGGCGGATTACGGTTCCGCCCTGCGTGATGGCGCAGCGACGCTGGCGCTTGCAGCGGAAAGCCGCCCTGTTCCTGCCGTCGTGCCGCAACTTGCCGGTGCCGTGGCGAAGGAATGGGAAAAGAAACCCTATACCAGCACCCAGGAACAGGCATGGATGCTGCTTGCCGCCCGCGCCGTCAAAGGTGAGGACAAGGATATCCGTCTTGATGTGAACGGCGATTTGCAGACCGGCGGTTTCGGCAAGCGGATGAGCGGCGACGAATTGCTGGCGGCACCCTTGAAGATCGCCAATGCGTCGGCCGATCCGGTCACGGCGGTGGTCACCACGGTCGCGCCCCCGGCACAACCGCTTGCCGCCGGTGGCGAGGGCTTCACCATCACCCGTACCTATTATTCCATGGATGGCGAGGAGGTGAACCCGAGTGAGGTGGTGCAGAACGAGCGTTACGTGGCGGTGCTGAATGTCACGCCTAAAAATGACTGGCAGGCACGCATTCTCGTGACTGACCTTCTGCCTTCCGGTTTCGAGATCGACAATCCGAGCCTCGTCAATTCTGCCGCTCTTTCGAATTTCGACTGGTTGCCGGAAACCGAAGCTGCGCATACCGAATTCCGCTACGACCGGTTCGTTGCGGCCTTCGACCGCACGGCTGGCGACAGTTCGGAAATCACGCTGGCCTATGTGGTCCGGGCCGTCACCCCCGGCACTTATGATCATCCGGCGGCCTCGGTCGAGGATATGTACCGGCCGCAATTTTCCGCCCGCACGGCAACGGGCCGCATGGAGGTGCGTTCGGCAACCCCATGAGGCGAAAAAAGGCGATCATCGTCGGCATCGTGTCGGCCGCTCTGCTTGTAGGCGGTGCGGCCTTCGGTCTCGATGCGCTGGACAAGGCCTATCCACCACCGCTGGAGGCTGCGCAGCAGCGGTCCTTCGAGGTGCTGGATAGAGACGGGCGGTTGCTGCGCGCATTTGCGACACCTGATGGCCGCTGGCGGCTGAAAACCAGCGCTGCAGAAATCGATCCGCAGTTCCTGCGCATGCTGATCGCTTATGAGGACCAGCGTTTTTACGACCATCACGGCATTGACCCGTGGGCGCTGCTGCGCTCCGCCTGGCAATTGGCAAGCAACGGCCGGATCGTTTCCGGCGCCTCGACGCTTTCCATGCAGGTGGCGCGGCTGATCGAACCGCGCACCGACCGGTCGTTTTCGGCGAAGTTTCTGCAGGGATTGCGCGCGCTCCAGATCGAAAGACGGCTCGACAAGGCGGAAATCCTCGATCTTTATCTGAATATCGCGCCTTATGGCGGCAATCTTGAGGGTGTTCGTGCCGCAAGCCTCGCCTGGTTTGGCAAGGAGCCCGCCCGGCTCGACACGGCGGAGGCGGCTCTTCTGGTTGCGCTGCCGCAATTGCCGGAGAAACGCCGACCGGACCGCTTTCCGGATGCGGCAAGGCAGGCGCGGGAGAGGGTTTTGCAGCGCCTTGCCGTGGAACGCGTGGTGGGTGAAGGGGAAGCAGAGCGGGCGATCCTTGCAGCCGTTTCCGCCAACCGGCGTGATCTGCCGGCCTATGCACCGCATATGGCGGCTGCCGCACGCGTGAAGTTTCCCAATGCCACCGAGGCGCACTCGACGCTCAGATTGCCGATCCAGCGGGAACTGGAAGCCGTTGCCCGCCATGCAGCGGAAAAGCTGACAGAAAAGGTCTCCGTCGCCATCGTCATGGCCGACGCGCAGACCGGTGATATTCTGGCTGAAGTTGGTTCCGCTGATTATCTCGATACTGCAAGGCGCGGTTTCGTGGAGATGAGCCGCGCCGTGCGCTCGCCGGGCTCCACTCTCAAGCCGTTCATCTATGGCCTTGCCTTTGAAAATGGTCTCATCGGGCAGGAAACCATCATCGAGGATCGCCCGGCGGATTTTTCCGGTTACCGCCCGCGTAATTTCGACATGCATTATCAGGGTGATGTCAGCATCAGGCAGGCACTGCAACTGTCGCTCAATGTGCCCGCCGTAAAGCTTCTGGATGCTGTCAGCCCGTCTGCGCTGATGGTGCGTTTCCGCCGCGTGGGCGTGAAGCTCGTGCTTCCCACCACCGAGGCGCCGGGCCTTGCCATTGCGCTGGGAGGTGCTGGTATTTCGCTGGTTGATCTGGTGCAGCTTTATGCGGGCCTTGCCGGCGGCGGCGACCCTGTGCGGCTGGGGGACGGTGTGCGCTCCGCGCCGCAACGGCTTGCCGGAGATCGGCTGTTTGCCGACGCTGCGATCTGGAACGTCTCCGACATCCTGTCCGGTGTGCTGCCGCCACTCGGCATGAAGCAGCGCGGCATCGCCTACAAGACCGGCACTAGCTACGGTTACCGTGATGCCTGGTCGGTAGGTTATGACGGGCGGCATGTCATCGGCGTCTGGGTCGGTCGTGCCGATAACGGCGCCGTCCCGGGCATTGCCGGTTATGCGACGGCAGCCCCGATCCTCTTCGAGGCTTTCGAGAAATCCGGCGTAGCGATCACGCCAATGTCTGCTGCACCCTCTGGCGTCGCGCGGGTGGCCGTGAGCGACCTTCCCGCCAACCAGCGGCGTTTCACATTGACCGCAAGCGGCCTGCTTTCGGCCTCAAGGCGCGAAAGCGCGCCGCGCATCGTCTATCCACCGGAAGGGGCTAGGGTGGAGCTCTCCAGCCAGTCAGGCATTTCGCCGCTAGTGCTGAAGCTGCAAGGCGGCCGCGCGCCCTTCCGCTGGCTCGCCAACGGCAGGCCGCTCCCGGATGCTTCGCTCCGCCGCAACAGCGAATGGCGACCGGAAGGGCAGGGGTTTTCAACGCTGACCGTGATCGACGCCGATGGCCGCGCTTCGAGCGTGCGCGTTTTCATCGAGTGAATTTTTGACGGCTTGCGCACCACGCTGCTGAACGCCGCGTCGCAGGCAGCTTCTTGCCCGCGTCATAGAAGTTCATTTGCAGAGACCTGATGCAACGTGGAAGGAGGAACGGCGATCACGCAACGTCGAGTGAATGACGATCGATACGCTCCTGAAGTGCGACCACAACCGCATGCAGGAATTCTCGGCATCGAGGGTCGACGGTCTTCGCCAGTGTCATTTCCAGCCGGCTGCGGATCTTGTCCATGAACCCAACATGATCGAAGCTGTCGGCGGCGATATTTACCTCGACTTCTTCCATATAGTGCAACAGGTGCGGTTCCAGTGCGAGATTTGGGTCCATCCGGTATCGGGTGGCCATCTGCTCTGCAAGCGTTCCCATCTGTACGTATGGGCCATATTCGTTGATCATTCTGTCTCCTTCATCGGGTGTGAGCATCTTAGATAGGTGCTGTTTGTGGATGCACGAGATGTGTTTGCGATCAAACGCGCAAAAGACCGGAGCTAATTGGTAAAACGAACGTGACCAATCGATGCGGTCGCCGTTCGAAAATACCGGTGTGCACGCTGACCGAAACGGGACAGCTATTATGTTTGTCTAGGACTAGAGCCGCATGGCGAGCAGTGAAGCGGGTCACGACATTCCGCTCTTTTCTATATTATTGTTTTAAACTGAATTTACAGGAAAATGGTGTCCACGAGAGGATTCGAACCTCCGACCCCAGGATTCATACCACTTCGGCTTTAGCCGCCGCCCATCTTCATTGGATAGGACGTTCGTGGTCTGGACTGTCCCTTCACCATGAGCCTTTCGGCTTTTAGGTGCTGCCCATCCAGTCTCTACACCTTCACCGGATTTCTCCGGAGCTTGGCTCGGGATTGGCATGCTGGAAGACCAGCGAAGCTTTCCCCGACTTTGAGCAGATCGATTGCGTCGTTTCCGGGCGCAACCCCCAATTTGTTTTAGGAATCCTGTGCTCTATCCTGCTGAGCTACGTGGACACTGAATTGCTCTTTAACCTGCCGTCGCCGGCGGATCAACCGCGTTCTTTATCGCGGTCGATCTGTTCCTCTGCTTTCTTTGCCTTACCCGGCAATCAGTTCGTCAGGCGTTGCTCTGCAAGTTTCACCCAATAGGAAATGCCGTAGGCGATGGCGTCGTCGTTGAAATCGTATCCAGGGTTGTGAAGGCCGGCCGAATCGCCGTTGCCGATGAAGATGAAGGCACCCGGCCTTTCCTTCAGCATGAAGGAAAAATCCTCGCCCGCCATGGAAGGGTCGACATCGGGGTCGACGTTCTTTTCACCAGCCACATCGCGGGCGACGTAGATGGCGTGGTCGGTCTCGTCCGCATGGTTGAAGGTCACCGGGCAATAACGCTCATAGACGACCTCGGCTTCCGCTCCATTTGCAAGCGCTATGCCTTCCGCCATCTGCTTGATGCGATCCTGCGCGAGATCACGCACCGTCTCGTCCAGACTACGCACCGTGCCGGCAATCAGCGCGTCGTTGGGAATGATGTTGTGGCTGGAGCCGGCGTGAAAGCGGGTGACGGACACGACCACGGATCGGATCGGATCGGCATTGCGCGAGGCGATCATCTGCAGATTGCCGACGATCTGTGCGCCGATGGTGATCGGGTCGATCGTGCGGTGCGGCTGGGCCGCATGGCCGCCACGACCTTTGACAGTGATCGAGAACTTGTCCGGTGCCGCCATGATGCCGCCCTTTCGGATGGCGAACGAGCCGAGCGGAATACCCGGCATATTGTGCATGCCGTAGACCTCATCGATGCCGAACCGCTCCATCAGGCCGTCCTCGACCATGGCGAGCGCACCGGCGCCGCCTTCTTCGGCGGGCTGGAAGATGACCGCGATGGACCCGGTGAAATTGCGGGTTTCCGCGAGATATTTGGCGGCGCCAAGCAGCATGGCGGTGTGGCCGTCGTGGCCGCAGGCATGCATGGCGCCTGCGGTTTTGGAAGCCCAGGGTTTGCCGGTTTCCTCAAGAATGGGAAGAGCATCCATATCCGCCCGAAAGCCGATGGTGCGATTGCCCGGAATATTGCCTCTGATGATGCCGACCACGCCCGTGCGGCCAAGACCGGTCACGATTTCGTCAACGCCGAAAGATTTCAGCTTGTCCGCAACGAAAGCTGCGGTGTTGTCGACATCATACAAAATCTCGGGATTTTCATGCAGGTGACGCCGCCATTCGCTGACTTCCTGCTGAAGTTCGGCGGCTCTGTTCAAAATCGGCATTCGTTCATTCCTGGGTTCATCGGTGCGGCATGGCGTAAAAGCCTATCCTCCGCGGTGGATAGTGCGCCGCATAATTGACGTAATCAATGTACTTTGCCATTGCTAGGACATATATGGTGAATATTGCCATTCCCTGACTGAAGACGGGAATTCGAGGATAAGCCTTGCCACAGAATCTTAAATCGCCAAACGCCGCCCGGCGGCTCTCCGCAGCCATTGCCATCATGACCGCCGGCCTTGTTGCCGCTGCACCTGTGGCGAATGCCAATCCGAAAATGGTGGTCGATGTCAAAACCGGCAAGGTGATTTCCCACCAGGAAGCGTTCCGCAAGTGGTATCCGGCCTCGCTGACCAAGCTGATGACCGCCTATATCGCCTTTTCGCAGATGAAGGCCGGCAAGCTTAGCCCGCAGACGGAAGTGGTGATGAGCAAGAAGGCCGCCGACCAGCCGGCCTCGAAAATGTATTTCAAGCCCGGTCAGAAGCTGACGATGGACAGCGCACTGAAGCTGCTGCTCATCAAATCCGCCAATGATATCGCCGTGGCGATTGCCGAAACCATCGGCGGCACCAGCGATAATTTCGTGGCGCAGATGAATGCGCAGGCGCAGCGGCTGGGCATGAGCTCCACCCGTTACATCAACGCCAACGGCCTGCCCGGCAAGGGCCAATATACGACGGCGCGTGACCTTGCGCTTCTGGCGCTGATCATCAAGCGGGAATTCCCGGAATATGCCCATTATTTCTCGCTGGAAGGTGTCACCACCGGCAAGAAGGACTACGCCAACTTCAATATGCTTGTTGGCCGCTTTGATGGCGCAGATGGCATGAAGACCGGCTTCATCTGTGCATCCGGTTTCAACCAGGTGTCCTCCGCCGTGCGCAACGGCCGTTCGGTCATAACTGTGGTGCTGGGGGCAGATAGCCTTGCCGGGCGAACCGACCAGTCCGCTGATCTGCTGCAGATGGGACTGACGGCGCCCTCGGGCCAAGGCGTTTCACTCGCCTCGCTGGCACCCTATGGCGATACCGCTGAGGTAAACGACGTCAGTGCCGAAATCTGCAATCCGAAGGCAGCCAAGGTGCGCAGCGAAAGCCGCGACGAGACCGGCCGCATGGTCATCCATTCGCCCTACGTTACGGAAATGACCCGTCCGCCGGAATATTCTTTCGCGGGTCTCATTCCCGGCAGTGAGACGGTGGCGGTCAACACCGCCAAGGGTGCGAGCGCCAAGGGACAAGTGGCCAACGTGCCGATTCCCATCCCGCGTCCGACATTCTGATTTCGCCTAACCGCACTCTTTATGGATGAGGGTGCGCGCGAAGCCTGAACGCTGCGCGGAATGTGTATTCGCAGCTTCGGTTTGTTATGATATTACAGTGTCGCTCGTGGCCTTCAGGCCCCGGGCGATTTTTTGTGATTATTGCGCGGTTCCGGATCTAATATCGTCCAACGATCTGCCGGAGCGGCCATCAACATACAGGCAAGACATGTCTCGCGATCGCATATCGGTTTCCATCATCACCGGATTTCTCGGCGCCGGAAAATCGACGCTGCTCAACCGGCTTCTCAAAGATCCCGATATGAGCGACGCCGCGATCATCATCAATGAATTCGGCGATGTCAGCATCGACCATATGCTGGTTGAAAGTGCAGGCGAGGGCATTATCGAACTGGCGGAAGGCTGCCTTTGCTGCACCGTTCGCGGCGAGCTGGTGGATACGCTGGCGGAACTGATGGACGGCATACAGACCGGCAAGCTGAAGCCGGTGAAGCGGGTCGTGATCGAAACCACCGGTCTTGCTGATCCCGCTCCCGTCATGCAATCTGTCATGGGCAACCCGGTGATTGCGCAGAATTTCGTTCTGAACGGCATCATTACGGTTGTGGATGCCGTGAACGGCCTGTCCACGCTCGATAATCACGAGGAAGCCGTGAAGCAGGCGGCGGTGGCCGACAGGCTGGTGATGACGAAGCGTGCGCTTGCCGATGCTTCCACAATTTCCACGCTGACGGCTCGCCTACAGGCGCTCAACCCGCGCGCGACGATCGAGGATGGTGACCGGCCCGACTGGAGTGCTGCCGCACTGCTGGATAACGGTCTTTACGATCCGGGCAGCAAAAATGCCGATGTCGGCCGTTGGCTGGGGGAAGAGGCGGAACACGATCACCACGACCAGGATCATGACCATGACCACCACCATCATGGCGACCACGATGGCCACCATCATCACCACGATGTGAACCGGCACGACGCGGCGATCCGTTCCTTCTCGATCATTCACGACCAGCCGATAGCCCCGATGGCGATCGACATGTTCGTGGATCTGCTGCGTTCGGCGCATGGGGAAAAGTTGTTACGGATGAAGGCCGTCGTCAAGCTGTCGGACAATCCGGACCGGCCTCTTGTGCTGCACGGGGTACAGAACATTTTCCATACACCCGAGCGCCTCGCTGCATGGCCGGACCCGTCTGACCAGCGCACGCGCATGGTGCTGATTACCAAGGATTTGCCGGAGGCGTTCGTGCAGGACCTGTTTGCTGCGTTCACCGGCACGCCGGGCATCGACCGTCCGGACAGGCAGGCGATGACGGACAATCCGCTGGCGGTTTCGGGGTTGAGGTTTTAGGTAGCAAAACGGTGGTTGAAACCCGCGGGCAGGGCACCCCTTTACCTTGTCGGGTATCTCACCCTCAAGGGGGAGATCGAGTGGAGTATTCTCGGCAGCGAGGGTAATTACGCTCCCTTCACGATCCTGAATCGGTGTCCTTTGGTCAACGTCGTAGTTTCAACCAGGCTATGCCCATCCTGATTGCACATATGGGCAATATCGATAACCGCCAGCGGGTCGGTCGTCTCCACAACAAGAACATCGCCCGCCTGCAGGCCAGAGAGTTTCTTACGGCTTCTTAAAACCGGAAGGGGGCATTTAAGCCCCCTCAAGTCGAAAACTATGTCAGCCGTGTCGGTCATTCCTTGGCCCAGAACTTCCAGAACGGCTTCTTTTCCGGCGCTTCCGCTGGCGGTGCTGCGGAAAAAGCGAGCGGGTTCATGGCCGGCACAGGGACCTGGGCGGCAGTTCCGTTCTGACCGGGCCCCGAAGCCGCAGGCGTAGCAGCGGCAACCATTGTCGGGGCCGCCGGGGCAGGGTTCGATTGCGGAGCTGCGGGCTGGGTCGCCGAAGGATGCGGGGTCCGCAGAGAAGACGCGGTTGCGGTGGTCGCCGGCGAAGACGAGGTCACCTGCTGCGCCTTCTTCTCCATCAGCGCGGCATATTCCGTTTCCTTCATCAGCTTGCCGGCCTTCAGCGCCGAGCCGGTCGGAGCATAAGCGGGTTCGCGGCCCTTGCGCTTTTCGGCAACCAGCGCCTTGCGCTCCGCCTCGCTCGGGTCGTACCAGGCCATGCCGTCATATTTCTTCATCGCCTTTTCATAGGCGAGATCATAGGTCTTTTCGTAGCTCGAAAGCGCGCTCACCAGTGCCGGCGGCGTGCTCATGGCCGGGCATTGCGCAGATGCGTTGAACGCGCCGCCTTCGGTCTGCTGGTTGAAGACATATTTCTTCTCGCAGACATTCACTTCCGGCGGGCGTTTTGTGACTTCGAAATTGTCGTAACCGACCTTTAGCATCTTCCAGAAATCGAGATGTTCGCTCTGGCGGTGGCGGGCCATGTTTTCCGCGGTCATGCGGAAGGGAAAGGCCTGCAGCTGAACGGTCTTCTGGCCACCCTTGAAGGCGTCGCGGGCGAAACCGTAGATTTCAAGGATCTGCGCGTCCGTCATCGAATAGCAGCCGGAGGACGAACAGGCGCCATGGATCATCAGGTTGGTGCCGTTGCGGCCGTTGGCGGCATCGTAGCGGTTCGGAAAGCCGGTGTTGATGGCGAGGTAATATTTAGAGTTGGGATTGAGGTGCGCGGGCGTCAGGTTGTAGAAACCTTCCGGCGCCTGCCGGTCGCCCTCTTTCACCTTGGGGCCGAGTTTGCCGGACCAGGCGCAAATCTGGTATTCGGCAATCTTGTCGAAGCGGTTGTCGCGCTTGGCCTTCCAGATTTCCAACGCGCCTTCTTCCTTGAAGATGCGGATCATGATCGGCGAGGTGCGATCCATGTTCTTCTTGTCGATCTCGGCAAGAATGGACGGAGAAAGCGGGTAATCAACCTTGTTTTTAACGTGGGAGACGTCGCGTTCGACGGTTTCGAGCGTATCGTTGCAGCCGCTGAGAACGAGCGCGGTGCAGGCGAGAAGTGCAAAATGTGTCAAACGCATGATCTGATCCGAAAGACGATGGCACGGGCGACGGAGTTCTACACCGTCCCGCGTGTATTTTAAATACGGTATTAACCGTTTACATCTTCTTAACTCAAATCGGACCTGCCCCTGCGGCCGCCGATACATCTGTTGATGTGACCGGACTATGGCCGAGTTGGGGCGAGATTCAAGGAAAATAAGGCTGGAGCTAGATTGTTTTGGCTTTTGTTCGATCCGCCAAAAAAATCTAACTCCCTCTTTTTGCGCATTTTCCGCACGTAAAACCGCTGCGCACTTTTACTGGAAACGCTCTAAAGGTTCCTGCCGATATCCAGGAATTTCTGGCGGCGTTCGGCGCGCAGCTGCGTGCCCGAGCGTTGCGAAAGATCGGCGAGCGCCTTGGCGATAACGTCGCCCGTGGCACCAATCACGGCCGCCGGATCACGATGCGCGCCGCCCATCGGCTCGGGAATGATGCCGTCGATGACGCCAAGCGACTTCAGATCTTCCGAGGTGATTTTCATGTTGGTCGCGGCTTCCTTGGCACGGGTCGAATCGCGCCAGAGAATGGAAGCGGCACCTTCCGGCGAAATCACCGAATAGATCGCATGTTCGAGCATGTAGACGCGGTTGCCCGTGGCGATCGCGATTGCGCCGCCCGAGCCGCCTTCGCCGATGACCACGGAGACGATCGGCACCTTGACGTTGAGGCACATTTCCGTCGAGCGGGCGATGGCTTCTGCCTGGCCGCGCTCTTCTGCGCCGACACCGGGATAGGCACCAGCGGTATCGATGAGGGTCACGACCGGCAGCGAGAAGCGGTCAGCCAGTTCCAGCACGCGGATCGCCTTGCGGTAACCTTCCGGGCGCGGGCTGCCGAAATTGTGCTTCAGGCGGCTTTTGGTGTCATTGCCCTTTTCCTGGCCGATAATGGCGACGGGCTGGCCATTAAAGCGGGCAAGGCCTGCCTGAATGGCAGCGTCTTCGGAAAATTTGCGGTCGCCTGCAAGTGGCGTGAATTCCGTGAACAGCGCCTTGGCGTAATCGACGAAATGCGGGCGCTGCGGATGGCGCGCGACCTGCGTTTTCTGCCAGGCGTTCAGCTTGGAATA
The DNA here is from genome assembly GCF_900215635.1 of Rhizobium sp. AN6A. NCBI lineage: Bacteria > Pseudomonadati > Pseudomonadota > Alphaproteobacteria > Hyphomicrobiales > Rhizobiaceae > Rhizobium > Rhizobium sp. AN6A. The sequence goes on from NZ_OCNC01000003.1 coordinate 1,147,267, forward strand.
GATGTCCTGCATCGCGTCGTTGACGCGCGATTCCAGGCGATTGATCTCCTCCGAGGTGTCTATGCTCTCGTCTTCATCGGCAAGCTTCTTCAGCTCGATGATCTTGCCTTCAAGGTCCGAGATAGGTTTTTCGAAGTCGAGATAATTGTGCATGAGATCCGTTTCCGATCGTTTTGCGCAAGGTTTGAGCCGGATTATCCGGCGGTTCCGGTCGCTCTAATCAAGGTTTTTGCCCTGTTTGGCAAGGGGGTGATGTGTTTGTACCAGCTCTTGCAGGCGTTCTTCCAGCACATGTGTATAGATTTGTGTCGTGGAAATGTCGGAATGGCCGAGCAGCTCCTGCACGGCGCGCAGGTCGGCGCCGTTCTGCAGAAGGTGGCTTGCAAAGGCGTGACGCAGGACATGCGGTGACACCGCCGAGGGATTGAGGCCCGCGCGAATGGCAATATCCTTCAGGTCGCGGGCGAAAACCTGTCGCGGCAGATGCCCTTCCTTACTGTTTGAAGGAAACAGCCACGGACTTTCCGGACTGTCAGCCTTTTTCTGCGGTGCGGGCGTCCTGCTTTTCTCAGGTACGAGCGACTTTCTGGCCGCGTCATATTTTTCCATCGCCTCGATGGCCGCGCGAGACAGCAGCACCATGCGGTCCTTGTCGCCCTTGCCGCGGATCATCAGGAAGCGTCCTTCCTGGCGCAAAACCTTGAGCGGCAGCGAGACGAGTTCGCTGACGCGCATGCCGGTCGCGTAGAGAAGTTCGAGCAGCAGATGCATGCGGATGCGGGCAAGCTGGCCGGGGCCGGTTAAGGCTGCCTCTTCAGCAGCGATGCCAAGAAGTTTTGTCACGTCCGCGACGCTCATCGTCTTGGGCAGAGTGAGGCCCTTCTTGGGCGCATCGATGGTACCGGTCGGGTCGTCGCCGCGAAGTCCTTCAGAATAGAGGAACCGGTAGAATTGCCGCATGGAGGACAGGCGTCTTGCCTGCGACGTGGCTGCAAAGCCCTGAGTGGAAAGATGGGTCAGATAGGCGGACAGGTCGGCCGTGGCGGCTTCCATCAAGGACTGGCCTCGGCCACCGAGAAATTCACGCAGATCGGAAAGGTCGCGTTCGTAAGAAGAGAGCGTATTGGCGGCGGCACCCCGTTCGGCGCTCATCATTTCCAGAAAACTTTCGAGCCGCGCGCCGTCCCGCCCGCTCATCTCTTTGCTACTCATGGGGTGCGCCTTGCCGGCTCCGCCGACGGCGGGTTCAGCCGCTCGGAAGGAATGCGCACCGTCACCTCGCGATCATTCGGCTTGACGAACATGACCAGCAGCACCATGCCGCCATAGATCAGCCCCGCGATGGTTGCCAGTATCATCGTGAAGCGGAAGAGGGTTGGCATGGCGGCTCCGTGAGGGTGGCAGTCAGAATGTATATGCGGTGCAGCGAAAGCGGCGACAAGATCAAAAAGCGGTAGTCCGCCGCTGCCGCATGCGGCGATGATTGTGATTCAACGCAATTCAGTCAGCAATTTGGCTTGACGCTTCGTAAACATTTGCAGATATCCATGCCAAACGGGCTTTCAATTTTATGAATGAAAAGAATTTATCTGTCCCGGTCACACTCGGGGAGCAAGCGCGGGCCAAGCTCGCCGGGCGCAACGTCGTCTTTGTCGGACTGATGGGGGCTGGAAAGTCCGCGATCGGTCGCATGGTCGCCCAGCAGCTCAAGGTCTCCTTCATCGACACGGATGTCGAAATCGAGCGTGTTTCTCGCATGACGATAGCCGAACTTTTCGCAACCTATGGCGAGGAGGAGTTCCGGGCGCTGGAAACGCGGGTCGTCAAGCGGCTGCTGCGCGGTGGCCCCAAGGTCATTTCTACCGGCGGCGGCGCCTTCATCAACGACAATACCCGCCGGCACATCACGCGCGGCAGTGTGTCGCTGTGGCTGAAGGCCGATATCGAGGTTTTGTGGGAAAGGGTCAACAAGCGCGATCATCGCCCGCTTCTCAAGACCGAAAACCCCAAGGCCACGCTGGCGGCCCTGATGGAGAAACGTTATCCGATCTATGCGGAAGCGGATCTGACCATCGAATCCCGCGATGTCCGCAAGGAGATTATCGTGACCGAAGTGCTGGCCGCCATCGCCGGCCTCGAACAGAAAGACTGAGCATCATGACGCCTTCCGAAATCCACACCGACGAACGTCTTGTCCATGTGCCGCTCGGTGAGCGTGCTTACGACATTCTGATCGGACCGGGCCTGATCGGCAGGGCGGGCGGCGAGATTTCGTCGCGGCTGAAGGGCAGGCGTGCCGCTATCATCACTGACGAGCATGTTGCACCGCTTTACCTCGAAGGCCTGATGGACGGCCTGCAGACGGATGGCATCGAGGCCGTTTCGCTGACCTTGCCTGCGGGCGAGAAGACCAAGAGCTTCGAACATCTGGTCACTGTTTGCGATGCCGTTCTCTCCGCACGGGTGGAGCGCAACGATGCGGTGATTGCACTTGGCGGCGGTGTTATAGGCGATCTCGCCGGTTTTGCGGCGGGCATTGTGCGTCGCGGCGTGCGTTTCGTGCAGATACCGACCTCGCTTCTATCGCAGGTGGATTCCTCCGTCGGCGGCAAGACGGGCATCAATACCCGCCAAGGCAAGAACCTTGTCGGCGTTTTCCATCAGCCCGATCTAGTGCTGGCCGATACGGCGGTGCTCGATACGCTGAGCGAGCGCGAATTCCGCGCCGGTTACGCCGAGGTGGTGAAATATGGCTTGATCGACAAGCCGGACTTCTTCTTCTGGCTGGAAAAGAACTGGGATGAAATCCGCACCGGCGGTCCCGCCCGCATCCAGGCGATTGCCACAAGCTGCCAGGCGAAGGCCGATGTGGTGGTGGCCGACGAGAAGGAAAACGGCGTACGCGCCCTTCTGAACCTCGGCCACACATTCGGCCACGCGCTGGAGGCAGCAACGAATTATGACAGCAAGCGGCTGGTGCACGGCGAAGGTGTCTCCATCGGCATGGTGCTGGCGCACCAGTTTTCCGCCCGCCTCAACCTTGCAAGCCCTGATGATGCCGCGCGCGTCGAGGCGCATCTCAAGGCGGTTGGTCTGCCAGTGTCGATGAAGGATATTCCAGGTGAACTGCCGCCGGTCGAGATGCTGATGGCGGCAATTGCGCAGGACAAGAAGGTCAAGGGCGGCAAGCTCACCTTCATCCTCACCCACGGCATCGGCCAGTCCTTCGTGGCCGACGATGTCGCGACGTCCGAGGTGCAGTCTTTCCTGTCGGAAAAGCATCCCGGCTGAGGCTTAAGGCGCGCGTTGCCTAGAACCGCGTCGGCTCCCCCGGCGCCGCCGCCTCGATGGCGAGGGCGTGCAGCCCGGCGTCGAGTTCCGGTTTCAAAAGTGCGTTGATCGCCCGGTGGCGCTCAATGCGTGACTTGCCTGCGAAGCTTTCAGACACTATCTGAACACGCATATGCGTCTCGCCGGTGCCGGTTATGTCCGGCTGATGGCCGGCATGCATCTGGCTTTCATCGATCACCACCAGGCGTTCCGGCGAAAAGCTCTGCCGAAGCTTTGTTTCTATGCGTTTTCGCAGGGACATGCGATGGGCTCCAATCCTGTTGGCTGGTCTTTGAAAGGGGCTACCTAAAAGCCTGCAACATTCCGCTTTGTCAATTCTTGTTGTGCGCCTTTTCGCACCCCATAATCAGGGCATCATGAAACTGGATTCGAAATATTTCGACCGCATCCGTACACGCAGAAAAAGGGACAAGGAACCTGAGGTTCAAGCCCCGACCTGCCAGTGGGACGGATGCGACAAGCCGGGCGCTCACCGTGCACCTGTCGGCCGCAATGCCGAGGGGCAATTCTTCCTGTTCTGTTTCGAGCATGTGAAGGAATACAATAAGGGCTATAATTATTTCTCCGGCCTGTCGGACACCGAGATCGCCCGTTACCAGAAGGAAGCGATCACCGGCCATCGTCCCACCTGGACGGTTGGCGTGAACAAGACTGCGCGCGACAGCCCGCTGCACTCCACGCTGCGTTCCGGCGCGGCGGGCGCGGCCAATGCCCGCATCCGCGATCCTTTTGGCTTCACGAATGGTTTTGCAAACGGCGCAAAGGCCGGCGGCCAGCGTCTGCAGCAGGACCGCAAGTTGAAGACGCTGGAGGCGAAAGCCTTCGATACGCTCGGCCTTTCTGCGGGTGCAAAGCAGGAAGAGATAAAAAGGCGCTATAAGGAGCTTGTCAAAAAGCACCATCCTGATGCTAATGGTGGCGATCGCGGCTCGGAAGAACGTTTTCGGGCTGTTGTTCAAGCATATCAATTGTTAAAGCAGTCAGGTTTCTGCTAAGCCAACGTTCGTGTTTACCGCCTGATTGATGATGTGGCCGGGTGGCCGCCGCCCGCCTTGGAGACGTGATGAGCAAAATCGACCTTGATATTTCCAACCTGCCCGACACGACGGTGTCCGTGCGGGAGGTTTTCGGCATTGATACGGATCTGCGGGTTCCCGCCTATTCGCAGGGCGACGCCTACGTGCCCGACCTTGATCCCGACTATCTTTTCGACCGCGATACGACGCTCGCTATTCTTGCCGGTTTTGCTCACAACCGACGCGTCATGGTTTCCGGCTTTCACGGCACGGGCAAGTCCACCCATATTGAGCAGGTAGCTGCCCGCCTGAACTGGCCCTGCGTGCGCGTCAATCTTGACAGCCACGTCAGCCGTATCGACCTCGTCGGCAAGGACGCCATCGTCCTTAAAGACGGCAAGCAGGTCACCGAATTCAAGGACGGCATCCTGCCCTGGGCTTACCAGCACAATGTCGCGCTGGTCTTCGACGAATACGATGCCGGTCGCCCGGACGTGATGTTCGTCATCCAGCGCGTGCTGGAATCCTCGGGCCGCCTGACGCTGCTCGACCAGAGCCGCGTCATCCGTCCTCACCCCGCCTTCCGCATTTTTGCGACCGCCAACACGGTCGGCCTCGGCGATACGACGGGCCTTTACCACGGCACGCAGCAGATCAACCAGGCGCAGATGGACCGCTGGTCCATCGTCACCACGCTCAACTACCTGCCGCATGAGCAGGAAGTGAACATCATTGCCGCCAAGGTAAAGAGCCTCAACAATCCGAAGGGTCGCGAAACCGTCTCCAAGATGGTGCGTGTGGCCGATCTTACCCGTTCGGCCTTCGTCAACGGTGACCTTTCCACGGTCATGAGCCCGCGTACCGTCATTACCTGGGCGGAAAATGCGGAAATCTTTGGCGATCTCGCCTTTGCGTTCCGTGTGACCTTCCTCAACAAGTGCGACGAACTGGAGCGCACGCTGGTTGCCGAACAATATCAGCGGGCTTTCGGCGTCGAGCTGAAGGAAAGTGCTGCGAACATCGTTCTCAGCGCCTGATCTTCCCCGGCTTGTCCGGAGAACATCACCGATGACTTGAAGACGCCGGCGGGCCGCGCATCCTTGGATGGGCGGCTCCGAAGCGTCGACAACTGACAGGAAAGACAATGGCAGCGCGCGGCGACAATTCCAGAGCAAAACCGGGTACGGCGGTCGATACCGAACCGTTGCGTCAGGCGATTGCCGGATGCGTGCGATCGGTTGCCGGCGATGCCGAGGTTGAGGTCGTTTTCGCCAATGAGCGGCCCGGCCTTGCCGGAGAGCGCATGCGCCTGCCGGAAATTTCCAAGAAACCCACCGCGCAGGAAATCGCCGTCACCCGTGGCCTTGGCGATTCCATGGCGCTTCGCCTTGCCTGCCATGACGCTGACACCCATGCGGTGATGTCGCCGCAGGGTGCCGAGGCGCGGTTGATCTTCGACGCTGTTGAGCAGGCGCGGGTGGAATCCATCGGTGCGCTGCGCATGCCGGGCATGGCCTCCAACATTCAGGCCATGAACACGGAAAAATATGCCAAGGCGAATTTTTCTGGCATCAACACGAAGGACGATGCACCGCTTGCCGAAGCCGTCGCCCTTTTGGTGCGCGAAAAGCTGACCGGCGAAAAACCACCGGCCAGTGCCGGCAAGGTTCTCGACCTGTGGCGCGACTTCATCGAGGACAAGGCCGCCGGCGACCTGAGCGACCTTTCCAAGGTGATTGGCGACCAGAAGGCGTTTTCGCGGCTGGTGCGCAAGATGCTGACCTCCATGCAGATGGCGGAGGAATTCGGCGACGACGATAACGAGCCGGAAAGCCAGGAGGCAGAATCCGACGAGGAGCAGCCGCGCACCAACGAGACCGAGGAAGAACAGGTCGAGGAAGAGGCCGGTTCCGATGCGACGCCCGCTGATGAAAGCGAGGCCTCGCAGGAGGAGATGGAAGAAGGCGAGATGGACGGCGCCGAGATGTCGGACGAGGAAATGTCCGACGATCTCGATGAGGATTCCGAGACGCCCGGCGAGACCCGCCGCCCCAACAGCCCCTTCGACGATTTCAACGAGAAGGTCGACTATCGCATCTTCACCCAGGAATTCGACGAGGAAATCCACGCCGAGGAACTGTGCGACGAGTCGGAGCTCGACCGCCTGCGCGCGTTTCTCGACAAACAGCTCGCCCATCTTCAGGGCGCCGTCGGACGTCTGGCGAACCGGCTGCAGCGCCGTCTGATGGCGCAGCAGAACCGTTCGTGGGATTTCGATCTGGAAGAGGGTTATCTCGATCCGGCTCGCCTCGTGCGGCTTATCATCGATCCCATGCAGCCGCTCTCCTTCAAGAAGGAGCGCGACACCAAGTTCCGCGATACGGTGGTTTCGCTCGTCATCGACAATTCCGGTTCGATGCGTGGTCGCCCGATCACGGTTGCTGCCACCTGCGCCGATATTCTTGCGCGTACGCTGGAACGGTCGGGTGTGAAGGTGGAGATTCTCGGCTTCACCACCAAGGCGTGGAAGGGCGGTCAGTCGCGCGAGCAATGGCTGGCCAGCGGCAAACCCGGCTCGCCGGGTCGGCTCAATGATTTGCGCCATATCATCTACAAGTCGGCGGATGCACCCTGGCGGCGTGCACGGCGCAATCTTGGCCTGATGATGCGTGAAGGCCTGTTGAAGGAAAACATCGACGGCGAAGCGCTGATGTGGGCGCATAACCGCCTGATCGGCCGCCCCGAGCAGCGCAAGATCATGATGATGATTTCGGACGGTGCGCCGGTGGACGATTCGACGCTGTCGGTCAATGCGGGCAACTATCTGGAACGGCACCTGCGCGCCGTGATCGAGCAGATCGAGACCCGTTCGCCGGTGGAGCTTCTGGCGATCGGTATCGGCCATGATGTGACGCGTTATTACCGTCGCGCCGTGACGATCGTGGATGCGGACGAACTAGCTGGCGCGATGACCGAACAGCTTGCTGCTCTCTTCGAGGATACCAATACCGTCAGCTCGTCCCGCAAGGTTCGCCGTGCGGGATAAGCGGGGTCGGGCTTTTCTTTCCTGTAAATCGCTGGCGATGGCTGCAGTTCTTGCGGTCGCAGCGCTTGTTCCGGTGCCTATCGGCGCATCGACCATCGATGTTCCGGTTGGCGTTCGTCTGTTGTCAGGCTTCGAGGTGGGCACCAGCGCTAGGCGTTTCGGAAAGCTGGAATTTATCGGCGGCATGGTGATGAGCACGCCGGAAAAACTATTCGGCGCCATATCCTCCATCCGCTTCCGCCCAAACGGGCAGGAATTTGTTGCTGTGCTGGATACCGGCCACTGGCTCACGGGCAAGATCGCACGCGGCCCTTCAGGCGCTCTGTCCGGGTTGGGTGACGTGCGTATCACTGCCATACTGGATGCCAGCGGCCGTGAACCTTCCCGCAAGATGGAAATGGATGCGGAAGGTCTGGCGCTGCGGGATGGCAAGGTATTCGTCAGCTACGAGCAGCGGCACAGGATCGATGCCTATCCCGATCCGGGGTTCGAGACCTCAAAGCCGCTCAGCCGCCTGCCTCATCTCATTCCCAACAGCGAACTGCGCCACAATGGCGGCATGGAGGCCCTTGCGGTCTCGCCGGCCGATTCGCCGCTTGCCGGTGCCCTTGTCGTGGTGGCTGAAAAAAGCATCGATGCCGACGGCAATCTTCTCGCCGCCATACTGGAAGGCCCGTTGAAGGGCACATTCGCGGTCACCCATCACCCCTCATTCGACGTGACTGATGGCGCTTTCCTGCCCAATGGAGACCTGCTGCTTCTGGAGCGCCGCTTCAATTTCGCTGAAGGGGTGGGGATGCGCATCCGCCGCATCAAGGCTGCCGATGTCAGGCCGGGCGCGGTGGTGGATGGCGAAATCCTGCTGGAAGCAGGCATGGTCTACCAGATCGATAATATGGAAGGCATGGATGTGCTGAAGGGGCCTGATGGTTCCACGCGCCTCATCATCGTTTCCGATGACAATCACTCATTTCTCCAGCGTAACCTGATGCTGGAATTCAAGCTGGTGGAGTGAAGGTTCAGACCTGCTGCGCCGCCTTGTAGGCAGCCATCAGATCCTCGACGGGAATGCCGTCGATCTTCATCCCGGTCATTCGGCATCCTGTTATCTGCGCGCCGGACAGGTTGGCGTTGCTCAGTTTCAGACCGGAAAGATTGACGTCGTCGATCGACCAGCCGGACATGTTGCTGTCAGTAAACGACGCGCCGGAAAAGTTGATCTGGTTGAAGCTGGTGCCGGCGAGATTGACGTCGTTGAACACTGTGCCCGAAAGATTGACGTCGTTGAAGGTGGAGCCTGAAAGCGTGGCGCTGGCGGCCTCCACAATATCGATAACGTCATTGATCTGCATATCTGCCTGCCTCTGAGCTGTGCCACGGACCGCAGACTGCAACGCAGTCGGCTGGTTTGCAAGCGCGATTCGATCCACGCTCCCACCCCAGCCTTAAACCTGGATGACAATGGTGTCAGCCCGATTTGGCGACCTTTGGCATCGGCTTCAGCGTGTTCATCAGTGCGCCGTAGGGCAGGAGCATCACGAGGCCGACGAGGATCTTCACCGAGAGGTCGCCGAGCGCCCAGGAAATCCAGCGCGGTGCCTCCACAGCGAAGATGCCGAGCACGGGGGCGTTTTCAATGGCGAAGGCATCGTTGGGACCGACGAAGGAGAAACTCGCAGCAAAGGCGATGGAGAAGAACAGCGCGGTATCCAGCACCGAACCCAGCATGGAGCCGGCAAGCGGTGCGTGCCACCAGCGCTGGCGGCGCAGGCGGTTGAATACGGAAATATCGAGCAACTGGCCAATCAGATAGGCGGTGCCGGAGGCAACGGCGATACGCGGGATCGAGGTCCAGAAGGACAGTGTGACACCAACAACAAAACCGGCAAGTACGACGCGGCGCGCGACCGAGGGGCCAAACTGACGGTTTGTAAGGTCTGTGACGAGGAAGGCGACCGGATAGGTAAAGGCACCCCAGGTCAAAAGATCGCCGAGATTGACGCCGAACAGCGATCCGGAAAGCGGGTATTGCACCAGAATATTGGACGCGACGACCACCAGTGTCATCAGCAGAACGTAAATGAGCGTGTAGCGCAGGTAGGGCATTTTTTTATCCTGGGTGATGCCACCAGTTGGAGCCGAATTAAAACAAGCAAAAGGCTTGAGCGGCAAAAGCCATTCAAGCCTTCTGAATATCAGTGATGTCGAAACCGCTAATTAAGCAGCTTCGGCCGTCTTCTTGGCGATCTGGCGGCGCAGGAGACGAGCGCGCATGCTCAGTTCGTTTTCGCCGGACTTCAGAAGGAAGGCATCGAGGCCGCCACGATGTTCAACGGAGCGCAGAGCTGCTGCGGAAACACGCAGGCGGAAACGCTGGCCGAGAGCATCGGAGATCAACGTAACCTGGCAGAGGTTCGGAAGGAACCGGCGCTTGGTCTTGTTGTTGGCGTGGCTGACGTTGTTGCCCGTCTGGACGCCCTTGCCGGTCAATTCGCATACACGGGACATGGGTACACCTATTTCGTTTGTCTGTTTCACCACTGGCTCGCCACCGGCAAAACCGTGGTGGCAATCCAACTGGCCATGATTGGAAAGTTGCGGTTCTATAGTCAGACGGGACTTAACAGTCAAGCCGCTCGCGAGCAAATGAAAGGAAATTCCGGCGTTTTCAACCGGCATCCGCTTTTTTATTGCCACAAGTCGGCGTATATGATCGCCCCATAAGGCCGCTTCCGCGCCTCTTTTAAGGTGATATCCAAATGATTGCCAGAGGAAAAAGCATTTTCATGGCTGTGACAATGGCGTTTGCAGGCGTATCTCCCTCGCTCGCCGCCGAAGCCCGCCATACAAGCGAATACAGCATCAATCTCGGTATTCTGCCAATTGCCAAGGCGAGTTTTTCGACTCGCATGAACGGCCCGAACTATTCGATTTCCGGTTCCTTCAGCTCAGCAGGGCTTGCAAGCATTCTGGCGGATATTTCCGGCAAGACGACGATTTCGGGTGCCAAACGCGGCCATCGGCTGCAGGCGAACACATATTCGCTTGTTTACAAGGACGGCAAGCGGGTACGGACCTATGATGTGGTGTATCGCAACGGCAACGTCACATCGACGACGGTGAAACCGGAGCCGAAGGCGCGGCCGGACAATTGGGTGAATGTGAAGGACGGCGACCTACGCTCCGTCCTCGATCCAATCTCCGGCCTCATCATTCCCGCCGGCGGCCGCATCTGCCCGTCGCGCCTGCCGATCTATGACGGCGAATCGCGGCTGGATCTGGTTTTGAGCCCCAGCGGCACCAAGCCATTCAAGACCAATGGCTTCAGCGGCGATGCCGTGGTCTGCAAGGCGCGTTACGTGCCGAAGTCGGGTTATCGCCAGGGGCGCAAGGATATCGAATACCTGAAATCCATTTCCATGGAGATCTGGTTCGCCAAATCCGACAATATGGATGTCTATGCCCCGGTCTACGCCGTCATTCCGACGCGGGTAGGCCAAGTCTACATCACCGCCACCAAATATGGCGGTTGATGCAGTTACAGCGTATCACCCGGCGACCAGCCGGGTTCGGCCATCGCGAAGCTTGAAAAGGCGAAACCCGGCGAGACTGTGCAGCCGACGAGGGTGAAGTCGCCGAGGCTTTCGGCCGATTGCCAGCAATTGGCAGGCACGATCACCTGCGGGCGCTCGCCTTCCAGAATGTCGGGGCCGAGGGTAAAGGTCTGTACCTCCCTGCCATCTTCGGAAAGATGCAGTGTGATCGGAGCGCCGGCATAATAGTGCCAGACCTCCACTGCATCGGTGACGCGATGCCAGTGCGAGCGCGTCCCCTTTTCCAGAAGAAAATAGATCGCCGTCGAATGGCCGCGCTCACCACCTGCCTTGTCGCGAAATGTCTGGTGGTAAAAGCCGCCCTCGGGGTGCGGCTCCAGTTCCAGTTCGCGAATGATCGCTGCCGCAGAAAGATCGGCGCCCATCAGAAATTGTCCTTGCGTGTGCGGATTTCGGCAAAGACTTCGGCATCGGTTGCGCCTTCAAGGCCAAGATGACTGCGGATGCCGGCGTCGGCTACCCGCATATAAGGGTTGGTCTGTTTTTCCAGCCCGATGGTGGTGGGAATGGTGAATTCATTCGCCTGCCGCGCCTTTTCGACGCTTTCGGCGCGCTCGATTAGAACCGCGTTATCAGGATCGACGGTGAGCGCGAAACGGGCATTCGAAAGTGTATATTCGTGGCCGAAATAGACTTTCGTGTCATCCGGCAGCGCCATCAACTTCTGGAAAGAATGCCACATATCTGTTGCCGTACGTTCGAACAGGCGACCGCAGCCCATGGCGAACAGCGTATCGGCGGCAAACAGCAGGCCGTCATCGGGAAGGTAGTAGCAGATATGCCCCGCCGTATGACCGGGTGTGGCAATGACCTGAACGCGCCGTCCGGCAAATTCGAACTCGTCGCCATCGGCCTGGGACCGGTCGAGACCGGGGATCGCAATCGCCTCATCATGTGGGCCGTGTATTTCGCACTGGAATTTGTCCTTCAGCGCCAGATTGGCTTCCACATGGTCCTGATGGTGATGGGTGGTGAAGATATGCGTGAGCTTCCAGCCATGCCCATGAAGAGCCTGCAGGATGGGGCCTTCCTCCGGCGCATCGATTGCGGCGGTCGCACCGCTTTCTGGATCGTGCAGCAGAACGCCAAAATTATCACTGCGGCAAAGAAAGACGTCTATTTCCAAAGGTTTCATCGTGGTCCTCTCCATTTGCCGGCCGTGGCCGGCGCATTTGTCCGCCTGAATTTCAATGTAGGCGCAGACGCCTTGAAGTCCAACCGCCTGATGCTACATTCTCGCCCATGAACACCGATATCGTCGATCTGCGCGAATTCTATCATTCCCCGCTTGGCCGCTCGGCCGAGCAGGCGATCACCATGGCGCTGTCATCGCTCTGGCCGCCTTTGCCGGAGGAAAGGCTGGTCGGCCTCGGTTACGCCGTGCCGTTTCTGGAGCGGTTCCGTCATGACACGGAGCGCACCTTTGCCTTCATGCCGGCGGGGCAGGGAGCGGTGAACTGGCCGGCAGGCGAGCTTTCCTCCACGGCGCTGGTGTTTGACGAGGAGCTGCCGCTACCCGATTCGTCGATAGACCGGGTGTTGATGGTGCATGCTCTGGAATTTGCCGAAAATCCGCGCGAAACCCTGAAAGAACTCTGGCGGGTGCTGGCGCCCGGCGGGCGTCTGGTGATCGTGGTGCCGAACAGGCGTGGGGTCTGGGCACGCATGGAACACACACCTTTCGGCTCGGGCCGGCCCTATTCGCGCGGGCAGTTGACGGCGCTTCTGCGCGAGACCAATTTTACGCCGGGGGCAAGCGCCGAAGCGCTTTTCTTTCCGCCCACCACCAGCCGCCCGGTACTGAAATTCCGCCGATACCTTGAGCTTACCGGCCGCAGGCTCTGGCCGCTGTTTTCCGGCGTTATCGTGGTTGAGGCGCAGAAACGTCTCTATCAGGGATTGCCCGTTACCCAGCGCGCCTCACGCCGGGTTTTCGTGCCGGTCCTAGCGCCTCAGGGTGTGCCCACCACCCGCACCGCCGCAAAGCACGGAAAGCCGCGCTGACCCTCGACAAAGGGGCCATTCCGTCCTACGCCTTTGGCATTGTTTTTTTGCCGGGTTCTCCGACGTCTTTTCAAAGGTCGATAAAAATGAGCGCAGAGCTTAGCCAACCCGTTCCGCGTCCTGGTATTCTGGATATTTCCGCTTATGTTCCCGGAAAAGAACATGTGGACGGCGTCGCGAAGGTTTATAAGCTTTCCGCCAACGAAACGCCGTTTGGGCCGAGTCCCAAGGCTATACAGGCTTTCGGCACGGCTTCGGCCAATCTGGAACTCTATCCGGACGGTCGGGCGGCCGCGCTGCGCTGTGCAATCGCCGAGGTTCATGGCCTCAACGGTGCGAATATTATCTGCGGCAATGGTTCCGGCGAGCTGCTGGAACTGCTTTGCAGGGCCTATCTTGGTGTGGGTGACGAGGCGATCGTTACCGAGCACGCCTTTCTCCTATACAAAATCCAGATCATCGCAGCGGGCGCGACCCCGGTTACGGTCAAGGAAAAGAGTTGCACCGTCGACGTAGACGCTATTTTATCGGCGGTGACGCCGAAGACAAGGATGGTGTTCGTCACCAATCCGGGCAACCCTACCGGCACCTATGTTCCGGTCTCAGAAATCCGTCATTTGCAAGCCAACCTGCCGAAGCATGTTCTTCTGGTGATCGATGCGGCCTATGCCGAATATGTGCGCCGCAACGACTACGAAACCGGCATCGAGCTCGTGTCTGGAAACCCCAATGTCGTTATGACCCGCACGCTTTCCAAAGCTTACGGCCTTGCCGCGCTACGCATCGGCTGGATGTACGGCTCGGTGGATATCGTTGATGCGCTGAACCGTGTGCGCGGCCCGTTCAACCTGAATGCGCCTGCGATTGCCGCCGGCGCGGCTGCCTTGCGCGATCAGGCTTTTGTCGAAACGACCGTCGAGCACAATCTGCTCTGGCGCGAGAAGCTGACTTATGCGTTTACTGCGCTCGGCCTGACCGTCACGCCGTCAGTCGCCAATTTCTTGCTGATCAATTTCCTCGATCAGGACGGCAAGCGTGCGGCAGATGCGGACGAATTCCTAAGCCATCGCGGTTATATCTTGCGTGCGGTGCATGGTTACGGTTTCCCCAATGCCCTGAGAATGACTGTCGGTTCGGAAGAGGCAAATCTTGGTGTCATCGCGGCCTTAACCGAGTTCATTGGGCAGGCGTGATGAGCAATCATGCTCGAGCGTATAGCGCTAAACGGCACGGCCGTCAGGCATGGAACGCCGCGCTGACCCTCGACAAAGGGGCCATTCCGGTCTAATGCCTCCGGCATTGCTTTTGCCGGGTTCCACCGGCGCATTTCCGAAGGTCGATCAAATGAGTGCAGAGCTTAGCCAACCTCTTCCGCGTCCGGGTATTCTGGATATCGCCGCTTATGTTCCCGGCAAGGAACATGTGGACGGCGTCGCGAAGGTTTATAAGCTCTCCTCCAACGAAACGCCGCTCGGGCCAAGCCCGAAGGCGATCGAGGCATTCGCCGCTACCGCCAGCCATCTGGAAATCTATCCCGACGGACAGGCGATTGCGCTGCGTCAGGCGATTGCAGACGTGCATGGCCTCAACATAGCGAATATCATGTGCGGTAACGGCTCGGATGAGCTTCTTGGCCTGCTCTGCCACGTCTATCTGGGTACGGGCGATGAGGCGATCATCACCGAACACGGTTTCCTCGTCTACAAGATCCAGATCATGGGTGCGGGCGCAACGCCGGTGACGGTGAAGGAAAACGATTGCGCCGTCGATGTGGACGCCATTCTCGCCGCCGTCACGCCAAGGACGAAGATGGTTTTCATCGCCAATCCCGGCAATCCCACCGGCACCTATGTTCCGGTCGCGGAAATCCGCCGCCTTCAGGCTGGTCTGCCGAAACATGTCGTGCTCGTGCTTGATGCGGCTTATGCCGAATATGTGCGCAAGAACGACTACGAGGCCGGTCTCGAGCTGGTGTCTGGCAACCGCAACGTGGTGATGACCCGCACCTTCTCCAAGGTTTACGGTCTGGCCGCACTGCGCGTCGGCTGGATGTATGGTCCGGCCGCCATCATCGATGCGCTGAACCGGGTGCGTGGTCCGTTCAACATGAGCGCGCCGGCGATCGCAGCGGGTGCCGCGGCCATCCGCGATCAGGCATTCCTGGAAAAGGCGATCTCTCACAACACGCTCTGGCTGGAGAAACTCACGACGGTCTTCACCGGTCTCGGCCTCAGGGTCACGCCATCAGTCACCAACTTCGTCCTCATCCATTTCCCGGACCAGGATGGCAAGCGTGCACCAGATGCGGACGAGTTCCTGAGCCGCCGCGGCTATATCCTGCGTGCCGTGCGCGGTTACGGTTTCCCCAATGCCTTGCGTATGACGGTTGGTTCGGAAGAAGCCAATCTCGGCGTCATCGCCGCGCTCACCGAGTTCATGGGGCAGGCGTAATGGGCGAGATCATGTTTGAGCGCATCGCGCTTGTTGGCATAGGCCTGATCGGCTCGTCTATTGCCCGCGACATCAAGGAACTGGGTCTTGCCCGGCATGTCACGATTTCCACCCGCAGCGCGGAAACGCTCAAGCGGGCAGAGGAACTGGCGCTTGGAAGCGAGTATACGACATCCGCTGCGCAGGCCGTCAAGGATGCCGATCTTGTCATCGTTTCAGTGCCGGTCGGTTCATCCGGGGCGGTTGCCGAGCAGATCGCGCCGCATCTGAAGCCCGGCGCCATCGTCACCGATGTCGGCTCTACCAAGGCCTCTGTCATCGCGCAGATGGCGCCGCATATGCCTGACAATGTGCATTTCATTCCCGGCCATCCGCTGGCGGGAACGGAAAAATCCGGCCCGGATGCCGGTTTTTCCGGTCTTTTCCGCGAGCGCTGGTGCATCTTCACGCCGCTGCCGGGCACGGATGCGGAGGCGCTGGAAAGGCTCAAGGATTTCTGGCGGGCGCTTGGCTCGCGTGTGGATGAAATGGATGCCGAACACCACGACAAGGTTCTGGCGATCGTTTCGCATCTGCCGCACATCATCGCCTATAACATCGTCGGTACGGCGGATGATCTGGAGACGGTAACTGAGTCGGAAGTCATCAAATATTCCGCTTCCGGCTTCCGAGATTTCACGCGTCTCGCCGCCTCGGACCCCACCATGTGGCGCGATGTCTGCCTGCACAACAAGGATGCCATCCTCGAAATGCTGGCACGGTTCTCGGAAGACCTCGCCTCGCTGCAAAGGGCGATCCGCTGGGGGGAGGGCGACAAGCTGTTCGAACTGTTTTCCCGCACACGCTCCATCCGCCGCTCCATCATCGAGGCCGGTCAGGACGTCGATACGCCTGACTTTGGGCGTCACGCGCTGGATCAGAAGAAGTAAATCGCCGCTGGCGAACAGTCATGGCCGGATTTGATCCGGCCATAGGATCCGCTGGCAAATTGCCAAGTTTTTCCTTCGTCATCCTCGGACGAGCCCGAGGATGACGTTGAGTATGGGGGCAATCCCTTAGATAGGCGGGATCTTCCCCAGCGGAATGAAACCGCTGACGGTGGCGCGGCCGCGATCCACCACGAGATCGACGGACGCCCTGTCGCCGCCGCCGGCGAGTGCACGGAGCATTTTGCGGGCGGTATCGATGGTGGATTGCAGCTGCGGAAACGCCTGCTTGGCATTGTCCGACCAGGCGTCGAGCTTTTCGATCTCCAGCTTGAACTGGCCGGAGAGATATCCCTCCTTATCAAAGGAGAAGGGGCCGCTGATACGCATGGTGCGGCCTTCGCCGATATCGGCGACCAGCCGGCGAAGCTCGCCGCTCGCGCCGTAAAGCCCGGCCGTATCGCTGCCGTCTACCATACCCGCCTTGCCGGCAAGGGTGACATCGGCGATGGCGTTGAGGCGCGGCAGAAGTTGCGGCCAGTCCTTAATGACGGTTGACGAGTCGGTCAACGTTATCGCGCCGTCTAGATCGGCACCGTTCTGGCGCAGATGCATTTCCGTCTTGGTGGCATCGAAATCGATCGTCTGGCCGGTAACCGTGGAAACCGCCTGAGCCTTCAGGCCGTCGATGACAAGCGAGGTGCGGTCGATACCCCTAAGCTTGGTGACGATGCTCGACTGCATGTTCTGCCAGACGGCCGAAACCGTCAGGCCATGCGCGGTGCGGATTTCAGCTGGTGCATCCAGTTCCCAGACAATGTGGCCGGGATTGTAGACCTGTGCTGCGGAACGCAATTCTCCGAACGAGGCTGAAACGCCATTCTGCTTGTCTTCCACCGTTACCTTGGAGCAGAAAAGGCCGATGCGGAAAGGATAACCCTTGAAGGCAATGTCGCCGCATTCGCCGCTGAGGTTTCTGGCCTGCGAAGGCGAGATGACGTTCAGAACCGTCTGCTTCAGCTTGTCGGCGGCATAAAACCACCCGGCCGTGTAAAGTCCGATAACCAGCACGACGGCGATACCAAGCCAGAGGAATTTTTTGACCGTGCCGGATTGGCTTGACGATGCCATATTGATCTCCGATGAACAGACTTCAGATAAATTCGATTTGGCTTGGGATATGGACGATTTTTGGGTCTTTGGCTACGGTTCTTTGATGTGGAACCCGGGCTTTGCCTTTGAGGAAAGGCAGCAGGCGCGGCTGCACGGTTATCGACGCTCCCTCTGCATCAGTTCAAATGTGTACCGCGGCACTGAGGAGAGGCCCGGCCTTGTGCTCGGTCTGGAGCGCGGCGGCTCCTGCCTCGGCGTTGCCTTTCGAGTGCGGGGAGCGGACCATGGTCCGGTCATGGCCTATCTGCGCGAGCGCGAGCTGGTAACGAATGTCTACAAGGAACGCGTCGTTGCCGTTGCGCTCGCCGATGGCACGCGCGGCAGTGCCGTGACCTATGTGGCCGATCCCGCCCACGAGCAGTATATTGGTGGTCTAGGTGTCGCGGAAGCGGCCACGATCGTGGCTGCCGCATCGGGCCGGTCCGGCCCGAATACCGACTACGTCTTCAATACCGTGCAGCATCTGCAGGATATGGGTATTCGCGACACGCTGCTGGAAAGCATTGCCGCCAGTGTCGGCACGGTCGCGGTTTAGCCGGCGGGAGTGTCTTGCCCCTGAAGTTCTGCGATACGCTTCATGGCGGTCGGTGGCAGCGGCAGGTGCGGATTGTTGCGCGCGGTTTCCAGCAGCAACTCGTCGCTCGCCTTTTCCGTCACCTCGATCAATGTCTTGAAAAACACGTCCGGGTCCAGCCCCGGCTCGATGGCCGGCAAGATCCGCACCTTGAAATGGCCGGGATAACGCATTGTCGAGCGGCGTGGCCAGAAGAGGCCGGGATGCATGGCGACCGGAATGACGGGGACTTTGAGGTCGCGGTAAAGACGTGCGATGCCATAACGATATTCGGGCTCAGCGCCCGGTGGCCGGCGTGTGCCTTCGGGATAGATTATGAGTTCGCGGCCAGCCGCCATCTCCTCTCTCGCCCGCTCCATGACCTTCAGCATCACCTTGCCGCGCGCGGCGCGGTTGACCGGGATCATGCGCTGCTTCATCGCATACCAGCCGAACAGCGGGATCCACAAAAGCTCGCGCTTCAGAATATAGACCGGATCGGGAAGGTTGGGCAGCAGCGCATAGGTGTCCCAGAAGGACTGGTGTTTGGGGGCGAAGATGCAGCCGGTTTCGGGAATGTTTTCCAGCCCCTCGATCTCAAAGGTGGTGCCGACAATGGTCTTCATCAGCCAATGGTTGGATCGCGCCCAGTTCTTGGGGATTTCATAGGCTATTCTGCGCGGCAGGATGAAATAGATCGGCGTGAGCACGATCATGCGGACAATCAGATTGAGATAAAACAGCGTATTGAAAAGAAAAGAGCGCAGCTTGAGCATCGACAGACTTCCCGGGTTGCAGCCGTTCCGAAGCTCAGGCGCGCCTCGATGCCGGATGCCGATGCCAGACGCCTACACGAAAACAAGGCTCCGCAGCAAGCGCGTTCTCTCCGTTCTTTCCATTCACGGGGAGGAGGTTGCCGCCTTGATCGTGGGGTGATCGGCGCCCGCCTTGCGCAGACCGTCGCCCTTGCCGAGCCCGGTCAGGTCGCGTCCTGCTGCAATCACGAATTTCATGTATTCGTAGAGCATGGTTCGCACCACATCCGGCTCCGCGAACCAGTTGGTACGGGCAAGGTCGGCACTGATGACGGGATAGGCGATGAATTGGGTTTGTGGGCTGGCATTGCGCAATTCATGAAGGCTGCGATGCATATGGTAATTGTTGGTGACGACGACGATGGAGGAATAACCGTGGTCGCGTATCCAGCTCGCAGCCTCATTGGCGTTGCCGATGGTGTCTATGGCCTTGTAGCCCATGTCCACGCAGCAGGAAAACATGTCCGAAGAGCCTTGCGTCATCTTGCGGATTTGCGTGCGGGTGGTGGCCGGGTTGACGCCGGAAATCAGAAGGCGCTTGCCAACGCCGTCCCGCAGCAGGCCGACCGCCTGTTCGATGCGCTGATAACCGCCGGTCAGAACAATGATCGCGTCGCCCTTGGCGCCTTCGGGTGGGCGCATGGAGGCGACCGAATCTGCGAACCACAAAAAACCGCCGGAAAAAGCCCCGAGAGTAATGACGCAAAGCAGGATGAGACCGCGAATAAAACGGCGCAGGCGACTTCGCCGCGACAACAGGCCCTTTTTTGCCTGTCGCGTGGTCGTCTGTTCCTGATCATGGTCCGTCCGACTCACAAACATTCCTCCTGAATACTCGCCGATTAAGGCTAGGAACAGGCATTTTTGTCCACCGTCCGCAGGTTACATCCGGCGTGTGAAGGGTGCAGTTTCCTCGCGAGATCCGGGAGACGGCGTCACGATGCGACACCGTCGCTTTTCGACGGATCGGAACGGACGCGGTCGATATCGTCGATCGTGCGGATGACCGTCACACGCGCGGTGATGGTGGTGAGCAGCGCGATGATGATCATCGTCGTGGCGATGCCGATATAACCACTGAGGCCAACCGAAAAGGAGCCGAACAGCGCACTTGCCTGATCGCTTTGCGGCGTTGCGACCGTGCTCGATTGCCAGAAACCGGCGGCAAGGAAAACCGCCGCGGCAAGGGCGCTGCCCGCTGCCGCACCTTTCAGGCTGATCTTCAGGAAGTGCTTCTGGAATTCCCGCGCCACGAAGCTGCTTTCGGCGCCCACGAAATGCAGCACCTCGACGATGTGCCGGTTGCCGGAAAGCGCGCCGCGCGTTGCAAACACCACCGTCAGCACCATGGCGGTGAAGACGAGGATCAGGACCCCGACGCCGATCATGACAGTGGTCCTGGCCATGGAGACGAGCCTGTCGACCCATGTACGGTGGTCATCCAGAAACGCCTGTGGAATTTCAGCTTTCAGCATATCGCGCATGGCCTGAAAATCGGGCGGGTGGTTTTCATCGATGGTAATCACGACGAGGCGCGGCACTGGCAGTTCGGAAAGATCGAGGCCACTGCCGAGCCACGGCTCCAGAAGACGCGCGGTGGCGGCGTCATCGAGGATCGTGCCATCCCGCGTCCCGACGAAGGTGAGCGCCAGAGTGCGCGCCTTGGTGAGCGCCGCATTCATGTCCAGCCCGTCCTCGGGTTTGATCTGGATGGTGATTTCGCGGGAAATCTGGCTCTGCCACGTGGCGGCGGTGGCACGCACCATGGAAACGGCACCAAGCGTCAGGCAGGCGAGAAACGCCATAATGGCGATCACCACCATCAGCGCATTGCCCTGAATGTTGGAGGGCGGCAGAATGGGTGCCATCGGGCGGATACGCATCGGCGGCCGCTTCGGTGCGGTCGCCTCTGGTCTTAGCTGTTTGCGGTTGATCTCATTCATAGATGTCGAGCCGCCCTTCGGTGAGGATCATCCGGCGTGCGTCGATCTGGTCCATCAGGCCGAAATCATGGGTGGCGATGACCACAGCGGTACCTAGCCGGTTGAGCTCCAGAAAGAGGTTGAGAAGGCGCTTGGCCATCGGCGGGTCGACGTTGCCGGTCGGCTCGTCGGCCAGCAAGATTTCCGGCTGGTCCATCAATGCGCGGGCAATGGCGGCGCGTTGCTTTTCCCCACCGGAGAGGATGGCCGGAAGCACATTGATGCGCTCGCCAAGCCCGACCCATTTCAGAAGCTCGATGACGTCGTTGCGGTAGGCGCTTTCTTCCTTGCCGCGCACACGCAGCGGCAAGGCGACATTCTCATAGGTCGTCAGATGATCGAGCAGCCGGAAATCCTGAAAGACGATCCCGACGCGGCGGCGCAGCATGGGCAACTCGCTGCGCGGAATGCGCGACACATCGCGGTTGAACATGCGGATATTGCCGCGTGTGGGCTGCAGCGACATCAGCAGCAGGCGCAGGAACGTGGTTTTGCCGGCACCGGAAGGGCCGGTCAGAAACTGGAACGAACCCTTGGGAATGTCGAAGGTCATGTCCCTCAGGATTTCGGGGCCCATGCCGTAACGCAACCCGACATTTTCGAAATGGATCAACGGACTTCCAGTCTCTTCGTTTCGTGGTGGTTCGCAAACCGCTGGCGCGTGAGGCCCGGATGCGCCGTTTAACCCGGTTCCGGTGGCCTATGCGAGCCGTTTTTGCGAAGCATTAACCAATTAAATTTAAAACTTGGCAGGATTCGTTGCAATGCCCAGTTTTGCGGGCCGGAAAACCTCACCCAAGGAATTCTATGGCTATGTTCCGTTCATCTCGCCGGCAAGCGGCATTCGATTTCGACCTCCTGATGCCGGAAGCGCCAGTGCGCCGTACGGCGCGGGCAGCCCACACCGGCCCCGATGTGGTAGACGCGGAATTTGTCACCATCAAGGAAAACCGTGTCCGTCAGCCCGGAAACGATAATCGCGGCGCGATGCGCCGGCAGATGGAAAAACCGCCCGTTACCGCCAGCGCTCTTGGCTACGCGTTCATCGGCTGGGTGGACCGCAAATTGTCGCGCCTGTCGGTGGATGCCTATTCGGCGCTGGTTGCGGCGCTCGTCATTTTTGTTTTCATCTGCTCAGGCGGTCTCTCGGTGGTCGTGCCGGAAAAGCCGGTCGTGGTGGCCGCAAACCCGCTTGCCATTTCTCATGTCACCATCACGCCGCAGGAGGCTGGCGGCATGGATGTCCTGCTCATCAACGGTATTGTGGAAAACAACGGTACCGCTCTGGAAGATGTGCCGGCACTTCGCGCCGACCTCTTCGTTGCCAAGGGGCAACTGGTCGCCAGCATGGTCATCGAACCGCCGGTCAGGCAGATGCAGCCCGGTTTCAGCCACGGATTTTCGGCAAAGTTGCGCCATCCCGGTGGAAAAACGCCTGACATCAAGCTTTCCTTCGTCGAAGCGGGTGCTTCCGAACGTTGACTGTGCTAACGCGTGGTCTTCGTATTTTTACTGAAAGGTAAAATCGGCAAGGCGCAGCACAGGAGAAAGAATGCCCGTCGTCCGTGGAAAAAACATTGAGCCGCTTTACACCGCCGAGCAGATTGCCGAGCGCAATCGCGACATGGCCAAGCATATAGCAAGCGGCCCGACCAAGGATTTGCTGGTCATCGCCGTGCTCAAGGGATCGTTCATTTTCGCGGCCGATCTCATCCGCGCGCTGCATGACAGCGGCCTTGCCCCCGAAGTCGAATTCATCACGCTTTCGAGCTACGGTGCCGGCACCGTTTCGCAAGGGGTGAAGATCGTCAAGGATATCGACAGCGACGTGAAGGACCGCGATGTTCTTCTGATCGACGATATTCTCGAATCCGGCCGCACGCTGCGTTTCGCCAAGGAACTGCTTTACGAACGCGGCGCCCGTCACGTCACCATCGCCGTGCTGCTCGACAAGAAGGTCAAGCGCAAGGAAGATCTGGAGGCCGACTATGTCGGTTTCGAATGTCCCGATTATTTCGTTGTGGGTTACGGCATGGATGTGGCTTACGCCTTCCGCGAACTGCCCTTCGTAGGCGTCGTCACGGGCGACGCCTGACGATTTATGCCGTGCCGGGATGGGACATGCCGGAGACGCCTCATTAACCAT
The DNA here is from genome assembly GCF_900215635.1 of Rhizobium sp. AN6A. NCBI lineage: Bacteria > Pseudomonadati > Pseudomonadota > Alphaproteobacteria > Hyphomicrobiales > Rhizobiaceae > Rhizobium > Rhizobium sp. AN6A. The sequence continues at coordinate 1,170,344 of NZ_OCNC01000003.1, forward strand.
TCACCCAGCGAAACCCTGGGTGTTTACCTCTTGAAAAGAGGAGCCTGCGATGTTGCTCACGGCTGGAAATGATGCCCAGGAGCAATGATTAATGGCGAAGATTCTGATTACCGAAGATGAGGATGCATTGCGGGCTTTCGTTGCCCGTGCGCTGCGTCTCGACGGTCACGAGACCCATGAGGCGGCAGACGGCGAGCAGGGGCTGGAGAAGCTCCAGGAAACCAATTTCGATCTCCTTCTTTCGGATATCCGCATGCCGGTCATGGATGGCATCGAGCTGGCGCACCGCGCCGCCGAACGCTTCCCGGCCATGCGCATTCTGTTGATGACGGGTTATGCCGAACAGCGCGAACGTGCTGATGATCTGGCGGAAAAGATCGTGGACGTGGTTTCAAAACCTTTCGCGCTTCCGGATATCCGCAAGGCTGTTGCGCGAGCGCTTGCGGCCTGAGCGATAAGGCTACAGAGATTTGAGAAAGGGCGGCCCTTTGGGTCGCCTTTTTTGTTGCGGAGTTGTCAACTCTCTCCGCCGTCATGCTCGGGCCTGTCCCGAGGATCTGCCACGTCTCGATTGATTGAGACGTGGTTGGATCCTCGGCACAAGGCCGAGGATGACGTTGAGTGTTTGATAAGCTGGCCTTTCCTCAAAAATGCGCGAGGTTAAACAGGCCCGATCGCTAGGAATGGCGGCCTCCATCCTCACCGTATATCCAGCAACCGCTCCAGATAACGCCGCTCGATTTCACCCGGCGGGTTGTTGCCGAGCTTTTCGCGGATAGCCTCGAGAATTTCGCGGGCGCGCTGCACGTCGATCTCATCAGGCACCTTCACCTGGTCGCCGAAATCGGGGCCGGTTGTGCTGCGCGGACGGCCGAGTGGATCGCGGCCGTTCTGTCCGCCTTGGCCCGCCATGCCTTCCTGCCCCTGTCCGGGCTGCTGTCCCTGCTGGCGCATGGCCTGCATGATCTGGCCCATCATATCCTGCGCGCCCTGTCGCAGCGCGTTCAGCGCATTGCCCTGACCTTCGACCGCCTGTTCGCCCTGGCTTTTGCCGAGTGCTTCGCCGGCGCCTTCCATTTCCTGCTGCGCCTTGCCGAAGTTTTCGCCCGGCTCCATGCCGAGATCACGAAGGCCCTGCTGCAATTCGCCCAGCTGCTTGCCCAGCGCGTCCTGTTGCGCCCTCAGATTTTTCAGCGCCTCGCGCAATTGCTCGGCGGTCATCTGCTCGCTCGGCTGTCCGCCTTGCTGGCCGTTCTCGCCCTGCTGGCCCTGTTGCGGTGGTTCACCGTTTTCACCCGTCTGCGGGTCCTGGCCTTCGCCGCCATCCTGCGGGTCGCCGCGCTGCATGCGGTCACGCAGCGCCTGATCGAGCTTGAAGGTCTCGTCCATCAGCTTCTGCTGCTGTTGCAGAATTTCACCCAGCTTGTCGATCTGCTGGCGCATCTTGCTGCTTTGTTGCTGCCCCTGCTGGCCCTGACGTTGCGGCCGTCCGGCCTGCAGGTTGTTCATCATGCGTTGCAGCTGCGAGAGCATTTCCTGTGCTGCGTCACGGTTGCCGGAGCGTGCGAGGTTTTCGATCTGGTTCATCATGTTTTCCAGATCGCGCTGCCGCAAGACGTTTTGTGCCTGCTGGTTCATGTTGGCTTGCGGCGCATTCTGCATGCGCTGTGCAAGCTCGCTCATGAACTGCTGCATCGCCTCGCGCAGTTCCTGCATCAGCTTGGCGACTTCCTCATCGGAGGCATTGCGCTGAAGGGCCTCGGAAAGCGCTGTCTGCGCATCACGCAGGCGTTTTTCCGCCTGCGAAAGATCACCATCCTCGATGCCAAGCGCGATCTCCCAGAGATAATCGGCGGTGTTCTTCAGCATCTCCTCATTATAGGCGAGCCGCATGCGGGTCTGCGCCGATTGCAGCAGGAGATAGTGCGTGGTGTTGGGAATGGTTTCTTCCGGACGCAGACCAACCGCCTCGTTATAGGCGATCGCCTTTGGCATCTGGCGCGTGTCGAGCGAGAATATCTGCCGCTGTTCGGCAACCGAAGCCGCCAGCGGTTCAGAGAAGTTGCGGCCCGGCAGTACCATTTCATGCGCGGGGCTGCGGCCGGTCTGGCCGGCACCATCTGTTGCCACCAGCGTGATGCGCACGCGCTTACCTGCCATGGGATGTTCGGTCAGGTTGCGGCTGGTCAGCCCCTTGATCTCGCGGTTGTTCTGCCGCGGCAGGTCGAGCTTGAATTCCGGCGGCGGGTAAAGTGCTGTTGCACCCTCCGCAACGCCAAGCGGCTCGATGATGGCGTGGGCTTCCTTGATGCCATAGTCGTCCTTGGCGGTGAAACCCACCTCCAGCGCACCATTGACGGCGCGGCGCGGCATGTTGTCGAAGCCGATGCTCGGTGGCTGGTCAGGAATGACGTTGAACACCCATTGTTCGCCATTGGCGGTGATCATGCCGCTTTCGGTCACATCCATGGCAAAGGTGCGCGGCGTGACAGGTTGATCCGGCGCGCGTTTTTCTGTCTGTGCCGCCACATCGCCACTTGCGCCGTCGGCGCGCGCCGCTTCGGGGGCAAGCTTCTGCAGAGCGCCGGCGGTCTCAGGCTCGAAGGTCACTTCTTCGCCGCCATCGCCACCGGTCATGCGGATCGTCAGTTTGGAGGATTGCGGCACGGACACCGCGTCGTGGCCCGTCGCATCGCGCCCTGTCAGAAAAATCGGGGCGCGGCCGGTATAGGCGGGCGGCGTGACCCAGGCGTCGAGACGGATATCGGGATTGAGCGGACCGGCTGCCGGTCGGCTGCGGAAGGCATCTGCAATCGTGCCTGCACCATTGGAATAGGAAAAACCGAAGGCGACAACCAGAAAAAGGGCGGGAATGGCGCGTAGTGCCGAGCGGTCGTAACGGGCGATATCGGGTTTCGGCAGGCCGGCATTCAGCGCGGCGATGCGTTCCGCCATACGGATCTGGTGTTCTTTCCACAAGGCGCGGGAAATGGGGGTGTCCAACGCAGGTTCGTCTTCCTGCACGCCGACTGGCTGGTGAGCGAGACCATTGCGTTCTTCCAAAAGGCGGGACGCGTCGTTGTCTGTCGGCCATTTCAGCCGGACGATTGGCAGGATGGTGCTGATGAAACCGAAAATCAGCAGGAAAACGATGCCCAGCCGCACGAAATCAGGCATCTGCCGGTAGAGGCCGAACCATGCGAGCGCCAGAAACGCGGCGGCGATGGAAAGTGGCCACAGCGTCTTCGGTGCTACTCTTTCCGAAAACAGCACGATTTTTGCGAAGAAGCGTTTAGCCGCAACCCGGCGGGCAAGATCCGGCCGCTGCGCGAATGCGCCGGTTGGGCGCTTTCTGCCTGTCCTGTCCTCTCCGGCTGTGGTCATCAATCCGTTCTCCCGGTTCTGGCCACGTCAAACGCCATTCCCGGAACGGCGAGCTGCTTGTATTATGAGAAACAAGGATAACATTCTTTGTGGCGAAGACGAGGGCAAGCGGATGCTCACCCCCATTTTTTAGGCAGCTTCGCTCAATTGTGATCGACCAAGCCGGATGAATGGCGGATCAATCGAGCCAGGCGGGTACGGAATCGAGAGCGATCAGCTCTTCATAGGTTCCGCGCGGGCGGATGACGTGGAACTTGTCACCCTTTACCAGCACTTCCGGCACCAGCAGGCGCGAATTATAGGTGCCTGCCTGCACGGCGCCGTAAGCACCTGCTGAGCTGACGGCAATCAGATCACCCGGCTGCGGTGCGGCCATCTCGCGGTCCAGCGCCAGATAGTCACCCGTTTCGCAAACGGGGCCAACGATATCGGCCTTGATGCGAGGGGCGTCCACCGCAGGCTGCACGACCGGGCGGATGCCGTGATAGGCCTCGTAAAGCGTCGGGCGGATGAGGTCGTTCATCGCGCCATCGACAATCACGAAGTTCTTTTCGCCGCCATCCTTCACATAGATCACTTCCGTCACCAGAATGCCGGCATTGCCGACGATCAGGCGTCCCGGTTCGGTGATGATCTTGCAGTTGAGACTCTTCAGCTCGTTCTTGACGATATGCGCATAGGCATCCGGCAGCGGCGGCGGATTATTGTCCTCGCGGTAGGGAATGCCGAGGCCGCCGCCGATATCGACGTGACTGATCGTGTGCCCGTCCGCGCGCAGGGATTCCACCAGTTCTCGCAGCAAGCGGAACGCATCCTCGAAGGGCTGCAATTCGGTGATCTGGCTGCCGATATGCATGTCGATGCCGGTGACTTCGATGCCGGGCAGGGTGGCGGCATGGGCATAGACCGCACGCGCCCGCTCATAGGAAATGCCGAACTTGTTTTCTTTTTTGCCGGTGGAAATCTTGGCATGGGTGCGCGCATCCACATCCGGATTGATGCGGAAGGACACATGCGCCCTTTTTCCGGCCTTGACGGCGCGCAGGTTGAGAACCTCAAGCTCCGGCTCGGATTCGATGTTGAAGCAGTAGATACCGGCTTCCAGCGCGTAATCCATTTCCGCCACCGTCTTGCCGACGCCGGAGAACATGATGCGGTTTGCCGGTACGCCGGCGCCGAGCGCGCGGCGCAATTCGCCGCCGGAGACTACGTCGATACCCGCGCCGAGCTTTGCCAGCGTCTTCAGAACGGCCTGGTTGGAATTGGCCTTCATGGCGTAACAGACCATGGCGTCCACATCGGCGAAAGCACCGGAAAACACCTTGTAGTGGCGCTCAAGCGTCGCGGTCGAATAGACATAGAACGGCGTGCCGACCGCCTTGGCGATCTCAGGCACGGGCACGTTTTCGGCGTGCAGCACGCCGTCGATATAGCCAAAATGGTTCACAGGCTTTTTCCCGTCAGAGAAGCTTGTCGAGGATGAACGGCCGCTCCGCCGTTGCCGGCTTTGTCTCCGTTCCGTCGGCATTGCGCTTGTTGCGCATTTCGACCGGCGTGCTTGGCGGGTCAATATCGCCTTTTCGCCCGCAGGCACTGAGAGCAAGACTGACGGCGAGCGTCATGCCGATGGGAACGATGAGTTTGCGCGCGGTTTTTGAAAGCATGAGCCTGTCCAAAGGAAATATGTGCTTCTCTGATAACGAAAAACAGGGCGCTTGTGCACCCTGTTTCTTGTGATCGCAGCGTAACGCGATTTTATCAGTTGCGTCCACGCCACCAGGCGATCTGCTTCTTGACCTCGGAAGGAGCCGTGCCACCAAAACTGGTGCGGCTGGCAACCGATGCCTCGACGGAAAGAACGTCGAAAACGCCGCTCGTAATGGCCGGATGGATCGCCTGCAGGTCTTCCAGCGAAAGATCGGCCAGATCGCAGCCCTTCTTTTCCGCCAGTGCCACCGCATTGCCGGTCACATGGTGGGCGTCGCGGAAGGGCAGGCCTGCCTCGCGCACCAGCCAGTCAGCAAGATCGGTGGCGGTGGAATAGCCAGAACCAGCGGCCGCACGCATGCGGTCCTTGCGCACCTCAAGGTCGCGGATCATGCCGGTCATGGCGGCAATGGCCAGTTCGATGCTTTCGGCGGCATCGAAAACCTGTTCCTTGTCTTCCTGCATGTCCTTGGAATAGGCGAGTGGCAGGCCCTTCATCACAGTCAGAAGCGCCACCAGCGAGCCGTTGATGCGGCCGGTCTTGGCGCGCACCAGTTCGGCGGCGTCGGGGTTCTTCTTCTGCGGCATGATCGACGAGCCGGTGGAAAAGGCATCGGACAGGCGGATGAAGCCGAATTGCGGCGTCGACCAGATAACGATTTCTTCGGCGAGGCGCGACAGGTGCGTGGCGCAGATTGAGGCGATCGACAGGAACTCCAGCGCGAAATCGCGGTCGGAAACGGTGTCGATGGAGTTGCGGGTCGGCTCGCGGAAGCCGAGCGCCTTTGCCGTCATGTGGCGGTCGATAGGATAACCGGTGCCAGCCAGGGCTGCTGCACCGATCGGGCTTTCATCGAGATGTTCGATCGCGTGACGCACGCGGGCGCGGTCACGGCCGAACATTTCCACATAGGCCATGCAATGATGGCCGAAGGTGACGGGCTGGGCCGTCTGCAGATGGGTGAAGCCGGGCATGACCGTATCGGCATTTTCCTCGGCGCGGTCGAGGAAGGCGGCGATGAGCGCGGTCAGCATGCCTTCCGTCTTCTGCAGCTCTTCCTTGACCCAGAGGCGGAAATCGAGCGCCACCTGGTCGTTGCGCGAGCGGGCGGTGTGTAGACGCCCTGCCGCCGTGCCGATGAGGGTGGCAAGTCGCGCCTCGATGTTCATGTGAATGTCTTCGAGCTTGCGCGAGAATTCGAAGCTGCCGGCCTCGATTTCTGACAGGATCGTGTTCAGGCCGTGAACGATCTTGTCTTTATCTTCCTGCGAAATAATGCATTTTTCCGCCAGCATGGTGGCATGCGCTATAGAGCCGCGGATGTCCTGGGCATAAAGCTTCTTGTCGAAGCCGATGGAGGCATTTATCTCTTCCATGATGGCTGATGGCCCGGAAGCGAAACGTCCGCCCCACATCTGGTTGGAGGATTTCTGATCTGTGCCGTCAGCCATGTTCTGCGTGCCCTGGAGTATTCGATGACAGAAAAAAGGCCGTTCAGGCTTCCTTCCGCCAGATTGGTTGCAATTGCTGCCGTTGCCGGTGTCGTGTTCGGCGCGGGTGCGGTCTGGTTCAGGCATATTGGGTCTGAGAGCCCGGTTCAAGGGGCAGCGGTTGCCGAGGCCGGTTTATGTGAAGGTGCGGCAAACCGCATCGCCTCGCTGAAACCCCTCCTGAAGGGCCAGGTGGCGGCCATGTCGGCCACGGATACGCCGCGCGTCATCCCGCTGTCCTTCAAGGGTCCGCAAGGGTCGGACATGTCGCTTGCCGATCTCAAGGGCAAGGCGGTTCTCCTTAATCTGTGGGCCACCTGGTGCGTGCCATGCCGGGAGGAAATGCCTGCGCTGAACGCACTCGAGAAGGAAAAGGGCAGCGATGGCTTTGAGGTTGTTGCGGTCAATATCGACACCGGCGCGGACGAAAAACCGAAAGCCTTCATGGACGAATACAAGATCGACGCGCTGAAACTTTACCGCGACAGCTCCATGGGCGTCTTCAATGTTCTGAAAAAGGAAGGGCTGGCTTTCGGCCTTCCCGCGACGCTTCTTCTGGACGAAAAAGGCTGCCTGCTTGCCGCCATGAACGGTCCGGCAGCCTGGGACAGCGAAGATGCCAAGGCGTTGGTATCGGCAGTGAAGGCTAAATAATTGTCCAGTGCGGGAGGGATTTCCCTCCCGTCATCTCGCATGATATCAGAGGAATATCTCTTGCGCCTTAGCGCGTCGGAACAGGTGTCTCGCCGCGATAGTCGTAAAAGCCGCGGCCGGATTTGCGGCCGAGCCAGCCGGCCTCGACATATTTCACCAGCAGCGGGCAGGGGCGGTATTTGCTGTCGGCCAGCCCGTCATGCAGCACCTGCATGATCGACAAACAGGTGTCGAGACCGATGAAGTCGGCAAGCTGCAACGGCCCCATTGGGTGGTTGGCACCAAGTCGCATGGCAGTATCGATGGCTTCCACCGAGCCGACGCCCTCGTAAAGCGTGTAGATCGCCTCATTGATCATCGGCAGCAGGATGCGGTTGACGATGAAGGCGGGGAAATCCTCGGCAACTGTGATCGCTTTTTCCAGCGTCCGCACGTAGTCCTTTGCCGCGTCGAAGGTCTTTTCGTTGGTGGCGATGCCGCGCACCAGCTCCACCAGTTTCATCACCGGCACCGGGTTCATGAAGTGGATGCCCATGAACTGTTCGGGACGATCGGTCGCGGAAGCAAGGCGGGTGATGGAGAGCGAAGACGTGTTGGTGGCCAAAAGCGCTTCGGGCTTCAGCACCGGGCAGATCTGCGCATAGATCTTGCGTTTGATTTCCTCGTTTTCGGTAGCAGCCTCGATGACCAGATCCATCGGCGCCAGATCGTTGACGTCAGTCGAACCGCTGATGAGCGCGAGCGCTTCTTTGCGGGCGTCGTCGGAGAGCTTGCCGTTGGTGACCTGACGGGCAAGATTGCCGTTGATCGTGGCAAGGCCGGCTTCGATGCCGTCCTTGGAAAGATCGTAAATGTGAACCTTGTAACCGGCCAAGGCGGAAACATGCGCGATGCCGCAACCCATTTGACCGGCTCCGATGATACCGATGTTTTTAAAGGGGGCGGTCATATGCTGGTCTCCTCATGGGATTTCATCTGCGTCATTTGCGGCGATGTTACGCATATCGCCGAAAAAGAGAAGGCGGCGCGTTCAAAAAACGCGCCGCCTTTGGCTAAAGGCTTAAAATCACAGAGCCTTCTGGAGTTCCGGTAGAGCCTCGAACAGGTCTGCAACGAGGCCGTAATCGGCAACCTGGAAGATCGGCGCTTCCTCGTCCTTGTTGATGGCAACGATGACCTTCGAGTCCTTCATGCCGGCCAGATGCTGGATGGCGCCCGAAATGCCGGCAGCGATGTAAAGCTGCGGTGCCACGACCTTGCCGGTCTGACCGACCTGCCAGTCGTTCGGTGCATAACCCGCATCGACGGCTGCGCGCGATGCGCCGACGGCTGCACCGAGCTTGTCGGCAACCGGCAGGATCACTTCGCGGAACTTTTCCGAGGAGCCGAGTGCGCGACCGCCCGAGATGATGATCTTCGCAGAGGTCAGTTCCGGACGATCGGAAGAGGCGAGCGCGTCGGACACAAAGACAGAAACGCCGGGGTTCTCGGCAGCGCCGATGGTTTCCACCGGTGCCGAACCGCCTTCAGCGGCTGCCGCAAACGCGGTGGGGCGCACGGTGATGACCTTCTTGGCGTCGCTTGCCTGCACCGTCTGGATGGCGTTGCCGGCATAGATCGGACGTTTGAAAGTATCCGGGCTGACGACCTCGATGATTTCCGAGACCTGGGCCACATCGAGAAGGGCTGCGACGCGCGGGGCGACATTCTTGGCCGAAGCGGTCGCCGGTGCGATGATGACGTCATAGGAAGGGCTGAGCGAGACGATCAGCGCCGCCAGCGGCTCGGCGAGCGCGTTGGCATAGGATGCGTCGTCGGCAAGCAGAACCTTGGCAACGCCGGACAGTTTCGCTGCCGCATCGGCGGCACCCTTCGCACCGGAACCGGCAACGAGCACGTGGACGTCGCCGCCAATCTGCGTTGCCGCCGTCAGCGTCTTCGCCGTCAGGTCGGAAAGGGTTGCGTTGTCGTGTTCTGCCAGAAGAAGAATGGCCATGTTGTAATCTCCCTTTTCCGAAACCTTAGAGGACGCCGTCGGCTTTGAGCTTTTCGACCAGCTCAGCCACCGAGCCGACCTTGATGCCGGCCTTGCGGCCTGTGGGCTCCTCGGTCTTCAACACCTTCAGACGCGGCGTGACATCGACGCCGAAATCGGCCGGGGTCTTCTTGTCGAGCGGCTTCTTCTTTGCCTTCATGATGTTCGGCAGCGAGGCGTAACGCGGCTCGTTCAGACGAAGATCGGTGGTGACGACAGCGGGAAGTTTCAGTTCGACCGTCTGCAGGCCGCCATCGACTTCACGCGTCACAGCGACCTTGCCGTCAGACGGTACGACCTTGGAGGCGAAGGTGCCTTGGCCCCAGCCGAGAAGGGCGGCCAGCATCTGACCGGTCTGGTTACTGTCGTCGTCGATAGCCTGCTTGCCGACGATGACGAGGCCGGGCTGCTCGGCTTCCGCCACGCCCTTCAGCAGCTTGGCGACTGCCAGCGGTTCGACCGTTTCATCTGTCTCGATCAGGATGGCGCGGTCGGCACCCATGGCGAGCGCCGTGCGCAGCGTTTCTTCCGCCTTGGCCGGGCCGATCGACACGACCACGACTTCTTCGGCCTTGCCGGCTTCTTTCAGCCGCAGCGCTTCTTCCACCGAGATTTCGTCGAACGGGTTCATCGACATCTTCACATTCGCGAGTTCAACGCCCGAACCATCCGACTTCACGCGGATCTTGACGTTGTAATCAACAACTCGTTTGACAGGGACAAGGATCTTCATCGGCGGTTTTCCTCAAACTCCTGTCCGCGAGGCGACAAGACCGCGCGGACCTCCAAAAACAGGTTGGCGACATGGATAAGCATTTTTCCCGCAAATACAACGGAGCAATGTTCATTATCACATGCACGCAAGGCATACCTTACGTTGACGTTAACGTAAATAATTTATCTCTTCGTCAACGGCTCATCTGCTCCCGTCATAGCCCCGTTCGATTTGCGACAACCCCGCCGTTTGCGACGGATTCTTGAACTGCGCCGCCCTTGGCGGAACAATCGTGCGGTCGAACAGGGGAACGTCCGGCCTGCGCATGAAAATTACCATCACAGCCCCGGCCAATATGCCGCCCACATGTGCCCCCCAGGACACATTTTCCTCAAGGCCAAGTGCCAGCATCAGAAATTGCTGGCCGATCCATAGCGCCAACGGAATGAAGGCAGGCAAGGGCAACGGAATGCGCATGAACACCAGAACCCAGACGCGCACCTTGGGATGCAGGAGAAAATAGGCCGCGACGACGCCGGAAACAGCGCCTGATGCACCGATAAGCGGCCCTTCCGACATGGGTGCGACGAAGCCGTGCAACAGCGCGCCGGCTATGGCGCAGGCGATGTAAAATATCAGGAAACGGAAATGGCCGAGCGCGTCCTCGACGTTGTCGCCGAAGACCCACAGAAACAGCATGTTGCCTGCCATGTGCCAGAAATCCAGATGCAGGAACGCATAGGTGACGACGGTCAGATCATCCGGCACCACCTGCAAGGCGGGTTCCAGATAGGCGTAATCGAACACCACCGCCGGAATGAAGCCGAGGCCGAGCGCTGCGGCATTGGCCTGCACATCGCTGGCGAACACGCCGGTGAACAGCCAGACCAGCACATTGACCACGATCAGGCCGATCGTGACATATTGCAGCCGGATGTGTTTGAGGGAATTCGCATCGTGCAGCGGTATGAACATCGAATGCCCTTCTGTTGCGCGATTGTCTCGCGATTTTAGCGGTTCTTGCCGGGAACCCACAATATGTCAGCCTTGCCCATATCATTGGCAAAACGGGCGGCTACGAACAGGAAGTCGGACAGGCGGTTGACATATTTTAGCGCTTCCGGGCTGACGATCTCGCTTTCAGCAACCGAGAGCTCCACTATGAGCCGTTCCGCCCGTCGGCAGATCGTGCGCGCCAGATGCAGATTGGCCGCCGCCGCATTGCCGCCCGGCAGCACGAAGGAGGTCAGCGGTTCAAGTGAGGAGTTGAGGTCGTCGATTTCGTTTTCCAGCCGCGTGACCTGGCTCTCGACAATGCGCAGCGGCTCGTAGGCCGGCGGCTCGTCGGTTTCCGGGGTCGCGAGATCGGCGCCCAGGTCGAACATGTCGTTCTGGATGCGGAACAGCATGGCATCCAGCTTTTCCATGCTGGCAATATCAGTATTGGCGGTATGCAGCCGCGCCACGCCGATCGCCGAATTCGTTTCGTCCACCGTGCCATAGGCCTCGACGCGAAGATCGTGCTTCAGGCGGCGGGGACCGGACACCAGCGCCGTCGTGCCCTTGTCGCCGGTGCGGGTGTAGATCTTGTTCAGCTTCACCATGTCAGCGTCCGCCGCCGGTGAGCCACAGGGTCAGCATGATGAGCACGATGGCGATGGCCTGCAACAGAAGGCGAAGCTGCATCAGCTTGTTGGAACGGTTGGCGTCCTGGCCCTTCAGCATGTTGAAAAGGCCTCGTATCAGCACGATGACAACGAGGCCCATGACGATAAGGGCCAGAACGGTGGTGAAGCCGGACATTTAGGGGGTACTCCTCCTCAATCGAATCTGCGCAGCAGACGATAGAACAGTCCGGCAGGCAAGAGCCGTTTCAGCAACAGCCCCTGTTTGGCGGGAACGGTGACGGGATAATGCGGTTTTGGCTTTGCGGCGGTCAGGGCGTGTTTCAGCACGGCATAAACGGCGTCGGGGCCAAGCTTGTGGCGGTTGACCGGGCCGGACCCATCCATCCGCGCCAGCTGACGCTTGTATTCCACCGCATGCGCCGAGTTTTCCAGATCGATCTTGTCCCTGACGTGGGCAAGGGCCGTCGTGGTGAATTTCGACGTGATCGGTCCCGGTTCGATCAGGCTCACATGGATGCCGCTGCCCTGAAGTTCCATGCGCAGCGTGACGCCAAGGCCCTCGATGGCGAATTTCGATGCGGTATAGGCGCCGCGATACCGATAGGGAATTAGGCCGAGAATGGAGGAGCAATGCACGATGCGTCCGGAACCACGCTTGCGCATGAAGGGAATGACCCGCCGCGTCAGATCGTGCCAGCCGAAGACGTTGGTTTCGAATTGCTGCCGCAGCGCTTCCACCGGCAAATCCTCCACCGCGCCCGGCTGGCCATAGGCGCCATTGTTGAACAGCGCATCGATGCGGCCTCCGGTTCTGGCCGCAACCGTATCCACGAGAGCCGCGATGGTTTCGGGCTTGGTATAATCCATGATCAGGGTTTCTATGCCCTGATTTTCGAGCGCGGCCATATCGACGATGCGGCGCACGGTGGCAAACACCCGCCAGCCGTCGCGGTGAAGCGTGCCGGCACAATGGGCTCCGATGCCCGAGGAACATCCGGTAATTATGATGACGGGTTTTTCAGGCATCTATGCCGCTCCGGAAAGCCGAATGTTGTGCTGGCCCGATGGTCCGGCCTGTGAAAATTGTATTGCGCAAAATCTGTATGCCTGCGGGAACCGAAAGGCGGGCTTGTGCGCTGTACAAAGTAGAGCTGACTTCCCATATTCGGGGCGAAGTTACAAATGAAATGCCGATGAATGGAGGCGACATGGTTGCCGCAGTGCGCCTGGCAGGCAAGGTTGCCTTCGATGCCTATTCTCATTTTGCCGAGGATGACGGCTGGGCGATGGCGAGCCACATGGCGCTTTCCATCCTGCTGGCGCTGTTCCCGTTCCTGATTTTCGGCACGGCTTTGGCCGGTTTTCTGGGGGCTGACCAGTTTTCCGAGACGGCGGTGCATCTGATTTTTGACACCTGGCCGGAAGCGATCGCAGGTCCGCTTGCCGCGCAGGTGCAGCAGGTCCTGACCATTCCGCGCGGCGGACTGCTGACAATTTCGGTACTGGCGGCGGCATATTTTGCCTCCAACGGCGTCGAGGCGCTCAGAATCTCGCTCAACCGCGCCTATCGCGTCACGGAAACGCGCTGGTGGTACATCACCCGTCTTCTCAGTCTGCTTTATGTGTTGATCGCAGTGGTGGTCTTTACCGGCATCAGCATCGTGCTTGTTGCGGTGCCGGTCGCAACGTCCTTTGCCGAGCAGCGGTTTCCCTGGCTGACGGATGCGCTGAACACGGTTTCCAGCCTCGGTCTTTACGGCACCATCGTCGTGCTGACGGTCGGGCTGGTGGCGGCGCATCTGTGGCTTCCGGCCGGCAAACGCCGCATCTGGGATGTCTGGCCCGGCATTCTGCTGACAATGATCTTCTGGGTCATCGGCGCGGCGATCTTTGCCTATTACCTCTCCACCTTCGCTAATTATGCCGCCACATATGCCGGTCTGGCCTCGGTGATGGTGGTTCTGGTGTTTCTTTACATGGTGGGTGTCATCTTCATGCTGGGTGCGGAGGTGAATGCCGCTCTGATGAAATACAAGGTCCGGCAGATCATCCGCCGCAATATCGGCGGCAACAGTGCGCGCCGCGAGCAGGTGCTAGAGGAGCCCGACAAGCCGGCGGATATCTGACGACGTTTTTCCTTCCGCCCGAAGCGCGGAAAGGCCGGTGCTGCCTTCGCTTTTCGAAAGCTTGCGCCCATCAGCACCCAAAATCAGCCGGTGGTGGTGATAGGCGGGTGGCGGCAGGTCCAGCAATTGTTGCAGCAGCCGGTGAATGGCGGTTGCGTTAAACAGATCCATGCCGCGCACCACATGGGTGATGCCTTGCAGCGCGTCATCCAACACCACGGAAAGATGATAGCTGGAGGGGGCGTCGGAACGCGACAGCACCACATCGCCCCAGAGCGCCGGCAAAGCTTCGATTTCCCTGGTCTGCCCGTCGCCGCTCTCGCGCCAGAACAGCTTGCTGCGCAAGGTGCGGACCGCCTTCTCCATGTCGAGCCGCCAGGCATGTTGCCTACCCGATGCCAGAAGTTCGGCCCGTTCCGCCTGCGGCCTTTGCCGATCTGTTGCCGGGTAAAGCGGCGCGCCGTCGGGATCGCGCGGCCAGAGCCTTCCCTCGGCCTCAAAGGCCCTGACAATGGCTTTCGTCTCACCCCGGCTTAAGAAGGCGGGATAGGCGAGGTCGGCCTCGACCAGCCTGTCGAGTGCTGTGCGATACTCATCGAAGTGCTCCGATTGCCGCCGCACCGGCTTTTCCCATTCCAGTCCCAGCCAGCCAAGATCATCATAGATAGCCTGCTCCAGCTCCGGAGTGCACCGCGTCTGGTCGATATCTTCGATGCGCAGCAGAAAATGGCCACCGTTTTCCCGCGCCATATCGTGGTTCAGAAAAGCGGAAAGCGCATGGCCCAAATGCAGGGCGCCATTGGGGCTTGGCGCAAAACGATAAACCGGTTTTTGACGGACGGGCGAAGGCATGGTTTCTTCTGCCATGTTTTGAAGCGCCTCGCCACCCGGTGCCGGGCCAACGTGAATATGGGCTGTGCAGACATGAAAATCATCAGGGGCCTTGACGATATCAGCGAAGGTCTGGCGCATCTTGCCCGCCTCGATCCGGCTCTCAGCCTTATTATCGAAAAAGCCGGTCCGCTGGAGTTGCGTATTCACGAGCCCGGCTTTGCGGGCCTTGCCCATATCGTCGTGTCGCAGATGGTGTCGCGCGCCAGCGCCAACGCCATATGGGTGCATATCCTTGCCGGCACAGGCGGGGCGGTGACGGCGGAAAACTATCTGGCGGTGCCGGAAGAATTGCGCGCCACTTTCGGCCTTTCCCGGGCCAAGGCAACAACGCTGGAAGGGTTGGCGCACGCGGTTGCGGATGGCCGCATCGATCTTGATGCCGTCAGTCGCAAGGAAGCAGATGTTGCCCTTTCGGAGCTGGTGGCGCTTCGCGGCATCGGCCCGTGGACGGCGGAAGTCTATCTGATGTTCTGCGGCGGCCACCCCGATATTTTTCCGGTTGGCGACGTGGCGCTGCGGGCTGCGGTGGGCCACGCGCTTTCGCTCGAGGCACGGCCGGATGCGAAATGGCTGGCGGCGCGCGCGGAACTCTGGACGCCCTGGCGCTCCGTCGCCGCCCGGCTGTTCTGGGGCTACTATGCAAATATCATGCGGCGCGCGATGGTGCCGCTGCCCTGATATGATCGCGCGGCGCTAGAAGTCTGCGATCCGGTACGGCAAGGCCCCGCGTGACAGATGATCGAAGTGTAGTTTGCGTTTCAGTGGGGGCACGGCGCGCTGAACGCACTCCACCCTTTCGCAGACCCGGCAGGAAACGCCAATAGGCTTGAAAGACGAGGTATTGGTGAGATCGAGCGTATCGGCATAGACGAAATTCTGCGCATGGGAAATTTCGCAGCCGAGCGCGATGGCATAACGTGGCCTGTCCGTGTTGAAACCGGCGCCGGCTTTTTCGATCTGCGTGGCGATGGAAAGATAACGCACGCCGTCAGGTGTTTCCGCCAGCTGGCGTACGATCCTGTCGGAGCTTTCGAAGGCCTGATGGATGTTCCAGAGCGGACAGGCCGCGCCGAAACGGGCAAATTGCAGCCTTGTGGCGCTGTGGCGTTTGGTGATGTTACCGGCACGGTCGATCTTCGCGAAAAAGATCGGCACGCCTTTCTGACCAGGGCGTTGCAAGGTGCTGAGCCTGTGGGCCACCTGTTCAAGGCTCGCGCCGAAGCGCACGGCCAGAAGTTCCAGATCGTGGCGCAATTCCTGCGCGGCCCGGTGAAATTGCCCATATGGCAGGATCAGCGCGGCGGCGAAATAGTTGTGAAGGCCGATGCGACAGATTTCCGCGGCTTCGGCGCTGCGGAAACCGGCGCCGGCCAGCACTCTGTCCACCGTTGCTCCCGCATGAAGCTGGGCGATCTGAAGCGCAAGCTGAAAACAGCGGGTCGGTGCTGCCATGTAGGAACTGAGCGCCAGCGTTTTGCCGGCCGGATCGAAATGCCGGATCAATCCGCCCGCCGCCTCCGTTCTGGTGATGTGGACACCGAAGCGGCTGCGTAGATGGGCCGCGAGAATGCCATAGGTCTCGCCGCCCTCTATCTCCAGTTCGTATGCAAGTTCTTCCGCCAGAAGATCGATCTCGGCAACGTAATTGTCGACGAAGTGGAAGAAATCGCGGACCTCTTCGTAAGGTGTTCTCTCCACCTGCGCGGTTCCCCGCCCCAGCCTGTCATCCAGCTGCACCAGCTGCTCACTATTTTGCCGGTAGGCCTGGTGGGCGCGCAAAAGCGCATGCGCAAAACCCGGTGCGTTCTGCGCAATCAGCTTCAGCTCCTGCAGCCCGGGCTCGTAATTCAGGAACAGCGGGTCTTTCAGGGCCTCGCGCACAGCGGAAACCAGCCGGTCGTTTTCGCCGGTTGCCAGTTCCGTCACGTCGAGCTGGAATTTTTCCACCAGCGTCACAAGAACGCTGGCGGAAACGGGTCGCTGATTGTTTTCGATCTGGTTCAGATAACTCGCCGAAATGCCGAGCCGTTCGGCAAACTGCGCCTGCGTGGCGCGGGCGTTTTCGCGAAGGCCGCGGACCTTGCGGCCGATGAAGAGCTTTTCCGTCGCCATGTTGCAACTTTGCAAAATTAAATATTGCAAATATTTATGGCACGCATACGCGCACGATCAAGGCTTCTAGGCGAATGTTTTCTAAGCTATTGATTTTGAGGAAACGCATGGAGGAAACATGCCCAGCATTCTGGAGCAATTGCAGACGCGCCGCGACGAAGCGCGGCTCGGCGGCGGCGTCAAGCGCATTGAGGCGCAGCATGCCAAGGGCAAGCTGACGGCGCGCGAGCGCATCGATGTGTTGCTGGATGAAGGTTCCTTCGAAGAGTACGACATGTACGTTACCCACCGGGCGGTGGATTTCGGCATGGCCGAACAGAAGGTGGCGGGCGATGGCGTCGTTACCGGCTGGGGCACCATCAACGGCCGGCAGGTCTATGTGTTTTCCCAGGATTTTACCGTGCTCGGCGGTTCGCTGTCGGAAACCCATGCCCAGAAAATCTGCAAGATTATGGATATGGCCGTGCGCAACGGCGCGCCCGTGATTGGCCTCAACGACAGTGGCGGCGCGCGCATTCAGGAAGGCGTTGCTTCGCTCGGAGGTTATGCCGACGTTTTCAAGCGCAATGTCATCGCCTCCGGTGTCGTGCCGCAGATCTTTGTCATCATGGGGCCGTGTGCCGGTGGTGCCGTTTATTCGCCTGCCATGACCGACTTCATCTTCATGGTGCGCGACACCTCCTACATGTTCGTAACCGGGCCGGATGTGGTGAAGACCGTGACCAACGAGATCGTCACGGCGGAAGAGCTGGGCGGCGCCTCCACACACACCAAAAAATCCTCCGTTGCCGATGGCGCCTACGAAAACGACATCGAGACGCTGGAACATGTGCGCCTGCTGTTCGATTTCCTGCCGCTGAATAATCGGGAAAAACCGCCGGTCCGGCCTTTTCATGACGATCCCGCACGGCTGGAAGCGCGCCTTGATACGCTGATCCCCAACAGTTCCAACAAGCCATACGATATGAAGGAACTGATCCATGCGCTCGCCGACGAGGGCGATTTCTTCGAGTTGCAGGAGGCGTTTGCCAGAAACATCATCACCGGTTTCATGCGTCTGGAAGGCCAGACGGTAGGCGTCGTCGCAAACCAGCCGATGGTGCTGGCCGGGTGTCTGGATATTGACAGCTCACGCAAGGCCGCCCGCTTCGTGCGCTTCTGCGATGCCTTCAACATTCCCCTGCTGACACTGGTGGATGTGCCCGGTTTCCTGCCCGGAACGGCGCAGGAATATGGCGGCGTCATCAAGCACGGCGCGAAACTGCTGTTTGCCTATTCCGAGGCGACGGTTCCGATGGTGACGCTGATTACCCGCAAGGCCTATGGTGGCGCTTATGACGTGATGGCCTCGAAACATATCGGCGCTGATGTGAACTATGCATGGCCGACTGCGGAAATCGCTGTCATGGGCGCAAAAGGGGCAGCGGAAATCCTCTATCGCTCGGAGCTTTCCGATCCGGACAAGATCGCCGCACGCACAAGGGAATATGAGGAGCGTTTCGCCAATCCCTTCGTGGCGGCAGAGCGTGGTTTCATCGATGAGGTCATCATGCCGCATTCCTCGCGCCGCCGCATCGCCCGTGCCTTTGCCTCGCTGCGAGGCAAGAACGTCGAAACCCACTGGAAAAAGCACGATACTATTCCGCTCTGACCTGCTCTGGGGCTGGAAAAATACTTTGGCCACCTTACTATAATGATGTTCAGGCGCCCGACCTTCGGTGCCCTCCCGAAACGCACAAGGACTGATTTTTATGGCCGAGAACTCCTCCGCAGATAATTTTCCCGCCGGATATGAAGTGCCCAAGGTCTGGACCTGGGACAAGGGCAATGGCGGCCAGTTCGCCAATATCAATCGCCCGATCGCCGGTCCCACCCATGACAAGGAATTGCCGGTCGGCAAACATCCGTTGCAGCTTTATTCGCTGGCGACGCCGAATGGTCAGAAGGTCTCGATCATGCTGGAAGAATTGCTGGCCGCTGGCCACAAGGGCGCCGAATATGATGCCTGGCTGATCAAGATCGGCGAAGGCGACCAGTTCGGCTCCGGTTTTGTCGGCGTCAATCCGAACTCCAAGATCCCGGCGCTGATGGATCATTCGACGCCCGAGCCGACCCGGGTTTTCGAGAGCGGCTCGATCCTCGTTTACCTCGCGGAAAAATTCGGCGCTTTCCTGCCGAAAGAGGGCAATGCCCGCACGCAGGCGCTGAACTGGCTGTTCTGGCAGATGGGCTCCGCCCCCTTCCTCGGCGGCGGTTTCGGCCATTTCTACGCCTATGCCCCGATCAAGATCAAATATGCTATCGACCGTTACGCCATGGAAGTTAAACGCCAGCTTGACGTGCTTGACCGTCATCTGGCCGATAACCGTTATCTGGCGGGCTCGGAATATACGATTGCCGACATGGCCGTCTGGCCCTGGTACGGCAAGATCGCGCTCGGCCAGGCTTATGGCGATGCCGGTGCTTTCCTTGAAGCGGCCGGTTATAAGAACCTTATGCGCTGGACGCTTGAAATCGGCGAACGCCCTGCGGTCAAGCGCGGCGTGATCGTCAATAAAACCTCGGGCGATCCGTCCGAACAATTGCATGAACGCCACGATGCCTCCGACTTCGAGCAGAAGACGCAGGACAAAATCGGCAAGGCATAACGAAAAGACTAGAGCGCTTCTGGTTCTAATGGGACCATGAAAGCGCTCTAATTATTTGAATTTACGCATATCCGGACGTAAAAGCGGACCCGCTTTTAATGGAAATGCTTCTGGAAGGACAAAAGATGGCGAACCTGCCCGAAATGACGAAACACAAGGGATTTCCCTCCGGCATGCCGAGCACGGGCATCCAGTTCACCATCCGCCGCGCCAATCCAAAAGGGGTAACGCCCATCAAGATGATACCTCGAAGGGCGCGGGACGATTCCAAGGAACACCGCATCGATGCGGCCTTCCTGCACTCGCTCTGGCACCATTTTGGTCCCGAGCCGTTCGAGCGCGGTAATCTCGACGCTGCCCGCCTCAGCCTGCTGTTCGGCCGCGAGGTCTTGCCGGCGGAAAAGAATTTCGATCCGCTTTCCTACCAGGCGATGCTTGTCATCGACGAGCGCGTCGCCCGGCAGAATTTCCCGGAATCGTTTGAGAATTTTTTCGAGATTTGAGTGTGCTGTCATCCGCCAATAGGGAATGAAATTCAATGTCGACGGCCACCAGCAAATTCCTGAGCTATGTTCTGCGACATGCGCCCGAAAGCATCGGGCTTACCTTGGATGCTCAGGGTTGGGCGGATGTCGGAGATCTATTGGCAAAAGCAAATGCGAGTGGCACGCTGCTCGACGAGGCCGGCCTGCGTGCGGCCGTTGCCGAAAGCGACAAGAAGCGTTTCACCCTTTCGGAAGATGGGCACCGCATCCGGGCCGCGCAGGGGCATTCAGTAAAGGTCGATCTTGGTAGAGCTCCTGTCGAACCGCCGCCGCAGCTTTTCCATGGCACTGCGACACGTTTCCTCGATGCTATCCTGCAGGAAGGATTGCGACCGGGCAGCCGGCAGCAGGTTCACCTTTCGGCAGACAGCGTGACGGCACATGCGGTCGGCCAGCGGCACGGAAAACCTGCCATTCTGATCGTTGATACCGGTCGGATGTTTACCGATGGCCACAGCTTTTATCAGGCCGACAACGGTGTCTGGCTGACCGACGCGGTCCCTGCTGCGTATCTGGTGCCGATTGAAAACGACGCTGCGGAAGGCGATGGCAAATGATCAAGAAAATCCTCATCGCCAATCGCGGCGAGATCGCCTGCCGGGTCATCAAGACGGCAAAGAAGATGGGCATTGCGACGGTTGCAGTCTATTCGGATGCTGATGCCAACGCATTGCATGTGAAGATGGCGGATGAGGCCGTTCATATCGGTCCGGCGCCCTCGTCGCAGTCCTATATCGTCATCGATAAAATCCTTGCTGCGATCGAGAAGACCGGGGCTGATGCGGTGCATCCCGGCTATGGCTTCCTGTCGGAGAACGCTGCCTTTGCCGAGGCGCTGGAGAAGGCGGGTGTGATCTTCATCGGCCCGCCGGTCGGCGCTATCCAGGCCATGGGCGACAAGATCACCTCCAAGAAGCTAGCGGCGGAAGCCGGTGTTTCCACCGTGCCCGGCCATATGGGGCTGATTGGGGATGCAGATGAGGCGGTGAGGATCGCCTCCGAGATCGGTTATCCCGTGATGATCAAGGCCTCGGCCGGCGGCGGCGGAAAGGGCATGCGCATCGCCTTTAACGATGCGGAGGCGCGCGAGGGTTTCCAGTCGTCAAAAAACGAGGCGAAATCTTCCTTTGGGGACGACCGCATCTTCATCGAGAAATTCGTCACCCAGCCGCGCCATATCGAAATTCAGGTGCTGGGCGATCAACACGGCAATATCCTTTACCTTGGCGAGCGAGAGTGCTCGATCCAGCGCCGCAACCAGAAGGTCATCGAGGAAGCGCCATCGCCCTTTCTTGATGAGGCAACGCGCAAGGCCATGGGCGAGCAGGCCGTGGCTCTGTCGAGAGCAGTCGGTTACCATTCGGCCGGAACGGTGGAATTCATCGTCGATGGCGAGCGCAATTTCTACTTTCTGGAAATGAATACGCGCCTGCAGGTGGAACATCCGGTAACGGAACTCGTCACAGGCATTGATCTGGTCGAGCAGATGATCCGCGTGGCATCAGGCGAAAAGCTGTCCTTCGGGCAGGCCGATATAAAGTTGAACGGCTGGGCAATCGAAAGCCGGCTTTATGCCGAAGACCCCTATCGCAATTTCTTGCCCTCCATCGGCCGGTTGACGCGGTATCGTCCGCCGCAAGAGGGCGAGCAGGAAAACGGCACCGTGATCCGCAACGATACCGGCGTCTTCGAAGGCGGCGAAATCTCGATGTATTACGATCCGATGATCGCCAAGCTTTGCAGCTGGGCCAAGGATCGTGAAACCGCCATCGATGCCATGGGGCAGGCGCTGGATCGTTTCGAAGTGGAGGGCATCGGCCACAATCTGCCGTTCCTCTCGGCTGTCATGCAGCACGAGCGTTTTCGGGCCGGCCGTCTGACGACGGGTTTTATCGCCGAGGAATTTCCGGAGGGCTTTTCCGGGGTCGAGCCGGATGAGGCCTCCGCGCGCAAGCTTGCAGCCATCGCCACCGTTATCCACCAGCGGCTTCAAAACCGTGCGGTCGAAATTTCCGGTACCATCGGCAATCATCGTCGCATTGTCGGTCAGGACTGGGTGGTTTCGCTTGGTCAATCCCGTCGAAGCGTCAGCGTGGAAACCGGTGCTGAAGGCATGGCAATCCGTTTTGAGGATGGTGCTGCGCTGACGGTCGATACCGGCTGGCTTCCCGGCCGCAGCCTTGGCCTGTTCACGGTGGCGGGCGAGGTGATCGCCGCCAAGGTCGATCTTGCCGGTGCGGCGGTTCGCCTGCGCTGGTGCGGCATGGATGTTCTCGCCCATGTGCGCAGCCCGCGCGTGGCGGAACTGGCGCTGCTGATGCCGGAAAAGCTGCCGCCCGATACGTCGAAACTGTTGCTCTGCCCGATGCCGGGCGTCATCACCGGGATCTCGGTTGGCGAGGGGGACGAGGTGGAAGCCGGTCAGGCGCTGGCGACGGTGGAGGCAATGAAGATGGAAAACATCCTGCGTGCGGAAAAACGCGGCCGGGTCGCCAAAGTGTCGGCAAAGCCGGGCGACAGCCTCGCCGTGGATGAGGTCATCCTCGAATTTGAATAGGGCTTGATACCGTTTTTGAGGAACGGATGAGGGGCGGAGCGGGTTACGGGGTAGGCTGGATTTCGGTCACGATCACCAGTCACAGTACTGAAAATGAAATGCAGAAGGGGAGATATGCATGTCGGGTGAAAAAACGGTGCGGGATTGGCTGCAGCTTGCCGAAAAGGAGCTGAAGCGTTCACCGGATGCACTCGTCTGGCATACGCCCGAAGGCATAGACGTCAAACCGCTTTACATGGCCGATGATCTGAAAAAGGTTTCACATCTCGACGGCCTGCCGGGTTTTGCGCCCTTCACGCGCGGCCCGCGCGCCACCATGTATGCCGGGCGGCCATGGACCATTCGCCAATATGCCGGTTTTTCGACTGCCGAAGCCTCCAACGCCTTTTACCGCAAGGCGCTTGCCGCCGGTCAACAGGGTGTTTCGGTCGCCTTCGATCTTGCCACCCATCGCGGATATGACAGCGACCACCCGCGCGTTGAAGGCGATGTCGGTAAGGCGGGCGTAGCGATCGATAGCGTCGAGGACATGAAAATCCTGTTCGATGGCATACCGCTCGAAAAGGTCTCCGTCTCCATGACTATGAACGGGGCCGTCATTCCGGTGCTCGCCAATTTCATCGTTGCTGGGGAGGAGCAGGGTGTCTCGCGTGCCGCGCTTTCCGGCACCATCCAGAACGACATTCTCAAGGAGTTCATGGTCCGCAACACCTATATCTACCCGCCCGAGCCTTCGATGCGTATCATTGCTGATATCATCGAATATACGGCGAAAGAGATGCCGAAATTCAACTCCATTTCGATATCCGGCTATCACATGCAGGAGGCGGGTGCCACGCTGGTGCAGGAGCTTGCCTTCACGCTGGCGGATGGGCGGGAATATGTGCGGGCCGCCCTTGCCAAGGGACTGAATGTCGATGATTTCGCTGGCCGCCTGTCGTTCTTTTTTGCCATCGGCATGAATTTCTTCATGGAGGCCGCAAAGCTGCGCGCCGCACGCTTCCTCTGGTCGCGCATCATGGAAGAGTTCAAGCCGCAAAAGGCGTCGTCGCTCATGCTGCGCACCCATTGCCAGACATCCGGTGTGTCTCTTCAGGAGCAGGACCCTTACAATAACATTGTCCGCACCGCTTTCGAGGCCATGTCCGCCGTGCTGGGCGGCACACAATCGCTGCACACCAATTCCTTTGATGAAGCCATTGCCCTGCCGACAGAATTTTCCGCCCGCATCGCCCGCAATACCCAGCTCATTCTCCAGCACGAAACCGGCGTCACCAAGGTCGTCGATCCGCTGGCCGGTTCCTACTACGTCGAAAGCCTGACGGATGAACTGGCGCAAAAAGCCTGGGCGCTGATTGAGGAGGTGGAGGCGCTTGGCGGCATGACCAAAGCGGTGGCGGGAGGCCTGCCCAAACGATTGATCGAGGAGGCGGCCACGCGTCGGCAGGCGGCGGTGGACAAGGGCGAGGAAGTTATCGTCGGCGTCAACCGCTACCGTCTGGAAACCGAAGAGGATATCGACGTTCTCGATATCGACAACGCCGCCGTACGCGCCGCGCAAATCCGCCGCCTTGAGGACACCAAACGTCGCCGCGACGGCGGGGACGTCTCGAAGGCGCTGGCGGCATTGTCTGAAATTGCCCGCAGCGGCAAGGGTAATATTCTCGAGGCGGCAGTCGTCGCCGCCCGCGCCCGCGCCACCGTCGGCGAGATTTCCGATGCGCTGCGTGCCGTCTTCGGCGACTACGTTGCCGTGCCGGAAGTGGTGGAGGATATTTACGGCGAGGCCTACAAGGACGAGCCGGAGCTTGCCACGCTCGCAACGCGGCTTTCCGGCGTGGCAGAGCGACTCGGCGTCAAACCGCGCATCATGGTCGCAAAGCTCGGGCAGGACGGGCATGATCGCGGCGCGAAGGTTATCGCGTCGGCCTTTGGCGATATCGGTTTCGCTGTGCTGGCCGGGCCACTGTTCCAGACGCCTGCCGAGGCAGCCGATCTTGCGGTTCAGAACAAGGTGCATGTGGTCGGCATGTCGTCGCTTGCCGCAGGTCACAAGACGCTCGCACCGCAGCTGGTCGAGGCGCTGAAGCAGAAGGGTGCCCAGGACATCATCGTCGTCGTCGGCGGCGTCATTCCGCGCCAGGATTATCAGTTCCTGCTCGATCACGGCGTTTCGGCGATTTTCGGACCCGGCACCAATGTCATGGATGCGGCCAACAAGGTTCTCGATCTGCTCGAAGGCATCCGGCGCAACGCGTGAGAGGAATACCGCCATGTTCGGAAGATTGAACCACGTCGCCATTGCCGTGCCCGATCTTAATGCCGCCGTTTCGCGATACAGGGCGCTTGGCGCTCACGTTTCCGAGCCGCAATCCCTGCCCGAACACGGCGTGACAGTGGTGTTCGTTCAGGCTGACAATACCAAGATCGAACTTCTTCATCCGCTTGGAGAGAACTCCCCGATTACCGCCTTCCTCGAAAGAAATCCGGGTGGCGGCACGCATCATCTGTGCTTTGAGGTGCCGGATATTCTGGCCGTGCGAGACGATCTCGTCCAAAAAGGCATCCGCATTTTAGGTGATGGCGAGCCGAAGATCGGCGCGCATGGCAATCCCGTTCTCTTCCTGCATCCAAAGGATATGGGCGGCGTGCTTTACGAGCTTGAGCAGGTCACTCCGACACACGTCTGAAACACAGACCCCGTACGACATCCCGAAACACGCTGGCGAAGTGATTCACCGGCGGCAGTTGCCGTTCGCTTGTGCTGGAAACATGGGTTTCGTTTGTTTTCTTTTGACATTCGTTTTGTTTTCGTTTTTATGACAATAATCTTTCAACGTAGGGGGAAATGGTCCCCGGCGCTGTCTTGGGAGGCCCTATGTCCGGCGAAAACATATTCGATCTTTTTGTCATCGGCGGTGGCGTGAATGGTTGCGGCATTGCCCGCGATGCCGTGGGTAGGGGCTATTCCGTGGCGCTTGCGGAAAAGGGCGATTTTGCCTCCGGTACGTCTTCGGCAGCCACCAAGCTCATCCATGGCGGCCTGCGTTATCTCGAACATTATGAGTTTCGTCTGGTGCGCGAAGCCTTGATGGAGCGTGAAATTCTGTGGGCCATGGCCCCGCACGTCATTTGGCCCATGCGCTTCGTTCTGCCGCTCCAGAAGGGCGGCGTGCGTCCGGCATGGATGGTCCGGCTTGGCCTCTTTCTTTATGACAACCTCGGCGGCCGCAAGCTTTTGCCGCCGACGCGCACGGTCGATCTTCGGAAAGACCCGGCGGGCAAACCTCTGAAGCCGGTCTTTGCGAAGGCTTTCGAATATTCCGACGGCTGGGTGGACGATGCCCGTTTCGTGGTTCTGAATGCGCGTGACGCGGCGGATCGCGGTGCGACGATTATGAACCGCACGCTGGTCGTTTCCGCACGGCGCGAAGGTGGCGTGTGGTTTATCGAGACGCTGGACGAAAAGACCGGCCGTTCAGCCACGCACAGAGCGCGCATGCTGGTGAATGCCGCCGGCCCATGGGTGGATAACGTGCTGTCCGGCGTGTTCGGCCGCAACGATGTGCACAATGTTCGTCTCGTGCAGGGCAGCCACATCATCGTGCGGAGGAAGTTTTCCGATCCGCGCGCCTATTTCTTCCAGAACCCGGACAACCGCATCATCTTTGCCATTCCCTATGAGCAAGATTTCACGCTGATCGGTACCACGGACCGCGACTACAAGGGCGACCCGGCCAAGGTGCGCATCTCCGAGGAAGAGATTTCCTATCTCTGCAATGCCGCCAGCGAATATTTCAGCGAGCCGGTGAAGCCGGATGATATCGTCTGGACTTATTCCGGCGTGCGCCCGCTTTTCGATGATGGCGCTTCAAAGGCGCAGGAAGCCACGCGCGACTATGTACTCAAGGTTGAAGAGGCAGAGGGCGAAGCGCCGCTGCTCAATATTTTCGGCGGCAAGTTGACCACCTACCGGCGGCTGGCGGAACATGCTCTGGAAAAAATCGGCGCAGCCATCGGCGAAAAGGGCAAGCCCTGGACGGCGGGCTCGTATCTGCCGGGCGGCGACTTCGGTGTCGAGAAATATGATGCCCAGGTACTGTCGCTTCAGCGCAGCTATCCATTCCTCGACCGTCGCCATGCCGAGCGGCTCGTCAGAAACTACGGCACCAAGGCGGCGGAACTTCTCGGAGCCGCCACCGATGTTTCCGGCCTCGGCCGACACTTCGGCGGCACGCTTTATGAATGCGAAGTGCGCTTTCTGGTGGAGCACGAATGGGCCTTCGCGGCGGAGGATATTCTCTGGCGGCGCACTAAACAGGGCTTGCGGTTGAGCAGGGACGAGGCTGCCGCTCTGGATGAATTCGTTTCCACGCTGATTGGCGTCAAGGAAAAGGGCGAAGCCGTGACGGAGCAGGCCTGAGCATCTAGGAGTTGCCCCGTCAGTTCCCCGAGTTCCTTACCGCTCTTTCAGGACCATCTGCGCTCAATATATAGTCGTCGGCGGCGGACAGAGCGTGTTCCATATGCCCTTCGAACACCAGTTCCGGTTCGTTGGGCGCGATGCCGATTTTTGGCATTCCGCCGAAGCGTACCGACTGCGATTGCGCAAGGCCATCGTGAAGGCCGCTTTCCAGAAGATCGAAGTAGCGTGTGCCGGGGCCAGTGATGAAGACCGGCATATGGCCATGCAGGCTGAACAGGCGTGAAAGGCCGTTGCCGAGTGCAAGCCCGGCTGTGCGGAAGGCAAGCCGCGCCATGCGCCCGCCGGCGCGGGCGGAAGCGGCGATCTTGTCCACTTCGGCAATCGGCACGAATTTTGCCGGTTCCGCCTGCGGCGGGGCCTCGAAAGCCGAACGCAGGATTGCATAAAACCCTGAATAGGCCTCGATACAGCCTCTGGTGCCGCAGCGGCAAAGGGCGCCATCGGCCAGATGCAGCATATGTCCGAAATTGGGGGCGCTAACCTCTATCCCGCCACCCGCGGCGCGGGCAATGCCGAGGCCAATGCTGTGGCCGAGCGACAGGGTGACAAGTGCCTCTGGTTTCGGGCCGTCCTTTGCCTGCTCCTGCATCCGGATGGCTTTTGCGGCCAGCAGCGTTTCGTTGTTCAGCGTCACGCGGATTCGGCCGTCCTGAGAAATGAGCTGCTGGAAATCTATCTTTTCGGTGCCGAGCACCGGCGACCAGACGAGCACCGCCGCTGCCGCGTCCACAAGCCCCTTGCTGCTGATCGACACCTGAAGAATGTCGTGCCGGTCGATGCGCGAACGGTCCGCAAGCCGTGCGAGGCCGGAGAGGATCGAGCCGCCGAATGACCCTTTTTCAGCCGTGATCCTCTGCTCGGTGAAGCGGTCCACCAGCTTGCCGGCATAATCGACCAACGAATATTGCACGCTGTCGGACGAAATGATGACGATGGCGACGTGGCAAAAAGCACCATCAGGCCCAAAGAGGATGCGCGGTCGCCCGCGCCCGGCCGCGGCCAGTTGCTCTTTGCGCAGGATGAGGCCGGCCCGCTCGAGTTCCATGGTGATTGCGGAAACAGTGGCGGAGGCAAGCCCGGTGAAGGAGGACATGTCCGTATGGGAGAGGCTGCCATGAAGGCGCAGCGCTGCCATCACCGACAGGCTGTTTTTCTGGCGCACCAGTTCCGTGCTTGCAATGGCGGACATGGGCTGGGGTATGCTCCCTGAACGGCTTTTTTCCTGTCGTGCTTATCCCCTCTGATGGCGCACGCCACGAGCAAGATCAAGGCACCCGGATGCTGCCCGCAGCCGTTGTTGACAGCATGGGCAATCTCTGACATTAATTTTCTCGACTGTCGAGAAAATTGTGAAATCACAGAGCCCGACAGCTTTTTCCGGGCGTTTTCCCTGCATGGAGGTGCAGGCTTCGCCCTTACCGGGAGGACATCATGAATTCGTTTGCCAAGCTTTTGGCGGGTACAGCTGTACTCGTTTCCCTGCACACCGCAGCCATTGCTGCTGATCTCGTCGTTGGCGTTTCCTGGTCGAATTTCCAGGAAGAGCGCTGGAAGACGGATGAGGCGGCAATCAAGGCAGCTCTCGACAAGGCCGGTGCGAAGTATATTTCCGCCGATGCGCAGTCGTCCGCCGCAAAACAGCTGACCGACGTGGAATCGCTGATTTCCCAGGGCGCCAATGCGCTGATCATTCTTGCGCAGGACAGCGACGCGATTGGCCCGGCTGTTGAAAAGGCCGTCGCTGAAGGTATTCCGGTGGTGGGTTACGACCGCCTGATCGAAAACAAGAACGCCTTCTACATCACCTTCGACAACAAGGAAGTCGGTCGCCTTCAGGCCGCCGAAGTCTTCAAGGTCAAGCCGGAAGGCAACTACGTCTTCATCAAGGGTTCGTCTTCCGATCCGAATGCGGACTTTCTTTTTGCCGGACAGCAGGAAGTCCTGAAGGCCGCTGTCGACGCGGGCAAGATCAAGAATGTCGGCGAAGCCTATACCGATGGCTGGAAGCCGGAAAATGCCCAGAAGAACATGGAGCAGTTCCTGACCAAGAATAACAACAAGGTCGATGCGGTCGTCGCCTCGAACGACGGAACGGCCGGTGGCGCAATTGCCGCTCTTGCCGCGCAGGGCCTTGCAGGTTCTGTTCCCGTATCCGGTCAGGATGCGGACTTCGCCGCGCTCAACCGCGTAGCGCTCGGCACGCAGACAGTATCTGTCTGGAAGGACAGCCGCGAACTCGGCAAGGAAGCTGCTGGCATCGCGCTGGAGCTTGCGGGCGGCAAGAAGATGACGGAAATCAAGGGCGTTGCCGCTTTTGATGGCGGTCCGAAAAAAGTGACGATGCAGTCAGTCTTCCTCAAGCCCATCGCCATTACCAAGGACAATCTGAACGTCGTCATCGACGCCGGCTGGATCAAGAAGGAAACGGCCTGCCAGGGTGTAAAGGCCGGATCCGTCAAGGCCTGCAACTGAGACCGCTAGGTTGATGTTTAGGCGCCGCGCCAGTGATATGTGGCGCGGCGCCTTTCAGATGTAAGGAGGACCGGCAGTCCATGGCCGACATGACACAATCCAATTCCACAGCGTCCCCCAAGACGGAAAAGACGGGCTCTATTTCGCGTTTCATCAGTGCGACGGAGCTTGATACCCGCCTGCTCGGCATGGTCGGCGCGCTTCTTCTGATCTGGATCGGTTTCCATATTCTTTCGGGCGGGCTGTTCCTGACGCCTAGAAACCTCTGGAACCTCTCCGTCCAGACCGCTTCGGTCGCGGTGATGGCGACAGGCATGGTGCTTGTCATCGTTACCCGCAACATCGATCTGTCGGTCGGGTCGATCCTCGGTTTTTCCGGCATGATCATGGGGGTCATGCAGGCGGAAATCCTGCCGCAGCTGCTCGGCTTTGAACATTGGGCGACATGGATCGTCACGCTTCTGGTAGGCATTCTCGTCGGCGGAGCGATCGGCATGCTTCAGGGCTCGATCATCGCCTTCCTGAACGTGCCGTCCTTCATCGTCACGCTTGGTGGTCTGCTGGTCTGGCGCGGTGGCACATGGTTCGTCACCAGCGGCCGCACCGTGGCGCCGATGGATTCCACCTTCCGCCTGATGGGCGGCGGCACCAGCGGCTCGATCGGCGCGACATGGAGCTGGATCGCAGCCATTGTCGCCTGCGTCGCCATTGTCGCGGCAATCCTGAATTCCCGCCACCAGCGTCGCCGTTTCGGTTTTCCGCTGCGGCCCGTCTGGGCGGAATATTTCCTGGTGGCACTTGGCTGCTTCGTCGTCGTCGGTTTCGTGGCTGTCGTCAACAGCTATCCCTGGCCGATCAACATTGCCCGCAACTATGCCGATGCCAATGGCATTACCTGGCCGGATGGTGGTCTGTTCATTCCGCACGGCATTGCCATTCCGGTGCTGATGGCGCTTGCCGTCGGCGCGGTGATGACCTTCATCGCCACGCGGTTGCGCTTCGGCCGCTACGTGTTCGCCATCGGCGGCAACCCGGAAGCGGCGGAACTCGCCGGCATCAAGACCCGCTGGGTCACGGTCAAGATATTCACGCTGATGGGCGTTCTGTGCGCCATCGCTGCGGCAATCTCGACTGCCCGCCTCAACGCGGCCACCAATGCCCAGGGTGAACTGGATGAACTTTATACGATCGCGGCGGCGGTCATCGGCGGCACGTCGCTTGCCGGCGGCGTCGGCACCATAGCGGGCGCGATGCTCGGCGCGCTCGTCATGCAATCGCTGCAATCCGGCATGGTGCTTGTGGGCATCGATACGCCCTTTCAGCGCATCGTCGTCGGTGTGGTTCTGGTCGTCGCCGTCTGGCTCGACACCATCTACCGCGCCCGCGCCAAGTAAGAACCGAGGAGAACCCCAATGACGGAACAAGTCACGCCCCTCGTGGAAATGCGCAATATTTCCATTTCCTTCGGTGGTATCCATGCGGTGGAAAACGCCTCTGTCGATCTTTTCCCCGGTGAGGTGGTGGCCCTTCTTGGCCACAACGGTGCCGGCAAATCGACGCTCATCAAGATATTGTCCGGTGCATACCGGCGGGATGGGGGCGATATCCTCATCAACGGCGAGGATGTCGATATCCGCAATCCCCGCGACGCCAAGAAATACGGTATCGAAACCATCTACCAGACGCTGGCGGTAGCGGATAACGTCGATGCGGCGGCCAATCTTTATCTCGGCCGCGAACTGAAGACGAAATGGGGAACATTGGATGATGTCGCCATGGAAGCTTCGGCCCGCGAGGTCATGGGGCGTCTCAACCCCAATTTCCGGCGGTTCAAGGAGCCGGTGAAGGCACTTTCGGGTGGCCAGCGGCAGTCCGTGGCAATCGCCCGCGCCATTCTGTTCGATGCCCGCATCCTCATCATGGATGAACCAACGGCAGCACTCGGGCCGCAGGAAACGGCGCAGGTCGGCGATCTCGTCAAGGAACTGAAACGGCAGGGCATCGGCATCTTCCTCATCAGCCACGATATCCATGACGTCTTCGATCTCGCCGACCGGGTATTCGTCATGAAAAACGGCAAGGTGGTCGGCCATGCCCGCACGGAAGATGTGACGAAGGACGAGGTTCTCGGCATGATTATTCTGGGCAAAGTACCATCAGGTGCTGTGGCCGGTCCGGGCGCGGTTGTCTCCTGACGCCGGTTTCGTCTACAGCTCCCGGGTTTCGGCGGGCGTTGCTCTGAAATAAATCGAGGCCCGGTGAAAACCGGGCCTCGACAAACGCTTCCATAAAATTTTGTGGAGGGAATAATACCAATATCTGCGCCCGGTGGGTTTCAAGCCACCCGGAAGCGCAGACAAGTGGAACCATCCTGCGGATCTGCATAAATTGCAGACACGCTTGGCTTAATGCAGATCGGCGTGTGCGAAACCGTTGCCATTCATCTCTGCGCCTGCCTGTGGCAGTCCCTGCAGATTGATGTCCTGAGCCAGCGATAACAATGCCATTTCGAGGAAATAGGTCGACATGCCCAGTTCCATGGATTTGGAGCGCTGGCAAAGGTAGGACACCATCCTTCCGAGTGCCAGAATCTCGTCCGCATTGTCCTCTTCAAGTATTGCTGTGGTAGACGCCATGCTTCCCTCTCGACAATCGACAGTATGAAAACGCGTTGATCCCGCGTTGTTCATTATCGACCACATCGAGCGTCACGCGAGCGTCACACCTGCGTCAATCGTCGCTCTTGTTTTCCGGCGCGCCGTTATTTTCCGCCGCTTCGGTAGCCGCAAGCGATGTCACGAGGGCAACAATGCTCTTGCGCACGGTTGCGCTCTTGATCCGGGCAAAGGCCTGATTGAGCGAAAATCCTTCATTCGACGCAACGAAAGACTGCATGGCGTTGATCGTGCCAAGGGCGGGATTGGCGTTTCCGACATCCGGCGTCGCATTGGCGAACAAAGAGCTGACATCGACGCCGAGAACCGATGCAATGGCTTGCAAACGGGACGCGCCGACGCGATTGGCACCCTTTTCGTATTTCTGGACCTGCTGGAAGGTAATGCCCAACCGGCCCGCCAGCGCGCTTTGACTCATGCCGAGCGATTTGCGGCGCATTCGGATTTGTGTACCCACATGCACATCGATTGGGCTGGGTAGTTTGGCTTGCATCATGAACTCCTCCAGTTGTGAGGTTCTTAAATTGGATATTTATCAATTAATATTGTTGAAGGTAGACATTCAACACAATTTCCACGGGTATTGTGAGGTGTTACTGATAAAGTAAGGCTGTTTTCCGTCGGTATGCTGTGCTGGTTGACGGTTTATCACCTTTGTTGCACATCGCAATGCCCCGTTTCGGCTGGCAAAATGGCTCCAGCCGGCCACGCCGATGGCGTGAAAGCCCAGTCTTTCCCAAATTTTCCTGTTCTCTCGGTCGAAACCTTCGAGCGTCTCCACATCACCGAAATGCGGAACCCAGACGAATGGCTTCTCTTTGCCGGAGCGCACGGTATTTTCAACAAGGACGTTGTTATAAAGCCGAGGCAGGCATTTGTTGGTGTCGATGGCGGGTAAAACCGGAATGGGATTTCGCAGGATTGCGAAGCCCTGCTGTGCCAGCAATAGAACGGAGGCATCCAGTTTTCGTTTCAAATCCATCGCGTTACGGGCATCGCATTCATGGGCCACCGGATCGGCAACAAGCAATAGCGGGTGGCCATCGCGTCTTAGACCTGTGACCGAAACGAACTGGTCGACGTGGAAACCGCATTGGTGGATTTTTCCGAAGGTGATCGCCGGAGGCGACGTTTTTGCCAAGGTAAGAGCGATTGAGGCCGAGGCATTGCCGAGGTCTTCCGGCCGATATCCGAAATCGCGCACGGTTCTGTAGTCGAGTGCCTGAACCCGCTGCCATTGTTGCGGCCGTTCGGTTACCGCATTGTTTGCCACACCCCTGTCGTCCTGCAGGCTGGAATGGCCCACCAATCGAAAGTCCGGCCCGACCAGCTGGTTGCCGCCCGGCAAAGTGACATACGAAGCGTTGGCAGCAAGCCCGAGACGATTGGCGAGCTCGCCAGTGATGGCGCTTTCCGATGCGCAAAGCAGTTCGGTTGCGATCCCATCAGCAGTCCGAACGTGGAACACGTCCTGTATCCACGGGTGCGAAACGCTGCTGGTTGCATCGAGCGGCAACAGTTCTGCGGTGCAGGTGGCTGCCAGCCTGCTGAGCCAGCTTTGAGCGGCGGCGAGACAGGGGCCATCGATCAGAACAAGGGCCGTGACGTCGGACGGCAGAGCCGAAAGCAGGTTTCCGATCGGGATGAGCGGAGAGACGCCCCCGTCAGTCCTGTCACCCGCAAAAAACGCTGCGGGCAGGGCAAGCGCTATTGTCCGGATCAGCCCACCGCAATCGGGCACCAGAGACAGGGGCGGGGCAGCGGTCAAGACGCTTTTTCTCCCGCCGTCTGCCGCATGGCCAATTGCTGGAAAAATACCGTGTTCTGCAATTTCCACGATTGCGGCGGCGGTGATGGCAATTCCCCGCTGCCAAGCAGGCCTAAAAGCCGGGCCGCATCGTTTCGTTTGGCAGAAACCGCGTTTCCGGCCAGAAAATTTGCGGTCTCGGGGTTGAGGTCTGCTTCAGTTGCCATTGCACGCCATGTCCTGCGGGTAAAATGCAGCTTGCGGGCGGCGTTCAGCAAGGCGTCGTGTTCCTCTGGGGCAATAGTGGCGCGACACGCTTCGAGCGTCGCTTCGGCATCGACAAGCGCGATTGTCAGCGGGCGGTAGTCGAGTTCGCCGGGCGCGTGGCTGACTGCCACATCGGCGTCGGAAAAACGCTGCCCGTCCCGATAGGCTTCAAAGATTTCGCCGATGCCGATCATGCCGAAGGCCGCGCATTCCGCCGCTCTTAGCGCGCCCATGCTGGCGGCACCGAGAACAGTGACGCCGCCTGACAGTGCAAACAGGATTTCCTTGTGCCACACGGCGGCGCAGTCACCGTAGAGGCCGTCGATCAGCCCGATTGTCCGGGCACCCTGCTTTACCGCATCGAAAATATCTCCGCAGGCAGCCGGGCCGCGAAGATCGAGGCCTAAAATCTGCGCGCGTGGGATGCCGTGGATGGACGGGCCTGCAAAAACCACCGGCTTCATCAAAGGCCTCCGAGGTTCAGGAACCGGTCGAGCGTCCGCTGCGATATGCGTTGCAGACCGCCGCCGGCGGGCGTGAGGCCACTTGCCAGAACCCGTACGACATGCAGACCGGATACGCCCGTTTCCAGCGCAAAGGCATAGATGTCGTCGATCCCGGCGGCGAAAAGATGCTCGGCAAGCTGACGCCACCGAGGTAGAGCCGGATCGCTATCCGCAAAATCTAGATTGACCGGGGTCCGGTCCATCGGCCGCACCTCGGATGCCGCCGGTCCCGCCGCAAACATATCCCGCTGGTAGCGCAAAGGAGAGAGATCGTCCCTTGCGCCGCTGATGTCAGTCAGTCGCGACTGGATCGCCTCCAGCAGCGCGGCAATTGCCGCGTCATAGGTGCCAAACCGGCACGCTGCGCCGGCAGCGCTACGGGTGGCAAGTCCGTCCTGCGCGTGGATTGACCGTGGCAGGCTTGCCATTATTACGGGCACGCCGAGCGTATTGGTGAGATCAAAGAAGCGGGGCGGCAGTCCGATATGTGAAAGGTGTTGAACAAGAGCATCGAAGGATGTGTCGACACCCATCGGCAGCACGACCGGTTCCGGCGCGATATTGCGGGTTTCGAAGGTATCGACGAGAAAGCAGGCGTCGTTTTCGATGAGTTCGAGCAAGGCGTGCAGAACCGCGTGGTCATGGTCGAAACCCGCCGCGAGACCTTGCGAACTCATGAGGAAGGCCCGCCGGTCCCAGGGGAAATCCGCGCGAAAATCCATGCCCACCAGCTCATAGGGGGCAAAAACCTCCTGCTGCTGGCGTATGGATATTCCCTTCACCCAGGCGCGTTCGTTTCGCAGATCAAGAGTGTCCGGGTCGACCCGGCCGATCGTTTCGAAAGGAACGAGAGGGGCGCCCTTGTCCCGCATCTCACGAATGGAGCCGAAAGTGGCGATATGTTTGCGGGTGTCTTCGGCGACGGCACCTTCGATCGCTTCCATGATCGCGGAAAGCCGTGCCTGCTCCGCGACAAGCCCCTTGCCCTGGGAGACCGACAGTCCGCGTGAATTGGGCCGCGTCGCGAACCAGACGGGTATGCCGATAATATCGAGACCGGTCACGTCTCCGACGCGTGTAATCCCGAACCGCCGAAGCAGTTCGGGATCGAAGAACGAAGCGTCCGCATGCCCTAAAGCCGCTGTCGCTGGAATATGTACGCCGTCAGCGGTCAAGGCTGCGGGGCCGCAATCAAGGCGCCGCGTTGGTATCGTCGGCAAGGATGGCGTCGAACAGCTCGCCGGTGACGGAACCCGCCGGGCCAACAGCCTTCAGGGCCGATTCGATCGGTGCCTGCACCATGCGGTTGAAATCCCAGCCGGCGTCGATCACTTCGCCGACAAAGGCGAAATCGGCCTCGGAAACGACAGCGCCGCCGGCGACGAGGGCTTCGATGCCCTGGATCTGGACCTGATCCAGCTCGTTTTCGGGCTGGCCGTCCTGACGAACGAGCATGGATTTTGCCGCCGCAGCAACGCGCGCGTAACCGTCCACACCGGGATGGCTCGCTTCATAGGCGGCAATCGTCTCATGCGAGACGGACGCAACCCTGAGGGGTGCCGTGCGAATGAAGAGAACGCCGAAACCCTTTTTTCCGACAATAAAGAAGTGCGAGGACATAATAACTCCTATTTGATCCCAGCTAATCGAAGTGCGTTATAGAATTTTTCATTCGCTACCGGGTCTCGGTCTGGGGACAGGCTGCTGATCTCCCTCGCCGTCATACCCGGATAGTTTTCCTGAAGCCTGCTGCCGGTTTCCCGGGCAGCGTCCAAATCACCGTGGAGCGCGTGGCTCGCGGTCAATACGCGCAATGCCGGCTCGTCATTTTCCATGCGCGCGCACAGTTCTACTGCCGCGCCGTAATCCTCACGCTTGAACGCGATGCTGGCGCCCGCCCACCAGTAGATGTCGGGTGCGAGCGGATTGAGGTCGATGGCTTGCTGAAACTTTTCCCATGCGGTTTCGGCATCGCCGAAATGGGCGAGCGCATCGGCATGCTGGAGCAAAAGGTCGGCGGAGTTGGGCGCAAGCGCCTCGGCTTCGAAGAACCTTTCGGCGGATATGTCGAAATCCCGCTGGTAGAGCGCCACGACGGCGCACATCCAGTGGCCGACGCCAAGAGCGGGATCGATTTCGACGGAGGCGTCTGCCTCCGCCTTGGCGCGGTGCAGCAAATGGGGGTCGTTGCCGCCCAGCATCAGCCATTCCAGCTGCAGGCTCTGCGCCACGCGGGCGCGGGCAACCGCCATGCTGTTATCCAGATCGACCGCCTTGCGGAACATCGAGCGGGCTCTTCGAAGAAGCGGCAGGTCGCACTTGCCGCGCAGAAGCTGCTGGCCCTCCAGCAATTGCCGGTAGGCCTCGCCGCTGTGGTTGCGGTCTGGTTCCACCTGAAGCCGCTCGATCTCGCGGGCAAGCCCCGCGGCCACCTGTTTGGACAGCAGTCGAAAAGCGGCGTGAATATGCCGCGCGGTCAGCACAACCTCCAGCGACCAGACGATTTCCCCGGTCGCTTCCTCGATCAGCGCTACCGACATGCGGGCATCGTCGAAGACCGTGGAGATGATGCGGTAATTCGCCCGCAACATGGCATAACTGTCGTCGGTCCGGTCGTGTGTCGCTACAAAGGTGCTGTGCGTCGAAAGAACGGTGAAGGTCCGGTATCGAACGAGACTATTGGCGACATCCTCGACAAAGGCATTCATCACCGGCGATACCGCAAGCCCGTCCACCCGCACCGGACGGCTAAAGGCGACGCGTGGTTTTGCCATCGGTTTTCGGCGGCTACCCTCATCCGGTTCGGCGGGGGTTACTATCGTCGAGGCCAGACTTTGTATCCGCCGTCGGAGCGCCACTGTCTCGGCCTCCGGAGGGCGGTCCTCCTGGCGAAGCTGTTCCATCAGGAGCTGGAAAATTCCCTCGCAGGCGCTGGTGTTTCCCACCCGCGCATAGGCCGCCATGGCGGCGCGGTAGGTTTCCTCGCGCTCCGGCTCGATCTTCAGCGCGCATTCGGCAAGCGATGCGATGTTGTTCGAACTGGCGCGGCCGAAGCGCGTCAACTCCTCCAGAAGCGGTGTATAGCTTGAAAAGAACAGGTCCTTGAGACGGCGTCGCTCAGACAGCAGCCAGAGATAAAGGTGGTCCTGCCCAGCCTCCAGCCCCTCCAGCAGATCGCCGCCGAATTCGAGCAGGGCCTGCAGCCGCTGCATCGGGTCTTCTGCTCTCGCGCCGGCAAGAAAGATCGCAAGGTCGGTCCGCTGCGCCAGCTTTCCGGCCTTCAGGTCGTTTC
This sequence comes from Rhizobium sp. AN6A, assembly GCF_900215635.1. Classification (NCBI taxonomy): domain Bacteria; kingdom Pseudomonadati; phylum Pseudomonadota; class Alphaproteobacteria; order Hyphomicrobiales; family Rhizobiaceae; genus Rhizobium; species Rhizobium sp. AN6A. Next base: position 1,208,285 of record NZ_OCNC01000003.1, read on the forward strand.
CTTCTGTCAGAAGGATGGCATCGTCATCGCTCGACAGCTTCTGGAGGCGCAGGATCAGCTGACGCAAATTGCCGAGTGCCCTTTTTTGCTCGACGTTTTCCCACAACAGCGATGCGGCCTGCTGGCGGGAAAGGGACTGGTTGGGAGCAAGGATCAGGGCGGCAGTGAGGGCAAAGCCCTTGGACGGGAAAAACGCTTGCCGCACCGCATCGCAGCGCGGGGTGCCAAAAAGCCGGATCGGTATCAGTTCAGCGTTCCCAGCCACTTTCGTTCCCTCATGAATCACCATCTAACAATGTGTCCGGGAAATTGAAAGTCATCATTAGCGTTCCATTTGACGCTGGTGTGACGCCGCTTGCCTATTGTCGTGAATAGAGGCGCGGATGACGGGTGGAAAACAGCAATCATGCATCAGGCAGGCATCGGGAATTTTCGAAATTGATAGCGTTTAACGGAAGCTACATGGCGTTCGAGCCGCGTACTGAACCTTACCAGCGTGCCGACGACGTCGGTTATGCGGTGTGTGAGTTCATGTGGTTCAAAGGGCGCCCGTTCTATCCGGTCTCGGCGCTGGCTCATGCGAAGGTTGCTCACGCCAGACTGTCGGCATGCGACGACGAAGATGAGGACAATCTCGATATTATTTTCCGCATGCCATTTGCGGCCGGCGGGCATTTTTTCGAGATCGTGCTGCGCTCCAACGAGGGCACTGCTTACGGTGGCTGGCTGTGGGGAGAAGAGCTGGAAATACTGAACGAGGTCGTCAACGGCTATCGCGTTCTGGCGGGGAAGTTCGAAGACAGGCTGATCCGGTTTGAATATTCCAAGCGGTCTCATCGATACCGGACAGCCGAACCGCTGCCGGTGGAGAAGTCCGTCTTCCTGATCCAGCGGGAGGTAAAGCCTTACGCGGGAAGGCACGATTTGCCGGGAAGCCCGGCACGTTAATGGCAGGGCTGATGTCGATGCGTTTCCGGGGGAGCGCAAAAGCGCGGGGCGAGAAGGGGTTCAACTGGCGCGGCGCGTATTGCACGCATCGTAAATATGCCCGGTAAAGCCAAGGCTTTGTCGGGAGCAGCAGGTGAATTTTTTTATTTTTATTGTGTGGAAGATTTGTGATGCCCAATGGAGGTAACATGCGTAACAGGCGGGTGTCATCACAGCTATTAGCGGTGAGTTGCGCCTCGGGTGACGACGTGCTTTCCCTTGACGGGAGCGCCAACGACGACCCGCATCCATCATTTGCGAACGACAGGCTTTATGTCGTGGGCGAGCCGGTTTCCAGGAAGGTGCTGAGATCTCGCCCGCCGGAGAACCGGGTTGAGGAAGAGGCTTTTCGCGTGGCGGAAATCAGCAATACAGTCATCGATGTCGATATCAGGCTTGCAAAATGGGCCTGGGCCGTGCTGGTGATCGGGCATTGCTGGCTGATCTATTTCATGGTGACCAATCTAGGCTGAGACCTCTCCCGGGACATGCGCTCCGGCCGTTAACGCACTTCTCCGACGCCGTGCAGAATCATCGCCGCCGCACCGAAGGCCACGGGGTCTGTCGCAACCACATCCGGAAGTTGTATTTTCGGCTGTATCACCTTTGCGCCGTCGAACGGGTCCGAGCGTTCGTAATCCAGCCATTCCGCCAGCCGCTGTCGTACGATCCTTGGTAAAGTGCCGCCGACAAAGATTGCCGTGGGCGCCAGAACGGCGCTGACAGCGAAGGCGAGGCGCGCAACCTCGGGTCCCGCCCGTTCCAGCCACGCCTCAAACACGGCGGAGTTGCGCAAGAGGTAATCCTTCCAGACCTCGGGTGCGCGCCCGGAGGGTTTTTCTCCCACATGCTCCACGCACCATGCCGCCAGATCTTCGAAGGAGGGCCGCGAAGTGCTGCGGCCGCGCAAGGCGCCGATCTCGCCGGCATTGCCGAGATAACCGCGATAAAGCTCATTTTTGATAATGATGCCGCCGCCGATCCCCTCGGACAGATAGAGATAAGCGAAATTTTCGTGTCCGTCCGCATTGCCAAGCGTCAGTTCACCCATGGCTGCGGCATTGGCATCGTTTTCTATGATCACCGGGCAACGCAGCGCCTCGCGCAGCATGGCGGAAAGGTCAGACCCGGCCCAGGAAATAACCTCTTCGGCAAGATCGAGCGACATGGCTTCCTTGCGAAAGCGGGTCGGCATGGCAATGGCCGCGCCGATCAGTTGGCTCCTGTCGATCGCATTTTTCGTCAGTAGTTCTTCGGATCCGTCCTGAAGCGCCCGTTGGACATCGGAAAACGCGTCATAGGAGCCGCGCATCTGCAATTCTCCAACGATCTCTCCGCCGAAATTCAACAGCGTCAACATCACCGAATAACGGTTGGCGTGCGCACCAAGGGCGTAACCGACGGTTTTTTTGAGCGTGAGGTCGATATGGGGCGCGCCGCGGCCTTCCTGCCGGCGTGCACCTTCCTCGATGATACCGCGCTCAAGCAGATTTCGCGTCATCATGCTCACGGCAGCCGGCGTTATGCTGCAATAGTCGGCAAGTTCGACCCGCGAGGCCGACCCCTTGCGCCTGATATATCCCAGAAGCGCGCCCTGTGTTGCGCCAATGCCTGCCAGCCCGCCCTGCCGTCTCTCAGTCAAAGTTTCACTCTCCCGCGCTTTACCTAGGGAAATGTCATGAAGCTGTTAATTAAGCAACTTAATTAAATAATCAGTTTCAACGGGAATGGATCACATGTTCAAGTCTCTCACCCTGATGGCCACGGTTGCCCTCGGCGCGCTTTTGCCGGCTGTCGCCTTTGCCGAAGACATCAACATCAAGCTCTGGACGCTCGCCGACAAGAATGCGCCCGGCCGCGTCACCAACATCGAAGCTGCCGCCGGCATCATCAACGCGCAGTTCAAGGCAGCAGGCATCGACAAACGCGTCGTCATCGACATCAACAACAGCGCCGTGCAGGGCTGGGACTCCTTCGCGCTCGATACGCTGAAGGCGTTTTCGGTGGGGCAGGGGCCGGATATCTACATCCTGCCGCATGAATGGATCGGCCAGTTCGCGCAGGACGGCTATGCCATGCCGATGGAAGACAAGATCGCCGCTGCTCCCTGGGTCTATGGCGATATCCTGCCGGTTCTGTGGAATTCGGCCAAGGTCGACGCCGGCGAATTCACGCTCGACGATCTGACGGCCCTGTCGAAGGAAGTGGTAGACGGCAAGGCCGCACAATACGGCATGCTGCACCGCCCGAATGTCGGTATCGACTATCTGATGGTGTTCCAGTCCTATGGCGTGAAGTTCATGGACGAAAAGACCGGAAAGCTGATGTTCCCCAAGGCCGAAATGGCCAAGGCGCTCGGCTGGTATGAGCGCAATGCCAAGGAAGGCGTGACGCCCGTCGACAATACCGCCATGAGCTGGGAGGCGATCCAGACGGCCTTCAAGCAGGAAAAGGCCTTCATCTTCCATCAGGGTGTCTGGGCGGTTGCCTGGCAGGTGGGCGACAAGAACGGCGCGACCTGGCCGACCGACGGCAAGGGATATTTCAACAAGATCGGCTGGATTTCTGCTCCGGCAGCCGAAAAAGGTGGCAAACCGGCCAACCTGTCGCATCCGCTGCTCTACACCCTCAATCCGAAGAGCGCCAATGCCGATATCGCCGCCGATCTCGTGGCGCTTGCAACATTGCCCCATTTCAACAACGAACACGCCGTGACGTCCTATCATACGGCCATCAGCAACGCCCAGACGGCCATGCCGAAATACCGCGACAACTGGGTACTCTCCGCTGCTTCGCCGATGATGAAATACGCGCAGTTCGTGCCCAACCACACCAAGTTCGGCAGCTACAACAAAGTGCTGTTCAGCGGTCTGCAAGCGGTTGAGACCGGCAAGATGACGGCCGCGCAGGCGGTCGATTTCATCGCCGACGAGCTTGAGCTGCAATTTGGCGCGGAGATCGAAATCCGCGACGCCGCAAGCAACTGAGTTTGCCCGAAACCATGCCGCCCGGTTCTGCCGGGCGGCTTTTCCGCGTTCCCACCGGTATATCGTGATGTCTCAATTTCAGCTTCGGGCGCGCCGCCCGGCCCGGCCGATCTTTTATCTGGCTCCGGCTCTCGCCTTGCTTGGCCTGTTCTTTCTTGCCCCGATCGTCGTCAATCTGGTGATCGCCTTCACCGACATGGGCGCAAACCTGAGGGTCGGCAAATTCACGGTCGAGAATTTCCAGCGCATGTTTCAGCGCGACGTGCGCCTGCCGATGGTGTTGCTGACGACGCTGATCTATGTCGGCGCAACGCTGTTCATCTTCAATATCGGGCTTGGCGCGCTTCTGGCCGTTACGACCACGGCGATACCGGACCGGCTAGGCAACTTCTTTCGCGGCCTCTGGCTGCTGCCGCGCATGAGCCCGGCCGTGCTTTACGGCGTGCTGTGGATATGGATCGCCGATCCGACGTCTTCCGGCCTGCTCAACCAGTTTCTTGGCGCGCTCGGCGCACCCGCTCTCAACCTGCGCAACGACTTTCCGCTGTTTCTGGTGGTGGTGGCGAACGGTGTCGTCGGCGCGTCTTTCGCCATGGTCATCCTCACATCGGCCATCCGCTCCATACCGTCGCATCTGGCCAATGCCGCGCGCGTCGATGGTGCCAGCGAATGGGGTGTGCTTCGCCATGTCGTCGCACCCGCGCTCTCGGCACCGATCCGTTTCATCACGCTCTATCAGGCGCTCTCACTGATGACGACCTATGAATATATCCTGCTGATCACCGGCGGTGGGCCTGTCTACGATTCCACGACCTATCCGCTTTATATCTACCGTCGCGCCTTCGAAAACGGCGCCTATGCCTATGGTGCCGCACTTGCGCTCGGCCTTATGGCGATAGGCGTTGCCATCACCCTCATTCAATGGCGCATCAGCAATATGCGCTCAACTTTTGCTCCCGCCAAAATCGAGGTGCTGTGATGACGCTCGCCCACACCCATGCGCCTGCCCACAGCAGTCATACCCTTGATCTGAAGCCGGACTGGACGCGTCTTGAAAGGCGCAGCCTTGCCCATCGCGCCGGTTTCGTTCCCGTCATTCTTGTGTTCCTGACGGTGGTTTCGATTCCGGTTCTCCTGCCCTACCTGTGGCTGCTGGTGAGGTCGCTCACGACTTCCGACGACAATCTCAGCCGACTTGTGCTGTGGCGCAGCGGCGCAATCGTCGCTTTTGCCTATGGCGGGGCGATAGCGGTTGCGCTTCTTTCCACGCGCCTGCGCAATCCCGCGCTGCTGTGGCTGGCATTTGGTGCCGTGGTTGCAGCGCTCGCCTTCGTGCTGGTGCTGCCGCATCTGACCATCGACAACTACAGTTTCCTCTGGAGCCGCGATATCGAGAAAACCGGCACCACGCGCATGGCGCTGATGCCATCCGTCTGGACCGCCATGCGCAGTTCACTGCTGTTTGCCGCGTCCCAGACGCTGATCGTCGCGCTGGTCGCCACACCGGCCGCCTATGCGCTGTCGCGCTTCACCTTCGCCGGGCGTGAAAACGTGCTGCGCGGGCTTTTGCTGCTGCATGCCTTTCCGGCGCTCGCGCTCACCGTCGCGATCTTCGTGCAGCTGCATTACATGGGCCTGCTCAACAATCTCTTCGGCGTCGTGCTGGTCATGAGTGCGCTTGAGCTGCCGTTTCCAATTTTTGTTCTCAAGGGCTTTTTCGATAACGTTCCCTGGGACATCGAAATGAGTGCCGTCACCGATGGCGCGAGCCGCTTCCAAGCCTTTCGCATGGTGGTTCTGCCGCAGGTAAGAAGCGGGCTGATCGCGGTTGCCACCTTCACCTTTCTGCGTGGCTGGGAAGAATATGTCTTCGTCCAGACGCTGCTCATCGAAAAAAGCCAGATGACGATGAGCCTCTATCTCTTCTTCGTGGCACAGGACAGCGCCGGCGTGAATTACGGCATGATCGCTGCCGTAGGCATCATCTATCTGCTGCCTGTGCTGATCATTTACATCTTCACGCAGAAATACATCACCCAGATGAGTTTCGGCGGGATCAAAGGATAATCGCCATGGCCAGGATCACCCTCGACAATGTCACCAAAAGCTGGGGCGACACCCGCGTTCTGCAACCAATGACCCTCTCCATCGAAGACGGCGAATTCGTCGCCGTTCTCGGCCCGTCCGGATGCGGAAAGTCGACCACGCTTTTCCTGCTCGCCGGGCTTTACGCGCCGACCGCGGGTCAGATTTCTTTCGACGGCCACAACGTCAATCGCATCGATGCGCGCGACCGCAATGTCGGCATCGTCTTCCAGTCCTATGCACTTTATCCCAACCTGACGGTGCGGCAGAACATCGCCTTTCCGTTGCGTTTCAAGAATGTTCCGCGTGAGGAAGCAACGCGACGGGTGGAGGAGGCGGCAAGCCTCGTGCAGATCAGCGCGTTGCTCGACCGACGGCCCTCGCAGCTTTCCGGCGGCCAGCAGCAGCGTGTGGCGCTTGCCCGCGCGCTGGTCAAGGAACCGAACATCCTGCTTCTGGACGAGCCGCTTTCCAATCTCGATGCGACCCTGCGCATCACCATGCGCGCCGAGCTGAAAAGCCTGCAGAAGCGCCTGAAGATCACCACGCTGATCGTCACCCATGACCAGATCGAGGCGATCACCATGGCGGACAGGATCATTTGCATGAACAACGGCGCCATTGCCCAGATCGGCACGCCCGATGATCTTTGTCGCCGGCCCGACAATCTGTTCGTGGCCGGTTTCATCGGCACGCCGCCAATGAATCTCTTGAAAGGATGGGCGCAGGGCGGGCAGTTGCAGATTGGCGATGCCCTGCTCGACCTCAATGCCCCCTGTGACGGCGAAGTCACCTTTGGCCTACGCCCGGAAGATATCGCCCTCGTCACATCGTCCGAGGCACGGCTTGCGGGGCAGGTTACCACCGTCGAGTCCATGGGGCGCGAGGTATTCTACACGATCGATACGCCCGCAGGCATGATCCACGCGCTGGAATATGGCGAGACGATACGCCACGCGCCGGGAGATCGTGTCGGGATCAGCTGCAAATCCGCGCTGACGCTCGTGTTCGACGCCGCCGGCAACCGCATCGCCGGGCTGCATGCCGATCTTTCACACCATTCGACTATTCCGGCGCGTGAACCGGAAGCCGTAAACTGACAGGAATATCCATGCCCAAAATCGTCTCCCATCGCGGTGCCAACCATTTTGCGCCCGAAAACACCTTCGCCGCCGCCGACCTCGCCTTGCAGCAGGGAGCGGATTACATCGAGCTTGACGTGCGCGAGAGCGCAGACGGCGTGCTTTATGTCTTTCACGACGAAACGCTGGATCGTACCACCAATGGCACGGGTCCCATTGGCCACATGCTGTCGAGCGAGATCGATGCGTTGGACGCCGGCAGCTGGTTCGGCGAAAACTTCAAGGGTGCGGCTGTACCGCGGCTCGATGCCTATCTCAGCCATTTGCGCGGCCGCTGCGGCGTCTATGTCGAGCTGAAATATTGTGATCCCGTCAAGGTATCGGCACTGGTGCGAAGCCTTGGCATGGTGCGCGATACCTTCTTTTTCTCTTTCTCCGAAGAAATGCGCCGGGGCCTGGCCGCCGCCGCGCCGGAATTCCGCAAGATGATGACGCTCGATATCGCCAAGTCGCCTTCGCTGGCTGCGGTTGTTCACCATGCCTCGATCATCGAGATCACACCTGCGCAGATGCGCAAGCCCGGCCTTGTCGCGGCATGCCGCAAGGCGGGTCTGGAAATCATGGTTTATTATGGCGGCGATGATGCCAACCTTCATAATGAGATCGCATTGGCCGGGGTAGACTACGTCAATATCGACCGCCCGGACCTGTTCGATACGGCGCGCCGCGCCGTACGGCAGCCTGAACTCGCATGACCTTTCTTACCCCCTGGAGATGATGAAATGAGCAATCTTATTGGAACCGGCTTCAACGCCAGTTCGGACGACGGTGAACTGGCCACGCTCGAAAGCGATCTGCGTGCGCTTGCCGAAATTGGCTGCGACACCGTTGAAATTGCCGCAACGAGCCTTGATCTGATCGCAGGCGGTCGCATCATTGAGGAGCGCGCTCAACGGTTCGTGGCGCTCGCCAAAGAATTCGACTTCCGCTATACGGTGCACGGTCTTGTTTCGTCCAATTTCATGGACCCGGTAACGTGCCGCTACCAGATAGATGCAGCCAAGGCGTTGGCCGTCCTGTGCGATCGCATCGGCGCGGGCATCCTCGTTCAACACAGTGGCGCCCTGCGTGCCGACCAGATCGCCGAGCTGGCCGATGCCGACAGCCGCGAGCGGGAAGCGCTTTTCGAGCTGGCGGAATTCTGCAAGCCCTATGGCGTGCGGGTCGCGCTTGAGAATATCTTCTCCACCGAGCCCGGCCAATATCGCCAGACGCCTGCCGAGGTGGCCCAGACCGTTAAGGCCATCGGCCATGATAACGTCGTGGCGCTGATCGACTTCAGCCACGCCTATCTCGAATCTACCTATCGCGGGCTCGATTTTCGCGAACAGCTTCGTGCCATGGCGCCGGTCGCCGGCCATCTGCATGTCCACGATTCTTTCGGCCGGCCGCAGGGCTTTTATCAGCCGTATTTCGACCAGGAAAATACCGCTCTCGGCATCGGCGATCTGCATATGCCGCTCGGCTGGGGCGATATCGACTGGCAGGGCATCTTCTCGGAGCTGACCTTCCTGCCGGATACCGTGCTGATGATGGAAATCGGCCGCCGCTACCGTGCCGAACAGCCCGCGAGCCTTGAAACGGCGCGTCATCTCATGTCGCTCTACACTGAGCGGATGCAGATCGCGGCTGAATGACTGAACTGAACAAGGCCCAGCCGACAGGCTGAGGTTTGAAGCGCCGGCAGTTCTGAACGCAACTGCCGGCGTTTTTCGTTACGCGGCCCAGTCGGAAAGCGAATAGGCTTTGATGTAATCGATCATCATCTGCGACCCGTCGCTGAAATCAACCGCCGACGGCGTTCCTGCCATGCCGCCGACAGCAAGATTGACGACCATATACATGGGGTCGTGCATGTCATCAGGCGTATCCGTCTGCGCCACGGCGACGTCGTCGAAATACCAGGTAATATGTTCCGCATCCCACAACACGCCATATGTGTGGAAACCTTCCGTGCTCGGCACGCTGACATTGTTTATGACTGATGTCTGTTCTCCCGTTGCATTGGAGTGGGTGGACATGATCAGCGTATTAGGGTTTTGCCCACGCATCTCCACGACATCGAGTTCCGGTGGCCAGGAGCCGTCCTCAGGCAAAAGCCAGAAGGCCGGCCAAGCGCCCCGGTCGGTCGGCATGTCGGCGCGCATTTCGAAATAACCATAGGTCTGGCTGAACGACGAATAGGTGTTCAGCATACCCGAGGTATAATCATAGCCCTCAACCTCGCTGGCGATCGATTGCGGGGTTTCCGCGGCGGTGATAGTCAGGACACCGTTGTTGATGCTGAAGGGATTGACCTCTGATGTGCCGGCATAAGCGGGGTTGATGTACCATTGCGCCTCGCCATTCGTCGTCAGCGAGCTTCCCTTTTCCGGTGCCCACCAATATTTGGCATCCCAAGTCCCCTGATCGCCGCTGCGAAGTGAAAGTGCATCGAATTCGTCGGCAAAGGTCTGGGTGAGGGATGATCGGTCGAGGCTGAGCTCGAACTGGTCGGCCTGAAGATCGTCGATGGTCGTTCCGGCAAGAACGACGGCCTCGCCGTTGGCGAAGTTCAGCCAGAGATTATCGCCCTGTTGGGTGGCATTGCTGACGAGCTGCTCGAAGGACGTGATGCCGTAACCGTTAAGCCGGATCGTGTCGTTGGCGCTGAAATCCATGATGAGATCGGTGCCGTTGCCGCTCGTAAAAACGAATGTATCCGCACCGCCACCGCCGATCAGCACGTCGTTACCGGCCCCGCCATCAATGGTCTGGCTGCCGGATCCGCCGGTTATGATGTTGTCCAGCTCATTTCCGAAGGCATAGCGGCCGTCACCGGTTACCCGCAGGTTCTCGAAATTGTCGGGCAGGGTATAACTCATCCAGGTGTCGATGGTGTCGATACCCTCCCCGGCATTTTCGACGGCGCGGTTGATGCTGGAATAGAGGTAATAAATATCGTCGCCCGTGCCGCCCGCCATTGTCACATTGACGGAACTGTCGCCCCACATAGAATCATTGCCGGCAGTGCCTGTCAGCAGCGGTCCGGAACCCGTGGCGGAAAAAAATCCGGTGGAAGTGTCGCTGTAATAGAGTGTCTCTCCAAGCGCATTCAATACTGTCCGGGCCATTGACCGTCTCCTGTCCGTTAGCGTTGGCTTTCTCACTCCTCTTGGGCGATACCCTAACAGGGCGAAAAGCCTCCTGTTAGAGCCAGAAATGAGGGGTACATGGCCGGTTTCTCTGGTGCACGCTATTGCAGCATTGCAATGGGCGGTGGCAGGATTGGACGGCAAGGGAGATGCTCAAAGCGGCATCTCACGGGAATGGAGTGCCAGAATTGAGTGTAGCCTTTACCAAGGAAGATAGTGCCGAAACCGCAGCCGAAACGGTTCTGCCGGACCGGGTGATTTCGCCTCATCCCAATCTGGTGACGGAAGCTGGGCTGAAAGCGCTGGAGCAGCAGCTGCAATTGGCGCGCGAAGCCTGCGAAACGGCCAATGCCGTCGAAGACGTCAATGAAAGACGTCGACTTTCGGCCAATCCTCTGCGGGACATTCGGTATTTCGCGGAGCGCGTTCGCACCGCCCAGCTGATGCCGAGCCCGCCTGCTGATGGCACCGTTGCCTTCGGCAGCGTGGTAACATTCAGCCGTGATGACGGGAGGACGCAACGGTTTCGGATCGTAGGCGAGGATGAAGCTGATCCGGCCACTGGATCGATGTCTTATGTTTCCCCGGTCGCAGGAGTGCTGATGGGAAAATCTGCCGGTGATGTTGTCAGCCTGGGTGGCAAAGAGATTGAAATCATCGAAGTGACCTAAAGCGCCCACTTGAAAACGGAATAAATTTTAGCAGCAAGGATGTGCGGTTTGGAGCGAGAGAACCTCGCCGTAATTTAGGTCAGCCGTGCCGTCGCCAAAGCGTCCTCTTCTGCCATTCCTGCCATCCGCATCATCGTATTTTTCAGAAAGAACCTGAAATCCAGATCAATGAAAGTATAGGCGAGTACGAGCCCCATATAGGCCATGAAAACGGGATTGAAATTCAGCTCTTCAAATTGATAGACGATTACGATTGCGATCGCCGAATAGGCGAAGAAACCGACTTTTCGTTTCCGGAGGATCGCGTAAACAAGCGCAAAGGCGCTGAGAAGGCCAAATCCTATGCCGGATGCATAGGCCGTGGCGAGAAAGCCACTATGCGGCGTTCCGATCCTCGATATTCGCGACAGTTCTTCATATCGAGCGGTAAAACCGATGCCGAAAGGATGATGGAGCATCACCTGAAAGCCGCCAGTGAGCGTATCCCAGCGCTCCTGCGCATTGTTGCTGCTGTTGCTGTCCTCGAGAAACCGTTTCGAAAAGATCTGTTCCGCAAAATCGAAAGCGCCCAATGGCAAAACAGCTGCGATGACAAGGGCGGACAAGGCAAAACCAAAATAGGTGCTGAGCAGCATTTTGATGGAAAAATTTCTGATGTAGAAATAGACCCCGATGGCAAGAACCGCAAATACTCCGGACCGGTTGAGAGTAAGTGTGAAGCTCGCCAGATAGACCAGCAAAAATACGGCAAACAGCGCGGGGCGTTTTTGCCTTTCGGCAAGATAGGCGACTGCCGCACCCGCCAACGCAAAGGCAGGTCCGGCTGTGTTGCCCACCGGCCAGATTCCACCCGCTTTTTCGACACGCAAAAGTAACGGGCTCAATTCGCCTTTTGCCGCAGCTGCCAGCACGGCGGTTTCATCGAACATGAAAGAAAGGCCAAGGGAGGCGAGCTGGTCGTGAATGACGATGTCCAGAAAAAGCAGGATCGTCACAGCGATGAAGCCGGCGAAGATGCCCCAGCAGAACAGATCGAGAAGGTTCTCCTTAAACAACATATAGGCAAAAAACAGAAAATAGACCGCGTAAAAATATGCCATCGCGGTGGTGTAAAATTCACCTTCGCCACGTTCGTCGGCAAAGACAGCCGAAAGGGCAAAAAAAATGGTTAGCGGAACGAGATAAAGCAGGATGATCGAGGGCGTCAGACAGCGAATGTAAAGCAGTGCGATGACGGGCAGCGTCATCAGGACAAGCATATCGGTGATATTGAGGAAGCGCAGGCCCAGATTGCTGGTCAGCACATTGCATTGAATGAAAAAGCCAATGGAAAAAACGAAGATCGCCAGAAAGAGACCGGGCACCTGTATGGTTTTTGAAGGATAAAGAGGCATCGCCAAAACGAAACCCGGCAACGGGGATTGATGCGATGCCGCCATATTTGTGCTTCTGGTCATTCCCGGCCTGTATCCTTCACTGGCGGACCCTAGTTCGGCCCTGTGGGAGAGGGCGTCATCACCATGAGGCGAGAGGGTGATGACGATGAATAGTGGTCTTGATGACGTTGCCGTGCAAGACAATTTTCTAAGGTTTTCAGTCGCTCAGATTACCTTTTGGCAAAGCTCCTTCGACGGCGATTACCCGCTGGATGTAGAGCGGTTCGTTGGAAACCGGCGCGCTCATGCCGAATGCCGGCATGATCCTCACATAGAAACCGTATCCGCTGGGGCTGATATCCGGGTCGATAGCGATCTCGTTGGCTGTGGCCCACATCCAGCCGCTATTGTCGAGGGCATTCGCACCACCGAATTGCAGGGCGGAGCAGCTTATCGTCCGGACTGCGCCGCCGCTTTTTGCAACCAGTGTGACATAGGGCGCACGCTGCCCCTCGATATTTTTATAAAGCACTGCAAATGAAACTGTTTTGCCGATCATCGCGGCGGCCTCCGCATTGCGAAAATAACGAACCAGTGCAGCCGACTGGTTGCCATTCGCACGCAAACCGAGGCTGTGAGCGAAGGCCGGAGAAAAGGTGACTTCTGCGGTTTTTATGGCGGAACCCGACGCCGCCGGGCTCCAGCCCGCTGGAGCGGACCCGGTCCAATCGGTGAAATCGCCGTTGACGATAAGATTGGCAGCGGGAAGTTTCGGCCAACAAGGTGTCTGAAAGACGTTATCGGGCGCCGATGCCAGATAACAACCGAACAAGGTTCGGGCGACGAGATGAGATCCGGCATCGTTCGGATGGACGTTGTCGCGGTAAAGCGCATGGTCCTTGCCTCTCGCTACAAATGCCGCGTGTGTATCCACCAGCGTGAGGCCCGGGTGCGCTCGGGCAAGGTCAAGGATCGCATTATAGACCTTGTCGTAACCGGTGCTATCGCGCCAGGGGTTCTGGGTGGTGATGAGTTGGGGGGCACCCGGCCATTGCCATTCGATCATGCCAAGCGGTCCGAGCAGGGCGGCTCGTCCGGAGCTTAGGATACCGCCCGGCGTCTCGAAACTCTGCATATTATGCCCATGATGCGTGATGCAGAGGTCTGGACGCGGAATCTTCAGCGCCTCCGCGCGCTGTTCCGCGAGCATGTAACCGGCCATGCCGCCTGGCAGTGCCGCAAGATAGACTGTGAGCGTTGGCCCCATGCCTGCGCGCAGCGTAACCGGATCGGCATAGGCCTTTGGCCCGGTGGGGGCGTTTGTCTGCCATTCTGCCCAGCGGTGCAGCACAACCCTTGTGTCGTGCAGATCGCCAAGCATCATGGCGAACTGCTGGAATGGTCCCGCATCGGCATAGGCGGTGCTGTCACCATTCACGAAGATCGTGGCATTCTGACCCGCAGTCAAACGCGCGCGCAAGGGTGAGAGCGCGTTCAGGGAAGGGACCATGGTGGGGATGTTTCTGGAGGTGATGCCGAGCGATACGCCGATCACGCCGGCACCTCTTCCGTTCCGGTCATATATATGCATATGTTGCGTTTGAGCGGTGTCATAGTTCGTTCTCCTGGTCTGGCCCTAGGATAACTCTGCCGAAAGGCAGGGGGACAAAACGCAGGAAACGGGACGGCGAAAAGCAGTAAAATTATACGTCACGAATTTTTCTTCGATTTCTTTTAAAATATATAGATAGAATATTTTTCTTTTGATTTACGTATATCGGATTTTTATCCGCATAAAGGTTTGAATGTTATTTTTTCTAACCACAATTAAGCATTGTTGTTCTTATACTGAAATTGCCGGTCAAGCTATCCCTGCCGTTAGCAAGTGCACTTGTCATTTTCACGGGCTGTCCGTCCATGCCCGCAATTTAGGGCAATGGCAACTTGGGTGCTCTGGTCCTTCACAGGTGATGTCATGACATCCGCTCTGTTTGTCAGTCACACAGGAGAGAAGGGTGGCGCCGAGCTGTTTCTGACGGACCTCGTCAAGGCCGGACCGCATTCCTGGCGAGCGTGTTTTCTCAGTGGCGGTGGTGCTGCTGATGATCTGGCAGCGGCCGGGCGGCCTCCGGTCATGTTATCAGCTGGCGAAAAAATGCTGTCGATCCGCCGTGATTCATCGTTTGGCGCAATGCTGCGTGGCGCGGCCGATGTCGTCGCCGTTGCCTGGCAATTGAGCCAGCAGGCGAGACATTACGACGTGATCTGCGCCAATTCGCAGAAGGCGCTGTTCGTCTGCGCGCTTGCCGCGAAACTCAGCCGTCGTCCGCTTGTCTGGGTTTTGCACGATATAGTCACCGATCCCGCCTTCAGCTCCGCCAATCGCCATGCATCGCTGGCATTCGCACGCCTTTTCGCAAGGCTGGTGGCCGTTAATTCGCAGGAAACCGGCCGGGCTTTCGTTGAAGCCGGCGGGCAGGGAGACAAGGTCCGCATCGTTTATAACGGCTTCGACCCCGCAAAGGCTGTGGCCCACGATCCCGACAGAGCTGCGCGGTTGCGTGCGGAATTGGGCCTTGGTCCTGAACCGCTTGTCGGATTGTTCGGCCGGCTGAGCGAATGGAAGGGGCAGCACGTCTTTCTGGACGCGATCGCGGCGATGGATGGCGTTCAGGCCGTCATCGTTGGCGGAGCGCTATTCGGGCAGGACGCCTATGAGACGCGTATCCGCGAGCAGGCATCCCGTCTCGGTCTGGATGGTCGTGTCCGCTTCCTCGGTTTCCGGTCGGATGTGCCGGAGCTGATGGCATCGATGGATGCCGTTGCCCACACCTCTGTTGTCGCCGAACCGTTCGGGCGGGTGGTGGTCGAGGCCATGATGTGCGGGCGGCCGGTTGTCGCCACACGCGGTGGTGGGGTTACCGAAATCATTCGGGACGGCGAAACGGGTCTTCTGGTGCCGCCGGGCGACGCATCGGCGCTTGCGGCAGCACTCGGCTGCATTCTGTCGCAGCCGGCTCTGGCGGAAAGGCTGGCACAGCAGGGCCGCGAGGATGTGAGCCGGCGTTTTTCGCTGGAAGAGACCTGCCGGTCCGTTTCCGCTTTGCTGTCGGAAGCAGTGTGAGGGGCCCCTTGGTGATCAATTCGGGCAGAAAGTGCAGGCAAGCGGAAGGGTCAGGATGCGTATTCTCGTAAACATGCCGAGCCAGTATGGCGGCAAACCTTCCGGCGTCGCCCGCGTGACCTTCAGCCTGCTGGAGCGGCTGCTGGATCAGACGCGGGACGACTACATCCTGCGTTCTCCCTGGACGCGGGCACAGCTGCCCGAAAACCTGCGCGAAAGCCGCCTTCAGCTGATTGAGACGCCGCGGCCGCGTATTATGGTGTTTGATGTGCTGCGTCAGGCCATGACGTTGCCGGCACTTTGCCGCAAGCTCGGCATCGATGTGCTGTTCAATGCAGATCCCTTCGGAAGTCCCAGCGGCGGCAAACGGCGCGTCACACTGGTTCACGATCTTTATTTCAAGACCATCCCCGAACAGATCGGCTGGCGGGCGACGTTGACGACGGATTTGATCTTTCGACTGATGATGGCTGGCTCGAACCGGATCACCTGCGTATCGGAAGCGACGCGAAAGGATCTGGCGCAGTTTTATCCGTCGGCTGCCGGAAAAAGTCTGACTATCCATTCTGACAGCACCTTGAATGTCGATCCAGCGAGTTTGAACGGCCCGCCGCCGGTTGCTGCGCCCTACATACTGGCGGTCGGAAACGCGACGTCGAATAAAAACTTTGCGCTTCTGGGCAAGGCTTTTGCCGTGATTGGCAAGGTTAGGCCGGATTTGCACGTCGTGCATGTTGGCCGCGACGATGCCGAGGAAATCGGCAGCGTGCTAGATGATCCGGAGCTGAAGGCGCGGTTGATCCGGCTTTCCGGCATAGACGACCATCAACTGGCAGACCTTTACCGCCACGCCACCTGCCTTTGCGTGCCTTCCACATATGAAGGGTTCTGCCTGCCGGTGCTGGAGGCGCAGCAACTGGGGTGTCCGGTCGTCTGCTCCAACCGTTCCGCAACGCCGGAGATCGCCGGGAAGGGCGCACTCACCTTCGATCCCGCGGACTCTGACAGCCTTGTCGCGGCACTTGAGCGGATTTTTCAGGAGCCGGATCTGGCAGGCGATCTTCGCCAGGCGGGTTATGAAAACCGCAAGCTGTATTCATGGCAGAAGGCGGCGGAAAGCTATGTGCAGGTTTTCCATGAACAGACCTGACGTCTAGAAGTCAGGTCCCCACGGCGAAATCTTGCGGCTCATGCCCTTGTGCCGCTGCGCAGCTCCGAATAGAGAGCTTCGTATGCCCCGATTACCCGTTCGGGCGCGACGCCCTGCGAAATGCGCGCTTTGGTTTCCGGTGTTTCCGCGAGAATGGCGGGGTTGCGCATCGCGTCAGTCATGCGGGCGGCAAGCTCAGTGGCGTTGCCCGGCGTGAAGAGGCGTTCCGGCCGGTCCCGACCGATCTGTTCGGCGACACCGGCGAGGTTGGCGCCGAGAACCGGCACACCGCGTAAAATAGCTTCAGCGACCGTGCGCCCGAAAGCCTCTGGCCAGAGGGGCGGAACGATCAGACAATCTATACCGGCGAAGAAACTATCGGCGTCCACATAGCCGGGAAATTCGACCGGGAGGTTGGCGGTTTTTTGCTCGTAGGCTTCGATGCCGCCCGGTGCGCGGCCCGCCATGACCAGTCGCCAGCCCTGCGGCGGCAGGAGCGGCAGCGACTCGATCAGGAGATCTGCGCCCTTGGGCGCCTCGATGCGGCCCAGATAGCCGAAAACAAGCGGGTCCCCAGGCGCGCGTGGAATGCGCTGTGTCTGTGAAGCTGGCGGCGCGATGGCGTTCCAGATGACCGTGCGGCGGTTTTCCGGTACATGGGTGAAAAAGCCGGCCTGCACATGGCGCTCGACAATATCGTGGCCGACACCGGCGACAGCATCGACGGCGCATTGGCAACGCCGGTGCAGGTAGGAGAAGGCGCGGCATTTTTTGCTGGTGCCGTCGCAGATGTGCCCGTCGTGAAACAGGGAGCCGTTGGTGCACATGCTGGTAAAATCGTGCAGGGAATGGACGAGCGGAATGCCGCGCTTGCGGATCATCGGCCAGATCAGTGGTGTCAGCTCCGACAGCGAATGGGTGTTGACGACATCAGGCCGGAAATCATCGATGACGCGGGCAAGCCGGCGCACGAGACCCGGATCCAGCTGCACGGCGATCTTGTAGTATTTTCGCTTCCATCCGGATTGCTGTTCCCAGTCCCCGATAAAAAACGGCGTGGTATGTCCGAGGCGGTAAACGGCGAAATCGTCGCGCAGCTCCACGGCCTGTTGTTTGCGGGAAATGGCCGCCACCGCCACCGTGTGTCCCTTCTCCGCCAGCCCGCGCGCCAGGTCTTCCACGAATATCTCCGCGCCGCCGACCCGGTCCGGAGAAAACAGCGACGTTATTTGCAGTATCCGCATGCCCAAATTCTCGCGTCTTTGTGTGGTTTTGTAATCGTTACAACTATTGCGCATCAGCGAAATGAAGGCTGCTGCCCATCCGGACTGATTCTAGGCAGGCATTGCGGGATCGGTTAGAGATAGTCCGCGCCGCCGCGAACGGTCCCGTCCAACCCCTGGTGGGTTCAGGCAAAGCGTGACGACGGGCGCAAGGAATACGGCGTAAGCCATTGCGAAGCCGGGGATCTGCAGCGAAAAATCGAGCGTCGAATGCAATGCGACGAGCAGCAGCCCGGCAAGGCCGAGATGGGAGGCGTAACGGTAGTTTTTGCGTTTGCGCGCCCCGCGAATAAAGATGGCGAGTTGGACGAGCACGAAAAAAGCCGCATAGAATGGAAATGCGAGGCCGAGCGTCAGCAGGCCCTCGGCATAGACATTGTGGGCGTGGGTGACGATGGCGTCCACCCCGCATTGCGCCGCATGATAGGGCGCATAGGTTTCCGTAAAGCTTGCAAGGCCGGTTCCCCAAGGCCAGCTGTCAGAAATGGCACGCGCGATGCCCGGCATGTAGCAGAAGCGCATGTCGTCTTCCAACCGTGTTTCCATGCGAAGCGCCACGCGATTGGCGAAGAGCAGGAACAGGCCAAGCGTAACGGCGAGCACGATCGCCGCGCGGCGCTTCGTGCCGCGCCGCTTGCGACGCAGGGCAGCCGCGTTGCGGCCTGTTTTGATGGGTGAGTTGAAGACGGTCAGAAGAATGAGGAAACTCAGTGCCGCAAAGCTCGATGCTATGCCCGCGCGCGATCCGGTCAGCATCAAGGCGATGAAGCAAAAGGCAGTGAGCACGCCGATGAAGGCGGCCTTGCGGATAAGGCGTTTCTGGCCGACCGGCACCGTCAGTCGATTTGCCACAAGTGCCCTGACCATTCCCCAATCTGGAGCCGTCAGCCGTTTGTGCAGCATTACGACGAGGGTCAGGAGGATGAGACCGAAAAAGGTGGCGGCGGTATTGCGGTTGACGAAAAGGCCGGTCAGGCTGCCGAGATAGAAGCGCTTCTGAATGAAGCCGAGTGTTTCTGGAAAAAGCAGAAACTGCACGATTGACAACAGTGCCAGCCATCCGCCGGCAATTGCGAACCATCGCAGCGCTTTTGCCGCGCGCTCGTCCGTATCGAAAATGACGAGGCCGGCCATGAAGGCGCCGAAGGGCAGGGCGGCGCTTAACAGGCCGAGCCGATCATCCGCCGGGGTGAGCGAAACCGTGGCGTAGGGCGCGAGCTGCATAAACATGGCGGCGGTCGACCAGGCGGGATTGGGTGGAGCAATACCCGGCACAGATGATTGCAACCACATCTGGATGATGAGTGCCCCCAGCAAAAGGCAGGTCGCCACAAGCGCCACGCTTGCACCAGCCCGGGGCGACCCGAACAGCAGGATGGCGGGCACGAGCAACAAATAAATTGCAACGGTGACGACGATACGGCTCTCGATTTCAGTTGCGCCGCGATTGAGAAGCGCAAGCAGGAAGATAGCCCAGAAGATGACTATTGCGGCCGTCCGGAAATAGTCAGGAAACGCAACCGGTCGCGGTGGCGATGAGGATAGCGGTTCTGATTGGGCTTCGATGGACGACATTGGCTTTCGGCTTTGCAATAACTGTTGCTGCGACGATGTCTAAGGTAGAAAGACGATGCGGGCCGCTATGTCACGGAAGCGGCACGGTGCGTTTCATGTCGGCCTGCGGCTGCTGCGGACAGATCTTCCGCAGGGTCCAGCGCAGAATTTCCCCCTCCTTGCCGCAGACGATTGCCGTGTCCGCATTGCGGGCCGCATCGGCCTGAGGCAGCGTGTCTTTTGGAAATTGCTGCCACATCACGAAGCGCCCGCGTATCAGGTTGGCGTCTGCAGGCCCGTAAAGTTGGGAAAAATTCATCAGAACGGCTATTTCCATTGGCGAGGCGTTACGCAGTGAACGAACCATGGCAAGACGCAGCCACACATCGCCATTTGCAGGCAAACAGGAGAGCGCGTGACGAATATAGGTCTCGGCAAAGCCGAGACGCGCCGCACCGGCCTCCGACGTAGCATCTTGGCCATTTGCATCGAGATCTGCGAGAACGAGCCGTAACCCGGCCTTGACGATATCAGAGCGGCAGATTTTCTCCGCAACGACGGGGTGCAGCCCATCGACCGTCTTCGCCAGAAGATCGTGCGCCAGGCCGCTTTTGTCGTCGGCAATTCTTGCCAAGGCAACGACATCGGAAAACCGCCGGGTTTCGGAAAACGCCTGTGCGGCGACAGATAAAACAAACACGGAAAGGATGAGAACGGGCACGACCGCGAAGAATTTACGCAGGCCCGCCATTCCGTCCCGCCTAGTCATGGTAATATCGCGTGTAGCGCGCATGATAATATTCGCTTGAACCGTAAGCCCGGTACAGCTTCAGCTTTTCCGTGTCCACCTTGTTGAGGATGACACCGAGACACTTCTTGCGGATCTGGACTTCGTTTTCAATCGTATTGCGTACCGCCCTGCGGGCGGTTTTGCCCCATTCGGTGACGAAGACGAAACCGTCGATCCGGCCAGCCATCGCGCGGGCATCCACCACCGGCCCGAGAGGCGGCAGGTCGACGATGATGTAGTCGAAGAGGCTACCCGCTTCGGCCAGCAATTTGTACATTTGCGCCGATGTCAGCAGCTCGGAGGAGTGCGGTACGCGCTGCTTGACGACCGTTGGCAGGAAAGCGAGCCGCGTCTTTTCGTCGTGCAGCAGCACATCGCGCATATTGCGGCCTTCCAGCAGCACTTCGAGCAGGCCTTCTGCAGCATGACGCCCCAAAGCGCGCGTGGCGCCCGGGTTGCGAATATCCGCATCCAGCAGGAGAACCCTTGCTCCCTGTCCGGCCAGAAGCTGAGCCAGATTGATGGAGATCGTCGATTTGCCCTCGCTCGGCAACGCCGATACGACACCCACCACCCGCGCGCCGGTTTTCGGGGGAATGCCGAGATCTATCGCAAGCCGTGTGCTGCGCAGCGTTTCGGCGAAGGACGATAGCGGGTGATCGACAGTGTAGCGGGCAACACTGGACGGGCGTGTGGCGGTAGGCGGCCCCTCCTGTCCCTTTGGCAACACATCCGTGCCCGGCTTGTTCTGGACGAGCGGGGTGTTGCCCAGAAATTCCAGCCCGAGAACGTCGCGAACCTGTTCTCCGGTGCGGAAGAAACGGTCGCGGAACTCGCGAAACATGGCGATGCCGCCGCCGGCCGCGGCGCCCATGATCATGAACAGCGCCAAAAGCAGCGGTTTATTCGGTTTGCTCGGAATGTTGGGCGGAACTGCCCTCGAAATCACGCGTGCTTCCGTTACGGGGAAGGATTGCTGCTGCATCGCTTCCTGATAACGCTGCAGGAAGGTCTGATACATGTTCTTGTAAGTTTCCGCCTCCCGCTGCAATTCGCGAAGCTGAACCTGGGTCTGGCTGGCCGAGTTGCTGACGCTGGTGGCCTTGGCAACGCTCTCCGCAAGTGATTTCTCTCTTGCTTCCGAAACCTCCAGATCGCTCTTGTAACTTTGCGCAATACGGCTGATTTCCTGGAACATCAGCCGGCGGTATTCCTGCATTTCGTTGCGCAGACGCACCGCCTGAACATGGTTGCTGCCAAGCCTGCGGGTGATTTCCGTTTCGATCTTCGAGGATTCGAGATATTTCTTGCGCAGATCGTTTGCAACCGAGCTCTCGAGAATGTCGGTGACGACGGCGTCGACATCGTCTGTGGCAAGGATATGTTCGATGCGTTGTACCCGCGCTCGCGACCTGGCCGTTTCCGACTGCGCCAGAATAAGCGCGCTGTTGGATTCGGCCAGTTGCTGATCGGAAAGCAGGCCGTTATTGCCAGTCTCGATCAAACCGTGTTCGGCGCGAAATTTCTGTACGGCAAGGTCGGTGTCGAGTGCCCTCTGGCGCAACTCGGCAATGCGGTCGGACAGCCAGTCGCTGGCCCGCTTCGTCGCCTCGTATTTGGAGTTCAGCTTGTCCACGAGATAGGCCGACGCCACGGCGTTGACGATCTTCGCGGCGAGAACCGGTGATGTCGAGTTGTAGGTCAGTTCCAGCGCGTAGGTACGGCCGATACGCTTGACGCTGAGACCGTCCAGCAGCCGGTCCGACAGCGCCCGCTTCAGCGTGCCGTCGTCGATGACGGCCTCTTTTGCCGGCGAGAACCATTGCGAAACGTTGACGAGCGAACGGATGGTGCCGAATATCGAACTCAGAAGCGAGGCGCGGTTTGCCCTGAATTCCTGATTTTCCGTCAGGTTCAAACTTTCGACGACAGCAATCCCGATGGTTTCCGATTGCAGGACCTCGACCTGGCTGAGAATGGAAGCCTCGTCCTCCACGACGCCGCCGATCGTCGAAAGCTGCTCGACGACCTGGCTGTTGTTGCGGTCGATCAAAAGGGTAGCCGAAGCTGAATAGATCGGAACGGCTGTCGCGGCATAAGCGAGACCGATTGTCCCGGCAATGGCTACTGCGGCGAGGACGACGCGCCACTGTCGGCGGACCGTGGCAAGAACGGCGTCTATATCGATAAAGTCGGCTGTAAATCCGCTTTTGTCGATATCGGCCATAGTCAGGGGATCGTGCCTTTGCAACAACTGTCAGCCTCGCTCTTTTTGGCGGGCGTGGCACCCGCCAAGTCTCGGTTGCATGATAGGACAGGCGGCCGCCATTCCCGCAGGCAGGGCGGCAAAACCGGGTTCAAACGGGACTTGTGCTGACTGGCGTGCTGGTGCTGCCGGTTGAAAGGGGCGCGGCAAAGAAGTTGTTGGTTGTGGTGGTTCCGCCGCTGCCGGTGGTGCCACCGCTGCCGCCACCGCCAACCGGTGCGGCTCCGCCGCCGGCCTGTGCCGTGCCGGCTGGTGAGCCCGCTGTTCCCGAGCCGCCGATGCTGTTGCCGCTTGCAGGTGAAGCGCCGGCGCCACCGATCGGTGAGGCGGCAGCTGCAGCTGCCGCAGGCGCTGCCGGACCGGCCGCCGTTCCCTGAATATTTTCGCTAAAGGCGATCAGAAGATCGGAGGGCACGCCGGCACCCTTGGTCTGCAACTGGATTGCGGCGGCAAGTATCGTGTTGCCCCTCTGCATCGCCGTGGAATAGGCAAGCGCCAGACCTTCGCCGACAACTTCGGAGAAGTCCTTGTTGCCGACCTTCTGGGCCAGTGCGACGATGGTGGGCAACTGGCTGGAGTCGCTCAGGATCAGGCCAGAAACCTGTTCGGAGAACTGCGCCGCGCTGGTGGAAACGGCGATGATCGGAAAGCCGTTCGTCACCTTTCCCGTCATGTCGGCGTTTGCCGCATCGGTGCTGGAAGCGATGCCGGCCAGATCCTTGACCGTTGCCTGCGTCGGAGATTGCTTGAACAGTTCCGCGGCAGCAAGGGCAACCGTGTCCGGATTGGCGCTGTTAACGCGGGCCAGAAATGCGGCATTGGTTTCGTCAGCGGCCTTCACGGGTGCGGTTGTCGCAGTCTGTACCGGCGGCGTCTGCTGCCCGGCAGCTGGCGGTACTGGTTCCACGTTTTGGGCGTTGGCGACTGCGGAAAAAAGACCGAGGCTGGTGATCAATACCGCACCAGTGAGCGTCGAGCCATTACGAAGGCGGGACATCACAACTCTCCAAATTTTTAAAAAATACGATTTTAAGTAAGCTGAAATGCTGGATATGGTTATCCAACATCTAAAATTTTCTTTTTAAATCGCACAGCCCTAGCTAACGATCAAGTGCTAAAATAAACTTGTGAACGGAACTTCGGGGTATACTTAACAGCAGACACGAGGACTTTTCCCTTGTCGTCAGGACACGGCGACTTTTCGCCGGGGTGTTATCAGCCGGTCACGAAGCCAGATATTTGCGGGCGTTTCGACAAGGACGTGAAATGCGTGGGCGATGGCGATGGTGCTGGCGACGACGACGAGATAGACGACATTTTTCCACTCCTGCGGCCAGGTGATGCCGCCGGAAGCAACCAGGAATGCCCGAAAGATGAACGGGTGGAGCAGGTAAAGCGCGTAGGAGGAATCGCCCAGTTTCGCCAGCGGCTGCGCAAAACGGGGCAGGGAGATGCCCCTGGTCAGGGTTGCCGCGGCCATCAGGAAAATCGCGCCACCGCCAAAAACGAGCAGCCGGGTATAGGAATAACAGCCCGGATTGCACTGGAATTCGAACCTTTTCAGATCGATAAGCGTCCAGATCGCCACGCCGCAAAGGGCCACCGCAATCCCCAGCAAGGGCGGCAGGCGCACGCCGCGCAGGAAAAGCACGGCAAGCAACATTCCCGCCACGAACTCCAGAATGATGGGCTGAAACCAGAAACTGAACGGCAAGGCGAGATTGAAGTTGGAGCCGATGAGCACTGCGGCGAGCAGCACAGCCGCTGTTGTCAGCACGGCGCGTTCCAGCGGCAGGAAGATGAAAACCGCGAATACGACATAAAAAAACATCTCGTAATTCAGCGTCCAGCCCAGATCGATGATTGGAAACGGATAGGCGTCACCATAACCCATGCTGTCATAGGGAATGAAGAGGTAGGAGGTGAGGACGGCCTGCAAGGACGGGAAGGCCTTGGCGCTGAGAAGAACGGCGACCGCGGCCATGGCGAGCCGCATGGTCAATACGAACCAGTAAAGAGGAAGGATGCGGAGAAGACGGCGCACAAGAAAGGCCGAGCGCCCTCCCTCTGCTGCGAAATACGGCCGGGAGGCATAAACGATGACAAAGCCGGAAATGACGAAAAACAGATCGACGCCCGCACCCAGCCTCAGGAGATGGAGGTTGACGAGCGAAAACTCCCAGTTCACCTGCGCATGCAGCGCGACAATCATGATTGCCGCCAGGGCACGCATCATTTGAAGAATATCGAGACGCTGCGCCACGGAAACAGGCGCTTTTTCAATTTTTTGCATCGTCATCATCTATAAAAAGAAAAAATTTATACAGTAATATTTTGCGCTCGCAGCAGCGAGCAAAAGTGGTCTATTTCAGAAGGCTATCACGCAATAGGCTGACACGATATACAAAATTTGTCGGCCGGAAATTTTCGCCCGCACCCCGTTCAGAAAACCTCCAGCACCGTAAGCTGGTCGCTGATGGAAAGCCGGTATTGCCCACCTTCTCTTGCGATCACCCGCTGGCTTACGGAACCGTCATCGCCGAACCGGTGCGCGATGACTTGGCTATGCGGGCCGGTTACCGAAAAGGCCGTTGCACGTTCGGCTGGCGGATTTTCGATCCGCGCCGGCCATTGCCAGCCGCGTATGCCAAGCCACACCGGGGCGAGCAGCGCGCCGTCTGGTCTTGTCAGGCGCAGGGAAAGCCTTTCGGAATCATCGTTGAGGAAAGCGAGGCTGCGTTCCGCTTTCTCTGTTTGCCGACTTGCCTTGCAAAGCGCAAGAAGGGCACGAACGGCCCCGTAAGCAGGGGTCCGGCTCAGATCGTGGCGCAGCAGGCCAAAGGACGATTCCGGATTTGTCTCGTCTTCGGCAAAGCTGGAGACCATTTCATAGATGTAAGCCCGGCGGATGCCGCTGATGAAGGACCACAGGAGCGTGCGCGGCATATAGCGCGCCTTGATGCCTTCGGTGACGGGAAAATGGAAGGTTTTCGGTTGCAGTGAGGTGTGGTACCCGATCTCGGTGGCGAGCACCGGCCGGCCGGCTGCTATATGCGCCGAGGCGGCGACGGATTTGGAGAGCGCCCCCGGCCCGGTCGTTTCGGGATGTTCCATTCCGGCGTAGGGGTGAATATTGCCGAAGTCGCATACGTTCTGCAGGTTTAGCGCCAGCTCCGTATTCGCCTGGATATAGCTTGGCGCGACAAGCGGCACGTTGCTCACGGCAGGAGTTGAGCGGATCGTTGCAAAAAGTGCAGCCTGATGCTCTGCCGAAATGCGCGGCGCATTGGCCGGGTCTTTCGTCAGCGTCGGTTCATTGCTGCCTTCGAAAACTTCGATGCCGCCGTCGCACCAGTCGTAGAAATCGGCAATCCTGTTCAGTGGCGTTGAGACGTAGGGGTTGAGATTGTCGTAACAGATGATCGTGAGGCGAACGTTGGCCGCCACAATCCTGCGCAGGCGCTGGAAAGCCGGGCTGTTGCGGCTGTCCCTTGCGGTAATCAGTCCCTCGTCACGCAGGTGGCCCACACCAAGGGCTTCCAGTTCAGGCAGGATGCGCTCGAAGCTTTCCGGATAAATGCCGTTCGTGCGGGCGAAATGGCCACACACGCCCACGCTGTCCACAAAGGCTTCTGTTCCGGCGGAAAAAACGGATTGAGTCTGCGCGAAAGCGGGGCGCAGGCCCGTGGCGGCAGCCAGTGCGAAAGGTGCAGCTGAAAGCAAGCCGCGCCGTGTCAGGTGGCCCATGGTGATCGGCTGTTTTCCGTTCATCTGCGTCTCCTGGTCATTCCGGCGAGATATAAAAGCAGCCGCGATCATATCGGCGGCGCCTCTCACTATGTCAGATTGTCCTGGAAGTTTTTGGCATCTTCATTCGCCATCAAATCCATGTTTCTGAAATGAAATAAATATATAAATTAATGATATTATATGCGGACGAAACAGAATTCACCGCTTCCGCCCGTACGTTTTTTCATATGAGAATGAGCCTAACACGGGACAGGTTCTTTTCGCAACACGGCATGACTTTCGTCGCGCCGCGAAAAAAAGCACTTGAAATGCCGTCAGTTCCCGTGCTTTTTGAAAGTGGATTTTTGGTTATTCATATTTTCAAGCGTTAAATCTGCTCTGCCTTCTGTGCTTTTTGCGCATGTCTCATTGGTCCCGGAGTATCCGGGAACATGGGCGAGGCCAAGCGGAAGTCATAAATTTTCGATAAGGAAATAGAGCGTATCCGTATGCGAATTCTCCATCTCAGCAGCCTTTATCCGCCGCATATCGTTGGCGGGTGCGAACGCTCGGTCGAACATCTTGCCGAGGAACTCGTCTCCATGGGACATGAGGTCGGTGCCGCCTGCATAGAGCGGCAGGCCGAACCCAAAACGGTGCGCAATGGCGTCAGCGTCTACCGCATGTTCCACAATAACGATTTCTGGCTCGAGGACTGGCCGCAATATACGCCGCAGCAAAGGCGTATGCAGAAGATCAAGCAGCAATGGAATTTCAACGTCGAGAAGCAGTTCGAAGCCGTTCTTGACGATTTCAAGCCGGATGTTCTCAATACGCACTCGCTGCTGGATGTGACGACGCTGGTGTGGCGGGCGGCGCACAAGCGCAACATTCCAATCGTCCACACGATCTGCGAATATGATCTTCTGTGCGGTAACGCCGCCATGTTCAAGGGCGGCAAGCCCTGCGAACACATCCATCTCGGCTGTCAGGTGGTGAATATCACCAAGAAATTCACGCAGCGCTACATCGGCGCGGTGGCAAGCGTTGGCACGGAGATCCTTAAAACCCATGTCGATCACGGGCTTTTCCATCACCTGCCGGAAAGCATGCGCCGTGTGATCTTTTATTCCTGCACGGTTCCGGACGGCGACCCGGTCGCACGCAGGCAGATCGACCGAACCGGCAAGCCGATGACCTTCGGCTATATCGGCCGCATCAACACGGAAAAGGGTGTCGGCAACATGGTCGATGCCTTCAGGGAAATCGGCCACGGTAACTGGCGCTGTCTGGTTGCCGGCCACGCGATGGACGATTCCATCGAACGCTTCAAGGCCCAGGCCGGCGACCTGCCGATCGAGTTCGTCGGCTGGGCAAAGCCGAAGGAATTCTTCGAAGAGATCGATGTGCTCATCGTTCCCTCCTTCTGGGCAGAACCTTCGCCGCGCACCATCTACGAGGCCTACGCGATGGGGGTGCCGGTCATCGGCGCGGCCTCGGGCGGCATTCCGGAACTGATCGGCGAGACCAACCACGACTGGCTGTTCGAACCAGGCAACGCCACGGACCTTGCCGCACGCATTCGCCGGGTGTTGACGCTTTCGCGCGAGCAATTGCCGACGGAGGCCGATTTCGGAAATATCGTCGAGGAATCCACCTCGCGCCGGGTGGGTGAGAACTATGTGAAGCTCTACGAAGACGTGCTGGCGAAAAGCAGGGAAAGCCGAACCTTACGCGCATCTTAGACCGGCAACGGACCAGGTCCGTTGCAAGCGTTTCTTCCAAGGAAAGAGCACATGGTAGAAAGCAATATCGGCAAAGTCCGTTTCCCCAAGCTGGACTTCGATCGTTTTCTGGCCGCTGCGGTGGTCGGGCTGTCACGACCGGCTTTGCAGGCGGCAGGTTGATGGCGGAGCCAAGTTCGATAGGCAGCGCCGCGATAACAGGCGTTTTCTGGTCCATCGTCCAGAACTGGGGTGGAAAGCTTTTTACCTCCATTCTTTTCATCGTTCTTGCTCGGTTCCTCAGCCCCACCGACTACGGCATGGTCGCCACGGCGGGCCTGGTTCTGATGCTCATCCAGATGCTGTCCGAGTTCGGTTTCGCAGATGCGATCGTGCAGAAGCGCAATCTGGAGCCAAGCGACGTCAATCTGCCATTTTATGTGTCGGTTGCGCTGGCAACGGTGTTTGTCATCGTTGTTTGTCTGCTGTCGCCCAGACTGGAAAGCTGGTTCGAGGTGGAAGGGCTGGCACCGATCATCGTGGCAATCTGCATATTGCTGCCGCTGAACACCGCCTCGCTTTTTCAGGAAGTCAATTATCGGCGTGCGCTCGCGTTCAAGCCGCTGGCAATAAGAACCTTCATTTCGAATATTATCGGCGGTGGCGTTGCAATTGCTTTCGCCATCATGGGCCTCGGCGTCTGGAGCCTCGTCGTTCAGACTTATGTTGCAACGATTGTGACGCTGATCTGGCTCTGGCGCAAACCGCACTGGCTTCCGGGCACCACGCTCAAGCCCGACACTTTTTTCGAATTGCTTCGCTTCGGCTCGTCGGCTCTCGGTCTGCGCATCGTGGATTTCGGAGCCACGCGGCTGATCGACGTCATGATCCTGGGGCGTTACGGGGTTGCCCTCTTTGGGCTCTACACAGTCGGCAGCAGGCTATATCAGCTTCTCATGCAACTGCTTCAGGCGGCGCTATATGATGTTTCGTTGACGGTGCTGTCCCGCATATCGCACGAGCGGGAGCGCATGGCGGAACTCTACAAACAATCCATCACCATATCGTCGATCTTTTCGACACCGATCTTCGTGCTCTCGGCTGCGTTGGCGCCAGAGATCTGCAACGTCCTGTTCGGCGCGCAATGGCAGGGTGCCGACGCGGTTGCGCGGCCGCTGCTGCTACTGGGTGCATTGCAATGCGTCCAGTTTCAAAACGGCCCGTTTCTGTCCGCACGCGGCAGGCCGGACAAGGTGCTGATTGCCGGGACGGTCAAGGCAATCTCTACCATCCTGTTGATATTGCTTGTCCCGACGGAAAACATCCGGGAAATTGTCATCGTGTTTGTCTTCGGGCAGCTCACTTCGACGCCTTTCACATTTTATTTTGTCGCCCGGGAACTCGGCATCAAGCTGTGGAGAATTTTCCTTCTGCTTTTGCCAAGCTTCGGTTCCAGCGGTCTCTGCTTCCTGCTCGTTCAGTGGATGCGACCTGAAGTTCAAATGCTGGGTGCGGGCGACCTCGTATCCGGCATCCTGCTTGGTGGTATGTTCGGCGTCGCATATCTGTTGCTTTTGGCTCTGACCGCGAGAAGCGAGGCCCGGTCCGCCATCGCCCTCATCATGAGCAAAATCGGTTCTCGAAAGGAAAGAAAATGCGCAAGCTCGTGAAAAAAATACTCCCTGCACCACTGCGTCGGAAGCTGGTGCAATATAACGAGCGGCGCAATCTGGATAATGCGGTCCAGCAACTCTTCAACGATCTGCAAGAGCTGAAGCGCAGCATCAAGCCTATCAATGTCGGAGATCGGCTGAACCGGCTTTTGATCGTGGCTGGTGATCCCATCACCCTGTTCGGTTCCGCCGGCGATGATGCGATGATCACGGCGACCGTGCAGAATGCCCGTGCGAGCAATCCCGATGTCGAGATAGACATCCTCGTTGACGGAACGAATTTTGGCGACTCTGCTTTGCAGAGAGGCTTTGTTACCGTCGATATCTTTGGAAAGCCTGACTTCATCCAGGCCCTTGCCCAGCAATTTTCGGTGCGGAAGTACGATTGCATCGTCGTTGTCGGCGCCGACGTGATGGATGGCTATTATCATCCGCTGGTCAGCGCAAAACTTCTGGCAAGCGCTGATCTGGCCGCCGCCGCCGGGATCAAAAACGTTATCCTCGGTTTCAGTTTTAATGAAACGCCGCACCCCGCTTTGGCGAAGTTCTACAGCTCCCTTCATCCGGGGGTGTCGCTCAATGTGCGTGACGTTGTTTCCCTCGAGCGTCTGAACGCCTTTGCCACGGCGAAGGCGGCACTGGTTTCCGATTCTGCATTTAGTCTTGTCCCATCGGAACCCGATGAAGATACGATCTCGTGGATCGCGCGAAAGCGCGCCGAGGGATACAGGGTCATGGGCTTCAACCTACATCCCATGCTGTTCAAGAATGCGGATAGCGCGCAGATCGCGGCGATCATCAGGCGCGGGGCCGAAGCACTGGAGTTCGTTGCCGATGCAAGACCGGTCTGCTGGCTGGTCATTCCGCATGACTACCGGAAAGACGTGGGCGATCAGGCCTGCCTCAAGGCCATTACCGAGCTTGCCCCATCTTCACAGACGGACAGGGTTCGATATCTGGATGGCAGATGGCCAGCCCCGGTTCTAAAGGGCGTTGCCGGTAAACTCGATGGCCTCGTCAGCGGACGCATGCATCTTGCGATCGCTGCGCTGGGCAAGGGCGTTCCTGTCATATGCATTGCGTATCAGGGCAAGTTCGAAGGGCTGTACCAGCATTTTGGTCTCTCCGCGGCCGAACTGCTTTCGCCCGCCAAGTTCCATACGGACGATGGCATCAAGAATGCCTTGATCAATTTCGTGGATCAGGCCGATGAGATTCGCGAAAAAGTCGGGAAAAAGCTGCCTGAAATTCTGGACCTTTCCAAAAGGAATTTTCAGGTGTTCGAGACCTTCGCCAAGCAGCCTTGAGTCATTTTCATGAGAGTCGCTTTTGTTTCCGTATTCCCTGCCGTTCCCGCCAACGAGGGTGCGCGGAACAGGATTCTCCAGCTGACACGCGCCGTGCGTAGCCTCGGACATGAAGTGCATTTCGTCTATGTCGATACTCCGATGATAGCTGATTTCGATCCTGCGGCCCATGAGGTCGAGTTTGGGGCCGGACATATGCACGTCGTGTCCAGGGAAACATGCGGGTTTGCAGCACGGCTCATCGACGACTTCAGGTTCGAGATTGGGTTGACCGCATTTCGAACCCGTCGGAAAATTCAACGGCTCCTTGGCCGCGACAGCGGTTTCTACAATTACCTCGACGAGTTCTATTATCCGGAAATAGGCCGGCAGGTCCTGGATCTTCAGCGTCGACTCGGGATTAACGCCGTTATCGTCGAATATGCTTTTCATTCGAGAGCTTTTCTTGGGCTGCCGGATGATGTGCTTCGCATTCTCGACACGCACGATTCCTTCGCCGATCGTCACAAGGCGTTCGTGAACACGGCCAACAAATTTGGGTACTGGTTCTCGGTGCCGCCGGACGTGGAGTGCAAGGCATTCCGCCGCGCCGATGTCGTTGTCGCCATACAGGAGGAAGAGGAACGTTCGTTCAAGCAGCGGCTGGCAGGAGAGCCGCCGGTGGTTGAAACGGTGAGCCATATTCTGGATCTCGGCCAGAGAGTGGAAGACTTCACTTCCGCTGATTTTCTGTTTCTCGGTTCAGGCAACGACGCAAACGTCATTTCTCTCAATAGTTTCCTTCACAGTGTCCTGCCTTTGGTCAGGGCGGCCCGTCCGGACATCCGCCTGGTGCTGGCAGGCAGCATATGTGGCAAGGTCGAAGACATGGAGGGGGTTCTCAAGCTTGGCCGGGTGGAGAACTTGAAGGATGCGTTCACGCGCGCGCCACTTTCCATCAATCCCATCACGCTTGGCACGGGCATCAATATCAAACTGCTTGATGCTCTGGCTGCGGGTGTCCCGACGATCAGCACCCAGACGGGTGTGAGGGGGCTTTCAGAACGATATCGTGGTGGCGTGGTTGTCGTTGAAGATGGAGATCATCAGGCCTTTGCCAATGCCATTGTGCGGCTCTCTTCCAGCCGGGACCAGCGGCAGGAATTGGGAAACAATGCGTTTCTTGACGCTGTCGAATGGAACCGCCGGCAAATGACGGTGCTCGGCAATATTCTGAAGGGCAAATAATTGCGATTGCGATGCTTCTGGCTGGCACAACCTGATCCAACCATGGCCCGCCATCAGGCAATAAGTCGCGGCCCCGCATCCGTCAGCTTTAAAATGGTAAGCCTGCCCGTCGTAAAAGCGCCGGTGTCGATGCCAATCCGTTGCGGACCTGTCTGTGGTTCCGGCGCCGGCGTATGGCCGTGGATGATGAGAAGGTCCAGTCCCGCCCCTTCCGACAGGAAGGGTTCCCTGATCCACAACATGTCCTCATCGGTCTGCGCCTCAAGCGGCACTCCGGGTTTCAGGCCGGCATGAACGAAAAAATAGGGTCCCATGCGGACGCAGATCGGCAGGCTGACTAGAAGTTGCCGATGGGCCTGCGGGATCGCGCCAATCAGCGCATCCCTGAACGGCCGAAGCCGCAGACGGCCGTTGTCCATGAAGTAGCTGATATCGATCCCGTAGGACAGAAGCGTCTGGCGGCCGCCGAAATCCAGCCAATGCATGTTGTCCTGCGGGTTTTCAAGAAAATCGCTGAAGAGCTGCTCGTGATTGCCGCAAAGCGAGATGCGGCGCAGGGGCGCTGGCGGGGGTTGCAGCAGATGCTGGAGAACACCGCAGGAATCCCGGCCACGATCGACATAGTCGCCCAGAAGAATAACCAGAGCGGGGGATGGATTGCTTGCGAGATCGGCAAGGATTTTCTGTTCCGCCTGCAAAAGCAGATCGAGGCTGCCATGGACGTCGCCAATGGCATAGATCGGAAAAGACGGAGATTTGTCGCCGAGGTCTATTCTGCGCCGCCTCCGGTCGTCGCGGGGGGCTGGCTGTTTACGACCGCGAATCCAGTTGAGCACTTTAGGCATAGATGCCGATACTGTCTCTCTTGCACGAGGTCAAGAGCGTTGAAAGCCAATGCCACAAGGCCCGTAAATCCTGGGTCGATGCAACGGCTGCGGCATCCGCCAAAGCCCTGTCGGACAAAGCTATCCGGAGCAGGGAATGGCGAAAGCCGTTATCGATTTTCGCAAGGCGTTCCGCGGCAATTGAAGAGGAACGGAGCGCCCCCTTCGTGTTCGAAAATGACTATCCTGTGCGCGATAGACCTAGAGTTTCAGCCAGACACGCGGGTTGTCGTGTGACTGGATCTTGATCCATTTCAGGTCAACCGCTTTCCAAGGTTTGACGACGTTGGTGCGGTTGTCCAGCACCAGATCGCCCTGGCTGGTGCTGACGACCAGAACGGCGTGGCCTATGCCAGTGGGGGTGCGGGCGGTGGCAATGCGCAGAGCGCCCGAGGGCCAGCCGGCGCGCAGAAGGCGTTGCCGCTTGGTCACTGCGTAGTCGTCACAGTCACCGCTTGCGGGGTTCAGATTCCATTCGTCCTGTCCGTCCGCTTCGCTTGTATAGATTATCGATGTGTTGATCTCGGCGTTGATGCGCTGGAGTTCCGTGCGCTTCTGCTTGGTCAGTTCGACCTTGTCGCGATCGCCAATCCGGACACATTGGTCGGCGGCGTCGTCGCAAAATTTTGCGAAGGCGATGGGTGCAATTGTCGGGCGGCTTGTCGTCATGAACAGGCCGGGGCGCGATGCGGTCGGGTTCTGCGCCAGGCCGGCAAGCGGGGCGGCCGATGCCATTGTCGCGATGCTTGCCGCCACGCTGACGGCAACTGCCAAAGTCTTTGCCAGACGGATTTGTCTCTTCGCCATGTCTCTGCCTCTGCCCGGTTGTTGTCTCTTGTGCATGGCAACATAGCGACCCTTCGTTGCGGGCCGTTTAAGTCGATAGATTGCTTTTTAGCGAAATCGAATTTTATTAAAGCGAGATAGAACAGCGGGGAAACGGGTGCGTTTGCGCTTACTTGCAGCGGGTGCGGCCCTCGGCATCTATGATGCATGTCTGCTGTGGCACAGCGTTTCGGTACTCACGCCGCGTATCGGTTGAGTTGCTGCGACTTGCCGGCGGCCGGTCGTAATTGCGGTAGACCTCGAAATTGCGCCCGCCGATCGTTCCCTGCGCACCGCCACGGCCATCCGGCGTGACTTCGAAATTCTGATATTGCTGGGCAGAAGCGGAAGCGGGCAGGCCCATCAGCACGGCAAAGGCGCCAGCCGCCAGGCCCTTCCATAACGTTGCCGTTTGGTGCCTGCGCAAGATCATGGCCGTTTCCTTCCCTCGACAGAACGACAGATACGCATTCTGCTTTCCCAATCGTTCGTCGCGTTGACTATATCACTGATCTCGCATTGAGGGTGAAAACGAATATAGCGTTCTTCGGCAGGCGAATCGCTTCGGTGCCGCTGCGGCGCATCACTAGATAGTGGCCAGGCGACTATCTCGCCGCCCGATTGTCCGGAACGCAAAAAAGACGTTTTTAGAGCTGAAAAATTAAGCTCTTCTCCGCTGCATTTATGGGCTTCACAATCCTGTAACAACGGACCTAATATACAAGTGCAGATGCCGAATCGATCAGGAGAAGCCCTTGACGATTGCAGTTTCACCACAGGCCCTGCCGGCGCTCGTTCTGAACGCAGACTACAGGCCACTGAGTTATTATCCCTTATCGCTATGGTCCTGGCAGGACGCGATCAAGGCCGTCTTTCTAGACCGTGTGAACATCATTGCAGAATATGATCACGCGGTGTCGTCACCCAGCTTTTCCATGCGGTTGCCGAGCGTCGTCAGCCTCAAGACCTATGTGCAGCCCACCCGCAACCCCGCCTTCACACGCTTCAACGTGTTCCTTCGGGACAAGTTCGAATGCCAGTATTGCGGCACCCGGGACGACCTGACCTTCGATCACGTGATTCCCCGCGCCCATGGCGGCGAAACCACGTGGCACAATGTCGTGGCGGCGTGCTCTCCCTGCAATCTTAGAAAAGGCAGCAAGCTTCCCAAGCAGGCGGGCATGTTCCCGGCGCAGAAGCCCTTCCAGCCAACGGTTCAGGACTTGCACAATAACGGGCGGCTGTTCCCGCCCAACTACCTGCACGAAAGCTGGATGGACTATCTTTACTGGGATACCGAGCTGCAGCCCTGATGCTTTGAGGACTGCAACGCGGCTTTTCCGTTTAACGGCTTTTCCGGCTCGCGCCAAAAAAGGCAACGGCCGCAAGCGCAACGCTTGCAATGACATTCCAACCGGCGAACGAAAGGCCGAGCACCCGAAGTGCAGCGTCGTTGCAGGAGGGTGCCTTGATGGCATTCAGATTGCCAAGCAGGTCACCGGCATTGGTAGTGATGGATGGCGCACCCGTGGCGCAGGTGATAGGCCCTGCCCAGAAGCCCCATTCCACACCAGCGTGATAAACACCAAGCCCGGCGCCGATCAGCATCGCCACGCCAATGAGGGCGAGAAGCAGCCGCGTGATCTGAACCGGCAGCTTGAAGATGCTGGTCGCTATGGCCAGAATACCCAACGGAATGGCGTAATAATAGGGATCGCGCTGCAAAAGGCACAATGCGCACGGCGTATAACCGCCAATATGCTGGAAACCGAGGGCGGAGCCGACAGTAAAGATCATTCCCGCCGTTACGCCAAGAGCGGCGAGCGTGCGGCTGTTGTCGGCGGTTGTTGCAGTGGACATAATGTTTTCCCCAAACTTCACGAAGAAGCAGATATCCCGAACGGGCTTTCAAAAAGGCGGGCGTGATGGCGAAATTAAGTCGCCGGTTCAACGGTGTATTCCCGGATTCGTCTAATCCAGTCCTTTGCTTCTGGCAAATGAAAGCCCGGTAATATTCGGGGGGCGAATGAGCAAAGTTTCGTGAGTGTCTTGATGGCCGTCACGCAATCGACCGGTCTTTTTGGAAGACCGGAATAAAACGAAGAAAATCAATGCGGTTTTGGAAATGGTACCCCAAGCCGGGATCGAACCAGCACTCCTTGCGGAACCGCATTTTGAGTGCGGCGCGTCTACCAATTCCGCCATTGGGGCAACGGTGGTAATGCCACGGCGTCTATCACGGTCAATGCCATGCGTGCAACCCCAAAGCTGATTTTTCCTGTCCAATGACGTGCGTTTGCAGGCGTCATTTCAAAGCTTTGGGCGGGCCGGAAATAAAGGGGGGGAGTGATGTTTGTCCGTCCCGTATCGGTACACCGACGGTTGTGGCGTTAAAGCAATATTAGATACCACTAATAAATTAGAATATACACAATTGCTAATTGAATTATGATGTTTGCGTGGAGTTTCCACGCGGGGCGGGAGAAGCCAGAACTCATAGGAGGAAATTATGAGGGCGCTTTCTCGCAATTTGTTACTGTCTGCCTGTCTGATTTTACCGGTCAACGCCCATGCGCTGGATATCGGGATTGGTGGTGAGAACGGGGTGAATGCCAGTGTGGGCGGCAATGGCAGCGGTGGGCTCGGTGTCGATGCTTCCGTTGGTGGCAGCAATGGCGTCAATGCCAGCGCTGATGTGGGCGGCAGAAGCAGTGGCGGACTGGGCGCGGATGTCAACGCGTCGGTGGGTGGCAGCAGCGGGGTCAATGCGGACGTCAACGCATCCGTCGGCGGCTCGAGCGGTGTCAGTGCGGGCGCCAATGCTTCGGTTGGCGGCTCCAGCGGCATCAATGCCAATGTTGGTGCGAATGTGGGCGGATCGAGCGGTCTTGGCCTTGGTGTCGGGCTTGGCATCGGCGGCTCCAGCTCGCCAGGCAATCCGGGGAACCCCGGTAATCCGGGCAATCCTGGAAACCCCGGGAACACGGG
The DNA here is from genome assembly GCF_900215635.1 of Rhizobium sp. AN6A. NCBI lineage: Bacteria > Pseudomonadati > Pseudomonadota > Alphaproteobacteria > Hyphomicrobiales > Rhizobiaceae > Rhizobium > Rhizobium sp. AN6A. Next base: position 1,245,191 of record NZ_OCNC01000003.1, read on the forward strand.
GCCGGTATCGCCCGGTGGCATGCGCAATGCCATACAGGCCTATAACGACATGTCGCGAAACGAGCAGATCAAGCTTGCCCGTCGTTGTGTCGATATTCTCGGTGGCGGATATGACGCGGCACTGACGCAATTGTGCAAGATGATCCGGACGGCCTCGCGCTGACGTAGCGTCAGCCCCGTGGATAGTCCGATACCAAACCGAAGGATGCTGCGGCATCCTTCGGGATTAACTGTTCTTGCGCCCGAAGAAGAGGATTTTCTGGCGCAGGCTGCGGGCGAGGTTGCGGGTGTTGCGATACATGTCCACCTGCGTGGAAACCTGTCGCACGTCACGGTCGCTGTTCTGCGCAAGCCCGACGACAAGAGTGCCCATTTCCTGCCGTTCCTGCCAGAAGCGGCTCATGATCGGATGATCGGGTACTGCGCAGCTGTCGCTGCGCAGAATATTGGCGTCGTCCAGCTGCCAGTCGGTCAGTTTCTGCACCAAAAGTTTGCCGGGTGAAAACCGCGAATAGGATTCGTCAAAGGCGGTCTTCCACGTATAGGCCTCGCCAGCCGTCATAAAGACGATCATGGAGGCGATGGCGCTGCCATTGAGATCGATGGTGTGAATGCGCACCGCATCCGCTTCGGCCAGATTTGTGATTGCCTCGCGGGCGAAGGCGGCGCGATAGCGGTCGTTGACCAGCGCGCTGCGTTTGCGGCCTTTCCAGCCACTTGCTTCCAGCGCCAGGAATTCCTCCATGCGGTAGCGTATGTCCTTCGGTTGCCGGGTAACGGTGTAGGAAAGGGCCCCGAGTTTTTCGAGCTGTCGCCACTGCCTGCGCATTTCCCGCAAATGATGCGGCGCAAGTGAATTGCGCAGATAGGTTTCGCCGTCCAGAAGGCTCTCCAGCATCGGCCGCTGATAGTTACCAGTCGTCGTCACCGGCAGGTTGCGGCTGATTGCTATGGCCTTGAACATCCGGGCAAAAGGTCCTTCAAGCCGTACATCCGGCAGTACCAGAACATTCGGCAGGCGCATTTCCCGGTCGGAAAGCGCATCGAAAAGATTGTCGAGCGTCTCTGCGGCACCTTCGGTATCGACAAGCGGCGTGCCGAGAGGGCCGAAGGGGTTGGCCCAGCCACGGATGATGGAGGGACCGATGGAAAACCCCGGCTTTTCCACGGTGAAGGGCATCAGAAAGCGCATGCGGCTTCTAGCGCCGTTCTCGTCGCGAATAAGGGCGAAGCGCACGGACTTGTCATCGATACGCGGCATGGCGGGCGCAAGGAGCCGCCCTGTGAAGAAGACATTTGCCTCCATGACGCGGTTGGACAGGAAGTCGAGTTCTTCCTGCATGTCGTAACCGAGCCGGCCAGGATAGATGCAGAATTCGCGGCCGTCGCGTCCCACGCGCCGGCTGCTGTCGGCCACGGGGCGGTCACGCTCCGTAGACGCCATCAGCGCAGCGATGCGCGGGTCCTGAAAATCCGGATTCTTTGGGTCGCTGGACATGCTTATCGTTACACCGCCTTCCCAGTGTCTTGACCCGCCCGGGGATCGTTGAAGGCAAAAAGGACGATCCCGAGTGTGCGGCGAATGGCAATATGCAATAGCACAGCTTCTATGCACATTGCTATCGCGACAGCTGCCGCAGCGCCTGTCAGACCATAGACCGGAATCAACACCATGTTGAGCATAATGTTACAACCGAAGATAATAATATAAAGAGCTACGCACAATTTTTGTTTGCCGGCCATATTCAGCAGCGTTTCTCCCGGGCCGATCAGTGCTTTTGCGAGGAAGCCGGCAAAGAGGAAGAACATCAGCTCGTAACCCTGTACGAAGCCGGGACCGAACAGCGACAACAGGAAAGGCCCTGCCAGAAGCACGAGACAGCCAACGGCAAGCGATGGCCAGAAGGCCCAGCGCGCCGCCTGGCTGGCGAACCCGGCCAGCCCCTGCCTGTCATTGGCCGCAATGAGCGCGGCCAGACGTGGGGCCGCAGCCGCCTGCACGGAGAAAAACACGAATTGCATCAGCACGATCGTTTTTGCCGCGGCAAAATAGATGCCGACCTGATCCGGCGGCAGATATAGACCGACGATTACCACATCTGAATTGGTCATCAAAAAACCGATGCCGTCGATCAGGAACATCGGAAAGGCAAACCGTATCCACGGACGGAAATGCACCCTGCGGGCAACGCTGCGGAAATGCCGGTTGAGCCGGCGGTTCATGAACACGAAGTGGAAAAGCGTAGTGACATAGGTGGCCAAAAGGGCCACAAGCATCGCTGTCGTCGCGGTTTTTTCCGCGCCGAGACGGATCGCCACCAGCATGAACAGCAGGATCAGCACCGGGCGGATAATATAGGTGGGGCTGAGGGCTGAAACCGCCCAGCCGTTGGCACGCGCGGTTCCGTTCAGCACATCGCCAAGCGCCACCATCGGGAGGGTGAAAAGCGCCAGCGAAACCGGAATGAGGTAGTAGGCGGAGATGCGCTCGCCGAAGAAATACAGGAAGACGAAACCGAAAAACGCAAGCGCGCTTGCCGAAAGCATGGCGAAGAGGCGCGCCGTAGAGGTCAGACCCATGATCTTGTCATGGGCATCCTCCAGGCGGTAGCCGGGCAAAAAGCGGATGACGGTGGTGTGAAAGCCGAGACAGGAGAGGTTGCCGAACAGGATGACCAGAACCCAGACAAAAGCGAACAGGCCATATTCGAATTCGCCCATCAGGCGGGCAAGGATGATCTGTGAGATGAAAGCGATACCGGCGCTGATGATGCGCACTGCAAAGGCGACGAGCGCCATGCGCTGGGCCCGGGAGACATCGTCTCTACCGGAAACGACGATGGCAATTTTTGCCCCCAGCGGCGCCAGTTTAGCGCGCAGGCCTGCGGGTAAAGCTTTTTCCGCCGTGTTGAGGATAGCCATAATCCACACGCCATCATTTCCAGTTGAGTAGGCAACTGGATTATAAGCACCTTATCATTAACGAAGGGTTTGGGAGACAGGCACCTGTGTGCCGATATTGGCCACCGGCCTCGGTTTGCGGATTCCGTTGAAGAGAAAAAGGGCAAGCGGATTACGGCGTATCGCCTGATGCAGCAGATAGGCCGTTATCGTGGTGGCAACGACGATGATGGCGAATTCTACGATCGGCGGCAGCGAGATCAGGATGAAGAGGGTGCCGAAGGCATAAATCAGCGGGTGGTGAACCAGGTAGATGGTGAAGGAAGCGTCGGTCATTCTCCTGGCAAGCCGGCTTGGCCGGTCGAAAAAGCGGCGGGCGATGTCGATCAGCAGCCGACTTGCCGCCACGGCGGCGATTGTGGAGACGAGTACCAGCAGGGCCGAGTTCGAAAAAGGATATTCCAGCCGCAGCGTAACCGCTGCCGCGATCGCGGCAAACGCGATGACGCCCGTGAGGATGCCCGTCTGGCGGAAGCGGTGAAAAAGAGCTCGGTCGCGATGAAGCAAAGCCCCGATAAGGAAAAACGGTACGTAACGCGCGTAAGGGTCGGAGGCCCGTTCATAGAGAACGAGAAGGCTGTTCCCATTTTTGCCCGCAAGCAGGCCCGAACCGTAAACCGTCAGCTCCCATAAAACAGGGAAGGCGCAGAGCGTTGCGAAAAACGCGGCTGGATATTGACCCCGCATCCTGCCGAACCATTCTCTTGCATAGGTGAGGGGCGGGCGCCCCGCCAGAAACAGCAGGCCGGCAAGCAGGACCGAATAGGCGAGAAGGGCGGGTAGGAACCATAGATGCATGATCCATTGCTCACCCGGCAGCAGTAAATCCGGCAGGTTCGCGAGCAGCCGTTCGGCGGGAATATCACCTTTGACTATACCTGCCAGTTTCAGCAGGAAAAGCTGCGATGGCCCAAGCAAAAGCACGGCCACGATGAAGGGAACGCCAAGGCGAAGGAAACGCTGTTTGAGCCATGGCATCTTGCCCTTCCTACCGATGACCATGGTGGAAAAATAGCCGGCCACCAGAAAAAACGAAGGCATGCGGAAGGTGACGAGCGCTGCCCCAAGCTCGGTCAGGACTGGGCTGGTCTCGAAATCCTTGATGTCCCAGGGCAAAGCGTAGCTGTAGAGCAGGGAGGCGTGATAGGGAATGCCGAGCAGCATGAGGAGTGCCCGCAACGGGTCCCAATAATGCTCATAGTCTGACTTGCCCGGTTGCATTTTCCCCTCGCGTGACAAACGCGATCCCGCCTGATCCGTAACGATCGACACGACTATTGGTGGAAAACGCTAACAAACCCTTCATGCACCCGAAGGCGTGGGCGGGGCCTTTTTCTTGGGCATGAGATCAAGCACCAGTGCGCAGCCCAGAATGATGATGCCGGCACCGAACAGCTGGGGAAGCGACAGGGGTTCGTCGAGCACCAGGGCGCCAACAAGCACCGCCACAACGGTGACGGCAAATTCCACGCTGATCGCCTTCGTTGCGCCGATCGAGGAGACCAGCTTGAAATAGGTGATGTAGGTCAGGCCGCTCATGACGACCGCCTGTATCAGAAGATAACCGTAATCGACGAGATCGGGCGTTCCGGGCAAGGGCACCGCGAAAAGAAGTGGCAGGGTCATCAGGCCGCCTGTCAGGAAGGAACCGATGGTGATTTCCCAGGATCCAACCCCCTTGAGGTGCAGGCTCGCAAAATTGCTGCCATATGCGGCACAGATGCAGGCGGCGACAGCGGCAGCACAGCCAATTATAAAGCCGGATGTGACGGGAACAGCGGGAAAACCAACGAGCAGGACGATGCCGGCAAAGCCGATGACGAGACCGGCAATACCCTGCCGCGTCAGGCGTTCCAGACCCCAAATCTGCGAGATGAGCATTGAAAAAAGCGGAATGGTCGCCACCAATATGGCTGCCATCGCAGTGCCGATCTGAGGCGTCGCGTAGGACAGGCCGATCAGTTGCCCGGCGACCGTCGTTGCGCCGACGATTGCGAAAGCGCGCCAGCTTGCGGAGAATGCCAGCTTCCGGCGTGCCGCCCGCGCAATGAGAAAGAGGGCTACAGCGGTTATGAGCGAGCGAAGCGTGACTGCGCCAATCCAGCCAAAGGCTGCGACGACATGTAGAAGCAGCAGGAAAGACACGCCCCACGTAATCGCGAGAAAAATATAGGCGGCAAGATCGCGAGGGGCCATGAAAGCAGTTTCCGCAAGATGATCCGGCTCCCATATGGAAAGTGCCGATACCAGTCAACACCCCGACCAGCAGCAATGATCCTGCACAAACAAAATCGCCCGTAACGCAGGTTACGGGCGATCGATTTCTGGCATAAAGCCCTGGCTTTTACGCCTGTTCGTAAACGCCGTGGCAGTGCTTGTATTTCTTGCCCGAGCCGCAGGGGCACATTTCGTTGCGGCCGATACGGCCCCAGGTGGCGGGGTTGTTCGGGTCGCGGTCCTCAGCCGGTACGAAAGCGACCGGCACGCCCTGCGCCATCTCGTCTTCCCCGGTTACGGGGTCGAGGTGATGCGCGGTCATTTCCGGCAGCTCCGGCTGCTGCGGTTCCTGCTGCACCAGTTCCACCCGCATCAGCTGGGCGGTGACGGCTTCACGCAGGTTGGTAAGCAGCGACTGGAACAGCTCGAAGGCTTCCGCCTTGTACTCCTGCAACGGATCGCGCTGGGCGTAACCGCGGAAACCGACGACGGAACGAAGGTGATCGAGGTTGACGATGTGTTCGCGCCACAGATGGTCGATTGTCTGAAGCACGACCGAGCGCTCGACATAGGTCATGATCTCTGGGCCGAAACGTTCCGCACGTTCAGCAGCGTATTTGTCCGCGGCCTCGGTAACGCGCTGAAGAATGTCGTCCTCGGCGATGCCTTCTTCCTTCGCCCATTCCTCCACCGGCAGGTCGAGGTTCAGGAACTGGGCGATACCGGCCTTGAGACCGGCGATATCCCACTGTTCCGCATAGGCATTTTCAGGAATATGCTTGGTGACGAGCGCTTCGATCACTTCGTGGCGCATGTCGGCTGCTGTTTCACCGATATTGTCGGATTCCATCAGCTCGAGGCGCTGCTCGAAGATGACCTTGCGCTGATCGTTCAGCACGTCGTCATATTTCAGCAGGTTCTTGCGGGTCTCGAAGTTACGAGCTTCGACCTTCTTCTGGGCGCGTTCCAGCGCCTTGTTGATCCACGGATGGACGATGGCCTCGCCGTCCTTCAGGCCGAGCTTCTGCAGCATGCTGTCCATGCGCTCGGAACCGAAGATGCGCATCAGGTCGTCCTGAAGCGACAGATAGAACTTGGAGCGGCCGGGGTCGCCCTGGCGTCCGGAACGGCCACGCAGCTGGTTGTCGATACGGCGGCTTTCGTGGCGCTCGGTCGCGATGACGTAGAGACCGCCGGCGGCAAGCGCCTTTTCCTTGAGAACCTTGATCTCGGCGCGGATGGCCGCTTCCTTCGCATCACGCTCGGGACCCGGCTCCATGCCTTCCAGCTCGCGCTCCAGACGCATCTCGACGTTGCCGCCGAGCTGGATGTCCGTACCACGACCGGCCATGTTGGTGGCGATGGTGACCGCACCGGGAACACCGGCCTGTGAAACGATATAGGCTTCCTGCTCGTGGTAACGGGCGTTCAAAACCTGGAAATCGGTAAAGCCGGACTGGCGCAGCATGTGGGCCAGAAGCTCGGACTTTTCGATGGAGGTCGTGCCGACGAGAACCGGCTGGCCACGATCATGCGCCGCCTTGATCTCGGCGATGATGGCGAGGAACTTCTCTTCGCCGGTACGATAAACCTCGTCGTCCTCGTCGATGCGCTGGATCGGCAGGTTGGTCGGCACCTCGATGACGTCGAGGCCGTAGATGTTGCCGAACTCTTCCGCTTCCGTCGATGCCGTACCGGTCATGCCGGCAAGCTTTGCATACATGCGGAAGTAGTTCTGGAAGGTGACGGAAGACAGCGTCTGGTTTTCCGGCTGGATCTGCACCTTTTCCTTGGCTTCCAGCGCCTGGTGCTGGCCTTCGGAATAACGGCGGCCCGGCATCATGCGGCCGGTGAATTCGTCGATGATGACGATCTCGTCGTTGCGGACGATGTAGTCCTTGTCGCGGGTGAAGAGCTTGTGGGCCTTCAGCGCATTGTTGATGTGGTGAACGATGGCGACGTTTTCGATGTCGTAAAGCGATTCGCCCTTGAGCAGGCCCGCCTGCCGCAGCAGGTTTTCGAGCTTCTCGGTGCCGTCTTCGGAGAAGTTGGCCGACCGCTGCTTTTCATCGATTTCGTAATCTTCCGGCGACAGAAGCGGAATGAAAGCGTCGATGGTGTTGTAGAGATCGGAGCGGTCGTCCAGCGGGCCGGAGATGATCAGCGGCGTGCGCGCCTCATCGACCAGAATGCTGTCCACTTCGTCGACGATCGCGTAGTTGTGGCCGCGCTGCACCATCTGGGCGCGATCATATTTCATGTTGTCGCGCAGATAATCGAAGCCAAGCTCGTTATTCGTGGCATAGGTGATGTCGCAGCCATAGGCCTCGCGGCGCTGGTCGTCATCGAGCCCGTGCACGATCACACCGGTCGTCAGACCGAGGAAACGGTAGAGCTTGCTCATCGTGGCCGCGTCGCGCTGGGCGAGGTAGTCGTTGACGGTAACGACATGCACGCCCTTGCCGGCCAGCGCATTGAGGTAGACCGCAAGGGTCGCCACCAGCGTCTTGCCTTCACCGGTCTTCATTTCAGCGATGGCGCCCTGGTGCAGGATCATGGCACCGGTCAGCTGCACATCAAAGGGTCGCATGTGCAAAACACGGCGCGACGCCTCGCGGGCGACGGCAAAAGCCGGGATCAGCAGATCGTCCAGCGATTTGCCGTCCGCAAGCTGCTGGCGGAACTCCGCCGTCTTTGCCGCCAGCGCGTCGTCGGAAAGAGCCTTGGTGGCTTCCTCCAGCGCATTGATGGCTGCGATCTTGCTTTTATAGGAGCGGACGCGGCGTTCATTTGCCGAACCGAACAATTTGCGGGCTATTCCGCCGAGGCTGACCATCTTACTGGCCCTTTCTGAAATTCCGTTTTCGCAGGCGGTTTTTTCCATCACGCCGATTTCGGCAACAAATGACGGACTTCGCCCTTCAACGTATCTGGACGCGAGGTTGCGTGACAGATAAGAGGGGGGGCAAATGATGTCAACGGTTCTGCCCGTTACAGAATGGCCACAATCCGGTGTTTGGAAGTTTTTTCAGAGCCGGAAACCATGTCTGGAGCCGGCATTGTCCCCGAAAGGTTCAAAATGTTGCGCTATAATAAAATTGCGGCTGCGGTGATTGTGGCCACGCTCGGCCTCCAGTTCCCTGCCTTTGCACAGGAAGACAAGGTTGTCGCCAAGGTCGGCGATCTGGAAATCCACCAGTCCGAACTCGACCTCGCCATGGGTAATCTCGATCCGCAGCTCGCGCAGCTTCCCGACGAGCAGAAAAAGGTCGCAGCCCTTTCCGGCGCGATCGACGTCAAGCTCCTCGTGAAGAATGCCAGCGCCGAAGGTCTGGAAAAGACCGAAGACTTCAAGAAGCGCATGGAATTCATTCAGGACCGTGAGCTGCACAACGCCTATTTCCGCAAGCATGTGGTTGACGCCGTCACCAATGAAGAGGTGAAGGCGCGCTACGACAAGGAAGTCGCAGCCTTGCCGAAGGAAGAAGAAATCAAGGCAGCCCATATTCTGGTTGCAAGCGAAGACGAAGCCAAGGACGTCATCAAGCAGCTTGATGCGGGCAAGGATTTCGCAGCACTTGCCAAGGAAAAGTCGACCGACTCCAACAAGGATGACGGCGGCGACCTCGGCTGGTTCGGCAAGGGCCGCATGGTTCCGGAATTCGAAGAGGCCGCTTTCGGTCTCGAAAAAGGCGCCTACACCAAGACGCCTGTCAAGACGCAGTTCGGCTTCCACGTCATCAAGCTGGAAGACAAGCGCATCGCACCGCCGCCGGCTTTCGAGCAGGTCGAGCCGCAGGTTCGTCAGCTTGTCATGCGTGACAAGTACGTTGCCCTCATCGAGAAGGCAAAGGCTGACCAGAAGATCGAAATCATGGATGAGACGCTGAAGAAGGGCTACGACGAAGCCACGAAGGAACAGCAGGCACAGCCGCAGCAGTAATAAAACCATGTTACGGGGCGGCCACAGGCCGCCCCGCTTCATCTCAGGCACTTTCAAACCTTCCCCGTTTCCAGAATCTCAGGCGCTTTCCCATGTCCGTTGCCGTTTCCCCGCTCGCTCCGAAATCCTATCCCGACATGCCCGCGCTGCGTGGTGTTCGCATGGCGACGGCTGCGGCCGGCATCAAGTACAAGAACCGGACCGATGTTCTGTTGATGGTGTTCGACAAGCCGGCAAGCGTGGCCGGCGTTTTCACAAAATCGAAATGCCCCTCGGCCCCCGTTGATTTCTGCCGCGCCAATCTCGGCGGCGGCGTGGCGCGTGCCGTGGTGGTCAATTCCGGTAACGCAAATGCCTTTACCGGCGTCAAAGGCAAGGCAGCGACCGAGTTGACGGCGAAATCCGCAGCCGCTGCCGTCGGCTGCTCTGAAAATGAAGTGTTTCTGGCATCGACCGGCGTAATCGGCGAGCCGCTTGATGCTACCAAGTTCGCCGGGGTTCTGGGCGACATGCAGGGCATGGCCGAAGCCGATTTCTGGCAGGAAGCCGCCAAGGCAATCATGACGACCGACACTTATCCCAAGGTCGCGACCCGCACCGCTGAAATCGGCGGTGTCGTGGTCACCATCAACGGTATCGCCAAGGGCGCCGGCATGATCGCTCCCGATATGGCGACGATGCTTTCCTTCGTGGTGACGGATGCCGATATTGATCCGGCCGCGCTGCAATCGCTGCTTTCCGCCGGTGTCGGCCCGACCTTCAATTCCGTGACTGTTGACAGCGACACCTCCACCTCCGATACGCTGATGTTGTTTGCGACGGGTGCGGCGGCTGAGGACGGCCAGGTCAAGGTGGCACGCGCCGATGACGAGCGGCTTTCCTCCTTCCGCGCCGCCTTGAACGATCTCCTGAAAGATCTGGCCCTGCAGGTGGTTCGCGATGGCGAAGGCGCACGCAAGATGGTCGAAGTGACCGTTACCGGTGCGGAAAACGATGTCGCTGCCAAGAAGATCGCCCTTTCGATTGCCAACTCACCGCTGGTGAAGACCGCGGTTGCCGGCGAAGATGCCAATTGGGGTCGCGTCGTCATGGCTGTGGGCAAATCCGGTGAAATGGCCGACCGTGATCGCCTTGCCATCTGGTTCGGCGGCGTGCGCGTTGCCGTCAATGGCGAACGCGATCCGGATTATTCGGAAGCGGAGACCACCGCCGTGATGCGGCTGGAGGACATTCCGGTGAAGGTTGACATCGGTCTCGGTGAGGGCAAGGCCACCGTATGGACGTGCGACCTTACCAAGGAATATGTTGCGATCAACGGCGACTACCGGAGCTGACCGTTGGAGCCGAAGAGAATGCAGGACAATAAAATCGTCAATCTGCCGCTGGTTCGCCGTCTGGAAGCAGTCAGCTTCCGGGCCTGGCCGGCCTCGTCGGTGATTTATGACGGTAGCTGGCAAATCCGCCTGACGGGGTCGCATCCATCCAAACGCATCAATTGCGTTGTGCCGCTCGATCCTTCCGATTATGGAAACTGCGCGGTGCGGCTGGAAAAGGCGCGCAAGCGCTTCGAGGATTTCGGCCGTCCGCTGGTGGTGCGCGAAACGACGCTGATGCCGCCGCAGCTCAAGGATTTTCTGGTAAAGGACGGCTGGTCCATGGTTGAGGAGGTCAGGGTCATGACGGCCGATCTCGCTGGCATGGAACTGCCGGAAACGCTGGTCAGCCTGCCGAGCCACGATATTGGCCGTTTTGTTGAGGCGAGCATCAAGGTCAGCGATGGCGACCCGACCCTGCGCCCGGCGATCGCTGAAATCCTCAGTTCGATCAAGCCGACCCTTGGCCTGTTCATCAACGAAGAAGCAGGGGGCAGCGCACTCGCCACCGTTATCTGCGTGCAGGATAACGACCTTGCCGGCATTCTTTCCCTTGATGTCGAGAAGTCGCAGCGGAAAAAGGGCCTCGGCACGCAGCTGCTGGCGTCAGCACTGCGCTGGGCCCGCATCAGCGGTGCCAAAAGCGCCTGGTTGCAGGTCGTCTCCACAAATGCGCCCGCGATTGCGCTTTATGAAAAATTCGGCTTCACCGAGGCCTATTCCTATCGCTACTGGCGCAAGGCTGGTGAAGAATGAGCGAAGCGGGCAAAAAAATCCTGCTGGTTGCCGCCTGCGCCCTTCTCGATCAGGACGGCCGTATTCTTCTGGCGCAACGACCTGAGGGCAAGTCGCTTGCCGGCCTGTGGGAATTTCCAGGCGGCAAGGTGGAACAAGGCGAAACACCGGAGGAGACCCTTGTCCGCGAGCTGGACGAGGAGCTGGGTATCAAGACCAAGATTGCCTGCCTTGCGCCGCTGACGTTCGCCAGCCATACCTACGAGACTTTTCACCTGCTGATGCCGCTCTATGTGTGCCGTCGTTATGAAGGCATGGCCCATGGGCGCGAAGGACAGGCAATTAAATGGGTAAAGCCGCAGGCTCTGCGTGATTATCCGATGCCGCCGGCCGACGAGCCGCTCATCCCCTTCCTTCAGGATTTGCTTTAAAGCGAACTACTGGCGGGTTTCATCCGCCTCAGCCTGTTGAAAACATCCCGCAACTCCCCTTTGCCGTGCCAAAACGAGGCTGTGTTAACAGATCGTTCAGCACCCTCTGGCAGATTGTTAAGCTAAAGAAGCGGTAAACTGCGCGTATGAGGTTGGCTATGAACGAGGATTTCTGGAAGACGGTGGAAGGTCGTCAGTCTTACTCCAACAAATCCCGTCGCACCGGCGTTCTTAATGTCGCGCTGCTTTTCGGGACGGCTGTGATCGCCCTTTCCCTGATCGTCACCCCCATGCTTGCCGGAAAATCATCAACGCGCGTCGCGCAGTTCTCCGACAATTACGACGTGATAAGCACCGGCTCCATCAAGAAGACCGATGCTGGCAAGACCTATTCCATCCGCCGCAGCATAACCCAGCCGATGCCGGAGATGCCCTGTGTCGTGACGGGCTATAGCAACGAGAGCGGTTGCTGATCGTTTACCATCATCGGTAACGGATTCCTCACGCCCGTGGCATAGTATAAATTCGATTTTAGTAAGATATAGTGCCGGTTAGCGTAAGCACCGGATGGCGGATGGAGAATATCCCGTGCTGCATTGTTTTATTCGTTTCTTTAAAGACGAAAACGGCGCGACCGCAGTCGAATACGGCCTGATCGTCGGCATTATTTCCGCCGCCATCATCGGTGGCGGAACCACCATCGGCAGCAACATCAATGCGGTATTCCAGTTCCTCGCCGATACTTTTGCCAACATCTGAGGCCTGCGCTACGCCTATCAGGAAAGCTTGACTTCGGTCGTCTTCAAGGCATCGGCAAGGCGCATTTTGGCGGAACCGGGTTTCAGCGGTTTCTGCTGGCTCTCGTGCGGTGCCCAGCCTGAGACATAGATGATGGAAAATGTGGCTCTGATCCGCCCGTCCGGATCGGAATAACGTTCGGCGTAAAGCTCCGCTGCCCGCAGGAAAAAAGCGCGGTTGAGCGGTTTTCTGCTGCGGCTTGCCAGCGGATTGGCCATGCCCATGGCGCGCAGATCGCGCATCAGCGGAAAAATCGAGTCGTAACGCACCGTATAAGTTTCCGCGTCGGTAACGGGAAGCGCAAAACCGGCACGTTGCAACAGTGCGCCAACATCGCGCACATCGGCAAAGGGAATGACGCGCGGGCTGGCGCCGCCGGTCAACTCGGCTTCTGCCGTCAACAGCACGTCGCGCAGTTCCTGCAATGTGCCGCTGCCGGGAATGGCTCCGAGAAACAGCCCGTCCGGCTTTAACGCCCGCCTTATCTGGATCAACGCACCGGGTGTGTCGTTGGTGAGGTGGAGGGCAAGCGGGGAAACAATGAGATTGGCGGAGGCTTCTTCGAGCGGCAGATGCTCCATGGAGGCCACCTGCGGCAGATTCCCATCCGTCGCAAAGGAGGTGTCCGTCTCGATACGACGGATAGCATCCACCTTGCCCGTCTCGGTCAAGCGCCGGGCGGTGATGCCCGTCCCGCCGTGCAGTTCGATTGCGGTCTCGAAACGGCGCTCGACGATGGCGAGCCTGTCGGCAAACTCGTCGGCGGCCATGTCGAGAAGAAACAGGGCCTTGTCGTCACGCCGGTTCCACGCCCGGCGGCGATTTTGTTCGATCAGGGCCTGGTCAAAGAGAATATCCATCGTCGTGCCTGCTCGGCCTGTAGCGCCTTTGGGATCGGCGGGCCGCATCGTTGCTGTCATGCCGCTTCGGGCATTGTTTTTCCGGTCAGAGGCCGAAACATATCTCTCTCGCAAAGGCACCCGTTCGGCGCTAAAGTCAACCTCATGGGCGCTGGTGAAGATTTGTTTTCGGGATTGCTGTCGAAGTCCGCGACGGTGTCGATGGCGGCACGCAGCGTGTTGCACTCGGCCTTCCGCATGGTCTATCCGCCCACTTGCGCAGGCTGTTCCCGCATGACCGGCGGCGAGGGTGCCCTGTGTGCGGATTGCTGGCGGGATGTGGCCTTTATCGATCGGCCTTTTTGCGAGGTTCTGGGTATCCCCTTCTCCCGGGATCACGGCCCCGGCGTGGTGAGCGCACAAGCCATCGCCGACCCACCGCCTTTCAACCGTCTTCGTGCTGTTGCCAGCCATGAGGGAACCGCGCGTAAACTCGTGCACCGGCTGAAATATCAGGACCGGACCGATCTTGCGCGTTTCATGGCGCTGTGGATGCTGCGGGCAAGCGACGGAATGATTGATAGCTGCGACTGTATCGTGCCGGTTCCGCTGCATCGCCACCGCTTCTGGCGTCGCCGTTTCAACCAGTCCGCTGAGCTCGCACGGCATCTGGCCAAGGCCGCCGGCAAACCGCTACTTGCCGGCACGCTGTTGCGCGTGAAGCCGACCGAGCGGCAGGTGGGGCTTTCCGCGCTTGCCCGGCAGGACAATGTGCGGGGTGCTTTTGCAATAGCGCCCGGCCGAAAAACCGATGTTTACGGCAAGCGAGTGGTGCTGGTGGATGATGTTTATACCACTGGCGCGACGGTGGGCGCGGCAAGCCGCGTCTTGCGGAAGGCGGGTGCCACCGATGTGACCGTTTTGACCTTTGCAATGGCCATTTCCGGCCCTATATGAAGCCTGAATGAAACGAGGATATTGTGCGTTTCAGCACACGTTTGCGAGGCTTCGAAATACATGGCACCGGTAACGATCTATACACGGGATTTTTGTGGTTATTGCGCGCGCGCCAAGGCGTTGCTGGACAGCAAGGGCGTCGATTATGCCGAATATAACGCGACGACGACGCCGGAATACCGGCAGGAAATGATCGAGAAATCCGGCAGAACCACCTTCCCGCAAATTTTCATCAACGGCCAGCATATCGGCGGTTGCGACGATCTGCATGCACTCGAGCGTGCTGGCAAACTCGACGTTATGCTTGCCGCTTAATCGGCTCGATTTTCGATACGGAGGACGTGATGATTTTTAAGGCTGCCGCCATTCAGATGCGCTCGGGTGTCGATACGGTGAAAAACGCCGCCGATATGGAGCGCCTTGTACGTGTTGCTGCGGCTGCGGGCGCTGTCTATGTTCAGACGCCGGAAATGACCGGCGCTCTCCAGAAGGACAGGCAGGCGCTTCGCGCCCAGCTACGTGACGACGATGGCGATATCATCGTTGCGACCGCCGCCCGGCTGGCACGCGAACTCGGCATCCATGTCCATGTCGGTTCGACAGCGATTGCCCGCCCGGATGGCAAGATTGCCAATCGCGGTTTTCTGTTTGCGCCTGACGGTTCGCGTATCTGCAGCTATGACAAGATCCATATGTTCGATGTCGATCTCGACAATGGCGAAAGCTGGCGCGAAAGTGCGGCTTATGAACCCGGCGCTGTCGCTCGCGTTGCCGAACTGCCACTGGGGAAATTCGGCTTTGCGATCTGCTACGATGTGCGCTTCCCGCAGCTTTTCCGGGCGGAGGCACTCGCCGGCGCCGAGGTTCTGACAGTTCCGGCCGCCTTCACCCGCCAGACGGGTGAAGCCCACTGGGAAATTCTGCTGCGTGCCCGCGCCATTGAAAACGGCGCTTTCGTCATTGCCGCCGCACAGGCCGGCCTGCATGAGGACGGGCGGGTCACGTTCGGCCATTCCATCATCATCGACCCCTGGGGCAAGGTGCTGGCAATGGCCGGTGGCGCCGGGGAAGAGATCATTTTCGCCGAAATCGACACGTCTCTCGTGGCTGCCGCGCGCGGGAAAATCCCCAATCTGCGCAATGCCCGCGAGTTCGGACTGGACACGGTTATTCCTGCTGGAGGTGAGGCGGCGTGATCCGTTATGCGCTGGCCTGTGAAAAAGGCCATGAGTTCGAAGGCTGGTTTTCCGGGAGCGACGATTTCGACAATCAGTTGCAGCGCGGCTTCCTGTCGTGCCCGATGTGCAATTCCCCGCAGGTCTCCAAACTTCTGATGGCGCCTTCGGTCTCTACTGCCCGCAAAAAAGACGAACGCCAGACGCTTGCCATGGACACGGCCAAAAAAGAGGCTATCGCAAAAATCCGCGAGGCGGTCGCCAATATCCGCGCGAATGCGGAAGATGTCGGCGATAAATTTCCCGAAGAAGCCCGCAAGATCCACTATGGCGAGGCCGACGAACGCGGCATCATCGGCCACGCGTCTGCCCAGGACGCGAAGGCCCTGATTGACGAGGGCATCGAGATTGCACCGTTGCCGGTGCTGCCCGATGATGTGAATTGAGTTTGCTTACGATTTTGATGACGTCCACCACTTAGGGCGACGTCATCCGTCGTTCATGACCGGAGAGTTGGGTGCGCTGGCTTCACGCGGGTCTTTTCGCCAGCATCATGTAGTTGACTTCCATATCCGGCGAGAGGTTCCAGCGGTCCTGCAATACGTTGTAGAAGACGCCGGTACGGTGGACGATATCCATGCCGCTGGCCACCAGCGGCCGTTCAAGCTCATCCGGGCGAACCAGCTTCTCATATTGGTGGGTGCCGCGCGGCAGCCAGCGCAATACGTTTTCGGCGGCAAAGATCGCGAGCGCGCGGGCTTTCAGCGTGCGGTTGATGGTGGCGGCGAACATTAGCCCGCCGGGGCGCACCATTTTCGCGCAGGTGGTGACGAAGAGATCGACATTGGCCACATGCTCGACCACTTCCATGTTGAGGACGACGTCGAAGGTTTCGCCCGCCTCCAGCAACTGTTCGGCGGTCACGGCGCGGTAGTCGACGCTGACACCGCTTTCACGGGCGTGGGTGGAGGCGATGCCGATATTCTTTTCTGAAGGGTCGGCGCCCACCACGTCCGCGCCCATGCGCGCCACGGGTTCGGAAAGCAGGCCGCCGCCGCAGCCGATATCCAGCACACGCAGCCCTTCAAGCGGGCGGTGCGCCTTCGGATCGCGGCCGAAATTATCGCAGATGCGGTTGCGGATATATTCAAGCCGCACCGGGTTGAATTTGTGCAGCGGCCGGAACTTGCCCGTCGGGCTCCACCATTCCGCAGCCATCGCGGAGAAGCGATCCACCTCGCTCTGGTCGACAGTCGTCTGTGCGGTTTCGCTCATGGTTCTGCTCCATATTGCTGTTGCATTGAAGTCGGATGATTGACCCCCGAAGTCAAGACCGGCGGCACATTCCGTTGGCAAATTCCCGGGTGCTTCATTGCCGCAGGTGGAACTGAAACGGGCTGCGATTTGTTTCATGCTGCGTTCATGGAACACGGCGTATTTTCCAGTCATGGCAGTATGTGGAACGCATGCTCGTGCATCGAAATCGATGGACGCCGACAAGGGCAAAGCGGGCTTTTGCTTGAGGAGAAGTAAGTGAAGAAAAAACTGTTTGGCGCAATTGCGCTGGTGGCCATGCTCGCCGCGCCGGCACTTGCCGAAGCCGCGACTCGCGGCTTTGCCACCGCGAATGTGAATATGCGCTCCGGTCCGAGCACAGCCTATCCGGCCGTCGTCGTGATCCCGGTCGGCGCACCATTGACGGTACATGGCTGCCTGTCCGATACGCCGTGGTGCGACGTCTCTTTCGTCAGCGGTCGTGGTTGGGTCGCCGGTCGTTACATCCAGACGACGTTCAGGCAGAACCGGGTCTACGTTGAGCCGCGTTATTACCGCGATCTCGGCGTTCCTGTGATCACCTTCGAAGCCGGTCGTTACTGGGACCGTTATTATCGTGACCGTGACTTCTACCGCGAGCGTGACCGCTGGCGTCGTCCGCCGCCATCCGGCGGTTACTGGAATGCTGCGCCTCCGCCGCCGCGCGGTGACTGGGAACGCCCGCGTCCACGCGACGAATGGCGTGATGGCCGCCAGGATGAATGGCGCGATCCGCGTCAGGGCGGTGGACCGAATGACGGCCGCTGGGAGCGCCGTTACGGCGACTGGAACCAGGGTGACAGAAACCGGGGCGACGGAAACCAGGACAGGCCACGTCGAGATGGTGACCGTCCGCGGTTCGAGGAAGAAAATCGCGACCGCAATCGCGATCGCCAGCCAAATCAGGACGAAGGCCAGCGTCGTCCAGAGCGCCGCCAGTGGGATGATCCACGCCGGGCGCCCGCCTCGGAAAACTTTCAGGGCGGTTGCCGGGTCGGTGATCCCGGTTGCGATCCGCGATAAACAGACAAAGCCCGGCGAGATTTCGTCGGGCTTTTCATTTACCGGTTCAGATTATCACGAGAGCATTTTTATTTCGCGGTTGCGGCCTTGCGTGCACGGGCCTTGGGTTTTGCGGGGGCTTCTGCCTCCGGCTCCGCAGCAGCGGTCTTCGGCGCTGCTTTCTTGCGCTGGGCAGGCTTGGTCGCCTCCGATGTCTTCAGCAGCGAAAATTCATGCTTTGCCTGTTCCCAATGGTCCGCGTCACGGCCATGGGGATGGCCTTCCTTTTCCCAAAGTGTATAGGCCCGTTTGCTGATCCACTCTTGTTCCGAAACCTGCATGCTCGTCTCCCGTTGCTGTTGACAACGCCTTTGACAAGGCGACATTCCGCTTGGTCCGGCACACGCTCGACAGGAATCAATGCCGGCATTTCAAACTCCATTACATGCCATGATTTTCCGGGCGTCAAGCAAACATGCTGCATTGCGAAAGCGGATTTCAGGCATTTTACGCGGGTGAAAGCGGTTTGAGCGAAAGACGTTCCTGAAAGACAAGATCAACGTTGCGTGATCGCGCCCGGGCCGCCAAGATGGGCTGGTGAACGGTAGCGGAGGAGGCGACCTTGGAAGTTGCAACGGAAGCGGAGACGCAGGTCGTCATCGAGAGACGGGGAGGGGCCGGCATCATCCACCTGAACCGTCCGAAAGCCATCAACAGCCTGACGCTGCCGATGGTTCGTGCCATGCTTCAGGCGCTTCAACGTTTCGAGGATGACCCTGACGTTTCCTGCGTGGTGCTGACAGGAGAAGGCGACAGGGGGCTCTGTGCGGGGGGTGATGTTCGCATCATCCACGATCTCGGCAAAGCGGGCGATCCGCAGGTGCTGGATTTCTGGCGCGAAGAGTTTCCGCTGAATTATCGCATTGCCCGCTTTGGTAAACCTTACGTCGTGTTGATGGACGGCATCGTCATGGGTGGCGGCGTCGGAATTTCCGCCCATGGCAGCCACCGCATCGTCACCGAGCGGACGAAGCTTGCCATGCCGGAAACCGGTATCGGCTATTTCCCTGACGTCGGCGGTTCCTGGCTTTTGCCCAGAGCGCCGGGCGAATGCGGCACGTGGCTGGGGCTGACAGGCAATGCGGTCACTGCTGCCGACGCGATCTATGCCGGTTTTGCCGATTGTTTCGTCCCTTCTGCGCGCCTTACAGATTTGGTGGAGAATCTATCAAAAGCGCTCGATCCTGATGGTGTCGAGGCGGTAATCGGAACTTATGCCGTCGAAGCTGGTGAGGGCATCCTCTCGGCACACCGTGAGATCATCGACGCGGCATTTCGTTTCGACACGGTAGAGGAGATTTTCGCAGCACTTTCGGAGCGTGACGATACGTTTTCGCGCGAGACTCTGGAAATTCTCAAAAAACGCTCCCCTACCAGTCTCAAACTAACCCTGAAACTGCTGCGTCTGGGGCGGGAAAGCGCCAGCCTCATCGAATGCCTTGAACGGGAATTTGCCGCTGGCACAGAGATATTGCGGGGTCATGATTTTTATGAGGGCGTGCGTGCGGCCCTGGTCGACAAGGACCGCAATCCGCGCTGGCGACCGGCACAGCTGGAAGAGGTGCGTGAAGAAGACGTTCTGCCATATTTTACCAAACATTCCGGTAATCTCTTTCCGGAGCACCGCCTTTAGATTGCGCAACGCAAAAGAAATCCGGCTTGCAGACATATATGAAATCATCGCCTTTTGAATTGCTGTTGCTTGGGTGAAATTTCTAATCCCTTGCGGCTTAACGCACGGCTGTTGCTCGCGGGCGTTGCCGCCCCCCGTTATGTTGACGACCATTCGATTTTCCGGGGGTATTCATGAAACGTCTTCTCATTATCGGCACTGCCATTGCCGCTCTTTTTGCAGGTGCGGCGCAGGCGCAGTCTCCGACCACCATTCTCAACGCCTCCTACGATGTTGCCCGTGAGGTTTTCGCAGCCGAGAACGAGGCTTTCATCAAGCTGCATCCGGGTATCACGGTTGATCAGTCGCACGCCGGCACCTCCAAGCAGGCGCGTGCCATCGTTGAGGGTCTGGAAGCTGATGTCGTCACCTTCAACCAGGTAACGGATGTCGATTTTCTGGTGAAGCAGGGTTTCGTTTCCGCCGATTGGCAGAAGGATTTCGCGAACGACGCCTCGCCGTTCTATTCCTTCCCGTCCTTCCTCGTGCGTGCCGGCAATCCCAAGCATATCAAGGACTGGGACGATCTTGCCCGTGACGACGTTAAGGTGGTTTTCCCCAATCCGAAGACCTCGGGTAACGCCCGTTACACCTATCTCGCCGCCACGGCCTACGCCAAGGAGAAGTTCAACGGCGACGAGAAGAAGGTTCAGGAATTCGTCAAGAAAATCTTCGACAACACCCCTGTTTTCGACACCGGAGGCCGCGCCGCCACCACCACCTTCGTGGAACGTGAAATCGGCGACGTGCTGATCACCTTCGAAGCCGAGACCCGCGGCATTGCCAAGCAATATGGCGCCGACAAGGTTGAAGGCGTGGTGCCTTCCGTCAGCCTGCTCGCCGAATTCCCGGTCGCCGTGGTGGACAAGGTGGTCGACAAGCGCGGCTCGCGCGATCTTGCGAAGAGCTACCTCGATTTCCTCTACACCGAAGAGGGCCAGCGCATTGCTGCCGAATTCGGCCATCGCGTTCACAACGAAAAGGTTGTCGGCGAATTCAAGGACAAGTTCCCGGCCATTCGCCTCGTCAACGTCAATGACGTCTTCGGCGGCTGGAATAAAATCCAGAAAGAGCATTTTGCGTCCGGCGCAACGCTTGATACGCTCTACGGCAGCCGTTAATCACGACGATATGCAACAGGTAAAAGACCCGGCGGGAAACTGCCGGGTCGCTTTATGATGAAATGGGGGCGGGGTTTGAAGCGGAATGTTCTGCCGGGGCTTAAATTGTCCCTCGGCGTTACCCTCACTTACGTCGCCATCATCGTGCTTCTGCCGCTCTCGGCGCTGGTGTTCAAGGCGGCGAGCCTCGGGCCAGCCGAATACTGGGCTATTATCTCGTCGCCGCGTGCTGTTGCGAGCTACCGGGTCACCGTGCTCTGCGCGCTGGCTGCCACGCTGTTCAACGTCGTTTTCGGACTTGCACTCGCCTGGGTGCTGACGCGTTACCGTTTCCCCGGCTGGCGCCTTGTCGATGCCATTGTCGATCTCCCTTTTGCGCTTCCCACCGCCGTTGCCGGCATTGCGCTGACGACGCTGTTTGCGGGTAACGGCTGGTTCGGCTCGGTGCTTGCGCAATTCGGCATCAAGGTTGCCTATACGCCGCTCGGCATCATGGTGGCGATGGCCTTTACGAGTCTACCATTCATCGTGCGCACCGTGCAGCCGGTGCTCGAAGACCTCGATCCGGCATTGGAGGAGGCGGCGCAGTCGCTCGGCGGTTCCGATCTCGAAATCTTCCGCAAGGTCATCCTGCCGCTTCTGACGCCGGCTCTGCTGGCCGGTCTCTCGCTCTCTTTCGCGCGCAGCCTCGGTGAGTTCGGCGCCATCATCTTCATTGCTGGCAACCAGCCGTTTTCAACCGAAATTACGGCACTGCTGATATTCATCCGGCTGGAGGAATATGATTATCAGGCCGCCGCCGCCATCGCCTCCGTGCTGCTCATCGCGGCCTTCGTAATGCTGGCGGTGACCAATTACCTGCAGGCGCGTGCGCTTCGTTATACGGTGAGGAGCTGAGACATGAGCGCCATTTCCTCGCATCGCAAGCCACCGCGCGTCGGTGACGCGCCCTGGGTTCGCCGCAGCCTGATCGCTTTTGTGCTCGTCATCGGCGCGTTCCTGGTTGTCGCTCCCCTGACCATCATCGGGGTCGAGGCTTTTTCGCAGGGGTGGAAGGTTTACTCAGCCACCATCACCCACCCCGATACGCGCCACGCCATCATGCTGACGGTGCTGACGGCGCTGATTGCCGTGCCGATTAACACGGCCTTCGGCGTCGCGGCCGCATGGGCGATCACCAAATTCGATTTTCCCGGCCGGCGCTTCCTGCTGGTGCTGATCGAGATACCCTTCTCCATCTCGCCGATCGTCGCCGGTGTCGCCTATCTCTTCGTTTACGGGCTGCAGGGGCTGTTTGGGCCGTTCCTCGATGCGCACAATATCAAGATACTCTTTGCACTACCCGGCATCGTCATCGCGTCGATGTTCGTCACGGCACCCTTTGTGGCGCGCGAGCTGATCCCATTGATGCAGGCGCAGGGCCGTGATCTCGAGGAGGCAGCGACCTCGCTTGGCGCATCCGGCTGGCGCACCTTCTTTTCGGTGACGCTACCGAATATCAAATGGGCGCTGCTCTACGGCGTCGTTCTGTGCAACGCCCGCGTCATGGGCGAATTCGGCGCGGTTTCGGTCGTATCAGGCAATATTCGCGGCCAGACCAACACGCTGCCGCTGCATATCGAGCTTCTCTACCATGACTACCAGACGGCCGGCGCCTTCGCGTCAGCCTCCATCCTCGCTTTGCTCGCCGTCGTCACCATCATCGCCAAGGTAGCGCTGGAAGGGCGTGGTGCGGGGCGCGGGGCCAAGAAGACCAGCGGCGGTGCCGCCATCGCCACGGAGACCTGATTCCCATGAAAATCCGCCTCGAAAATGTGGTGAAGACCTTCGACACGTTCCGCGCGGTGCGCGATGTCTCGCTCGATATTGAAAGTGGCGAGCTTCTGGCGCTGCTCGGCCCTTCCGGCTCCGGAAAAACCACGATTTTGCGCATGGTCGCGGGTCTCGAATATAGCGATGGCGGCCGCATCTTTTTTGGAGACGAAGACGCCACCAATATTCCGGTGCGCGATCGCGGCGTCGGTTTCGTGTTCCAGCACTACGCACTTTTTCCGCATATGACGCTGCATGAAAACATCGCGTTCGGCATGAAGGTGTCGAAGGTGAAGCGCGACAAAGCGGCGATCGATGCGCGGGTCAAGGAACTGTTGAACCTGGTCAAGCTCGACGGTCTGGGCGACCGTTTCCCGGCGCAGATTTCCGGTGGGCAGCGGCAGCGTGTGGCGCTGGCCCGTGCGCTTTCGGTCGATCCCAAAGTGCTTCTACTGGATGAGCCCTTCGGTGCGCTGGATGCCAATGTGCGCCGCGACCTGCGCCGCTGGCTGCGTGAAATTCACGATGCACTGGGCATTACAACGATTTTCGTGACGCATGATCAGGAAGAGGCACTTGATCTCGCTGACCGCGTCGTCATCCTCAATCAGGGCGAGATCGTGCAACAGGGCACGCCGAAGGAAGTCTGCCGCCAGCCGAACAGCGCCTTCGTCATGCGCTTTCTCGGCGATGCCAACCGTGTGTCCGGCGTGGCGCGCGGCGGCAAGGTCTATGTCGGTGACAACGAACTGCCCTTCTCCTACGGTCAGGCGGATGGCGCTGTCGAGATCTATGCCCGTCCCTCCGATCTGGAATGGGAAGATCTGCACGAGGGCATTCCAGCCTCGGTTTCGCGGGTTCTCGACCGGGCAGGCGAGCGGCGGGTGATCGCCAGTACCGATGGCGGCGATCTCCTGGAATTCGACGTGCCGCCGGAAAACGATGTCGCGGCAGGCGATCGCGGTTCCGTCATCATTCGCCGTGCGAAGATTTTCCCGGCGGCTTGAGGGACGCTCTCGCCAGCCTCATATCAGCAGTTCGAAAGAGGCCTCGGCCGCCAGCCTGCCATTGACCATCAGGTCAACCTTGTGAACACCCGCATAGTGCTTGCGGGTGGTGAAATCACGCATGGCTCGGCTTATCGAGAGCGCGCATGTTTCGCCCGGCTGCAACTCGATTTCTTTCCACTTGAAGACTTTCGCGGAGGCGTCACTGTTTTTTTTCACGTAATGCACGGCATAATCGATCACCAGCTTCTGCGGGCTTTCTGCCGTCGAGGTGAAAGAAGCTGAAATCCGCACCGGATTACC
The DNA here is from genome assembly GCF_900215635.1 of Rhizobium sp. AN6A. NCBI lineage: Bacteria > Pseudomonadati > Pseudomonadota > Alphaproteobacteria > Hyphomicrobiales > Rhizobiaceae > Rhizobium > Rhizobium sp. AN6A. Next base: position 1,268,911 of record NZ_OCNC01000003.1, read on the forward strand.
AAGAGCGACCTTTTCAGGAGAAACCTGAAACGCGGAAAGTGCGATCTGAGCCTCCTTATGGGCGCCGAAATGGGCGAGTGCGGCAGCGTCGCCCTTCTTGACCAGAGTGCGCAAGGCCTGCCGCACGATCCAGCGTGTATGCGGGTTTTCCCTCGGCCATGTGTCGATGAGCGCCAGCACGAAAGCGGGATTGTCCTTGGTGATGTCGTTCAGATGATTGGCGACGGATTTGCGCACGTAAAGCGCCTCGTCGGCTTTCATGGCATCGAGGATACCGGTGACCGGTGAGGGATCATCGATCAGGGCTTTGAGCTGGAACGACCATGGCAGGCGCGGCCTGCAGCCTTCGCTCGCCAGCCTTCGCACATGCTCGTTGTCATGTCGCGACCATGTTTCCATCACTGCAAGTGTTCGGGCTAGATCCCTTTGCAGGAAATGGCGGATGGCAAATTCCGAGGAGCCGAAACGGGTGAAATATTGCAGCGCCTGCATGGAAAGATCGAAATCGTCGAGACCGTAAAGAGCCACATACTCCGGCAACGAAATGGATGCGAAACCGTTGCCTATCCCGGGTGCTGCGGCTGTCAGAATTTCGATGTTGCGGGCATAGTCGCCGGGAAGCGTGGCGTGCAGGCTGGTCGCCACCTGCCGCATGCGCTGCATGATGCCCAGCGCTTCGAGATTTGTCGTGGCAAGCGCCATGAAGGCGGGAACATCGAAAGGCGCATGAACGGCTTTGGTCTCATCGGCGATGTGTCGCAGTTTTTCGTAGTTGAAGATTTCTTTCAACGCAGGTGCCGCTGTCTCGCTCATATGACCTCTCAAAGTTCACTTTTTGTTCTTTTAGGGGATGATGAGGATGGAGGCAAGGGAAGGTGGTGCTACCGAAGAAAAGACATAGCAAATCTTGCTTCTTCACAGATCGACGAAGGCCTTTCACTCCGTCATTCCGGGCTTGATCCGGCATCCGGCCACTGCGCGCCTGCGCGGTGAATAGTCTTTTGCGGTCAATGACTTGATCGCGCTGGACCCCGGATCTAGTCCGGGGTGACGATGCGTGGAGATTCCGGGGTCGCCAAATTCAAGTTCAGGGCGGATATTGTCACCCGCCCCGAGTTTGCATCCAAAGCTTCAGCTCATCTGGCTGACGAATTTCGTCTCCAGATAGGCCTGAACCGCCTCCGAACCGCCTTCCGTGCCATAACCGGAATCCTTGATTCCGCCGAAGGGGACTTCGGGAAGCGCAAGGCCGTTGTGGTTGATGGTCAGCATGCCCGCCTCGACCTGGTGGCCGAGCGCATGCGCAGTCTTGACCGAGCTGGTAAAGGCGTAGGATGCAAGGCCGAAAGGCAGGCGGTTCGCTTCGTTGATGGCGTCGTCGAATGTCGAGAAGCGGTTGATGATGGCGACTGGACCGAAGGGCTCGTCGTTCATGATCTTGGCTGTCACGGGCACGTTGGCGAGCACCGTGGGCTCGAAGAAGTTGCCCTTGTTGCCGATTCGGCGGCCACCGGTCTTCAGTTCCGCGCCATGGGAAACGGCGTCGTTGATCAGACCTTCCAGCGCTGGGATGCGGCGCTCATTGGCGAGCGGCCCCATGACGACACCTTCTTCCAGGCCGTTGCCGACCTTGATCGCCTTCGTGGCTTCCACGAAACCTTCAAGGAAGCGATCCGCCACACCGTCCTGTACGAGGAAGCGGGTGGGAGCGACGCAGACCTGACCGGCATTGCGGAACTTGGCAAGCGAGGTCACCTCGATCGCTTTTTCGATATCGGCATCGTCAAAGATCATCACTGGCGCATGACCACCGAGTTCCATCGTGGCGCGCTTCATGTGCTTGCCGGCAAGGGCTGCCAGATGTTTGCCGATCGGCGTGGAGCCGGTGAAGGAAATCTTGCGGATGACCGGATGCGGGATCAGATATTCCGAAATCTCGGATGGCACGCCGTAAACGAGACCGATGACACCTGCCGGCACGCCCGCATCCACAAACGCTCGGATCAGTTCCGCCGGCGATGCCGGTGTTTCTTCCGGGGCCTTGACGATGATGGAGCAGCCCGTGGCAAGGGCAGCCGACAGCTTGCGGACGATCTGGTTGATCGGGAAGTTCCATGGCGTAAACGCCGCGACGGGACCAACCGGCAGCTTGATGGCAAGCTGGGAAACGCCAGTTGCGCGTGCCGGGATGACCTGGCCGTAGGTGCGACGTGCTTCTTCGGCGAACCAGTCGATCGTATCGGCGGCGCCCATGATCTCGGTTGCCGATTGCGACAGCGGCTTGCCCTGCTCGCGGGTCATTATATAGGCGATCTTGTCCTTGCGCTCACGCAGTATGTCGGCTGCCCTGCGCATGATCTTGGAACGCTCGAAAGGCGAGGTGTCGCGCCAGACCTTGAAGCCACGCTCGGCGGCGGCAAGTGCCAGATCGAGGTCCGCCTTTTCCGCATGGGCGATCGCGCCGATGATTTCGTCGGTCGCAGGGTCGGATACGGCGATCGTCTTGCCGGAAACGGCGTCTCGCCATTCGCCATCAATGAGAAGTTTGATGTCGGGATAGGTGTGCATAGGGACTACCTTCATGATGCGGCCGATACGGCAGGGTGCCGTCCGGCCCGGAGACGTGAACAGAGTTTTCCTGACCGGACTATGTCCGGTATCGCCGCTTTCGCTGCGCGGAACGGGCGTCTGGGCATTTCCGGCAAGCGGGAGCTGAAACGCCGGAAATGGAAATGACAGCTCTTATATTAAGTTGCGTACGGTATGTTTCAACCGTTCGCTCTGGCAATCGCCATGATTTTTCTGTGATGCGGAACTTGTCTCTCGGCTTCCTGTCTGACAGGCAGGCGGATGCCGAACGCGCGTTGGTCTTGTCCGGCGCGCGCGAATCATGTGTTGCTGTTTGTGAGCAAGCACGCATATGCCACAATTCGGCCTTTGTCGCACCAGACGGATTGATGGGAAGACATAGCTTGTAGTGTTGCTTGCGTCATAACAGGGCGTGAAGTGTAAAAAAGTACAATAAGACGGAAAAATTATCCAAACGGTTTACTCAAAACCTAGAGAAAATACGGATAAAATCTCACTAAGGATATAACATTCATTCCTGATATATATTGCGAGCGTCGGTTCCCTTGACCCTCAGAGGTTGGCGAAAACCCCTCGACCTGAACGCTAGATGGAGAAAGAGTATGAGTTTCGCCCGGGTACTTCTCAGTGCGTTTCTGTCGCTCATGTGGCTTTCCTGTGCCGAGGCCGGGACGATCGCCAAGCCGCAAGGCAAGCCGATATTGACCATCTCCGGAAACATCACCAACACCAATGCCGATGGCGCTGCGGTATTCGACCGCGACATGCTGGAGGGATTGGGCATGGTGACGGTGGAGACCACGACGCCCTGGCACGATGGCCGTGTTCGTTTTGACGGCGTGTCACTGGCAAAGTTGATGGATCTCGTCGGCGCAAAAGGCACCAGCGTAACGGCAGTTGCACTCAACGATTATGTGAGCACCATACCGGTTGAGGATTTTAAGAAATTTAACGTTATCCTCGCGATCAAGCTGGATGGCAACTACATGACAGTCCGCGAAAAGGGTCCGCTGTTTGTCATCTATCCCTATGATAGCGACCCGGAATTGCAGAAGCAGACCTATTATTCGCGGTCCGCATGGCAAGTTGCCAAATTGATAGTGGAATAAAGGTGCCGTTTGCGAAAACTTGTGGCGGTGATCATCTGTTGCTTCGTCCTGGCAACGGGCTATATCGCTTTCGTCATTGCCGAGCGTCAGACCGCTCTGCAGAAATTTGCCCGCTATAACGACTCGTGGGCGGTCAGTCAGACCGTGGCGGAATATCTCCGCCTTCAGAACAAACTGGCCGTTTTTGCGCTCAGTCCCGGTGTCATAGACCGGGACGAATTGCAGCTGCGCATGGACATCATGCTAAGCCGCCTGGAGCTGTTGAAGCAGGGTAACCTCGGCGCTTTCATCAATGAAAAACAGCAATGGCGGGATCTCGTAACCCGCCTTGACGCGGTTCTGGCCCGCCTGGAACAGCAGATGAACACCCTGGAGCCAAGGGATGTTCCGGATCTGCTCTCCGAGATGAGCTCGCTCGATGCGCCGATGACGACGCTGGCTTCGTCGTCGGTCGCCTATGACGTCAATCTGATCGATACGGCCCATGAGGACGTGCGCAAGCTGCATATCGTCTACACCGCGCTTGCGGGCGGATTGATCCTGTGCGGCATCGCGCTGGTGATATTGCTGCTTCGCCAGAACGATCTGTTGAACCGCGCGCAGAAAAGCATGCGCGGGCTGACGGACGACCTGCGCGCCGCCACGCTTGAATTGCAGGCCAAGAATGTCCGGCTGGAGCATGATGCCTATCATGATGCGCTGACGGGCCTGCCGAACCGCTCGCTGTTCCGGCAGGAACTGATCGAGCGGTTGCGCCGCTCCTTCGGTGGCAATGGAACGACGGCCATTCTTCTGCTTGATCTAGACGGGTTCAAGGACGTCAACGACACGCTTGGCCACGATTCGGGCGACGCCCTGCTTCAGGCCGTGGCACAGCGCCTTTCGGGGATCGGCGGTGATTACGACATGGTTTGCCGCCTAGGCGGCGATGAATTCGCTGTCGTGTCCGATGATCTCAATGAGGATACGGCGCGCCGTCTCGCCTCCAAGCTTATCGAGCAGATCAGCCGGACCTACCAGCTCGGCGAGCAGGAGGTGAAAATCGGCACCTGCATCGGCATCGCCATATCGCATGGTACCGTCGATGCGGATGAATTGTTCAAGCGCGCGGATCTGGCGCTTTATGAAGCCAAGGCCATCGGCCCTGGCCGGGCGAGTGTTTTCAAGGTCCGCATGCAGAAGCAGCTGACCGAAAAGAAATCCTTCGAGGCCGATCTGCAGACGGCGCTGCAGAACGACGAGATGGAGGTCTATTACCAGCCGCAGGTGGCGACGCAGACCCGCAAGCTTTGTGGCTTCGAGGCACTTTTGCGCTGGAAACATCCGGTGCGCGGCGATGTTCCGCCCAGCGTGTTCATCCCCGTTGCGGAAAGAACCGGCCTTATCCATTCGCTCGGAAAATGGGTGATGGAGACCGCCTGCCGCGAGGCGATGCGATGGGATGAGGACATGAAGGTGGCGGTCAATCTCTCGCCGGTTCAGTTCCACAGTACCAACCTCATTCAGAACGTGATGGGTGCGCTTGATAAAAGCGGGCTGGAGCCGAGCCGGCTCGAGCTTGAGATCACCGAATCGATCCTGCTGAACAAGAGCGACCAGACGATCAACACGCTGACGCGGCTGAAGGCCGTCGGCATCCAGATCGCCATGGACGATTTCGGCACTGGTTACTCCTCGCTTGCGAATTTGCGCGGCGTGCCGTTCGACAAGATCAAGATCGACCGGTCATTCCTGCGCGATATTACCAGCGACCGCGACGCGCTGGCGATCGTCGAATTCGTGGTCGGCGTTGGGCGCAGCCTCCGAATGACCACCATCGCCGAAGGCATCGAGACGGAGGAGCAATATGAGCTGGTCAAACGTCTGGGATGCGATCTGGTACAGGGCTATCTGATCAGCAGGCCGTTGCCGGCCAAGGAACTGGTGGCCTGGAGTTCCGTTTGAACGGGTTTGCTTTCGAACAGGGCAAGCCATGTTAAATTTCAGGGGATACATCGCTGCCAGCGAAAACCAATACCGGTTGTCGCACCGATACTGTAGAGCATTCGCGGTCTATGCGGGATCGTTCTGTTGACGAGACCGTGTTTTGAGAAAGGGCTTGGAAAACATGGAAATTCTGGACGTGCATGGAGTAGCCCTGCCTCTTTCTTCCGATGAGGTATCGCCCGTCATATGGCAGGCGCTGACCGACGGCAGCTATGAGGCGAAAGAGGCCCGCAGCGTCCTGAAAGCCATCAAGCCCGGCGACCGCGTATTGGAGCTGGGGTCCGGCATCGGCATCATAACCTCGATCATTGCCGGTATTAAGGATGTTTCCGTTTGGGCATTCGAGGCCAATCCGTCCACAGCGGCACTGGCGGAACGGGTGATCAAGGCAAATTGCCGTGGCAATGTCGTGTTTTCCCAAGGGCTTCTCACGGCTGACGAGCCGCGTACCTATCCCTTCTATGTCCGCAAGGATCTCTGGATGTCGTCCATGGACGAAAATCAGGGTCCTTATGAAAGGCGCATCGAAATCTCGTCCGAGAATATCGATGCGTTTGTCACCAGCCGGGGCATCACTGCGCTCGTGATGGATATCGAGGGCGCGGAACGCGATCTGCTCGGCAATGCCGAGCTTGCTGGCGTGGAACGGATATTCGTCGAGCTGCACGATCACCTTTATGGCCTCGAAGGTGTTCGCGACATCATGCAGGCACTGACCGCCAAGGGTTACGCCTATGATCCGCGCGGTTCACGCGGCCCTTGCGTGTTGTTTTCCAAGGACGACAGCCCGAGGGAATACGATTCCGACGTGGATTGAGAGTTCGAGCAACTTAGCGAGTTTCGTTTCCGGCGGTGTGCAGGCGCGGCCGCGCTCGCGCGCCGTTGACTGCAATTTAAAACGCAACTTACCCGGTTGGTTATTTCAATCCGTTTGCGTCTTCTGTCGCAACTTTTCGGTCGCGGTGCCGTTTAGCGCCGGTACCGGGGCGTAAGACAGCGGGCGGCACGGCCATTATTGCCAGATCAGCAATTCATTCAGAATTATTGTTGCAATTGTTGCGGGTGTTTTCCTGCGTCATCATCCCTCCATCAAACCGGCGCACAACATAGATCGCACCGGAAGATGCCAACGCAACCGAAGGAGAAACGATCATGGGCTTTGTTAAGACGACAGATGGAACAGACATCTTCTACAAGGACTGGGGCCCGAAGGATGCTCAGCCCATCGTGTTTCACCACGGCTGGCCACTCAGCTCCGACGACTGGGATGGACAGATGCTGTTTCTTCTCTCGAAAGGATATCGTGTCGTCGCCCATGATCGCCGTGGTCACGGCCGCTCCGCGCAGGTGTCCGAAGGTCACGACATGGACCATTATGCCGCAGACGCCTTTGCCGTTGCAGAAGCGCTGGACCTGAAAAATGCCGTGCATATCGGCCATTCCACCGGCGGTGGCGAAGTGGCACGTTATGTTGCCAGACACGGTGAACCCGCAGGCCGCGTTGCCAAGGCCGTTCTGGTTTCCGCCGTGCCGCCGCTGATGCTCAAGACCGAGGCCAACCCCGAGGGCCTGCCGATGGAGGTTTTTGACGGCTTCCGTTCAGCACTTGCCGCAAACCGCGCGCAGTTCTTCCGCGATGTGCCCTCTGGCCCGTTCTACGGCTTCAACCGTGATGGAGCGACCGGTCAGGAAGGCGTGATCCAGAACTGGTGGCGGCAGGGTATGATGGGCAGTGCCAAGGCGCATTACGATGGCATCAAGGCGTTCTCGGAAACCGACCAGACCGAAGACCTGAAGGCCATCAGCGTGCCCACACTCGTGCTGCACGGTGAAGATGACCAGATCGTGCCGATTGCGGACTCTGCGCTGAAATCGGTGAAGCTCCTGAAAAACGGTACGCTGAAGACCTATCCCGGCTTCTCGCACGGCATGCTGACCATCAATGCAGATGTGCTCAACGCCGATCTCTTGGCCTTCATCAAGGCCTGATCCTTTTGCAAAACGGAATGCGGCTGGATACCCGGCCGCATTTTGTCGTCTTGCGTCAAGCCAGGCGGGCCTGCCATTCGCTGCGATAGGCGGGAAGCCCTGCAATGGCATCGGGAGCGAAATGACGCTCGCGGCCGGCAAGTGGTTTGATACCGGTGAGGAGTGCTGCCCCGGTACTGGTGCCTGTGGAACCGCTGACGGCGATGACCTCAGTTTCGGCAAAACCTGCCAGCGCCTTGAGATAAAGCGCATTGCTGGCGAATGGCCCCTCGACCAGTATCGGGCCTTTCCGCCCGATGAGCGATAGACTGAACTCCGTCATCAGGGCGAGATAAAGCGCCGCTGCCGCGTGCCGTTCAGCAACCGTGGCATTGTCGTCGGCAATCCAGCGCGCTGTTTTGCCGGGGAAGGGGCCGGAACCGCTGACGACGCTGGGCAACAGCATCATGCCTCTTGTGAGCACGCCGCCGAGAGCGGCTTCGGTTTCTTCGTCCGGAGCAGGCCCGAATTGTTGCGTCAGCATTTCATATTCCCTGCCGCCCATGAAGCGGGAGGAGGGAACGTGACGCCCGAGGGCATCGACATTCAAAAGCGTATCACGGGCGGGATCCAGCGCCTCCGCCGTACCGCCGATGGCGAAATTCACCACCCAGGTGCCGGTGGAGACGACCGAAAAATCACCCTGCCGCCGCAGCAGATGCGGCAGGAGCGAGGCGTTGGAATCATGGATGCCGCAATAGACCGGTATATTGGCCGAAAGCCCGGTTTCATTCGCCACCGATTTGCGGACTGGCCCGAGTACATCGAAGGCGGAGCGCACCGGCGCCATCAATTGCGCAATGCCCAAGCGCTCGACCAGCGATGAAAACGCCTTCAGCCGCGGATTCCACAAGTCCGTATGGCAACCGAGCGAAGTCGTCTCGGTGGCCTGAACGCCGGTCAGCCGCCCCGCCCAATATTGCGCATAGGTGACGATGCTGCGCACCCCAGCGAATTCCTGCGGAAAGGCGGTTTTCTGGAAATGGATTTGTGCGCCAAGGTTCAATCCGGCTGGAAGCGAGGGCGAGCCGGTTTCAGCAAAATCTGGCCTGATGCGGAGATAGGCTTCCGCAACGCTTGCGGGGTAGCTGTGCTCGTAATCCAGCACAGGCATGGCAAGATCGCCGTTTTCGTCAAGAAGTGCGGCAGACGCGCCATGGGTCGTGATGGAAATAGCGTCGAAACCCGGCTCTTCCGCGAACCGCCGCAGAGAGGTGAGAATGAAGCTCCAGAGCATCTCCACATCGTAATGCGGATAAATGCCGTCGCGAAGGACGGGGTTGGAACGTCTGTCACCGGTTATCTCTTCGCCACTTCCGGTGTCGATGACAACGACCTTGGCATTGGTCTTGCCTATATCGATGACCGCGACGCGGCGTGGCTTTGTCATGTCATTCATGGCAGGTGGAACACCGTCACAAGGTCAGTCGCGACAGGCGAATTATCGGGATTGCTTTCCATGATGTCAGCCATATGCGCCCACCATTTCTTCATCACGGGATGCTCGGGCAATGCTGCCATGCCATGGTTCTTCCGGCGGGTCAGCACGCCGAACAGGATGTCGGTTTCCGGGTCGAGGTGGATGGAATAGTCGCTCACACCCGCTTCGTGCAGGAGAGCAACCAGTTCCGGCCATATCTCGTCATGGCGCCGCCTATATTCGGCTTGCTTGCCGGCGAAGAGTTTCATCTTGAAAGCGTGTTTCTCTAATTCCGGCATGGCTTAGCCTCTGATGGCGCGAAGGCGGCGCACAACGATGGGTATGGCGATGGTGATGATCAAAAGCAGGCCGACGAAGATCGACATGACGATGCCAGGCACGTTCAGAAGACCGAGGCCGAAGGTGACGAGGCCCATGACGAAGGCAGCGATGACGACGCCTGCAATGGTGCCGGAGCCGCCGAGAATGGACACCCCGCCGAGCACCACCATGGTCACGACTTCAAGCTCCCAGCCTTGAGCAATCGAGGGGCGGGTGGAACCGAGCCGCGAGGTGAGGCAGACGGCGGCGATGCCGCTCATCAGGCCGGTCAAAAGGAAGAGGATGAATTTCACTCGCTCGACGGGAATACCGGAAAAACGGGCGGCAAACGGATTGTTGCCGATGACATAGACCTGCCGGCCGAAATTTGTGGCGTGCAGCAGAATGGCGAAGATGACGGCCATTGCGAGGAAGAGGACGAATTCGAAGGAGATGACCGAGTACACGTAACCCTGACCGAAATAGGCGAAATCCGCCGGATATTTGCCATAGGCCTGATCACCCAGCACCATATAGGAAATACCGCGAAACAGGCTCATCGTACCGATGGTGACGACGATGGATGGCAGTTTCAGGCCAGCGACGAGAAAGCCGTTGAAAGCCCCGCAGAGTAGCCCGGTTCCGATGCCGATGGCGACGAGCCCCGGCGTGCCGACACCCATCTGCACCGCCGCACCCATTGCGGTGGAGGCGAGAGCGATGATGGCGGCGACTGAGAGATCAATCTCGCCGGCGATGATCAGAAGCGCCATCGCAAAGGCGATGATCGCCTTTTCGGTGAAGTTGAACGTCGCGTCGGACAGGTTCCAGGCATTGAGGAAATAGGGCGAGGCGAACGAATTGGCGATGAAGATGAGGATCGCGACGCCGAGCAGCAGCACTTCCCAGCTCGCCAGGAGACGGCGCAACGGCGTGCCGAGCTTGTCTGGAATGATGCGCGGCTTCTGCGCCGGTTGAGAATTCGTGCTCATGCTGCGGCCTCCTTGGCCTGATCGCTTGCCGCCCGGTCGCGCAGGATGATGCGCCCTTTTCGAGCTTCGGCGCGGGCGTTGAAGACGACGGCGAGCACGATAACCACGCCGGAAATCGCCATTTGCGCGAAGGGAGAAATGCCGATGACGGGCAGGGCGTTCTTGATGACGCCGAGAAACAGTGCGCCGAGCACAGCGCCTGCCACCGAGCCAATGCCGCCGGCAATGGAGATGCCGCCAATCACATTTGCCGCCACGCTATCGAGTTCGAAACCGGCGGCGATATCCACATAGGCAACGGCATAACGCGATACCCAGAGATAGCTCGCAAGTCCTGCCAGTGCACCCGACAGAACGAAAGCCAGAAAGCGTGTGCGGCCGACATCGATGCCTGCATAGACCGCAGCGCCCGGATTACCGCCGGAAGCGTAGGCGGAGCGGCCGAAAGAGGTGCGGCTGAGCACGAGCCAGGCGCCGGCGATGATATGGATGGCGACCCAGGATAAAACCGGCATGCCGAGGATCATGGTGCGCGGCACGTTGAGAAAAGTCGGCGAAAGCTGGTGCGCATTCACCCAGCCGCCGCCCGAAAGCACGAAGGCCATGCCGCGATAGATGGTGAGCGTGCCGAGCGTGACGACGATGGGCGGAATGCCGAGCCACCAGACCAACACGCCGTTGATTGACCCCAGAAACGCGCCGATGCCGACCGCCATGGCGATGAGAAGCGGCAGTGGAATTCCCGGAAAGGCGGCATTGGTCATCGCCACCGCCATGCCGGTGAAGGCAAGGTTAGCGGCAACCGAAAGATCGATGGATTTGGTCAGAATGACCGCCATCTGGCCAAGCGCCAGGATGATGAGGATGGAGGTATCGTTGAAGATATTGACGAGATTGGCCGGCTTACCGAACCCGGGCGCGCGCAGCGCAAAGCCTGCGATCATGATGACGATGATGCCCGCCAGCAGCCATTCGCGATTTTTGAGAAAACGTTGCATGGTTTTGCCCCTCTCAGGCGTTGCCGGTGGCGGCGCGCACCAGCTTTTCCGGAGAAAAATCGGCGCGTTCGAACAGACCTGCCATCAGGCCTTCGCGCATGACGATGGCGCGGTCGGACATGCCGAGAATTTCGGGAAGTTCGGATGAAATCATGATGATGGAGAGACCTTCGGCCGCAAGCTCGCTGATGAAGCCGTGCACGGCGGCCTTCGAGCCGATATCGATGCCCTTGGTGGGTTCATCGAGAATAATGACTTTCGGCTGCGTGGCGAGCCATTTGCCGATCACCACCTTCTGCTGGTTGCCGCCGGAAAGCGTGCCGACAGGCACGGACAGGGCGGCGGCGCGCAGGTCGAGACGGGAGGCATATTTGCGCGCCAGAGCAAATTCGTTTGCGGCGGCGAGAAAGCCTTTGCGAGAGGTGCGGGCAAGAGAGGGCAGCGACATGTTCTGGTAGATCGGCATGTCCAGCGCCAGCCCATGGCGTCCGCGCTCTTCCGGCACATAAACGATGCCGGCGCGGATCGCATCCTCCGGCGAACGGATAACGAGCGGTTCGCCATTGAGCGTAATCTGTCCTGAGGCCGGGCGGGTGATGCCGAAAAGCGACTGGCACAGTTCCGACCGCCCGGCACCGATCAGCCCGTAAAGACCAAGAATTTCGCCTCTGCGCAGATCGAGAGAAATATCGCGAAATTCTGTCTGGTGTGAATAATTGCGGACTGACAGAACCGTCGGGCCGAGTGTGACCGCCTGTTTCGGAAAGGCGTTCGTGACGTCGCGACCAACCATCAGGCGCACGATCTCGTCCTGCGGTGTAGCCGCAAGATTACCCGCGCCGACCATCTTGCCGTCCCGGAATACGGCGTAATTTTCAGCGATTTCATAGACTTCGTCGAACTTGTGGCTGATGAAGAGGATGGCCTTGCCCTGCCGCTTCAGGTTTTCAACGATGCGGAACAGATCGTCTATTTCCTTGCGGGAAAGGGCGGCTGTCGGTTCGTCCATGATGACGATCCGTGCCTCGACGGAAAGCGCTCTGGCGATTGCCACGAGGTGGCGCTGCGCGATGGAAAGGTCCTTCAGCCGAATGGACGGATCGATGGTGCTTTCGAGCTGTTCAAGCAGGACCCCGGCGCGCGCATTGATGGTCTTCCAGTCAATGAGGCCGAAACGGCCTTTGGGCGCATGACCGAGGAAGATGTTTTCGCCCACGGAAAGCTCATCGAAAAGCACGGTCTCCTGGTGAATGGCTGTCACGCCGGCATCGATGGCATCCTGTGCGCCGTGAAAGGTGACGGGCCGGCCATCGAGAAGGATTTCCCCTTCATTCGGGCGGTAGATGCCGGTGAGAATTTTGACGAGCGTGGATTTTCCAGCACCGTTCTCGCCGATCAGCGCCGTGACCTTGCCGGGATAAAGCGCGATATCGACGCCATCCAGTGCCTTCACACCGGGGAATATCTGGCTGATGCCGCGCATTTCCAGAATGGGCGTCGCGCTGGAAGTCTCGGTAACGTCTAAGATTTTGGTTTCAGCACGCATCATTCCGTCTTACCGGTTGGTTTTGAGTGAAGCGGCGAGAGGCACCCCCCTCTGCCCTGCCGGGCATCTCCCCCACAAGGGGGGAGATCGGCAAGCGGATAACACCCTGCCTATGGAACGAGCGGGTGCGGCATATCGATCTCCCCCCTTGTGGGGGAGATGCCCGGCAGGACAGAGGGGGTTAGCCTCCGCACTGCCGGAAATTATTCAGATCAGAAAATCTTAGAGAACTGATCGATGTTCTTGGCGTCATAAATGAAGGGATCGGCCATGGCCGCTTCGCTATTTTCGCCGACCTTGATCTTGCCCATGCGGCCGGCTTCGATTTCCGAGCCCGGCTTGCCGTCGGCTTCGCCCTTCACAAGGCGGTAGGCAATCTGGGTGGCGGAATAACCGAGGTCGATCGGGTTCCAGATGGCGAATTCCTTGGTTGCGCCTGATTTGATGGCGCCAGCCATCTCCGAGGGAAGGCCAAGGCCCGTCACAAAGACCTTGCCGATCTTGCCCGCATCCTTCACGGCCTGAGAAGCCGCAAGAACGCCAACCGTCGTCGGTGCGACGATGACCTTCACATCAGGATGGGAGGAAAGCAGTCCCTGTGCTTCGCGGTAGCTCTTGTCGGCAAGGTCGTCACCATAAACGGTGGTAACGAGGTTGAGGCCGGGGAAGTCCTTCAGCTGCTTCTTCATCTCATCGATCCAGATATTCTGGTTCGTGGAGGTGGTGGTGGCCGAAAGGATGGCGAAATCGCCCTTGCCGCCTTCCAGGTGCGATGCGGCAAGCTGCAGGCACATCTTGCCGATCAGCGCGTTGGACGAGGGGTTGAGCTGCAGAATGCGGCCTTCAGGTGCCACGCCGGAATCCCAGGAGATGACCTTGATGCCGCGCTGCGCCGCCTTTTTCAGCGCCGGAACCACGGCGTCCGGGTCATTGGCGGAAATGGCGATGGCATCCACACCCTGCGCGATCAGCGAATTGATGACCTCGATCTGGCCTTCCGCCGTTGTGCTGGTCGGGCCTGTATAGATGATCTCGACACCGCCGAGGTCTTTTGCAGCCTCCTGCGCGCCCTTGTTGGCGGCTTCGAAAAAGCCGTTGCCAAGTGATTTGACCACCAGCGCGATCTTCACATCGGCTGCCTGGGCAACGCCGCCAAGGCCCGCGACGGAGAGCGCCGCGCTAAGTGCCAGGACGCTCGTCAATGTTCTGCGTGTAAGTTTCATGTTCCTTTTCCTCCCGTTTTTGAACCTGTTCCTCTCTTCGGTGCTTCCTCAAGCGACCGAAGAGGAATCCTCCTCATCAGGCGGGTTGGCTATCTTGCCATCCCCCGCTGCGCCGGCGATCAGCAATTCGACGCCGGCATTTTCAACCATCCGCGCCGCCTCATCCGAAATCCCGTCATCGGTGATGATGGTCGAGACGTTTTCGAGTGGGCATAAAATCAGGCTGGATCGTTTTTTGAATTTCGAGGAATCGACCATCACGATCAGCTCTTCCGCCTGCCGCATCAGCTTCTGCTCGCTCTGGATCACCAGCGCGTCCGATTCCATGATGCCGAGTGCGCCGATACCCTGCGCGCCGAGAAAAATTCGTCTTGCGTAAAAATTGCGGATGGCATCGTTTTCGAAGGGCGACAGGATAAGGCTTTGATCGCGATAGATCGCGCCACCCGGCACGCTGACATTGCACTTGGAATGTTTGACCAGATGCTCCGCAATCGCGAAGGAATTGGTCATAACCTGCAGCCGTCGCGCCGCCATGTAGTGCACCATCTGGAATGTGGTCGTGCCGCCATTCAGGATGATCGCATCACCATCATTACAGAGATCAACAGCTTTGCGCGCAATTGCGCGTTTCTTGTCGATGTTGACCGATTCGGACACGCGGAACGGCCGCGCGGCCAGATTGCCCAACTGCGGTGGATGCACCGCTTCGGCACCGCCACGCACGCGCCGCAACTTTCCCTGAACATGCAGGGACGCAATATCCCGGCGGATCGTTGCTTCCGACGCATCCGTCAGTTCGGCAATATCCTGCACCGTCACGACAGCTTTTTCCTGTGTGGCGCTCAAGATGATGCGATGGCGTTCGCGTTCGTGCATGTGGTCCTCCTGATTGTGATTATTCGCAATCTCGTTACGTTGTCAATCAAGAACGATCAAATTAATCAATATCGCGCTGCAACATGAAAATTTATGATCGTTTTTGATTGACATTATGCTTTTGTATGCGCGATATCTGCCGTCAACGGAGGCGGGCCGATATCGGCACCGCGAATGCAGACTTGACTTGGGAGGAAGACATGACGGGAAAATCCCGCCTTCTCGAAAGCCGTTGGGACGATGCCTATGCCAAAACGCTCGATGAGCCTGGCAAGCTGCTTTATCGCTCCAATCTGCTTGGCGCCGACAAGCGCATCACCAATTACGGCGGCGGAAACACATCCGCGAAGGTGCTTGAAACCGATCCGCTGACGGGCGAGAAAGTCCGCGTCATGTGGGTGAAAGGATCCGGCGGCGATGTCGGCACCATCAAGCTCGATGGCTTTGCGACGCTTTATCTCGACAAGCTGGAAGCGCTAAAGGGCATTTACAAGGGTGTCGAGGACGAGGACCGCATGGTCGGCTTCCTGCCGCATTGCACCTTCAACCTCAACCCACGCGCCGCCTCTATCGATACGCCGCTGCACGGTTTCGTGCCTTTTGATCATGTCGATCATATGCATCCGGATGCGATCATCGCGATTGCCGCCTCCAAAAATTCGAAAGAACTGACGCAGCAGATCTTTGGTGATGACATCGGCTGGCTTCCCTGGCGTCGTCCTGGTTTCCAGCTTGGTCTCGATCTCGAGGCTTTCGTAAAAGCCAACCCCGAGGCCAAGGGCGTTGTGCTGGAAAGCCACGGTCTGTTCACCTGGGATAACGACGCCAAGACATGTTACGAACTGACGCTCGCCATCATCAACAAGGCGATCGAATGGTTTGCAGCCAAGACCGAAGGCAAGACGATTTTCGGCGGTGCCGTTGCCAGGAGCCTGCCAATTGCTGAACGCCGCGCGATTGCTGCGAGGTTGATGCCGGAAATCCGTGGTCGGATCGGCCGCAAGGAGCGCAAGCTCGGCCATTTCGATGATCAGGACGCGGTTCTGGAATTCGTCAATTCGAAGGATCTGAAGCCGCTCGGAAATCTCGGCACCTCCTGCCCGGATCATTTCCTGCGCACGAAAATCCGCCCGCTGATCCTCGACCTCGATACGGCAAATCCTGATGTGGATGCGCTGACAGCCGGTCTCGACAAGGCGCTAGAGGCCTACCGCGCCGACTACGTCAGATATTATGAAGCGTGCCGCCACAACAATTCGCCTGATATGCGCGATCCGAACCCGGTGATTTTCCTGATCCCCGGCGTCGGCATGCTGTCCTTCGCCAAGGACAAGGCGACCGCCCGTATCGCCGGTGAATTTTACGTCAACGCCATCAACGTCATGCGCGGCGCTTCCACCGTGTCCGAATATCAGGGTCTTCCCGAACAGGAAGCCTTCGATATCGAATATTGGCTGCTGGAAGAGGCAAAGCTCCAGCGCATGCCGAAGCCGAAAAGTCTTGCAGGACGCGTAGCCTTTGTCACCGGCGGCGCCGGCGGCATCGGCCGGGCGACGGCGGAAAGGCTGGCAGCGGAGGGCGCCTGCATTGTTCTCGCCGATATTGACGAGGCGGCGCTGGAAGCGGCCAAGGGCGATTTCGCGAAGCGCTACAGTGCTGATGCGGTGCGCAGCGTCAAGCTGGATGTGACGCAGGAAGACGCTGTCATTTCCGCCTTTGCGGAAGCGAGCGTGGAATTTGGCGGCGTGGATATTCTCGTCTCCAATGCCGGCATCGCCTCGTCTGCACCGGTGGAAGACACGACGCTTGCCATGTGGAACAAGAATATCGATATTCTCGCGACGGGTTATTTCCTCGTGTCGCGGGAAGCATTCCGGCTGCTGCGGCGGCAGAACCTCGGCGGCAACGTGGTGTTCGTCGCCTCGAAGAACGGTCTTGCCTCTTCGCCCAATGCTTCTGCCTATTGCACGGCTAAGGCGGCGGAAATCCATCTTGCCCGTTGCCTTGCTCTGGAAGGGGCGGAAGCCGGCATTCGCGTCAACACCGTCAATCCCGATGCCGTTCTGCGCGGTTCGAAGATATGGAACGGCGAGTGGCGCGAGCAGCGCGCGGCCTCGTCCAAGATCGAGGTGACCGATCTGGAGGAACATTACCGCAAGCGCTCGATGCTGAAGCTCAACGTGTTCCCGGAAGACATCGCCGAAGCGATCTACTTCCTGGCGTCCGACGCGTCGGCCAAATCAACCGGCAATATCATCAATGTCGATGCCGGCAATGCGCAGAGCTTTACGCGGTAGGAATTTCGGCACGTCTCACCTCCGTCCTTCCGGCTTAAGGCCGAAATGACGGAGGTGGCGATGATCGAGCATGCACTGGACCGATTCCGGGGAGGAAGAGATGACCGACACCAAAATCGCCGCCGATGTGATCGCGGCCGAAAACGACAAGCGCGCCGCCGCGCTGAAGGATGACTATGACGCGCTGGGCAACCAGCTTGCGCGCCGCAACATCGATATCGATGCTGTCACCGCCAAGGTCGCGGAATTCTTCGTCGCTGTTCCATCCTGGGGCGTCGGCACCGGCGGCACCCGTTTCGCCCGCTTTCCGGGCGAAGGCGAGCCGCGCGGCATTTTTGACAAGCTGGATGATTGCGCCGTCATCAACCAGCTGACACGGGCGACGCCGAATGTCTCCCTGCATATTCCGTGGGACAAGCAGGACCCGAAGCGTTTGAAGGACCATGCCGACACGCTGGGTCTCGGCTTCGACGCCATGAATTCCAATACCTTCTCGGATGCACCGGATCAGAGCCATTCCTACAAATACGGTTCGCTCAGCCACACCGATGCCGCAACGCGGGGCCAAGCCGTCGAGCACAACATCGAATGTATCGAGATCGGTAAAGCCATTGGTTCCAAGGCGCTGACGGTGTGGGTGGGCGATGGTTCCAACTTCCCCGGCCAGAGCAATTTCACCAGAAGTTTCGAGCGCTATCTCGCCGCCATGGCCGATATCTACAAGGCGCTGCCGGATGACTGGCGCATCTTTTCCGAACACAAGATGTTCGAGCCGGCTTTCTATTCCACCGTCGTGCAGGATTGGGGCACCAACTACCTCATCGCCAATACGCTCGGTGAAAAGGCTTTCTGCCTCGTCGATCTCGGCCACCATGCGCCGAACACCAATATCGAGATGATCGTCTCCCGGCTCATCCAGTTCGGCAAGCTCGGTGGTTTCCACTTCAACGATTCGAAATATGGCGATGACGATCTGGATGCCGGCTCCATCGAGCCTTACCGCCTGTTCCTCGTCTTCAACGAGCTGGTAGATGCCGAACATCGTGGCGTGAAGGGCTTCCATCCCGCCCATATGATCGACCAGTCGCACAATGTGACCGACCCAATCGAAAGCCTGATTTCCAGCGCCAACGAAATCCGTCGCGCCTATGCGCAGGCGCTGCTGGTGGATCGCGCGGCTCTCGACGGTTACCAGCAGGACAACGATGCGTTGATGGCCTCCGATACGCTGAAACGGGCCTATCGCACCGATGTCGAGCCGGTTCTCGCCAAGGCAAGGCAACTGGCGGGCGGCGCGATCGATCCTGTTGCCACCTACCGGGCGAGTGGTTATCGCAAACGGGTTGCGGCGGAACGCCCGGCTTCGGTCGGTGGCAGCGGCGGGATTGTTTAGGGGGTGGGGTTTGAGGGGATAGGCGGAGAAGCCGAGCCTGCTTACAAACCTTGCCTCAAACGCGACGTCATCCTCGGCCTTGTGCCGAGGATCTGCCGACATTTCACAAAATAGATAGGTAGCAGATGCTCGGGACAAGCCCGAGCATGACGAAGGTGAATGTGTCCGTCACCACCTCACCAACTCCTCTGCGCCGTTTCCTCACTCCCCCGAAGGCGATTGCCTGCGGACCTGAAACGTATGCTCCGGCCCCGGAAACGCACCGGAGCGCACCTCTTCGGCATAACCTGCCGCTGCCTGTGAAACGGTCGCACCCAGATCGGCGAAACGTTTGACGAATTTCGGTTTGAAATCGGTGAAGAGCCCGAGCATGTCGTCGGAAACCAGCACCTGCCCATCGCAGGCCGGTGATGCGCCGATGCCGACAGTCGGGACGGAGAGTTTTTCGGTCAATTCGCGCGCAAGCGGCTCGACGATGCCTTCGACGACAATGGCGAAAGCACCGGCCTGATCGACCGCAATCGCATCGCGCCAGATTTTCTGCGTTTCCGCATCCGAATGTCCAAGCGAGCGGAAACCTCCGGCGGTGTGAACCAGCTGCGGCATCAGCCCGACATGGCCAAACACCGGAATGCCGCGCCCCACGAGAAAGGCAATGGTTTCGGCCATTTCTTCGCCGCCTTCCAGCTTCACGCCATCACAGCCGGTCTCCTGCATCAGCCGCACGGCGTTGCGGAACGCCTGTTCCTTTGATTCCTGATAGGTCCCGAAGGGGAGATCGACGATGACGCAGGCGTGTTCCACACCACGCATGACGGCGCGGCCATGGGCGATCATCATATCCAGGGTGACGCCGACCGTCGTGTCCATGCCATAAAGCACCATGCCGACTGAATCGCCAACCAGCAGCAGGTCGCAATGCGGATCGAGCAGGCGGGTAATCGGCGTTGTATAGGCGGTGAGGCAGACGATGCGCGCACCGCCCTTCATTTGCCGGATGGAGGCTGTCGTCAGCCGCTTCTGTTTCGCGTGCGTGCTCATGGTGCAGCCTCCTGTTTGCCGGTTTTATCACGTCCGATGACGCGGTTGTCGAGAAGGCGGGTGCTGCCGACCCGCACGAACAGCGCCACCAGCACAGGCCGCGCCTGCAGCGAAGCCACGGGGGCCAGCGTGTCCGGATCGCGCACCGCCACGACTTCGGACAATGCCAGCTTCTCGGTGGCGATGAATTTTTCTATTGCTGCTTCGAACGCGGACGGGTCGTCGCAGCCTTCATTATACAGCCGCTCGGCCTCATCAAGCGCGCGCGGCACAATCACGGCGGCGGCGCGCTCTTCAAGGCTCAGATAGACATTGCGCGAGGAGCAGGCGAGCCCATCCGCCTCACGTACGGTGGCGACAGGAACGACGCGGACTGGCTGGGCGAGATCTTCCACCATGCGCCGGATCAGCGTTACCTGCTGGTAGTCCTTTTCTCCGAAATAGGCGGCATCCGGCTGTACGAGATTAAAAAGCTTGGTGACAACAGTCGTAACCCCGGCAAAATGCCCCGGCCGTACCGCACCTTCCAACTGGCTTCCCAGTTCCGGCACATCCACCACGGTCTGCATCGGGCGCGGATACATCTCCGTCACCTCGGGTGCGAAAAGAATGTCGACGCCTGCCTCTTCCAGCAGCGCGCTATCGCGGGCGAGATCGCGGGGGTAACGGGCAAGATCCTCATTGGCTCCGAATTGCAGCGGATTGACGAAGATCGAGACCACCGTCACGTCGTTCTCCGCCTTTGCTTTGGCAACCAGCGTCAGATGGCCGATATGCAAAAAACCCATGGTCGGCACGAAGCCGACGGTCTTGCCATCGCGGCGAAACATGGCGGTCAGACCGCGCAATTCAGCGACGGTTTTTACAAGGCGCATAGGTTCTCCTCCGGCTCCCCGATCGCCCTCCGGCGAAAGGTGGTGGATAGAACTCGATTTGCCGAACGGGGTCAACGCGGCTGCGGGCATTATATCGATTAAGACCTTGAGCGGTGGTTCAGGACCCGCCAG
Organism: Rhizobium sp. AN6A; assembly: GCF_900215635.1. NCBI lineage: Bacteria > Pseudomonadati > Pseudomonadota > Alphaproteobacteria > Hyphomicrobiales > Rhizobiaceae > Rhizobium > Rhizobium sp. AN6A. Next base: position 1,289,740 of record NZ_OCNC01000003.1, read on the forward strand.
CCCAGATCGGCGGGCGTTTTCCAGCGAAGGCGTCTCTGCCTTCGCGCGCCTCCTCGCTGCTACTTATTTTCGCGATGACGCTTTCGGCAAAGGCGAGCCGTTCACTGGCCGGCATGTCGCGCATCGTCAGCAGCGCTGCCTTTCCGGCGGCGACTGCGCCCGGCGCGTTCTGCCGCAAGCGGGCGAGTACCCCCTCGATCACGCCATCGAGTTCGGCACGTGGCGCCGTGCGGTTGATAAGGCCGATGCCTTCGGCCTCTGCGGCAGTGATCGGTTGCCCCAGATAGGCCATTTCGTGAAGGCGGCTCAGCGGTATTTTGGCCAGAAGTTTCGCCGCCACCATGGCCGGGAAAAGCCCGACGCGAACTTCCGGCAGGCCGAACTCAGCATGATCGGCGGCATAAGCGAGATCGCAGGCCGCGACAAGGCCGAGCCCACCCGCCAGCACCAGGCCATTGACGCGGGCTATGACGATCTTTTCGCACATTTCGATGGCGCGTATCACATCGGCGATGGGATTTGTTCCGTCTAGCGAGAGGAAAATGCCGCCAGCGCTTTCCTTCAGATCGGCACCTGAGCAGAAGCTACGGTCGCCCGCTGCCGTTATCACCACTGCACGCAGGTCGTCGTCGCTGGAGGCCGTCCGGATCGCATGCGTCAAGGCGTCCGTCATCGCGGCGTTCATGGCGTTGTGGACGTCCGGCCGGTTAAGCGTCAGCCACAGAACGTCCTTGCGCTTCTCGCTCAACAGCTCATCCATCATGTGCATTATCCTCCATCTTTACGGCAAGCAGTGCCTTACCGGCGCGTGCCGCATTTGCCCTGCCGAGATGGCGACTTATCCAGTCTCCCGTTCTCGCCACCGCCATCAGGTCGATGCCGGTTTTGATGCCAAGCCCGTGCAGCAGGTAGACAACGTCTTCGGTGGCGACATTGCCGCTTGCGCCCGGCGCAAAGGGGCAACCGCCGAGCCCGGCCACGGAACTATCGAACACGCAAATACCTTCCTCAAGCGAAGCCAGTACATTGGCGACGCCCTGCCCATAGGTGTCGTGGAAATGCATGGCGAGTTTTTCGCAGGGGATGCGGGTCGATACATGTTGGATGAGCTTGCGGATTTGCCCGGCCGTGCCGACGCCAATCGTATCGCCGAGCGAGATTTCGTAGCATCCCATGGCGACAAGCGCTTCGGCCATCGCCGCCACATCATCTGGCGCGACCGCGCCGTCATAGGGGCAACCGGCGATGCAGGAGACATAGCCGCGCATGCGGATGTTACGGCTGGCCGCTGCCTCCGAAACATCGCGCAGGCGCTCGAGGCTTTCGGCGCGCGAACAGGCGATATTGTGCTGGCTGAAGCCTTCGGATGCGGACACGAAAACGGCTATCTCCGTCACACCGGCTTCAACGGCGGCCTCGAAACCCTTGATGTTGGGAACGAGCGCCGGATAGGCGGTATTGGGATGTCGTTTGAGGCCTAGAAGCACCTCCTTCGACCCTGCCATTTGCGGAACTTTTTTTGGCGAAACGAAGGCTCCCGCCTCCACCGCCGCCAATCCGGCCGCAGCCAGCCGCTCGATCAACCCGATCTTGATGGCGGTGGGAACCTCAGCACTTTCGTTTTGCAGGCCATCACGTGCGCCGACCTCGACGATTTTGACGGTTTTGGGCAAGGCCATCTCATGCGCCCTCCGGTTCGAAATCCACCAGCATCGCGCCGGCTTCGACCATATTGCCTTCGGCGCAGTTGATGGCGGTGACGGTACCTTTCGCTGGCGCACGGATCGTGTGCTCCATTTTCATCGCCTCCATCACCACAAGCGCGTCACCGGCCTCAACCGCTGCGCCCTGCTGGCTTAGAATGGCGCGGATGACGCCGGGCATCGGGGCTTCCAGACCGCCGGTATGGGTGGAGGTATCCGCAACATCGACGGGGTCGGGCTGGCTGATGCGATAGTGCTCGCCATCCAGAAAAAGCGCGTGGCCGTTATCGCTGGCAAAGAAACGGCACTGCCTTTGCCTGCCATCGACGGTCGCCCGCAGTGTGCCGTCTTGTGAGATGCTGCCATGAGCGCGGATGGCCCGCGTGCCGATCTCCAGTGAAAAACCATCTGGCTTATGTGTAACGGCGACATCGACCGGCTGTTGATCCAGGACGAAACGCAGGGTTTCCCTCGCTGGCGCATTGAGGCGGAAAGAGTTCGTATTGTTCCAAGGGCTATAAGGATCGGCCTGCGGCTTGGCCCCGTTCCGGCGTGAGAGAAGCAGGCCGAGCGTGGCCAAAGCTATTTCGTTCTCGCTTGTGGCTCCGGGGGCAAAAAGCGCCGCCTCGTTGCGGGCTATGAAGCTTGTATCGAGTTCGGCGGCGGCGAAAGCATCCAGCTCCGCAAGCCGTGTCAGAAAGGCGGCATTGCTGGTGACGCCGCAAATTGCCAGTTTTTCGAGTGCAAGCCGCAGACGCCGCACGGCAGACGGACGGTCGTAGTCCCAGACGATAAGCTTGGCGATCATCGGATCATAGTGCACGCTGATGGCGTCGCCGGTGCGTATGCCGCTATCTATCCTAAGGTGAGGTCCTTCTTCCGGAAAGGCGAGGTGGCTGACCGTGCCGATTGACGGCAGAAAATCATGCGCCGGGTCTTCGGCGTAAATCCGTGCCTCGATGGCATGGCCGTTGATGCACAGATTGCCCCAGTCGTCCGGCAGCGCCTCTCCATTCGCAACACGGATCTGCCATTCGACCAGATCGAGCCCGGTAATATATTCCGTGACCGGATGCTCGACCTGAAGCCTTGTGTTCATTTCCATGAAATAGAACTCGCCGGACGGGTCGAGCAGGAACTCCACCGTTCCCGCACCGCGATAGTCGATGGCGCGGGCGGCGGCGACCGCCGCGTCGTACATGCGTTGCCTGAGCGTATCGGGCAGGCCGGGGGCAGGGGCCTCCTCTATGACTTTCTGGTGCCGGCGCTGGATCGAACAGTCGCGCTCGAAAAGCGAAAAACAATTGCCATGGCCATCGGCAAAGACCTGCACCTCCACATGGCGCGGCCGTTCCAGATATTTCTCGATCAGCATGCGGTCGTTGCCGAAGGCGGCGAGCGCTTCGCGTTTTGCGCCGGCGAGCTCTGCCGCAAATTCACGCTTTTCACGGACAACGCGCATGCCCTTGCCGCCGCCGCCAGCTGAAGCCTTGAGTAAAACCGGATAGCCGATGTCTTCTGCCTCGCCTGCAAGCTTTTTGTCGGCCTGATCCTCGCCGTGATAGCCAGGCACCACGGGAACGCCCGCTTGCGCCATAAGCGCCTTCGCCTCGCTTTTTCCACCCATGGCGCGGATGGCATCGGGTGTCGGGCCGATGAAAATGATGCCGGCAGAGGCGCAGGCTTCGGCGAAACCGGCATTCTCCGAGAGAAAACCGTAACCCGGATGAATGGCTTGCGCGCCGCTTGCCTGTGCGGCGGCAATGATCTTTTCAGCATCGAGATACGACGAACGAGCGGGTGCCGGGCCGATGGCGATGGCCTCGTCGGCCAGCGCCACGTGCATGGCGTCGCGGTCGGCATCCGAATAGACCGCGACGGTGCGGACGCCCATCTTGCGGGCGGTGCGGATGATCCGGCAGGCGATTTCGCCGCGGTTGGCGATCAGTATTTTTGAGAACATCGTCGCCTCACATCCTGAATATGCCGAAACGGGTGGGTTCAATCGGCGCGTTCAGCGCGGCCGACAGGCCAAGGCCAAGCACGAGGCGGGTGTCCTTCGGGTCGATGATGCCATCGTCCCACAGCCTTGCACTGGCATAATAGGGGTGACCTTCCCGCTCGTATTTGTCCCGGATCGGCTGTTTGAACGCCTCCTCGCCCTCCTTGGACCAGTGGCGGCCATCCGTCTCGATACCGTCGCGCCGGATTTGCGCCAGAACGGATGCCGCCTGCTCGCCGCCCATGACGGAAATGCGTGCATTCGGCCACATCCACAAAAAGCGCGGCGAATAGGCGCGCCCGCACATGCCGTAATTGCCGGCACCGAAGGAGCCGCCGATGATGACGGTGAATTTCGGCACTTTAGCCGATGCAACGGCCGTAACGAGCTTGGCGCCATCCTTGGCGATACCATCAGCCTCATAGGCCTTGCCGACCATGAAGCCGGTGATGTTCTGCAGGAAAACCAGGGGAATGCCGCGCTGGCAGCAGAGTTCGATGAAATGCGCGCCCTTCAGCGCCGATTCAGAAAAGAGAATGCCGTTATTGGCGACGATGCCGACGGGATAACCGTGGATATGGGCGAAACCGCAGACCAGCGTCGTGCCATAAAGCGCCTTGAACTCGTCGAATTCGGAGCCATCCACCAGACGCGCGATGATTTCGCGCACCTCGAAAGGCTTGCGCGTATCGGTTGGCACGATGCCGTAAAGCTCCTCCGATGGATAAAGCGGTTCTGCGGGTTCGCGAATATCCAGCTCCACCTGTTTGCGGCGGTTGAGGGTGGAGACGATCCGCCGGGTCAGCGCCAGCGCATGACGGTCGTCGTGGGCGTAGTGATCAGTCACGCCGGATTGCCGCGAATGCACATCGGCGCCGCCCAGTTCTTCCGCACTCACCACTTCGCCCGTTGCGGCCTTCACCAGCGGCGGGCCGCCGAGAAAGATCGTGCCCTGATTTTTGACGATCACGGACTGGTCGCTCATAGCAGGCACATAGGCCCCGCCAGCCGTACAGCTTCCCATCACCACGGCGATCTGGGCGATGCCTGCCGCCGACATATTGGCCTGATTGTAAAAGATGCGGCCGAAATGATCGCGGTCGGGAAACACCTCGTCCTGGTTGGGAAGGTTCGCACCGCCTGAATCCACGAGATATATGCAGGGCAGGTGGTTTTCGGCAGCGATCTCCTGCGCGCGCAGATGTTTCTTGACCGTCAGCGGATAATAGGTGCCGCCTTTCACCGTCGCGTCATTGGCCACGATGACGCATTCACGGCCTGCGACCCGACCGATGCCGGTGACGATGCCGGCGGCGGGAACGGGTTCGTCATAGACCTCGTACGCGGCGAATTGCGAGAATTCGAGAAACGGACTGCCTGGATCGAGCAGCGCCTCTATCCGGTCGCGCGCCAGCAATTTGCCGCGTGACAGATGCCGTTCGCGCGCCTTGTCGCCGCCGCCCTTCGAGATTTTTTCGACATGCTGCCGCAGGTCATCCACCAGGTCCGACATGAAGGTGACGTTGGCGGAAAAGGTGGGGTCGCGGTTCAGACTGGATGTAAGCTTCATCGCATTCCTCACCCGTTGCCTTTGACCAGTTCGCGGCCGATCAGCATCCGGCGGATTTCGCTGGTGCCCGCGCCGATTTCATAAAGCTTGGCGTCCCGAAGCAAGCGACCCGCCGGGCTTTCATTGACATAGCCGGAACCGCCGAGAAGCTGGATCGCATCCAGTGCAACTCGCGTCGCCCGCTCGGCGGCAAACAGGATCGCACCTGCCGCATCCTGCCTTGTGATGCGGCCATTGTCGCAAGCGCGCGCCACGGCATAGACATAGGCGCGGGAGGCGTTCATGGCCGAATAGATATCGGCAAGCTTTCCCTGCACCAGCTGGAATTCGCCGATCGGCTTGCCGAATTGCTTGCGCTCACGCGCATAGGGCAGCACCAGATCGATAGCCGCCTGCATGATGCCAACAGGGCCGGCAGCCAGCACCGCGCGCTCGTAATCAAGCCCGCTCATCAGTACCGTCACGCCGTCGTTCAAACGCCCGAGGATGTTTTCCTCCGGCACCTCGCAATCCGTAAACACCAGTTCGGAGGTGGGTGAGCCGCGCATGCCAAGCTTGTCGAGTTTTTGTGCGGGGCGAAAACCCTTGAAGCCTTTTTCGATCAGAAAGGCCGTGATGCCACGCGCACCGGCGGACATGTCCGTCTTGGCGTATACAACCAGCGTGTCTGCCTCGTGGCCGTTGGTGATCCACATCTTTGTGCCGTTCAGCACATAGACGTCGCCCTTACGTTCCGCCTTCAGCCGCATCGAGACGACATCCGATCCGGCCTCTGTCTCGCTCATGGCAAGCGAACCGACATGCTCGCCCGACACCAGCTTCGGCAGATATCGCCGCTTCTGCTCTTCCGTTCCCCAGCGATGAATCTGGTTGATGCAGAGGTTGGAATGGGCGCCATAGGACAGGCCGATGGACGCGGAAGCGCGGCTTATCTCCTCCATCGCCACGCAATGGGCGAGATAGCCCATGTCAGCACCGCCGAATTCCTCCGAAACGGTAATGCCGTGCAGACCGAGTTCACCCATCTGCGGCCAGAGCTGGCGCGGAAACTGATCGTTGCGATCGATTTCTGCGGCAAGCGGCGCTATTTCATCGTCGGCGAATGCTCTTGCGCTGTCGCGCAATGCTGCGATTTCCGGGCCGAGATCGGCATCGAAAATGGCGGCGAGGTTCAAACTCATCGCTTCTCCTCCTCCGGACGGCCGTTTATCTCCGTCCCTCTCGTCAGCGGCCAGCACCTCCTCCGTGCTGGCAACTCTCATTTACGGCGCGTCACCTCCGGTGAAGGCGGCGGAACGGCGCACGAATGTCTTGATGGCGAAATTGGACTGGATGCGCGACACACCGGGAACCGTGGTCAGGAAATCCAGAAGCTGCTGATAATGCGGTAGATCCCGCACCATGGCATGAATGAGATAGTCGGAACTGCCGCTCGTCTGATAGCCGCCCACCACTTCCGGAATGGAGGCGACATGGTGCTCGAACGTCGTCAGCGCTTCCTTGATCTGTCGTTCCAGCGTGACGGAAATGAAGACGCCCATATTGCCGAGCAGCCGGTTCTCATCGAACACGGCGGTATAACCGCGAATGATGCCTTCTTCTTCCAGCTTGCGCACGCGGCGCAGTGTCGGCGTGAAGGAAAGCCCGATCCGGGCCGCCAGATCGCGCCAGCTCACACGCCCGTCATCGCCAAGCACATGGAGAATCTTCTGGTCGAAACTGTCGAGCTCAATCATGGATCATTTGCTCTATGATATGACTAATTATTGGATCAAAGATATCGCCAATCAAAAAACTGTCAATCAAAATAGCTTTGAAATGAATTCGAGATAGTGATAGCGTTCACGTCAGTCGCGGTCTGGAGGAGATTGCGATGACGGTCGTTCTCTCGGTGGGAGGATGGCCAAGGGAGGTGAGTTTGGCTGTGCATGACCCTGTCGTTATCGTCGGGGCCGCCCGTACTGCTACGGGTGGGTTCCAGGGCGAATTCAAATCGGTGGCGGCGCCCGATCTAGGGGCGGCGGCGATCCGCGTGGCCGTCGAACGGGCCGCAATTTCTTCCGCTGATATTGACGATGTGCTGATGGGCTGCGTGCTCTCGGCCGGGCAGGGACAGGCTCCCGCCAGACAGGCAGCGATTGCCGCCGGCATTCCCAACTCGGTTGGCGCAACAACAATCAACAAGATGTGCGGCTCAGGCATGAAAGCGATCATGTTGGCACATGACCAGCTTGCGGCGGGAAGCTCTTCCATCGTGCTTGCAGGTGGCATGGAGAGCATGAGCAACGCCCCCTATCTGCTGGACCGCGCCCGCAACGGCTATCGTCTTGGCCACGGCAAGCTCACCGACCACATGTTTCTCGACGGTCTCGAAGACGCCTATGACAAGGGCAGGCTAATGGGGACTTTCGCTGAAGATTGCGCGCAAGAGTATCAATTCACTCGCGCGATGCAGGATGATTTTGCGCTCGCCTCACTGGAACGGGCGCGACGCGCCATAGCGGAGGGTGCGTTTGAAGCGGAAATCGCGCCTGTTGGCGATGATGGCGTAGACGAGTTGCCGGGGAAGGCAAAGCCGGAAAAAATACCGCAACTGAAGCCCGCCTTTCGCGACGACGGAACGGTGACGGCGGCGAATTCCAGTTCCATCTCGGATGGTGCAGCCGCTCTCGTTCTCATGCGTCACTCCGAAGCGGAAAGACGAGGCCTTTCACCGCTGGCGACCATTATCGGTCAGGCCTCCTATGCGGATGCACCCGCCAGATATCCAACGGCTCCCATCGGCGCGATGACAAAGCTGTTCGAAAAAACCGGCTGGTCGGCAAAGGATGTCGATCTGTTCGAAATCAACGAGGCTTTCGCGGTTGTGGTGATGGCGGCCATGCGTGATCTCGATCTGCCGCATGAGAAGGTGAATGTGCATGGCGGCGCCTGCGCGCTCGGCCATCCCATCGGGGCCTCCGGTGCACGCATCGTCGTCACGTTGCTGGCCGCTTTGCAGCGTCACGGACTGAAACGCGGCATTGCCGCTGTCTGCATCGGCGGCGGCGAGGCGACTGCGCTTGCCGTCGAGCGGCACTGAAGAGAGGCGGAGATGATCCTGAACGAAGCCCAGCAACAGATCAGGGACATGGCCCGCGATTTCGCCCGCGAGCGGCTCGCCCCCGGCGCTGCCGCGCGCGACCGGGAAAGCCGGTTCCCGAAAGACGAGCTAAAAGAAATGGGTGAACTCGGCTTTCTCGGCATGCTGGTCTCGGAGGACTATGGCGGGTCGGAAACCGGTGCGGTCGCCTACGCCCTGGCGCTAGAGGAAATCGCTGCCGGTGACGGCGCCTGTTCCACCATCATGAGCGTCCACAATTCGGTTGGCTGCGTGCCAATCCTGAAATTTGGCACGGAAGAGCAGAAACAGCGTTTCCTCCCCAAGCTCGCCTCCGGCGAATGGATCGGCGGTTTTGCGCTGACCGAACCGCAGGCCGGTTCCGACGCCTCCAATCTGAAGACAAAAGCGAGGCGCGATGGCGACCGCTATATCATCGACGGCGCAAAACAGTTCATCACATCGGGCAAGAACGGCGATGTCATCATCGTTTTTGCCGTCACCGATCCTGCTGCCGGCAAAAAAGGTATCACTGCTTTCATCGTGCCGACCGCTACGCCCGGTTACGAGGTAATCAGGGTCGAGGAAAAACTCGGTCTGCATTCTTCGGATACCTGCCAGATTGCCTTTACCGACATGGCGGTTCCAGCCGAATTGCGGCTCGGTGAAGAGGGGCAGGGGTATCGCATCGCGCTCGCCAATCTGGAAGGCGGCCGCATCGGCATTGCCGCACAGGCGGTTGGCATGGCGCAGGCGGCTTTCGAGGCGGCGCGGGATTATGCCCGCGAGCGCAAGACCTTCGGGCAGGCAATCATCGAGCATCAGGCCGTGGCGTTCCGGCTTGCGGATATGGCAACCCGCATAACGGCGGCGCGGCAACTGGTGCTGCATGCGGCGGCGCTGAAGGAAGCGGGTGAGCCCTGCCTTTCGGAGGCCTCGATGGCCAAGCTCTTTGCCTCGGAAATGGCGGAGCGTGTCTGCTCGGACGCCATCCAGATTCACGGCGGTTATGGCTACATGGCGGATTATCCGGTGGAGCGGATCTATCGCGATGTACGCATCTGCCAGATTTACGAGGGAACCAGCGATGTCCAGCGCATGGTCATCGCGCGAAACCTCTGAAAATTGTTTCGTCGTCTGGAAGAGATGGCGATGGGAGGAGTAGAATGGATATTACCGAAACCACGCATCTCAGCCTGCATGTTCCCGAACCAGCGGTGCGGCCAGGCGACCAGCCGGATTTCTCCAATGTGAAAATACCCAAGGCCGGCTCCGTGCCACGCCCGGAGGTGGGCGCAGCACCTGAAGACATGCGCGATCTGGCCTATTCCATCATCCGCGTCCTCAATCATCAGGGTGAGGCTGTCGGCCCGTGGGCCGGGCTGCTTTCGGATGAGGATTTGCTCGTCGGCCTAAAGAACATGATGCGGCTGCGGGCTTTCGATGCCCGCATGCTGATGGCACAGCGGCAGGGTAAGACCTCCTTTTACATGCAGCATCTGGGCGAGGAAGCGGTCAGTTGCGCCTTCCGCAAGGCGCTTTCCAAAGGCGACATGAATTTCCCGACCTACCGGCAGGCGGGTCTGCTGATCGCCGACGATTACCCGCTCGTCACCATGATGAACCAGATTTATTCCAACGAGCTCGACCCGTTGCATGGGCGGCAATTGCCGGTTCTTTACTCCTCGAAGGAGCATGGCTTCTTCACCGTGTCCGGCAATCTTGCCACGCAATATGTACAGGCGGTCGGTTGGGCGATGGCATCTGCCATCAAGGGCGATACGAAGATCGCGGCAGCATGGATCGGTGACGGCTCAACGGCGGAATCGGATTTCCACTCGGCACTGGTCTTCGCCTCCACCTACAAGGCGCCGGTCATCCTCAACATCGTCAACAACCAATGGGCCATTTCCACCTTTCAGGGTATCGCGCGCGGCGGTTCCGGCACCTTTGCGGCCAGAGGCCTGGGCTTCGGCATTCCGGCACTTCGGGTCGACGGCAACGACTATCTCGCCGTTTATGCCGTGGCACGCTGGGCGGTGGAGCGGGCGCGGCGCAATCTCGGGCCGACGCTGATCGAATATGTGACCTACCGTGTCGGTGCGCATTCCACTTCCGACGATCCGAGCGCTTATCGCCCGAAGACCGAGTCCGAGGCATGGCCACTGGGTGACCCGGTTCTGCGGTTGAAGAAACATCTCATCCTGCGCGGCGTCTGGTCGGATGAGCGGCACAGGCAGGCGGAAGCGGAAATTGCCGACGAGGTGCTTGAGGCGCAGCGTGAAGCGGAAAGCCACGGTACGCTGCATGAGGGCCGCAAGCCGCCAAAGAAGGATATTTTCGAGGGCGTTTACGCCGAGATGCCGCCGCATCTCGCCCGCCAGCGCCAGAAGGCAGGGTGGTGAGACATGACAAGAATGACGATGATCGAAGCCGTCCGCAGCGCCATGGATGTGTCCATGGAGCGCAGCGACGATGTGGTGGTGTTCGGCGAGGATGTTGGCTATTTCGGCGGCGTGTTTCGTGCGACGCAGGGGTTGCAGGGAAAATACGGCAAGACCCGCTGTTTCGACGCGCCGATCAGCGAATCCGGCATTGTCGGCACGGCCATCGGCATGGCCGCTTATGGCCTGCGCCCCTGTGTGGAAATCCAGTTCGCGGATTACATGTATCCGGCCTATGACCAGATCACCCAGGAAGCGGCGCGCATTCGTTATCGCTCCAATGGCGATTTCACCTGCCCCATAGTCCTGCGCATGCCGACCGGCGGCGGCATTTTTGGCGGGCAGACGCATAGTCAGAGCCCGGAGGCGCTTTTCACCCATGTCTGCGGGCTGAAGGTGGTGGTTCCCTCCAATCCTTACGACGCCAAGGGGTTGCTGATCGCCTCGATCGAGGACCCGGATCCGGTGATGTTTCTGGAGCCGAAGCGGCTTTATAACGGTCCCTTCGACGGCCATCACGACCGGCCGGTAACGCCATGGTCGAAGCACGAGATGGGCGAGGTGCCGGAAGGGCATTACACCATTCCGATCGGCAAGGCCGAAATCCGCCGCGCCGGGCAGGATGTCACTGTCATCGCTTACGGCACCATGGTGCATGTGGCGCTCGCCGCAGCGGAAGAAACGGGCGTGGATGCCGAGATCATCGATCTGCGCAGCCTTTTGCCACTCGACCTGGACACCATCGTCAAGTCCGTCTCCAAGACCGGCCGCTGCGTCATGGTGCATGAGGCAACGCTCACGTCAGGCTTCGGCGCGGAAGTCGTGTCGCTTGTGCAGGAACACTGCTTTTATCATCTGGAAGCACCCGTCGTCCGTGTGGCTGGTTGGGATACGCCTTATCCCCACGCGCAGGAGTGGGATTATTTTCCGGGGCCGGCCCGCGTCGGGCGCGCCCTCGTCGAAGTCATGGAGGCCTGAAGATGGCGGAATTTGTTATCACTATGCCCGATGTCGGCGAAGGTGTGGCGGAAGCCGAACTGGTGGAATGGAACGTCAAACCCGGCGATCCCGTGCACGAGGATATGGTGCTGGCCGCTGTGATGACCGACAAGGCGACGGTTGAAATCCCCTCGCCGGTTGCGGGCGTCGTCACATGGTTGGCAGCGGAGGTGGGTGATACGGTGGCGGTTAAGGCACCGCTGGTGCGCATCGAAACCAATGCCTCCGCTGCCGCTGCTGCCCCCGCGGATGTGACTGAGCCGGAAGCGCCATCCGACATGACGGAAGAGCCGCCAACGGCTGAAATCCAGCCCGCCCGCGAAATACAGGATGCGCCGCCTTCCCCTGAGGTGGAACACCATAAACCTCTGGCGTCGCCAGCCGTTCGCCAGCGCGCCGACGATCTCGATATCGATCTCGGACAAGTGAGGGGAACAGGGCCGGACGGACATATCACCCACGCCGATCTCGATACATTTCTGACCGCGCGGTCGCAATCTGAGAGGCCCGCTGCGCCGATAGCTTCCCGCGATAGCGCTGTCGAAGAGGTGAAGGTGACGGGGCTGAGGCGCAAGATCGCCGAGAAAATGACGCTGTCCGTCTCCCGCATTCCCCACATCACCTATGTCGAGGAAATCGACGTGACCGATCTGGAGGATTTGCGCACGACCATGAATGGCAACCGCCGGTCAGGGAAGCCGAAACTGACGATCCTGCCGTTCCTGATGCGCGCACTTGTGAAAACGGTCGCCGATCATCCCGGCATGAATGCCACCTTCGATGACGAAAAAGGGGTCGTCAGCCACTACGAAGCGGTGCATATCGGCATAGCCACGCAGACACCTGCGGGGCTGATGGTCCCGGTCGTTCGCCACACGGAAGCGCTCGGCCTTTGGGAGTGTGCTGCTGAAGTCGTGCGCGTGGCCGAGGCGGCGCGTACCGGCGCCGCGCAACGGGACGAGTTGACGGGGTCCACCATCACCATCAGCTCGCTTGGCCCCCTTGGCGGTATCGTTTCGACGCCCATCATCAATCACCCGGAGGTGGCGATCATCGGCGTGAACAAGATCGTGACGCGACCGGTCTGGGATGGCAGCGGTTTCGTGCCGCGCAAGATGATGAACCTCTCCTCCAGCTTCGATCACCGGGTCGTCGACGGCTGGGATGCCGCCGTCTTTATTCAGGCCATCAAGGCGCTCCTGGAAAAGCCGGCGCTGATCTTCATCGACGGCTGAGCTTCGTTTGAAAAGGATTTTCTTCCGTGAAGCACTTCAGCTTCACGGAACTGTTTCGGTGTCGGTATAGGCTTGCGTTCGCGATCTTCGGGTATAGAAGAGAAAGAACGAGAAGCGTGTTTTCTCATCATGATCATAGTGGCGGACGGGGGCGCTCCGGTGCCCAGCGCTTCGCTGTTCGTCGGCAACCGAATGAAGAAGAAGGTCCTTTCATGAGCACTCCCAAACCCGTTGTCCTGACTATTCTCGATGGCTGGGGACTGAGCGAGGACACGTCCAGCAATGCGCCGGTACTGGCAAACACGCCCACCATGGATCGGCTTTTCGCCACCTGCCCGAATGCGCGGCTGACCACCTTCGGCCCGAATGTCGGCCTGCCCACCGGGCAAATGGGCAATTCGGAAGTTGGACACACCAATATCGGCGCCGGTCGCATCGTTGCCATGGATCTTGGCCAGATCGATCTGGCGATCGAAGACGGCAGCTTTTTCAGGAATGCTGCGATGCTCGATTTCGCCGCCAAGGTGAAGGCTGCGGGCGGCGTGGCGCATGTGATGTGCGTCGTCTCCGATGGCGGCGTTCACGGCCACATCGTCCACGGTCGGGCGGCGGTGAAGCTGCTGACCGATCTGGGTTTGAAGGTCGTCGTGCACGCCATCACCGATGGTCGCGATGTCGCGCCGCAGTCTGCGGAAGGCTTCGTCGCCGCATTTGCGGCAAGTCTGCCGCAAGGCGCCAGCATTGGCACGGTGATCGGCCGTTATTATGCGATGGACCGCGATAATCGCTGGGAGCGTGTTGAAAAGGCCTATGACGCCATGGTCCTCGGCCGGGGCGAACATGCGCCGGATGCGGTGAGCGCCGTTGCCGCGAGCTACAAAAATGATGTTACGGACGAATTCATCCTGCCGACGGTCATCGGTGGTTACGAAGGCTTCAAATCCGGTGACGGTCTCTTCTGCCTGAATTTCCGTGCCGACCGTGCCCGTGAAATCCTGCTTGCCATCGGTGCGGATGATTTCGACGGGTTTGTCCGTGAAAAGCCTGTGCTTTCGGCGCTGCTTGGCATGGTGGAATATTCGACCAAACATGCGACCTTCATGACGACGGCCTACCCTAAGCGCGATATCGAAAATACGCTGGGCTCCTGGGTTGCCAAGCAGGGTCTGCGGCAGTTCCGTCTGGCCGAGACGGAAAAATATCCGCATGTCACCTTCTTCCTGAATGGTGGCAAGGAAGAACCTGAAGTGGGCGAAGACCGCTTCATGCCGAAGTCTCCCAAGGTTGCGACCTACGATTTGCAGCCGGAAATGAGCGCGCCGGAAGTGACGGAGAAATTCGTCGAGGCGATCGGCAAGGGTTACGATCTCATCGTCACCAATTACGCCAATCCCGACATGGTGGGCCATACCGGCGATCTGCAAGCCGCGATCAAGGCTTGCGAAGCCGTGGACCGGGGGCTCGCCGCAGTCGTTGCCGCTCTGGAAAAGGTTGGCGGCGCCATGCTGGTGATTGCGGATCACGGTAATTGCGAAACCATGGTCGACCCGGTAACCGGTGGCCCGCACACCGCGCACACCACCAATCCGGTGCCGGTGATCCTGTTCGGCGGACCTGAAGGCGTGAAGCTGCATGACGGTATCCTTGCCGATGTCGCTCCCACGCTGCTGCAATTGATGAATGTGCCGCTGCCTGCGGAAATGACGGGCAAGAGCCTGATCGACCTGTAATCCAGCGACGATGCGCGAGAGCCTGCTGCTCTCGCGCATGTCCGGGCGAGGCGGAAATGCTTACCGTTTGGCGTAGATTCGGTCGTGAACGAGCATGCCGGCGATCATGGCACAAACGAAGAGAATGACCGGCATTAGGCCGAGAGCAAGCGCCGATATTACCGGGCCGGGGCAGATACCGGCGAGCCCCCAGCCTGCACCGAAAATAGCCGAGCCCACAACCAACGGCGCGTCGAACCGAGTTTTGGCGGGAAGGTGAAATTCCGCACTGAGAATCGGTTTGGCAAGAAAACGGGACAACAGAACGCCCGGCACGGCGACCAAAACCGCACCGCCGAGAACGAACATCAGGCCCGGGTCCCAATGGCCGCTCGCCACGTCGAGAAAACCAGAAACGCGGGCAGGATCGATCATGCCGGACAGGGAAAGGCCGAATCCGAACAGTGCCCCGGCCACAAGTGCCACCACGAAACGCGCTATGACGGGATTTTTCATGACAGCGCTCCGGTTATCGTCGCGGCGAGGATACCGGTGATCAGGAAGATGGCAGTGGCGGTGATGGAGCGCCGGGAAAATCGCGCAAGCCCCATGATGCCATGGCCGGATGTGCAGCCGGATCCCATGCGCGTACCAAACCCCACCAGCAGGCCAGCAATGACGATCAGTGGCCAGGGTGCAGATATGGTGAGCGCGGGAAAGCGGCCGAATGCAGTGGCGTAATGATAGGGGCCTGTCAGCAAACCTGCGACGAAGGCCACATCCGTCAAGCGCCGTTCTTTGCCGAGCACATTGCCCAGGATGCCGCTGATGCCGGCGATGCGGCCGTTAAAGAGAAACAGAAGAATACTCGCGAGGCCAAGCAGCATACCGCCGAATAGAGAGGGCCAATAGGCTGTCACGGGTTTTCCTCCGGCGCACAGAAGATGGTATAGAGAGCCTCGATCAGCTGCGCAGCTTTTTCCTCGGTTAACCGGTAAAAGATCTGTTTGGCCTCGCGCCGCGTTTCAACAACGCCCGCCTCACGCAAAACCCCAAGTTGCTGGGAAAGTGTGGGCTGGCGGATATCCAGCTTGGCTTCCAGCTCGCCAACGGAAAACTCGCCTTGCGCCAGCGTGCAGGCGAGTATCAGCCGCGCGGGATGGGCAAGCGTCTTCAAGAGTATGGCGACCTCGACTGCGCGTTCCTCCATTTCGGCAAGCGGGATTTCGGTGATATCAGGTATCTGTTTCCGCATGTTTTCCTTCACCATGTGCTGCCCTCCAGCACGTCGAGCGGGAATTTCAGATAACGTTTGCCATTGGCCTCCGGCTCCGGCAGGCGGCCGCCACGGATATTGACCTGCAAGGCGTGCAGAATTAGCTTCGGCATCGGCAAGGTGCGATCCCGCGCCTCGCGCAGCTGGATGAAACTTTCCTCTGTCATGCCAGCCAGATGCGGATTGCCGCGTTTCTGTTCTCCAACAGTGCTTTCCCATTTGGGCGCGCGGCCACCGGGTTGATAGTCATGGCCGGTGAAAAGCCGCGTTTCGTCGGGAAGGGCGAGGATGTCCTGAATGGATTCCCAGAGTTCTCTGGCGCTGCCGCCTGGAAAATCGGCGCGCGCCGTGCCGGAATCGGGCATGAAGAGAGTGTCATGCACGAATGCGGCGTCGCCCACCACGTAGGTCACGGAGGCGAGCGTATGTCCGGGTGAAAACAGCACGCGAGCTTCCAGCGAGCCGATGTTGAACCGGTCTCCCGCTTCAAACAGCCGGTCCCATTGCGAGCCGTCTGTTTCAAGATCGGGCCAGTTATATTTCTCCTGCCACAGCCGCTGCACACCGGTGACCTTGGCGCCGATTGCCGTTTTCGCGCCGGTTCTTTGGCTGAGATAGTGGGCGGCGGAAAAATGGTCGGCATGCGGATGCGTGTCTAGAACCCATTCCACCGACAGGCCTTGTTCCCTGACATAGTCCAGAATGGCATCGGCATTCATCGTGCCGGTCGCCCCGGATTTCTCGTCGAAATCGTAGACCGGATCGATGATGGCGCAGCGCCGGGTTGCGGGGTCGGAAACGACATATTGCACGCTCGATGTGCTCGGATCGAAGAAAGCCTTGACGTGCGGCTTTGCCGCTGCCTGCCGCTCCAGCCAGCGGACGGCGCCGGAAAGATCGAAACCATGCTGTTGGCCGAAAGTCGCGATCTCACTTTGTTTCATGCGCCCGTCCAGCGCTTCGCCAAGCACATAGAGGGTCAGCGCTCGCGCTCCACCCTTGCAATGGGCGAATACGGGGCCTTTTGCCTCGGTCATCGTCTGCTGAAAGGCACGAATATCGGCTTCGGTGATTGTCGGGCCGTTGACCGGAATGAAACTGTAGGCCAGACCCGCAGCATTGGCGGCGCTTTTTTCATGTTCATTGCCCGGCTGGCCGGGCTCTTCGCCATCCGGCCGGGCATTGATGATGCTTTTGTAGCCCTGATCGGAAAGCGATGAAAAGTCGGAGATCTCCGGCTGGCCTGCGACCGTCAGACGTTCGTTGATCCTCACGGCACTCATCGGTTTCTCCTGTTGTTCTAAATTAATATACGTTATCATATAATGTATATTGTTCGGCGGCAACAGACGGAAGAGAAAATTTCAGAGGCGGCGATTTCCTGTGTTCGCGACGAAATCACAAACTTGCCCGAAGGGGATCGAGCAAGTGTGCTTTTCCGGGAAGCCCGCAGGGGGCAGTGTGGGCGGGGGCTGGCTTCAGGCGAAAAGCTTGCGGCGCGTCGCTTTCCAGCCAAGACAGATTGCCGCAACAAGCAGGGCGAGTTGAGCGACAAGGAATGGTGGTTCGTTGCCATTCGGCGCCAGTGCGTTCAGTGCCTCGACCTTGAGAAAGGACTGAACGATCAGCACGAACATATTCAGATAAAGGCCCATCGTGGCGGTGATCGAATAAACAGTTCGCGCCCTGCCATTAAGACCGTATCCGTAAAGCGCGACCAGCGCGACCGCCAAAATGATGGTCGAGATGATGCCAACGCCGAGTGCCGGTGTGAAGTTGCCGATTGGAAACAGGAAGCCGGTGAGCGTTGTGGCGAGCGTGGTGACGAGAAAAAGCGCCATCATGCGCGGCATCCACCGCCCTGCCGCATAAGCGGGCAGGGCGATCAATCCGGTTACGATGCCTATGAGGCTCAAGGCAACGTGCAATGTCGTGAATTGGGGAATGGTCAGTCCGAGGATCATGATGTGTCTCCCTCTATTCAGTTTGGGTTGCACCATACCGGCTGGCGGCATGTGCATGCGATAGATTGGGCCTCAATGCAGCGCGGGCCGCAAGGAAATTTTCAAGGTCTGCCGTATCCGGCAGGGAAGGAATGGTCAGCGTTTCGCCGAGATCAAGACCGGCCAGGGCCGCATCCACCATCTCGTGAGCATCCATGATCATGGCGGCGGGAATGGCGTCGAGACGTTCCTCTTCCCAGATGGCCGTGCGGGTGATGCCCGGCAGGACACCCTGAACCCGCACGCCGGAAGGGGAAAGCTGCGCGTGCAGCGCTTCGGTGAAGGCAAGCACAAAGGCTTTGGTCGCCGGATAAACGGCGGTAAATGCCGCCGGCATCAAGGCCGTGACCGAGGTGATATTGATGATCGTGCCCTTTCCATCTGCTGCAAGACGCGGTGCGATCGCCGCTGCAAGCCGGGTGACGGCAAGGATATTGAGATTGATCATCGTCGTGACATGGGCCGGGTCCAGTTCCGTGATAGCGCCGTCTCCGGCAATACCGGCATTGTTGACAAGACCGGTGATCCGCCGGTCCTCGCGCAGCCGTGCCTCAACCCTTTCGAGGTCTTCCGCCCGTGAAAGGTCTGCTGCCAGAACCTCGACAGCGATCTGGTGATCCTTTTCCAGCCGCTCGGCCAGCGCCTTCAGCTTTTCGGCGCGTCGCGCCACGAGGATGAGATCATGGCCGCGTTTTGCGAGGCGCTCGGCATAAACAGCGCCAATGCCATCGGACGCGCCGGTGATGAGAAACGTATTCTGTGTCATGTCCCATGTTTCCTTTGTCTGATGGTTCAGGCGTTGATGAAAGCAAGAAGGTCGGCGTTGAACCGGTCCTGATGGGTCTGTGTCAGTCCATGGTCGGCGCCCTCATAGACCTTGAGGGTCGCATGTTTGACGATCTTGACCGTGGAGAGCGCCGAAGCGCCGATCGGCACGATCTGGTCGTCGTCGCCGTGCAGTACGAGCGTTGGCTTGTCGAAAGCCTTCAGGTCCTGATGGAAATCGCTTTCCGAAAAGGCGCGGATGCTGTCGAGCTGGCCCTTGAGGCCGCCCATCATGCCCTGCCGCCAGAACTCGTCGCGAATACCTTCAGAAATCACAGCACCTTCACGGTTGTAGCCGTAGAAAGGCATGGTCAGATCCCTGAAGAACTGGCTGCGATTGTCGTAGGTACCCTTGCGGATGCCGTCGAAAACATCGATCGGCAGGCCGATGGCATTGCTTTCCGTCTTCAGCATCAGCGGCGGTACTGCGCCGATGAGGGCGATCCTGGCGACGCGGGCCGTACCATGACGGCCGATATAGCGCGTCACCTCGCCGCCGCCGGTGGAATGGCCGACGAGAATGATGTCGTGAAGATCGAGCTGTTCGATCAGCTCGGCCAGATCGTCAGCATATTGATCCATGGTGTTGTTGTGCCAGACCTGGTCGGAGCGGCCGTGGCTGCGGCGATCATGGGCAATGGTGCGGAAACCGTTATTGGCAAAGAATACCATCTGCGCGTCCCATGCATCGGCACTGAGCGGCCAGCCGTGGGAAAAGATGATGGGCTGGCCGTCTTTCGAACCCCAGTCCTTGTAGAAGATGTGCGTTCCGTCTCTGGTGGCTATCGTTGTCATGGCTCTCTCTCCTGTTGCGGGTGGTTTGCTTGCGTCCTGTGGGAATAGAGATACTCTGGAGACAGCCGGGGCTGGATTGGCGCTTCTGACAGAAAACGAGCCGAAACTGACAAAACGGGGATGTGGGGCATGGCGGGTGTTGCGGGAAGTGCGCTGGAAGTCGGTCTGGTTCTCTACCGGGACTGTCAGGTCGCCATGGTGCACGGCATCACCGATCTTTTTGCCATCG
Organism: Rhizobium sp. AN6A; assembly: GCF_900215635.1. Classification (NCBI taxonomy): domain Bacteria; kingdom Pseudomonadati; phylum Pseudomonadota; class Alphaproteobacteria; order Hyphomicrobiales; family Rhizobiaceae; genus Rhizobium; species Rhizobium sp. AN6A. The sequence goes on from NZ_OCNC01000003.1 coordinate 1,309,630, forward strand.
CGTCGGTCTTTTCAGAGGATCGTGGTGGGCCGAAACTGCGCGTCAGTCACTGGAGCATGGGTGAGGGCGGTGAGTTTTCCCGTTGTCATGACACCGAGCCGGGCAGGCCGGGGCATCCCGATATCTTCGTCGTACCCGGCCGGCTGACCGGGCCAGCCGAAATCGATGAGGCCGGGCCCTATGCCCGCTGGCTGCTGGACCGGCATGCGCAGGGCGCGACGCTTGCCGCCAGTTGCGGCGGTTCCTTCATCATCGCTGCGACAGGTCTTCTGGCCGGCCGGCCGGCCACTACCCACTGGCTGTTTGCGGAACGGTTTCGCGAGCGCTTTCCCGATATCCGCCTGGAGATAGACAAGATCGTCATCGAAGACGGCGATATCATCACGGCGGGTGGGCTGATGGCATGGACCGATCTTGGTCTGCGCATTGTTGACCGGCTGCTTGGGCCTTCGGTGATGATCGAGACCGGAAAGTTCCTGCTGATCGACCCCTCCGGTCGGGAGCAGCGACATTACAGCAGTTTCGCGCCGCGGCTGACGCATGGCGACGAGCCGATCCTGAAGGTGCAGCACTGGCTGCAGGCGCGCGCGGGGAGGGCGACCAGTGTCACCGATATGGCCGCACATGCCGGGCTTGAGGAGCGAACCTTCCTGCGCCGCTTCAAGGCCGCCACCGGTATGAAGCCTATCGAATATGTCCAGCATCTTCGTGTCGGCAAGGCGCGGGAACTGCTGGAATTCACCCGTCGTTCGGTGGACCAGATCGCCTGGTCGGTGGGATACGAGGATGCCGCTGCCTTCCGTCGCGTTTTTCACCGTATTCTCGGCCTCTCGCCGGGCGAGTACAGAAACCGCTTTTCCAGCGGTTCGGCCATGGTGGCCGCCTGAGGGCAAATCCCGCTGTTGCGACATTGCCGCTTTGCAACGAGGTTGGTGCGAGAAGCGCGGCCCTTGCAATGTGGCGGGTGTTTGCTAACATGCCAGACAAGTTTAAAACAGGTGGGCCGGAATGGACGTTGAGAGCAGCACGAAGCCGGGAATATCGCTCGCGGCGAAAATCAGCTCCGCATTGCGGCGGGATTTGTCTGAAGGCGTGTTCCGTCCCGGCGACCGGCTCCCGAGTGAGAGCGCGCTGACACGCGAATATTCCGTCAGCCGCACCGTGGTGCGGGAGGCCATCGCCATTCTGCGCGCGGATGGTCTCGTTGAGGCCCGCAAGGGAGCGGGCGTTTTTGCCATTGAGGTGAAGCCGGCCAAGGAAGTGCCTTTCAATGATCTCGCCGTGGGGCGGATCTCCTCGGTAATCGAACTGCTGGAATTGCGCACCGTCTTCGAAGTTGAGTCCGCCGGGCTTGCGGCATCGCGCCGTTCCGCCGTGCAGGTGGAGTCGATTGTCGATGCGCATCGGCGCGTTGGCGACTGTCTCGCCGCCGGGTTGCCGACGCGGGATGCCGATTTCGAGTTCCATCTGGCCATTGCACAGGCGACACAGAACAGGCGATTCCCCGAGTTTCTTCAACTCATCCGCTCCGGCATCATTCCGCGTGGCGAATTACAGGGGGCGGCGCCCGGTTCCCGTCCGAAGGACTACAATCTTCATCTCCAGGAGGAGCATGCGAAGATCGTTGACGCCATCATCGAAGGCGATGCCGATGCTGCCCGCCAATATATGGCGGCGCATCTGCGCGGTAGTCTTGAGCGCTACAAGGTGCTTTTGCGCTCCCGCACAGCCGCCGAATAACTCGGAAATTTCAGCTTTCTCAGCAGGTTAAGCGCTCGCCCGTCGGTAGAAGGCCAGAGAGGCGGCAAGCGTCAAAAGCGCGCCGCCGCAAATGCGGTCGAGCCATAACGCCCCTGACTTCCGCAACAGTCTGACGGCCTGCGAGCCCAGCAGGGCATATCCGAACATGACGATGAAATCGATGCCGGCAAAAACCAGCGCAAGCACCGCATATTGCTGGATCTGCGGTGCTGCCGGATCGATGAATTGCGGCAGGAAAGCCGAAAAGAACAGATATCCCTTGGGGTTGGTCACGGCCACAAAAAAGCTTTTGAGGAAAATCGAGCGGGCGGAAGTGGCCCCGGAAGTATCTGCCGATTGAAGAGCGCCATCGAGCGAGCCTCTGGAGCGCAAAAGCACGACGCCGAGGAAGGCAAGATAACAAACGCCGACCCATTTGACGACGCCGAACCAGAACTCTGAGGCGGCGAGCAATGCTCCCAATCCCAGTGCGACCGCGCCGATCAGAACGAAATCGGAGAGGACCGCGCCGGCCATGCCGGTCAAGGCACGGCGGACCCCGAAACGCGAGCCATTCGCAAGCGCGAGCAAAACCGTCGGCCCAGGTGTGGCAATACCGATAAAGGCGACTATCGCAAATGCCAGAAGTGTCATTTCCGCCATCTCTTCCTCCCCCTTGAAGTAGGAGATGTGCCGGCGCCGGACCGGCATCTCCAAAGGCAGTTCGAAGCGAAGAATACAGGCTTTTGTCATCGCGGCAATATGTGCGATTCCTTTTCCGGCAAAGCAAAGAACCGTTGGATTTAGGATGAAATCTCGGTCTTGAAAGGCAGCGTTGTTGCCTGCTTCAGTCATCTTCCACGCCTGCCGCAAGACCAATTTTATCGGCATATGCTTGACAGCTCTCCACACCTGTGACAACTTGCGAATAGTTGTCAGACAGGATTGCGCCTTTATTATTTTGTGCAGTCGACTTCTGGCAAGGGAGGAACCATGCCAAAAAGACGCCTTTCGCTGTATGGCCTGTCCGGCCAGATCGGAAGTATTGCGGTCACGCTGCTCGGATTGCTGCTGCTGACCTTTTTCATCGGCCGCCTGATGCCCGCTGATCCGGTGCGGGCCATCGTCGGCGAGGACGCGACCCGCGAAACCTATGAGCAGGTTTACCATGCGCTCGGTTTCGACCGTCCGCTCTGGCAACAATTCATCTATTATCTCGGCGATGTGTTCACCGGCGATTTCGGAACCTCGATCCGCACGGGCCAGCCCGTCATCCAGGATATCATACGCGTCATGCCGGCGACGATGGAGCTTGCGACCTTCGCGATCCTGATCGGTGCCGGCCTCGGGATTCCCATGGGGGTCTATGCCGCCGTCAAGAAAGACCGCTGGCAGGACCATCTGGTGCGGGTGCTCAGCCTGTTCGGCCATTCCATGCCGATTTTCTGGACCGGTATGATTGCCCTGATCGTTTTTTACGCCCATCTCGGGCTTGTCGGCGGCGGTGGCCGCATGGACCAGTTCTATATCGGTCTCGTGGAGGAACGAACGGGCTTCCTGCTCATCGACAGCCTGCTGGCGGGCGATATGGAAGTCTTCTGGTCGGCCATCAATCACCTCATTCTGCCCGCCGCTCTGCTCGGTTATTCGTCGTCGGCCTATATCACCCGTATGACGCGAAGCTTCATGCTCGACCAGCTGGGCCAGGAATATGTGACGACCGCGCGCGTCAAAGGCCTGTCGCAACGCCAGACGGTGTGGCTGCATGCTTTCGGCAATATTCGTGTGCAGCTCGTCACCATCATTGCGCTTGCTTACGGATCACTGCTGGAAGGCGCTGTCCTTATCGAGACCGTCTTCGCCTGGCCGGGCTTCGGCCAATATCTCACCAGCAATCTCATCATCGGCGACATGAATGCCGTGATGACCTGCGTGCTCATCGTCGGCGTCATTTTCATCGGGCTCAATCTCCTGTCCGACATTCTCTACCGCTTTTTCGATCCGAGGACCCGCTGATGACGGCTCGTGCAGAAACTTCCTTCCGTCTTCCCGTGCCGTTGAACGCGCTGAAGAACATCATCGTCTTCCTGCTGAAAAGCCCGACATCGGCCTTCGGCCTGGTGATATTGCTGCTTCTCGTCATCGCGGCGATTTTCGCGCCCTGGCTTGCGACACATGACCCTTACGTGCAGGATCTCGCCAAGACGCTGCAGCCGCCCGGTAACGGTCATTTCTTCGGCACGGACGAGCTTGGACGCGATATTTACAGTCGCCTTCTGTGGGGCGCGCGCATCACGCTGACCATCATTTCGCTGGTGTCGATCATCGTTGGTCCGGTCGGTCTTCTGGTCGGCACGGCCTCCGGTTATCTCGGCGGCAAGTTCGATACGGTGATGATGCGCATCACGGATATTTTCCTGTCGTTCCCGAGCCTCATCCTGTCGCTCGCCTTCGTGGCCGCGCTCGGACCCAGCCTCAACAATGCGATCATCGCGATCGCGCTCACCTCATGGCCGCCGATCGCGCGGCTCGCACGCGCCGAAGCGATGACATTCCGCAAGGCGGACTACATTGCCGCCGCAAGGCTTCAGGGTGCTTCGCCGCTGCGTATCATCATAAAATCGATCATGCCCATGTGCCTGCCTTCGGTCCTGATCCGTCTGACGCTGAATATGGCGACGGTCATTCTGACCGCCGCAGGCCTCGGCTTCCTCGGCCTTGGCGCGCAGCCGCCCCTGCCGGAATGGGGAGCGATGATCGCGACCGGACGCCGTTACATGCTCGACAGCTGGTGGCTCGTCACTTTCCCCGGCGTTGCGATCCTTTCCGTCAGCCTCGCCTTCAACCTTCTGGGTGACGGCCTGCGGGATGCGCTCGATCCGAAGCAGATGAACCGGAAATAGGGCCATGGAAAAACCAATCCTCGACGTCGAAAATCTTCGCATCCGTTATGGCGGTTCGCCTACCGAGGCCGTGCGCGGCATCTCCTTCACCCTTGGCCGGGAGCGTCTCGGCATTGTCGGCGAAAGCGGCTCGGGCAAGTCCACTGTCGGCCGGGCTTTGCTGCGCCTCCTTCCATCGGCGACCATAACGGCCGACAAGCTTGATTTTGATGGTCTCGATCTGCTGTCGCTCAGTGAGAAGGAGATGCTGAAGGTTCGCGGACGGCGCATGTCGATGATCCTTCAGGATCCAAAATTCTCCCTCAATCCCATCCGCCGTGTCGGCGATCAGGTGACGGAGACCTATCTGCGCCATTTCAAGGCGTCGAAATCGGAAGCCCGGGAAAAGGCGCTCGCCATGCTCGATGCGGTGAAAATCCGTGACGCCGCGCGCGTCTACGAGCAATATCCGCACGAGATTTCCGGTGGCATGGGCCAGCGCGTCATGATTGCGATGATGCTGCTTGCCGATCCCGATCTGGTCATTGCCGACGAGCCGACCTCTGCGCTGGATGTGACGGTGCGGCTGCAGGTTCTGAATATTCTCGATGGCCTCGTTCGGGATAGAGGCATCGGTCTCATCATGATCAGCCACGACCTCAATCTCGTGCGCAATTTCTGCGACCGGGTACTCATCATGTATGCCGGCCGGGTGGTGGAAACGCTTGCCGCGCGCGACCTCGATCAAGCGCAGCACCCCTATACGCGCGGCCTGCTCGCGGCGCAGCCGCGGATTGGCGGCACGCGTGCGCCACTTGCGGTGTTGGATCGCCGTCCCGAATGGCTGGAGGAGAAAGTATAATGGCCGTTTCCGTTGAAACCCGCGATCTCTCCATCACCTTCGGCAGCGGCCACACGGCGCTGAAAGTGCTGCCTTCGGTGTCCTTTCGCGTCGAGCCGGGCGAGTGTTTCGGTCTGGTCGGTGAAAGCGGTTCGGGCAAATCCACAGTGTTGCGCTGCGTGTCGATGCTGAATGATTTCTGGAGCGGCGAAATCCTCATCAATGGAAAGTCGGTTCGCGACATGCCGCTGATCGAGCGATGCCGCACGTTGCAGATGGTGTTTCAGGATCCCTATGGTTCGCTGCATCCGCGCCAGTCGGTGCGCACCGTTCTCGGAGAATCGCTTGCCATCCATAAACTGGGCGATCGTGAAGAGCGCATGCGCAAGGTGATTACGGATGTCGGTCTGCCCGTGTCGTTCCTGGACCGCTTTCCGCACCAGCTTTCCGGCGGCCAGCGGCAGCGCGTGGCGATTGCGCGTGCGCTGATCCTAGAACCGTCGCTGCTTCTGCTCGACGAGCCGACCTCTGCGCTCGATGTTTCGGTGCAGGCCGAAATCCTCAACCTGTTGCAGCGCCTGCGCGAAGAGCGCGGCTTCACCTATATCATGGTGACGCACGATCTCGCCGTGGTCGATCACATGTGCGATCGCTTCGCTGTGATGCTGCGCGGCGAAATCACCGAAATCCTGCCGCGTGAGGCCATCGCCGGCAATGGCGCGACACATCCCTATGCGCGCGAACTGATCGGCGCCTCGCTGGAATATGAAGGCGCATGACACCTCCCAAAGCGTGATCGCCCTCCTCCGGGGCGTCACGAATAATAAAATCCTCCTTCCTTGCCCGGCCTTCAGTGCCGGGCAATTTTTTTGGATGGCTACGGCGGGATGGCGGGCCGCCAACTGCGCTTAGGCTGCTCACACAAGACCCCGGATCTCGTCCGGCGTGACGGAGTGCGGAGGCTTCGCTTGCGACTAACACATTGGGTGAATGGAGCCTTATTACAGCAAAAAGGCGCGGGGTTAGCCGCGCCTTTTCCTACTCGCAGATATGGCAGCCGATCACCGCTCCTTGCTCACCTCTTCAAAGCGCGAGAGCCAAGGGCTCACGATCATGCCCTTGATGTCGCTGCGGAAAGCGGCGGTGTCGACGACTTCGGAGAATGGCTGAATGGACATGACAATCTCGTCCATATAGGCCTGAAGGTCCTCGTAGAGCTTCGTCTGTTTCGCCACGTCGCGCTCGACAAGGGCTTCCTCGATCATCTTGTTCAGTTTTTCATCGAAGAAGCTCGTGCGCCAGCTCTGATAGTTGGTGAGCTTGGCGTCGTCCGCATTGTTCGGATTATAGGCGATGGAGCGCAGGTTGTTGTCCGGATGCGGCTGCTGACCGCCGCCGCCGCGGCCGAGAAGCAGTTCGAAGTTGCGCTCGCGCATGGCGCCGTAAATCTGGTCGCCGGAACCGCTGATAAGTTCGGCCTGGATGCCGGCCTGGGCCAGCGTGTTCTGGATGGCCGTTGCCGCTTTCATGAAGGGGTCTTCCGAAAGCACGCGCAGCGTCGTCTTGAAACCGTTTGGATAACCGGCTTCAGCCAGAAGCGCCTTGGCTTTTGCAATATCGAGCTTGTAACCCTGATCCGGCAGCGCGCCCATCACACCGGTGCTGAGAGAGCGCTGATGCAGCTTGCCGTAATAGGGCATGACCGCCTTGTCGAGACCGTCGTAGTCGATCAGGTAACGCAGGGCTTCGCGCACTTTCTTGTTCGCGAAGCGCTCGTCCTTCATCGAAACGCTGAGGTAATAAAAACCGGAGCCGGGTGTGGATTCGATGGCGATGGTCTTGTCGGCTTCGAGCGACTTCAGGTCCGGCGCCTGCAGGGAATAGGCGACATCGATATCGCCCTTTTCCAGCATCAGCCGCTGGGATTGCGATTCCGGCAGATGGCGCATCAGGACGCGCTTCATCCTGGCTTTTTCACCCCAGTAATCGTCGTTGCGGGTGAGGATGATATATTCGTTGGATTTCCACTGGGTCAGCTTGAACGGGCCGGAGCCCGCCGAATTGAGCGTCAGCCACGCGCCACCGAGATCGCCGTCCTTTTCGTTGGCAAGCGCCGTCTGGCTGTCGATGATCGAGCCGGGCCCATTCTGTGCAAGGATCATCAGCAGCAGGTTGGGATCATCAGGCTTCGGAATATTAAGCACGAAGGTCTGGTCGTTTTCGGCGACGAAAAGCTTGTCGGCATCCTCCAGCTTGAAACCGCGCGTTTTGAGGAAAGACGATTGCGCCAGATTGCGGGCGAGCAGACGTTTCAGGCTCCATGCCACGTCCTTTGCCGTCACGGCGTTACCGGACGCGAACTTGGCGTCGGCGCGCAGGTGGAAGCGGATCGATTTCCGGTCCTCGCCGATTTCCCAACGTTCGGCAAGGCGGGGCTGGACGCTACGATCTTTGGGCGAAAGCACGACCAGCGTGTCGTAGATATTATTCAGCACCTGCACCGTCTCGCGGCCGGTAATGGCGGCTGGGTCAAGGGTCAGGATATTGCTCATGGTCGTGGCGACGATGAGCTGGTCCTTCGGCGTTTCGGCAAAGACGCTGAGCGGCATGGCGCCGATCAGCAGTGCACCGAGGGCTGCGGTTGCAAGAAAATGTCTCATTTTTCCTCCCATACGGCCGGTTCATACGGCCTTCCACGTTTCGATCCGCGCGCCTGTTCCTCCACAGGCTTCGTGTGATCAGCCAAGAATGTCTCTGACCGGAGCGGCGAGCGCCCGGCCGATTGCGGCCGTTGCCGGCGCTTCCAGATGCACGCCATCCACTGGCGAGGCGCTGGCTACCGATCCGGCATCAAAGAAGTGATGCCCAAGTTCGGCGGCGAGTTTGTGGTAGAGCGGCGCAAGCCGTAGTGATTGTCCGATATCGCGACCGCCTGCGGGCTCTCCACCCGGGCCTGCGACGCAGGGCGGCGGCGCGACGATCAGAAGCTTAGGCACTGCATCTCGCGGCTTGTAGATGAAGGTCTCGACGATTTGCGCCAGCCGCCGCATGCCCGAAACAGCGGCTTCCGCGCGACCGCCATGCACCGGCTTGATGTCGTTGGTGCCGAGCATGACGATGACGAGATCAAGCGGCATGTGGCACGAAAGCGCGACTTCAAGCGCCCGCGCGCCATTGCGGCAGGCCGGGCCGGCATGGTCGTCATAACAGGTGGTGCGTCCGCCAAGTCCTTCGGCATGAACCTTCGCCTTTCCGGAAAGCTCGGCCTCCAGCACCTCCGGCCAGCGATGCTCAGGCCGGTGGCGGAGACCCGTTGCCGGGTCTGCGCCCCAGGTGAGGCTGTCTCCAAAGGCGAGCACGGTTTTCATAGCCTTATCTCACCCGGTTGTTGTCGATGAAATCGAAATCGATATCCTCGCCAAGGCCCGGCCGGTCGGGAACGTGAACGAAGCCATCGCGGTCCATCGGGTCGGACAAAGACTTCAGATAGTCGTGGCCGTCATCATATTCGAGGAAGGGATGCAGGAGGCCGCGCTCGTACCAGCGGCAATTCTTGGTGGCGGCGACCACATGCAGGTTCATGGCCGTATTGCCATGCACCTCGCATTCCATACCGAAGGCTTCGGCCAGATGCATGGTCTTGAGCGCCGGCGTGATGCCGCCGACATCGTTGACGCCGGTGCGAAGAATATCGCAGGCGCCGGCCTTGATCCATTCTGCGCGGTGCCAGTGCTTGCCAGCAGCACTTTCCGGGCCGACGACGGGAATATCGAGATTGTCGGCGAGCCACTTGTAGGAGGAGAGCGACTGCTCATCCATCGGCTCTTCGATCCAGTCGAAGCCGAGCTTTTCAAGGCCACGTCCCAATGCCAGCGCATCGGTGCGGGAATACCAGTGAAAGGCGTCGATCATCAGGCGGATATCGGGCCCGACCGCCTCGCGCACTGCCGCGCAGGCTTTGAGGTCCATCTTCACATCCGGCGCCCAGCTGACGGGCGGCATCCAGGTGTGAAGCTTGATGCCCTTGTAACCGCGCTTCACCAGCGTTTCGGCGAACCGGCCATAGTCTTCAGGCGTTGCAAGGCCGCCTTCCAGCTCGTCGCCGCACATGATGGAGCCATAGGCCAGCACCTTGTCGCGATAACCGCCGATCAACTTGTATACAGGTTGTCCGAGGCTGCGGCCGGCAAGGTCCCAGAGCGCGCAGTCCACCACCGCCAGCGTGCGGTCCGTCAGCTGCGCCGCCGAGCCGCGTTGCCAGTGAGCAAGGTCCTGCCAAAGGCGTTCCCGGTCGCGATGATCCTCGCCGATCAGCACCTTCTTGACGAATTTTTCGATGACATGCGGGCGAACGATTTCCGGCGCTGTGAAGGAATGGCCTTCTTGCCCGTCTTCCGTGCGGATGGTCAGCATGGCCTGTTCAACCTGATGCGCCGGACCCGGATGTGCGTGACCGGCACTGTCCGAGTGCCGACGGGTCGTCGTGCGGAAAACACGGACCTCGACGTCGGTGATGATCATAATTCCTCCCTCATGCAGGTATCGCAGCGTTCGTGGTGGCTGCAATGTCATACATGTATGCGTTATTTGTCAACATGTATGATAATCTGTATTACATGTTGGGAAGGAAAATCAAGGACATTCGCGCGGCGCTCGATATGTCGGCGTATTTACAAGGATGGAGAGGAGATAAAGCGACCGCCCCTCGAGGATTAATCTATAATTTTAGTAGACTAATGAATCGCGCAACGATCTTTCAAAAATCGCCGGGACTATAAAAGACCATGCCGCGCCAGCGATGCCGGTCATCGTGCATTCTGCTTGGGTATGCGCGGTACTGGATGATGGCCGCACCTGCGCTGTCTGAGCTTCATCATGCCTCAACAAACATTCCCGGATGCACACCATGCCTCTCTCCCATATCTCGCATTTTGCTTTTCTGGTTCCCGGCAACTATCACGATGATGATCCTGCGCAGGGGCTGGAGGAAACTCTGCAGCTTTTCGAAGCCGGCGAGGCGCTGGGTTATGATAGCGCCTGGGTCCGCCAGCGCCATCTGGAACGCGGCGTGTCCTCGGCCGCTACCTTTCTCGCGGCGGCGTCGCAGCGCACCAAGCGGATTGGCCTCGGCACCGCCGTCATTCAACTGGGTTATGAAAACCCTTTCAGGCTGGCGGAAGATCTCGCCACCGTGGATGTGCTGTCACACGGACGGTTGAATGTCGGCGTTTCCGTCGGTGCGCCGCCCTTCGCCCATCTGATTTCGGATTATGTCGATACGGCACCCGATGCGGATTACAGCCATGCCCGCGCCGAGAAGCTCGCCAGGGCCTTGAGATCAGAACCGCTGTCCAGCGAAACGGAGGCGGGCAATGCAGCGGGCGCGCAGGTGCCGCGCCTTCGGCCCTTCGCCAAGGGGTTGACCGACCGGCTGTGGTATGGCGGCGGATCGCAGAATTCCGCACGCTGGGCGGGGAAGGCGGGATTCAATCTGCTGACCGGCAATATCGTCAGCGGTGAAAATACCGATGATTTTCTGACGGCGCAGGCGGCCCTCGTCAGCCGCTTTCGGCAGGAATGGGCGCATGAGCGCCAGCCGCGCGTCGCCCTTGGCCGCGTGATTTTACCGACGGACAGTGCCAGCCCGGCGACACGCCGCCGTTATGCGGAGTTTGCGGCCGAGCGCGACAAGCGCACGCATACGCCGCATGGTGCGCGCCGCACGCTTTTTCTGCCTGATTTTGTCGGGACGACGGATGAAATTCTGGAGAAGCTGTTGCGCGATCCCGTTCTGCCGCATGTCTCGGAATTCCGTCTGGAACTGCCCTATGAATTCCAGCCGGAAGACTATCGCCAGATCGTGACGGATTTCGCGTCCGTCGTGCCGCAGCTTTCCGGCGGGCGGCCGGTTCTGAAAGTGGCGACAGCTCAATAGCGCGTTCACAACGTCGCCATTCCTGCGCCCAGCGTGGGAATGGCGAACGAGAGGAACAGCGTCAGTCCGGTTGAGGCAGGCCGTATCTCTCGCGTATGGTCGTGCCTTCGTATTCGCGCGGATAAACGCCGCGGTCTTGCAGCACCGGCACGACTTGTTCGACGAATTCGGCGATATCGTCAGGGGCACGGGGCGGCTGCAACGTGTAGCCGTCAACCGTTCCGTCCTGCCAGAGATCGATGATACCGTCCGCCACCTCTTCCGCTGTGCCGAGCAGCAGCCGGTGATGCCCCTCCGAGCGCCGCACGGCCTCGCGGGCGGTGAGCTTTTCATGGGTCAGCAGTTCGGAAAGGCCAAGCCCCATGCCTACTGCCCATTGGCGGTTCTGGTCGGGAATGAAGTGCTCGCCATCCAGTTTCGCGTCGGGATCGAAATCGCGGGGATCGATACCGTTTTCCTTGGCGAAGCGTGCCAGAAGACCGTCTTCCGAGCCGGTTCCGCTGTAGAGTTCGTGTTTGCGCAGCGCTTCCTCGCGCGTCTCGCCGAGAATGACGACGAGGCCGGGAACGATACGGATGCCCGAGGGATCGCGGCCGAAAGAAACGGCGCGGTCACGGACCTTTTTGCCAAAGGCCTGGCCGGCGGGGCGGGACAATATGTTGCAATAGATAATCTCGCCATGACGTGCCGCCAGATCGATGCCGCCCTCGGAAGCGCCCGCCTGAGCGATGACGGGGTGACCCTGCGGTCCGCGGGGCACGTTGAGCGGGCCTTTGACATGAAAATATTGCCCCTCGTGATCGATCGTCTCGGCCGTCGCCGCATCCCAGAAGCGGCCTTCCGGCACCTCGCCTTCGCGGCGCGGATCCCAGCTCGACCAGAGCTTTTTCGCGACATCGAGAAATTCCGTGGCCTTGGCATATCGCTCATTGCGCGGCGGCAACGGGTCGTTGCCGAAATTGGCGGCGACGTTCGGATTGAAGGAGGAGACGATGTTGACGATCAACCGACCGCCCGTGACGATATCGATGGATTGTGTTCGTCTCGCAAAATTATAGGGCGAGTTATAGGTGGAGGACACCGTCGCCACGAACCCGATGTCCGGCACCTGTGCGGCAAGCGATGTGGAAAGGATGAGCGGATCGATGGTGTGAAACGGCCGGCTTGTCGGGTCGGTCAGCAATGCCGGGTGATCCGAAAGGAAAACGGCGTCGAACCGGCCTTTGTGAGCCAGTTCCGTCAGTCGCCGGTAATAGCCGATATCGTTGATATCGTGCCGGTCTCCGCTCCTGTATTTCCAGGCATTGGCGAGGTATCCGGTGGTATTGATGCCGACATTGAGATTGAGCCGGCGTTTGTTCGTGCTCATGCTGCCACTTTTTCTTTCAGGTCTGTTGGATTGCCGGCTTGCGGGTCCGGCGCAATTGCGGGGAAGCGTAACAGCCGGGGTTCCGGTCGCGAGTTAAAAATCCTTGCTGTCAGGAGAAGAAAAACTTCCGAGCCATGGCCGACGCTCCCAAGGAGACGCTCACATCGAGTGCCGCTCTCCGCCGAAGTATCGCGCGAGAATGACGCCGTTTCCGAAAGGATATTTTACCGGAAGCACGAAGCCATGCTGATATGGAAACGAATTTCCTCAAAGGCCTCTCAAATAGTACACGTTATCTATAGAAAATATTTTATGGCGTGTAGCGTGTCGTAGAGATCGCAATTGAGAGGACGAACGCCATGGCTGATGCGGCCCTTCGCCAGATAACCCACCCTGAAACCGTCTGGTACACGCGCTGCCCGGCGCCAACGCCGCTTTCCATCGCGGTGCAGCTTGGCTGGATCGAGGAGAGTTTCGCCGGCCACGGCATTACTGTTTCCTCCATTCGCGATGCGGTGGATCCGGCCATTCGCCAGAGCCATTTCGATCACCGTCTGGACTGGTCCTTCCGTCAGGGCGGCAATATTCCGCCTATCTGGGCAAAATCCGGCGGACGCCAGACGCGTCTTGTCGGGTTGACCAGGACCGACGAGTTTCAGGCGGTCATAGCCCTGCCAGCCAGTGGTATAACAAAGGGCGGCGAGCTGAAGGGCCGGCGCATCGGGCTACCGAAACGACCGAACGAAACCATCGACTTCCAGCGCGCCACATCGCTCAAGGGCATCGTGTCGGCACTGACCGTTTCCGGCCTTTCCGTGGCAGAGGTCGAGCTGGTCGATCTCACCGCAACCGAGCCGGTGCTGCTCGGACCGGCTGACGACAGGTTCCATGGCCTGCGCCGACGGCTGCCCTATGGGGAGGAGATCGCGGCACTGCATCGCGGAAAGATCGATGCGTTTTTTGTAAAAGGGGCGGAGGGCGTCACCGTCGCCAATCTCATTGGCGCGCACGTCGTCGTGTCGACCGGGTTTCACCCCGATCCGAAAATCCGCATCAATAACGGCACGCCACGTCCTTTGACCGTGGATGCCACCTTTGCCGATGAAAGGCCCGATCTCGTCGCCGACCTCGTGGCCACGGTACAGCGGGTTGCCGGCTGGGCGAATGACAATCCGGCGGACGCGGTGCGTTTCATCGCCCGCGAGATCGGTGTCAGCGAGGAAGCAGTTATCGCCGCCAACGGAGCGGATGTGTACCGAAGCCTGAGGCTCGATCTCGATCCGGCGGAGCTGGATGCACTCAGCCACTTCAAGGATTTCCTGCTGGAATGGAAATTCATCCCTGACGATTTCGATGTGAACGACTGGGCCGATCCGCGCGCCCTTTCTCTACTGCAACAGGCTGCGGCGAAGTGAGGGCGTCATGACAGCAACCATTCTTGTAACGGGTGCAACCGGCAAGCTCGGCCAACGCGTCGTCAGCCGCCTTTTGCAGAAAGAGGCGAAGGTTAGGGTGCTGACCCGCCGGGGTGAGGACGCGCTCAAGCTCTGGGGCGACAGGGTGGATATTTCGGAGGGTAATTTCTCCGATCCGGCCAGCCTGAAAGAGGCCTCACGCGGAATAGACACGGTGTTCCTGCTTTCCCCAATCGGTGAAACGCTGGCGGCGGACCAGAAGGCGGTCATCGATGCCGCTCTCTCTGCCGGCGTATTGCGGATCGTGAAAATATCCGGCTCCGACTGGACCATCGCCAATACCGCACGCTCCATCTCGGGTGCTGCCCATGCCGAGATCGAAAGATATCTGGCCGGGAGCGGCATTGCGCATACGGTGCTGCGGCCGAATGCCTGGATGCAGGTGGCGCTGGAACCCGTCGTCGCAGCACTACGCAAGGGGGAGGATGTGCCCGCCCGTTTCGGCGATGCGGCCGTTTCCTTCATTGATGCCGACGATATAGCCGATGTGGCGGTTCACGCCTTGACTGCGAGCACGTCTGTTTCCGGCACCTTGGTGCTAACCGGCGGTGAAGCCTTGACGGCACTGGAAATCGCCCGCATCGCGGCCCGTATCCTGCATCGCCCCGTGGGGATATCGCATCATTCCGCTTCCGTTTTTCCGCCGCATATCGGAGCGTTCGAACAGAAGGCGATTGGTGAATTCGGCCAACTTATCCGCGAGGGCCTCGCGGCCTCCGTCAACGACAACATCGAGCAGATTACCGGTCGGCTGCCCCGCAGTGTGGAGGCCTATTTGCGCGCCCGGCTGGCAGCGACCACCCCGCAGGGTAATCATTCCGAGGGAGAAAAGACATGGCGCTGACTGTTTCACTGCCTGAAGGTCCCGAACTGAAAAGCCCCACTGATTTCGAAGACAGCCCGCTCAGCCGCGCGGCGAAACAGCCACTGATGCTGGGGCTGTTCCTCAATCTGCAGGACATCAACTTCTCCAGCCTGCCAACCAGCAATAGCTGGACCTTCGATTACAATGCGGAGCTGGTGAAGCGCGCGGAGGAGCTTGGTTTCGAAATCGCCTTCAGCCGCACGCAATGGCTGCCCAAGGGCGGTTATGACGGCGAATCCTCACTCGACAGTTTCATCGCACTCGGTGCCATGGCGGCGGTCACGAAGAGCATTCTTCTGATCTCCACCATCCATGTGCTTTACGGTCCCCTGCATCCGCTTCATCTCGCCAAATATGGCGCGACGCTGGATCATATCGCCAAGGGAAGATGGGGCATCAACATCGTCACCGGCCATCGCGCCATCGAGCATGAAATGTTCGGCTGGCAGCGGATCGACCATGACAAGCGCTACGATATGGCGGGCGAGTTGTTCGATGTGCTTCACCGCCTGTGGGGTGAAACCGAAAACTTCTCCTATGAGGGTAAGCTTAACCCCTGGGCCATCAACAACGGCTGGATAACGCCGAAGCCCGCCTTTGGCCGCCCGCCGCTGGTGACGGCGACCGGCTCGCCGGCCGGTATCGATTTCGCCGCGCGCCATTCCGATCTGGTTTTCGTTACCTCGCCCGGCGGCGCGCATATCGACAGCGCGCTGGAAACGCTTCCCGATCATATCGCCACCATCAAGAACCGCGCCAGGGCCTATGGCCGGCAGGTGAAGACGCTCATCAATCCGATCATCGTCAGCCGTGACACGGAGAAGGAGTCGATTGCCTATGCCGACGCCATCGAGGCCGGAAAACCGCAGCCCGGCACCCGTGCCTTTGCGACCAACAATTACGAAAGCGACGCCCATGCCTGGCGGGGTCGCGGCGATGCGCGCCACAAGCAGGGGCGCAATCTCGGCGGCAATATCGAAATCATCGGCTCGCCGGAGCAGGTGGTCGAGCAGTTTGTCGGCTTGAAAAAGGCTGGCATCGATGGCGTGCAGCTAAATTTCTACGATTTCCGCGAAGATCTCGAATATTTCGCTGAGCGCATTCTGCCCTTGATGAAGGAGGCTGGCCTGAGGCTCTGACGCCTCTCCCGCCTCAGCTTTCCAGTTCTAAAGCTTAGCACTTCGCAATCACAGAGATTGCGAGAACGATCTTTTTTGCCCTGAGGAGATACCGTGAATATTGCCGTCGATCCCGTCAAAACGCCCGCGCCGAAAGTCTTAGACCGGATTGGGACCTATGTTCCCGAACTCGTCTCCATCCGCCACGATCTGCACCAGCATCCGGAAATCGGTTTCGAAGAGGTGCGCACCTCCGGCATCGTCGCCGAGAAGCTCACCTCCTGGGGCATCGAGGTGCATCGCGGTTATGGCAAGACCGGCGTGGTCGGCGTGCTGCGTGGCCGCCATGCCGGCAACCGTTCAATCGGGTTGAGGGCGGATATGGATGCCCTGCCGATGCCGGAAGAAACCGGGCTGCCTTATGCATCGGTCTATCCCGGCAAGTTCCACGGCTGCGGGCATGATGTGCACACCACCATATTGCTTGGCACCGCCCGTTATCTGGCGGAAACCCGTGATTTTGCCGGCACGGTGATTTTCATTTTCCAGCCCGCCGAGGAAGGTCTGGGTGGCGCACGCGCCATGATCGCCGATGGGTTGTTCAAGGATTTCCCCGTCGATGAAATTTACGGGTTGCACAATTCCTCCCATGCAGCACCCAACCATCTGAAGGTTTCGCCGGGCACCATTCTGGCAGGCGCCGATTTCTTCGATATCCGGCTGAAGGGCAGGGGCGCGCATGCGGCTCACCCGGATGTCTCGCGTGATCCGGTGCCGGCGACGGGTGAACTCATCCAGGCCTTGCAGACGATCGTCAGCCGCAATGTGCCGCCGACCGATCCCGCCGTCTTGTCGATCACTCGCATCGAGGCGGGATCTGCCTATAACGTCATCCCCGAAACGGCCTCGATTGCAGGCACGGTGCGGGCCTTCTCCGACAGCGTGCGCGAAACGATCCGCGGCCGTATCCGCACCATCTCGGATCATATTGCCGCGGCTCACGGCCTGACCGCCGAGGTGGATATTCGCGACATATTCTCGGTTCTGACCAATGACGACGCGTCGGTGGAGATTGTGGCCGGGGTGGCGCGCGAAGTTCTCGGAGACGAGCGCGTTTCCACCGAGCCTGGCCGCTTCATGGGCAGCGAGGATTTCGCCGACCTCCTGAAACATGCGCCCGGTGCGTTTTTCACCCTCGGTCATTCCGGCACCGTGCCAGCCCATAATCCCGGTTTCATTGTCGACGATGCCATCCTGCCGGTCGGCGCCACCTTGTTTGCCCGGCTGGTCGAAACCCGGCTGAAGCCTGCCTGAAAATTTGAAAACAAGCCTGCAAGAGGAAACATCCATGGATATTACAAGACGTAAGACATTGCTTTTGAGTGCTGCGCTAGGTGCGGCCGTGCTGCTGCCATCCCTGCCGGTGCTGGCGGCGGAAACGCCGAAAAAGGGCGGTATTGTCACCCTTGCGGGTCTCGGTGAGCCGACGACGCTTGTGCCGCTTTCCGATTCCAATACGCGCACGCGCGCCATTTCCACCAAGATTCTGGAAGGGTTGGTGCGCTTCGACAGCGAGTTCAAGCCGCATCCGGTTCTCGCCGAAGGCTGGGAAACGTCCGCCGACGGGCTGCGCTACACCTTCAAGCTGCGCAAGGGCGTCAAATGGCATGATGGCAAGGATTTCACCGCGCAGGATGTGAAATTTTCCCTGCTTGCCTTCAAGAAGGTCGGGCCGCGCGGCCGTATCACTTTCGCCAATGTTGCCGATATCGAAACGCCCGATCCGCTGACGGCGGTAGTGGTGCTTTCCAAACCGGCACCCTATCTTCTGCGGGCGTTGACCGGTGGCGAAACGCCCATTTTGCCGGCCCATGCCTATGCTTCGGAAAACTACAATGAGAGCCCGAACGGCAACGCGCCCGTTGGCACCGGCCCCTTCGTGTTCGAGGAATGGAAACGCGGCAGTTATGTGAAGCTCAAGAAGAACCCGAACTACTGGCAGGCCGATCTTCCCTATCTCGATGGCTTCGTGGCGCGGTTCGTCGCTGACGCGGCCTCCACCACCATCTCGGTGGAAACGGGCGAGGCGGATTATACCGCCGATGTCTCCTACAGCGATCTGGAGCGTTTGCGGCAAAATCCCAAGCTTTCGGTGGAGGTCTATACCGACTCCTATCTCAATAACGCCGCCGTATTCGAGTTCAATCTGGAGAACCCGATCCTCGCGAAAAAGGAGGTGCGGCACGCGCTGGCCCATGCCATCGACCGCAATTTCATCAACGACGCGATCTTCTTCGGCACGGCGAAACCCGCCGGTTCGAACATTCCAGCGGTCTTCACCGCCTATAATGACGAGAAGCCCTTTACCTATCCTTTCGATCTGGCCAAAGCGAACGAGCTGCTGGACAAGGCGGGGTATCCGAGGGGTGCGGATGGCACGCGTTTTTCGCTGCGGCTGGCCTTCCTGCCCTCCGACGTCTTCCGCAAAACCTCCGAATATCTACGCTCGTCCTTTGGCAAGCTCGGCGTGAAGGTGGATATCGTTGAAGGCGATCTCGCCACCTTCATCAAGCGCGTCTATACGGAGCGCGGTTTTGACCTGACGGTGAACGGCATCAGCCGGTTGTTTGATCCGACAGCGGGCGTGCAGCGGCTCTACTGGTCCGATGGCATCAAGAAACCCGCGCCATACGTCAATGCCGCCCACTACAACAATCCGAGGGTGGATGAGCTTTTCCGCGCCGCCGCGATTGAAGTGGATGAAACGAAACGGGCGGGGCAGTTCCACGATATCCAGAAAATCACCGGTGACGAATTGCCGAATTTCTCTATCGTCGCCCTGCCGACCGTCATTCTGCGCAACACCAGCCTGCAGTCTCTCGTCACCACCATCGACATTGCCTATGGCGATCTGTCGACGGCCTGGAAGAACGAGTGAGCGTTTTGCATATGGCATTGAAAAACCCGGCAGTTCTGCCGGGTTTTTTATTGCTGAAAAAGGCCCTCCGGCCTTTTTTCACTATCGCGCGATAACGGCGTTTTCGGGAAAAACGTTGCCTTTGGAACAGGCCGGCAGGAACGGTGATGCCTGTTATCGGAACTCTAAAAAAATCAATTTCTTCAATAATTTAAGGCGAAGGAATTCTTCGTTTTGCTGGAAGAATAGCTTTCTGGACCTCTGATTTCTCTGCCTGCACTGTGTCCATGAAATCTCACCCGCACATGATGGATGCCATGGCCAAGGATACGCTTTTTTTGATTGCCCCCGGTTTTGAAGACCCCAAGCACCCCGGTGTCCGGTTCGTCTGCCCGCATTGTAACCAGATCGAAGGCCTGCTTGCCGCCTTTCCGGACCTTGCCGCCGGGATCGATATCCACCGGGTCGGTTTTCAGCGTCCGCGCGAAGCGGTCATCGCCGTCGTGGGTGAGGAAAACCAGTCGTTGCCGCTGTTCGTCTTTACCGGCGACGCACCAGCCGATGCGACCACCAAAGGCGACACGCACTTCATTCAGGACACGAAACGCATTTTGCAAATCCTCGCCGAGCGTCACGGGTTCCCGCAACTGCACTGAGATGCCCCACCCAGCACATCGGATTTTTCGGAGACAGACATGACCTTTTCCAGACGCCAGTTTCATAAAATTGCACTCGCTGCCGGCGCTTTCGTGGCGCTTCCAGGTGGTTCTTTCGCTGCTGCTGAAGAGCCGGTTTCGGGCGGTACGCTCAAGATCGTCTATTTTCCCGAGCCGACGCAGCTCGTGGCGATCAATACCAGTGCGGGCGGTCCGCAGTTCATCGGCTCGAAGATTTATGACGGGCTTTTGACGTACGATTACGAACTTTCGCCCAAGCCGAGCCTTGCCAAAGAATGGAGCGTTTCCGCCGACGGGCTGGAATATGTCTTTCATCTGCAGCCGAATGCGAAGTTCCATGACGGCAAGCCGGTGACATCGGCAGATGTGGAGTTCTCGATCCTGCGGCTGAAGGAAGCCCATCCGCGCGGCCGGGCGACTTTCTCGCATGTTGAAAGCGTCGATACTTCCGATCCACTGGTCGCAAAGGTGAAGCTTTCCAAGCCGGCGCCGGGATTGATAACCGCGCTCGCCTCATCTGAATCGCCTGTTGTGCCAAAGCACATCTTCGAGACCTTCAAGCCGACTGATAATCCAAAACCCGCCCAGATCATCGGCAGCGGCCCCTTCGTGCTGAAGGAATGGGTGCCGGGCAGCCATATTCTTCTGGACAAGAATGCCGACTACTGGGACGCGTCAGGCCCCTATCTCGACCGCGTCATCATTCGCCTCATCAACGATGCGGGCGCTCGCGCGGCGGCGCTGGAAACCGGAGAGGGCGACATTGGCCCGAACCCGGTGGCGCTTGCCGATCTGGAACGACTGAAATCCATCCCGACGCTGAAGGTGGATGACCGCATCTACGCCTATGCTGGCCAGCAGAACCAGCTCGTCATCAACCTTGAGAACGAATATCTCAAGGAATTGAAGGTGAGGCAGGCCATCGCTCACGCGATCGACATTCCGGCGTTGATCGATTCCGTGCTTTACGGTTACGCCGTGCCATCGCCCACGCCGATCAGCCCCGGCCTTGCGAAGTTCCACAATCCGGATATCGGTTTTGCCAAATTCGACGTCGCGCTGGCGGAAAAGCTGCTGGATGAGGCGGGCTTTCCGCGCAAGAATGGCGGCAAGCGCTTCAAGCTCAGGGTCACCACCAACCCGTTCAACCCGCAGACCTATTCGGATTTCATAGCGCAGGCGCTTTCCAAGATCGGCATCGAGGCGGATATCCAGAAATTCGATTTCGGCACCTATGTGAAGGTCGTTTATACCGATCGCGCCTGGGATCTTTCAGTCGAATCCCTCTCCAATACCTTCGATCCGACGGCCGGCGTGCAGCGTGTCTACTGGAGCAAGAACTTCAAGATCGGCCTGCCGTTCTCAAATGCCAGCCACTACGCCAATCCGGAAGTGGACCGGCTGCTGGAAGCGGCCGCGGTGGAGCCGGATATCGAAAAGCGCGCAGCCTTCTTCAAGGAGTTTCAGGCCGTCGTCGCCAAGGATCTTCCCGTCATCAATCTCGTTTCGCCAATCCAGCCGGTCGTCGGCAGCGTCCGCATCAAGGATTACGCGACAGGGGCGGAGGGTCTCAGCGGCAATCTCGCCAAAGCGTGGGTGACGAAGGAGGCGTAAGCGCCTCCTCACCTCTCGTTTAAAGCCGCGTCAAAGTGAAAAGGGTTCATCGCCATGAGCAGAAAATCCGAGAAGCTGGTCCTCAATGCGTTCATCTATCCGGGTGGGCACCATGAAGCAGCCTGGCGCCACCCCGAGTCGGAGCCACTGCGCGTCACCGATATAAGGCTCTACCAGGATATCGCCCGCAAGGCCGAGGCGGCAAAGCTGGATGCCATTTTCTTTGCCGATGCGCCGGTGCTGGACGCCAATATCCGCTATGCCGCCCGGCACCGGCTGGAACCTATCACCATGCTGGCGGCCTTGGCGGCAGTCACCGAAAAGATCGGCTTCATTGCGACGGCCTCCACCACCTATTACGAGCCTTACAATCTTGCCCGGCTGTTCGCCTCAGTCGATCATATCAGCGGCGGCCGGGTGGGCTGGAACATCGTGACGACCTCCGCCGATGCGGCGGCCGGAAACTTCAATCTCCAGCAGCATCCGCCGCATGCCGAGCGTTACCGGCAGGCGACTGAGTTCGTCGATGTGGTGACGAAGCTCTGGGACAGCTGGGAAGACGATGCCATCGTCGCCGACAAGGAGAGCGGTCTTTTCGCCGATACTGACCGCATCCATCCCGCCAGTCACGAGGGCGAGTTCTACCGGGTACGGGGCGCGCTTAACCTGCCACGCTCTCCGCAGGGCAGGCCGGTCTATGTGCAGGCCGGCTCTTCGGAGGACGGCCGTGGCTTTGCTGCCCGGTATGCCGAGGCAATCTTTACCGCGCATCAAACTCTGGAGAGTGCGCGGTCTTTTTATTCCGACATCAAGAGGCGCGTGGCGGCCACGGGGCGCAATCCCGCCCATGTGAAAATCCTGCCGGGGATCAGCCCCTTCATCGCCTCCACCGAAGAGGAGGCGCGAAAGCTCGAGGCGAGTTTCAACGATCTCATCCAGCCGGCCTTTTCGCTCGGGCAGTTGCAGCGCATTACAGGCATTGATCTCTCATCGGCCGATCTCGATCAGCCGTTGCCGAAGGAGGCGGTGGAAGCGACGCGCGCGCAGGCGGATAGCAGCCGGCATCAGCTGGTTCTCGATGTCATCGACCGGGAAAATCCGACGATCCGGCAATTGTTGCATCGGCTTGCCGGCGGGCGCGGCCACAAGGTGATTTCGGGAACGCCGGAACAGGTGGCAGACTGGATAGAGACCTGGTTCCGTGAAGGTGCTGCCGACGGCTTCAACATCATGCCGCCATGGCTAAATGGCGGGTTCGATATTTTCGTCGACGAGGTCGTGCCGATCCTCAAACAGCGCGGGCTGTTCCGCGAGGATTACGAGGGCGACACGCTGCGTGATCATTACGGCCTGCCCCGGCCGGAAAACATCCATACGACCAGGGAGTTGCAAAGGGAACGCGCCTGATGTGGGACGGGCGTGTTCAGGCGGCGGCTTCGAGAGAGCGTGTATCCTCGCGCAACAAGGCGAGTAGAGATGCGATTTCCGGCAGCCGCCGCCTGTCAGGACTGGTCAGCAGATGATACCGGCTGGCGGTCGGCTGAGGCACGCCGAAAGGTGCGATCAGGCGGCCGGTTCTAAGTTCTTCGGAAATCAGCGAGTGGCGCGCAAGACCGATGCCGTGGCTGGACAAGAGTGCCTCTATCAGCGCGGTCTGGCGCGAAAAGCGCGGTCCGGTTGCTGAAAGCCGAAGCGGAATGCGGCAGGCGCGAAGCCAGTTTGCCCATTCGAAGGCAGCATCCGCGCCGTTGCCGCGCAACATCGCAAAAGAGATATCCCGAAGCCGCTCGGGTTCACCACATAGCTGGTGGCGGGTGGCAAAATCCGGGGTGCAGACGGCACTGACGGTGTCGGCAAAAAGCGGTTCGTGAATGAAACCGGAGATTTGTCCGTGGGTTGCGACGATCGCGCAATCGGCATCGAAATGCGTGAGGTCGATGGTATCGCCCTCGAGAGATTCAATCGAGATATCTACGTCTCCAAGGGCTGGAACGATGGTTCCCAACCGTGGTGCCAGCCATCGGGCCGCAAAACAGCCTTCCGCCACAACCTTCACCTGCCGCCGGCCGCCGGAGGCCATGAGATCGGAAAGGCTGCCGATCATGGTCTCGAAAGCGTCCGCAAGGCCGGGGTAAAGCGTGCTGCCGGCCTCGGTCAGCACCAGTTCGCCGCGCTGGCGGCTGAAGAGCGTTTGCCCGAGATGGGTTTCGAGAATGCGCACCTGCTGGCCGATTGCGGCAGTCGAGACATGCAGTTCCTCCGCGGCCCGCGAGAAGCTGGCGTGACGCGCGGCCACGACAAATGCGCGCAGGGCCGTCAGCGGCGGCAGCCGGGAAAGCGTCGGCAACCGAAAAGCCGCTCTTGCGACCGAAGGAGGGATAAATTCCGTTCTCATGGCCGTTTTCCCTTCATGGCTAGAATACCCGGCCTTCCCTGAGGTGCGTCGTGGTGCCGTTGAGATAGTAGTCGCCGATGACACGCGCCTTGTGGGCAAGCGGATTATGGTTGTAGACCGTGCGGATGTTGCGCCAGTGGCGGTCGAAATTCCGCTCGCTGGATGTCGCCGATCCGCCGCCGAGTTCGTAAAGGTTGGTGGCGACCGTCAGTGAAAGCTGCGATGCGATGATCTGGGTACGGGCGGTAGCGAGAGAACCTTCCAGCAAAGCCGCTTCTATCGCCTCTTCGTCGCCGCTGGAAAAGGCGGCGGCGGTCCTGTCGAGCGTTCTTGCCGCCTCGCGGATCAGCGTCTTGACGGCGAAGGCACCGGCGCTGATCTCGCCGAGCATCTTTTGCACAAAGGGGTCTTGATTAGCGGTTTCGGCGCTGCTGTGGAGCGTGGTGCGCGCCTGGCGCAGAACATAGTCAATGCCGTCGTTGAGTGCGCCCTGAACGGCACCGGCGGCAGAGGCAGCGAGATGCAACTGTCGCATGGCCGAGCTGTGGCGTCCGACCTGGCTGCCGAGCTTGCGGGTCGTCAGTTCATGCGGGAGCACCTCGACATTTTCAAGCAAAACGCCGCCGCTTGCCGTCATGCGCTGGCCCATGCTGTCCCAGTCGTCGAGAATGGTGATCCCGGGCCGATCAAGCGGAATGAGGACGCCGATCGGCTGTTCGTCGTCGCCGACAGCGCTGAAGGTGCCGAAATCTGCGAAGGCGGTGCCGGTCGCATACCATTTGCGGCCGTTCAGACGATAACGGTCGCCATCGGCGCTGAGGCGCGTGGTGATTTCGCCGGGCCGTTTGGTGCCCTGTTCCGTACTGGCGCCCGCGAAGAGCTTGCCGGCGAGGACATTTTCGAGGTGCCGCCGATCCTCAAGCTCGATCGGTGTGAGAGCGAGGTTTTCGGTGAAATTGAAATGGCTGCGGAGTGCGTGCGGAATATTGCTGTCGGCTTCCCCGAGGATCATCAGCACTTCTATATAGTCCGCAATCGACCCGCCCGGTCCGCCCTTGGCCTCGGGGATGCGTAGCGTGCCGATCTTGGCTTCTTTGATCAGGCCGAAGATTTCGAAGGGAAGTTCCCGCTGGCGCTCACGGCGGGCGGCATCCTTGGCGGCAACAGCCGCAATGTCCCTGGCGCGGGCCAGAATGTCGTCTCGGCTCGGTACGCCGGAATTGTCGGTGGTTGCGGTCTGTATTTTAGGATTGGACATTGCGGGTTTCCCTGAGCGGATGTGATGACCTGCGGCACGGTCGCGCCGCAGGCATTTTCTTCTGGACGATCAGGCGACCGCGCGCGGCTTGACGACCGGGCGGGGAGCAGGTTCGATATTGCGCGGCACGCGGCCTTCGACGGGATGGCTCGGATCGTTGAAGCCGGGTGTCGAGGGATGGCCTGTCGTCACAAGGCTGTCGACCAGCGCCTCGTCTTCCGCATCGATCTTCACATCGAGGGCGCGGACGTAACCGTCCCAATGGTCTTCAGTGCGCGGGCCGGTGATCGCGGCGGTGACGAACTTGTTGTTCAGCACCCAGGCGAGCGCAAAATCCGCTGCTGAAACACCCTTCGATGCGGCGTGCGCCGCAACCTTCTGGGCGATTTCGACCGACTCGGGGCGCCATTCCGTTTCCAGAACCCGCTTGTCGCCACGGCCGACGCGGGTATCTGCACCTGGTTGCTCACCCGGCTGATATTTGCCGGTCAGCACGCCACGTGCCAGCGGCGAATAGGAAACGACGCCCAGCCCGTAATTATGTGCCGCGGGCAGCTGCTCGGCTTCGGCCGTGCGGTTGACGATGTTGTAGAGCGGCTGGCTGGCGATAGGCCGGTCGATGCCGAGCTGATCGGCCAGATGCGAAATTTCGGCAATACGCCAGCCCCGGAAGTTCGAAACGCCGAAATAGCGCAGCTTGCCCGCACGGATCAGATCGGCAATGGCGCGCACCGGCTCTTCCAGCGGCGCGTCGAAGACGGCGCGGTGGAAATAGAGGATATCGATGTAGTCGGTGTTGAGACGGCGAAGCGAATTCTCGACGGTCTCGATCACCCACTTGCGTGAATGGCCGCCAAGGTTCGGACCCTTGGTGTGGGAATTGACGAATTTCGTTGCCAGAACCCAGTGATCGCGACTTGCCTTGATGCCGCGACCAACGACTTCTTCCGACTTGCCGTCGTGATAGACATCGGCAGTGTCGATGAAGTTGATGCCCTGCTCACGTGCCTTGTCGATGATGCGGAAGGCCACGTCATCCGGCGTCGGGCCTCCGAACATCATCGTGCCGAGGCTCAGCGGTGAAACTTTCAGCGCGCTGCGTCCGAGATAGCGATAGTCGACCATTATGGTTGCTCCTTCAGTTTATTGGGCATGGTGGCAAGCCACGGCGTGGTTCTTGCCGAAAAGGGTGTAATCCGGCGCTTTTTCGCGACAGAGGTCTGTGGCGAGCGGGCAGCGGGTGTGAAACCGGCAGCCGGATGGCGGGTTGTGCGGGCTCGGCAGATCGCCGGAAATGGGCGCTGCCTGCTTGCGGCGCGCGGGATCGGGAACGGCTGCGAGAAGCGCACGGGTATAGGGGTGTTTCGGCGAGGCCCAGAGCTCCGCGGTCGGCGCGCTTTCCACGATCTTGCCGAGATACATGACGAGAACGCGATCGGAAAAATAGCGCACGACCGAAAGGTCGTGGGACACGAAGAGATAGGACAGAGAAAGCCGTTTCTTCATCTCCACCAGAAGATTGAGGATCTGCGCCTGTATGGAAAGATCGAGCGCCGAAACAGGCTCGTCGCAGACGACCAGTTCCGGCTCGAGAACGAGCGCCCGGGCAATGCCGATGCGCTGGCGCTGGCCGCCGGAAAACTCGTGCGGATAGCGGTCGAGTGCATCAGGCGGCAGACCCACCTGCGCGACGATCGCCTCGACGATCTCACGCTGTTGCGCCCTGTCGCCGATGCCGTGCACCTTCAACGGCCCGGTAAGGATGGTTCGCACCGTCTGGCGCGGATTGAGCGACGCGAATGGGTCCTGAAAGATCATCTGGATGCGGCGGCGGATGCCGCGCAGCTGCGACGACGTCATCGCCGTGACATCGGCGCCCTTGAAGGTGATCCTGCCGGAAGTGGGTTCCACCAGCCGCATCAGCGACTTGCCGAGCGAGGATTTGCCGCAGCCTGATTCACCCACCAGCGCCACGGTCTCGCCCGCCTCGATGTCGAGCGACACATCGTCGACGGCGCGGACTGTTCCGCGTCCTCCCGAATAGTGGGTGGAAAGACTATGCACTGACAAGAGCGTCATCGGATACCTCTTGGGATGTGGGGGATACGAAGGGGCAGGCGGCGTAGCGGCCTTCCGAGATCAGCCTCAGCGGCGGTACGAACTGCCCGCAGAAACCGCGGGCGCTCGGACAGCGTGGCCGGAAGGCGCAGCCACGCTCGCCCGTGGCGGAAACGATTGAACCCGGAATTTCGATGAGTGGCCCGTCGCGATAATGCTGGCCGTCTTCGGCGCGCGGAGAGGCAGCCAGCAGGCCGCGCGTATAGGGGTGGTAAGGATTGGAGAAAACCGGTTCAGGCAATCCTTCTTCCACCTTGCGGCCGGCATACATGACCATCACCCGGTCGGCCCATTGCGCCACAATGCCAAGATCGTGGGTGATGAGGATGACGGCCATGTTGAGATCGCGGCGCAGATTGTCGAGCAGCTGCAGGATCTGCGCCTGTATCGTCACGTCGAGCGCGGTCGTCGCCTCGTCGGCGATCAGCAGTTTGGGATTGCAGGCAACGCCGATGGCGATCATGACGCGCTGGCGCATGCCGCCGGAAAGCTGGTGCGGATAATCGTCCACGCGGCGACGGGCGTCGGGAATATTGACGAGGTCCAGAAGCTCGATGGCGCGTTTGCGCGCCTGGTGCCTGTCGATCCTTTCATGGATGCGCAGCACCTCGACGATCTGTTCGCCCACCGTCAGGACCGGGTTCAGCGACGTCATCGGTTCCTGAAAGATCATGCCTATATCGCGGCCGCGAATGCCCCGCCATTGCCGCTCGGAAAGCGGCAGGAGATCGCGGCCTTCGAGCAGAACACGCCCGCCGGTTTTTGCATGCGACGGCAACAGGCCGATCAGGCCGAGCGCAGTCAGCGATTTTCCCGAGCCACTTTCGCCGACGATTGCCAGCATTTCGCCGGACTGCACATCGAAGCTGACGCCCTTGACCGGTTGGGTTGAGCCGAAGCTGACGGAGAGATCGTGGACTTCGATCAGTTTGCTCATCGGCGTTCCTCCGAAAAACGGGGGTTTAGCGCATCGTTGAGACCGTCGCTGATGAGGTTCAGCGAAATGACGGTGAAGACGATGGCGAGGCCGGGAAGGGCGGTCAGATACCAGGCGGTGCGGATGACATCGCGTCCCGACCCGATCATCGAACCCCAGGAAACTCGGTTGGGGTCGCCAAGTCCCATGAAGGAAAGGGCTGCTTCCATGAGGATCGCACCCGCCACCATGACGGAGGAGGTGACGATGATCGGCGGCAGGGCGTTGGGCAGGATTTCCTGAAACACGATACGCGCATGGCCATAACCGAGGCTTCGTGCGGCAAGCACATAGTCCTTCTCGCGGATGGCGCGGAATTCGGCGCGTGTCAGGCGCGCAACAAGTGGCCAGGTAATGATGCCGATTGCCGAGGTTACCGTGGTGACCGAAGGCTGGGCGATGGCGACGAGCACCACCAGCAGCACGAAGTTCGGCAATGTCTGGAAGATTTCGATGATCTTCACGAGAATATCGTCGATGACGCCGCCGAAATAACCGGCGAAAGCACCGATTGTGATGCCGATCGTCAGCCCGATCAGGGTGGCGACGACACCGACGGTGAGCGAGATGCGTGCGCCGTGCACGATGCCCGCCAGCACATCACGACCCATGGAATCGGTGCCGAGCGGATAGGCTGGATTCTGGCCGGGCCAGAGGAAGGGGCGGGCCACCATTTCCAGCGGATCGCCCGGATAGATCAGCGGGGCTGTGACAGCGGCGATGAGGACGGTGGCGAGAAACAGCAGCCCAACGATGGCGTTGGGATTGGTCAGGAAAATCTTCAGTTCCCGCCGCAGTCCGCGCCGCGGCACGGAGACGGAGCGGGCTGAAAGCGCGTCCGGCGCATGGATATAGGGCCAGACCTTTTCTTCAGGTTTTTTAGGTTTGGGATTGCTCTCTTCGGCACTGAGTTCGGCGGTGTCGAGAACTGCTGATATCTGGGGGGAATTCATCGGCTTTCTCCGATGCGGGGGTCGAGCCATGCCTGCAACAGGTCCACGGCCGCATTGACAATGATGACGACAAGGGAAGAGAGAAGCAGAATGCCGAGCAGCACGCTGAAATCGCGGGCCATGACGGCCTCGAAAGCAAGACGGCCAAGGCCTGGCCAGCTGAAGACGGTCTCCACCACGACCGCGCCGCCCAGCAGGCCACCAATATGCATGCCGGCCATGGTGGTGATCGGGATGAGCGCGTTGCGCAGAATATGGCGTGTGGTGAGCCGGAAAGGCGAAACGCCTTTTGCCCGTGCCGTGCGCACATAGTCCTGGGATTTGACTTCCAGCATCGCCGCGCGGGTGAGGCGGGCATAAATCGCCAGAAAATAAAGCGCCAGCGAAAGGGCGGGGAGAACGATATAGCGCAGCCTGTCCAGAAGGGCGTCGAGGCCGGTGAGGCTGCTGCCGATGGTGCTGTCGCCGCCAGACGGAAGCCAGCCGAGCTTGACCGAGAAGGTGAGGATAAGCATCAGGCCGATCCAGAAGCCCGGCACGGAATAAAAGATTAGGGACCCTATCGAAATGATCCGGTCCGGCAGCTTGCCGGAAAAGAGCGCCATGATGGAGCCGAGGAAAACGCCGACGAAAATCGCAATGCCAAGTGCTGCTCCCATTAGCGCCAGCGTGCCGGGCAACCGCTGGCCGATGAGATCGGCGACCGGCATGCCGTAGCGGGGTGAAAAGCCGAGGCTGAACTGGGCCAGATTGCCGAGATAGTTCATGAGCTGATGGACGACCGGCAGGTCGAGCCCGAAGCGTGAGCGAATTTCGGCCATGGTCTCGACGGTCGCCGAACCCGCTTCCGCGGCCAACACGTCAGCCGCATCACCAGGCGCCAGCTGCAGCAAGAAGAAGTTCAGGATGACGATACCGAGAACCGTCGGGACGGCCTGAATGGCCACGCGCCTTGCCTGCGATAAAATCCGTTTCGAATTCGACATCGGCTCCAGTCCATTCGCTTGAAAACATGAAATCGGCCCGTAAAGGTGTTGGTATTAGTTGACTAATTTTATGGAATTTGTCAAAGAGTAATAGAATTATTTTCTGAAATTTACGGAAAAATGCGCCATAAAGAAAAGATAATTCCTATTTATGAGAATGGTTGGTGCTTCATGCCAATCTCACTCTCATCTGCGGAACAAACTTCTTTCCAAGCGCGGCCGTTCAGTTTTGCCGGTTTTTTGCCGGTTCAATTAAGGAGAGGTATCGCATGACTGTTTTCAACCAGACGACGCGGCGCGGATTTCTGCTGGCGTCGGCGGCGCTTGGCGTGGTGTCGTTGCCGGGGCTGAAGCTCAACGCAGCAGAGCCGGCAAGCGGCGGAACGGCCACTTTGCTCATCTCATCGGAACCGCCGGTTCTGACGACGATCGCGCACACGGCCTATAATTCTGTCTATATATCGCCCAAAGTCACGGAAGGGCTGCTGACCTACGATTTCGACCTCAATCCTAAGCCGCTCCTGGCCAAATCATGGGATGTCAGCGGCGATGGCCTGCGTTACACCTTCAATCTGAGGCCCGGTGTGAAATGGCATGACGGCAAGTCCTTCACATCTGCCGATGTGGCGTTCTCCATCAACACCATCAAGGAAGTGCATCCGCGCGGGCGCAATACCTTCCTGAACCTCACCAGCGTCGAGACCCCGGATGATCTGACAGCCGTACTGGTTCTTTCCAAGCCTGCGCCGTATCTGATAACGGCGCTTGCCGCTGCTGAAACGCCTATCGTGCCCAAGCATCTTTATGAAGGCACGAAAGTTACCGAAAATCCCATCAATCTCGCGCCTGTTGGCACCGGGCCGTTCAAGTTCAAGGAGTGGGTGCGCGGCAGCCACATCGTTTTTGAGCGCAATGCCGATTACTGGGATGCGCCGCGCCCCTATCTCGACAAGCTTATCGTCCGCTTCATTCCAGATGCGTCGGCCCGTGCCATCGCAATCGAAACCGGTGAGATCGATCTCGCTCCGAGCACCCCGGTCGCCTATAGCGATCTCGATCGCCTGAAGGAGCTACCGAGCCTCGGCTTCGAGACGAACGGATATCAATATTCGAATTCGATCAGCCGCGTTGAGTTCAACCTCGAAAAGGATGTGTTCAAGGACGTCCGCGTCCGCCGTGCCTTCGCGCATGTGATCGACCGCAAAGTCATTTTCAACACGGTCAATTATGGCTACGGCGCGACAATCACCGGCCCGATCAATCCGAAGCTGACGAAATGGTTTGTCGAGGATCTGAAGACCTATCCGATCGATCTGAAGGCGGCCGAAGCGCTGCTGGACGAGGCGGGATACAAGCGCGGCGCGGACGGCATCCGTTTCAAGCTTAATCTGGACTATGTGCCGAGCACCGAGGCCTATCCGCGCGGCGCGGACTACATTCGCCAGGCACTGGCAAAGGTCGGCGTGGATGTGACGGTGCGGACGCAGGATTTCGCCACCTACACGAAGCGCATCTACACGGATCGCGATTTCGACTTTGCCTATGAGGGCATGAGCAATCTCTTCGACCCGACAGTCGGTGTGCAGCGGCTCTACTGGTCCAAGAACTTCAAGAAGGGCGTGCCCTTCTCCAATGGCGCTGCCTATAGCAATCCCAAGGTGGATGCGCTGCTGGAAGCTGCCGCTGTCGAGATCGATCCGGACAAGCGCGTCGCGCAATGGAAGGAAATACAGCAGATCCTCGTCGATGACGTTCCTGCCATCGACATCGTTGCGGCACCTGAAATCACCATCTTCAACAAGCGCATTGCCGATCACACTATAGGTGCCGAAGGCGTCGCGGGCAGCCTCGCCTTCGCGCATATCGCCGCATCCTGATCGTCTCGCCAGACCCTGCCCGCCTTTTGCGGCGGGCAGGGATATCCCCCTTTCGTCGACGGGCACCGCAGCATCGCTTTCTGGTGTCATCGTTTTCATCGAGGCCAAAGCCATGAGCACGACACTTTCTGAAATCTGGTACACACGTTGTCCGGTGCCCACGCCCGTGGGGCTTGCGGCGCAGCTCGGTTATCTCGCGCAGACCTTCGAGGATGTGGGGATATCGCTGAAATCCATCATCGATTCGCCGGATCGTTCTGTGCGGCAGAGCCATTTCAACCACACGCTGGAATGGTCCTTCCGCCACGGCGGCAATGTGCCCCCTATCCGCGCCCGCTCGGAAGGGCGCAATACGCGTCTTATCGGCATTACCTGGACGGATGAGTTCCAGGCGATCATCACCCTGCCGGAAACCGGCATCCGCTCGCTTGCCGATCTCGTCGGCCGCCGTTTCGGTGTGCCGCGCAGACCTGATGGCATTGTCGATTTCATGCGAGCGACAGCGTTGAAGGGCATCGTTTCGGCGCTTTCGCTGGAGGGGCTGAAGGTCGAGGATATCGAGCTGAAGGATATCGTCATCAAGGATTCCGTGCTGGCGACACAGGAGGGACCATCCCTTTTCGGCCTGAAGCGGCGACAATCCTTCGGTGAGGAGATCATCGCGCTGTTGCGGGGTGAGGTCGATGCGATTTTCGTCAAGGGTACTGCCGGTATCGCCGCCGCGAACCTGATCGGCGCCGTGCAGGTGGCGGAATTCGGTTTTCACCCCGACCCGAAGATCCGTATCAACTCCGGCTCTCCCCGCGTGTTGACAGTCGACGGACGGCTCGCCGATGAGCGCCCGGATCTGGTGGAGCGGCTGGTTGCCGCCATTGCCAAAGCCTCGCTCTGGGCGGAGCAGCATCCGGAAGAGACCCGCCGTTTTATCGCGCGCGAGGCGGGTGCGACCGAAGAGCAGGTTCTGGCCGCCAACGGCGCGGATGTCCACCGCCATCTAGGTCTTGGCCTCGATGCAGACCTCGTCGCCGCTGTCGGCCATTACGAGGATTTCCTGCATCAATGGGGCTTCCTTGAAAACGACTTCGATCTCGCTGCGTGGATCGATGACCGTTTCGTCACGGCCAGTGAAAGGGCGGTGGCATGAGCGGCGCTTTATCCGCCGTTCCGAGCCTGGAGCAGCACTTGAATCCCGTCGCCATCGCAACCGCGCTCGCCGAAGATTTCAGCCTGACTGCGGCGGAGTATGACAAAAGCGGCGAATTCGCCGCCGGTAATTTTGCTGCTCTTTTTGAGTCTGGCCTGCTTGGTCTCGTGACGGCTGAAAAGGACGGTGGCTGGGGGGAGGGCATGGAAACCGCGCATGCCGTCATCGCCGCCATTGCCAAGGGTGATCCGTCAACCGCCCTCATCCTTGCCATGCATTACAGCGTTCATGCTGCCATCCGGCGCGGCAAGTGGCCGGCAGATCTCGCGGCAAAAGTGCTGGCCGCCAATAACAGGGAGCGGGCGCTTCTGAACAATGCGCAGGCAGAGCCGGGGATCGGTTCCCCGGCCCATGGCGGCCTGCCGGAAACGACGGCGCGGATCGAGGGCGATTTCTGGGTGGTCAATGGCCGCAAGAGCTTCGTCACCGGCCTGCCGGGTCTGAAATGGGCGATTGTACTTGCCGTCACGACGGAAGAGGTGCCGCGCCTGATCCAGCTTCTGGTCCCGCTCGATGCGCCGGGCATCGGCCGGGAAAAGGCATGGGAAGCGACCGGAATGTATGCCACCGCCAGCGACGATCTCGTGCTTGAGGATGTGAGGGTGCCGCTCGCCGATATCGTTGCCGAACAGCCGGCGGACGAGCCGTTGCGGCGGGATGAGGCGGACGGTTACAATTTCTTCGTGCTGCTGGCCTCCGTCTATCACGGTGTCGCGCTTTCGGCGCGTGACGCCCTCTTGCGCCATCTGACAGGCCATGTTCCGGCAAGCCTCGGCGCGCCGCTGTCATCCATTCCGCGCATTCAGGAAGGTCTGGGCGAGATCGAGGTGCTTCTCGCGGCAAACAGGCGTCTGCTCCGCTCCGTCGCGCGTGATATCGATGCGGGTGAGAAGGTAGGCACGGATGCGCTCGCCGTTCGTCATGTGGTGATCGACAATGCGGTGGCGGTGACGGATCTGGCGCTGGAGCTTGGCGGCAATCGCGGCCTTCGCCGGGACTATAATCTCGAGCGGCATCACCGCGACGCCATAACGGCAAGGGCGCATGCGCCGCAAAGCCACATGATCCGAACTATCCTCGGCCGTCAGAGCATCAAGGCTGTCGGCGACTGACCGTAGAAGACATGGGCGGCTTTGTTCGGCAGGCCGCCCATGTTGACGCCGCCCGCATCAGTCCCGGAGTAGCGGCAACAGCTTGTCGCCCTGCCGTTCAATTTCCTGAAGATAGGGCGTGTCGGAAAGCACGAAATGGGTGATGCCAAGCGCGCGGTATTTGCGCAGCGACGCGGCGACGTCTTCCGCCGAACCGACGAGCCATGTCGTTGCGGCACCGCCGCCGCCAAATTTGCCGGGTGCGGTGTAAAGATTGTCGTCCAGTACATCGCTCTGCGTGTGCAGATCCAACAGGCGGCGCTGGCCGACTGCGACCCCTTGCAGGTGATCGTTCCAGCGCACGCCATTGTTCGCAGCCATCTCGGCCACCTTTGCTTCCGCATCGCGCCAAGCCTCAGCCGTGGTTTCGCGCACCAGCGTGGTGATCCGCAGACCGAATTGCAGCGGCGGCAGGTCACGGCCGAGGGTCTCACTGAAATGTCTGAGACGTTCGATCCTTTCGCGAACGCCGGCGAGCGGTTCGCCCCAGAAGAGCTGGACATCGGCTTCGGTTGCGGCAACCTGTTCGGCGGACTCGGACGCGCCGCCGAAATAAAGCTTGGGATGTGGCCGGCCTGCACTCTCACTGATGCGCGGCGAGACGGTGGAGTTCTTGACCCGGAAATGCTCGCCATCGAAAGTGACGTTTTCCTCAGTCCAGAGCCGCCGCACCAGCCGCATGAACTCCTTCGTGCGCGCATAACGCTGCTCCTGATCGCCTTCTTCGTCGCCATAGGCCGAAAGCTCGTCCCTACCGGAGACGACATTGATTCGTACCCGGCCACCGGAAAGCTGATCGAGCGTGGCGGCGGCCGATGCGAGATTGGCCGGCTTCCAGTAACCGGGGCGGATGGCGATCAGTGGCTCGAAAGTGGTGGTACGCGCGGTAAGCGACGCCGCAACCGTAAAGGTATCCGGACGCCCCCAGCCGGTGCCGATCAACGCGCCCTTCCAGCCGTGGTTTTCCAGCGCCCTGGCATGGGTAGTTAAAGTATCGAGGCTGTTGTGGTTTTCGCTGACGGCGTCGCCCCGATGTCCGGGTTTGACGTCATTGGGGATGTACCAGAGAAATTCGCTCGTGCTGCTCACATTGTCCGCCTGAATTTTCGCTTTATGTCGCGGTGGAATGGCCCTGCCGAGGCTCGGTATTTGCCATTTTGGAGTTCGGGAGGTTGTGGTCTCCGATAGTGTGAGAATGACAAACCGGCGGCGGCACGGCCAAGCAGCTGCGTTTCTTTTGGGATGCGGCAGAGGAAAAGCTTTCCGCGTCGTCTGCTCAATTAGAACATATTTTCTATGGAAAATATTTTAGGCAATGATTCCACATACGCAGTGCCAAGGGCGCTGCCTAGGACGTATTTTTTGCCAGAACGGAATTGGTTGGATCGATTTTTCTCGAGTTCGGAAAAGCTGAGCAAGGCAATAGTCGACTAAAATTGCGAAATTCACCATTCTTGGCACACCCCGCCCGCAAACCACGGAGTAGGCATGTGTACCACCTTGATTGTCCCCGGCCTCAACGGTTCGGATGAGGGGCATTGGCAGCGGCACTGGCTGCTGGAAGATTCGGAGGCGCAGCTGGTCGATCAGCAGAATTGGGAATGCCCGGTTCTTGAAGACTGGCTTGAGCGTCTGGAAGCGGCGCTCGCCGCAACCGAAAGCGCCTATATTGTCGCCCACAGCCTCGGTTGCCTGCTTGTCGCTAATATGGCGACACGACCCGTGGCCAGCAAAATCAGGGGTGCGCTTCTGGTGGCGCCCGCCCATCTCGACAGAGTGGAGGCAATGCATCCATGCATCGTCCGCTTCGGCGCATTTCCTCGGGCGCCGCTCACCTTCCCCAGTCTCGTCGTGGGTAGCATGAACGACCCCTATATGAACGCGGACGAGTTGGCCCGCACCGCCGCTGACTGGGGAAGCGATATCGTCAATCTCGGCTCCGTTGGACACATCAATATCGCCGCCGGTTTCGGCCGGTGGTCCGAGGGCTATGCTCTTTTCGCACGCCTGAAAGCGGCGTCCGAAATCAAGGCCGGTAGATCGAGGAAGCGCGGATCACCCGCTCTGCACGGTGCGCTGCTGCAGGGTGACGCCGGCGCTCTATAGTATTTTCGTCACAAGTCCGTGCTTCGAGCGGCCATCGTGTCGGCGCCATTGCGATGACCCCTTTATTGGCGGTTCGAAACGGAATTTTTCCCGCTGCCGCAACCTTAGTCCACGTTTGCCGGCAATCCGCCAATTATAGAATAGTAATTTTATGGAAAATATTGACCAATCTGGGCGCTCGCCGGAGGATAGAGCGAATGACCAAAGGAGGCGCACATGCCGCAGGGACTTCACGCGTTTACTGTCGATCTGTTCGGTCTGGCCAGGCGTAGGCCGCGAGGGGATGATCAGGGCAGTCTCCAGCCGCTGGATCATTCCGGTCGTATCAGGCGGGAAAAGAGCGATCTCGACCTTGAGCGGGAAGAGATTTACGAAATGAATTTCGCGATGCTCGGACTTTATCCGGTCCTCTGACACAGGGAGACGAAAGGTTTGTTTTCGCTTCCCAGCCCCATTTCCCAGCGGAGATAAACTCTCCTTGCGGCGCGGAAATTGGAACAAAATTTCTTAAACGCGGCGGGGAATTGGCTACCCTTTTAGTACCCAGCCGAATTGCCCGATGGGCGGATTGCAAAGGACCTGTCGATGAGCACAGCTGACAAACCACTCGATTTTCTGTGGTTCATACCCACCTCAGGTGACGGCAGCTATCTTGGCTCCGACGATCTGTCACGTCCCGCCGATCCCGGCTATTTCCGGGAAATAGCGCAGGCTGCGGATCGGCTCGGTTATTCCGGGGTGCTTATTCCCACCGGCGTCGCCTGCGAGGAATCCTTCATCCTCGCGGCCAATCTCGCCGCCTATACCGAGAAACTGAAATTCCTCGTCGCCATCCGTCCGGGCGTTGCCTCGCCGGCCTATTATGCGCGGCTGGCCTCCACGCTGGACCGTGTTTCCCATGGCCGGCTGCTTCTCAACATCGTCGTTGGCGGCAGCGCGCAGGAGCTGGCTGGTGATGGCATCTTTCTGCCGCATGACGAGCGTTACGACCACGCTGACGAGTTCTTCCAGGTGTTCAATTCGTTGATCGAAACTGGCAAGGGAGATCTCGACGGCAAATATATCAAGGCACAGGGTGCCAGGCTCGGCCTGCCACCGGTGCAGGAACCGCGTCCGCCGCTTTATTTCGGCGGCTCCTCCGATGCCGGGATCGAGTTCTCGGCCGGTATCACCGACAAATATCTGACCTGGGGTGAGCCGCCGGCACAGGTGGCGGAAAAAATCGCCAAGGTTCGCGCCGCCGCAGCGAAAAAAGGGCGAGAAGTGACATTCGGCATTCGCCTGCATTTCATCGTGCGCGAAACCGATGAGGAGGCCTGGGCCGATGCGGACAAACTGATTTCCAAGCTTTCCGACGAAACGATCGCTTCCGCTCAGGAGGCCTTCTTAAAGGCGTCGGATTCGGTCGGTCAGGCAAGGATGCGGGCGCTGCATAATGGCCGGCGTGACCAGCTTGAAGTCTCTCCGAACTTGTGGGCGGGAATCGGTCTTGTCCGCTCTGGCGCCGGCACTGCGCTGGTGGGTTCGCCCAAGACAGTTGCGGCGCGGCTGCGGGAGTATCAGGCGCTGGGCATCGATACCGTCATCGCATCGGGCTATCCGCATCTGGAGGAAGCCTACCGTCTATCCGAATTGCTGTTTCCGGAAATCGGGCTTGATGGGCCACGTAATCAGATCCGTTCGTCTTTCGGCACGAAACAGGTTTTCGGCGGCGGCGGCCACGGCGGTAACGTCAAGCTGGTATCCGGCTCGTGATCAATCGCCGGAAGGCAGGCGGCCCTGTCTTCCGGTTCGCCTTTCCGATGGGCGTCATTCGGCGGAGCGTCCACGGGAGAGCAGCATATAAAACATTATTTCCATAGAATATAAGTATTATGGAAAACGATGTCTATTTCACGCCCCGCCGCCGCTGCTAACTATTGAGCAACAAGCTGTTTTCAGGAGCGATCGATGACATTGCAATATGCGGCCAAGGATCAACAATTCATCAATCTCCGCGATCCCGTCTCTGGCAAGGCGCCGGATGCCGATAGCCTTAAGGCGGCGCTCAGGACGCTCGGCGGCGGTGTCAGCGTCATTACGGCGGGCGAGGGTGATGCGCGCACGGGTGCTACGGTAACATCCGCCACCGCCCTGTCGGTCGATCCGCCAAGAATTCTGGTTGCGCTCAACCGCTCCTCCTCCACATGGCCTGTGGTGCAGCGCTTCGGCCATCTGGGGGTGAATATTATCGGCCCGAACCATCAGTTCATCGCCAACCAGTTTGCCGGTGTTGGCGGTCTGAAAGGTGTGGACCGTTATCGCGGCGCGGAATGGACCCGTCTGGCGAGCGGCGCGCCCATCCTCGAGGACGCCGTTGCCGCGATCGATTGCACCATCGAGGAGGCGATCGAGCGCCACAGCCACGTCATCATCATCGGCAAGGTGGAGGCGATCCGCATAGGGTCGGGTCACTCGCTGGTCTATCAAAACGGCCGTTATCATTCGCTGGACTGAGCTCCGGCCTTTCCGGCGCTTTCACTGGGTCATTCTTTGAGGGAGTTGAGCATGGGATCTGTCACGCCGCTCGGCGAAAGAATTCGTTTCGTGTCCCCGCGTCTCGGCGCGGATGGGGATGTACTGACCGTTGCCCGGACGATTGCCGAAAAATGCGCGGTGGAAAGTGCCGCGCAAATCCACGCGCGGATTGCCCGTTCCGGCCTTCTCGCCCTCTCCGTTCCAAACGATCTGGGCGGGGCGGACATCACAAACGACGTTCTCTCGCAAGCTCTCTCGATTATTTCCGCGGCGGATGCGGAGGCAGCGCATGCGCTTGCCGAACATTTCACGGCGCTGGAATTCATCAGGAACGCCGGTAGCGAGGAGCAGCGCAAGACACTCTTCGCCCGCCTCGATCTTGGTGAGACCTTTGCGCTTGCCTCATCTGACGCCGGCGTGGATCAGGCGGTTCTGTTGACTGGCGACGACTATGGCTTGCGGCTGCCCGATGACATTGCCCGATCGGTTACCTCAGATGCAGACTGGATCGTTGTTCCGGCAGTCAACGCGGCAGGGCAGGCCGTGCTCGTCGTTCTGCGCAATCGCCCGGATACATCATGGGACGGCCTGCTGCGCGCCGAACAGGTCGCATTTCTTGCCCAGGGCGCTGGAAATCTGGCCGCCGCCGTTTTCACCCTGCTGAAGGCCGCCGTGGCTCTGGGTGAGAAACAGCGTGAGCTTTCAGCGTTGCTCATTGACAGATTGGCCGAGGAAGGCGATGCGCGCCCCCTTATCGGCGAAATATTTCTCGCAATCGAATTGCTGAAGGCACAGATTTCCCGCCTCGCGGCCAATATCGATGCGGCGCAGGTGGGGGCGGAAAGCGTGACCTTTCGCTCTGTCCGCAACAATGCCATCACGCTGGAAATTCTAATGGCCCGTCTCGGCCTTATCGATGGCGCAAGTGAATCCGGGCTGATTGCGACCCTGGGCGACGATCTGCGCCGGCAGTAAGCGGCGCTTATTCGCCTGCCGGAATAAATTGCGCGTCTTGTCCGCCTTTTGCCACGAATTGTGCGAGCGTCATATTGTCCAGGATTGTTGCGATGGCGTCCCGCACGTCCGTCATCGAAACCCTGACCTGACAGGTCTCGGGATCGTCGCAGTCGTCGCAGGCTTCAAAAGCGGTGCGGCTGGCACAGCGGATGGGGGCCAAGGGCCCGTCCAGCGTGCGGATGACCTGCCCAATCATGATTTCCGATGGCATTTTCGACAGCGAATAACCGCCATTCGGTCCCTTCTTGGAACGCAGAATGCCGCTATTGCGCAGTTCCAGAAGTATAGTATCCAGAAATTTTTTCGGAATATTGTTGCGGGTTGCAATCTCGGTCACAAAGGCGGTCTCGCCCTGGGGCAACCGCGCCAGATCGACAAGAGCCTTCAGTCCGTATTTGCCTTTTTTGGTCAACATCGCATGATCCGCAAAGAGGGCCAGCACCTTCTGAGTGCCGGGTTATGGTGTTCTCAACTTACTAAGTAGTTTTTACCGAATTCCCGCGCAAGTCCGTTTCGTCCCGGCTCGATGCACAAAGCGGCTTCGCACCATCATTTTTCGCCCTGTTTCCTCATCGTTTCGGATTGCTTTGCCAAAGACGCCTGCCGAAACCATAGCGGGAAACAATATTTTCTCTGATCGCGTCGCAACGTGGAACGAACGTCCTTTATTACTATATAAAATCAGTAGACAAAGTATGCATCAAAAGACGTGCGAGGTGACGATGTATACTCTCAGTTTGCTGGACAAGAGCCCTGTTCCAACGGGTGAGAACGCGGCAAGCGCGTTCCGTGACACGGTCAATCTCGCCAAACGCGCCGAAGAACTGGGCTATCGCCGATTCTGGGTGGCAGAACATCACAATTCGCCGGAGCTTGCCGGTTCCGCGCCGGAAGCGCTGGTTGCATGGATTCTGGCGAAGACCTCGCGCATCCGCGTCGGCTCGGGCGGTGTCATGCTGCAGCATTACAGCCCCTACAAGGTCGCCGAGGTTTTCAACGTGCTGTCGTCGCTTGCCCCCGGTCGGGTCGATCTCGGCGTCGGCAAGACACCGGGCGGGTTGCCGCTTGCGACCTCTGCCCTACAGCAGGCCTATGATCCTGCCCGCAAGCCGGATTTCGAAACGGCTTTTGGTGAACTTACCACGTTTCTCTCCGGTGCCGCGCCGCAGGGGCATGCGCAGGCCGGATTGCAGGCAACACCGGTGCCGCCGGTTGCGGTGGAACGGTTTCTGCTCGGTGCCAGCCCGGAAAGCGCAAGGCTTGCAGCTTCCAAAGGATGGAATTTCGTCTTTGCCGGCCACCTCAATGGTGATCCGGAGGTTCTTCGCAGCAGCCTGTCGGCTTTCCGTGAGGAGAGCGGCGGCAGGGCGCCGATCCTTGCCCTCTCCGTCTTTGCCGCCAGCGATCCCGATCATGCGGCGCGGCAGGTGGAAGGTCAGCGCATCTATCGGGTGTTCCTCAGCGACGGCAAGGCGTTCAACCTTGGCCGCCGTGAACAGGCGGAAGAATTCGCCCGCCAGTCCGGCGATACCGATTATCGCATCGAGGAGCGTAAGCCCAACGTCCTGCATGGCGGGCCGGACGATATTCACAAGGCGCTGCGCGCGCTTTCCGATGAGCACGGTATCGAGGAATTCATCGTGGAACCGCCGCATGTGGGGGCCGATCAAAGGCTCGCCTCGATCGAATTGCTGGCCACACACCGCCTTTCCAAGGCCGCGTGAACTTGTCCTCAGGAGGAAATGACATGACGAAAAAGACAATCCGTTTCGGCATCATGCTCCAGGGCCCCGGCGGCCACATGAACGCCTGGCGGCACCCGAAAAGCCCAGTTGATGCCAGCGTCAACTTCGATTTCTTCAGGAAGAACGCGCTGAAGGCGGAAGCGGCCGGCATCGCCTTCGCCTTCGTGGCCGACGGGCTTTACATCAACGACAAGTCCATTCCGCACTTCCTCAACCGGTTCGAGCCTTTGACCATCCTTTCGGCGCTGGCCTCCGTCACCTCGAAGATCGGTCTTGCCGGCACGGTTTCGACCTCTTACAGCGACCCCTTCACAATCGCGCGCCAGTTCGCCTCGCTCGATCTTCTGAGCGGCGGCAGGGCCGGCTGGAATGCAGTGACGACGCCACTCGAAGGTACGGCGAAGAACTACAGCCGCAACCATCCCGAACATGCGCTGCGCTACGAGATCGCCGATGAATATCTGGAGGTGATCAAGGGCCTGTGGGACAGCTGGGATGACGATGCCTTCGTGCGTAACCGCGAGACGGGACAATTCTTCGACAGGCAAAAACTCCACACGCTCGGCCACAAGGGTCGCTTCTTCCAGGTGGAAGGCCCGCTGAACATCCAGCGTTCGCCGCAGGGGCAGCCGGTGATTTTCCAGGCGGGTTCTTCGGATGCCGGTATCGGGCTTGCGGGCAAACATGCCGACGCCGTCTTTACAAATTCCGCATCGCTCGAGGAAAACCAGACATTCCTCAAGCGCGTGAAGCAGAGTGCTGTCGCGCAGGGCAGGTCCGCTGCCGACGTGAAGATTTTCCCCGGCATCGGGCCGATTGTGGGCGAGACGCAGGAGGAGGCGGAAGCGAAATACGACATCATCCGCAACCTCATCACCATCGAGGATGCGCTCGCCTATCTCGGCCGTTTCTTCGACCACCACGACTTCAGTGTTTATCCGCTGGATGAGCCTTTCCCCGAACTTGGTGAGATCGGCAAGAACAGCTTCCGTTCGACGACAGACCGCATCAAGCGCCGTGCGAAGGAAAAGAACCAGACGTTGCGCGAAGCGGCGCTGGAGGCGGCGACCCCGCGCGAAGGTTTCATCGGAACCCCGGACAAGGTGGCGGACGAGATCATCCGCTGGGTGGAGCACGATGCGGCCGATGGTTTCATTCTGGGCTTCCCGGTGATTGCCGAAGGGCTGGATGATTTCATCCGCCTCGTCATACCGGTGCTGCAACGGCGCGGATATTTCGAACCGCATCTGGAAGGCACAACGCTGCGTGAGCATCTCGGCCTGCCTTTCAAGGACAGCATCTATTCCCACGCTGAAAGCGGTCCCAACAAGGCGATCGCATAAAAGCGGGGCGGGCGGCAGCCATTGCCGCCCGGAGAGAATTTCAAGGTGCTGTGCGGGTAAAGCGCAGCACAGGAGACCAGAACCATGAATATCCGCATTGACGGCGCGCGTCCGCAGGACGACGCCGAACGGGGAATCCTTGCCTTCATCGAGGAAAGCATCGCCATCCGGCACGATCTTCACCGGCATCCGGAGCTTTCGCTTGGGGAAAAGCGCACGGCGGCGCTCGTTGCCCGTTATCTCCTCTCCTTCGGATATGAGGTGACCGAGGGTGTCGGGGGCCATGGCGTCGTCGCCACGTTGAAACGTGGTCATGGTGACAAGCGTCTGGGTATCCGCGCCGATATCGACGCCCTGCCGATCGTCGAAGAAACCGGTCTTGCCTATGCCAGCCAGACACAGGGTGTGATGCATGCCTGCGGTCATGACGGTCACACGACGATCCTGCTCGCCGCTGCTCGTTATCTTGCCGAAACATCGAGTTTTTCTGGCACACTGACGCTGATTTTCCAGCCGGCCGAGGAAATCGGTGCAGGTGCTAGAGCGATGATAAAGGACAGGCTTTTCGAGCGGTTTCCCGTCGATGCCGTGTTCGGGCTGCACAATTGGCCGGGTGTCGAAACCGGACAATTCGGCTTTGTCGAAGGGCCTGCCATGGCCTCCGTCGACAAGGCGAAGGTTCGGATCATCGGCAAGGGCGGGCACGGGGCGGCGCCGCATGAAACGGTTGATCCGGTTCTTGCCTCTGCAAGCTTCGTCACCGCCTTGCAGAGCATCGTCTCGCGCAATGTCGACCCGCGAGACATGGCGGTGCTGACGGTAGGCTCCATCCATGGCGGAACTGCTTCCAACGTCATTCCCGAGAGTGTCGAACTGCAGATTACCGCGCGGGCCTTTTCGCCCGCCGTGCGCGACAGACTGGAGGAGCGGCTTCCCGCCCTTGCCAAAGCACAGGCGGAAAGCTTCGGAGCAAGCGCCGATGTCACCTATTCCCGTGGCTTCCCGCCCGTCATCAATCACATCAGGCAGACAGCTTTTGCCCGCGACGTCGCCAAACGGCATTTTCCAGCCGAACAGGTTGCCGAAGGCTTTCAGCCGCGAACGGCGAGCGAGGATTTCGCCTTCATGCTTCTGGAGCGGCCGGGCTCCTATCTCTTCGTCGGCAATGGCGAGAGCGCGCCGCTGCACAGCCCTCACTACGATTTCAACGATGCGATCATTGCGCCTGCGGCACGCTTCTGGGTGCGTCTGGCCGAAGCATACCTCTCCTGATGCAACGAGTTTAGGACAATGAGATGAGCGACAGTTTTCTCTACACATCGGTCAAGGATCCGCTCGCAACCCCGCTTCTGGAGGAGTTGCTGTTCGAATATGACAGCCGCTACGGCACATATTTCAACGCGGAAGGCGCAAAGGCGGAACTTAACAAATATCCGCCGGAGGCTTTCAGCCCGCCGTCGGGCAATTTCCTGCTGCTCTTGCGTGGCGGCAAGGCGATCGCCGGCGGTGCCTTCATGCGCTACGACGAGGAAACCGCCGAGTTCAAGCGGGTCTGGACCCATTCGGCCCACCGCCGGCAGGGGCTTGCCAAA
Source organism: Rhizobium sp. AN6A (assembly GCF_900215635.1). NCBI lineage: Bacteria > Pseudomonadati > Pseudomonadota > Alphaproteobacteria > Hyphomicrobiales > Rhizobiaceae > Rhizobium > Rhizobium sp. AN6A. The sequence goes on from NZ_OCNC01000003.1 coordinate 1,354,301, forward strand.
ATAGTGCTTCAGGAGCTGGAGCGCCAGGCGATCCGGCAGGGTTACGCCCGTGTCTATCTGACCACGGGCTTCCGCCAGCCGGAAGCGGTCGGCCTTTATCTAACCAACGGTTATCGCGCGTTGTTCGATACGTCCGCCGATCCTGAAACGATCAGGTCGCTGCCTTTCGAAAAATGGCTTGCCGATAGCGCCTCCGCCTCCGTTGCGGAAGGCGCGTCGATACCGGCGGCCCGGCCGCACTCTTCCCCGGCCCACCCGTGAAAGGCTTTTTCCGATGACGATAGCCTCTGATTTTCCGCATGTTGCATTGAGTGACCAGAAGGGTGAACCGATCAAGGGTGGGTATTCCCATTTCCGCATCGTGCCGGCCCGCTACCCCTTGCGGACGGTGGGAACGGTCTTCTCCGTACTCATCATTGCGGCCGTTCTGCATTCCGTTTTCGGCAATCCGCGCTGGGGCTGGGATGTCTTTGCGGAATGGTTTTTCGCTGAACCGGTGTTGGTAGGTCTCGGCCGGACGCTGCTGCTGACCGCGCTCGGTGCGGTGCTCGGTTTCGCGCTGGGAACGCTGCTGGCGCTTGCCCGCGTTTCACGCTCGCCACTGCTGGTTGCCGTATCCTGGACCTATATCTGGATTTTTCGATCCATCCCGCTGATCGTGCTTTTGCTGATCCTCAACAATCTCGGTTATCTCTATGAGACCGTAACGATCGGTGTGCCCTATACCGGCATCAACTTCTTCAGCTGGAATACCACGCAGCTGATGACGCCGTTCGCGGCCGCCGTTCTGGGGCTGACGCTCAATCAGGCCGCCTTCGCATCCGAAATCGTCCGTGGCGGCATTCTCTCGGTTGATCAGGGGCAGCTTGAGGCTGCCGCAGCACTCGGCCTTCCCCGGCGGCGGCAGGCGTCCCGCATCGTTCTGCCGCAGGCGATGCGCTCCATCCTGCCCACCGCCTTCAACGACATCATCGGCCTCGCCAAGGGGACTTCGCAGGTCTATATCCTTGCCCTGCCGGAGCTGTTCTACACGATCCAGATCATCTATCGCCGCAATCTGGAAGTGATTCCGCTGCTGATGGTCGCGACCGTCTGGTATCTGGTGATCCTGACGGCGCTTTCGATCGTGCAGCACCATATCGAGCGGCATTTTTCACGCGGTGCGCTGCGCAATCCGCCGCCGTCGCTGTTCGCCACGATTTACCGCACCTTCCTTCCACGCAAACCCTTGCCTGAAGCCGTGGAAACGGTGGCCACGACAGCCGCAAGGCCCGAGCGTTCGGTGCCTGCCCGTGCCGTGAGCTTTCAGCTCGGAAATCGTGGCGGGTCGGTCAATATTCATGGCGTTTCGAAATCCTTCGGGTCGCTGAAGGTGCTTGATGATATCAGCCTTTCCATTCCGGCAGGCAGTGTCACCACCATTCTCGGCCAATCCGGCTCCGGCAAGTCCACATTGCTGCGCTCCATCAACCATCTCGAGCGCGTTGATGACGGTTTTATCGCCATAGACGGTGAACTGGTCGGTTATCGTCAAAAGGGCGATACGCTTTATGAGCTGAAGGAACGGGAAATCCTCAAGCGCCGCGCCGAAGTGGGCATGGTGTTTCAGAGCTTCAACCTGTTCCCGCATCTGACCGCGCTTGAAAACATCATCGAAGCACCCATCGCCGTTCGTGGCATATCGAAAGAGCAGGCGCAGGCCGAGGCGCGCGATCTTCTGGCTCGCGTCGGCCTTGCCGAAAAAGCTGGCGCTTATCCCCGTCAGCTTTCCGGCGGTCAGCAGCAACGCGTGGCGATCGCCCGGGCGCTGGCGTTGCGGCCGAAGGTGTTGCTGTTCGATGAGCCGACATCCGCGCTCGATCCTGAACTCGTCAACGAGGTGCTTGATGTCATCAAGGAGCTTTCCCGCTCCGGCGTCACGCTCATCATCGTTACCCATGAAATCGGTTTTGCCCGTGAAGTCTCCGACAGGGTCGTCTTCATGGAACAGGGCCGCATCATCGAAACGGGCACGCCGGAACAGGTGTTCAACAGCCCGGAACATCCCCGCACCGCCGAATTCCTCGCAAAAGTTCTCTAATCAAAACAGCAAAGGAAACACTCGCATGGCTTTTTCATCGAAATTATTGTCGTTGCTTGCAGGCGGTCTTTTCACCGCTACCACCGCGCTGATACCGGCTGCGCATGCGCAGGAAATCGACCTGTCGCCGGAGCAGAAGGGGCGGGTGCGCGCCGAGAAGGTGGAAGAGGCGATCAAGCTTCTGCCCGCTGGCCACAAGTTCGTCGCGGATGGAAAGCTGACGGTCGCGACCGTGCCATTCCGGCTGCCGCTGGTCGATTATGCCAGCGATACAAAAACGCCTGTTGGCGTGGAGCCGGATATCGCCCAGCTGGTTGCTGACAGTCTTGGCCTTGAACTTCAGCTAGTTCCCATCGCCTGGGCCGATTGGCCGCTGGGTCTCACCTCCGGCAAATATGATGCCGTCACCTCCAACATCACGGTGACGGAAGCCCGCAAGGAAAAGTTCGACTTCTCCAGCTACCGCAACGACCTGCTCGGCTTTTACGTGGGCAGCAACAGCAAGGTGACGAGCATCAGCAAGCCCGAGGACGTGGCCGGGTTGAAGGTCATTGTCGGTGCTGCCACCAATCAGGAGCAGATCCTGCTGAAATGGATCAAGGACAACAAGGCCAAGGGTTTGGCCGATACCGAGGTGCAATATTACGACGATCAGGCCGTGCTTGATGTCGCCCTGCAATCAGGTCGCGCGGACGCCTATCTCGGCCCTAACGCAACATCGGCCTTCCAGGCAGCAAGCCAGAAGAAGACCAAGCTCGTTGGTACCTTCTCCGGCGGCTGGCCGGAAGCGGCGGAAATCGCCGTTGCCTCCAAAAAGGATGCCGGAATTGCCGCAGCCATCACGGCGGCGCTGAATGCCCAGATCAAGAACGGCAATTACGGCAAGGTTCTCGCCCGCTGGAACCTCGGTTCGGAAGCCATCACCGAATCCCGCACCAATCCGCCCGGTCTGCCCAAGAGCTAACGGCCGGTTTTCTAGAAAAGCGGAGTTGCCAACACGCTGAGTTGAAGGTGGGACATCACTCAGCCGGTAGCGCGGGCTCCTCCCGCCCGCGCTACCTCCGTCCCGCAATCATTTTATCGGGAAACCTAAATGACCTTCACCTCTCGTCTCGCGACAGCCGCGCTCGGTGCGCTTCTCTCCATCGCCGCTTTCGGATCGGCTTTCGCAACCGATGTCTTCGACCTTTCGCCGGACCAGCCTGGCCGGATCAGGGTAGAAAAAGACCCCGCAGCGATTGCCGCCATCCCGAAAGATTTCAAATTCATCACCCCGGGCAAACTCACCGTTGCCGTTGCACCCGGCGGACCACCGCTCGCAACCTATGCAACGGATGCTAAGACCGTGGTGGGTGCCGATCCGGACTATGCGCTTGCCGTGGCCGACAGCCTCGGCCTCGAGCTTGAGCTGGTGGCTGTGGCCTGGGCGGATTGGCCGCTGGGGCTTGCCTCCGGCAAATACGATGCTGTCATCTCCAATGTCGGGGTGACCGAGCAGCGCAAGGAGAAGTTCGACTTCTCCACCTATCGTCAGGGCCTGCACGGATTTTTCGTCAAATCCGATAGCGGCATCACCGCCATCAATGAGCCGAAGGACGCGGCGGGCCTGAAGATCATCGTCGGTGCTGGCACCAATCAGGAGCGTATTCTGCTGAAATGGAATGACGAGAATGTCGCCGCCGGATTAAAGCCGCTTGAGCTGCAATATTATGACGACGAGGCCACCCGGCTTGTCGCGCTTTCTGCCGGGCGGGCGGATGTGATCGTCCAGCCGCATGCGCAGCTGGTCTTCATCGCCGCGCGTGACAAGACGATCAAGCGTGTCGGAACACTCTCCGCCGGCTGGCCGGAACGTTCGGATGTCGCCATCACCACCCGCAAGGGTTCGGGACTGGCCGATGCGCTGACGCTCGCCACCAACGATCTGATCAAGAGCGGTGCTTACGCGAAGATACTGGAACGCTGGCAGCTTTCGGAAGAGGCCTTGCCGGAATCGCGAACCAACCCACCCGGCCTGCCGAAAAGCTGACCGGTCGAATAAATGCGGTGGACGGCAGCACCCGCAGGTCATGCCTGCGGGTGCTGTTTTATTCGTCTGTTAGCCTGCGCAGAACAATCAGAAATCCGCGACCTTGCCCCATGACGAGTCAAGGAAACGGCTGGGATGATACGGGGCGGGGTCAACGATCGGGGTTGAACCCGTCACGATATCGGCGATCAGGTGGCCAGCACCGGGTCCGATGCCGAAACCGTGGCCGCTGAAACCGGCGGCGAGGATGAAACCGGGCAATTCGCTAGTCTCGCCGATGGCGGGCACACCATCCGGCGTGCTGTCGATGAAGCCGGCCCAGGCAGCGGATATCTGGGTTTTGCGGAGTGCAGGCAGAAGTTCCAGCGCTCTTTTGTGGGTCTCACGGATGGCGGCGGCATTCGGTTTCGGATCGAGAATGCGAACCCGCTCCATCGGCGTCTGCGCATCGAGCCGCCAGTGTTTCAGCGTTTCGTGCCCACCGCGAACCCCTTCCAATCCACCCGGTCGCAGGCTGCGCCAGCGCTTGAGGAACATCGGAACGAATTCGCGTGCAAACCGCATTTGCTGCGCGGTCGGGTCGATGCGACCGAGGCCGCTGATGGCGAGCGTGTAACCGCCGTTGTTCCGGCGTGTTACAGAAACGGCTTTTGTATGCAGTGCATCTGGCAGTCCTTCCGCACCTGCTGTGACGGACAGGATTGAGGAGCGGACAGCGGCCTGCGGAAAACGAATTCCGAGCTGGCGGCAGAAGGACGAGGCCCAGGCTCCGCCGGACATGATGGCGGTTTTGGTGCGGATCGTGCCTTTTTCGGTAACGACGGCGCTAACGCGACCACCTTCCGTCTCCAGACCGCGCGCGGCGCAATTCTGGTGCACCGTTCCGCCCAGTTTCATGAGGGCGCGCGCGACGGCCGGCGCCGCCATCGAGGGATCGGCGGTGCCGTCCGTTGGCGAAAAGACGCCACCCTTCCAGCGTTTTCCCGTTGCGCGTCCGCGGTTGCTCGCCTCATCCGCGCTCAACATATGCGTCGTCACGCCTGCGGTGATGGCAAAGTCGCGCCAGCGCGCCCAGCCGGCAATTTCAGCTTCGTTGTCGCTCAGGTAGAACAATCCGCAGCGGCGGAAACCGGTGTCTTCGCCGCTTTCTGCGGCAAACCGTTCCCAGAGCGCCAGGCTCTGCGTTGAAATCGGCAATTCGCGGGCGTCGCGGTTCTGCTGCCGGCACCAACCCCAGTTGCGGCTGGATTGCTCCGCGCCAACAAGGCCTTTTTCGACAAGAGCCACTTTCAGGCCATGCCGGGCGAGGTAATAGGCTGCGAAAACGCCGACGATGCCGCCGCCGATAATGACGGCGTCCGCGGATTTCGGCAGTTCCGGTGATGTCGTGATCTGTTGCAGCGGCGCAGGCATGGTGGGGCTCCTTGTATTCGTCTTAATTTACCTTGGTCGCCGGGTAAACGCTGCCAGACTCCGCCGATTGCCGGAATCTCCTGCTGTTCGTCGCCATGTCTGCAACTCTTTATGCTGGATGAAAAAAACATCCCCGCGTCGACAGGGCTCGCTCATGTGATAAGATTTCCATGGCCGCGTCAGAATTTTATGCCGCGTGCACGAAAAAATATAAAAGGGGTTCCGCACGTGATGAAACTTGACCGGATCGACATCAAGATCCTTTACGAACTCCAGAAAAATGGTCGCATCACCAATGTCGAGCTGGCGGAGCTTGTCAATCTCTCGCCAAGCCCCTGCCTGATGCGCGTCAAGAAGCTTCAGGCCGAGGGCTATATCGAAGGTTATTCGGCACAGATCAACATCAACAAGCTCGGCCAGACGCTGACGGTATTCACCGAGATCACGCTCAAGAACCACCGCCAGATCGACTTCGCCCGTTTTCTCGGCGTTATCGAAAAGATCGATCAGGTGGTGGAATGCCACCTCGTTTCAGGCGGTTACGATTACCTCCTGAAATTCGTCACCTCCGGCATCGTCGAATATCAGTCGATCATGGAGCGGCTGACGGACATGGATGTCGGTATCGACAAATATTTCAGCTTCGTTGTGCTGAAATCGCCGATCATCAAATCGCATATGCCGCTGACCAGCCTGTTTCCGCTTTAAGGTGGAAGACGTCCCTTTGCAGGGGCGCCAGAGTATCGAGACACGTCGCTTCATACTCGACGTCATCCTGGGGACGAGCCCGAGGATGACGAAACTGATGTTGTCACCTCTTGGAAAACGCCTGCACCAACTCTGCATCCTGCTGAAGATTGTCGAGCCATTTCGGGTCGAGCTTCGGTACCGAGGAGAACAGGAGCTTCGAATAGGGATGCGTCGGCGACTTGATCGCCTCCGTTTCCAGATGCTCCACTTTCTGCCCGCCATACATCACGACGATTTCGTCGCAGATGGTTTCCACCACGGAGAGATCGTGGCTGATGAAGATGTAGGAGAGGTTCAGCTCTCGCTGGAGTTCGCCGAGCAGGTCGATGATCGCGGCTGCGACGACCGTATCAAGCGCCGAGGTAATTTCATCGCAAATGATGAGCGATGGTTCTGCTGCGAGCGCGCGGGCGAAGTTGACGCGCTGCTTCTGTCCGCCCGACAGGCCGGAAGGATGGCGGTGGCGAACCGAGCGCGGCAGCTTCACCATATCCAGCAACTGGTCGATCCGGGCGTCGCGCGCCTTGCCTCTCATGCCGTGATAAAAGGTCAGTGGCCGGCCGAGAATATCCTCGATGGATTTGGCCGGGTTGAGCGCCGTATCGGCATATTGGAAGACGATCTGCATGCGGCGCAATTGATCGCTGGTGCGTCGGCGGGCGTCGGCATCCAGCTGCCGGCCTTCGAAGATGACATGACCGCTGGCGGCGGGCAGAATGCCGGCAATGGCGCGCGCCAGCGTCGATTTTCCGCAACCGGATTCGCCGATGATGCCGAGATTGCGTCCGGGATAGACCGCAAGGCTGACGGAATCGACCGCACGTACCAGCGGCATATGGTCATCGCCTTTCGTTCCATATCCGGCGATCAGCTTCTCGATATCCAGCAGTGGCTTCGCGTCACTTTGTTTTAGCGGCGCTACGGTGCGTACCTTGTCGTTAAAAGCGGTGAGCAACTCCCGCGTATAAGGATGCTGGGCATTCTCGAGAATATCCGTGGTCGTGCCGGTTTCCTGTATCTCGCCGCCTTTCAGCACCACGATCCGGTCGGCAATCTGGGCGACGACGGCGAGATCGTGCGAAACATAGACGCCGCCGATACCGCCCTTGCGCATCGCTGATTTGAATGCACGGAGAACCTCGATCTGTGTTGTCACGTCGAGTGCTGTGGTCGGTTCGTCGAAAATGACCAGTTCCGGGTTGCCGATCAGCGCCATGGCGGCGGAGAGACGCTGAAGCTGGCCGCCGGAAACCTGGTGCGGATAACGCTCGCCGATGGTTTCGGGATTGGGCAGCGACAATGCCTTGAACAGTTCCACCGCTCTTTGGCGCGCCTCCTGCGGCGGCATCAGATCGTGGATGCGGGTGACCTCTATGACCTGGTCGATAATCTTTTGCGCCGGATTGAAGGCGGCTGCGGCGCTCTGCGGGACGTAGGAGATTTTCGTGCCGCGGATCTTCGCCCGTTCCGTTTCGGAAAGCTGTACCATGTCGCGGCCTGCCACCGTGACGCTGCCACCGGAAATACGGCAGCCTGGGCGGGCATATCCCATCAATGTCAGTGCAATGGTGGTCTTGCCGGAGCCGCTTTCGCCGATCAATGCGACGATCTCGCCATCGGCGATATCGATGTCTACACCCCTGATGATTTGGATGCGGCGGCCGGAATCGGTGGTCGCCTCGACTTTAAGTCCACGGATTTCAACAAGATTGGTCATTATTCGCTCCTGTCGCGGATTTTCTGCGGCAGATTGTCGATCAGCAGATTGACGCTGATCGTCAGGCTGGCAATCGCCAACGACGGAAAGATCACGGCTGGCGCGGCAAAGGGCAGGCCGCCGATGTTTTCACGCACCAGCGCACCCCAGTCTGCATTCGGCGGCTGCAGGCCGAGACCGAGGAAGGAAAGGCCCGACAGAAGCAGCACGATGAACACAAAGCGCACGCCGAGATCGGCCAGCACAGGACGGATGATGTTTGGAAGGATTTCGGAGCTGATGAGGTGCAAGAGGCTCTCGCCGCGCACGCGGGCGACGGTGACGAAATCCATGGTGTTGACATTGACGGCGAGCGCCCGGGCAAAGCGATAGGCGCCCGGCGTATAGATAACCGACAGGGTGACGATCAGCACTGGAATGGAGGAGCCGACGGCAGCGACAACCACAAGCCCGAAAAGCTTGCTTGGAATGGAGTTCACCGCATCGAGAAAACGGCTGAGTGCCGCATCGAACCAGCCGCCGACCACGGCAGCGCTCATGCCGAGAACGACACCGGACACGCAGGCGATGGTGACGGCCGCAAGTGAAATGCCGACCGTGAAACGCGCCCCCATGAGAATGCGGGAAAACACGTCGCGGCCGAGATAGTCGGAGCCGAGCCAGAGATCGGAGGTCATCGGACCGAAATAATCGAGATCGACGATTTCACCGACGGGATGCGGGATGAGATAGGGCGCAAAGATCGCGACCATGGCCCAGAGAAAAATGACGAGAAAGCCGAAAACGCCGACGACGTTGATTTTGTAACCCAAGCGCGAGGTCCCCGAAGTTATTTTGATATGGTCGGTCATCAGCGCAGCCTCGGATTGGACATGATGGCAATGATATCGGCGGTTGTGATGAGGAGGAGATAACCGACGCAGAAAATCATTGCGCAGCTCTGGATCAGTGGCAGGTCGCGGGTCGCGACGCCATCAACCATCAGCTTGGCGATGCCGGGATAATTGAAGATGGTCTCGACGATGATGACGCCGCCGACGAGATAGGAAAGCGACAAAGCAACCGCATTGACGATGGGGCCGAGCGCGTTGGGAAGCGCGTGACGCAGGACGATGCGCATGCGCGGTGCGCCCTTCAGGAGCGCCATTTCCACATAGGGCGTATCGAGCGTCTCGATGACGGCGGCGCGGCTCATGCGGATCATCTGTGCCGACACGACGAAGGTGAGGGTGATGACCGGCATGGCGTAAACCCGCAGCATATCGAACACGGTATGCACCTCGCTAACCAGCGACAGGGCCGGCAGCCACTTCAGGTATACGGCGAACAGCAGAACGGCGAGCGTCGCGATCATGAATTCCGGCACGGAAATGACACCGATGGTCAGGATGGTGACGGCGCGATCATAAAGCGTTCCACGCAGCATGGCGGAGCTGATGCCGAGCGTCAGGGCCAGCGGCACGGCGATAACAGTGGTGATGCCGGCAAGCTTCATGGAGTTGACGAAACGTGGACCTATGAGGTCGGCGATCGCCATATTGTTGGCGTAGGACGTGCCGAGTTCGCCGTGCAGCAGGCCAAAAAGCCAGCGGACAAAACGCAGAAGGGCCGGGTCATCGAGATGCATGGCGGTGCGCAGACCAGCCACGGCCTCCGGCGTTGCCGACTGGCCAAGAAGGATCGTTGCCGTGTCGCCGGGCAGGAGGCTCGTGGCGGAAAAGACGATAAACGATACGATAAGCAGCGTCGTCAGCATGACGACCAGCCGCCTGGCGATAAGGGAGAGTATCCGGCTGTTCATTTACATGCTCCTGCGACCTGCCTGGGTCATGATGATTTCAGGCCGGATCGACCTGAAATCATCATGATCCAAATTGTATTGCTTGGGCGATATATCAGGCGAAAACCGCTTATTTTTCAAAGTTTCGCTCCAGCTGTGGAGGCTTTCCGCACCGGCGGAAAGGTTGCCGGGCGCATCAGCGCCCGGCCCCTTGGTCTATCAGGCTTCGAGCCAGACGTATTCAGCAAAGGCGTAACCCATCATGCCGCCGAGCGGATTGGCTTCCAGGCCCTTCAGCTTGGAGGTGATGGCGTCGACATTGGTGATATAGGCGGGAATGATGGTGCCGGCTTCGTCGGCGATCATCTTTTCCATTTCGAAGTAGATCTGCTTGCGCTTGTCCATGTCCAGCATGCCGCGTGCTTCGAGCATCATCTTGTCGAACTTCGGCGACTTGTACTGGCTTTCGTTCCACGGCGCGTCGGAGGCGTAAAGCAGCGAGAACAGAATATCCGGGGTCGGGCGCGGGTTGATGTTGCCGAAGTGAATAGGCGCCTTGAGCCAGTAATTGCTCCAGTAACCGTCCGAGGGAACGCGCTGCACATCCAGCTTTACACCGATTTCTGCGGCCGACGCCTGGATGATCATCGCCATGTCCACAGCAGAGTTTGCGGCATCCGAGGTGATGACCGGGATGGACTGACCGATAAGCCCCGCTTTTTCAAAGTGGAACTTCGCCTTATCAGGATCGAAGGCCTTCGGCTTGAGGTCCGGATTGTGGTAGGGACTCATTGGCGGCACGGGCTGGTCGTTGCCGACTTCGCCGAGGCCGCGCAGAGCCGCCTTGACGATCTGCTCGCGGTTGACGATCGACTTCATGCCGGCGATGAAATCGGCATTGTTGCCGGGCGTCTGGTCCAGCCGCATATTGAGGTTGGTGTAGTTGCCGGACGTTCCCTTGGACAGAACGATGCCTTCCTGCTTGTCGAGCAGACGCAGCGAACGCGGATTGATAGCCGCTGCGAGGTGGATATCGCCCGAAATGAGGGCATTAACGCGGGCATTGTCTTCGGCAATCGCGAAGAATTCGAAGCTATCGACGTGCGGGCCACCCTGTTTCCAGTAATTGGTGTTTTTCGACATGATCGAGCGGACGCCGGGTTCGAATTTCTCCAGCTTGAAGGCACCGGTGCCGTTCCCCTTGGAGAAATCGGTCGCGCCATCGGCAACGATCATGAAATGATGCAATGCCAGGATGGCCGGCAGGTCTGCATTCGCGTTTGCCAGCGTGATCTCGACGGTGCTCTTGTCGATCGCCTTGAAGCCGGTCATCTGGGCGGCGATCTTGGCGACCTTCGAACCGACAGCCGGGTCAAGGTGACGCTTCAGCGAATAGACCACGTCATCGGCGGTCAGCGCCTTGCCGTCATGGAAGGTGACGCCGGAACGCAGCTTCACCGTCCAGGTCTTGGCGTCCTTCGTTTCGATGGATTCGGCCAGCTCCATCTGGGGCGTGCCGGAAACATCGAGGAAGCTCAGCCGATTATAGAGCGCGCAGCAACGAACGTAATCCGTCGAAAGCGAGGCTTTTGCGGGATCGAGCGTGTCGGCCGTGGAGGAAGACCAGCCGGCCGCCTTCAGCGTGCCACCGGAAACGGGAGTGGCCGCCAGAGCCTGCGAGGCGCGGCTGAGAATGGCCGAACCGGCGGAAAGTGCTACGCCGCCGGCCAGCATCATGTGAAGCAGCTCTCGCCGCGTCGCGCCGCGACGGATAGCCTGTTCAACGGCGGCATCGTCAGAGCGGGTCCAATTTGTAATCCTGTCACTCATGGTCTTCCCCTTTTGTATGATTTGTTGAAATGGCATCTGCAGAAATTTTCGGCATCCGCGCCCCAGTGCGCGTCATGCCACAGGCGGTTCAGCGGACCGAGTGTCTCGTGGCCTCGGCAAGGCCGGCCATCGAGGTGAAGTGATAATCCGGTTCGGTAAAGTTCTCCGGCTCGATGGTGCCGCCATATCCCTTCTGGGCGTGGCGGCGCTCTATCCAGCAATTGGTCATCCCGAGTTTCCGTGAAATGCCGATATCGTGGTACTGGCTCTGCGCAACGTGCAGAATGTCGTCCTTCGATGCGCCTTCGCTTTCAACGAAGGCGAAAACCTTCTCGAAGAATGCGGGATCCGGCTTTTCCGTGCCGGTATCATCCGCTGTGAAAGCGGCGTAAAAGGGACTACCGAGTTCCTTCGAGAAATATTCGAAGGCCCAGCGCTGGGCGTTGGTCATGGCAATGAGACGATGCGTCTTTGCAAGCTCGGCCATCGCGGCACGGCTGTCTTCAAAGCCTTTCCAGTTTTTTGCCGCGTCGCGCAGGCGCTCACCCAGAGCGCGCTCCGCCGGCAAACCGAGTTCCGGAGCGATGATCAGGTAGACGCGGACGAGATCGTCCGGAAACAGATCGGTGGCGTCGGAGTAACGCGCCACGCGGTAAAGGCCGAGCGCCTTTTCACCATCGACCTCAACGCCGTTTTCAGCGCCGATCTGGATCAGGGTCGATTTCAAGCCACCTTCGAAGTCGATGAGAGTTCCCACCACGTCGAAGCTCATATATTTGAAGTCGCTCAGTTTCTTGGGCAATGTCGGTCTCCGCTTTGCCGCGTAGCGCCCTTGGGAAGGCTGCGGCATTTTATTCTGTTCCCGGGCGGGATCCTTGCCCCGTTCCCATTCTTGCTAACGCCCTTTTTTATGGCGTTTAGTGCTTTTTCTGTTGATAGTTTGGCAGTTCCAGCGCGCCGGATTCTCCGAAAAGGATCGGGTCTTCGGCAGAATATTGCGAATATGTGCGGCGTTGCGACATTTCGAGAAGGTGCCGCAACGCCATCCACTGTTCGCCTCAGGCCATGGCGGCCCGCACCGCCGGGTCCTCGAGCGTCTGGTCGAGGGTTTTCAGCGTCCGCTCTATAATGGCGTCGATCTCGTCATCGGTGCAACATAGCGGCGGCGCGTAGCCAAGGATGCCGTTGGCGAAGGCGCGCACGATGAGGCCGTTTTCCCAGGCGCGGTCAAAAACCTTGCGTGCAGGGGCCGCTGCAGCCGGCAGCGGGGTTTTCTTCTCTTTGTCGGTCACGAGTTCGATAGCGGCAAGCATACCCCGGCCGCGCACATCGCCAACCAGCGGATGGCTTATCAATCCTTCCAGCCCGGCCATCAGCCGCTGACCGGCGCGCCGGCCGTTTTCCAGAAGCCCGCCCTCGTAAAGTTTCAGCACTTCGAGACCAACTGCGGCACTGACGGGATGGGCGGAATAGGTATAACCGTGCCCTACCGCGGCATCGCCGGCGAAGTCGGCTATTGTATCATAAACATGGTCGGCCATGAAGACGGCGCCCATCGGCACATAGCCCGAAGTCAGACCCTTGGCGGCCGTGATGAAGTCCGGCACGATATCTTCGTCGGCACAGGCAAACAGTGGTCCCGTGCGGCCGAAGCCGGTGATGACTTCGTCGGCAATGAAGAGAATGCCGTAGGAACGGCAGAGTTCTCGCATGGCCTTGATCCAGCCAGGCGGCGGCACCAGAACGCCACCGGAGCCCTGAATGGGCTCGGCATAAAAGGCGGCGACCCGCTCCGGGCCGATAGCCTCGATCTTGTCCTTCAGGATTTGCAGGGAAGAGGCGATGATGGCGGCGGGGTCACTGCCGACCGGATTGCGATAGGCATAGTGAGACGGAATTTTGTGCTGCCAGTCGTAAGGCACGCCGAAACCTGCATGGAAGGCGGGCAGCGCAGTCAGGCCTGAACCGGCGGTGGTGGAGCCGTGATAACCCTGTTCGATGGAAATGAACTGGTCGCGCTGCGGCTGGCCTTTGGCGTGCCAGTAATAGCGGATGAAGCGGATGGTGCTGTCCACCGCGTCGGAGCCGCCAAGCGTGAAATAGACGTGGTTGAGATCGCCGGGCGCGCGGTCGGCGAGTTCGGAGGCCAGGCGGATGGCGGGTTCGCTGCCAATGTCGAAATAGGCGGTGGCATAGGGCAGTTCACGCATCTGCTTTGCCGCCGCTTCCACGATGCTGTCATGCCCATAGCCTGCATTGACGCACCAGAGGCCGGCGAAACCGTCGATCAGCTGGTGGCCGGTCATGTCGGTAATCGTGGCGCCCTTTGCCGATTTCAGCACTCGAACGCCAAGCTTTTCATGGCCGCGGAAGGAAGAGACCGGGTGCACCAGATGGGCGCGGTCGAGCTCGATCAGTGAATTGCTTAACATGGGTCTCTCCGGATTCAGCCCAGCGCCTGGCTGGTCAACGCGAATGTTTTCAGTTTTTTGTCGGCAGAGGTTTCCGCCTTCGGCCGGCGCATGGCGATGCCGCCACCGACATGGCCAAGGCCGTATTCGGCAAGCCAGGGACCGAGGCCCGTCTCGGTGGTGGTGTCTACGCGCAGGAATGCGCCGGGGCGCTCGGTAACTACGAAGGCAATCAAATCCTTTGCGATTTCAGCAGTTTCCGCCACAATCGGGCCGATGACTTCACCACGGCCAAAGGCGCGAAGGCCTGCAAAACCCTTGATGGCGCCATGCTGTTGAACCACCGCAAACCGTGCCCTATCTGCAAGCTCGGCAAAGAGTGCCGTACGATCCGCACCGAATGCCTGCGCGTCGAGTGCGGCAAGGTCTGCCGGTACAATCGTTTCTGCCCATGCCACATTGGCGGGCTTATCGGCGGCCGTAGGAATTCCCTGGTGCTGACGCACCTCGCCGCATGCGACGAACCCCATCTTCTCATAGAGGGGGAGGCCTTCAGCGGTGGCGGTCAGACGGCACTCGCGATTTTCCGCAGCATCGACGACCGCCTGCATCAGCTTGCGTCCAAGACCACGGCCGCGCATGGCCTCGTCCACGATCACCATGTTGACGGTGGCGCAGGTGTCTCCGAGAAGCGTGGCCATTGCGGTTCCGACGACGCGACCGTTTTCGATAGCGACGAAACCCTTGCTCAGTGAAAGGACGAGCGCCCAGTCTTCCCGGCGGTGTGGCCATCCGGCCTGGCGGGAAAGCTCGACGGCGGCGTCGAGGTGTTGCGGCTCAAATTTCTGGATATCGATGAGGCTGGCTTGCATGGCCCAACTCCGTTTTATTCTTCATGTTCATTGATAGACCGGCGGCAAAAGAACATTGTCCCGACGAATGGCAAGGTTCGATATGTTTCACTGTTGCTTTTACCCACCGCCGCATCTTATGCCGCACATCATCTGCTTCCATCCGCAGAACCGGGGTAGGCGGCGGCTTTCGGTTTTGTCGCACGCAACTCTCTGCCAAACTGGCGGCTGCATACGCAACAATCTGCTTTCGCGAATGGCAATTGCAGTGCGTCGACCGGGCAAAGGCCTCTATGATCTTGTTATTGCAGCCACCACCCATCCCCAAGCAAGGACGACGACGACATGACCATCTTCCGCCCGAAATACATCACTTTCGATTGCCACGGTACGCTGATTCATTTCCAGATGGCAGAAGCTGCCCGCGATCTCTATGGTGATCGTCTGGACGAGGCCGAGATGCAGCAATTCATCAAGGACTTCTCTGCCTATCGCCTGGACGAGGTCATGCATGACTGGAAGCCTTACGCCGAAGTCGTCCATAACGCCCTGTCGCGCACCTGCAAGCGCAACGGTGTGGCCTTCAAGGACGAAGATGCGGTAATGGTTTATGAGCGCGTTCCGACATGGGGTCCGCATGCGGACGTTCCGGCCGGTCTGGCGAAGGTTGCCAAGGAAATTCCGCTGGTCATTCTGTCTAACGCCATGAATTCGCAGATCATGTCGAATGTGGCAAAGCTTGGCGCGCCGTTCCATGCCGTCTATACCGCGGAACAGGCGCAGGCCTACAAGCCGCATTTCAAGGCTTTCGAATATTTGTTCGACATGCTCGGCTGCGGCCCGGAAGATATTCTGCACGTCTCGTCCTCCTTCCGCTACGACCTAATGTCCGCGCACGATCTCGGCATCAAGAACAAGGTCTGGGTCAACCGCGGCCACGAACCGGCAAACCCCTATTACGGTTATACGGAGATCTCCGATATTTCCGGTCTCGCGGGCGTCGTCGGACTGTAAGGAAGGACCGGATCATGAAGCTCGTCTCCTATTGGCACGACACGGCGCCCCTGTTTGCTGGGGCGGCGGAGGGTCCTGTCGAAGGCCATTACGATGTGGCCGTCATTGGTGGCGGCTTCACGGGTCTGGGTGCTGCGCGCCAGCTGGCAAAAGCGGGCGCACGTGTGGTTGTTCTTGAAGGGCAGCGCGTCGGCTGGGGTGCTTCCGGGCGCAATGGCGGCCACCTCAACAACGGGCTGGCCCACTCCTACCTCTCCGCCAAGGCGGAACTCGGCAAGGAGCGCGCCATCGCGCTCTACAAGGCGCTGGATGCCTCGATCGACACGCTGGAAAGCCTGATCGCCGAGGAAGGGATCGATTGTAACTTCCGCCGCGCCGGCAAGCTGAAAATGGCTTCGAAACCGCAGCATTTCGAAAGTCTGGCGAAGAATTTTGAGGCTGTTCATGCCGAGGTGGATCCCGATACGGCGCTTCTGTCGGTTGACGATCTCAAGGCGGAAATCGGCTCTCCCTTTTATGGCGCCATGCTGTCCAAGAAGAGCGCCATGATGCATATGGGCCGCTATGTGGCCGGCCTTGCGCAGGCTGCCAGCCGCCATGGCGCGGTGATCTTCGAAAATGCGGCGGTGACGAAACATACTCAGAACGGCAAGACCCACACGCTGGAAACGGCGCGCGGCAAGGTAACTGCCGATAATGTTCTGGTGGCAACCGGCGCCTACACGCCCTCCGGCTTTGGCTATTTCCGCCGCCGCATCATCGCGGTCGGCAGTTTCATCATCGCCACGCGGCCGTTGACGGATGCCGAGATCAAGGCGTCTGTCCCAGGTAACCGCACCTACGTCAATACCATGAATATCGGCAATTATTTCCGCCTCGCACCGGACAACCGGTTGATCTTCGGCGGCCGCGCGCGCTTTTCCACGACATCGGACCAGCGTTCGGATGCCAAAAGTGGCGCGATCCTGATGGACAGCCTGCACCGCATATTCCCTCAGCTTGCGCATGTGCCGATCGATTATTGCTGGGGCGGACTGGTTGATATGACCAAGGACCGTTATCCCCGTGCCGGTTTCCATGACGGCGTTTGGTACGCCATGGGCTATTCCGGGCACGGCGCCCAGCTTTCCACCCATCTGGGCATGATCATGGCTGACTCCATTCTGGGTCGCCCGGACAACAACCCGCTGAAGGGGATGGACTGGCCGGCGGTGCCTGGCCATTTCGGCAAGCCCTGGTTTCTTCCGCTGGTGGGGCTTTATTACAAGATGCTGGATAAGATTCAGTAGCGCGTTAGTTCATTCCTTCGTCATGCCGGACTTGATCTGGCATCCAACCGTTGTGCGCGTGCACGGTGAATAGTCTTTTGCGATCGTGATCGCGCTGGAACCCGGATCTAGTCGGGGGGCACGACACGTGAATGCCGTGGCTTTGCCAAACCAATTCATGCCCCCGGACTTTTCTTCCAGCCCTGGGAATGCTGTTTTTTCAATTTCGCACCAAAAAAAGAAGGGCCGCAGAGCGGCCCTTTAGGCGGGGAGAAAGAAACAGTCTTCAGGCAAGCCCACCGATGTGGAACGTCTTCATTTCCAGATATTCCTCGATGCCGACCTGTGCGCCTTCGCGGCCGAGGCCGGATTGCTTGACGCCGCCGAAGGGGGCGACTTCGGTGGAGATCGCGCCGGTATTGAGGCCGACCATGCCGAACTCCAGCGCCTCGCCCACGCGCCAGGCGCGTTTGAGGCTTTCAGTATAGAAATAGGCGGCAAGGCCGAAGGGCGTGCCGTTGGCGATCGCAATCGCCTCCTCTTCCGTCTCGAAGCGGAAGAGCGGGGCGACCGGCCCGAAGGTCTCTTCGCTCGCCAGCCGCATGGCGGTTGTTGCGCCCGTCAGCACCACCGGTGCGGTATATTGCGAACCTTCAGGCAGATCATGCGGCTTGGTAATGATCTCGGCGCCCTTGGAAACGGCGTCATCGATATGCGCGCGGATTTTGGCGATTGCCGGCTCGTTGATCATCGGACCGATGGAAACACCTAGCTCCGTTCCGGGTCCGACGCGCATGGCATCGACGCGATCAGCCAGTTTTTTCGCAAATGCATCGTAAACGCTCGCCTGAACGAGAATGCGGTTGGCGCAGACGCAGGTCTGACCGCCATTGCGGAATTTCGAAACGAGCGCGCCTTCGATGGCGAGATCGAGATCGGCATCGTCGAATACGATGAAAGGGGCATTGCCGCCGAGTTCCAGCGACAGTCGTTTTACACTGTCGGCCGCACCGCGCATCAGCAGCGAACCGACACGGGTAGAGCCCGTGAAGGAAATTTTCCGCACCGTCTCATTGGCCATGATCTCGTTGCCAATCTCCGTCGGCATGCCGGTGACGATGTTGATGACGCCAGCCGGAATGCCTGCACGTTCGGCGAGAACGCCGAGCGCTAAGGCCGAATAGGGCGTGAATTCCGAGGGCTTGATGACCACGGTACAGCCGGCCGCCAGTGCCGGCGCGACCTTGCGGGTGATCATGGCGTTCGGGAAATTCCACGGTGTGATGATGCCGCAGACGCCAACCGGCTCCTTCAGCACCACGATACGGCGATCCGGCGTCGGAGAGGGTATGGTGCCGCCGCTGATGCGTCGGCCTTCTTCCGCAAACCACTTGACGAAGGATGCTCCGTAACGGATTTCGCCCTTGGCCTCTTCGAGTGGCTTGCCCTGTTCGATGGTCAACATCAGGCCGAGATCGTCGATGTGTTCGATCATCAACGCGAACCATTTTTCCAGAAGCGCCGCGCGCTCCGCGTGCGTTTTCTTCTTCCACGGACCGAAGGCAGCGTTGGCGGCTTCGATGGCCGCGCGGGTTTCCACGCTGCCCATATCCGGCACGGTGCCGATCACCGCCTGCGTCGCCGGGTCAATCACGTCGACCGTCTTGCCTGATGCGGCCGCTTTCCATGCGCCGCCGATCAAACCCGTTTGGCGAAAGAGTTCCTTATCCTTCAAGCCCTGCATTATCTGTCTCCGAAATCAGTCGAGAGCCGCGACAACTGCGGCAGTTATTACGTCTGTCTTGTCCTTGCCCGGCACAGTGCCGATGCCCCGGCCGGTCGCCTTTTCCAGCGCCGCCATGACCCGCTTGGCCGCATTCGCCTCACCCAGATGCTCCAGCATCATGGCGCCGGACCAGATGGCGGCGATGGGGTTGGCAATGCCGAGATGGGCGATGTCAGGGGCCGAACCGTGCACCGGCTCGAACATGGAGGGTGCCGTGCGGTTGGGATTGATATTGGCGGAGGCGGCAAAACCGAGGCCGCCCTGAATGGCCGCACCAAGATCGGTCAGAATATCGCCGAAGAGGTTTGAGGCGACCACGACATCAAGGCTTTCCGGCGCCATCACCATGCGCGCCGCCATGGCGTCGATATGGTAGCTGGAAACTTCAACATCCGGATATTCGGCGGCGAGCTTTTGCGTCACCTCGTCCCAGAACACCATCGAATATTTCTGGGCGTTGGATTTGGTGACGGAAGCCAACTTGCCGCGACGCTTTTGCGCCTGCTCGAAGCCGAAGCGCAGGATGCGTTCCACGCCCTTGCGGGTGAAGATGGATGTTTCGACAGCGACCTCGTCTTCGGTGCCCTGATGCACGCGTCCGCCGGCACCGGAATATTCACCCTCGGTATTTTCGCGGATGCAGAGAATGTCGAATCCATCCGCTTTCAACGGTCCCTGCACGCCGGGCAGAAGCCGGTGCGGGCGGATATTGGCGTATTGCACAAAAGCCTTGCGGATCGGCAGAAGCAGACCGTGCAACGACACCGAATCCGGCACCTCCGCTGGCCAGCCCACCGCGCCCAGCAGAATGGCGTCGAAGCCGCGCAGGGTCTCGATGCCATCCTTCGGCATCATCGCGCCGGTCTCCCTGTAGAAGGCGCAGGACCAGGGGAATTCGGTGCCTTCAAGCGCAAAACCGGAGCTTTTTGCTGCGGTGTTGAGAACCTGCCATGCGGCATCAGTCACGCTTTTGCCGATACCGTCTCCGGGAATGAGTGCGATGCGATGCGTTTTCAAGATGTTTCCCCTGTTACAGTCCGATCAGGACGCTTTTGCTCTTGCGGTTGGCGAGATAGGCCTCCCGTCCGAGATCCTTGCCGATGCCGGAGCGTTTGTAACCGCCGGTCGGCAGGATATGGTCGCGGGAGCGGCCATAACGGTTGACCCAGATCGTTCCTGCCTGGATGGCGCGAGACAGGCGCATGACGCGCGAGATATCGCGGCTGAAAAGACCCGCGGCAAGACCGTAGGTCGGATGATCGGCGAGCGCCAGCGCCTCTTCTTCCGTCCTGAAGGTTTGCAGGGTCAGCACTGGCCCGAATATCTCCTCTGTGATAGCAGGGGAGGTCTGGTCGACATTTACGATCAAGGTCGGCTGGTAGAAATAACCCGGACCGTCCATGATCGCGCCGCCCGTCAGGCATTCGCCGCCATGGGCGACGGCCGCCTGCACGATGCCGTCGATGCGCTGGCGCTGCACTTCGGAGATGATCGGCGAATACTGTGTTGCTTCGTCCCAGGTCGGGCCGGGCTTCACCGTCTTCATACGGGCGATGATTGCGGCGGAAAGCGCCTCTGCAACACTCTCTTCAACGATGATGCGCGAGCCGGCAACGCAGGCCTGCCCGGCATTGGACAGAATGTTGCCGGCGATCGCGGCGGCGGCTTTTTCGATATCGGCGTCTGCAAAAACCAGCTGCGGACTTTTGCCGCCCAGTTCCAGCGTCATGGGCTTGACGCCGGTACGCGCGATATTGGCCATGATGGCCGAACCTGCTGCCGTCGATCCGGTGAAGCTGACCTTGGAAATTTCGGGATGGCCGGTGATGGCATTGCCTGTCACAGGCCCGTCACCCAGCACAATGTTGATGAGCCCGGCGGGCAGCCCTGCCTTGATGGCCAGTTGCGCCATGAAAATGCTGGAGAAGGGCGTCATTTCCGATGGTTTCAGCACCACGGCATTGCCGGCTGCGAGTGCCGGGCCAAGCTTCCAGCCCGCCATGGACACCGGAAAATTCCAGGGCGTAATGGCGCCCACGACGCCATAGGGCTCGGTCATGATCATGCCGACGCTTGTATCGTCGGTCGGCACGAGATCACCGCCTTCCTTGTCCGCAAATTCGGCAAAGAAACGGATCTGTTCGGCAGTGACGGCGATATCGCCGGCAATCAGGTGGCCCACGGGCCTGGTCGAGGAGAGCGCTTCTATTTTCGCCAGCGTCTCGGCTTCCTGCTCGATCAGGTTTGCCCAGCGTTGCAGCACCCTGGTGCGCTCACGCGGGCGCACGCCGCCCCAGTTGCTGCTCTTCAGTGCGGCTTTGGCGGTTTGTACCGCCTCATCGACAAGTGCCGCATCCGCCTTCGGGCAACCGGCATATTCGATGCCGTCCGAAGGACGATGCATGTCGATGCCGTTTTTAGCCGGGATCAGCCGGTCGCCGATGAAATGGCCGATCGGCAGGGACAGGCTGTCTGGATCGAAGCTGAGCGTCATGGATGATCCTCTGTGGATATGCGCCAAAGCTACTCCCTGATGGCAAGCAGCATCGACCGACTGCGGCGGGGGCGGTGAACGAAAATCCTGTTTTGCTGGTGGCCCACAGCGCAATCTTCGGCGGGCATGAAGACCGCGCCGAAAATCTTGCGGCGGGTCCGATCGAGGGCCGTAAATCCGGTGGAAACGCATCCGGGCAAGATACCCATGTAAACCATGGCTGGCATCCACCTGCGGATTGCCAGCCATCGCTTTTCTCAAAAATGCCTCTGCATCAGCCGGGATGCCAGCCATGCTGTTCGGCAAATCATCCGTTCACGGTCACATAGATCTTGCGCACGGTTTCGATTGTCTTCCAGACGCCAACGAAACCGGGCTTCATGACGAAGCTGTCGCCCGCCGTGTAACGCAGCGGCGCGCCGCCTTCCGGTGTGATCTCGATAACGCCTTCGATAATGTGGCAGAACTCGAATGTCTCGCCCTTGATCGAGCGGCTTTCGCCGGGGGTCGCTTCCCATATGCCAGTATGCACGGTGCCATCACGGGCTTCATCTAGCGGCCAGGTTTTGAACGACGGGTCGCCGGCGATGAGGCGTTCGGGCAGGGCTTTGGAGGCTTTCGGTTCAAAGGCGGGATTGGTGTCGATGGTCTTGAGGAGAGACATGGGTGTCCTTTCTTGGAACGGTAGGATCAATATCCGCGGCTACGGTCAACGAGGCCGAGCGGTTCGAGACCGGATTCGTATCGTTTGATATTTTCGACGACGGTGCGGGCAGCGGAATGGGGCTGGGTGACGCTGGCAATATGCGGTGTCAGGAGAATTTTCGGGTGGGTCCAGAAGCGGTGGTCTTTGGGCAGGGGCTCCGGATCGGTAACGTCAATCACCGCACCTGAAAGCCTGTCGCTGTTGAGTGCATCGAGCAAAGCGTCGTGATCGAGCTGTTTGCCGCGCCCGGCGTGAACCAGCCCCGCTCCTTCTGGAAGCATCCCCAGATGCTCGGCGTTCAGAAGCCCGGTGGTCTCGTCGGTGAGAGGCAGCAGGCAGACGAGAATATTGCTGGTGGAGAGGATGGCTTTGAGGCCGTCGTCGCCATGATGGCAGGTGACGCCATCGATCTGACGCGGCGAGCGGCTCCAGCCGGAAAGCGGAAAGCCGAAAGGTTTCAGCCGCTCCATCGCCGCAACGCCCAGCATGCCGAGGCCGAGAACGCCCACCCGGCACTCTTCCGCCTGACGCTGGGGCAGGGCATTCCACAGTTGCTGGCGCTGCTGGTTTAAATAGACCGGCAGGTTGCGGTGAAGGGAAAGTACGCCGAGGCAGATATATTCCTGCATCATGCGGATGATGCCCTCATCCACCATGCGTACGACCTTTACCGTCTGAGGGATCGCCTCGATGTGAAACTGGTCGACACCCGCGCCGATCGAAAACAGGACTTCGAGATTGCGATACCGGGCAATGTCCTGTGGTACCGTCCAGGTAATGAGGTAACGGACTGCGTCGGGATCGACAGTTGACGCATCCATCGAAAACGGCAGACCAGGCAGTTCTGCAGCCAGAGCCTGCCGGAAAATTTCGCCACGCTTGGCATCGGAATTGAAGAGAAACGTCATCTGAAATCTATGCTTCCCGAAGGTTCAAGCCGTACAGCGGCTTGCGAGTGTTTCCAGCATCGACTGGCAGGCCGAAAGTTCGCCCGTCGCTATGAACTCGTCCGGCTTGTGGGCGCGGCCGATATCCCCCGGTCCACAGATGATGGCGTCGATGCCTGCCGCCTGGAACAGCCCCGCCTCCGTGCCGTAGCTGACGGCGGCGAGACAGGGGGTGCCGGTCAATTCCTCCAGAAGCAGAACAAGCGGAGCATCGGCTGCAAGCGAAAGCGCCGGGTAATCGCTCATAGGCGTCCATTCGATATCGACACCCTTTGCTGCAAGAGCCTCGACGCTTGCGCGAACCGGCCCGAGCAGTTCCAGCGGCGATGTGCCGGAAATTGCCCGCGCTTCCAGCTCGATGGCCGAGAAATCGGGGATGATGTTGATCGCCTGGCCGCCCTTCATCGTGCCGATCTGCAGCGAGGAATAGGGCGGCTCGAAGGTCGCTTCAAAGGGGCCTTTCGTCAGCTCATGTGTCGTCTCCACGGCCTTTGCCATGATGCCGGTCATCAGGTGAATGGCATTCACCCCCTGATCAGGGCGTGACGAATGGCCGGAACGGCCACGGATGGTAATGCGAGCTGCTGCTTTACCCTTGTGTGCACGAACCGCCCGCATATTGCTGGGCTCGCCGATGATTGCGCCCGCCGGCTGGGCGCACAGTTCAGGCAATCTGGCGAGAAGATGCGGAACGCCACGGCAACCCGCCTCCTCGTCATAGGAAAAGGCGATATGCACGGGACGTTTCAGCGCCATGCGCGCAAATGCAGGTGCCGCGGCGAGAACCGTGGCCAGAAAACCCTTCATGTCGGTGGTTCCGCGCCCGTAGAGACGATCATTTTCCGCCCGCAGCGTAAAGGGATCGGAAGACCATTCCGGCTCGCTGGCGGGCACGACATCCATATGGCCGGACAAAACATATCCGGCGCGATCGGCCGGGCCGAAGGTGGCGAAGAGATTGGCGCGGTCGCCCTCCGGTCCCGCAAGCAGCGATACTTTGGCGCCGTGGCTTTCAAGATAATCGGCGATCCAGCCGGCAATATCGCCATTGGCGGTTCCAACGACCGACGGGAAACCGACGAGACGCTCAAGGATTTCGATTGCGTTCAATGGTCGTCTCCGCTGACCGGATTGTCATCCCGAAAGCTTAGAATGGACTGCGACGTTTATCTGCTGAAATGCGGATGATTTCGGTAGATTGTTGTGACCTTCCAGTGCTTTCAGAAAATTCGTGCTGGCGTAACCGGCTACCGTCGGATGTCGTGGGCTAGGCCGGAACCGGATGAAGGTTGTGAGCCGTAGGGGATGAGGGCCGTTGGTTATGGACCTGCTCAAAGTCGATAGTTTCGAGCTGCGGACCGTGGATATCGCGGACGTGGATGCCGACCATCTGCATGCACTCTCCATGGCCGTCGGATGGCGATATCACGCGAATGAATGGTGTTTTCTGCGGCAATGCGGCGTGGGTCTCGCTGCGCTCGATGAGATCGACCGTGTTGTCGCAACCGCGATGCTCTTTCCCTATGATCAGGGGTTTGCAACGCTTGGCATGGTCATTGTTTCCCCCCGTTTGCAGGGGCAGGGCGTAGCACCATGGCTGGTGCAGAAACTT
Source organism: Rhizobium sp. AN6A (assembly GCF_900215635.1). Lineage (NCBI taxonomy): Bacteria > Pseudomonadati > Pseudomonadota > Alphaproteobacteria > Hyphomicrobiales > Rhizobiaceae > Rhizobium > Rhizobium sp. AN6A. The sequence continues at coordinate 1,378,989 of NZ_OCNC01000003.1, forward strand.
GTCGCGAAATTCCCCCCTGTCTCCCTGCGGTTGAACGCGACGGGAGCGTCGCGGCGGCTGTTTTCAAGGTTGGGCTTTGCCGGCGATGCGGAAAAAGTATATCTCTTCCGGGGAAGGGCGAATTGCCTTTTCGAGATACCGCCGCCCGGCAGAAAACAACGAATAGAGCCGTTATCCGCAGGTCATCTGACTGATGTGGTGGAACTAGACCGGGCGGCTTTTGGCGTTTCGCGCCGGAACGTTTTGCAGCGACTTTTGACGCAGAATACGGGTTACGGTGTGTTTGAGGCGGACCGTCTTATCGCTTTTGCGCTGCGCCGTGCGGCGGGGCGGGGCCACATTATCGGTCCGGTCGTTGCGGGTGCGGACATGGATGCGATTGCGCTTGTGAGGCGGCATTTTACCGATCTGGACGATGAGCTGGTGCGCCTCGACACCATCAGCGACAACAGTCTCTTTATTGATTTTATTGCGCAATCCGGGCTGGTGGTGATTGAAACCCTTACCACCATGTCCAAAGACGCGCCGCAACCAGCGCCTTCCGGCGCTACAAAAATTTTCGCTCTGGCAGGCCCGTCTTTGTGCTGAACTTCAGCACTATCGCAATTGACGCCCCGTCGCTTGCCCCTTATGTCAGAAAGCGACGGTTCCTGAAGCCGAAGGGCAAAGGGATTAATAGGGAACATGGTGCGGGTGATTTCTATCGCCCAATGCCGTGGCTGCCCCCGCAACTGTAAGCGGATTGCCGTTCATCCTCGTGACGCCTGAAAAGCGTCATGCCACTGCACCGTTCAAGGTGCGGGAAGGCAGATGAACGGCGTATATTCGTGAGCCAGGAGACCTGCCGTCATAATATTGACCATCGTTACGGGCGGGGATGCCCGGAAGAGGAGCTGATTATGACCTTTCCGTCCTCGGAAACGTATTTAGAGTCCCGTTCTCCATCTCCACACTTGTTGTCGCTCTGTCACTACGCGTTTTGACGCGCGGCCTGCGGATCACGCCACTTTATTTAGACTGGAGAACATATGTTTCATTTCAAACGCCTGCCGGTTTCCGCCGGTCTTCTGGCTGTCGCATTAGCGACCTTACCCCCCGGTGCCGCTCAGGCTGCCGAAACCACCTATCCGCTGACGATCAATAGCTGCGGTCACGAAATCACCTTCAAGCAGGCGCCCGCCCGCACAGTATCGGTCGGCCAGAGCACGACCGAGGTTCTCTATCTGCTCGGCGTGGCCGACAAGGTGGTGGGCACGGCGCTGTGGATCGGCCCGGTTCTGAAGGGTTACGAAGACGCCAATGCCAAGGTGGAGCGGCTTGCCGACAATGATCCGAGCTTCGAGGCGGTGGTTGGCAAGAGGCCGGACCTCGTGACGACGCAGTTCCAGTGGCAGATCGGTCCCGAAGGCGTTGTCGGAACACCGGAGCAATTCGCCGAACTCGGTATTCCCGTTTATACCTCGCCTGCCGATTGCATGGGCAAGGACAATTCCGGCGGCGGCGACGGCGTGCGCAAGTCCGTTTTCACCATGGACCTGATTTACCAGGAGGTCCGCGACCTTGCGAAAATTTTCAACGTGCAGGATCGCGGCGAGGAAGTCGTTGCCGACCTGAAAAAGCGTGAGGAAGCCGCCCGCGCCAAGATCGCTTCGGCGAATGGCAAGATTTCAGCAGTCTTCTGGTTCTCCAGCGCCGAGCTGGATATCGATCCTTACGTGGCGGGCCGCAATGGTGCGCCGGGTTACATCATGTCCGCGCTCGGGCTGAAGAACGTTATCGAAAGCGATGAGGAATGGCCGACTGTTGGCTGGGAAACCATCGCCAAGGCCAATCCGTCCGTGATCGTTGCCGGCAAGATGGACCGCCGGCGTTTCCCCGCCGATGACGTCGCCGTCAAGCTCAAGTTCCTCGCTACCGATCCGGTTGCCAGCATCATGCCCGCCGTCAAGGCGGCCCATGTCTTCGAAATGGACGCGCAGGCGATGAACCCGACTATCCGCACGATCGAAGGCATTGAAACGCTGGCTGAGGCGATTTCCACAGCCGGTCTCGCCAAGTGAACGGTTTTTCCGTCAATCTTGGCAGGGCGGGTCTGGCATTTGCCGCACTCGCCCTGCTGCTCGTCGCGCTGATTGGCGGTGCGGCCATCGGCGAGACTGCCATTCCGTTCGACGTGGTGGCAAAGACCATTGCCAATCGTGTTTTTCATGCGGGTTATCCGCTGGAGCCGCTGGATGAGGGCATCGTCTGGAGTTACCGTCTCAGCCGCGCCGTTGTTGCCGCGTGCTGTGGCGCCTCGCTGGCGCTGGCCGGTGCGGTGCTTCAATCACTCCTGCGCAACCCGCTCGCCGATCCCTATATCCTCGGTATTTCAGCAGGCGCCTCAACCGGGGCAGTGGCCGTGGCGCTTCTGGGCTTCGGGGCGGGGTTTCTGACGATGCCGGCGGGCGCCCTGATCGGGGCTTTTGTGGCTTTTTCGCTGGTCAGCCTTCTGGCGGTGCGGGCAGGGCACGGCAACAGCGCCATCATTCTGGCGGGGGTCGCCGGTTCGCAACTGTTCAACGCCATGACGTCGTTCATCGTCACCAAATCCGCGAATGCCGAACAGGCGCGCGGCATCATGTTCTGGCTGCTGGGCAATCTTTCGGGCGTGCGCTGGCCGGATGTCTGGCTGGCTTTGCCGGTCAGTATTGCGGGTCTTGGGGTGTGCCTCTGGTACGCACGCGCGCTTGATGCTTTCGCTTTCGGCGGTCATGCAGCAGCTTCGCTCGGTATTCCGGTGCGCCGGGTCTATGCGGTGCTGATCTCGGTTTCGGCGGTCATGACGGCAGTCATGGTGTCGCTGGTCGGTTCTATCGGTTTCGTCGGTCTCGTCATCCCGCATGCGGCGCGCATCTTCGTTGGCGTTCGCCACGGCATGTTGCTGCCGGTGACGGCGCTGACCGGTGCAATTTTCATGATCATCGCAGATATTCTTTCGCGCACCGTCATTCCGGGGCAGGTGCTGCCGATCGGCGTGATCACTGCGCTGGTCGGCGCGCCTGCCTTCGCCTTCATTCTCGGGCAGAAGCGAGGCCGGTCATGAAATTATCCGCCCACGATCTGCATTTCCATGCCGGCAATCTCGACATCGTGCGCGGTGTTTCGCTGGAGGTCGCCCCGGGCGAGTTTCTGGGTATCATCGGGCCGAACGGTTCGGGTAAAAGCACGCTGCTTTCCATGCTGGCCGGCATTCGCATGCCGCGTCGGGGTCATGTTATGCTTGGTGAGGAACGGCTTGCCACATTCGGGCGGCGCGAACTTGCCCGCAGGCTGGCCTTTGTGGAGCAGCAGGCCGAAACCACCGAGCGCATCAGCGCGCGACAGGCCGTGGAACTGGGGCGCACGCCCTATCTCGGCCCGCTTTCCGCATGGTCGCCAAAGGACGATGCCATCGTTGATGCAGCGCTCGGAAATGTCGATATGGCGGACAAGGCCGAGCGAAACTGGCATCACCTTTCCGGCGGCGAACGCCAGCGCCTGCACATTGCCCGCGCATTGGCGCAGGAACCGCATATTCTGCTGCTGGACGAGCCGACCAACCATCTCGATATCGGCCACCAGATCGGCCTGCTCGATCTGGTGCGCAGGCAGGGACTGACGGTTGTGGCGGCGCTGCACGATCTCAATCACGCCGCGATGTTCTGCGACCGCGTCGCCATCATGCATCGGGGTGAAATGATCGCTGTCGGCCCACCGCGCGAGGTCCTCACATCTTCGACCATCGCCGATGTGTTCGGGGTGCAATCCGTCGTCACCACGGATGAAAGCGGATTTTCACATATTCGTTTTCTGCCGGCCCACGGGGCGGCCGATCACGCAAGGAAAGCAACGGCACGATGATGAAATTGAAAAGACTTGCAAATCTCCGCTTTTGCGCGCGAAAGCTTTGCGTTTCCGCGGGACTTGCCATGGTTGTGGCCACAGGGTTTTCCATTCAAGCCGGAGCCGAGACCTTCGAGGTGAAGATGCTGAACCGGGGCGAAAAGGGCTCCATGGTGTTCGAGCCCGATTTTCTGGAGATCGCTCCCGGCGACCGTGTGCGCTTCGTGCCGACCCACAAGAGCCATAATGCCGCGACGATCGATGGTATGGTTCCCGAAGGGATTGAAGGTTTCAAAAGCCGGATCAACGACGAATTCGAGACCGGTTTCGAAAAGCCAGGCTTTTACGGCATCAAATGCTCGCCGCATTACGGCATGGGCATGGTCATGCTGATCAAGGTGGGGGACGCGGTTTTGCCGCAGAGCTACAGGACGGTAGAGGTCCCAGGCCGGGCGAAGCCGCGCTTTGAGGAGCTATTCGAGCGGGCGGAAAAATGAGGTCCCTGCGTCGCGTTTTCATGCGTCATGCCGGACTAGATCCCGCATCCAGCCAAGGCGCGTCTGCGCCGTGAGAAACTATTATTACGCGATCAAGGACTTGGTCGCACTGGACCCCGGATCACATCCGGGGTGACGGACAGCTGAGCGGCAGCTTGGGGGCTTTGGTCGCCCTATCCCTTGCCGGACGTGTGCGGCTTCACGGCGCATACTGCATAACGGTGCTGCAATCCCCGCAAAATGCCTTTCAGCATACTGAAATTTTTCGCCTGGGCACGATGAATGGCCTGAAGTTCCTGATCAATGGCAACGGGTTCGAAGCCGGTCTCACGCAACAGCGCCGCTACATCACCAGCTCTTGCACCCTGTGAAAAATAGACCCGCGAGAGAATGCTGTTGAAGGTGTTTTCCGGATCCGCCGGCTTGTGCGGCTGGTCCGGCTTCACAAGGCCGATGCTTTCCAGACCCGCCGCCAGCTTCTTGACCAGTCTTTCGCGCCAGCCGGTGTTGACGAAATCGCCATCGACAATGAGCAGGCGTCCACCGGGTTTCAAGACACGGAACCATTCGGCAAAGCTCGCCTTCGGGTCCACCAGCGTCCAGACCAGATGGCGGGTGATGATGACGTCGGCGCTTTCGTCCGGTTCCATCGTGTTCTCGGCGTCGCCAACAAAAAAGCGGATATTGCGCCCACGGGTTTTCGCCTTCGCCCTTGCAAGCTCCAGCATGGTTTCCGACCAATCCATGCCGGTGACCTGAAAACCGAGATCGTCCATCAGGTGCGAGATAACGCCGGTGCCGCTAGCCAGATCCAGCGCCTTGCGGCCTTCTCCCTGGCCCAGATGCTTCAAAACCAGCGCGTGCCAGGCCTTGCGCTCTTCTTCGGAGAAAATCTCATGTCCGGGAGAAAGGTCGAACGTCGCGGCGCGGCCGGACCAATAGGTTTTGATTTCGTCTCTCAGGCTGTCGTTTTTGCCATAGTGGATAGTGTCGATCATCGGTCTTCAGCTCACATACCGGTCAGTTAAGAATGGCTCTAAAACATAAAACTTGACTAGTATAGTCAGAAAATAATACAGCCGCGCCAGTCAACACTGGAGAGCAATATCCGATGCGCATCTCAGCCAAATTCGCGGCACTTGCCCTTGGCCTTCTCGTATCCGCAGCGTGGCCTGCATTGGCCGAAAAGGTCACTGTCAAGGATGTGACCGGCCGCGACGTGGAAGTCAATGTGCCCGTTTCGCACGTGATCCTCGGCGAAGGCCGTCAGATCTATTTCCTGGCGGCGCTCGACAAGGAAAACCCTTTCCAGCACGTTGTCGGCTGGCGCGACGACCTGGCGAAAGCCGACCCGGAAACCTATGCGGCCTATCTCGCCAAGTACCCTGATATTGCCAAGCTGCCGACCTTTGGCGGCATGAAGGATGGCACTTTCGACATCGAGCAGGCCATTTCGCTGAAGCCAGACGTGATCCTGATGAACATCGATGCGAAGACCGCCACGCAGGAAGCCGGTTACATCGAGAAGCTCGAAAAGGTCGGCATCCCGCTCGTTTACGTCGACTTCCGCGAAAAGCCGATGGAAAACACCGAGCCGAGCATGCGTCTGATGGGCCAGCTGACCGGCAAGGAAAAGATCGCCGAAGACTTCATCAAGTTCCGCGCCGACTCCATCGCCAAGGTCACCGATACGCTTGAAAAGGCCAATCCGAAGAAGCCCGTCGTGTTCGTCGAACGCGCCGGCGGTTATTCCGACGATTGCTGCATGTCCTTCGGCAACGAGAATTTCGGCAAGATGGTCGAACTCGCCGGCGGCATCAACATGGCCAAGGACATCATTCCCGGCACGTTCGGCAACGTCAATCCGGAACAGATCATCGCCTCCAATCCGGAGCAGATCATCATCACGGGTGGCAACTGGAACGGTTATGTTCCCGGCGGCAACTGGGTCGGTGTCGGTTATGGCGCGGATATGAAGGAAGCCCACCGCAAGCTTGAAAACCTGACCAAGCGCCCGGCTTTCACCGGGGTACAGGCGGTCAAGAACGGCAATGTCCACGCCATCTGGCACCAGTTCTACAACAACCCGTATCAGTTCGTGGCCATTCAGGAAATCGCCAAGTGGCTCCACCCGGACCTCTTTAAGGATCTCGACCCCGAGGCGACCTTCAAGGAGCTGCATGCCCGCTTCCTGCCGCTCGACTACAAGCCCGGTTACTTTGTGTCGCTGAAGGACACGAAATAAGACAGGCGACGGTGAAGAGGAGCGCCGTCTGATCGATGGATGAAGCCGCAGCCATGCGGCTTCATCATTTTCTTTTGGAACTAAGAGGACTTCTCATGCGGCTTAACGCTCTCAGGCATCTTGCGGTGCTGGCTTTGTCTCTTCTCGCTTTGCCGGCTTATGCCGGAGAAATCACCGATGTCACCGGACGCAAGGTCGAACTGGACCTGCCGGTCAAACGTGTCATCGTCGGTGAGGCGCGCCAGATCCACGTCATCGCCGCGCTCAAGGGCGACCAGACCTTCGACACCATTGTCGGCTGGCGTGATGATCTCCTCAAAAAGGACCCTGACAGCTACGCCGCCTATGTCGAGCGCTTTCCGCAGATCGAAAAACTGCCGCGCTTCGGTTATGTGCCGCAGGGCGATTTCAGTCTGGAAACGGCCATTACCCTTTCGCCTGACGTGATCACCCTCAATCTGGAAGCGGAAAAATCCGCCAAGGAAAGTGGTTTCGAAGAAAAGGCCGCCGCCGCCGGAATCAAGATCGTCTATCTCGATTTTCGCATCGATCCCGAAAAGAACAGCGAAGCCTCGATTGAAATTCTCGGGAAAATGTTTGGCGCGCAAGAGCGGGCAAAGGAATTCATCGCCTATCGCCGTGCAGAAATCGCCCGCGTGACCGACCGGCTCGCCAGCGTCAAGGACCTGAAGCGTCCCGGCGTCTTCATCGAGCGCGCGCCCGGCATTTCCGGTGAGGACAATTGCTGCCGCACCTTCGGCCCGGTCAATTTCGGCGCGATGGTCGATCTCGCTGGCGGCCATAATATTGCCGACGGCATCATCAAGACGACGTTCGGCGATCTCAATCCCGAGCAGCTCGTCGTTGCCGATCCGGATCATGTCATCGTCACCGGCTCAAACTGGGCGGCTGAATCCGACATCAACCAGTTCGTTCCCGTTGGACGCGGAGCCGACATGGCTCTTTCCCGGAAAAGACTGGCAAACCTGATGAAGCGCACGCCATTTCCGGAACTGAAGGCTGTCAAACAAGGCAATGTCCATGCCGTCTGGCACCAGTTCTACGGCGCACCCTACGAGTTCTTTCCGATTCAGCAATTCGCCAAGTGGTTCCATCCCGAGCTATTCGCCGATCTCGATCCCGAGAAGAATTTTGAGGAATTTCACCGGAAATTCCTGCCCGTCACCTACAAGCCGGGCTACTTCGCATCCCTCGAAAAAGGTTCGAATGAATGAGTTCGTTGAATGAAAGCGCCGTTGGCGTGAGTGGGCGCGATCAATATCGCGCCCTTGCCGCACGAAGGATCGTTATTCTCTTCGGGCTTTTCATCGCCCTTTGTTTCAGTATGGCTGCCGACATGGCACTTGGTCCGGCGCGCTACACGATATCAGAAGTTCTGGCGACGATTGCCGATCCGGCTGCTGCTGCAAACCAGCTTCGGGTGGTGATATGGGATATCCGCATGCCGATTGCGCTGATGGCGGTCACCGTCGGCGCGTCGCTTTCGGTGGCGGGCGCACAGATGCAGACCATCCTGTCCAACCCTCTCGCCAGCCCATTCACGCTCGGCATTTCGGCCGCCGCCAGTTTCGGCGCCGCGCTGGCCCTTGTTGGCGGCGTGGCGATCTTTCCCGGTGCCGTCCAGTACATGGTGCCGATCAACGCCTTCATCATGGCGATGATTGCCGCCCTGTTCATCCATTTTGCCTCGACGATGCGCGGCGTAACCGTGGAGACTATCGTCCTTCTCGGTATCGCGCTGGTGTTCACCTTCAATGCCGCATTGTCGCTGCTTGAATATCTGGCCTCCGAACAGGCGCTCGCCGCCGTCGTTTTCTGGACCATGGGCAGCCTGACCAAGGCCACGTGGGAAAAGGTCTATATCACCGGTGGTATTCTTCTCGTTACGGTTCCGATGTTCATGCGCAACGCATGGGCGCTGACGGCGCTTCGGCTGGGTGACGACAAGGCAGCCAGCATGGGCATCAATGTGCGTCGGCTGCGGTTGCAGACCATGCTGACGGTCAGCCTTCTTGCCGCGATTCCGGTTTCTTTCGTTGGTACCATCGGTTTCGTCGGGCTTGTCGGCCCGCACATAGCCCGAATGGTGGTGGGCGAAGATCAGCGGTTCTTCCTGCCGGGCTCGGTGATCTGCGGTGCGCTTCTGCTGTCGGCAACCTCTGTTATCAGCAAGATACTCATTCCCGGTGCAATTCTGCCAATCGGCGTCATTACGGCGCTGGTTGGCGTACCGTTCTTTTTCGCGCTCATTTTCGGCAACAGGAGACGCGCATGGTAGCGCTCGCACTGAAGGATGTCGGCGCTGCCTACGGCCGCACGACTGTTCTCTCCAAGGTCGGCATCGATACGCTGGAAAGCGGCAGTGTCACGGCGGTCATTGGCCCGAACGCTGCCGGCAAGTCCACGCTTTTCAAGCGCATCGCCAGCCTGATCTCCGGTCCCGGGCTTGTCGAGTTGTCAGATACGGCCCGCGGCAACCGGGCCATCTGCTACATGCCGCAGGATACCGGCGCCAACGCCGTGCTGACGGTTTACGAATCCGTGCTTCTGTCCGCCAAGCAGGGCGGCGGCTGGCGTGTTCACGACTATGAGCTGTTCGAGATCGACGCCATTCTCAAGGCGCTGAAAATCCACGATCTCGCCTTCCGGGGGCTCGGCGAATTGTCGGGCGGTCAGCGGCAGCTTGTGTCGCTGGCGCAGGCGCTGGCCCGCAAGCCGGAGGTGCTGTTGATGGACGAGCCGACATCCGCTCTCGATCTCCACCGGCAGGTCGAGGTTCTGGGGTTTGTGACCGACCTTGCCCAGAAGACCGGCATGATCGTGCTGATCGCCCTGCACGACCTCAATCATGCGCTTCGTTATTGCGAGAATACAATGGTGATCGCGCGCGGCGAAATGGTGGTGAGCGGCAGCACCGAGACGGTGATAACCCCGGCCATGCTGCGCGATATCTACCGCATCGATGCGCGCATCGAACCCTGTTCGCAGGGCAGACCGATGGTCATAGTCGACGGCGCTATCTGACGCTATCACAGGACCCGGCCGCGCCTGCCGCCGGGTCTGCGAGTCTCCGGCTGTTGCAGGACCCGCGACCGCACAAATTCTTGATAATAATAGTCATGAAATATCTGTTCGGTCGAGAGTTTGGGTGCTAGAGGTTTAGACGGTAAAACTGCTTTGTCGTTTGGAGGCTTGCAGTTTCGTTTATCCTTGAAATTTCTCTCGGTTGAGACATGGGCATACGGGAAGATGACAAGCGTTATAACGCTTACGTCGCGCACAGGGTTGACCTGATCAAATACGCCACGCTTATTTTAGGGTCGCGGGCGGACGCGGAGGACGTGGTTCAGGAGGCATTCCTGAAATTCGTTCCCGAAGGTTCCGGCAATCCTTCCAACCTCAAATCCTATCTTTTCCGCATCGTCCGCAACCTCGCCCTCGATAATCGCCGCCGCAACCGGCAGGACCTGCGGGAGCGGCCCGACGATACCCCATTCTGGGGCATACCGCAGGGTCACGGCACACCCGAAGAGCATGCCCTGTTCTGCGACGAGGTCCGGCAGATGCAGACTATTTTGGCCTCTCTGCCGGTTCAGGCGCGTGTGGCATTGGAAATGCATAGATTTGGCGGCTACAATATGGAAGAGATCGCCCGTCACCTCGGCGTATCCGTGGCTAGCGCCCACCGTCTGATTAAGAGTAGTATTGCCGCCATTACCAAAGAAATGCAGTAAAATAGCCTTTGTTGTTTCATCCTGTGAAAAAAAGTTCTCCCTCAAACGTCTTTATAGCAACACGGAAGACGAGGCATCTCCTCCGCCCAGTCAAAGGAACTGACCGGCTCAATGACCATTGATCCCGATAAAAAAATAACATTGCCGACCGGGAAGGCGGAAGAGGCTGCCGACTGGCTGATACGCCTGCAGACGGGTTCGGCGGAACCGCGGCTGAAGGCGGAATTCGATCGATGGTTGGCTGCTTCGCCGGCAAATCGTCTGGCCTGGGAGCGGACATGCAAGACTTGGCGGAATCTCGGTCTGGTCGAGCCGGGTTTAAAGAGCTTATGGGAAGACGCGCCGCACCTGCCTGGCGTTGCCGGAAAACAGGCATCGCGACGGCGCTGGTCCATGCGGCATTATGCCGGCATGGCGATGGCAGCAGTGTCTCTCTGTCTTGCGGTGCTGTTCGTTCCCACGCTTTTCGTCCATATCAAGGCCGAATATCAGACCAGCACTGCGGAGAGCCGCTCCATAACCCTTGAGGACGGCAGCAGGGTGCAGCTTGCCGCGGCAAGTGCGCTTACCACCGATTTTGCCAATGGCCGCCGTAATGTGAAGGTGCTGAAGGGCGAAGCTTTTTTTGATGTCGTGCCGGATAGCGACCGTCCCTTTGTCGTGGAGGCGAAAAACCTGACCGTCCAAGTGCTCGGCACGGCTTTCGATGTCGACATGACGGATGGCGTGACGCAAGTCGCGCTTGCGCATGGTTCCGTGGAAGCTTCCTTCCGCAACGCGCCACCAACGCGGCTCGTTCCGGGTGAGATGTTGGTTGTCGACGCTTCCGGTGCAATCCGGAAAGAGACCGTTCCCGTCGAGGATATTGGTGGCTGGCGCAACGGCGAGCTTTACGTTGTGGATGCGACGATCGGTTCTGTCGTCGAGCAAATCCAGCGGTATCATCCCGCATGGCTGACGATGGCGGACAAGACGCTTGCAGAGCAGCGGGTGACCGGCTTCTACAATCTTCGCGATCCGGACCGTGCGCTGGAAGCATTGGTGGAACCCTATAAGGGCAAGGTGCATGCAATTGCCAATACTGCCCGCGTCATCACCCGTTTCTGAAGCGCCATAAAACAAAAAATCGTATTTATTTTCAGTCGTTTATAAAAAATTCTCCGAAACCCTGAAAAAAACCGCCGAGGCAATCGTCTTTTTGTTGAGTAATCCGGTCAAGATATAGCCGGAGCGAAGACAGGAAGACAAAAGCAGTATGCGCCTCCAGATACGTAAGAACGGTTCAGGGAAAAACGCGGCAAAGCCGGCACGTATGACTGTGCTTTTGGCGACAACGGCGGTGGTCGTTTCAATGTCGGTACCGGCTTTTGCGCAGAGCGGACCGAATGCCGCCAATGGTCAGCGCTCCGGTGGCGAGCAGAGTGCAACGCTACCTTTTAATATTCCCGCCCAGCCGCTGTCCTCCGTTGTCGGCGTTTTCGGACGGCAATCCGGTCTGCAGGTTACGCTTGCCACGCCGTCCGCCGGCAATGTGCGCACCAATGCCGTTACCGGCAGTTTTACGGTGCGGGATGCGCTGTCCCGGCTTCTGGCCGGCACGGGCGTGAATTTCCGGTTTGCCGGAAATGGCAGAACTGTCGTCATCGGCTCGGGCCAGGCCGCTGCCGATCTTTCCGGGGCGGAAGGCACCACCGTTCTGGAAGAAATTACAGTGACCGGAAAAACCGGACGCAATTCCATTGCCGGCACCGGTTATCAGGGAACGCCCGACTGGGTTTATGAAACACCCGCCAGTGTCAGCGTCGTCAGTCGCGAGGCGATCCAGTCCGCCGGCGTGCGCAACACGCGCGACGTTTTCAACCGCGTCTCCGGCGTCTACGCCGGTGAGGGCAACGGCAGCTTCCCGACCGTTTCGCCCAATGTACGTGGTTTGCAGGAAAGCGGCCGCGTGGTCGTCTCCATTGATGGTGCGCGGCAGAATGCGCAGCGTGGTTTCAGCACCGGTGGTGCCTCGATTTATTCTGCCAATAACGGCCAGGCCTATGTGGATGTGGCCTTCATCCGCGCCGTCGAGGTGGAAAAAATGACCAACGCCACATCCGGCAATGCCGGTTCGCTGGGCGGAAAGGTAGAGTTCCGCACCGTCAGCGCCGTCGATCTCATCCCTGAGGGTGCAAACAAGGGCGGAGAGGTGAATGTTTCCCGCGGTACCAATGGTTACGATTTTCAGGGTTCGGTTCTGGCTGCTGTCCGAGAGCCGGATGGCCCCCTCTCCTTCGTTGCCGGTTACAGCCGTACGATCATGGATGAATACAAGATCGGCACAAGAGGCGAGGCACGAAGCACCGCATTGACGATGAAGGACCTGCTCGGCCGGGACGGCTGGTCGAGTTTTTTCAAGGGGGAAGGTGACTTCGGGGATGTGCAGACTTCGTTGTCGTGGATGCATCAGCAGAATGATTTCGTTCAGGGTGCTGCCGAACAGATAGACCGGGAGAGCGTGCGTAACGACAGTATCGTTGCCAAGCTGGACTGGGATCCTGAAAGCGAACTCATAGACTTCAAGTCTTCGCTGTGGCTGAACGACAATATGACGCACGAGTTGCGGTCGGCGCGCAAAGGATATGCTGTTGAAACGAACCTTGATATGGGCCTGCGCAGTTTCGGCGGCAGTATCGAAAACACCAGTCGCCTCGATACGAAGGTGGGCGCGCTCAGCCTGAACTACGGCGCGGAAGCTTTCAGGGACATTTCCTCATCGGTTGCCACGAGCTCTGCCATTGCGAACAATCCCGCCTTTGCCAGCAGCTACACCGCTTTCAGCCCGCCCGGGCGGCGTGATGTGGCGAGCCTGTTTTTGAACGGTGAACTTGAGCCTGCGAACTGGATAGTGATAAGCGGCGGCGTACGGTACGACTGGTCGCGTCTGAAGGGCAAGTCGACATATTACGATGAAATTTCGTATTTGCGGACGATCACCGTTGCATGTGATCCGATTGGAAACAATTACACAGCATCTCAATATTATTACGCTGTTTTCCTTCCGCAGAATCCCGGCACCAATATTACCGAGGCGAGGTTTCTTAGCCGGGTCTGGAGCACCGTTTCTTCCACCTGTATGCCGGGAACCGGGCCATCGGCTACGCGATACGATCCCGTCGTCGAGAATCCCGCCTATGAGATGGATATCGACCGTACCTACAGTGCGTGGCTGCCCTCCGCCACGATAGAACTCAAGCCGTTCGACTGGTTCCGCCCCTATGTGAGCTATTCCCAGAGCCTGCGTCCGCCAACAACTCTTGAGGCTTTTTTCGCCGGTGCGCGTCCAGGGGATTCCGTTGGCTACGAGTATGCGCCGAACCAATTTCTGAGAGCCGAAAAAGCCACAACCTATGAAATCGGCGCGAATATGAGTTTCGACGGTGTGCTACTGGACCACGATTCCGTGCGCATCAAAATGGCCGCCTTTCGCCGTGAGGTTAAGGACTATATCGCTCTCGGTTATCTCGTCACGGATCAGGTGGCGAACCGTACCTATACCAGCTTCGTCAATCTCGACGGCACGACCTACATGCGTGGGCTCGAATTCGAGGGCAATTATGATGCGCGGAGCTTCTGGCTCGGCGGTTCGGCGACGCTGCTCAAGACCGACTGGCCGGACAAAACGCAGGTTTTTTCCAACGGCACCACCACGACAAGCGGCGAGATCGTCGCATGGCCAGGCGATGTTGCGCCCAAGGTGAAGCTGACACTCGATGGCGGCATGCGTTTCTTCGAGGAAAAATTCTCTTTGGGCGCACGGCTGAACCACGTCACGCCGACCCAGTCCCGTTCGCTCGATACGGAGGGTAATCTGCGGGAGGTAACCGATCCCTACACGACGGTCGACCTATACGGCTCCTATGCCCTCAACGAAAAGGCGACGCTTCGTTTCGCGGTCAACAACCTGACCGACCGCAAATACATCCCGGCAGCCAGTGCCTATACCGCACCGGGCCGCACTTTTATCGCGACGATGAACGTGAAGTTTTGATGCGCGGAAGAAATTCTCCGGGCTGGGGTTGCAGCCCTTCCCGGAGATGAAACGCCTTCGTCACATGACCAAGGTATCCCTATTGGCCAGCAAAGGAGTACACCTATGGCTACCACAATTCAACTGACGCAGTCTTCCTCCGACCTGATCGGTTACCTCAACGGTTGGACGAGCGGTTTCGGTTCGACCTATGGTGCGTTCTACGACGCTCAGACCAGCTCTCTCGCCACCACCACTATCGATCCGAACACGACCTATGAGGCGTGGGGCGATGGCAGCAACGGTGGCAAGGGCATCGTCATGAGCGGTGCCCTGCAATACTCCCAGGGCAACCTGACGGGTTCGGTCGACAGCATCGTTCTCGGCACCGGCTACAGCCAGTCCACCAGCGGCATCGCCGTCAGCCAGCAGGAACTGCTGATCGATCCTGATAGCTCCTATTCGCTTGCAGGTGCGCGCGATCTGCTTGACCTCGCCGTTTACCAGCTTGCGCGCTTCGGCTCGCTGGCCGGTTTCTATGACTACTTCGCTGCCACTGGCACTGTGATCGAGGATACTGCCTCCTCGAACACGCTGACCGGTTTTGGCGGCGCTGATACTTTTGTCTTCTCGGGCGGTAACGATATCGTAACCGCAGGACCAACCGGCACCTATGGTTATCAGGATGGTACTGATAAGCTTGACGTATCTGGTTGGGGTTCGACCTCGGTCGCTGACCTGTTCTGGTATAACCTCAACGGCAATGCGGTGGTAGAATCGGACTCCAGCGCGTCAGTTTCGATCACACTCGTCGGCGTCGATGCAAGCGTACTAGACGCATCGGACTTCATTTTCGCCAGCGCATCGGCGCTTGCCGCTTAAAGGAAAATCAGGCTGTGGGCTTTCAAAACCACCAGCAGACACCGCCGCAGTCCCTCACTGCGGCGGTTGTTTCGCCCCTTAAAAGCACGTTTTTCGGTGTGGCGCTCGTCAGCGGTGTGGTCAACATCCTGGCGCTGACGTCGCCCCTGTTCATGCTTCAGGTTTACGACCGGGTGCTGGCCAGCGGCAGTCTGCCGACACTGGTCGGGATCGCCATTCTTGCGCTCGGCCTCTACGGCTTCCAATGCCTGCTCGACATCATCCGCGCCCGGGTCCTGATCCGTATCGGCGAGGACTTCGACATGCGCTATTCCGGCAAGGTGCATGATGCGGTGGTGCGCCTGCCGCTCGTCAACCGTATGCCGGGGGACGGCCTGCAGCCGCTGCGTGATCTCGACAATGTGCGCGGTTTTCTGTCCGGCACGGGGCCGACCGCCTTTTTCGATCTGCCTTGGATGCCGCTCTATCTCGGCATATGTTTTCTGTTTCATTTCTGGATCGGCGTGACGGCTCTTGCCGGTGCCGTTCTGCTCATATCCCTCACCATCTTGACCAATATGTTCTCGCAGAAGCCGATCCGCGACACCATGGTCGAAAACATGGCGCGCAACCGGCAGCTGGAAGCCTCGCGCCGCAACGCCGAAGTCGTGCAGGCCATGGGGCTCGGCGGCCGGCTTGGAAAACGCTGGCAAATCTCCAACGAGGCTTATCTCGCCGCCAATCGCAAGGCGGGCGACGTGGCCGGCGGCCTAGGCAATATCGCAAAATCCCTGCGGATCGTGCTGCAATCGGCCATTTTGGCGGTCGGCGCATGGCTGGTCATTCAGCAGGAGGCCTCAGGCGGCGTGATGATCGCCAGTTCGATCATGATGGGCCGGGCTTTGGCGCCGGTCGATCTCGCCATATCCAACTGGAAGTCCTTCGTTGCCGCCCGCCAGAGCGGGGCGCGGCTGAGGGAGCTTTTTGCGCAGATGCCGGTAACGGCGACCGCAATGGCACTGCCGAAGCCTGAGAAAGAATTGAAAGTCGAAAACGCCACCATCATTCCACCGGGAGAGAGAAAACCGACCGTCGTGGGCCTTGGTTTCGTTATGACCGCCGGGAACGCGCTCGGTGTCATCGGCCCGTCCGGCTCGGGAAAATCCACTCTTGCGCGCATTCTCACCGGAGCCTGGATGCCCGCCGCCGGCAAGGTGCGGCTTGATGGTGCGAGCTTCGATCAATGGGATCGCGAAGCCCTCGGCCGCCATATCGGTTATCTGCCGCAGGGCGTGGAGCTTTTCGACGGCACGATCGGCGAAAACATTTCCCGTTTCGAGGACAACCCCGATCCCGACGCAATCATTGCCGCTGCGAGAGCCGCCGGTGCGCACGAACTGATCCTGCGCTTCGAAAAGGGTTATGACAGCGATATCGGCGAGGCCGGTTCCGCGCTTTCGGCAGGACAACGCCAGCGTATAGGTCTCGCGCGTGCGCTTTATGGCGATCCCTTCATCGTCGTGCTGGACGAGCCGAATGCCAATCTCGATGCAGAGGGCGAGGCCGCCGTCGTCAGGGCGATCGCGTCGGTCAAGGCGCGCAACGGTATCGCTATCGTCGTCGCGCATCGGCCCAGCGCGATCGGTGCCGTTGATTTCATTCTGATGATGGAGGAAGGGCGGATGAAAGCCTTCGGTCCGCGCGACGAGGTTCTCTCGAAAGTGCTGCGCACTCCGAATGCTCAAGCAGCGAAAGGTTTCACTGCATCCGCGCACACGGTTTCACCATTGCGTGTCGTCGCTAATACCCAACCTAAGACGGTGGCGCTGGAAGAGAGTGCCGAAGCGAACAGGCAGGAAGGAGATACGGATGTCAAAAATTGACCAGCGCACGCAGGTGTCCCGCTCCATCCGCAAACATCTTCTTGCCGGTCTTGCCGCAAGCGTCGCACTGCTGGCCGGCGTCGGCGGATGGGCAGCGACGACAAATCTTGCTGGCGCGGTCGTCGCGTCCGGTCATCTTGTGGTCGATTCCTATACCAAGAAGGTACAGCACCCCAAAGGTGGCGTCGTCGGTGAAATTCTGGTGAGCGAAGGTGGCAGGGTAAAGGCCGGCGACGTCGTCATGCGTCTCGACGCCACCCAGACCCGCGCTAATCTCGCCATAGTGACCAAGCGGCTGGATGAGCTGACCGCGCGCATGGCAAGGCTGGAGGCCGAGCGGGACGATCTGCCGGAACTCGTTTTTCCACAGGCTCTGGTGGCGCGCAAGGACGATCCCGATGTCGCTTCCGCCATGCGCAGCGAAACCAGGCTGTTCGAATTCCGCAAATCCTATCGCGAGGGGCGCAAAGCACAGCTTGTGGAGCGTATCACCCAGTTCGAACATGAAATCGAAGGGTTGAGGGCACAGGAGGTCGCCTACGACAACGGGCTTGCGGTTTTGCAGGCTGAGATCACCTCGCAGAAATCCTTGCGGGAGCAGGGCATCGTGTCCGTGCAGCGGCTGAACAGTCTGCAGACCCAGGCCGCGACATTTGGCGGTGAGCGCGGCGAAAAAATCGCCTATCAGGCGCAGACGGCGGGCCGGATCACCGAAACGAAACTGCAAATCCTGCAGATCGATCAGGAACTGCGCACCGAAGTGGGCCGGGAACTACGCGAGATACAGGCGCAGACGGGCGAATATGTCGAGCGGAAGGTAGCTGCCGAGGACGAGCTGAAGCGTATCGATATCATCGCGCCGCAATCCGGCATGGTGCATGAAATGGCGGTGCATACAGTGGGCGGCGTGGTGACGCCGGCCGACCCGATCATGCTCATCGTGCCTGATGGGGACGAACTGGCGCTAGAGGTGCAGATCGTGCCGAAGGATATAGACCAGTTGCAGGTAGGGCAAAAAGCGATGCTGCGGATGACCGCGTTCAACCAACGCGTCACGCCGGAACTGGAAGGCCATGTCAGTCGCATCGCCGCCGATATCACCACCGACCAGAGGACCGGCCTCTCCTATTATCTGGCGCGGATTTCCATACCGGTTGCCGAGCGGGAAAAGCTGAACAATGCGCCGCTGATGCCAGGCATGCCTGCCGAGGCCTTCATCCAGACCAGCGAGCGCACCGCGCTGTCCTATATCGCCAAGCCGCTGACGGACCAGATCAACCGCGCCTTCCGGGAGGAATAGGTTTGGGACAGGGAGCGGGCTTTTCTGATCGGCAGTCACGACTTGAGATCAAAGCCAGCCCAGCGCTTTCGCTGCGCGGATCGCTTCCGCGCGTCGTTTGCAATCCAGCTTGCGGAACAGGTTTCCGAGATGGAATTTTACCGTCACTTCCGAGATGTTGAGGGTCTGCGCGATCTTCTTGTTCGACATGCCGCTGGCCAGCAATTGCAGCATCTGTGCTTCCCGCTGTGAAAGCCCGCCATGCAGAGCGCGTGCCTGCGGCGAGTTGACCGAGGCGGCGAAAATCGACAGCGCGGTCCGGACATCGGAAGAGGTTTCGATGAAACCGCGGATACGGCGATTGTTCAGAAGCGGCGACAGGAATATGCGCTCCTCCGACAGGACGCCGTTGCAGCCAAGGCGCGTCGCCGATTCAAGTGCGTTGAGGATATGGGCGCGGGCGCCGGCACTGTCGCGACGCTGGTGCGCGGCATAGCTCTGCCATATTCTGAGTGCGACTTTTTCGCGGTTGGTGACCTTGGGGTTGGCGATCATTGCATCCATCTGCCGGGAGAGATAGGCGCGCGGCGTGAAAAGATGTACCGCGTCGCGGAGCCAGGCCATCACATAGGCGATTTCGTCGCGCCGCGTGAGCCGGGCAAGGTCCTCATTCGCGCTCTCCACCCAGTTGCGACCCATCGGCATGCGGATTGCCGATAGCGTCGCTGCCGCATCCGCCCAGCGGTTGGCGTTCTGGTAGGCGATGGCCGTTCTGATCTCCATCATCGCATGGAATTGCAGCCCTTCCGAAAGGTGAATCCACAGGCCGTCGAGAAAGCCCGGACGAACGGTCATCGGAAAATGATCGATCAGCACCTGCGAGGCATAATGCAGGGCAAACTGCATCAGGCTCGGCCATATCTCGGCGGCGGCGAAGTGGTCGAATTCATGCTCGACGAAGTGCAACAGGTCGCGCGGTTTTCCCGCCTCATAGGCAAGGCAGGCTTCCGCCAGCCGCAGCATTCGGAACTCCTGCGCGGCGTCGTGTGGCACCTGTTCCAACCTCGTGCGCGCATCCTGTGCCGCGCGACGGGCCAAGAGCACATCACCGCTCATCAGTCGCAGGACGATCTGGTGCAGATGGATGAAGAATTCGAGCAGCGGCTGCCCGCCCATCTTGCGCAGATAGATAAGCGCGCGGGCGGCGGCGGCCTCGGCCTCGCGAAAATTACGGCGGCGGATTTCGAATTCCAGCAGCGCATTGTAATAGGCCGCCCATTTGCCGTGATCGTCCATGGGGTAATCGGCCATGAATTCCCCGAGGCGCGTTATCACAGCGTCATTGGGGGTCAGGTCCTCGGCAATCATCAGGTTCAGCCGGAAGGTGCGGGCGGCAAAGGAAAAACGCGAACCGCGGGCAAGCACCTTGAGTGGATCGAGATAATCCGAACCGAGGCTCTTGCCAAGCAGATGGCGCACGCGTTGCAATTCGCCCTGTTTCAGCAATGCGCGGGTGACGGCGAAGAGGACTGTTTCATTCGCCGCGATCATGTCCTGCGAAAACCGCATGATGATCTCGCGAAACCTGTCGACGCTGCTTCGGTAGATCAGTTCGCGCCCATGGGCGCGTTCTAGGATTTGCGCGGCGTGGGTCTCATAACTGCGGTCAAGCAACATGGCCATTGCCGCAAGCGCCCGCCCTTCCTTCTCGAATGAGGAAGCGACCTCTACCACTGCCCTGCCAGCCTGTAATATGGCGAGACGTTCTCCCGCTGCCACGGTCAGAAGCCTTATCAGTGTGTCGTGTTTTTCCGGGTTTGCGATCAGGAAGGGCGGCAGAAGTTCTGCCCATTCAGCGTCGGGTTCTGCCGAGGGATTTTCGAGCCAGAGCGAAAGCGCGACCGTCTGGGCCGGTGACAGATGCGGCAGATAATTTTCCCGCAGATAGTCGACGCATAGTTTTTCGTCGGCGAGGCGAGCGAGAGACAGAAAGGCCGGCCACCCCGCATAATCATCGAGCGCCAGACGCTTCTGTTCTGTTGGAAGGCCCGCGGTCTCATCTTGGCCAAAGGCCAGTTCATGCGCTCCTATCGTCACCGAACCACGATGCAATATTTGCCGCGCCAGCCCGCTGATACGTTGATCCGGACGGCAGGCGATGACCACGAAACGCACGGTTTCCAGAATAGGGGCGGGCATGCGGACCGCGCGTGCGAAGACCGGCACATCCCAAAGCAGATAGCCTTTTGCCGCCTCATCACTTCTGGGCTGGTGCGTCCGGCATACCTCGGTCCCCAGCTCTTGTGCCAGCAAGTCCATGAGAACGCTTTTCCCGGCGCCCGCCGGCGCGCGCAGAAAGATCACGCCTGCGGTTTCGCTGGCGATACGGCGGCAGAGTGTGGTGCGCGGCAGAAGCGTCATTCAGACAGGGATAGGAGATCTGAATTCAAAAACCTATACTCATTTATCAAAAAACTATACCTTTCTGCGATTGTTCAAAAGGACATGTGGTGAAAACTTGTGCTCAGGAAACTGATGCACAAGGAACGGTCCACCGATGCAGCAACATCCGCTGGTCGCGATTTTGAACAGGCTAGGCGCTTTCGTGCTGGTCATGATCGCCCTGTCCATCATGATTTTTGCTCTAGCCCGTGTGGTGCCGGGTGATCCCGCCCGCATGGCGCTCGGCCCTGCGGCAACACAGGAACAAGTTGATGCGCTGCGCGGCGAGATGGGTCTCGATAAGCCGCTCGCCGCCCAATACCTCGACTATATCGGCAACGCCCTGCACGGTGACCTGGGCTTCTCGCTGGTTTCCCAGCGCCCCGTCACCACCGATCTGGCCCAGACCGTTCCTGCGACCGTCGAACTGGTTCTGGTCTCAGTCATCTTCATGTTTGCCGTCGCCATCCCGCTCGGCGTCATCACCGCGCATTACCGCGACCGTCCGCTCGACCATATCGGCCGTATCCTCTCGCTCACCGGCGTGACGATCCCGAGCTTTCTGTTTGCCATCACGCTGCAATTGCTGGCCGCTCGCTTTCTCTCCGGCTGGCCGATCATCGGTAGGATCGATCACTCACTTGGCTGGCAGGGTGGCCCGACGGGCTTCATCCTGATCGACGGTACGCTTGCCGGACGGTTCGATGTGGTGCTGGATGCGCTGAAGCACCTTGCGCTGCCGGCCTTTGCGCTCTCCATGGCCGGTATCGGCCAGATCACCCGCATCACGCGTTCCTCGATGATCGAGAACCAGCGCAAGGATCACGTGCTCACCCTGCAAAGCTTCGGCGTGCCGGAGCGGGTCATCATCTTCCGTTATCTGCTGAAGCTTTCCTCCATCGCCCCGCTGACGATCATGGGGCTCGAATTCGCCTCGCTGATCGGCAATGCCTTCGTGATCGAAATGGTCTTCGCCTGGGGCGGATTCGCATCCTACGGGCTGAACGCCATCCTTCAGAAAGACCTCAATGCCGTGACTGCCGTGGTGCTGGTGGCCGGCCTGTTCTTCATCGTTGCGAACCTGATCGTTGATGTCCTGATCTCGATCATCGACCCGCGCCTGCGCCGCAAGGAGGCTCGCTGATGGCTGATATGAAAATGCTCGAACCCACCGATCGGGGCTTAAGCGCCGGTTACATGATGTGGTACCGCTTCAGCCGCAATCCGGCAGCGGTCATCGGTTCGCTGATCCTGTTGTCGGTGCTGGTTCTGGCGATCTTTGCGCCCTGGCTTACACCCTATCCCAAACATATCGGCGCTGTCGTCGATTTCCGTGCCCGCCACATGCCGCCGGATCTGGAGCACTGGTTCGGCACCGACAAGGCCGGACGCGACATCTTTTCCCGCACTGTCTTCGGGCTCAGGGTCTCGCTTCTTCTCGTCATCGGCGTGCTCGGCATCTCGGTCCCGGTCGGCACCGTGCTTGGCCTGGTCGCCGGTTATTTCGGCGGCTGGACTGAAAAAATCATCAGCGGCCTGACGAATGTGATGCTGGCCATGCCGCCGCTCGTCATGGCGCTGGCGGTCTCCAACCTGCTGGAACCCACCTTGATGAACGCCATGATCGCGATCACGCTTCTATGGTGGACCTGGCATGCGCGGCTGATCTATTCGGTGTCGAAATCCATCGCATCCGAGGACTATATCGAAGCGGCACGTCTTGCAGGTGCGGGTCCGCTGCACATTCTCTTTCGCGAAATTCTGCCCAATTGCGTCTCGGTCATATCAGTCAAGACGACGCTGGATGCGGCTTTCGTCATCCTCTTCGGCGCGACGCTCAGTTTCCTCGGTTTCGGCGTCAAGCCGCCAACCCCCGATCTCGGCTCGATGGTTGCCGACGGGCGCCAGTTCATGCCGGATTTCTGGTGGGAAGTCCTCTGCCCCGGCGCGGCCGTGCTTTACGTGACGCTGGGTTTCAATCTGCTGGGCGACGGTCTGCGTGACATGTTCGACGTGGAAAGCTAAAGCCATGACTGAACCGCTTCTCAAAGTCGAAAACCTCAACGTCACCTTCACCAATTACGGTCGCACGCGCCAAGTGCTGCGCGATGTCGCCTTCACAGTCTCAGCCGGCGAGCGGGTGGCGCTGATCGGCGAAACCGGATCGGGTAAATCGGTCACCGCCAAGGCGATCATCGGCACTTTGCCGAAGAATGCCACTATTGCCTCCGGCGCCATTGTCATCGACGGGCGGGATGTGCTCGCCATGCCGCGAAGGGAACGCGAGGCGCTTAAGGGAACGGCGTTTTCGCTGATCATGCAGGACCCGCTGTCTTCCTTCAATCCGGTCTTCAAGATCGGCACGCATCTCGATGATGTCATGCGCTTTGCCGACAAGCGCAACGGCATCAACTCGTCCAAGGCAGAGCGCCGCACCCGTATCGCAGCGGTTCTGCGCCGCGTGCAGCTTGGCGATACCGAGCGGGTGACGAATGCCTATCCGTCCGAGCTTTCGGGCGGCATGCGCCAGCGCGTGTTGATCGGGCTTGCGTTGCTGCATCAGCCGAAGCTCCTCATCGCGGATGAGCCCGGCACCGCGCTCGACGTCACCACGCAGGACGAAATTCTCAATCTCATCAACCAGTTGGTTGCCGAAGAAAATATGGCGCTGCTGATGATCACCCATAATCTCGGTGTCGTACGTAAGGTGGCGGATCGGGTCGTGGTTATGCACCATGGCGATATCGTCGAGACCGGTCCCTGCACGCAAATCCTGCACGCTCCCGCTGCGGATTACACGCGGTCGCTGCTGGATGCGGTGCCGCCGCTCTACGGTCCGCGTGTCGCCGATCTTGCGCAGAGCACACGCTCGCCGATCGTTACCATCGAGGGACTGAACAAGATTTACGGCAGACGCAACGGTTACCACGCCGTGCGCGATGTGAACCTGACGCTGAAGGACGGCGAAATTTTCGGTCTTGCCGGCGAATCCGGTTCTGGAAAAACCTCGGTCGCCCGCATGATCATGGGACTTTCGCGCCCGACCTCCGGCAATCTTGTCATCGACGCCCCATCTCCCGGGCGTGGCAAGCGGCTGACGCAGATCGTCTATCAAAATCCGGGCACTTCCCTTAATCCGAAGCGCACGGTCAGGCAGACGCTTACCCTACCGTTGAAATCCATCGGTATGGACGGTGAGGCGCGCGAACGCCGGATGCAGGAACTGATGGGGCTAGTGCGATTGCCGCAATCCTATCTCGGTAAATACCCGCATGAACTTTCCGGCGGACAGAAGCAGCGTGTCGCCATTGCCCGGGCACTCGCGGCTGAACCGAAGATCCTCATCCTCGACGAGCCGACGGCGGCGCTCGATGTCTCCGTGCAGAAGACCGTTATCGACCTTCTGCTGCAGCTGCGGGAAGAGCTTGGCCTGACCTATCTGATGATCTCGCACGACCTGTCGCTGATGCGCAATTTCTGTTCGCGCATCGCCATCATGCTGCGTGGCGAGATCGTCGAGGAAGGGGTGACGTCTGCGGTTTTCGCTGAGCCGGAGCATCCCTATACCCGCGCCCTTATCGCGGCGATCCCCGTCGTCACCGACGAGGAAGAGCGCCTGAAACCCACCGTGACAGAGGAAGAGCGCATGCGCTTCCTCGTAAAAACGACCGATTGATAAAAGAGGAGCCTGACGTGTATCGCGTTGGAATTGACGTCGGCGGCACGAATACCGATGCCGTTGTGTTACAGGAAAAGACCGTTCTGGCAGGGGTGAAAGCCTCCACCACCGGAGATGTGACGTCCGGTGTCATCGAAGCCCTTGAAAAGGTGATCGAGGCGTCGGGCATCGACAGGGCACGCATCGGCGCCGTGATGATCGGCACCACGCATTTCACTAATGCGGTGATCGAGCGGCGGCATATGGACGAGGTCGCAGCCATCCGGATCGGCCTGCCGTCCGGCGCTGGCCTGCCGCCGATGGTCGACTGGCCGGACGACCTCCGGGAAATCGTTGGTAACCACGGCTACCAGGTCCGCGGTGGATATGAATTCGACGGTCGCGAAATCTCAGCCCTCGATGAGGACGAGATTGTCCGCATCGCCGCCGATATCCGCGCAAAGGGCCTGAAGGCCGCGGCCGTCACCTGCGTCTTCAGCGGCATCAATGATGCGATGGAAGTGCGGGCTAAGGAGATCCTTCAGGAGCGCTGCCCCGGCCTGCCGGTGGTTATGTCCAAGGATATCGGACGGCATGGTCTGCTTGCCCGCGAAAGTGCTGCGATCATGAACGCCAGCCTTCTTTCGCTTGCCGACCGCACCGTTGCCGCTTTCGGCGAGGCGCTGAAGGCAGCGGGCATAACCTGCCCGTTCTACATCACCCAGAACGACGGCACGCTGATGGCGGCGGATGTGGTGCGTGGCTTCCCTGTGCTCACCTTCGCCTCCGGCCCGACGAATTCCATGCGCGGCGCGGCCTTTCTCACCGGCCTTAAGGATGCCGTGGTCGTGGATGTCGGCGGCACCACCTCCGATGTCGGCTCGCTGTCGCACGGCTTTCCGCGCCAGGCGTCCACGACGGTGGATATTGGTGGTGTGCGCACCAATTTCCGCATGCCGGATGTGTTCTCGATCGGTCTCGGTGGCGGCTCGCTGGTGGTCAACGGCGAACATGGCCTCATCGTTGGCCCGAAATCCGTCGGTTACCGCGTCCGCCGCGAGGCGCTCTGCTTCGGCGGCACGACCCTGACTGCAACCGATATTGCTGTCGCCTCCGGCAAGGCGGACGTGGGCGAGAAGGCTCTGGTTTCCACTCTGGACAAGCGGCTGGTGGATGCCGCAGTCAAAAAGATCAACGACATGCTCGAGTCCTGTGTGGAACGCAGCCGCATCTCGTCATCGCCGGTTCCGGTGATCGCCGTTGGCGGCGGCTCCATTCTCATGCCTGACCGTATCGGCGATCTGGAGGTCATCCGCCCCGAGAATTTCGCGGTGGCGAATGCCGTGGGTGCAGCGATCGCGCAGATCAGCGGCGAGACGGACCGCGTCTTCTCGCTGATCGAGGGGCGCACGCGTGAAAGCGCGCTTGCCGAGGCGGAGGCCGAGGCGCGCGAAAAGGCGATTGCGGCAGGCGCAGTGGCGGAAACGCTGGAAGTGATCGAGCGTGAGGATATGCCGCTTGCCTATCTGCCCGGCAATGCCACCCGCATTCATGTGAAAGTCGTTGGAGAAATGGGAGCCAATCATGGCTGAGATGCGCAAGCTGAAATATGACGAAGCGGCATTGCGTACGCTGACGAGGGAAGATCTCGACGCGCTGGAAATCGGTGCGGGCATTCTCGGCACGGGCGGCGGCGGCAACCCCTATCTGGGAAAGCTGCTTGCACTCGAGGCCATGAAGGCCGGTTACGAGATGAAGATCCTTGCGACCGACGCCATCGAGCCGGACGCACTATGCATGTCCATCGGCGGCATTGGCGCCCCCGTTGTCGGCGTGGAACGCATCCGCGAGGGCCGTGAGGGTCTGCGTTGCCTGCGCGCCATGGAAGAGCTGATCCGCACGCCGGTAGACGCCATCGTCTGCGAGGAAATCGGCGGCTCGAACTCCATGAACCCGCTGGTGACGGCGGCGCTTGGTGGGCTGCCGATCCTCGATTGCGACGGCATGGGCCGGGCTTTTCCCGAGATGCAGATGACGACCTTCTCCATCTATGGCCACAGTTCGACGCCATCGGTGATGTGCGACCTGCACGGCAATGCCGTGATCTTCAGCCACGCCGTTTCCGAAGTCTGGCACGAGCGCATGGCCCGCGCCTGCGTCGTTTCTCAGGGCGGCGGCGCGATGCTGGCGACCGCGCCGATGCAGGCCCACTACGTGCACCAGTATGGTATTCCGAAAACCTACACCAAGGCGATCGCGCTCGGCGAGGCGGTGATCCGTGCCCGCAAGCAACAGGAAGACCCGATTGCGGCAGTCTGCGCGCTTGAAGGTGGAAGGCGCATCTTCAACGGCAAGATCACCGATCTGAAACGCCATCTGCGCGGCGGTTTCGCCGTGGGCGATGTCGAGCTTTCCGGCTTCGACGATTGCTCGGGCCAGACGGCGAGCGTGGCGATCCAGAACGAATTCCTGCTGTTCCGCCGTGACGGCAAGGTGGAAGTTACCGTTCCTGATCTGATCGTCTTGCTCGATGTCGATACCGGTTACCCGATCACCACCGAAGTCCTGCGTTACGGCCAGCGCGTGGCCGTTGTCGCGATCCCCTGCCACGATCTGCTGCGCAGCGCCCGCGCGCTCGAAGTCGTTGGACCGGCGGCTTTCGGTTACCCGGACATTCCTTTCTCACCGCTGCCCGTCCCGGTCGGCAAGGCTGCCTAACCATAAGCGGGGCAAATGACCCGCAATAAAGAGGAGAACGACAATGAAAATGCCAGGACTTCCTTCCCGCCTTGCCGTGCTTGCGCTCGGCACGGCAATCGCGTTGCCGCTTGTTTCTTCCGCTGCTTTTGCGGAGGACAAGGTTTCGGTCGCGGTCAACACCATGCAGATATTCAGCTCGCTCGACCCGGCGAAAGTGACTGACTATACCGGCTACATGGCTATCGTGAACATGTATGACGGCCTGACCACGGTGAACGCCAAGGGCGAAATCGTGCCGCATCTGGCAAAGTCCTGGGATATTTCTGAAGACGGCCTGACCTATACCTTCCATCTGCGCGACGATGCGAAGTTCCAGGATGGCACGGCGGTGAAGGCTGCCGATCTCGTCTGGTCGGTGCAGCGCCTGCTCGGCATCAACAAGGGGCCGTCGAACCTCATCGTCGGCGTGCTGAAGCCCGAAAACGTCAGCGCGCCTGATGATGCGACGCTCGTCATGAAGATCGAGCGTCAGTTTTCGCCCTTCATGGCCTCCACGCCCCTGATGATGGCGCTGAACAAGACGTTGATCGAAGCCAATGCCAAGCCCGAAGACAAGTGGGGCGAGGCCTATGTGGGCGAACATTCCGCCGGTTCCGGCCCATACAAGCTCGTCAGCTACAACCGTTCTGCCGATATGGTCATTGCCCGCAATGCGGACTATTTCCTTGGCTGGACCAAGGGCAAGCCGATCGACGAAGTACGCTTCGTCCAGACGAGCGACGACGCCACCGTCAAGGCGCTGGCTGAAAAGGGCGAACTTGGCCTTTCCTCGCACGGCCTTGGCAACGACACCTATGAATCTATCGGCCGCATGAAGGGTTACAAGCTGATCCAGACCCGCACCGCCGGCGGTTTCGTCATCAAGCTCAACACCAAGGTTTACCCGACCGACGACGTTCATGTTCGTCGCGCCATTGCCTATGCGACTGATTACAAGACGATCCAGGAAGTGATCTATCCCGGTTTCGACATGCAGGGGCCGCTATCCGACGCTTTCAAAGAGGCGCATAACGGCGATATTCAGCCCGGCGTGTACGATCTGGAAAAGGCGAAGGAAGAACTGGCGAAGTCGAAATATGCCGGCCAGAAGATCACGCTCGTCAACAGCTATGTCGCTTCGCTGGCCTTCGAGGCGGAAGTGGCGCTGCTTTTGCAATCCAGCCTCGAGCAGATCGGCATCACGCTCGATATCAAGCCCGAGCCATGGAACCGTATCGTCGAGCTTTCCTCCAAGCCTGAAACGACGCCTGCGTCGACGCAGGTGAATATCTCGCCGACCTATCCGTCTCCAGATGCGATGTTCTACAACCAGTACCACTCCAAGGCATCAGGCACATGGATGTCGATGGAATGGCTGCAGAACGCGGAAATCGACGGGCTGATCGACAAGGTCCGTGCCACGACCGATACCAGCGAACAGAACGCCACCTACAAGGACCTTCAGACCAAGATCGCCGATCTTCAACCGGATGTCTGGGCGGTTGCACCTAACCGCCGCTATGCCGCGAACAAGTGCCTTCAGGGTTACGAGTTCATTCCCATGCAGAGTTGGGACCTGAACTTCTCCAACTTCCATTGGGACTGCAAGGCGGAGTGATCTCCGTCCCATGAAAAGCGGTCCCGCCGCAGGGCGGGGCCGATGAGACTTGGAACGATAAAGGGAAGGAGCATCGCTTGCGCCGGAACGGCTGCGGCATGCCCGAGGATGACGCATGATCCAGGAATTTTCCGAAGACGATATCGAACCTCTCGCCACCGGCGCCTGGATTCTGGGAACGGGCGGTGGAGGCAATCCCTATATCTCGACGCTCAATCTGCGCCGTCTTTATGCCGAAGGCAGACGGGTGAAGGTCATGGACCCCATGGCGCTTGCCGATGATGACATGGTTGCGGTCGTCTCCAAGATGGGCGCACCGCTTGTTGGTCAGGAACGGCTGGGAGACCCCGTTCATCTTGCCCGCGCGGTCGAGGTCATGGAGGATTATCTCGGCAAGCCGTTTCGGGCGATCATGAGCGTGGAAATCGGTGGCTCGAACGCGTTATCGTCCTTCCTCGCCGCCGCCATGCTCGACCGTCCCGTCGTCAATTCCGATGCCATGGGACGTGCTTATCCCGAAGCGCAGATGACCTCATTCGCCATCGGCAACCTGCCGATGTTTCCGCTGTCGCTGGTCGATGTACGCGACAATGAGGTGATCGTGACGCGCGCTGCATCGTGGAAATGGATGGAGCGCATCTCGCGCAAGGTCTGCACCGAAGTCGGTTCCACCGCCGCCACCTGCAAGGCGCCGCGCACCGGCAAGGAAGTGAAGGAATGGGGCATTCATTATACCGTCACCAAGGCGACCGAACTCGGGCGCGCGGTGATGGAGGCGCGTGCACGCCATGATGACCCGGTTCAGGCGGTTCTCAACCATGAGGGTGGCAAACAGCTGTTCCGCGGCAAGGTGGTGGATGTCGCCCGCGAGACCACCGGTGGTTTTCTGCGCGGCAGTACGACCATTGAAGGCATCGACGCCGATCGCGGCTCACGCATGGAACTTGCCTTCCAGAACGAGTGGGCGGTCGCCTTCCGCGACGGCCAGCCGGTCGCCATGACGCCGGATCTGATTTGCCTTCTCGACACTGTTTCGGGCAGCGCCATCGGCACGGAATCGGTGCGTTATGGCCAGCGTGTCACGGTTATCGCCCTGCCGGCGCCGGAACTCTTGACGACGCCTGCCGGTATTGCTGCCGTTGGCCCGCGCGCCTTCGGTTATGACATTGACTTCAGATCGGTATTCCCATGAAACGCATCGGTATTGACGTTGGCGGCACCAATACGGATGCCGTTCTGATCGATGGAGACGCCATTGTAGCCTCGATCAAGGTTCCGACCACGCAGGATGTCCTGTCCGGCGTGAAGGCGGCCCTCGCTCACGTGTCTGGCCATGTCGGCGCGGCAGATCGCCCGATCGATGCGGTCATGATCGGCACCACCCATTTCACCAATGCTGTCGTGGAGCGCGCCCGGCTGGAGCGGGTTGCGGCCATCCGCATCGCGCTGCCGACCGGCTCTTCGCTGCCGCCCATGTGCGACTGGCCGAAGGATCTCTACGAGGCCGTCGATCCGCTGATCTTCATGGTTCATGGTGGCCATGAATATGATGGCAGTCCGCTGGTGCCGATGAACCCGGATGAAATCCGTGAAGCGGCGATGAAAATCCGCGATGCAGGCATTACCTCGATCGCCATTTCGGCAACCTTTTCGCCGCTGACCACGGAGTGCGAGGTGAGGGCGGCGGAGATTGTTCGTTCGGTGATCCCCGATGCACGCATCACGCTTTCCCATACGCTGGGTCGTATCGGGCTTCTGGAGCGCGAAAACGTCGCACTTCTGAATGCCGCCTTGCAGACACTTGGCAGGACCACGGTACAGGCATTTTCGGATGCGCTGCGCGAAGCGGGTGTAAAGGCGCCGTTCTATCTTACACAGAACGACGGCACCGTGGCGCTTGCGGATGTGGCTGCCGCAAACCCCGTGCACAGCTTCGCTTCCGGCCCGACCAATTCGATGCGTGGTGCCGCTTTCCTCACCGGGCTTTCCGATGCCATGGTGGTGGATGTCGGCGGCACCACCTCCGATATTGGTTGCCTTGTCGGTGGTTTTCCGCGTGAGGCAAATAATATTGTCCATATTGGCGGGGTCCGCACCCTGTTCCGCATGCCCGATCTTCTACCTGTAGCACTTGGCGGCGGCACCATTGTCGACCCGCAGACAGGCAAGATCGGCCCGCGCTCGGTGGGGTATCGCATCCTGACCGAAGCCCGCGTTTTCGGCGGCGAGACACTGACGACATCGGATATCGCCGTTGCGGCAGGGCTGATCGAGATGGGCGACAGGGATCGTGTGAAGGGCCTCGATCCGGCATTCGTTCAGGCTACACTCGGCCGTATCCGCGACATGGTGGCCGACAGTTTCGACCAGATGAAGACATCAGCCGAAGACGTGCCGTTGGTTGCGGTCGGCGGCGGCGCATTCCTGATACCGGAGCGGGTGCCGGGCGCATCTGAGGTGCTGCGTGTGGAAAATGCAGGCGTTGCCAATGCGCTCGGCGCAGCGATGGCGCAGGTGTCCGGTGAGGTGGATCAGGTCTTTTCCGGGTTGAGCCGCGACGAGGCCCTTGCGAAAGCCGAGACCGAAGCGCAGAACGCGGCGGTCGCTTCGGGAGCGGAGCGCGCGAGCCTCAAGACGCTTGAGGTGGAGGATATTCCCATCGCCTATCTGCCTGGTGGCGCTCGCAGGGTCCGCGTGCGTGTTATCGGCGATATCGCCTTTCATTGATGGTAAGAGGCCCTGCCTGCGGCGGGGCAACAGTGGAGTGAGGATATGACGAAGATCGCACTGGCCATTCACGGTGGTTGCGGGGTTATGCCGGAAGACAGCATGACTCCGGAGGAATGGGAAGCGGCGCGCCAGGATCTGGCAGCGGCACTGCGCGCCGGTTATGGTGTGCTCAAGGCTGGCGGAACTGCGCTGGAAGCGGTTGAGGCGGCGGTCGTCGTCATGGAGGACAGCCCGCATTTCAACGCAGGCCATGGGGCGGCGCTCAACGAGAATGGCATTCACGAACTCGACGCGTCGATCATGGATGGCAAGACCCTTGCGGCAGGTGCAATCAGCGCCTCCCGCGCCATCCGCAACCCGGTGAAGGCGGCCCGGGCGCTCATGGAGGATGAACGCGCAGTCTATCTCACCGGTGAAGCGGCTGACCGGTTTGCGCAGGAGAAAGGGCTTGCCACGGAGCCTCAATCCTATTTCACCACGCTAAAGCGTGTCGAGGCGCTGGCGGCCATGAAGGCCCATGCCACCGCAGGTACGGAAGCGACGGAAAACGAAAAACACGGAACCGTCGGTGCCGTGGCACTCGATGCGGCTGGGCATCTCGCAGCCGCGACATCCACCGGCGGCTACACCAACAAGCCTGACGGCCGGGTGGGTGACAGCCCTGTGATCGGGGCGGGCACCTATGCACGCGACGGCGCCTGCGCCGTTTCCGGCACCGGCAAGGGTGAATTTTTCATCCGTTATGTCGTCGGCCATGAGATCGCGTCCCGTGTCGCCTATCTCGGGCAGGATCTGGAAACCGCCGCCGGCAACCTCGTCCACAAGGATCTGGCGCCCTACGATATCGGTGCGGGTCTTGTCGCCATCGATGCCGAAGGTGGCATTGCCGCACCCTATAATACGCCCGGCATGTTCCGGGGCTGGGTGACTCCATCAGGAGAGGCTCGTGTTGCCACCCACGACAGGGTCTATGAGGTGGAATTGTAACCGGCGACCGACCGGGCCGCATGACAATGCTAAAAAAACCGGTGACATGAAGGCCTATCGGCGGCAAAAGGTCTGAACCGAAACCGGCTCGTCTTTTCATCCATGGTGCTGGCCTCATGAATATCAAGCAGCTCGAAGTCCTTCGCACGCTTCTTTCCACCGGCTCGACCATCGCCACCGCCAAGGCCATGGGGCTCAGCCAGTCCGGTATCAGCCGGCTTCTGGCTCAGCTCGAGGCGGACCTGTCGCTGACGCTGTTTGCCCGTGACAAGGGGCGGCTGATCCCGACGCCGGAGGCAGCGCTTCTCGCGCGTGACGCGGAAAATGTGCTGCTTGCCGTCGACCGCATGTCCGGCCACGCCGAAGATCTGCGCAATGGTGCGGCCGGCCCGGAAATCGTCCGCATCGGCCTGCCGAGCAGCATGTGGGAGAACTTCGCGCCCGCCATGCTGATCGACTATGTCAGGGATTTCCCCGGTGTGCGCATCGAGACTTTTTTCGAGACGACCACCGCCATCAACAGGCTGGTTGGCGAGCGGGTGATCGACCTCGGTTTCCTGCGCATGGAAGGTGAGATCGGACCGGGCATTGATGTCGAGCGTGTCGCCACCGGCAAAAGCGTCTGCGTGGTCCGTCAGGATCACCCTTTAGCCGAGCTTACCGAGATAACGGTGAAGGACCTGCGCAACATTCCGCTCATTCTGATCGGCCGGCAGCGGCCGAACCGCATGGCGCTCGAGCAGGTCTTCAAGAAGGCGGGCGTCAAGCCCATGGTGAAGATCGAGACCCACACCAACAGTTCCGCATGTGCCTATGTCGCGCATGGTCTGGGCGTTACGATCATCAGCAGTTTTTATGCTAACCTCTACAGGCACCTTCCCGTCGTGGCGCTGCCCTTCATTCCGCAATCAACGCAGGAGTTCGGTCTTGCCCGGGCCTCGGGCGCACCGCTGTCCATCGCCGCGCAGGCACTCAGCGACGCCTTGAAGCAACAAATCCAGCTTTCGCAAAAAATCGACTGAAAACAGGGTTTTTCGCGAGAAATCTCATTGTTCCTGTCAGGATGAAACGTGCCACCATTCTGCATAGACATATGACATTTATGCATAATATTGCGCGTTATTTATCAATCCGTCATAGTCATTCGCAACGAAACCGATAGAGGCGGGAGCACGTTCCCGGCCATCAATCGTGGGGAACCGATGATAAGATTCATACTGAGCCGTCTTTTGATGGCGCTGCCGACGATCGCCTTTGTGTCGATCACGGTCTTTGCGCTCATCCGTTTCATTCCGGGTGATCCGGCCGCCCTGATGCTGGGCGACATGGCGCAACCGGAACAGATCGAGGCGATGAGAACAGAGCTTGGTCTCGATAAGTCCATGCCGCAACAGTTCTTTATATGGGCGGGCAATGTGGTGCAGGGCGATTTCGGCCGGTCCATCGTCAACGACGAGGCAGTATTGCCGCTGGTCGTGTCGCGGTTCCTCGTCAGTGCTGAGATCGTCGTCGTCGCCGTTCTTCTCGCCAGCCTGATTGCGGTTCCGGCGGGTGTGATCGCCGCCTGGAAACAGAACAGCCTGACCGATCTTGCACTGGTTGGAACGGCAACCCTGCTTTTGTCCATACCGACATTCTGGCTTGGGCTTCTGCTTCTGTTGTTCTTCGGCCTCAAGCTCGGCTGGCTGCCGGTGCTGGGATACGTGTCGATCAGCGACAATCTCGTTGGCGGCATGCTCTATCTCGTCCTGCCTGTCATGACGCTGGTGATCCACGAAATGGGTGTTCTGATCCGCATGGCCCGCGCCTCCACGCTTGAAGTGCTGCGGTTGGATTACATTACCCATGCCCGCGCCAAGGGACTTTCGGAGAGCGCCGTCCTCTGGCGGCACGCCTTCAAGAATGCCTTTGGTCCGACATGGACGATGATCGGCCTCATCCTCGGCAATCTTCTCGGCGGCATCGCCGTCATCGAGACGGTCTTTACCATTCCGGGGCTCGGGCGGCTGATGGTCGACAGTATCTTTGCGCGTGACTACCCCGTCATACAGGGCTGCCTGCTGTTCGTTTCCCTGTCCTACGTGCTGGTCAATCTCTTCGTCGACCTTCTTTATCCCCTCTTCGATCCGCGTGTGGTTGCCGAATGAAAAAGTTCACACTCAACGGGCTTATCGGCGGCGTTCTCATCGGCCTCCTGCTCATCACTGCCATTACCGGGCCTGTTCTGGACGCCCTATGATCCGATGAAGCTCGGTTTCGCCTCGCGGCTGGCCGCGCCCGGTCCCAGCCATCTTCTCGGCACCGACGAATTCGGGCGCGATGTTCTCAGTCGCCTGATGGTCGGCGCGCGTGCCAGCGTCTGGATCGGCTTCCTGACGGTCAGCTTCGCAACGATCTGCGGCACTCTGATCGGTCTTGTCAGCGGTTATGCGCGCGGCTGGGTTGATGGCGTCATCATGGCCATCAACAATGCGCTTCTCGCTTTTCCAGGCATTCTCCTGGCGCTTGGCCTTCTCGCGGTCTTTGGTGCCAACCAGTACGGCATAATCTTTGCGCTCGGCATCGCCTACACGCCGTCCATGGCCCGCGTGGTGCGTGGCGCCGTATTGTCGCTGCGTGAGCGCGAGTTCATCGAGGCATCGCTGGTGATGGGCAATGGCGAGATCTACACCATGTTCCGCCATATCCTGCCCAATTGCATCGCGCCGATCACGGTGCTTGCCACGTCCATGTTCGGCTGGGCAATCCTCTCGGAAAGCGCACTGTCCTTCCTCGGCCTTGGTGTGCCACCGCCGGCCCCCACCTGGGGCAACATGCTGGCCGCCGGCCGACCCTTTATTCAGCAAGCCGTCTGGCTCGGGCTTTTCCCCGGTCTCTGCATCGCGCTGACACTGCTCGGCATCAATCTTCTGGGCGATGCCCTTCGCGACAGGCTTGACCCGCGCATGAGAGGTCTCAAATGACGGACAATACTCTTCTTACCGTGCGTGGCCTTTCGCTGGAGGTCGCAGGAAGCGGCCACCGGGTCGTCAAGGATGTTTCCTTCGATATTGCGCCTGGCGAAATCTTCGGCATCGTCGGCGAAAGCGGATCGGGAAAGACGCTGGCCACCCGCGCGCTCATCTCGCTTCTGCCCCCGGCAATTGCCGTCACCGGCGGATCGGTCATCTACAAGGGAAGGGACGTGATGTCCCTGCCGGCAAGGGAACTTCGCCGCCTGCGCGGCGCGGAAATCGGCGTCGTTTTCCAGGAGCCGATGACCTCTCTCAATCCGTCGATGACGATTGGCCGGCAGCTTGAAGAAGGCCTGATCCTTCACACCAAGTTATCGCCGGAAGAGCGCCGCGAGAAAATTCTCGAGATGCTGAGACGGGTCGGCATCCGCGATCCCGAAGGGGCGCTTGCTGCCTATCCGCATGAGTTTTCCGGCGGCATGCGCCAGCGCATCATGCTGGCCTCGGTCATGCTCCTGAAACCGGCGCTGCTGATCGCCGACGAGCCGACGACGGCGCTCGATGCCGTCATCCAGCGCGACGTCATGGAACTGATGGTCGAACTGACACGGGCGGAGGGAACAGCCGTCCTTCTCATCAGCCATGACCTGCCGATGGTGGCCCGCTATACGAGCCGTATCGTGGTTATGGAGAAGGGCGTGATCGTCGAACAGGGTCGCACCGAAGACCTGCTAGATGCGCCGCAGCATCCCTATACGAAAAAGCTGCTTTCCTCTTTGCCCTTCCGGGGCGAGCCGCGTGTCGTCGACAGCAGCAAGGCGCCGATGATTTCAGCCCGAAACATCGTTGTCGATTATGCCGGACGCAAGTCACTGCTGAAGAAAGCCAAGCCGAAGCGGGCGCTGCATGGGGTCAGCATCGATATTCACGAAGGTGAGGTCGTGGCGCTGGTCGGTGGCTCCGGCTCCGGCAAGACCACGCTTGGCCGCACCATTGCCGGTCTCGTAAAGGAAAGCGAAGGGCAGATCCAGTTTCAGGGGCGGGAACGCAACGAGGACTGGAACGACTATCGCCTGAATTGCCAGATGGTGTTTCAGGATCCCTATTCATCACTCGATCCGCGCATGACCATTCAGGCGCTGGTGGAGGAGGCGTTGCGTCTCGTCCCCGGTCTCGATCAGGCCGCCAAGCGCAAGCGGGCGCTGGAAACGCTGGAAGAGGTGGGGCTTGGCGCAGACTATGCCAGCCGTTATCCGCACGAGCTTTCCGGCGGCCAACGCCAGCGCGTGGCGATTGCCCGCGCCATTGCCCGCCGTCCGCGGTTCCTGATCGCCGACGAACCGGTTTCCGCCCTTGACGTGACGGTGCGGGCGCAGGTGCTCGCTCTCTTTTCCGATCTGCAGAAACGCTACGGCTTTTCCTGCCTGTTCATCAGCCACGATCTCGGCGTGGTCGAACAGGTGGCCGACCGTGTCGTCGTCATGCAGGACGGCCGTATCATCGAAGAGGGCGACCGCGACACGATTTTCGACAGCCCGAGAGAGGCCTACACACGCCGGCTCCTCTCGGCCATTCCCGCCCTCGACCAGAATGAAAAGGGCGGTGTGACACTCAAATGGCGTCTGGAAGAAGAAGTTTAACAGGAAGATGACAATGACTGTGGCTGCCCAACTGAATGCTATCTGTGATGCACAGCCTTTTGTGACGCGCTTCATGGTGCGCAATCTCCTGACCGGCGAAGAGATCGGACGGGGAGAAAACGAGGAGACCCCATCGGGCAGCACCCGCAAGACGTCGATCATGATGGCCGTGCTCAAGGCCGCCAGCGAAGGGCGGCTCGATCTCGACCAGCCCGTCACCTATGAGAAGAGGCTGGCGGAAGAGGTGGCCAGCGGCATGTTCCGCTATCTGACACCGGGTATCGTTATTTCCCTGCGCGATGCGCTCGCCGGCATGATGGTGCTGAGCGACAATGTCTGCACCAAGATGGTGCTGGAGCGGCTGACGCTTGAGGAAGTGGACAGCTATTGCAAGACGCTCGGTATGACCAATACCCACCACCGTTTCCTCATTCCGCCGTTGGCGCTGGCGGCCGATCATCCGCTGAAGACCGTCACGACCACCTCGGCGGCGGACCAGGTGCTGCTGCTTCAGACCATTCTTGATGCCCAGTCCTCGCCAGAGGCGCAGGCAAAGCTCGGCTGCAGCCCGCAATTGTGCGGCTGGGCAATGCAGACGCTGAAAAAACAGATATTGCGTTATGGAATCCGCTCCCGCCTGCCTTTCGAAGCGATGGTGGCCAGCAAAAGCGGACGCGGCAAGCGCGGACGCATGGATGCCGGCATCGTCTACAGGAACGGCGCGCCGTCTTTCATCATCACCGCCTATACCGATGAAGTGCCGCAGACCCTGCCGGACGGTACGCCGGGATACACCATCGCGCTCGAAACGATCGGCCGGCTGGCACAGGCCTGCTGGGATGGATTTCAACAATGATAATCAACGACAACAAAGAGGGTAGAACAGTGAAAAAACTTCTTCTCGCAGGCGCGGCCCTGCTCGTAACAGCCAATATCGCGGCGGCTCGCGACATCACCATCGCGCAGAGCTCAGATCTGCGCAGCAGTAATCCCGGCGTCAATCGTGACGGCAATACGGACGGGGTGATCCTGCACATCGTCGAAGGCCTCGTCGGTTACAACAATGGCGGCGAAGTAAAGCCGCTGCTTGCCGAGAGCTTCGAGGTTTCGCCAGATGGTCTCACCTATACGTTCAAGCTGCGCGCGGATGTAAAATTCCATAACGGCAAGCCGCTCACCGCAGAGGATGTCGTCTGGAACTGGACGCGCTATCTGAAGCCCGAAACCAAATGGGCCTGCCTGAATGATTTCGTGGAAGGCGGTGCCGCGCATGTCACCGGCGTCAAGGCCACGGACGCCTCCACGGTTCAGATCACGCTTGAAAAGCCGTCAGCCGTTTTCCTCGGCCTGATGTCGCGGCCCGAATGCGGTTACACCGGCATGATCTCGCCGGAATCCGTTGCCGCTGACGGCAGCTTCGTCAAGCCCATCGGCACCGGTCCGTTCCAGTGGAACGAATGGAAAAAGGGTGAATATATCCGCCTCGCCAAATTCGCGGATTATGTTTCGCCTGTAAATGACGGCAAGCCGGATGGCATGGTCGGCTCCAAGCGGCCGCTGGCCGACGGCATCAAGTTCATGGTTATTCCGGACGCCTCGACCGTGAAGGCGGGCCTCGAATCCGGCGTGCTCGACACCGCCGAGATTTCTCCCGATCTCATTCCGGAGTTCAAGACGAATGAGAAGATGCAGCTCATTGTTGCCCGCAACAACGGCAAGAACCTTTTCTATATTCAGACCCGCGACAAGGTGCTGAGCAATCCCGGCGTGCGCCGCGCCATGGCGATGGCGCTTGATCTCGATGAACTGGTCGCCGCCGCGTCGAACGGTACGGGCGAAGCCAACGGCTCGATGGTTTCACAGGACTCGGTCTATTTCGATGGGACCCAGAAGAAGCGTCCGGCCTATGACATTGAGGCAGCCAAGAAGGAACTGGAGGCAGCCGGTTACAAGGGCGAGCCGATCTCTATCATCGCCAACAAGCGCGGCAATGTGCCGAGTTTTCCGGCAGCCGTCATGGCGCAGGCCATGATGCAGCAGGCGGGTCTGAACGTACAGATCGAGGTGCTGGACTATGCCACGCAGGTGGATCGTCGCCGTTCCGGCAATTATCAGGTGATCTCGCAGTCTGTCGCGCCGCGTCTCGATCCGGCCCTGATGTATGCATTCTACGTCGGTAACAAGGACAAGAACGCCTCCCTGATGTGGGATGATCCGAAGGCGATCGAGCTGATGAAGGCCGCCTACGTCGAGGCCGACCAGGCGAAGCGCCAGAAGATTTTCGACGAGTTCCACGAACTGATGCTGAAGGAAATGCCCGGCATCTTCCTTTACGACATGGTCGATGTCTGGGGCGCGACCAAGAAGCTCAAGGGTCAGCCGGTCTGGCAGTCGAACGCCCGCCTCTGGGAAGTCTCGGTCGACAACTGATCCAATATTACCCGCGCCGGAAGCAAAGCCCGGCGCGGGCATTTTCCATCATGACCGTAATGATTTGGCGGCCCCCCGCCGAAGCGTTTGCGTGCGCCCTTAAAGGGCAGGAATGCGAGGACAAGCCATGAACCGTGAAGCCGTGATGTCGATTGCCGCCGAAATCGAGTCAATGAAGCCACATTTCACCACTTTGAGCGACAGCATCTGGGATTTTGCCGAACTCAAATTCGAGGAAAGGCAATCCTCCGGGGTTCTGGCAAACGCGCTTGAGGAAAACGGCTTTGCAGTCCGCCGCGGCGTAGCCGGCATGGACACGGCCTTCATCGGTGAATTCGGTCACGGCAGGCCGGTTATTGCCTTCCTAGGCGAATTTGACGCGCTTGCCGGCATGAGCCAGATGGCCGGCGTGGCTGAGGCAAAACCGCTTGAATCCGATGCCACCGGCCATGGCTGCGGCCACAACCTGCTCGGCGTCGGC
Source organism: Rhizobium sp. AN6A (assembly GCF_900215635.1). Classification (NCBI taxonomy): domain Bacteria; kingdom Pseudomonadati; phylum Pseudomonadota; class Alphaproteobacteria; order Hyphomicrobiales; family Rhizobiaceae; genus Rhizobium; species Rhizobium sp. AN6A. The sequence continues at coordinate 1,419,064 of NZ_OCNC01000003.1, forward strand.
TCGCTGATGGCCGCCATCGCACTTGCCCGGCATCTGAAAGCCAACAACCTGCCCGGCACGGTGCGTTATTATGGCTGCCCCGGCGAAGAGGGCGGTTCCGGCAAGACTTTCATGGTGCGTGCCGGTCTGTTTGACGATGTCGATGCGGCTTTGACGTGGCATCCCGCGCCCTTCAACGGCGTGCGCTCCACCAACAATCTCGCGGTGCTGGAATATTTTTACCGCTTCAAAGGTGTTGCTTCCCATGCCTCCAACGCCGCCCATCTTGGTCGCTCGGCGCTCGATGCCGTTGAACTGATGAATGTCGGCGTCAATTTCCTGCGCGAACACATGCCGCAGGATTGCCGGGTGCATTATGCGATCACCGATGCCGGCGGCAAAGCGGCAAATGTGGTGCAGGCAAAGGCCGAAGTGCTCTATCTGATCCGCGCACCTGAAATGCGCCAGGCGCTCGATCTCGCAGCCCGTGTGGACAAGGTCGCGCTTGGTGCGGCCATGATGACCGAAACAGAGGTGGAGATCGTCTTCGATACCGCCTCCACCAATCTCCTGCCCAACATCACGCTCGAAACGGCGATGCATGAAAACATGGTGGCGCTTGGACCCATAGCCTTCGACGAGGCCGATCAGGGCTTCGCCAAGGTCATTCAGGACACGTTCACGGAAGAGGCAATCAAGAGCAGTATCCGGCTCTACCAGATCAAGGGCGACGTCTTTTCCAACGGGAAGATCGACGGGTCGACGCCGCTGCATCTCGGCCTGCGCGATTTCGAGGGGCAGTCGCATTTTCGTGCCGGATCGACCGATGTCGGTGATGTCAGCTGGGTGACGCCGACAGCGCAATGCTGGACGCCCGCATGGGCAATCGGGACCAATCCGCATACATGGCAGGTGGTGGCGCAGGGCAAAAGCCCGGCCGCCCACAAAGCCATGGCACACGCCGCCAAGACGCTCGCATCGACAGGTCTTTCGCTGATGACCTCGCCCGAGCTGCTTGAAAGTGTCAAAAAAGAATGGCTGGAGAAAACCGAGGGCAGTGATTATGTCTGCCCCATTCCGGCGGATGTGATGCCCGGTTTTCACGATTAAGACGTGGCGCGTCTTTCGCGCCCGTCCCACTCTTCCGTTTGTCCGTGACGTTTTATCACAGGCAACCCAGCGACTTCCGTGAAAGTGCTCAGCAAGCGCATGAGCCCCCTCCGCCCACGCTAGGGCGGAGGGGGCTATACCCGTTTTCTCTGAAAACTCCTGGTCATCACCGCCTTGTGTGCCGTCTCGCTCCACGGCCACGAAGAAAGCATTGACGTTCGAACCAAAAATGGAATAAATATATCGAACAACAGAAATTCGGTTTCATTATTCCGTTTTCTGGATGTGAGGAGTTAGCGACGGGCTCTCGGGTCCGTTTCCGGCTGGGAGAGGTGGCGCTGGACACCGAGGAGGAGAAAACAATGAAAAAGCTTATTATCAGTGCGGCTATGTCTGTGCTTTTGGGCACGGCGGCACATGCCGAGACCGTCGGTGTTTCGATGGCCCTGTTCGACGACAACTTCCTGACGGTGCTGCGCAACGGCATGCAGGATTATTCCAAGGAGCTGAAGGGCGTCACCCTGCAAGTTGAGGACGCGCAGAACGACGTTGCCAAGCAGCAGAGCCAGATCCAGAATTTCATCGCCTCCAAGGTCGATGCGATCATCGTCAATCCGGTTGATACGGATGCGACGGCGGCCATGTCGAAACTTGCTGCTGAAGCCAAGATTCCGCTGGTTTACGTCAACCGCCAGCCGGTGAACGTGGATGCCCTGCCGGACGGCCAGGCCTTCGTGGCATCGGAAGAAACCGTGGCCGGCACGCTTGAAACCAAGGAAGTCTGCCGCCTTCTCGGTGGCAAGGGCAAGGCCGTGATCATGATGGGCGAGTTGTCCAATCAGGGCGCGCGCATGCGCACGCAGGCCGTTCACGATGTTCTGAAAACCGATGAATGCAAGGGCATTTCCGTGGTTGAAGAGCAGACGGCCAATTGGCAGCGCACGCAGGGTTCCGACCTCGTCACCAACTGGCTATCCAGCGGTATCGAGTTCAATGCCGTCATCGCCAATAACGATGAAATGGCGATCGGCGCTGTCCAGGCGCTGAAGGCCGCGGGCAAGGACATGAAGGAATATGTCGTTGCCGGTGTGGACGCCACGCAAGACGCTCTTGCCGCCATGCAGGCAGGCGATCTCGATGTGACGGTCTTCCAGGATGCGGCTGGCCAGGGCAAGGGTGCTCTCGATGCCGCACTGAAGCTCGTCAAGGGCGACAAGGTGGATAAGAAGGTCTACATTCCCTTCCAGCTCGTTACCCCGGAAAACGTCAAGGACTACGTAGCCAAGAACTGACGACCCTTTACCGGCATTTGCGACCGTTTCAAGCAATATCGGAAGCAAATGCCGGTTCTGGACGGCAGTCGGCGTCTCAGACGCCGAGCGAAGCAGCCTAGAATAGAATTTCAGTGAATTCAAAGTGTTGCAGCGCTTTTGTGTGTCTTGACCGGCACGGCGCTGTAAGCCTCCCCGGAGGATGGGCGCCTTTTGGCGAAACCTCTTCCCCCGGTCATTTTTGTCTATCGTGGAGGATAAGATGGTCGTCAGCCCATCGACAATGGCCGCCGTGCGCGCCAGCGGCGCCGTGCCCAATGCAGAATATCTTCTCGCAGCGGACGGCATACGCAAGGAATTTCCCGGCGTTGTTGCGCTGGATGACGTTTCGTTCCACCTCAAGCGCGGCACTGTGCATGCGCTGATGGGTGAGAATGGCGCCGGTAAATCGACGCTGATGAAGATTCTGGCAGGTATCTACCAGCCGGATGTCGGAGAAATTCGCCTGAAGGGCGCTGCGATACGCCTCGATTCACCGCTTGATGCGCTCGAAAACGGCATTGCGATGATCCATCAGGAACTTAACCTGATGGCTTATATGACGGTGGCGGAAAATATATGGATTCGCCGCGAGCCGAAAAACCGGCTGGGCTTTATCGACCATGGCGAAATGTATCGCCGCACCCAGACATTGCTCGAAAGGCTCGGTATCGATCTCGATCCGGAAATGCGTGTCGGCGAACTATCGGTTGCAAGCCGGCAGATGGTCGAAATCGCCAAGGCGGTTTCCTACGATTCCGATGTTCTCATCATGGACGAACCGACGTCAGCGTTGACGGAGCGTGAGGTGGAACATCTGTTCCGTATCATCCGCGATCTCAGGGAACGCGGTATCGGCATCGTCTACATCACCCACAAGATGAATGAGCTTTTCGAGATCGCCGATGAGTTTTCCGTCTTTCGCGACGGCAAATATATCGGCACCCACGCGTCCACCGATGTGACGCGTGACGACATCATCCGCATGATGGTGGGGCGCGAAATTACCCAGATGTTTCCGAAGGAAGAGGTTCCGATCGGCGATGTGGTGCTGTCGGTCAAGAATCTGACACTGAACGGCGTCTTCCATGACGTGTCATTTGATGTTCGCGCCGGGGAAATTCTAGGTGTCGCCGGCCTTGTCGGTTCTGGCCGCTCGAACGTTGCGGAAACGGTGTTCGGCGTTACGCAGGCGTCTTCGGGCACTGTGGAAATCAACGGCAAGCCTGTGTCGATCGCAAGTCCGACAGAGGCGATCCGTCACCGCATGGCGTTCCTGACGGAAGACCGCAAGGATACCGGCTGCCTGCTGATCCTCAATATTCTTGAGAATATGCAGATCGCGGTTCTTCAGGACAAATATGTCGCCAACGGCTTCGTGCAGGAAAAGACGCTTTCGGAAGCCTGCGACGACATGTGCCGCAAGCTCAGGGTCAAGACGCCCAATCTTTACGAGCGCATCGAAAACCTGTCGGGCGGCAATCAGCAGAAGGTGCTGATCGGGCGATGGATGCTGACACAGCCACGCATCCTCATTCTGGATGAGCCGACGCGCGGGATCGATGTCGGGGCAAAAGCCGAAATCCACAAGCTGGTTGGCGAGATGGCGCGCAATGGCGTCGCCGTCATCATGATTTCCTCCGAAATGCCGGAGGTTCTGGGCATGAGCGACCGTATCATGGTCATGCATGAAGGTCGCGTGACGGGCTTCCTTGACAGAAGTGAAGCCACACAGGTGAAAGTGATGGATCTCGCATCGCGGTGAGGCGCGCCGGGATTTCTCGAGGAGGAATGACTATGAATACGAACGCCGCCGCCAACGCAGAGTTGGATGCAAAATCCGGGCGCAAGCCGCACAGGCGCATACCGCCGGAAGCAAATATATTTTTCGTGCTGATTGGCATCGCGCTTGTTTATGAAATTCTTGGCTGGATTTTCATCGGCCAGAGCTTTCTGATGAACCAGCAGCGCCTGACGATCATGATCCTGCAGGTGTCGGTCATCGGCATCATCGCCGTCGGCGTCACGCAGGTCATCATCACCGGCGGCATCGATCTTTCCTCCGGTTCGGTCGTCGGTCTGACGGCGATGTTGTCTGCCAGCGTGGGGCAGGCCTCCACATGGCCGCGGGCGCTTTACCCGGGTCTGACCGATCTCCCTTTCTTCATGCCGCTGGCTGTCGGCATTCTGGCTGGCGCTTTGGCCGGTTTCATCAACGGGCAGCTTATAGCGCGCACGAAAATCCCGCCCTTCATCGCAACCCTCGGCATGATGGTGACGGCGCGCGGCCTTTCCAAATGGTACACCAAGGGCCAACCGATTTCCGGTCTGACCGACGGTTTCACCTTCATCGGTACAGGTGTCTGGCCGGTCGTGGTTTTCCTCGTCGTCGCGGTTATTTTCCACGTTGCGTTGCGTTACACCCGTTACGGCAAGTTCACCTATGCCATCGGCGCCAACCAGCAGGCCGCCCGTGTTTCCGGTATCAATATCGAGGCGCATCTGATCAAGGTCTATGCCATTGCCGGCATGCTGGCCGGTCTTGCAGGCGTCGTCACCGCCGCCCGTGCGCAGACGGCGCAGGCCGGCATGGGTGTGATGTATGAACTCGACGCCATCGCCGCGGCCGTTATCGGCGGCACTTCGCTCGCCGGCGGTGCCGGCCGTATTACCGGAACAGTGATCGGCACCATCATTCTCGGTGTCATGACATCCGGTTTCACGTTCCTCAGGGTCGATGCCTATTACCAGGAGATCGTTAAGGGACTGATCATCGTGGCTGCCGTCGTCGCGGACGTCTACCGCCAGAAGAAACGCGCAAAACGCTAAGCACTCCTCCTCCCGGACCTGGGGCAGGCCTTCAAGCTTGCCCCTTTTTTTGTCCTATCGACAAGGGCCTGAGTGGCCTTGGAGGGGAGGGGTCGGTTTCAGGCCTTGCTGTTCCGGTACTCGTGAACTGCCTTGCCGAAAGCTTCGAACAAAGCGCGCGAGGGTGCGTCCGTCTCGGCCCAATATTCCGGATGCCATTGCACACCAACGGCAAAGCCCTTGGCATCGATGACGGAAACGGCCTCGATCGTGCCGTCTGCCGCCGTCGCCTCCACCTGCAGGCGTGGCGCGGTCTCGGCAATTGCCTGCCGGTGCAGCGAATTGATCTGGATTTCTCCCGAGACGCCAAGATGCTGCGCAATGCAGGAGCCTTCGCGCACATGCACCGGCTGGCGGATGGCGAAGGCCACGTCGCGGTCTTCATGTTCCGGCTTGCGGTGGTCCCAGATTCCGGGCTGTTCCTGAATTTCGGAAGCAAGCGTGCCGCCCAGCGCGACATTCAGCTCCTGAATGCCGCGACAGATGGCAAGCATCGGAATGCCGCGTTCCAACGCCCGGCGGATCAGCGGCAGGCTGGTGGCGTCGCGGGCTGGATCGAACGGGCCGTCACTCTCCTGTGCCTCTTTTCCGTAAAGAGAAGGGTGAACATTGGTGGCCGAGCCGGAGACGAGCAAGCCATCGACCCGGTCGAGGATGGCATCGACCTCATTGCCGTCTTCAAAGGCCGGAACGATGAAGGACATGACATCAGCCACCTTCAGCGCTGCGGAAAGATACTGGTTCTGCGCGGCGTGCCAGTCGGCTCCGGTGAAATGCCGGATGTCGGCGGGGACGGCGATAATCGGTTTTGGCATGGTGGCTCCGGGGCGAATCTTCGAAAATTTGTGCGACTGCCAGCGGGCCAAGTCAAGCATGTGTTTCGTCCTCGGAGCGCGATATATGCGGCTAAAGTATAAGGCGGCGTCGCGATATTTCAGTTGCAAATAAAATAGCGAAGAGACCGCTCGAAAATTCCCGATAAGGCTGGTTTTCCGGCAATTAATTCTTGGCGCGGGTGCTTGTCAGCTGGGCTGTAACCGTGCTTACTTTGCTGCGATGCCTGAACAGCACGAGGGGAATTCAAGCTGCGGGCAGCGTTGATATCTGGGAGGATATAGATGGATCGCCGTTCCTTTATGAAAAAAGGTGCGCTGGCGGGGGCTGCTGCGACAGCCTTGGCTGCGCCCGCAATTGCACAACAGAATACCAAGATAACCTGGCGACTGACGTCGTCGTTTCCGAAGTCGCTCGATACGATCTATGGTGGCGCCGAGGATATTGCCAAACACGTGGCGGCCGCTACCGACGGCAATTTCACCATCCAGCCGTTTGCGGCTGGCGAAATCGTGCCCGGCCTGCAGGCGGCCGATGCCGTATCATCGGGTACGGTGGAAATGTGCCATACCTGCTCCTATTATTACGTCGGCAAGGATCCGACCTTCGCCATCGGCACGGCGATACCGTTCGGTCTTAATGCCCGCCTGACCAATTCCTGGTTCTACGAAGGCAACGGCAACAAGCTGCTCAACGAGTTTTACGCCAAGCACAATCTCTACGGCATGATATCAGGCAATACCGGCGCCCAGATGGGCGGCTGGTTCCGCAAGGAAATCAACACCGTCGACGATTTCAAGGGCGTGAAGATGCGCATTGCCGGTCTTGCCGGCAAGGTGGTGGAAAAGCTCGGCGTGGTGCCGCAGCAGATCGCCGGCGGCGACATCTATCCGGCGCTGGAAAAAGGCACAATCGACGCTGCGGAATGGGTTGGTCCGTATGACGACCACAAGCTCGGTTTCCAGAAGGTGGCGAAATACTATTATTACCCGGCCTTCTGGGAAGGCGGCCCGGTCATCCATTCTTTCGTCAATCTGGACAAGTGGAACAGCCTGCCGAAGAACTACCAGACGGTCCTGCAGGATGCCTGTGCCTTCGCAAATACCAGCATGATGGCGAAATACGACGCGAAAAACCCCATCGCCATCAAGCAGCTGGTTTCGGAAGGTGCCGTGCTGCGGCCCTTCAGCCAGGAAATCCTCGAGGCCTGCTATAAGGCGGCGTTGGAAGTCTATGCCAATATTTCAGCAACCAATCCGGATTTCAAGAAGATCTACGAGGATCAGGTCGCCTTCAAGCGTGAGGGTTACCTGTGGATGCAGCTTGCGGAATATACTTTCGATACTTTCATGATGATCCAGCAGCGTAACGGCAAGCTCTGATTATTCGGTGCGGCGGACCGGACAAAAGCCTCGGGGACTTCGGTCTCCGGGGTTTTTGTTGTGCCGTCGCGCCTGCATGCGCCCGACAGGAAAGGGCGATTGACGATCAGGGCTGTCGGAAGCAAAAGCAGCGGGCTCAGTGACTGGCTGCAGTGTCGGCAAGGATTGGCCACGCCGACCTCGGAAAAACCGGACAGGCTGGTCGATGACTGTCAGGTTCAATTTCCATACAGAGTAAATGGAAGGCAGGGTGCAACCCTGTCTTCCACTCAGCAACGATAAGTTCTCCGAAAAATCCTTAAAAGACGCCGGTTAAGGCCCGATCTTCGGTGGTTCACCGAGGTTAGGCATGCCTGGCAACCCACCCGGCTGGCCTCCTGGCAGGCCGAAATTGGGCATGGTGTTGCCGCCCTGATTGCCGAAGGCAGGCACTTCGATCTTGATGGAGTTGAGGTCCACCTGGGGTGCTTTGTCCAACCAGTAGGTGACGGATTCCGGCCAGAAGATCACGATGGCGACGAGGATGAGCTGCATGCCGAGCCAGGGAATGGCACCCATGTAGATATCCGAGGTCTTGACCGTGCGCGGCGCGATTGAGCGCAGGTAGAACAGCGCGAAACCGAAGGGCGGGTGCATGAAGCTGGTCTGCATGTTGATGCAGATCAGCACGCCGAACCAGATCAGGTCGATGCCGAGTGCCTGCGCGATGGGTGCGAGCATCGGGATGACGATGAAGGCGATCTCGAAGAAATCGAGGAAGAAGGCGAGGAAGAAGATGAAGATGTTGACGAAGATCAGGAAGCCAATCGGGCCGCCAGGAATGCCCGACAACATGTGCTCGATCCACAGAGAACCGTCCATGCCCTGAAAGACGAGGGAAAAGCAGGTGGCGCCTACCAGGATGAACACCACCATGGACGTGATGTGCATGGTGGAATGCATGCCCTGCTTGACGAGATCCCAGGTGAGGCGGCGGTGGGCTGCGGCCAGCGCCATGGCGCCGACGACGCCGAGCGCGCCGGCTTCCGTTGGTGTTGCAAGGCCGAGGAAGATGGTGCCGAGCACGAGGAAGATCAGCACGATGGAGGGCACCATGCCCGCCAGCACGCGAAATACCAGTGCACGGTTGAGTTCGCCCCGCGCTTCCGGCGGCAAAGCAGGCAAATCCTTCGGCCGCACGATCGACATGAACAGGATGAAGAGCATGAAGATGGCGACTTGCAGGATCGACGGGCCGATCGCGCCGAGATACATGTCGCCGACGGATTTACCGAGCTGGTCGGCAAGAACGATCAGCACGAGCGAAGGTGGAATGACCTGCGTGATGGTTCCCGACGCGGCGATGACGCCGGTTGCAAGCCGCGGATTGTAACCGTATTTTAGCATGATCGGCAGCGAGATGACGCCCATGGTGATGACGGAGGCCGCAACCGTGCCGGTGATCGCGCCAAGGATTGCGCCGACGATGATGACGGCATAGGCGAGGCCGCCCGGAATGGCGCCGAACAGCTTGCCCGTGCCTTCAAGCAAATCTTCGGCAAGCCCGCATCGCTCCAGGATCGCGCCCATGAAGGTGAAGAAGGGAATGGCGAGCAGCAGGTCGTTCGAGACGATGCCGAAGATGCGCAGCGGCAAGGCCTGAAGGAAGGCCGGCGAAAAATGCTCGGTGAAGATGCCGATGACGCCGAAAACCAGACCGACGGTGGCAAGAGAGAAAGCGACCGGAAATCCGTAGAGCATGAAGATGATCATGCCGAGGAACATCAGTGGCGGAAGAATACCATATTCGAACATGGGAAATATCCTGAAGGTTCAGATCGCGGCGATCATTGCAGGGGTTTTTCGTACTTCGTATCGAGCGCATAAAGCCCGTTGAGGGCGCCGATGCGCTTGATGAGTTCGGAAAATCCCTGAAGAACCAGAAGGGCGAATCCGGCGAAGATGATGAGTTTCACCGGCCAGCGGATGAGCCCGCCGGCATTGGAGGACATTTCGTTCTGATGCCAGGAAAGCATGAACATCGGCCAGGAAAGCCAGGCCAGATAAAAGCAGGCGGGCATAAGAAAAAGTACGATGCCGATGATGTCCACCCACAGGCGCGTGCGAGACGAGATAGCCCCGTAGATGATGTCCACCCGCACATGTTCGTTCATGCGCAGCGTGTAGGAGGCACCCACCAGCACGATGAAGGCAAACATGTACCACTGGATTTCGAGCCAGCCGTTTGAACTATAATTGAAGGTATAACGCACCATGGCGTTTCCGGCGCTGACGAGGCAGCAGACAAGCACCAGATAACCGGCGACCTTGCCCAGAGCTTCGCTGACAAGGTCGATCAGCGCACTTAATTTCAAAAGCGGTTTCATGACTTTCCCCTCTTCCCTTGCCGGGCCCTTTGCGGGTTATGGTGGCAAGCAAGCCGGTCGGCCATCGTGACGGGCACGCCTCCACGCGTATCCGCACAGCCAAATTCCGGCGTTCCTCCCCACAGAATCCCGTGTATGGGCAGGTTGTCCGAAAAGCAACCGAAACCACTGTTAAACCGGCCGCATGGCCGCCGTTTTCAACCGTTTACAAAAGAATGTTGCACGACGGCACGCTTTGCACGGCATACCGTTTGCCCCGCTTGCCATCGATGTTCTTTCGTGTGGAACGCATTGCACTTTTCGTCGACTTCATGTTACCTCTGGCTCCGGAGAATCCGGCATGGGCCCGTTATCGTCCGCGGGGCAAATTGTCTTGTGCGGCGGGTATGGCGGATGGAGCAGAAGGGGAAGCGGAATGAGCGAACACCACACAGGTCCGGTCGAAGTTGGCGCCGAGATGAACTACGCCGAGCATGAAAAGACCTATAACGCTTTTCTTGCCATGACGAAGTACGGCACGATGCTGGTCTGTGTGCTGATGCTGGCCATGGTCGCGGGTTTCTTTACGTCCGTGGGTTTCCTTGGCGGCCTTATCGTTTTCCTCGTGCTTTCGGCTGCGGGTTTCATTCTGCTGCGCTGAGCGACGCTGTTCGCAAGCGTTTCGCGGCGCAGGACGTTGCGATGCCGGGCAACCGGCAGGCCCAAACCCGGAAAGGCGAAGCAATGAAACGCCTGTTTTCCTGGCTGTTATTACTGGCGGTGATGTCGCATCCCGCTTTGTCGCGCGATCTTTTGCCGTCCGAGCAGGACAAGCTGCGAACACAGATAGAGCGGTTCAGCGCCGCCTTGAATGCGCAGGATTTTGATTTTGTCGGCCGGACGGTGCCGCCGAAAATCTTTGAATTCATTGCAAACGACGCGGGTGTTTCCGTCGGGCAGTTGCGTAGCGCTCTGACCACGCAGATGCAAATGGCGCTTGCGGCAGTCAAGATCACCGAATTCACCATGGACACGGCGGCGATCAGTGTGCAGCAGACGCCTGATGGAACGCCCTATGCACTCGTTCCGACGAAAACGGTGATGGAAACCGGCGGCCAGACGATCGAAGCGAAATCCCATACGCTGGCGCTTATCGACGGTACGCAATGGTATTTGCTGCGTGTGAGCGATCAGCAGCAGGTGACGATCCTGCGAAAGGTCTATCCGTCCTTCGCCCCGGTGGAGTTTCCGGAAGATTCCGTACAGCAGGTGAAATAGCGCACAGACGTCCGCTTAAACTGTAAAAACTCTAACCAGCTTGAAACCGGATTCCCGCATTTTCAGGAAAAACGCCCCGGACGGAACGGATCGACCGATATTGCGGTCTCCTCACCGTTTGCCAGTTGCGTCACGAGGCGGGCGGTAGCTGCCGATTGTGTCAGCCCCAGATGACCATGGCCGAAGGCATAGATGACGGAAGGTGTGGTGCGCGCGGTGCCGATGACGGGAAGACAGTCCGGCATCGAAGGGCGGAACCCCATCCATTGCTGGCCGCCTTCAACCTTAAGACCGGGCAGGAAACGCCCGGCTTTCTTGAGCATGGCCTCGGATCGCTTGAAATTCGGCTTCAATTCCAGACCGCCCAACTCGACTGCGCCGCCAACGCGGATACCAGAAGATAGCGGGGTGACGACAAAACCGTGGTCGTTGAAATAAAGCTGGCGCGTGAGGTTGAAGGCGCCGGCGGGCAGGGTGGTGTTATAGCCGCGTTCGGTTTCCAGCGGCACGATGTTGCCAAGTGTTGCGGCAAGCGGCTTGGACCACGCGCCGCAGGCGATCACCACCTTGTCGGCGTCGATCTTGTCGCCGTTTTCCAGGGTCACGATCGTACTTTCGCCGACGGCGTCGATGCGTTCTGCCTCGCCCTTGCGCAGCTTTCCGCCACGGGCGATCACCAGATCGAAAATGGCACGGGTGAAGTCGTAGGGATCGGAGACCTGCAAGCCATCAGGCGAGAACATGGCGTGGCGGAATTGCGGGGCAAGACCCGGCTGCAACTCGTCTATCTCGTTGCGGCCGACACGCTTGGAAGAGAAGCCTGCCTGTTCCTTTTCATCCCAGTCTTTGCGGGCAGCGTTGAGGCTGGCTTCGCTGTCGTAAAGATCGAGCGTGCCGGTTTTCGCGACAAAGTGCGAGAGCTCCGGCATGGCGGCGACATGGGCCATTTCGGTGGCAGACAGCCGGTTGATCTCGCTGAGCGCTCTCAGGCCGTGGCGAAAGTTGCGCTCAGCGCTGGCGCGCCAGAAACGCCACAGCCACGGCGCGATCTTCGGCGCATAGGCAGGCGGCACGCTGAGCGGGCCGAGCGGATCGAAAAGCCAGCGCGGTGCTTTTCTCATGATGCCGGGGGCGGGAATGGGGATGATTTCGGGAAAGGCCAGGATGCCGGCATTACCGGAGCTCGCGCCCCGGGCAACTTCACCGCGCTCCAGAAGAAAGACCTCACGCCCGGCATTTTGCAGGTAAAGCGCCGCCATCGAACCGATAATGCCGGTGCCGATCACCAGCACGTCGCATTTCAGGGTTTTGGTCATCGGCGCTCCTGCAACACAAATCTTTCAAGCCCGCCATAACAATGAATGCCGTACCGATGAAAGCCCGTATCGCTCTGCTGCGGCAGAAATATCAGCACTGTGGCAAATAAGCGGTTCTCATCCGGTGCGGACGGGTTGGTAAAGGGAGCGGGGTCTGAAGTATTCTTGCCAACAGTTTCGGCCATTGGACCAATAGTTATGGGTCATCATTAATTGCTATTTAACGGTGTCCGGCTAGGTTTCGCGTGCACGCAGACCGATCCGTTATTTTCATCTCTTTGGCATCGAGGAGGAAAGGTCCGCATACAGGTTATTGTTGGGAGTTCAAAGACATGTCTCAATTTTTCAAACTCGGTACGGACGCATCTGCGGTACTTGATGCCCTAAGCCGCTCGCAAGCCATCATCGAGTTCGATCTGACTGGAAAAATTCTGAAGGCGAACGACAATTTCTGCAAGGCGGTCGGCTATCAGCAATCAGAAATCATCGGACGCCCTCACAGCATGTTCCTGTCTCCCGAAGATGTAGCGTCACCCGAATACAAGGCCTTCTGGGCGAAACTCTCACGCGGCGAATACGATCAGGGCCAATATCGGCGGCGGTCGAAAACCGGCGACGACATCTGGATTGAAGCCTCCTACAATCCGGTTTTTCGTTTCGGCAAACCTTACAAGGTGGTCAAGATCGCTTCCGATATCACGGCGACGAAGCGCCGAAGCACCGAGGATAACGGCAAGCTGGCGGCGCTTTCGCGGGCGCAGGCGATGATCGAGTTCACGCCCGAGGGGAAAATTCTCTCCGCAAATGAAAACTTCCTGACAGCACTCGGCTACACAGCGGAAGAGATCATCGGCAACCATCATTCGATGTTTTGTGAGCGTGGCTACGTGCAGTCCGAAGAGTACCGGAATTTCTGGAAGGATCTTAGTAAGGGCGAGTTCTCGACCGGTCAGTTCATGCGGCTTGGCAAGAACGAAAAACGCGTCTTCATCCAGGCGTCCTACAACCCGATCATCGACGAGCGGGGAAAAGTCGTCAAGGTGGTGAAATTCGCCTTCGATATAACGGACCGCGTCCATGCGGTGGAAGAACTGGGCGCTGCGCTTGAGCGTCTTTCCCAGTGCAACATCCGCGTCACGCTCGACAAGCCTTTCGTGGGTGAGTTCGAGGGGCTGAGACGGGATTTCAACAAGTCCATCGCCGAATTCCAGAAAACCCTGGAAAATGTTCTTGGGCAGACCGATGACCTGACCAGAAGCAGCCAGGAAGTCAGCGAAGCCTCTGTTCATCTCGCCGAAAGATCGCGTGAGCAGGCCGTGGCGCTGGAGGAAACCTCGGCGGCGCTGGAAGAAATCACCGCGACCGTACGGGCATCGACGGAAAACACCAAGGAGACCCGAAAACTCGTTCAGAGTGCGCGGACGTCAACGGCGGCTTCCACGGAAGTCGTTGGGCGTACCGTCAACGCCATGCAGCGCATCGAGACGGCATCGCGGGAAATCAGCCAGATTATCGGCGTTATCGACGAAATCGCCTTCCAGACCAACCTTCTTGCCCTAAATGCGGGCGTCGAAGCCGCGCGCGCGGGCGACGCGGGCAAGGGTTTTGCGGTCGTGGCACAGGAGGTGCGCGAACTTGCGCAACGCTCCGCCAGTGCCGCCAAGGAAATCAAGGCGCTCATCAACAATTCCGGCACCGAGGTTCTGGAAGGCGTGCGGCTTGTCGGCGAGACAGGTGAGGCGCTGAAGCAGATCGATGCGCTGGTGAAGCACATTGACGGCAATGTCGATATGATCGCCAAGGCCGCCGATGAACAGGCCTTAGGCATCAGCGAAATCAACCGTGCAGTCAACCAGCTCGACCGGATGACGCAGGAAAACGCGGCGATGAGCGCGCGCACGACCGCCATTAGCGCTACCCTTGCCCAGGGTGCGGATGTGCTGGCGCAACTGGTCAGCCTGTTCAAACTGAACCGCCGCGCGACCCAGCGCGACGACGGGGCATCCATTTCATCCAACTCGTCGCGGACGAGCCACAGTGTGAAACTGTCGGGAAGGAAAGCGGCCTGACGGATCGGCGACAGCCTGCTTCCACGTAAGCCTCTTGTCATGCGGATGCCCGTCGCCGGGCATCCGTTTTTTATGCCTGCAGGGCAGGCCTGTTGATGCCGAGATGGTCGCGCAGCGTCGAGCCTTCGTATTCTTTGCGGAACAGGCCACGTTCCTGCAAGAGCGGTACAACTTCGCGGTTGAATTCGTCCAGCCCACCGGGGAAGAAGGGCGGCATGACGTTGAAGCCGTCTGCGGCGCCGTTCTCGAACCACTCCTGCATGCGATCCGCAACGTCCTTGGCCGTGCCCATGACGATATGGTGGCCACGACCAGCTGCAACGCGCAGCGCCAGTTCCCTGATCGTCAACTTTTCGCGGCGCGCCAGTTCGGTCAAAAGTTCGGCGCGGCTGCGCAACTGGTCGGAAATAGGCAGGTCCGGCAGCGGGCCGTCGAGATCGTACTCGGTAAGGCTATGGCCGATGCGTTCCTCAAGCAACGGCATGGCGCTCTTGATGTCGGTCCAGCGGTTCAGCTCCTTCAGCTTTTCGCCGGCCTCTTCGAAGCTCTTGCCTATGATGGGCATGAAACCGGGCATTACGGCGACGCTTGAGGGATCGCGGCCGAATTTCTCCACTCGCGCCTTTAGGCTGGTGTAGAAGGCCTGCGCCTCGGAAATGGCCTGCTGGGCGGTGAAGACGATATCGGCGGTGCGGGCGGCGAGATCCTGTCCCGGGCCGGAGGAGCCGGCCTGAATGAGAACCGGGTGACCCTGTGGCGAACGCGGAATGTTCAGCGGACCCTTCACCGTGAAATATTTGCCTTCGTGATCGAGAATATGGACCTTCTGCGGATCGACGTAACGGCCGCCTTCCTTGTCCTTGACGAAGGCGTCGTCGTCCCAGCTGTCCCACAGGCCACGCACGACGTTCACATATTCTTCCGCAACGGCGTAACGCTCGTCATGCTCGGGATGGCTCTTGGAGAAGTTCGCCGCCGTGCGGGCATAGGAGGTGGTAACGATGTTCCACGCCGCACGCCCGTGGCTGAGATGGTCGATGGAGGCGAAGGCGCGTGCTGTGTGATAGGGCTCACCATAGGTGGTGGAGGCGGTGGCGGCCAGTCCGATCTTGTTTGTCACCATGGCAAGCGCCGCAAGCAGGGTAAGCGGCTCGAAACGGGCGATCATCGAGGGATGGGCGTCGACGCCGCTGGTGAGGCCATCGGCCAGAAAGACCATGTCGAACTTGGCCTCTTCGGCCATTTTCGTGACGCGGGTCAACAGGTCGAAATTCTCGCTGCCGGCCTCCGCATCCGGGTGACGCCAGCCGGAAACGTGGTGGCCGGCTCCTTGCAGGAACAGGCCAAGATGCATCTGTCTTTTGCGGGTAGTGGTGGTCATGGTGATCATGCCTTTATTTCGGTCGTGTTATATTTGCGTTGCCAGAAGCGCTTCTAGCTTCTTGAGGTCGGCTGAGGTTTTCATGGTCCGCACCAGTGCCGGAATTCCGGCGAATTTTTCATTGCCGCCGGTGGCGTCGGCAAATTTTTCCGTGGGGTCATCAATGCCGGGAAGACCGTCAATACGGCGCGACAGCACCGTGCCATCCTTCTTCGTCACGTCGATGACCACGAAACGGGTGGTAGGATCCGGCGAGAGGCGGCGGGCGGTCTCATCGTGCCGGCGCGAGACTTTTGCGGAAAGTGCAAGCAGGTCGGCGCGCGCAGGGCGTTCGTCGAAATGGGTGATGCCGAGTGCGCCATCCGCTAGTGCGGCTGCGAAGACATATTCGGCGCTGAAACGCGCATCGATGCCCGTGGCGGGTGTGGCCGAACCCACAAGAGCGGCATCGCCGCCCGGGGGAAAGGTGATGACTACCGTTTCGATTTCATCTGGTGCCAGATCATTGGCGCTGCGCAGTGCAAGCGCACCGACGGCAACAGGGTGGCTGGCGGTGCAGCAGGGAAATGCCTTGAGCGTCAATCCGGGAGAGACGATCTGCCAGGGTGTGCCCCAGCCGGACAGGAGCCGTTTCGGCTGTTCCGCGCCAAAGGCGAAGGCGGAATAAAAGCCGATAGGGTTTTCCAGAAAATCCGGCGCGCCCTGAAAACCTGATCTTGCCAGCTGCGCGGCGGTGAGGCCAGCGCGTGTCGCAAGCCCGGCATGCAGGGGCTTCGCATCATAACCGAATTGCAGGCGAAGTCCGGCAGATTGCGTGGCGGCAAGGCCGAGTGCGATAGCGGCCGTCTGCGGGGTGAATTTCAGAAGATGGGCGATGGCCGCTGCCGCACCGATGGGGCCGAGGGTCGCGGTGGCGTGGAAGCCATTTTCGTAATGCTTGGTGCCGAGCGACAGGCCAAGCCGCGCCATGGTTTCCAGCCCGACAATATAGGCGGCGATAAATGCGTCCGCCGTAGAGCCTTCCTCGACCGCAACAGCCAATAGAGCGGGAACTATGGCGACGGTGGGGTGGCCGCGTACGCTGCCGTGGACGTCGTCATAATCCAGCACGTGCCCCGCATGACCATTGATGAGGGCGGCGGTGAAAGCATCCGTGCGCAGATCATGGCCGACAATGCCCGCCGTGCCGGATGTGCCTGACGTAAAGCTGTCGATGAGGATTTTCGTGCTTCGGTCGGAAGCGCCACCCAGCATACAGGCAAAAAAGTCGATCAGCGCCGTACGGGCGATCGTCACAGCCTCTTCGTCGCGGAGCGGATCAGAGGCGGCGATGGCTTCTGCCAGATGAAGGGTGAGTTTTTCGTCGGCGGTCATGGCGTCAGATCCCTTCGCCGTCGGCGACCCGTGCCACCTGTCCGCCGAGGCCCTTTACGAAGGCGTTGATACGCGGATTGGTAGACTTGTAGAAGATATGCTCCGGCGTGCCCTGATCGACGATTAGGCCGTTTTCCGTGAAGACGATATTGTCGCTGATTTCCTCGGCGAAGCGCATTTCGTGGGTCACGAGAATGCTGGTCATGCCGTCATTGACGAGATCGCGGATGACGGCGAGCACTTCGCCCACGGTTTCCGGATCGAGTGCGGAGGTAACCTCGTCGAACAGCACCAGTTCAGGCCGCATGGCAAGCGCGCGGGCAATGGCCACACGCTGCTGCTGGCCGCCGGACAGCTGACCGGGATAGGCATCCACTTTCTGCGACAGGCGGACTTTTTCCAGCAATTCGCGGGCATGATGCTCGGCTTCCGCCTTCGGCGTGCCGAGGATTTTGATCGGCGCGATGGTGATGTTTTCCATCACCGTCAGATGCGGGAAGAGGTTGAACTGCTGGAAGACAATGCCGATACGCTTGCGCAGCGTTATGCGCTCAGCTTCCGTTTTCAGCTGATCGACGCGGGTGCCGCCCACGGTGATCTTGCCAGATTGCGGAATGAGCAGGCCGTTGATGCAGCGCAGGATCGTGGATTTGCCCGAGCCGGAAGGGCCGATGATGGAGACGGCGTCGCCCTTGTTGACGGTGAGATCAATGCCTTTGAGCACTTGATTGTCGCCGAAGGACAGGTGCACGCCTTCCAGTTCAACCAGAGCTTTGGCGGCGGTTTGGGGGGCGGATGCGGACATGGTGTATTCCAATCAGCGGGAAGCGAAGCGCCGTTCAAGGCGCTGCGTGAAACGGGACACTGGATAGCAGAACAGGAAGAACGCCATCAGGACGGTGAGATAGACCACGACGGTGAAATCGTTGCGCTGCACGGCGGTGCTGGCATCGGTTGCGGCGTGGAGAAGCTCATGCACGCCGACCAGCGAGGCAAGCGCCGTGCCCATGGTGATGGAGGCGTAAAGGTTCATCCACGGCGGCAGCGAGCGCTTCACGCATTGCGGCAGGATGATCCAGCGCAGCGTCTGGTTGCGCGAAAACCCGAGGCCCTGCGCTGCTTCCCATTGTGCGGTGGGAATGGACTGGATGGCGCCACGGGTGATTTCGGCGATGTGGGCGCTGGCCGGAATCGCAAGGCCGACGACGGCCTTGATCCAGTCTGGAAACGGAATGTAGTTGCCGAAGGCGACGATCTCGAAGGGGAAGATGTAGGTCGCGGCGAAAATCAGCACCAGATGCGGGGCGTTGCGGAAGATTTGCACGTAGGTGAGCGCCGGCGCGCGCACGAGGCGATAGGGCGCAAGCTCCATGATGCCAAGCACGACGCCGATGATGGTGCCGATGGCAATCGCCAGGATGCTGATCAGCACATTCATGGCAAAACCCTTGCCGAGATAGGGCAGCCATTCCAGCAGCACCTGTCCGAGCGAGGGATCGAGAACCAGCCACAGCACGACGGCAACCAGCACGCCGCACAGAAGAATGGTGCCGAAAGGCAGCTTCTTCGCCGCCTGTGTTGGAGAGACCACCGCGCTCATTGACCGAACCCCGGAACCGCAAGACGCCGCTCAAGCCACAGGCCCGCCCTTGCGACGATGAAATTGATGACACTGAAAAAGATGAGGATCACCAGCATCAGTTCGACCACATTGTCGCGCTGCGTCCAGATCAGGATCGAGGCATAGGTGATTTCACCGACCGCAATCGCCGAGCCGACGGTGGTGAGCTTCACCAGATTGATGAGATTGTTGATGATGGAAGGAAGTGCCGTGCGGATTGCCAGCGGAAATTCCACGTAACGTAAAATCTCGAAAGAGCTGAAACCGATGGCGCGTGCCGCCTCGATGGTGGTAGCCGGCACCGCCTCGATACCGCCGCGCAAGGCTTCCGCATGGAAGGCGGCAACGTGCAGGCCGGTGATGGCGACCACCCAGAAGAACGGGGTGAGCGGATTGTTCTGCGCGCCGCCGAGCGCGTTTGAAATCAACATGTTGAGCACAAGGAAACCACACATCAGCTGCACCAGCGTCGGCGTGTTGCGCGTCAATTCCACATAGGCGCGCACCGGACCGGCGAGCCAGCCTTTGCCTGACGTGAGCATGGCGGCGAAAATGAAGCCGAAAACGAGGCTGAGCGGCAGGGTGACGGCGACGAGGATGAGCGTCATCTTCATGCCGTCGAGCCATATCTGAACCTCGTAGCCGCTGTTCAGAAAGTCATAGTTGAGGCCTATATGCGCGGCCAACTCTATGAAACGCGCTGTAAATCCATCCTGCATCGGATATCCATGCTGTTGTCGCGGCTGCCGCCCGGCAGGCGGTGCCAGAATGACCTGTCTTGCTATAAAGCAGAAAAGAACGGCGGGCGAAACCGGCCGTTCTCAGTGGTGAGGGGAAATCTCCGTGATGGCAGATGCCCCTACGACATGCCGGTCCCCCGGACCAGGTCCGGGGTGACGGAGCAAGCGGGAGTGCCCAGCCTTTACTGCGCCGCGGAGAGCTTCGTCTTCTGCTCTTCCATGAAGCCGATGCTCGGCAGGCGGTTGGCCTTGGCGAATTCGATCATTTTGCCGGAAGCGTGCAGCTCCTTGACGATCTTGTCGAGTGCAGCCTGCGTGTCGGCCTCGCCCTTGCGCAGCCAGATGACGGAGTCAGAAGGGATAAGGTCGGTGGGGATCAGGATGCCGTAATCCTTCCACTCATCGGCGCGGTCCTGAAGCATCAGGCTCAGCGTGCCGTTGACGTGCACGGAGACATCGCAATTGCCGCCCTTCAGCGCGAGCAGCGATTCCGGCTGGCTCGGCAACGCCTTTACCTGCGCGCCATATTGCTCGATCAGCGGCTGGGTGTAGTTGGAGCCCTGCGATACGCAGGCAATCTTGCCCTTCAGGTCCGGCCAGTCCTTGATGCCCGAGTCCTTTCGACCGATGGCTGCGCCGCCCTGGCGGTCATAGGGGGTGGGCACGTAATCGAGCGTTTTGGCGCGCTCTTCCGTGTACTGCATGTTGGCGATCAGAATATCGACCTTGCCCTGCTGCAGGAACTGCACGCGGTTGGGCGGGGTCACGGTTTCGGTCACCAACTCCACACCGAGACCGGCGGCCAGCGCCTTGGCGACGTCGATGTTGAGGCCCTTCTGCTCCTGCGTCTTCGGATCGATGAAACCGAAAGGCGCGCCGGACAGGATGACGCCGACGGTGAGCTTGCCGCGACCCTTGATACGGTCGAGCGTCGCATCCGCGTGAGCGGCGGTGGCCATCGAAGCGATGACGACGGTTCCGGCGATGAGTTTTGCGGCAAATCTGGAGAAGGAGAGGGCCATGGGTATTTCCTTTTGGTTGTGGGTGGAAACTACATGAGGCGTCCGTCGAGAGCGAGAATTGGCGTTGCGCAAAAAATCGTATAAATAAAATCGTGTTCCAATAAGTTCTCTGGTGAGAAAAAATAACCTAATAATTTGAAATCGTAGAATCTTGTTCTTACGGCGGCGGGGTTCGGCGCTTTGGCATATCCTCACCACAGGGCGAGGATATGCTGGCTATGCTTGGGCATTTTGAGCGCCCTTCTCCCGAAGAGCGCTCCCACATCGTTACCGACCGGCGTTATAAGCCGCGATCGCCGCCATATTGACGATGTCGCTGTCCTTGGCACCCATCGAGGTGATCTGCACCGATTTGTCGAGGCCGACGAGAAGCGGGCCGATGACGGTCGCGCCGCCCAGTTCCTGTAGCATCTTGGTGGAGATCGAGGCGGAATGGATGGCGGGCATGACCAGCACGTTGGCCGCGCCGGAAAGGCGGGCAAAGGGATACTGGCTCTGCATGCGATGATGGTTCAGCGCCACATCGGCCGACATTTCCCCGTCGACCTCAAAATTGACGTTGCGCTTGTCGAGGATTTTCACCGCTTCGCGCACCTTGTCGGAGCGTTCGCCAACCGGCTGGCCGAAGGTGGAATAGGCGAGCATCGCTACACGCGGTTCGTAGCCGAAACGGCGGGCGAGACCGGCTGCTTCTTCGGCGATATCGGCAAGGTCTTCGGCAGACGGCATGTCGTGCACGGCGGTATCTGCCACGAAGACCGTTCGGTTGCGCGACACGACCAGCGAAACGCCGATGACACGGTGGCCGGGTTTGGTGTTGATGCAGCGGCGGATATCCTCGAGCGCCGTGGAATAGTTGCGGGTAACGCCAGTCACCACGGCGTCCGCATCGCCCATCGCCACCATGCAGGCGGCGAAATGGTTACGGTCGTTGTGGATCAGGCGCTGCACGTCGCGCAGCAGGAAGCCACCGCGCTGCAACCGCGCATAGAGATAATCGACATAGGCATCGACACGGCTGGAAAGGCGGGCATTGGTGATCTCGATATTGGCGCGGTCGAGATCGATGCCGGCACGCTCCGCATTGGCCTTGATGATGTCGTCACGGCCGAGCAGGATGGCGGTGCCAAGCCCCTGCGCGGTAAACGAGATCGCTGCGCGCATCACCTGTTCTTCTTCCGCTTCGGCGAAAACGACCCGCTTCGGAGAGCGGCGCACACGCTCGTAAAGGCGCTGCGTGGTCGACGCCATGGGGTCTCGGCGGGCGGAAAGCTCGCGGGCATATGCATCGAGATCGGGCAATTCGCGGCGAGCGACGCCGGTTTCGATGGCGGCCTTGGCCACGGCCACCGGAATGGCCGAGATCAGTCGCGGATCGAAGGGAACGGGAATGATATATTGCGATCCGAAGCGCGGGCGGTTGCCCTGATAGGCGGCGGCCACATCATCCGGCACATCCTCGCGGGCAAGATCGGCCAGCGCCTGTGCGGCGGCAATCTTCATCGCGTCGTTGATCTGGCTTGCGCGGACATCGAGCGCGCCGCGGAAGATATAGGGAAAGCCGAGGACGTTGTTGACCTGGTTCGGATAATCCGAACGCCCGGTCGCCATGATGGCGTCATCGCGGATGCGGGCGACTTCTTCCGGGGTGATTTCCGGGTCAGGGTTGGCCATCGCGAAAATGATCGGCTTCGGCGCCATGGAGCGGATCATCTCTTCGGTGAAGGCACCCTTCTGCGACAGGCCGAAGACGACATCTGCGCCCTTCATCGCCTCAGTCAGCGTGCGGTTGTTAGTCTTTACCGCATGGGCGGATTTCCACTGGTTCATGCCTTCGGTGCGGCCCTGGTAGATCACGCCCTTGGTGTCGCAAAGCGTGATGTTTTCGGGGTTGAAACCCATGGCCTTGATGAGGTCCATGCAGGCGATGGCAGCAGCACCTGCGCCGTTGCAGACGAGCTTCGTCGTCTTGAAGTCTCGGCCGGTCAGTTCGATGGCGTTGATGAGACCGGCGGCGGCGATGATGGCGGTTCCGTGCTGGTCGTCATGGAAAACGGGAATGTCCATCAGCTCGCGCAGGCGGCTTTCGATGATGAAACATTCCGGCGCCTTGATGTCTTCCAGATTGATGCCGCCGAAGGAGGGGCCAAGGTAACGCACGCAATTGATGAATTCGTCGGCATCTTCGGTATCAACCTCGAGATCGATGGAATCCACATCCGCAAAGCGTTTGAACAGAACGGACTTGCCTTCCATGACAGGCTTGGAGGCGAGCGCGCCGAGATTGCCGAGACCGAGGATCGCCGTGCCGTTGGAGATCACTGCCACCATGTTACCGCGTGTCGTATAATCGTAAGCCGTCGCCGGATTTTCGGCGATGGCTTTCACCGGCACGGCCACTCCCGGCGAATAGGCAAGCGACAGATCCCGCTGAGTCGCCATCGGCTTGGTCGGGGTGATTTCCAGTTTCCCCGGTCTGCCTTGCGCGTGGAAATCCAGTGCTTCCTGATCCGTAACCGATGTTCTGGGGCTGGCGGGCTTCGTCGTGTCGGACATGGGCTGAGTGTGCTTTCGTGTCGATAACAGTGTAAAAATATCCGTCGTTGTTATTGTATTTTTCGCGCGCGTGCCAAGCGTTGAATGTTGTTCAGTGCAGCAAATTTAGCCGTGGCGAAATTTGTGGCCGATTCAATCGATTAAGTGCGTATTGTCGGCGTTATAGGTGGGGCTGGTAAGCCTGCCGTACCATATTCACGAAGGCCTCCACATGGAGGGCAAGCGGACCGCGCCTGACGACCAGCACGCTATCTGACCAGGCATCGGCGCTTTCGAGCGGTACACCCGTGATGCCCCTTGTGGAGCGCACGGTGCTTTCCGGCAGAATGGAAATTCCCGCGCCAGCTTCCACGAGGGCAAGGATGGTGCTGACGTTGGCGATGCGCATGCCGATTTCCGGCTCACAGCCTGCATCCTCGAAAAGGGAAAGCGCGCTGCTGCTGAGCCCCAGGCCGATCTCGTCCACCGGCAGCAGCAGTTTTTCCCGCACGATATCGCCAACCGAAACCCTGGGACGGGAGGTGAGCGGATGGCGCTCCGGCAGGGCGACGCACAGTTTGGAGCGGTCGAAGGGCATGGCCCGCAAGCTCTGCGGCAATTGGGGCAGGGGTGCGCGAATGAAAGCGACGTCTGTCTTGCGCGTCGCCACCTGCTCGATCAACTGTTCCATCGTCATGCCGGGCAGGAGTTCCAGCGTGACCTCCCTGTGGTCGTTGCCATAGCGGGTGATCAGCGCCGGCAATTTGCGTTCCGCCATCACGCTGGTGCCGAAGCCGATTCGCAGCGTGCCGAGCTGGCCGCGCCTGATCTGATGTGCCTTTTCCAGCGCGCCCTTGGTGCGGGCAAGAATTTCCTCCGCATCGAGCAGCATCGACTGCCCAGCCGGCGTAAGTTCCACACCGCGGTTGACACGGAGGAAAAGCTTGAAGCCCAGATTTTCTTCCAGTTGCCGGATACGCTGGGTTACGGCCGGTTGGGCGATGCCCAGTTGCAAAGCGGCCGCGCGGAAATTTTTGGCCCTTGCGGCTTCCACAAAAATGGCGAGCTGGCGAATATCCATCGGCGGAGAGGTCTTTGTGTTGTAGGTGTTGATATGGTATAAGCGCAGCTTATCAAAAATGCCCGTCTTGCGCATTGTCATCTTGTCGCAGGCGACGTTATACCGCACCGAGGTTTCGGTCGCCCAGTGCCTGCATGCGGGCCTCTGCGATACGAACTTGGGAGGATTTGTTCGAGCACATTGTCCGCCGTCCATTGGGGCCGGCGATAAACTGCAGTGAATGGGTCAAAATGACAGTCACCACGGAAGTCTCCCGCACCATTGTTCCCCATTTCGCCTCGTCGCCTTCAGCGCATCTTCGCCCAGCCGTAAGTGCAGCGGACTGTCTGGCCTGGGCCGGGCATTGAAAGATCATCGGGCGTCAGCCTTCGCGGCGGCTCTCCTAACCGGATATCTAATTTCATGAGTAAACCAGCAACCTCAACGTCGCTTGTAGCCAGATTATGGCTCTTCGTGCTCGGCGCTGTCATCGTCGCTGCGGGACTGTTCTTCGCCATTGGCGGCGGGCAGCTCGCAACACTCGGCGGTAGCCTCTATTTCGTCTTGGCGGGTATCGCACTGATCGTCTCCGGCTTGCTTATTCTCCTGCGCAAGCCCGCCGGCGCGCTCCTGTTCGGCCTTGTCTTCATCGTCAGCGGTGTTTGGGCAGTGTGGGAAGCCGGACTGCACTTCTGGCCGCTCATCTCCCGCCTGCTGGCGTTGGGCGTGGGCGCCACGGTGGTTGCGCTCTCCTATCCGCTGCTGCGGCGCGCGGCTGGCAAGACGCCCGCTTACGGCGCTTCCTTTGCCCTGGCTGGCGTTCTGGCCATCGCGTCCGCTGCCGGTTTTGCCGGCATGTTCGTGCCGCATCCGACCGTCGCCTTCAAGGGTGAGGTTGCTGCAATGACGCCGGTAACGCCGGAAAAAGAGCAGAAGAACTGGGAACATTACGGCAATACGGCGGGCGGCAGCCGCTTCGTTGCGCTTGATGAAATCAACCGCGATAACGTCAAGAACCTTGAGGTGGCATGGACCTACCGGACCGGCGACACGCCGATCAGCCCCGGCGCGAACGGTGCGGAAGATCAGGAAACGCCGCTTCAGGTCGGCGACACCGTGTTTGTGTGCACACCGCACAACAATGTCATCGCGCTCGACGCCGATACCGGCGCACAGAAGTGGAAGACCGAAATCAACGCCAAATCCACCGTCTGGATGCGTTGCCGTGGTCTTGCCTATTTCGATGCCAAGGCGCCGCTGAAGCAGCCGACCGCTCCGGGCGCAACGCCTGTCACCCCGGCGATCGTAGCCGACGGCGCGCTTTGCCAGCGCCGCATTCTCATGAACACCATCAACGCGGAACTCATCGCGCTCGACGCCGACACCGGCGCGTTTTGCCCGGATTTCGGCACCAATGGCCGCGTCGATCTGAAGATCGGTCTTGGTGATGCGCCGGACCCACAATATGTGCTGACATCGGCCCCCACACTGGCCGGCACCACCGTCGTGGTCGGCGGACGTATCGCTGACAACGTACAGGTGGATATGCCTGGCGGCGTGATGCGCGGTTTCGACGTGGTGACGGGTGAGCTTCGCTGGGCTTTCGATCCCGGCAACCCTGAAATCACCAAACTACCGCCTGAGGGCCAGACCTATACCCGTTCCACGCCGAACGTATGGGCATCCATGTCCTACGATCCGGAGCTGAACACGGTCTTCATGCCTGTGGGCAGCCCCTCGGTCGATCTTTATGGCGCGACGCGCACACCGCTCGATCATAAATACGGCGCTTCCATGCTGGCGCTCGATGCCACGACCGGCCGCGAAAAGTGGGTCTACCAGACGGTTCATAACGATCTCTGGGACTTCGACGTGCCGATGCAGCCGAGCTTCATCGATTTCCCGAAGGCTGACGGAACGACCGTTCCGGCTCTGGTCTTCGGTACCAAGGCCGGTCAGATCTATGTGCTGGACCGGGCGACTGGCCAGCCGCTGACCAAGGTGGAAGACGTTCCGGTCAAGGCCGGCAACATTCCGAACGAGCCATATGCACCAACGCAGCCGCGTTCGGTGGGCATGCCGCAAATCGGTGCGCAGACGCTGACGGAAGCCGATATGTGGGGTGCCACCCCTTTCGATCAGCTTTTGTGCCGTATCGCTTTCAAGGGCATGCGTTATGAAGGCCTCTATACGGCGCCGGGCACGGACCTCTCCCTCGCCTTCCCGGGTTCGCTTGGCGGCATGAACTGGGGCGGCATCTCGACTGACCCGACGACCAACACAATCTTCATCAACGACATGCGCCTCGGCCTGTGGATTGAGATGAAGGAAGCGGCTCCCACCAAGGCAACGGCAAGCGGCGGCGAAAGCGTCAATACCGGCATGGGCGTTGTTCCCATGAAGGGCACGCCCTATGCGGTGAACAAGAACCGTTTCCTGTCTGCTCTCGGCATTCCCTGCCAGGCTCCGCCCTATGGCTCGATGACTGCGATCGACATGAAGACGCAGCAGATCAAGTGGCAGGTTCCTGTCGGCACCGTTGAGGATACCGGTCCGCTTGGCATTAAGATGGGTCTGCCGATCCCGATCGGCATGCCCACGCTCGGCGGAACGCTTGCCACCCAGGGCGGTCTCGTCTTCATCGCCGGAACCCAGGATTATTATCTGCGCGCCTTCGATACGGCGACCGGAAAGGAAGTCTGGAAGGCGCGCCTTCCGGTCGGCAGCCAGGGCGGCCCGATGAGCTACAAGTCTCCGAAGACAGGCAAGCAATATGTCGTCATCTCGGCCGGCGGTGCACGTCAGTCTCCTGACCGTGGCGACTACGTGATCGCTTACGCGCTGCCGAACTGATCCTGACAGGTCATCGCTCTGAAAACGGAAACCCGGGCCATTCGCCCGGGTTTTTCTTTGCGGCCTGTCAAAGCGACTGATCGCCCTTTGCGCGGAACCTCACCCTGTGCGTTGCGTTAGCAAACGGGTCCGACATTCACCAAGCTTTCACAAGGCGAACTTATGAGCTTGCGCTTATCCGCCCGTGAATCGATGATGGCAGCATTGGTAAATATGTATATTGTCCGGCCCGCCGGAAATTTTTTAAAGTTGGAAAGGTTTTTATTGTGACGGAACAATCTCGAAAGATCACGCCGGTTCTTCTTGCTGGTGGGGCGGGATCACGGCTTTGGCCGGTATCGCGCGATCAGTTGCCCAAGCAATTTCAGCCGCTGGTCGGCAATCTTTCGACCTATCAGCAGACACTGACGCGCGTGGCCGACAAGGCGCTTTATGCCGAGCCGCTGGTGATCACCAACGAGGATTTCCGCTTCTTCGCCCGCCGTCAGGCTGAGGAGATCGATCTTCCGGCTACGGTGGTTCTCGAACCCGCCCGCCGCGACAGTGCCGCCGCCATGGCCGCTGCCGCCGTGCTGGCAGAGCGCCGGGAGCCGGGATGCCTGGTGCTGGCGCTTGCCGCCGACCATGTGGTGCTGGATGCCGACAAATTCTCAGAGTCCGTGAGGCTTGGCGCCAGGGCGGCCGATCAGGGCAATATCGTCGTTTTCGGTCTGGTGCCAACCGAACCGCGCACCTCCTACGGCTACATCAAGCCTGGTGAAGCGATTGATGGTGAAGCTGACCTGAGCATCGTCGAGGCATTCGTGGAAAAGCCGGATGTGAAGACGGCAATCTCCTATCTGGAGAAGGGTTATCTCTGGAACTCCGGCAACTTCCTGTTCCGTTCCGACGTGATGATTGCCGAACTCAAGGCATTCGCGCCCGAAATTCTTGCGGCAGTAACGCAGTCGGTCGAACAATATGAAAGCGACCTTGGCTTCGTGCGCCTGCATCAGGCGAGCTTCGAAGCCTCGCCGAAAAACTCCATCGACTATGCGGTGATCGAAAAGACCAAGCGCATGGCGGTGGTGCATGGCCATTTCCGCTGGTCGGATATCGGCAGCTGGGACGCGATCTGGGAAATCGCCGACAAGCATGGCAACGACAATGCGCTTGAAGGCGACGGCGTCTTCATCGATTCCGAGGGCTGCCTGATCCATTCCACGCAATTGCTGACGACGGTGGTGGGCGCGAAGGATCTAGTGGTGGTGGCCACCAAGGATGCGGTTCTGGTGGTGCCGAAAAACCGGGTGCAGGATGTGAAAAGCCTGGTGGAAACACTGAAGGATGGCGAACACGCGCCGCGGACGCAAGCGCACAGGCGGGTCTATCGTCCGTGGGGTTACATCGAACATATGTATGTGGACGAGCGCTACCGCGTGGGCCACATCACGGTTGATCCTGGCCACCGCATCTCGTTCCAGAAACACTATCACCGCTCGGAGCACTGGATCATCGTCAAGGGCACGGCAACCGTAACGATTGGCGACGAAACCCGGCTGCTGACGGAAAACCAGTCCGTCTATATCCCGATTGGCCAACCGCACCGACTTGCCAATGAGGGGCAGATTCCGCTTGAGTTGGTCGAAATCCAGACCGGCGCCTATCTTGGCGAAGACGACGTTATCCGCATCGAGGATGATTATAAGAGGCAGTAGGACTACTGCCCGCACCGAAGCGGCATTTTATCCCGGCCGGCGGGGCCAGGATGATAAATCCCTAGCTTTTCTGTCGGTTCGACGGATCAGGCGACAGTTGCATTCAGACAATGGGCGAAGGCGTGCGAAAGCATCGCTGCTTCCAGCCCGCGACGCCAGAACAGCCACCCGAACATCAGTCCGGGGATAAAATTGCCGAGCAGGACACTGACAATCAGCAATGGTTGCGGATGAACGGCAATGGCAAACAGAAAGGGCAGGTGGCCCACGGCAAAAAGGGCCGCTGCGATGACAATGGCAGTCCACAGCATGACCGGCTGGACTTGCCCCTTGCCCACTATTCGCCAGAGCACCCATGCGAAGAATGCCATCAGGCCCCATCGGGTCAGAAGCTCCTCCGTTATGCCGCCATAGAGAAGCCGGGTGACGAGTGGGACTTCAAACGCCGCCATTTTTTCCATGGTTGCCGTATCGGTTATGGCAGGCAGGATCACAGACGAATAAGCGATCATCAACAGGCCGACGAGAAGACCCGTCAGCAAAGCTGATGGGGCTTGCCTGCGCAAGACTGGCCCGAACCCGGTTCCTTTCAGCCATGCATCGATCAGCGGAGTGCCCAGCCCGAGTTTGCCGGCGAGCGCTTGACCCGTCGCCACGGCAGCAATGATAAGGACTGCCGGCTGGACGAGCATAACAACCCGTATCGTGAAGGAAAGATCCTGTCCCGACGCCAGCCGTTCGAACGGTGCGAGCAAAAGCGATAACACGCCCGCCAGACCGATCATCAAAAGAATGTTCCAACGTTTCACGATCGCTCACCTTATGTTTGCCCGTCCATGCGGGCTTGGCACTCTGTGCGCGGGAACCGACGCCAAAGTCGGAAGACTATGAAGATACTACGTTGCCTGCAGATTACCGGTGCGCGATCCTTGTCGAACTATTCGGCATCCTTCCAATTTCTCAATCTTCTTTCTCAACAAAATCTAGCCGTTCGGCGCGTTTTGTATCGGCTCGAAACAGCGCGGCGAGCCGCGGCGAGATTCATTTTTTAGGCGGTTGCCTAATCAAAAATCTTCGCTTACGTTCCAACTGCAACGTTTCAGTGAGGGAGGAGACTCATGCGAATGCGCTTTATTTCTGCGGCCTTTTTGGCCAGTGTTATGATTCCGGCGGGTGTCGCTGGGGCTACCGATCTTGAAGTTACCCATTGGTGGACATCGGGCGGTGAAGCCGCTGCCGTTGCCGAACTTGCCAAGGCTTTTGATGCCACCGGCAACAAGTGGGTGGACGGCGCTATTGCCGGTTCGGGCGGCACCGCCCGTCCGATCATGATCAGCCGTATCACCGGCGGCGACCCGATGGCTGCCACCCAGTTCAACCACGGCAGACAGGCGGAAGAGCTGGTGCAGGCCGGCCTGATGCGCGACCTGACCGACGTTGCCGAAAAGGGCAAGTGGAAGGACTTCATAAAACCGGCAAGCCTGCTCGACAGCTGCACCATCGACGGCAAGATCTATTGCGCGCCGGTCAACATCCATTCCTGGCAATGGTTGTGGCTTTCCAACGAAGCGTTCAAGAAAGCGGGCGTCGAAGTTCCCAAGAACTGGACTGAATTTGCTGCCGCAGCACCAGCACTGAAAAAAGCCGGCATCCAGCCGCTCGCGCTCGGCGGTCAGGCATGGCAGGCCAATGGCCTGTTCGACACGCTGACGCTTTCGATCGGCGGCAAGGATCTTTATCAGAAGGTCTATGGCGACAAGGATGCCGAAGCAGCGGCCGGTCCCGACATGGCCAAGATTTTTGCGGCCGCCGTCGAGGCCCGCGACATGGCCAAGGGCACCAATGTTCAGGACTGGAACCAGGCCACCAACATGGTGATAACGGGCAAGGCTGGCGGCCAGATCATGGGCGACTGGGCGCAGGGCGAGTTCCAGCTTGCCAACCAGAAGGCGGGTACGGACTACACTTGCCTGCCGGGTCTCGGCCTTAACGACTATCTCACCACCGGCGGCGACGCCTTTTACTTCCCGCTGCTGAAGGATGAAGCAAAATCCAAGGCGCAGGACGTTCTGGCCGCAACCATCGTCGATCCTAAAACGCAGGTGGCTTTCAACCTTAAGAAAGGCTCGCTGCCGATCCGTGGCGACGTCGACCTCAATGCGGCCAATGACTGCATGAAGAAGGGTCTGGAAATTCTGGCCAAGGGCAATGCGCTGACCAGCACAGACCAGCTGATTTCTGCTGATACGCAGAAGCAGAAAGAAGACCTGATGGCGGAGTTTTTTGCCAGCGCGATGACTGCAGAAGATGCACAAAAGCGCTTCGCCGGCATCATCGGTTCCGCTGACTAACCGCAACCTCTTGTGCGGCGGGTGGCATCCATCCGCCGCAAGCTCCAGCGGGATGCGTAAACACGCAAGCCCGGAGGATTGGGGCGAGGTCTTTGCGACTTTGCCTGGCTATCAACGGCAACGTTACAGGAGGGTCATCCATGGCGGGTCTAGCGCGCTCCGGCCGCCCCAACCAGCTTTTCCGCAATCTCAATTCGAAGATTGCTTCCATTCCCATGATATTGACCGCCGTCGTGATTTTTCTCGGCGGAACGGTCTGGACGGTGATTTACTCATTCACCAATTCCAAGCTTCTGCCACGTGCAAGCTTCATCGGTTTCGACCAGTATGAGCGGTTGTGGGCCGCGCCGCGCTGGATCATTTCCATCCAGAATCTGGCGATCTACGGAATTCTCTCGCTGATCTTCAGTCTGGTGATCGGCTTCGTGCTGGCGGCGCTGATGGATCAAAAGATCCGTTTCGAGAACACCTTCCGCACCATCTTCCTTTATCCCTTTGCTCTGTCGTTCATCGTTACCGGCCTTGTCTGGCAATGGCTGTTGAACCCGGAATTCGGCATTCAGTCCGTGGTCCGCTCGATGGGGTGGGAAAGCTTCACCTTCGATCCGCTTTATAATTCCGAGATCGTTATCTACGGCATCCTGATCGCGGCGCTCTGGCAGGGCACGGGGCTCGTCATGTGCCTCATGCTGGCCGGTCTTCGCGGCATAGACGAGGATATCTGGAAGGCGACGCGCGTCGACGGCATTCCGATGTGGAAGACTTATATCCTCATCATCATTCCCATGATGCGGCCGGTCTTCATCACCACGCTCGTCATTATCGCGAGCGGCATCGTAAAGGTTTACGATCTGGTGG
The DNA here is from genome assembly GCF_900215635.1 of Rhizobium sp. AN6A. Lineage (NCBI taxonomy): Bacteria > Pseudomonadati > Pseudomonadota > Alphaproteobacteria > Hyphomicrobiales > Rhizobiaceae > Rhizobium > Rhizobium sp. AN6A. The sequence goes on from NZ_OCNC01000003.1 coordinate 1,451,047, forward strand.
TGGCGCAGACCAGTGGCGGACCGGGCATCGCATCCGAAGTGCCGGCGAAATATGTCTATGACTACATGTTCCAGGCGCAGAACCTGGGGCAGGGCTTCGCCGCATCCACCATGATGCTTCTGACCGTCGCCATCATCGTCGTTCCATGGGCGTACCTCGAATTCGGAGGCAAGAAGCGTGGCTAATATCAGCACATTGAACACGGTCGCCGCCGCAACCGATGCGGTTGCCACCGACCTTTCCGGTCCCCGCGGCAAGAAGCCGAAAAAAACGTTTTCCCGCCGTAACATCATTCTCTATGGCACTCTGTTTGTCGCTGCCGCCTATTACCTGCTGCCGCTTTACGTGATGGTCGTCACCTCTCTGAAGGGCATGCCGGAAATACGGCTCGGCAACATTTTCGCGCCGCCGGTGGAAATCACCTTCGAACCCTGGGTGAAAGCCTGGGCGAATGCCTGCACCGGGCTGAACTGCGACGGGCTTTCACGCGGCTTCTGGAACTCGGTACGCATCCTCATACCGTCGGTCGTTATCTCGATCATCGTGGCTTCCGTCAGCGGTTACGCCATCGCGAACTGGAAGTTCAGGGGTTCGGAACTGTTCTTCTCGATCCTCATCATCGGTGCCTTCATCCCCTATCAGGTGATGATCTACCCGATCGTCATCGTGCTGCGCGAATTGGGCATTTATGGCACGCTGACCGGCCTCGTGATCGTGCACACGATTTTCGGCATGCCGATCCTGACACTACTCTTCCGCAACTATTTTGCGTCGCTGCCGGAGGAATTGTTCAAGGCGGCACGTATTGATGGCGCCAATTTCTGGCAGATCTATTTTCGCATCATGCTGCCCATGTCGCTGCCGATCTTCGTCGTGGCGATGATCCTGCAGGTCACCGGCATCTGGAACGACTTCCTGTTCGGCGTCGTGTTCACGCGGCCGGAATATTACCCGATGACGGTGCAGCTCAATAATATCGTCAACTCCGTGCAGGGCGTGAAGGAATACAACGTCAACATGGCCGCAACCCTTCTCACCGGGGCCGTGCCGTTGATCGTTTATTTCGTGTCCGGCAGGCTTTTCGTCCGTGGCATCGCCGCAGGCGCAGTAAAAGGTTGAGTTATATGAACAAAAGCGTTTCCATTCGCGATCTTTCCCTGTCCTTCGGTGCCGTTACCGTCCTGAAAGACCTCAATCTCGATATTTACGACGGCGAGTTCCTCGTGCTGCTCGGCTCTTCCGGCTGCGGCAAGTCGACACTTCTCAATTGCATTGCGGGTCTTCTGGAGCCAACCGACGGGCAAATCTTCATCAAGGACCGCAACGTTACCTGGGAGGAGCCGAAGGATCGTGGCATCGGCATGGTGTTCCAGTCCTATGCGCTCTATCCGCAGATGACGGTGGAGAAGAATCTCTCCTTCGGCCTTCAGGTCGCCAAGGTTCCGAAAGAGGAAATCGACCGGCGCGTCAAACGGGCGGCGGGCATATTGCAGATCGAACCACTCCTGAAGCGCAAACCCGCCGAGCTTTCCGGCGGCCAGCGCCAGCGCGTGGCGATCGGCCGGGCGCTGGTGCGCGATGTGGATGTGTTCCTGTTCGATGAACCGCTTTCCAACCTTGACGCCAAGCTGCGCTCGGAACTGCGCGTCGAGATCAAGCGGCTGCACCAGGCGCTGAAAAACACCATGATCTACGTGACGCACGACCAGATCGAGGCGCTGACGCTGGCGGATCGTATCGCCATCATGAAAAGCGGCGTCATCCAGCAGCTGGCCGATCCCGTCACCATCTACAACAAGCCAAGGAACCTCTTCGTCGCGGGCTTCATCGGTTCGCCCTCGATGAATTTCCTGCGTGGTGAATTGATCGAGAAGGACGGCAAGGTGGTCTTCACCACCAACAGCGTCACCTTTTCGCTGGACGGTTATCAGCCGGAGACGCCGCTTGTCGCCGGTCGTGCCGTGGTTCTCGGTGTGCGTCCCGAACATGTGCGCGTCGATGCCGACATCGTCAGCGGCGAGGTGCATGAGGCGATCGTTGATATCGAGGAGCCGATGGGCGCCGACAATCTGATCTGGCTCAAACATGCCGGTCATACCCTGTCCGTGCGCGTTGGCGGCCACAGGCGGTTTGCGCCGGGCACCCGGGTTCGCCTCGGCCTGGACCTCACCATGGCCTCGCTGTTCGACGCGCAGAGCGAAGAGCGGCTTTAGGAAGGGCCCCGATTTTACCCCCAACACAATCCCAAGCACCCACATCTCTATGGAGGAGATAATGACAGAACTCGGTTTCCAGCTTTACAGCGCCCGCAATTTCCAGCCGTTTTCCAATATTTTGAAGAAGCTTTCGGCGGCCGGTTACAAACAGGTCGAAGGTTACGGCGCCATGTATGCCTCGCTTGATGACGCCGGGTTGAACAGCCTGCGCTCCGAACTCGATGCCAATGGTCTCGCCATGCCGACCGGCCATTTCGGCCTCGACCTTCTTGAGGGTGATCCGAAAAAGGCCCTGAACATCGCCAAGGTTCTGGGCGTGGAGGCGATTTATTGCCCTTACCTGATGCCCGACCAGCGCCCGGCGGACGCGGCTGGATGGTTCGCCTTCGGCAAGCGCCTGCAGGAAGCGGGTAAACCATTCGTGGATGCCGGGCTGACCTTCGGCTGGCACAACCACGATTTCGAGTTCAAGGTACTCCCGGACGGCTCCACCCCGCAGGAGCAGATTTTTGCCGGCGGACCGGACCTGAAATGGGAGGCGGATATCGCCTGGATTATCAGAGGCAATGCCGATCCGCTCGCCTGGATCGAAAGCTACGGCAAGCGCATCACCGCCGTGCACGTGAAGGACATCGCACCATCAGGCGAAAATACGGATGAGGACGGCTGGGCGGATGTCGGCCACGGCACAGTGGACTGGAAGGCCCTCGTGGCAGCACTGAAGGCAAAATCCGCCACGAAACATTTCGTGGTCGAACACGACAATCCCAAGGACATCGATCGGCTGATCACTCGCTCCATCGCATCCTTCAAAACCTATTGAGCATCAATCCGGAGTTTCATCATGCAAAGGGAACTGGGCGTCGGCATCATCGGGTGCGGCAACATCTCGTCTGCTTACTTTTCGCTGGCACCGCTCTTCAAGGGCATCAAGGTGCTGGCCTGCGCCGACCTTAACCGCAATGCGGCGGAATTGAGGGCAGAAGAATTTGGTGTCACGGCGCAGTCGATCGAGGAACTGCTCGCCAACAAGGACATCGACGTGGTGGTGAACCTCACCATTCCCGCCGCGCATTTTCCCGTGTCGAAAGCGGCACTCGAGGCGGGTAAACACGTCTATTCGGAAAAGCCGCTGGTGCTTTCGCTGGAGGAAGGCGAGGAGTTGCGGCGCATCGCCCGCGAGAAGAACCTTTCCGTCGGCTGCGCGCCTGATACTTTCCTTGGCGGCGCGCACCAGCTTGCCCGGCAATATATCGACGAGGGCAAGGTCGGGCGCATCACCTCCGGCACCTGCCATGTGATGAGCCCCGGCATGGAGATGTGGCACCCCAATCCGGGCTTCTTCTTCCTGAAGGGGGGCGGGCCGATCCTCGATCTTGGCCCCTATTATGTGGCGAACCTCATCAACCTCATCGGCCCGGTCAAGCGCGTTGGCGCACTGACATCAATGGCCAACCCCACCCGAACGGTGACCAGCCAGCCGCTGAACGGCGAGATCATCCCGGTAGAAACGCCTACCAACATCCATGCGCTTCTGGAATTCGTGAACGGAGCAACGATCACACTTTCGGCCAGCTGGGATGTGTGGTCGCATCGCCACGCCAATATGGAACTTTACGGCACGGAAGGATCGATCTACGTGCCGGACCCGAACTTCTTCGGCGGTGTGGTGGAGGCGAGCGGACGCGACAAGAATATCCAGCCGCTGGAAGACTGGGCGCATCCCTTCGGCATTGCCAACCAGGAAAGCCCGAATGGCCCGCGCGCCAATTATCGCACGGCAGGCCTGGCCGATATGGCGATTGCTATCCTTGAAGGCCGCGATGCACGCTGCTCGCTGGATCGCTCCCTGCATGGCATCGACGTGATGACCTCCATCCTCAAATCCGGAGAAGAAGGCCGCTTCATCGAGATGACGACGACCTGTACGCAGCCGGCCGCACTCGGCATCGAGGAGGCGCAGGCGCTGCTGCGCTGAGCCCGGTCTATCGAAAAAAAAGAGCCCGGCGCACTGCCGTTTTGCCGGGCTCTTTCCGCTCCGCCGCATCATGGCGAGCTTCGTGTCTCAAAAGGCGATGAAAAAACCAAGCCAGCGTGCGACGGTCGTAACCATCCAGATCAGGAAAACGAACGGGGCGATCGCTATCGTGGCGACGAGCGTCGCCGAGGCCACGAAAAGTAAGACTGCAAGATTGCGCCTGAGCCCTGGGCGCCTGTTGCCGAGTGCCTTATCCATGACGCACGGTGGCCATCAGCCCACGAATGGTAAGGGTGACATAAAGCGTGCCTGCCAACGCCATCAAAATGCCGGAGCCGATGGAGCTGAGATCGCTTAGCGAAAAGAGGAACATAGAACCGGCCGCCATCGGCAATACCCTTCAAGAACTGCAACGTTCGATCCGTTCTAGATCAAGCCGGTTTCCCGCTTATGTCGCGATTGTTTCGTCTTGTTGCTGCGGCGGGGCAATTTCGTGGATTGCGCGGAATTTCCGCTATTTCCGCAAAGCCCTTCACAATCGCTTCGCTTTGGTTTAAAGCCGCCCCCGTAATCCGGTCGCAGCCCACCCGGTCAAAACAAGGGATCCCAACGTATGAAAACCATCGTCATCTGCTCCGGCGGATTGGACTCCGTTTCGCTTGCGCACAAAATCGCGGCGGAACATGAACTTCTCGCTCTCGTCTCCTTCGATTACGGCCAGCGCCACAAGAAGGAGCTGGATTTCGCAGCCGACTGCGCAAAACGTCTCGGCGTGCCGCATCATCTCATCGACATCACAACCATCGGCGCGCATCTCACCGGTTCCGCGCTGACGGACGATATCGACGTGCCGGACGGACATTATGCGGAAGAGACCATGCGCTCCACGGTGGTGCCGAACCGCAACGCCATTATGCTCACCATCGCCTTCGGCCTTGCCGCCGCCCAGCAGGCGGATGCGGTGGCGATCGCGGTGCATGGCGGCGACCATTTCATCTATCCCGATTGCCGGCCGGGCTTCATCGACAGCTTTAATGCCATGCAGGCGCATGCGCTGGAAGGCTACGCCGACGTCACCTTGTTTGCGCCTTATGTCACCGTCTCCAAAGCGGCGATTGTGACTGACGCGGTGAAATACGGCACTCCATTTGGCGAAACCTGGTCCTGTTACAAGGGCGGTTCTCGCCATTGTGGCCGTTGCGGCACCTGCGTGGAGCGGCGCGAGGCCTTCCATCTGGCAGGTGTTACCGATCCGACGGACTATGAGGACCCCGATTTCTGGGTGGCGGCCACCCATGCCTATGCGGCACAGGAGGTGCGTTGATGTTTCGCATCACCAAGGAGTTCCATTTCTCCGCTTCTCACCAGCTGAAAAGCCTGCCCGACGACCATCAGTGCGCCCGCCTGCACGGGCATAATTACATCGTTGAGGTCGAACTATCAGGCGAAGAGCTGAACGAGCACGGTTTCGTGCGTGATTACCACGAACTCGCGCCGCTGAAGCGCTACATCGACGATCATTTCGATCATCGCCACCTGAACGACGTTCTCGGCCATGACCGGGTGACAGCAGAATATCTGGCGAAGCACTTTTACGATTGGTGCAAAACGAGCCTGCCGGAAACCAGCGCCGTGCGAGTGAGCGAAACCGCCAAGACCTGGGCGGAATACCGGCCATGACGGCGGCTGCACAGAAAGTTGCAGCGAAGGAAACAGCGATCCGCATCAGCGAAATCTTCGGCCCGACCATTCAGGGCGAGGGTTTGCTGATTGGTCTGCCTACCGTTTTCGTTCGCACTGGTGGCTGCGATTACCGCTGCTCCTGGTGCGATACGCTGCATGCCGTCGACAGCGAGTATCGCGACACATGGAAACCAATGTCCGTCGAGGCGATCTGGCAGGAGGTGCGACGGCTTTCCGGCGGTGTGCCGCTGACGGTGTCGCTTTCGGGCGGCAATCCCGCCATCCAGCCCCTTGGGCAACTAATCGCGAAGGGGCAGGGCGAGGGCTATAGGTTCGCGCTGGAAACGCAGGGCAGCATCGCAAAAGACTGGTTTGGCGATCTCGATCATCTGGTGCTGAGCCCAAAGCCACCATCGAGCGGCATGGAAACCGACTGGCAGGCCTTTGAAGACTGTCTTGCCGCCGCCGGCAATCGACCGCAGGTGGCGCTGAAGATCGTGGTGTTTGACGATGCGGACTATGCTTATGCCAAGGCTGCATCAGCCCGTTTCCCGCATTTGCCGATTTACCTCCAGCCAGGCAACCACACGCCGCCGCCGCCTGATGACGACGACGCGCGTGTGGATATCGATGGGATCATGGATCGCATGTTGTGGCTGGTAGACAAGGTCAGCGAAGACCGTTGGTTTTCCGCCCGCGTGCTGCCGCAGTTGCATGTGCTCTTGTGGGGGAATAGGCGAGGCGTTTGAGGTAGTACCTCCGTCATGCCGGGCTAGGTTCGGGATGACGGAAGATAACAGTACACGCTGCAGTATTGGAAGCGGCGGCTTACGCCGCCGCGCCCTTGCAATTCAAGCCGAGACAGCCAGTTCCCGCCGTTCGCGGTCGGCGATGATCGAGAGATCAAGCACCTTCTGCAAATTCGCGGCGTGGCGGAAGTCCGGGTCAGCAATGCCGCCTTCCATGACGGCCTTGGCGAATTTTTCGTAATTCGTCGCCACTGGCTCCACATCGATTGTCTTCCAGATCGCCTTCTCCACATCGTCGCCGATGCAGGCCCGCAGGCTGGAATAGTCAGGCGTGTGGATCACCTCCAGCGCGCCCTTGTCGCCATGAATGCGCAGGCGCAGTTCGTTGAGATGGCCCGTTGCCCAGCGGCTGGCGTGAATGACGCCCATGGCGCCGTTTTCCAACTCGGCGGTCATGGTGAAGCTGTCATTGGCGTCGAGATCGTAGGCGCCGATCTTGTTGCCTTCATATTTGTCGAAGGTCTTCAGGCGCGTGAAGATGCGCTCCACATCGCTGCCCGCGCCATAGGAGGCGAAGTCCAGAATGTGGATGCCGACATCACCCAGAACACCGTTTGAGCCGTGCTTGGTGGAAAGCCGCCACAGCCACTTGCTCTCCGTCATCCAGTCGCCCCAGGCCTTGGAAACGAGCCAGCTCTGGAGATAGGAGGCTTCCAGATGGCGCACCTTGCCGATCTTGCCGGCAAGCACCATTTCGCGTGCCGCCTGCAAGGGGGCGACATTGCGATAGGTGAGGTTGACCATGGCCACGAGGCCCGCTTTTTCTGCGGCATCGGCCATTTCGGCGGCCTTGGCGTAGTTTTCCGCCAGCGGCTTTTCGCAAAAAACATGTTTGCCCGCCGCCAGAAGCTTGAGGCTGGTCGGGTGGTGGATGGCATCCGGCGTGACGTTTGCCGCCGCGTCGAACTCGCCCCAGGCAATCGCGTCATCCAGCGAGGTAAAGGAGAGCGGAATGTTGTGGCGAAGCGCAAAGCCCCGCACCACCACATCGTCCACATCCACCGCAGCCACCAGTTCGACGCCGGGGATTTGCGAGAAATATGTGGCATGGTTGTTGGCCATGCCGCCGGTTCCGAGAATGAGAAGTCTCATGGCTGTTTACCTGTAACCTGCTTCGCCTGCCTTGTGCAGCTTGGGGCCGCGTTCTTCGATCGGCTCCAGCGCCTTGTCGACGGGAACGTTGGGGGCGTCATGAATGCTTTTCAGTGCGCCGACCGGATTATAGGCCCATTTCACCGAATTGCTGATGACCTTCTGTACATTGGCGTCGTGATAGGTCGGATAAGTCTCGTGGCCGGGGCGGAAATAGAAGATGTTGCCAGCGCCGCGGCGCCAGGTGAGGCCTGAACGGAAGACTTCGCCGCCCTGGAACCAGGAGATGAAGACGGTTTCCAGCGGCTCCGGCACGGAGAACTGCTCGCCATACATCTCTTCGTTTTCCAGCTCGAAATGCTCGGGCAGGCCGGCTGCGATCGGGTGGCGCGGATTGATCGTCCACAGGCGTTCGCGTTCGCCCGCCTCACGCCATTTCAGCGCGCAGGGCGTGCCCATCAGTCGCTTGAAAGGCTTGGAGAAGTGGCCGGAATGCAGGACGATGAGGCCCATGCCTTCCCAGACACGCTTGGCAACGCGCTCGACGATCTCATCCTGAACCGCACCGTGGTCCTTGTGGCCCCACCAGACCAGAACGTCGGTCTTGTCCAGACGCTTCTGCGAAAGGCCGTGTTCGGGTTCCTGAAGCGTGGCGGTGGTGGCGCTGATCTCGGGGTTGGTATTCAGCGCATCGGCAATGGTGTTGTGCATGCCATCAGGGTAGAGCGAACGCACCGTTTCGTTGATGTGTTCGTGGATATTTTCGCCCCATACAACGGTGTTGATGGTCATTTTCTTGCTCCTTGGTGAAAGCCGGAAGCTTGGGTGATCCGGCGAAAGTTAACTGTTCAGGCGGCGCCGCGCACGGGATTGCGGGCAAGGGCCTGGCCCTGCGCGTCGAAGCGGTGGATCTGTGCCGCATCCGGCACGAGAACGATTTTTTCTCCCGGCTTGCGGTCGGTCACGCCTTCCTCACGAACGACGATGGGTTCGCCAGCACCAATCTCGACATAGATGTAGCTGTCCGATCCCAGCATTTCCGAATGGATGATTTCGCCGTTCCAGCCGGTCTCACCGGCACCGATCGCAAGGTGTTCGGGGCGGATGCCGATGGTCGCGGCACCTTCGACTTCCGCATATTTGCCGGCGAGGAAGTTCATCTTCGGCGAGCCGATGAAGCCGGCAACGAAGGTGTTGACCGGGCTTTCGTAAAGCTCGAGCGGCGTGCCAATCTGTTCGACGCGGCCATCGCGCAGAACGCAGATGCGGTCGGCAAGCGTCATGGCTTCCACCTGGTCGTGGGTGACGTAGATCATCGTCGTGTCATGCATCTCCCGGTGCAGCTTGGCGATTTCGAGACGGGTTGCGACGCGAAGCGCCGCATCGAGGTTGGAGAGCGGTTCGTCGAACAGGAACACCTTCGGATCACGCACGATGGCACGGCCGATGGCGACACGCTGGCGCTGGCCGCCGGAAAGCTGCTTCGGCAGGCGTTCCAGATAGGGCGTGAGCTGCAGCATTTCCGCTGCCGCCTCTACACGCTTGCGGCGCTGTTCCTTGTCGGCGCCAGAGAGTTTCATGCCGAAGGCCATGTTTTCGAATACGGTCATATGCGGATAAAGCGCATAGGACTGGAAGACCATGGCGACGCCACGCTTGGCGGGTGGCAGACGGTTGACGGCCTCTCCGTCAAAGGAGAGCGTGCCGCCGGTGATTTCCTCCAGCCCGCAGATGAGGCGTAGCAGCGTGGACTTGCCGCAGCCGGAAGGGCCGACGAAAACCATGAACTCGCCGGAGCGGATGTCCATGTCGATGCCCTTGATGACATCGAAGGCGCCGAAGGATTTGCGAAGATTGCGCAGTTGAATGGTGGTCATAAGTTTTCTCCTAGCCTTTGACGCCGCCGGCGGTGAGGCCGGAAATGATGCGTCGCTGGAAGATAAGAACGAGGACGACGAGCGGGGCGGTGACGATGACGGAGGCCGCCATGATCGTTCCCCAGGGGATTTCAAACTGCGAACCGCCCGAAAGAAGTGCGATGGCGACCGGAACCGTGCGCTGTTCGTTCGATGAGGTGAAGGTGAGCGCGAAGAGGAACTCGTTCCAAGCCGCAATGAAGGCGAGAAGCCCTGTGGTGACGAGCGCCGGCCACATCAGCGGCATGAAAACCTGGGTGATGATGACCCATGGCGTTGCGCCATCGACGATTGCCGCTTCCTCGATTTCGATCGGCAGGTCGCGCATGAATGTCGTCAGCACCCAGACAGTGAAGGGCAGGGTAAAGATCATGTAGGAAAAGATCAGCGCGAGCGGCGTGTTGAAGATGCCAGCCCAGCGGATAAGTTCGAACAGGCCCGGCCAGAACGGCGATCTGCGGAAACATCGAAACCGAGAGGATGGTGAGCAGAAGCAGCGAGCGGCCCCGGAAACGGACACGGGCCAGCGCATAGGACGCCGTTACCGCAAGGAACAGCGACAGTACGACGACTGAAGATGCAACGAACAGCGAATTGCCGAGATTGCGCAGGAACGTGCCGTTGCCGATGACGAAGTTGTAATTGGTCAACGAGAATTCACGCGGCCAGTAGTTCACCTGGAACAGCGCCGAGCCGGATTTCAGGCTGGTCAGTATCGCGTAATAGAACGGGAATACCGAAATCACCATGATGACGGCGACCAGCGCATAAAAGGCGGTGGTTTTCAGGATGCTTGGCAGGGTCATCGCGAAGCTCCATCTGTGTTGACGCGCCCGAGCCACATATAAACGACTGTTATCGAGGCGATGATGAGGAACAGCATGGTGGAAGCGGCTGCGCCATAGGCGAACTTGTCGAAATCGAACAGGTTCTCACGCGCCAGCACCGACATCGTGCGGGTCTGGGCGTTATTCGGCGTCAGAATATAGATGAGGTCGAAGACGCGCATCGCATCCAGCATGCGGAAGATGACGGCAACCATGAGCGCTGGCCGGATCATCGGCAGGGTGACGCGGAAGAATACCTTGACGGGGTGGATGCCGTCCACCTTCGCCGCCTCGTACATGTCCTTCGGCACCATTTGCAGGCCGGCGAGAATGAGCAGCGCCATGAAGGGCGTCGTCTTCCAGATATCGACAATCAGCACGGCGACCATTGCAGTGTCCGGATTGGCTGTCCATGCGATCTTGTGGGAGATCAGCCCGAGATTGAGGAACAGGTCGTTCAAGATACCGAACTGGTCGTTCAGCATCCACGCCCACATCTGCGCCGAGACGATGGTGGGAATGGCCCATGGAACGAGGATGGCGGCGCGCACGAGGCCGCGTCCCTTGAATTCCGCGTTCAGCACCAGCGCAACGATAAGGCCGAGAACGGTTTCGAAGCTGACCGAAAGAATGGTGAATTTCAGCGTGTTCAGAACCGCGCCCCACCAGGCGGGATCCGCCAGCAGGCCGCGATAGATGGTGCGGCCGCTGCTGAGCGTGATCCAGGTGAGGTAGTTCTTGAAGCCGACGAATTGTGCGCCGTCGAGATTGGTCAGCGACGCGTCGGTGAGGCTGAACCAGACGGTGCGCACCAGCGGCCAGCCGGCCACCGTCGCAAGCACCAGAAACGTGGGGGCAAGGAACAGCCATGCGGATTTCAGGCGTTCCGACTGAAGATCGGAGCCGGTGCCGGATGCCGCGACCGGTCTTTGAAGGGCGGTATCGTTCATGGGGATATCTCGCAGTTGGGGTGTGGGAAACGCTCAGGCGAGACCGTTTCCCACACAAGCCGGATTACCAGCCGTTGCCTTTGAGATCGGTGAGTTCGACTTCAAGGAGCTCAAGGTTTTCCGCCGCCGTGCCGTTGCCGGAGAGCGTGTTGTGCACGGCACCCCAGAATTTGGCCGAAACCTCGTTGTATTTCACCTTTGCCGAGGCGGAGGGGCGTGGAACGGCGGTCTGGAAAATCGGCTTCCATGTCGGCATGAAAGGCTGTGCGTCCGCGACATCCTTGTCGTCGTAAAGCGAGGCAATCGTAGGCATGTTGGAAAGCTGGATCGCACGCATCTTCTGGGTATCCTTCGATGCGAGGAACTTCACGAGCTGGATGGCAGCTTCCTGATCGTCGGAATATTTCGAAACGGCGAGGTTCCAGCCGCCGAGCGTTGAGGCGGGTGCCGCACCCTCTTCACCGGCCGGCAGCGGCGTGACGCCGAATTTGCCCTTGATGGCGCTGTCGGCACCGTTTCCAAGCGCATAGGCATAGGGCCAGTTGCGCATGAAGACGGAATTGCCGGTCTGCCAGACGCCGCGTGCTTCCTCTTCCTTATAGGCAAGCACGCCCTGCGGCGCGATGGTGCCGACCCAGCCCTTGGCGGCTTCAATCGCGGCTGCGGCTTTCTCGTTGTTGATGGAGATGTCGCCGTTGGTCTCAACGATATGGCCGCCACCGGCAGACGCAATCCATTCCAGAGCGTTGCAGGTCAGGCCCTCATAGGCGCTGCCCTGGAAGACAAAGCCCCACAGGTCTTTCTGCCCGGCTGTGCGCTCCTTGTCCTGAATTTCCTTGGCGGTCTCGCCCAGTTCCTTCCAGGTTTTGGGCGGCTGTTTGCCGTATTTTTCAAGAAGGTCCTTGCGGTAGAATAGTGCGGGCGCGTCGGTGAACATCGGCATGGCGACAAGCTTGCCGTCCACGGTCTGCGACGCCACGATGGAGGGGAAATGATCGCCGATGACATCCTTCGTCGCTTCGGTCAGGTCCACGAATTGGTCGGAGAGCTGCGGTGCCCAGATCACGTCCGTCTGGTAGACGTCGACATCCTTGTTACCCGCGGCAAGCCATAGCCGGTACTGGCTGAACTGCTCACTGGACGATGACGGCATGGTGACGAGATTGACCTTGTGGCCGGTCTCTTTTTCGAAGGCGGCGATCCGCTCCTTGAAAAATGCAATGTTCTTGCCGGTCGAGTTGGCGGCGATGGAAAGTTCGGCCGCCTGCGCGGAAACTGCCGCAGACAGCACGCTGCCACACAGCAACAAAGTCTTCATGGAAATATTCATTGTCAAACTCCTCCGTTGACGCTTCCAATCATCCTCAAAATTGAAAGCGCTTTTGACTGGTGTGAAGTTCGCAAAAGCCGACAAATCTGTCAATACTCTTTCTTATGGCGTGGAAATTAGGCATCTTCGGATGTTGTTACGTAGGGTTTGCCTTTCGAAATGGCGAACTGTAAGGTTTCAGGTGGGAATAAATTGAAAGCGATTTCAATTTTTGTCCGCTTGAAAAATCTGCGGCGGCAACGCATGCAGGAGCAAATTGGCAGAAAACATGAAGCTCAAGGAATTCGCAGAAAAGGTCGGGCTGTCGCCCACAACCGTCAGCCGCGCGCTTGGCGGCTATCCCGAGGTGCGTGAAGAAACGCGCCAGCGGGTGATGGATGCTGCGCTGAAATACGGCTATCGGCCCAATGCCAACGCGGTCAGGCTGGCAACAGGCAGGGCCGGCGCGATCGGTGTCGTGATGGGCCGTTCGGGCGGCGGGCATTTCTTTTCGGAATTCATGGGCGGCATGGCGACGCGGCTTGAAGGCGAAGAGACCGATATTCTCGTCAGCGTCACCGTCGACAATAACATTGAGGAAGAGCTGGCGATTTTCAGCCGGCTGGCCTCGAGCGGACGGGTGGATGGCATAATCGTGCATTCGCCGCGTCCGGAGGACGAGCGCATCGCGCTGCTCAATCGCCTGGGCGTGCCTTTTATCGTGCATGGCCGCTCGAAGACGGCGTTCGAGCACGCCTGGCTCGATATCGACAATCATGATGTGACGTATCGTCCGACAATCCATTTTCTGGAACGTGGCCACCGTCGCATCGCGATGATCAACGGCCCGACAGGCCGTACATTCGTGCAGGACCGCGAACAGGGTTTTCGCGATGCGCTGGCGACCCATGGCATCACGCCTGATCCGCGCCTCATGATGAGCGAGCATTTCAGCGAAGATGCCGCCTTCCGTTTCGCCCGCTCGCTGCTGGAGCAGACGCCGCGCCCGACCGCCTTCGTCGCCGGCGCGATGATGACGGCGCAGGGCGTCTATCGCGCGGCAACCCAGCTGGGATTGGTGATCGGCAAGGACGTATCCGTCATCGCCCATGACGACGTGTTTCCTTACCTCACTCCGGAAAGCATGATGCCGCCGCTTTCCACCACCCGCTCGCCCATGCGCATGGCTGGCATGCGGGTTACGGACCTGCTTCTGCAGATCGTCGGCGGCCGTCCCGTCCGCGAGGTTCAGGAATTGTGGCCGGTCGAACTGATCTTGCGGGAATCGGTCGGTCCAGCCTGAGCTCGTCGCCATAGCTCACTGATTCCATTCCATTTTGTGAACGTCAATTGATTGCCGTTCGTCTTTCATCGCCTATACGGCAGCATCATCTCGTGTATAATCGAAGCTGCACAGGCCTTTTGGAACAGGACCTGGGCCAGCGCGTTGAGGGGACGTGTTGAAGGAGGTGACCGATGTTTGAATTTTTAAAGCCGCAACAACAGACTGTGATCGATGACGTGGAGGCAACCGGTACCTATGCCGATGCGCTGCTCAACGTACCCAGCCCGGAACTGACCCGTTCCACCGCTCGCGAACACGGACATGAGGCCCACTCCCGCGACTATTGCGAAAACCGCGATATTTCCCGCAGCTCGCTCGGTTTCGCCTGAGCCCTCGCAAAAGCTTCCCAAAAAAACGGAACTGACCGGCGTTTTCCTGCGTTTGCCCTGTACAATCCGCAGGGCGGCGCAATGAAACCGAAGGGACCTGACCGGCATTTGACCGATGGGCGAATTGGGTGTTGCGCCGCCTGACGAGGGGCGGCGCTCTCGCGTTGTCCCAGCAAATGAAAACGCATTTCGATTCCGCATTGGACGAAGCGTTTATATCAGGAGTTGCAATGCCAACTGTTCCCGTTGAACCCTATCCAGACCCGCCAATGCCGGTGCCGCCACAGCCGGATATACCGCCGGTCAAAGAGCCAGAGCCCGACAGGCTGCCGGACGAGGCGCCAACCCCCAATCCAGATGAAAACGACGGACCGCCGAAGGTCTTGTAGGTTTCAGGCCTGTTCGAATTTCTTGCTGAGGAAGGCCGAGCCTTCAAGCCCGAAGCGCCACGGATAATCCTGCGCGCGGCTTATGCCGATGCGTCTGCCGCTGGTAACGGCAGCGGCCTCCTTTGGCAGACGGAGGAAAAACGGCGGGCGATCCAGCGGTTCTCCGTCCATTTCTCCGGTGATGGCCAAGGCCTGACAAAGCCTGCCGGGGCCGGAACATAACAGTTTTAGTTTGTCAGTTCCTCGCCGCAGTTTCATCATGTCTATGCCGGTAAGGGGTTCGATGGCGCGCAGAAGCACGGCGGAGCCCGGAGCGCATACGAAATTTGCGCACCAGTGAATGCCATAGGACCGGTAGACATAGAGATGGCCGGCCGGGCCGAACATCGCCTTGGTGCGTGGGGTCTGCCCATTGAAACTATGGGATGCCGGATCATCAGGATGATAGGCTTCGGTTTCCACGATGATGCCGCCGGTATTGCCGACGCGGAATTCCACGCCGATGAGGGCGCGGGCAACGTCAACGGGATCGCGCTGAAAGAAGCGCTCCTGCATTTCCGGGCCCAAGGCCTGATCCATCTGGAACCCCTTCTGCTCTGCCATCGTTGTGAATTCAGGTTTCAGTGTGTTGTCGCATCGGATTACGCCGATGCTTTTTCAAATCGGAGGGCATGTCATGCAACTTTCTACGACCTATGTAAAACGGGATAACGGAGTGATTTCCGTGGAATTTGTCGGCAGCGACGGCGATCAGGTCTCGGTCCGCCTTGCCGACGGTCTTGATGGCGTCGACGATGCGGAGGCCATCAAACGCGCGAGCGCGGTGATGGTTCAGCTGACGGCATTCGGAACGCGTCAAGGTGCCGATGCGCCGTCGCAGTTTTCCGCTCTCGGCACCGCGCAGGATGAAGCCCCGCACGGTCAGGCGAGCGCCCGCACATCGAAGGATCGTGACATTCTTGAAGAGGAACTGGAAGAGGGGCTGGAAGACAGTTTTCCGGCGAGCGACCCCGTCTCGGCAACGGTCACCTCGATCGCGTCGAGAAAAGGAGGGCTGTGACATTGGCCAATGGTAAAGTCGCCCTCGTCACCGGCGCTGGCTCCGGCATCGGCCGGGCTGCTGCCCTTCATCTGGCTGCGGAAGGCTTTTCCGTAGGCCTTCTCGGCCGTACCGAATCTGAACTGCAGGCGGTGGAAAATGAGATATCCGCCTTAGCCGGCGCTTCTAAGGTCCTCGTCGCCGATGTGGCGGAAGAGGCAGCGATGCGACACTCAGTTGCAGAGCTTGCGGATGCTTTCGGCCGTCTGGATGTCGTGGTGGCCAATGCGGGCGTCAACGGCGTCTGGGCGCCGATTGACGAGCTGACGCCTTCGGAGTGGGACGATACGATCCGCATCAACCTGCGAGGCACCTATCTCACTATCCATGCCAGTGTGCCGCATCTGAAGGCGGCGGGTGGCGGCTCCATCGTTATCGTCTCTTCCATCAACGGCACACGCACTTTCAACTCGCCGGGCGCTACTGCCTATTCGGTGACGAAGGCCGGGCAGCTTGCCATGGCCCAGCAACTGGCGCTGGAGCTCGGGCGTCATCGCATCCGTGTCAACGCGGTGTGTCCGGGCGAAATTGAAACGGCGATTGACGAAAATACCGACATACGCGGGCGCGACAGGACCGAAGTGCCAGTCCGTTTTCCGGCGGGTGACATTCCTGTCACCGGCGGGGTTGCAGGGACGAGCGAGGATGTTGCTGCGTTGATCGGTTTTCTGGCATCCGACCAGTCGCGCCATATCACCGGAACGCCGGTATGGATCGATGGCGGGCAGGGGCTTCTTCGGTAGCGGCAGTTCCATCACAGGCTTGTGTGCGTATGATTAACGAATGGGTAACGTCTGTTCACGAGACTTTGTCCTTGCGGGAGGTTGCCGCCATATGGCCACCTTCGCTAGTTAAGCCTCTGCCGCAAAGGCGGGCAAATCGGGCGGGCAGAACGATCCATGGGTATGAATGCATTGCTGAACTTCGCAAGTGCGAGGCTGCTGCGCAAGGTAAAAGCGGGAATGAGAATAGCTGCGGTCGTCGCGATCGGCGGCGGTCTCGCCGCGTGCACCTCCATGGGTCTCGACAGCGTCAAAAAGGACCCGCCGAAGCTGTCATCCAAGATGATGGCGCAGATGTCTGCCAAGAGCATGCGCCCGGAAAGCCCGGTTCTCGTTCGCATTTTCAAGCAGGAAAGCGAGCTTGAGGTCTGGAAGATCGACAAGACCGGTAACTATGCGCTGCTCAAGACCTATCCCATGTGCCGCTGGTCCGGAAAACTTGGCCCGAAGATGAAGACGGGCGACCGGCAGGCGCCGGAAGGATTTTATCATGTCTCTGCAGGCATGCTGAACCCCAATTCGCAATATTACGTCTCCTTCAATCTTGGCTATCCCAACCGGCTGGAATCGGCGCTTGGTTACACCGGCGAAGCGTTGATGGTGCATGGCGCCTGTTCTTCGTCAGGCTGTTACGCGATGACCGATCAACAGGTCGGCGAGATTTATGCGGTGGTGGCGCGCGCTTTGCAGGGCGGGCAGGACCGCTTTCAGGTTCAGGCCTATCCCTTCCGCATGAGCGCGCGGAACATGGTAGCGAATCGGGACGATCCCAATATGCCCTTCTGGAAGACGCTCAAGGAAGGCTATGACTATTTCGAGGTGACGCGCCGCCAGCCAAAGGTTTCCGTTTGCGGCCGGCGATACGTTTTTAACAGCGAATTTGCCGGCGGTGAGCCTGCCGATCCGCTGGCGGTCTGCCCACCTGCGATAAACCAGCCGGATCCGCTGGTGGCGTCGAAACTGGCCGAAGAGCAACAGAAATTTGCCGCCGCGATGAACGAGGGAACTTCTGCCCCGGTCAGCGCGTATGTAGACGGCGGCATGCACCCGAGCTTCCGTGCCATCCTGAAATCCAGTGGCGCAAAGGCCATGGCATCGCAGGTCTCCGGCACGAAGTACCCTATAAGCCGCCCCGAGGCGGCGCTGGCAGATCCCTTTGCCAGCGTAAGATGACGCAAATGAGGTTTTTCAATTGAACGACACGACAACGACCCGGCGAGGTTTCCTGCTTGGAGCGGGCGGATTGGCGCTTGCTGGCCTTGCGGGCTGCAACACCACCGCGCGTGAGGCTACACGGCCAACCGCCCCCGCCGACGACCCGATGTATGCCCTGATGTACGGTCCGAAGCCCGACGAGCAGTTTCCGTTGCCGGAAATTCCCTACAAGCGCATCCCGCGCCAGTTCCTGCGGCAAATGGTGGAAAACCCCACCGGTGAGCGTCCCGGCATCATCGTGGTCGATACCGCCAACCATTTCCTTTATCTCACCTACGAGAACAACCAGGCCATGCGTTACGGCGTCGGTCTCGGCCGCGCGGGCTTCGAATGGGCCGGACGCGGCGTCATCCAGTACAAGCGTCAATGGCCGCGCTGGACCCCTCCCGACGAGATGATTGCCCGCCAGCCTGAGCTGGAACCCTATAGCGGCCGCAACGGCGGCATGGAGCCGGGCCTCAAGAACCCGCTCGGTGCGCGTGCACTTTATATCTTCAAGGACGGCAAGGACACGATCTACCGTCTGCACGGCTCGCCGGAATGGTGGACGATCGGCAAGTCGGTTTCCTCCGGCTGCGTGCGTCTGCTGAACCAGGATATTGTCGACCTCTATAACCGTGTGCCCGATGGTACGCCGATTGTGGTCACGGCGCTCGGGCCGGCACAGCAGGGTGTTCCTATCGGGCAGGCGGGCGTGCCCGTGGCGCAGTATGGCGGCGGCGTGGTCGGCGACGGCCTGTCGCAGCCAATGCAGACCTATTGATAGACAAAATTTCCAGCCGCCTGATAAGGCGGCTGGAAATGGCTGGTGAATGAAGGCGCAATCACAGCGCTTCGATAACTGCTGCTGCCGGCTCGATTTACGGCAGCGACCTCAGGCCACGCGACGGGTAACGTCGCGGCTACCGGCACTCTCCATCTCCAGACGGAACCGCGATACAAGCGAGCGCAGCTTTGCCGTTTCGGCGGCGAGCATTGCAGAAGCCGCAGTGGACTGCTCCACCATGGCCGCATTTTGCTGGGTGGCGTGATCCATGGAGTTTACCGCCGCGTTGATTTCGGCAAGACCGGTCGATTGTTCGGTCGCCGATGTGGCGATGGCGTTCATATGGCGATCGATGCCGGCGATACGCTCGCCGATATCCTTCAGCGCCGTGCCGGTGTCGAGAACCAGTTTCACGCCGCTTTCCACTTCCGCCGAGGATTGCCGGATATGATCGCGGATTTCGCTTGCGGCCTTTGCTGCGCGCTGGGCGAGATCGCGCACTTCCTGCGCGACTACGGCAAATCCCTTGCCGGCTTCACCGGCGCGCGCTGCTTCCACGCCTGCATTCAACGCCAGAAGATTTGTCTGGAAGGCGATCTCGTCTATGGCGCCGACGATGCCGGTGATCTGCCGGGACGAGGTTTCGATACGGCGCATCGCCTCTTCCGCATGGCTGACAACCTCCACAGATTTCAAGGCGCTGTGGTTGGCATCGGTGGCGGCGAGCCGCGCTTCGGCGGCACGCTTGTTGGCGTTTGAAACATTGACCGTGATTTCATCGAGCGCTGCTGCGGTCTGTTCCAGGGACGCTGCCTGATTTTCCGTGCGGCGGGAAAGATCGCCGGCACCTGCGGCGATTTCCCGGCTGCTGCCGTCAATCGTGCTGATGCCATCGGAAATGGCGAACAGCGTTTCGCCGAGTTGACGCACTGAGCTGTTGAAATCGTGACGCAAGGCCTCGAATTGAGGGGCAAAGGCCTGATCGAGCTGAAACGCCAGATCGCCCGATGCCAGCCGCTTCAGTCCTGTCGCAAGACCGGAAGTGGCGATGCGCAGCCGCTCAGACGCATCGTCCTCCGCTTGCTGCCGCGCGGCCGCCTGATCGGCTTCTGCCTGCAGTCTGGCTGCTGCGGCCTGTTCTTCGAGCGCCCGATTGGCAATCGCCGCCTGCCGGAATATTTCGACCGCGCCGGACATGGAGCCGATCTCGTCCTTCCGGTCGATGCCTGAAGGTGGCTGTGACGTGTCGCCGCTGGCAAGGATTTCCATCGTCTTCGACAGGCGCAGGATTGGACCCGTTACCGTTTTGCGGGTGAGGATAAAGAGGCCTACGCAGAAGAGTGTCGCCAGAACCAGCAGCCCTTTTAATACGAGCTCGATTACCGCTTTCGTCTCCTGGCTTTCCGCGACAGTTGCTTCGGAAAGCGCGTCGATCTGTTCGCTCGCCGTTTCCATCGCGGTTTCGAGAGTGGTGAACTGGCGCATGAAGTCCGGAATCATTTTTGTCGCTGCGCCCGGATCGGAGTTGACGAGGCCAACCACCGTCTTGGCGCTTTCAAGATAGGACTGAAGCGGCTTTTCAACGCTATCGATGACGGCCTTGGCGTTCGTGCCTTCGGTAAGCGCCTTGTTTAGCTTCATTGCTTCAAGGAAAGTGGCTTCATGTTCGGCAAGGTCGGCCTTTACCGCGTCGAACGACAGGCCCATCGTATCATTCGTGGAAAGAATGGCTGCCAGCACGTCTGAGCGCAGCGCATCGTGCATCATGTCGGCACGCATATGATTGTGAAGTATCTCCGCGGACCGCGATACATCCGTACTATTGCGATTGAGCGTATTCGTCGCCCAGATACCGACCCCCGCCGCGCTTCCGGTGATGGAAAATATTGCAATGCTTGCCAATATAATCTTTTTCTGAATCGACGCCATGAGGCCATTCCCGCTCGGTTGGTTATACTGCGGGAATTTAATAGAATATGCTTAAGAAATGATCTATTTTTGTTGCGGCCTTGATAAATGCAAAAAGGCTGCAATAGAAATTGCAGCCTTTTATTTATTAGCGATTTATACTTTTAATCCGCTCTTTTCAGCGCGTCGCCCAAGATCGATACGATATCGTCGAAATGGGATTTTTCGGCGATAAGCGGCGGCGAAAGGGCGATGATATCGCCGGTGACGCGAATGAGCAGACCGCGCTCGAAGCAATCCACGAAAACGTCATAGGCGCGCGCGCCGATAGCTCCATCACGCGATTGCAGCTCGATGCCGGCGATGAAGCCGATGGTGCGGATGTCGATGACATTGGGCAGGCCCTTCAGCGAATGGATCGCGTCGTGCCAGACATCCTGCATTTCTGCCGCACGGGTAAAGAGCCCTTCGTCGCGGTAGATGTCGAGCGTGGCGATGCCGGCGGCGCAGGCAACCGGATGTCCGGAATAGGTATAGCCGTGGAACAGCTCGATTTGGTTGTCCGGTCCATGCATCAACGCATCGTGCACCTTGCGGCTGGTGAAAACCGCACCCATCGGGATTGCGCCGTTGGTCAGCCCCTTGGCGGTGGTGACGATGTCAGGCGTCACGCCGAAGTAGTTGCTGGCAAAGGACGAGCCCATACGGCCGAAACCGGTGATGACCTCATCGAAGATCAACAGAATGCCGTGCTTGTCGCAGATGGCCCGCAGGCGCTCCAGATAACCCTTCGGCGGCACCAGCACGCCGGTGGAGCCGGCTACCGGTTCAACGATACAGGCCGCGATGGTTTCGGCCCCATGCAGGGCAACCAGCCGTTCCAGATCGTCTGCCAGTTCAGCACCATGCTCGGGCTGGCCCTTTACGAAGCTGTTTTTCGCCAGATCGTGGGTGTGACGCAGGTGGTCGGCCGAGATTTGCGGGAAAACACGGCGGTTGTTGACAAGGCCACCAACGGAGATGCCGCCGAAACCGACGCCGTGATAACCGCGCTCACGGCCGATCAGGCGGCTGCGGGTGCCCTGACCGATGGCGCGCTGATAGGCGATGGCAATCTTCAGCGCCGTATCGACTGATTCAGAACCCGAGCCGGTGTAGAAAACGCGGTCGAGCTTCGCGCCTTCCGGGCCGGGCGCGATTTCCGCCAGCCGCTCGGCGAATTCGAAGGCGACGGGATGGCCCATCTGAAACGAGGGCGCATAATCCATGGTCGAAAGCTGGTGTTTGACGGCGGATGCAATCTGGTGTCGGCCATGGCCGACATTGACGCACCACAGGCCAGCTGTGCCGTCGAGAACCTGACGACCGTCATTGCTGGTGTAATACATGCCCTCCGCGCTCGTCAGCAGGCGGGGATTGGCCTTGAACTGCCGGTTGGCGGTAAATGGCATCCAGTAGCTGTCGAGTGAGGTGGAGTTGGATCGGTTGGGGTTGTCCATAACGGTTCTCCTGTTCGGTGCCGGTGATTGAAAGCTATTTTCCGGGCTGAACAAGCCCTTTTCTCGCTGTGGCCAAGCCATTGAAAATGTTATAGGCGGGAAAGGTAGTTTTCGATATTTCGAACAACGGCAACGGGGGATCACGCATGTCGGTGGATATAGGCGGGCGTTTGCGCCATTTGCGGCTGCGTCACAATATTTCCCAGCGTGAACTGGCAAGACGCGCCGGCGTTACCAATTCGACGATTTCCCTGATCGAATCCAACACCTCCAACCCGTCCGTCGGCGCGCTGAAGCGCATTCTCGACGGTATACCGATCGGCCTTGCCGAATTTTTCGCCTACGAGCCGGAGACCAGCCGCAAGGCATTTTACCGCGCGGATGAACTGGTCGAAATCGGCAAGGGGCCGATATCCTTCCGGCAGGTGGGCGAAAATGTTTTTGGTCGCAGCCTGCAAATCCTGAAGGAATGTTACCAGCCGGGTGCCGATACCGGCAAGGTGCCACTGGTCCACGATGGAGAAGAGGGGGGTATCATCCTCTCCGGGCGTCTGGAGGTGACGGTCGACGAGGAGCGGCGGGTGCTCGGTCCGGGGGATGCCTATTATTTCGAAAGCCGCAGGCCGCACCGCTTCCGCTGCGTTGGTCCAGTGCCGTGCGAGGTCATCAGTGCCTGCACGCCACCCACCTTCTGATTCCATGGCTTTTCGCGTAAAGTCACGCTGGAATGGTGGTGGGACCGTTGTGGCCGGAGATAATATGGTCCAGCCGGAGAGATTTTCTACGATCCGACCTAACTTTGATACGGGTTCCTGCCATTATTTTGCCGCTTTTGCGCCGCTTTTGCAATTTTTCCATCGCTTTTTCTTGGCGAAGTCGGCGTGCCGGCAAAAAAATCCCGGCTAATATGTCAAATTTTATATGCATTGCCACAATCTTGCTGCGCTGCAAAAAAATTTAATATTCTTCCCGACGCATGGCTGTTCTTGGCGTTCCTGTCTCACCTGATTAAGTCACAAGAAACATATAAGAAAAGACTATCTGTTGTCGAAAACGCAATACATGCGGGAGCGGCACCCATGCTCTCAACACATGGCCGCCGGCACATTTGTTGCTTTTTTATGCAACCGTTAATATTGCCCTGACGTTGATCGGCCGCTCTCGCAAGAAATCGCATAGACGGTCAGGGGCAATGTGCCTTACAAAAAATCCATTAGCATCAAATTCAGAACACAGACTTGTTATCTCTTTTAGACGGAAAGACACGCCTCCGGGCACCGACCAATCGCAAAACATAAATGGAGTTCTCTCTATGAAGTCCGCGACCCAATCGGCTGAACAGACACTCAGCAGTTCCGAAGACTTCGATGTCAGTTTCCCTATCGGGGGCATCGCAAAACGCAGCTTCGATATGACATCGGCCGTGCTTGCGCTGCTCATCTTCAGCCCGATTTTTCTGTTGATCGCCGCACTGGTGAAATTGTCCGATCCCGGCCCGATCTTTTATGGGCATCGGCGTGTGGGACATAATGGCCGCTATTTCCATTGCCTGAAATTCAGGACGATGGCGATGAACGGTGATGAAATGTTGCGGCAATATCTTGCCGCCAATCCGGAAGCCGCCGAGGAATGGCGTGCGACCCGCAAACTCAAGAATGATCCGCGCGTAACCGCAGTTGGTGCCGTGCTGCGCAAGCTCAGCCTTGATGAGCTGCCGCAGCTTCTCAACATCATCCGCGGCGAAATGAGCGTCGTTGGCCCGCGCCCCGTTGTCGACGAGGAGCTGAGCTACTACGAAAGCGATGCCGCCTATTACCTCAGCACCCGTCCGGGCCTGACCGGCCTTTGGCAGATCAGCGGCCGCAATGACGTAAGCTACAAGACCCGCGTGGCTTTCGACACGCAATATGTGCAGAACTGGTCGATGCGACAGGACGTCTTCATCATCGTCAAGACCATTCCCGCCGTGTGCCTTTCACGCGGAAGCTACTGAAAACCGATATTGAGTTTGGCTTTATCGATCTTTGTTTTGCCACGCACCCTGACCGGGATCCCAAGTCCGGTCTTTGGGTGCGTCATTGGTGCAAATCATAATGGCCGCTTTTTGCGGCGCTGTGCAGCCGGCACCGTCCGGCTGCTCTATCGCCTGATCGCCCGCGCGGCGATCCGCAAACAGGGAGTTTCCCGATGAACGGTCCTATTGCCGTCGCCAGCCGTCCGCTTGTAAAAAGAACCGCCGGACGCACTTTCTCCGCCCTTCTGCTTGTCGCATCCGTCGCATTCGGAGCGCCGCTTTCCGCAATGGCTGCGGAAGGCGCTCAATACAAGCTCGGCACCGCCGACAAGCTGCGCATCCGCGTTGCCGAATGGCAGCCGGCCGATGGCAGCATCCGCAACTGGGATGTCATCAACGGCGATTATTCTGTCGGCCCATCCGGCGCGCTGTCGCTGCCCTTCATCGGCCAGCTGGATGTGGCGGGGAAGACGTCCGCGGAAGTCGGTGAGGCGATTGGAGCCCAGCTTCAGAGCAAGTTCGCCCTTCGCAACCTGCCGTCGGCTTCTGTCGAAATCGCCCAGTTCCGGCCGATCTTCCTCAGCGGAGATGTACAGACGCCCGGGGAATATCCCTATGCTGCCAATCTCACGGTGTTGAAGGCCGTAAGCCTTGCCGGTGGGTTGCGGCGCTCCGATGCCGGGCAGCGTTTTGCCCGCGACTTCATCAACGCCCGCGGCGACGCAGCCGTTTACGACAACCAGCGCGCAAGGCTGCTTGCCCGTCAGGCGCGGTTGATCGCCGAGGTCAAGGGTGACACAGTCATCGCCAAGACGCCGGAGATGGAAAAGATTGCCGAGATCGACGCGCTTCTCGCCAGCGAAAGCGCGCTGATGAAATCGCGCACCGAGCGTTACACTTTGCAGCTTAAGGCGTTGACGGATCTGCATGCGCTCCTGGAAAGCGAAGTTGAATCGCTGAAGAAGAAATCGGAAACGCAAAACCGCCAGCTCGAGCTTGCCAATGAGGACCGAGACCGCGTCAACCGGCTGAACGAGCAGGGCCTTGCGCTATCGCAACGGCGTATTTCCGCGGAAGAACGGGCAGCAGAGGTGGAAGCCGCACTGCTCGATATCGACACGCAGTCATTGCGGGCCAAGCAGGATATCAACAAGGCGACCCAGGATGAAATCAACCTGCGCAACGACTGGGTGGCACAGCGCTCCAAGGAATTGCAGGACACGGAAGCGGAACTCGACAAGCTCAATCTGCAACTGGGTACCAGCCGGGAATTGATGTCGGAGGCGCTTGCGCAATCGGCTGAGGCGATCCGTTTCGATCCGTCGGGAAAATCCGCGACAATCAGCTACGTCGTGGTGCGTGAGGAAAACGGCAAGCCGAAGGAAGTGAAGGTGGATGAAAACGCCATGCTCCAGCCAGGCGACGTCATAAAGGTCTCGTCCGAAATCCTGATGCAGTGAGGTTTTCATGCGGATCGCCAAATCGGCACTGATCGATCCCGAACGCAATGAAGTCTACGGAATGGCGGCGATTGCGCTGTCATTCTTCGTTTTCGCCTATTCGTCGCGTTTCGGGCAAATCTCGGTTCTGGCCTATTATGGCATGTGGCTGCCCCTTGTAGTGGTCAATTACCGGCGCGTGCTGGGTAACTATCCGCGCTATCTGTGGATATTCGCCTTCGGCATCCTGACCGTGCTGTCGAGCTTCTGGTCGGAGGCAGCATCGGTCACCATGCGCGCATCGATCCAGTATATGACGCATATCGTCTGTGCACTTATCGCCATGCGGGTGGTCTCCATCCGCACGCTGACGCGTGGGGCGTTGATCGGTATCACCGTCATTCTGCTCTATTCGCTGCTGTTCGGTGTCCACCTTTTCGATGCGCTTGATGGAACCTACAGTTTCGTCGGGGCTTTCTCATCGAAGAACCAGCTTGGCTTTTACGCCTCGCTCGGCGTCATTTTTGCCGTCTCATCCGTGCTGATCCTCAAGCAAAGGGGTATCTGGCTGCCGGTCGCGGGCGTCACCGGGCTCTTATCGGCCTATAGCCTAATTGCTTCGCAATCGGCCACATCCACCATTACCACGGCGGCGGTGGTCGCCCTCATCATCGGTTTCATCCCGATTGGCATGCTTTCACCGGCCAACCGCAAGATGACCTTTTTCGCACTTGGCGGTCTTGGCATATTGCTGGTGGTTGCGTCCCTGCAGTTCGGCTTGCTTGATGCCATTCTCGGCCTTTTCGGCAAGGATTCGACACTGACAGGACGCACCTATCTCTGGCAGCAGGGCATCGAAGCGGCAAAGCAGACACCGATCCTCGGCGTTGGTTACCAGGGGTTCTGGGTGGTGGGTTTTGCCGATGCCGAGCGCCTGTGGAACGACTTCTTCATCACCGGACGCAGCGGCTTCCATTTTCACAACACCTATATCGAGACGGTGGTGGAGAATGGCATCGTCGGCATGGTTCTGCTCGGCATGGTGCTTTACGGAACGCTGCTCGGCCATCTGCGCTCGGTCCTGATGCGCCAGAGCGATCCGCAGGGCGTCATTCTCTTTGCCATCTGCGCGCTGTTCGTCGTCCGCTCCTTCGTGGAGATCGATATCATCTTCCCATTCCAGATCGGTTCGTTCCTGCTGTATTTCGCCGCCGGAAAACTGTGCCTTCCGGCGAAAGCCATGCAGAATAGCGAAACTCATCCCGCGATTGGCGTGCGGTTACAGACGCGAGCCTGAGCGTTCGCTCTGCCCGATCCTAGAGGTAGTCCGATGAGACGTGCGGGCTGGCGTGGATGAAACTCCACATGTCCTTGCTGACGGAGACGATGTCGGCGATGGATTTCTCGAGGTGTTCGATTTCTTTCTCGTCCATGCGTTCTACCTTGCCGTAACGGACCTGGGTTTCGTCCTCCACCAGTCGCATGAGCTGGGTGCTGGCGATTTCGCCCTTCTCGTCGAAGGAGTAGATGCAATGATTGTATTTGTTGCGCGTCTTCGATTCTTTCTTGAGCCGCGCCATGATGGAGAGAATGGTCTTGCGATCCGGCGCTGGCGTTGAGGGAAGCTTTGCCAGACGCTCGATGAGATCCATGCGCGCGCGTGTGGTGTTGAGCGTCAGAAACACAACGATGGCCGCTTCCTTCTCCACTTTCAGGAGATGGACGATCAGATAGATCATCAGGCTTTCGGTGTTGGTCCACACGTAATTCAGCCTGCCGACCATCAGCAATATATCCGACATTGCCGCCATGCTGTTCTCCCGCCCCACCAGACATATACTGGCATTCTATGCCGATCTGGACGGGATTGACAGTGTAGGTCCATTCTGCGTACGGCATTTTCCAGACGCAAAACTGCCGTCCAACCTTGCTGGAAAAGCGGTATTTCTTCATCTTTCCTTGAATGCTCGGGACATGCTGTCGGAGATAGGCTTGGTAAGATATTCGAAGAAGGTTCGCTCCGAAGTCTGGATCAAGACATCCGCCGGCATGCCGGGAACGGGATGGAAATTATGGACCTTCGCGATCTCCTCGTCTGAAACCTGCACGCGCACGATATAGACGTCCTTAACCTGCAGGCCTGCATTCTCCTCAATGCTGTCAGCGGAGACGTAAAAGACCTTGCCGTTCAGAACCGGCGTGGTGCGGCGGTTCAGCGCCGAAAGGCGGATCGCTGCCGTCTGGCCCTCATGCAACTGGTCGATGGACGTTCTGAGAACCTGCGCCTCAAGGATCAGGGGAACGTGGGCGGGCAGGATTTCCATGATCGGCTTGCCGGTGGTGATGACGCCGCCTGCCGTGTGGTAATAGGCGCGCACCACGGTACCGTTGACGGGGGAGCGGATGACGGTGCGTTCCAGCACTTCGGCGGCACCGCGCACCTGCTCGCGCACGCTGTCCAGATCGGCTTCGGCGGTTTCGAGTGCGTCGAGAGCAGCCTGCTTGTTGGCGTTGATGGCAATGACCGCTTCCTGCTTGAACTTAGCGATTTCAGCCTCGCTCTGGTTCATCTCGCCGGTCAGACGGGCGATATCGCCCATGGCATCGGCAATCGCGCGCTCCAGCGCCAGCATGTCGGTCTTGCGGATGACACCGTCCTTGGCAAGCCTTTCCTTGGAATCACGCTCCTGGGTCAAAAGTGCCAGTTGACGGTCGAAGGACTGCTTCTGCCCCTCATAGCCTGTATAACGAAACTCCAGCGACTTGATATTCTTTTCGATGAGATTCAGCTGCTCGTCGAGCTTCACGATCTTGCTGTGGAACACGATGTTCTGGCTCTGGATGATGGATTTGATATCAGGATCGCTGGCTTCCTTCATGACGATGTCAGGCACCTTGAAGCTTTTTTGGCCCTGCGCCTCGGCGCGCAGGCGCGTGACGATGGTTTCGAGGCGAAGGCGTCTCAGCTGGAACATGCGCTCGTTGGCGAGCGCCGTCGTCTTGTCGAGCGTCAGAAGCACGTCGCCTTCCTTGACGGTGTCGCCTTCGCTGACCATCATTTCCTTGATGATGCCGCCTTCCAGATGCTGCACGACCTTGTTGTTGCCGGTGGCTACAAAGCTACCCTGGGCAATGATGGCGGCGGAGAGCGGGGCAGTGCCGGCCCAGTACCCGAAGCCGCCAAAGGAAGCGAGCAGCACGGCAAGACCGATTGAACTGTGGAGGCGAATGGAACGTGGCACTTCGCTGTACCACTCAAGCTGGCCCTGGGGTTTTACCTCTGCGACGGCAACGGCGGTTTTTTTCTTGAACATGACGATCCTCAACCCTCGATCTGCGGAGACTGGCTACTTTGCCGGCCATTGCCGGAAATAGCCTTCAGTACGTCCATCCGTTCGCCGAACATGGCGACCGATCCGTCCTTCAGCACCATTATCTTGTCGACGCACTGAAGAAGTGCGGGTCGCTGGGTGATGGTGACGGTGGTGATGCCCTGTTTCTTGGCGTGCAGAATGGCTTTTGCCAGCGCCTGTTCGCCCTGCGTATCGAGGTTGGAGTTTGGTTCGTCCAGAACCACGAATTTGGGATCACCGAAGAAGGCGCGGGCAAGCGCGATGCGCTGCTTCTGGCCGCCCGAAAGCGGTGCACCATCGGCGGCAACCACGGTTTCGTAACCCTGCGGGAAACCGGCGATCAGTTCGTGCACGTCGGCGAGCACAGCCGCCTCGTAGATCTGCCGGTCTTCGACATCGTCACGCATGCGACAGATATTGGCCTTGATGGTGCCGGGGAACAGCTGCACGTCCTGCGGCAAATAACCGATGCTTTCACCGAATTGCCGCTGGTCCCAGTTGCGCAGGTCCATGAGGTCAAGACGGACATTGCCGGAAGTGGGAAGGATGGAGCCGACCAGCATCTTGCCAAGCGTCGTCTTGCCGGAACCGGAATTGCCGATGATGGCGAGGGATTCACCTTTCTTCAGCGAAAAGGAAATGCCGTTCAAGATCACCTTCTTCTGCGGCGGCGGCACGAAAAGGATACGTTCCACATCCAGACGCCCTTCCGGATTGGGCAGGCGCAGACGCGGGAAATTGAGCGGTGAGGTGATGAGAAGCTGCTTGATACGGCTATAGGAGGCTGCAGATTTGTTGAACTGATGCCAGCCCTCGATCGCTCCTTCGATGGGCGCCAGCGCGCGGCCGGAAATGATGGATGCTGCGATCACCATGCCGCCGGTCAGTTCGCCTGCGAGAGACAGATGCGCGCCCCAACCCAGGAGTGCGACCTGTGTAATCATGCGGGCTGCTTTGGAAACACCTGAGAACATGATGTTACGATCCTGCGCCGCCACATGCGACTTCAGCGATCCGGCTGTTTCACGACCCCACATCTTCACGGCCTCTGGGATCATCGCCATGGCATTGATGATCTGCGAGTTGCGCGACATGGAATCGAGATGGAAATTGGCGCGGCTCAGATAACCCGAGGCTTCGGCGAACTGTCTGGCGGTGAAGCGCTGGTTCAGCCACGCTATGATGAACAGCACCGCGCAGCAGACCATGATGATGATGCCGAGATGCGGATGAACAAGATAGACCACGACAATGAAGAGCGGCATCAACGGCGCATCGAGAAAGGCGATGAGGGTGCCGGAGGTAATGAAGGAACGCAGCTGCTGCAGGTCCTGCAGGATCTGGTAGTCCTTGCCGTTGCCATGCAGGGAGGCGCGGGCCGCTGCCGACAGGATCGGCGCGCCAAGCTGCACTTCAAGCTCGACAGCGGTGCGCATCAGGATGAAGCGCCGGATGGCGTCCAGGAAGGCTTGCAGTAGAACCGCGCCGAGAACGGCGACCGTGAGCATGACGAGCGTATCCATGGACCGGCTTGTCAGGACCCGGTCCGAGATTTGAAACAGATAGAGCGGGATGGCAAGCAGCAGAACGTTGATGGCGACGGTGAACAACATCACGATCACCATGTTGCGCCGCATCGCAGCGATGCCCTTGGCAAGGCTGGCGGCGAAATTGACGGGTTCACTGCGCTTGTGGAAGCCGCTCTGGCTTCCGCCGCCGCCGCCGCCACCACCGCCATTCTCTGTCGGCTCCTTGCCGTTGCCGCCGCCGCCCGTCACCGGACGGCGCTCGTTTTCACGGATAGGCCCGTCATTATTGTCGATGGTCTTGACGAAGGGCAGGTCGGGTGCGCTTTTCAGCTCGGTATTGTCCACCTTTGCTTCCGGCTCCGGCGGCGAGGCGGGGCGGCGGTCTTGCTGCGGCGGCACTGGCCTTTCCTGCGGAACGTCACGCATTTGCGGTTTTTCGGCGTATGGGGAAGGTTGCGGAAGGGGCCGGGGCAGTGTGATCTCAGCGGAGGGCGGGGCTGCTTTCGCCGTCGGTTCCGCGCCGGACAGGTGGCGCAGGTTTTCGACGGCCTCGTTTATGGCCGAAATGCAGGCATCAGTCAGCTTGCTGTCTTCCGCATCCTGATCCAGCGGCAAGTCCAGCGAGCGCCCGACGGCAATGGTTTTTCTTGAAATATGATCCATTTTTTTATTAATCCCCTCGGTGATCTCGCGGTTTTTGCGGCTTTGGCGGCTGGCGTCTCTCCCCGCCTGTCAAAACCTATGCAGTGACCGCCTGCATGACGTCGGATGAATGCGCGCTCGACCACGACATGTCGTGACCGGCGTTGATGACGCCATCGGATTCATTCTGAATGGTGGCGGGATCGTCGTGCAGAAAAGCGATCACTTCGTTTGCCAGCTGCTGGCCTTGGTGACCCGGTTGCGACGCATCGTTTTCGATGATGCCGCCCTGTATCAGGATAGCATCCGAATAAAGCCCGCCTGCGACGTAGGTGGTGGAACCGAAGCTGTCGTAATCGATAATCTGCGCGAGATTGATGACGGCGTTGCTGCCGGTATCGATATGGATCGTGACGTTCTCGTTGTTTTCGAGAATCTTTGCTGCTGCCTGCGTCACATAGTCGGAATCGCCCAGCACGCTCACCTGTTTGATGATGCTGACGTCATAAAGATTGCCAGTGATGTAAAGGACGTTAATCCCCTGATAGCCCGCAAAATTGACATCGTGGGCAAGCGCGTCCGGCATATTCGGATCACGCTCGTTAATCGCTTTCACCGTCTGCGCCATGTAGTCCGGCATGGTTTCGAAACGGTCGTTGCTGCCGACATTGTGTATGCTGGCGTCGTTCCACAACAGGTTGTTGCCGGACTGAACGGTGGCGCCCTCAGGCGCGTCGGGGTTGGCGCGGATCCAGTCATTGTCGTAAAGCACGGCGATCTGGCTGATGAGGTTCATGTCCAGCACATTGCCACCGACGATGACCAGATCGTACTGCATGCCGATGCCGAGGAAATTGGCGATGTTGAGGGCAGCGTTGCCACCGCTCAGCAAGCTGACGCTGGCACCCGAAGAGGTAACCGTCAGTGTGTCGTTGTCGCTGATGAACTGGTACTGCTCGATCCAGTGGACGAAGGACACGTCTCCCTCGAGGACGCTGACACGCCAGGCGGTGGGAAATATTGGCGTTTCACCACTATCGTGGCTGCTGTCGGCGCTTTCCGCGCCCGGATAGACACTGCGTGAGAAGGTCGCAATATTGTAGGCGGCGGTTGCGGCATGGTCTTCGAACTGCGTGAAAACGGAATCGACCTCATCGCGGTCGCTATAGACATAGGCCTGGGTGATTGCGTCGATCTGGTGATAATCGCCCATGACGGTGGTGACGGAGGCCATGACGGCAGTATTGACCAGCGTTGCTATGTTGGCGACGACATTTGCGCCGGCAGCCACATCGAGGCTGTTTCCGGCGGGGCTATCCTCATGCAGCGAAACATCGCTCTTTTCCGGCTCTTCAGCGGGCTTGGCAATGCCACGATCCGGCATGAAGTCGTCGAGCGTTGGCTTTTCACTTGCCATGGAGCCATTGATGTAGAGGCCGTTGATGTCATTGCCGGCGAGAACGAAATCCTGTTCCGCGCCGGTTCCAAGGGACGTCACGTCATTTTCGCGCGCATGGTCGATATAATCATGTGCTGATTTGGCGAGCGCTTGCAACGCGTCGTAGCTGTCGGTGCGCTGGAAAACGGAAAAGGGCGTGAAGACGGCTGCTTCGTTATGGAACTCGACGGTGCGCTGGGTCACGAAACTGGTGTCGCGCGCCACATTGGGGCCGTCCGTCATGTTCAGATAGTCGTCGTCCTGAAGAATATTGACCTGCGTGACATGGGCGATAACCGAGCCGGGGCCGGTGTGCACCACCAGTTCGCGTTCTTGCTCAAAGGAGACACTGCCCGGAAAACGGAAATGCGCGGCTGACATATCGACCGGTATCGCATTTGCAAGCTGCTGCATGTCGTGTTCGACCATGCGGGCGAAATGCGGTTGCAGATAGTCGAGGTCGTAATAGCCGGCGCGATATTTAACGCCGGGATCGTAATCCTGAAGCTGCAAGTCGTAGTTCTTGTCGAGCAGTCTTGCCGCGTCATCATCCGACAACCGGTCTTGGTTCGCGTGTGCCGTGCCTTCGGCATAGTTGCTTCTTAGACGCGCTTCCTCGATCACCGTGTCGAACAGGCCGATGAAATGCGCAATCATGTCTGAAATTCTGTCGATTTGCATTGCAGGTTCCTCCCTGATCATCGCGGCAGAGCCTGGGGCGGCGGGCGGCACACGTCCAAGAGGCGGTGCTTCGTCTTCACGCAAACCCGGTCCTTCAACCGCAAACTGCACCGGCGAATGCCGGTGCAGCTTTTTTCATAGAGAGGTACTCGTCAGGAGCCGCTGTCCTCGCCTGTATCAGAAACATGCGAGTTACCGCCTGTGACCGAGACATCAACGGCATTGGAGAGCATGTTGGCACCCTGCACCAGTTCCAGATGGAAGCCGGAGTTTGCAAGGATAGCCGATGCATCGGCAGTGCTGGTACCCGCAGCGTCGTCGCCGGCCTTGAGGTCCCATCCCTTGCCGTCCATGCCTTCTGCGCCAAAGGCGTCGCCGGCATTCGCGCTCAGGTGGTTCTGGGCACCACCATTGTCCATTCTGACATCCCAGGCCTGATCCTGATCCGCCAGGTGGTTGGCCTGCACAAGGCTGAAGCCCGTGTCGTTGCCTTCGCCGTTGAGCGAGCTGTTGAGGATATTGTCGACATCAAGTGTGAAGGAGAAGTCGTCACCGAGGTTAAAGGTGAGGTCTCCGCCAGCGATGCCTAGATTGCCGACATCCTTGACGCCGGCGATGTTGCCGAAGTCGTCATCCGACTTGTAGAAACTGTCAGCGGAGTTGAAGCTGTCGGAAGTCGTCGTTGTTGTTGTTGTCGTGTCGTCGTCGGAGTAGGAGAAGGTCTTGGTGTCCGTGTCCGTGACCGTCTTCACGTTGGTGTCGTTGTCGCTGTAAGACTTGCTTTCATAGCTCCAGTCGTAATCGGTCTTGATTTCGGTGCTGGTTTCGGTGCTCGTCTTTACGGTCGTATCGTTGTCGCTGTAAGACTTGCTGTCATAGCTCCAGTCATAGTCGTTGTCGCGATTGTCGCCGTTGCCCACTGCAACGTCGATTTTGGCGTCAACATCCACATTGGTGCTGTTGTCGCTGTTGTCGTTGTTGCGGTTTTCACCGTTTGCGGTGCCGACGTTGCTGTCGTCCACCTCTGCGTCATTGGTCGAGGTGTTGGCGAAACCCTCCGAAAGCGCGCCAATCTTGGTGATGTCGTCGCCCGCAGGCTGTGAATTGTAACCCATGTCGATTTCCTCCGAAAAAGCTCGGAGCAGCTTTCGAAATCCCTCTCATCTAAAACGGGATTTTTTCGCGCTTGCTCCGCGTTGCACAAAGATTGATGTTCTGCAGATGCAATCGGTACGTCTCATCTGCGGCTTGGCATCGGCCCGTAACCGGGCTCTTCTCGTTCAGCCCTTGTGCGCTACTCGGTATTAAGGCGCACAAATCCGTTCCTCGCTCCGTTGGGAGCGCGGTGGCTTCGTCTTTTTGCTTTCGTTATGTCTTGAAAAGGAACCGGCGTTTGCAAACACACGTCAAAGCCAGGGTTGTCTTTCCATCGGTCACTGTTTGCAGCGACGGTCAGACTGTGCAGCAGAAAAATCGCGCTTCCTAGCTATCAATTCGGGCTAAACATATCGGCACCCTTACCTCAAATATATATGTTGGAGGGCGGTTGCATGGAGATTTGCCACCGGTTCAGACGCAAATAATTGCGTTCAGGCCGGGAAAAGCTGCTTTTTCGAAAAATATTGTCAATGGCGGTGGAAAGGGTCCCTATCCCGAAATGGCACATTCCGGAAGCTCGTTTGCCGGGCAGGTATGTAAAGGGATATCAACCAAAAGTTATATTTTCCCGGATTGCAAAACCGCAGCGAAAGCTTTTCCGATGTGTTTGTTTTTGCAATGGTTCCGGGTTGAACGATTCATTACGGGCGTAACCAATTTTGTACGTCAATTGCAAGAAATAACCCATTTGGGCCATTTCTTTGCACAGCTTTTCGTATTAGCCTCCTTAATTAACGGGTAATTAATGATAGTTGACATGGCGTGAAGCGGGAGTTGCCCCATTTGTTTCTAGGGGTGTCCCGGCGAATGACAGAGCACACAACCAAAAAGAACGTAATGCGTAGCGCTTTAGGGGAGACGTCGATGTTCATGGGAACTTCAGATTATGCGGCAAAACAAAGTGGAGCCGTTGCGCCTATAAATGGAACTTTATTGATCATCGCGGATCCGGACCTGTTTTCCGAGTGCCTCGTGGAGGCGCTGGGCAAAAAGTTCCCTACATTCGCTGTGATGAGCGTTATGTCATCGGCAACGATTGACGATGACTATGGTGCCGATGTCCGGCTGGTCCTGCCGTACCGCATGTCGGGCGAGCGGCTTCATACCGTTCTTTCGGCAGTCCGCGAAAAGCATCCGGACGCCCCGATCGCACTTGTCGTCGAAAGCATCGACAAGTTTGAGGAGCCGCTGAAGCAACTGGTGGGGATGCGTATCATCGATGGCGTGCTGCCGCTTAATCTGCGGCTCGACGTTTTCATGGCGGCGGTTGATCTCCTCATGAAGGGCGGGGAGCATTTTCCCGCTGCCCTTCTCGGCAAGCTCACCCCCTATTCCCAGGCCGTGAACGGCAAAAGCGTTCAAAGCAACGCCGTGATCGCCAACCGCGCCGATGCTCTTGCCGTCAGCAAGAGTGAAATGGCGGCGCTGACGACGCGCGAAGTGCAGATCCTCGACCTGCTTTGCAAGGGAACGCAAAACAAGATCATTGCCGACCGGCTTCACCTGTCCGAGAATACCGTGAAGGTGCACGTTCGCAACATCTACAAGAAGATGAATGTGCGCAACCGAACGGAGGCAGCGTCGCGCTTCTTTCACAAGGACGACGACGCGGCTATCTCCGGCTGGAGAAACTGAGCATCTGGCGGCCTGATGCCGCAAGGACGCCAGTTTCAAGCAGAGGTTATGCCTGAGGCTCAGGGCCTCAGGAAACAGCGGGACTTCTGACCAAATCCGCTCGGTGAGCAGATATAGGGAGAAGAACCGGAATAGGAATGCCGCGGCGATATCGTCGGTGTGTCGTAAGTATCGGCAACAAGCGTGACGGCTGCGTTGCCTGTCTTGTCATAGCCGTAGGACGCCTTGGCTGGAGCAACCCGGCTCTTGATCGTCGCCGTATTAGCAGATGCGGTCTTGATCAGAACGGCATCTTCAACGACGGAGCACGAGGCCGTTGCGAAAGTGAACGTCGCAAGTGCGGCGGCAACAAGTGCAAAACGACAGCGGCGGGCCGCTTTGCTGTTATGGGAATAAGGCATTTCATTCATGATGTATGTCCCCTGAAATCGACTAGCTGTCGCATCTCGCCGGGTGGTTTTGCCCCGGTGGACCGAGCCTTACAAAACCAGAATAGTCCCGACTGGTTGAGCGAAGCTTGCGCTAATGCTCAATAAGAAAGGCATAATGGAGGCGTAGTTAAAAAGTATTAAATCGAGTGATTAATACGAGTAATTCGGGGTAATCAATTGTAATATTTCGATAAAATAAAGTTGACCTGTTTTATGACGCGCCTATCATAAAAGTTGAAATATACCGAATCCAAATATTAAAACCTCCAGAAGAAATAAAAACCGGAGGTGACATTCGAAATATCCTGCAATCTGGAGTTTGATCTAGTTCAAGTCGAATCAGCCGGGCTGGTTCCTCATTGGGAGGAGTGTGTAATGCGTAATTTCGTTCCCAACGACCATGACAACGGCGCTACAATCTATTCCGAGTGGCGGCCAGGCCAGCGCGTTCTGGTCAACGGCGGGGCTGGTTTCCTTGGCTCCCATCTTTGCGAACGTCTGTTGGCTTGCGGTCATGAGGTGATCTGTCTCGACGATCTTTCGACTGGACGGACCGTGAATGTTGAGCATTTGCAAGCCAACAAGCGGTTTTTGATGGTCGAGCATGATGTCCGCAAGCCCTATGACATCGACGTCTCGCTGATCTTCAACTTCGCGTCGCCGGCCTCGCCGCCGGACTACCAGCGTGATCCAGTCGGCACCCTGCTTACCAATGTGCTCGGCGCGGTCAACGTTCTCGAAGTCGCTCGCAGATGCGGTGCAACCGTGGTGCAATCCTCGACATCGGAAGTCTATGGCGACCCGCTTGTCAATCCGCAGCCGGAAAGCTATTTCGGCAACGTAAATACAATCGGGCCGCGAGCCTGCTACGATGAGGGCAAGCGCAGCGCCGAAACGCTTTTTTTCGATTATCACCGCTTTTATGGCGTCGATATCAAGGTTGGGCGCATCTTCAACACCTATGGGCCGCGCATGCGCCCCGATGATGGGCGGGTGGTTTCCAACTTCATCGTCCAGGCGCTGAAGGGTTCGGACATCACCATTTATGGTGATGGCAGCCAGACGCGCTCCTTCTGCTACGTCGATGATCTGATCGACGGGTTCCTGCGCTTTTCAGCCAAGCCGAAGGATTGCATCGGACCGATCAATCTCGGCAACCCGACTGAAATTCCGGTGCGGCAACTGGCCGATATCGTCATCCGCATGACGAATTCCCGCTCGCGCATCGTTCATCTGCCCGCTGCAATCGATGATCCGCAGCAGCGCCGTCCCGATATTTCGCGTGCCAAGGAAATGCTCAGATGGCAACCGCGCGTACCGCTCGAAACCGGTCTGGAGAAAACCATCGTCTATTTCGATGCGCTGCTGGCCGGCAAGAAGGTTGCGGAGGCCGTATGAGATGTCCCGTACAATCCTCGTCACGGGCGGGGCCGGATTCATAGGCAGCCACATCTGCAAGGCGTTGGCGCATTCCGGCTTCAAGCCCATTGCTTACGATAATCTCTCCACGGGTCACGCGGATTCGGTTCGTTGGGGTCCCCTCATCGAGGGCGACATTCTCGATCGTGGTCTCTTGAAGGCCACGCTCAAGGAGTTCTCGCCAGCCTTCGTCATCCATTGCGCCGCCAATGCCTATGTCGGCGAATCCGTCGAGGATCCGCGCAAATATTACCGCAACAATGTCGGCGGTAGTCTGGCGCTTCTGGATGCCTGTCTCGACCAGAATATCGGCGGGCTGGTATTTTCCTCCAGCTGCGCCACCTATGGCGTGCCGCCGCAATTACCGATCCGTGAGGAAACGGCGCAGATGCCGGTCAATCCCTACGGTCGCACGAAGCTGATTTTTGAAATGGCGCTCGATGATTACGCTGCCGCCTATGGCCTGCGTTTCGTCGCGCTGCGCTACTTCAATGCGGCGGGTGCCGACCCGGATGGCGAACTTTACGAACGCCACGAGCCGGAAACCCATCTGATCCCCCGGGCACTGATGGCTGCCGCCTCGCGGCTGCCGCAACTTGATGTCTTCGGCCAGGATTACGACACCAGCGACGGCACCTGTATCCGCGACTACATCCATGTCAGCGATCTGGCTGATGCCCATGTGGCCGCCGTCAACTATCTTTCCGATGGCGGCGAGACCCTGCGTGTCAATCTCGGCTCCGGCCACGGCACATCGGTCGGGGATATCATCCGCGCGATCCATCGCGTCACGGGACAGGAAGTGCCGGTGCATTTCGGCGCAAGGCGCGCCGGTGATCCGCCCGCCCTGTTCGCCGACATAGAAAGAGCGAGGGCGACCCTCGGCTTTGCGCCGAAGCGCTCCGATATAGACACCATCATCCGCACGGCTGGTCCCGGCTTCGGGCTGGAGGTGCTGTCATGAAAGCTCGCTCTACCCCTTCCGTACCATCATCGCGTCCCGTCGCGGGCCAATTGCGAATGCTGCCCGTCTTCACCGGCTGGAACCGCATGGCCTATCGTCTCGGCATTGGCGGTTGGCTGGTGACGCTTGCCTATTTCTGGATCTGGTGGCTGGACCGGGATCGGGTCATCGACTGGCCGTATTTTACGATCGTTACGGTAACGCTCGCGTGGATCACGCTTCTGCCGTCCTATTTCATCTTCATCTTCCTGAACGCCAGGGTCGTCGACCGGCGCTCGCCTCTGCCGCAGGGTAGGGTGGCGATGGTTGTAACCAAGGCGCCGTCTGAACCTTTTACCGTAGTACAAAAGACGCTGCAGGCCATGCTGGAGCAGAAGGGCCTGGAATTCGATGTGTGGCTTGCGGATGAGGACCCGGATGCGCAAACGCTGAAATGGTGCGGCGCGCACGGCGTTTTCGTTTCGACCCGGAAGGGTGTCGTCGATTATCACCGCAAGACATGGCCTCGCCGCACCCGTTGCAAGGAAGGCAATCTCGCTTATTTTTACGATCATTACGGGTATGAGCGTTATGATTTCGTCGCGCAATTCGACGCCGATCACGTTCCGGAACCGGACTATCTGAGCGAAATCATCCGTCCTTTCGCCGATCCGGCGGTTGGATATGTCTCCGCACCAAGCATCTGCGATGCCAATGCAAAGGAGAGCTGGGCTGCGCGCGGCAGGCTTTATGCCGAAGCAAGCCTGCACGGCGCCCTGCAGCTGGGTTACAACAACAGCTGGGCGCCGCTTTGCATCGGCTCACACTATGCCGTGCGCACCAAAGCCCTGCGTGAGGTGGGCGGTCTGGGACCCGAGCTTGCCGAGGACCATTCCACCACGCTTTTGATGAACGCTGGCGGCTGGCGCGGCGTCCACGCCGTCAACGCAGTCGCGCATGGCGACGGGCCGGTGACTTTTACCGATCTCGTGGTGCAGGAATTCCAGTGGTCACGCAGTCTGATGACCATCCTCTTGCAATATTCGCGGCATTACGTGCCGAAGCTTCCCTTGCGGTTGAAATTCCAGTTCCTGTTTTCACAGCTCTGGTATCCCCTGTTTTCCGGCTTCATGGCACTGATGTTCGTGCTTCCCGCTTTTGCACTGTTGAGCGGCCAGGTACTCGTCAATGCCTCCTATCCGGTGTTTCTGGCGCATTTCCTGCCGATTTCACTCATCATGATCGTGTTCGCCTTTTTCTGGCGGGCCACGGGGGCCTTTCGCCCGCATGATGCGAAACTCTTCGGGTGGGAAGCCATCGTGTTTCTGTTCCTGCGCTGGCCCTGGTCGTTGATGGGTGTGCTTGCGGCGATACGCGATACGATCCGTGGCGATTTCGTCGACTTTCGCATTACACCTAAGGGCACGCAGGCAAAACCGCCGCTGCCGCTGCGCGTAATCGCGCCGTACATGGTTCTGGCGGCACTAAGCCTTCTCGCAATGGTGCTGGCGCCGCGTGAAAACGCTGCGGAAGGTTTCTTCGTCTTCGCCGCGATCAACGTGGCGATCTACGCGGGCCTTTCGGTTTTTCTTCTCGTCCGACACACCATGGAAAACGGCTTGCCACGGCTGCCGGCATTGCGCGGAGGGGCGACGGTCGCCGCCTGTTCGTTGCTGCTTGTGGCAGGTAGTGCCGCGGAACTCAGCTCCCATGCGATTGGTGGGCTGGAGGCCCTGTCGCACGGGCAACCCTATGTCAGCTTCACCGAGACGCGGTTCACCGTGGCCGGTGCTGGCGTGGAGGGAGCGAGATCGGTGCGTCTGAAACTGCGCATCGTACTGCCGGGAATGCCCGGAATTCGAAACATGCAGGCGGAGCCCATGGTGCCGCCACCGGTCATGACAACCGGAGAAATCATGCTGGCCGACAATAGGGTCGGACAATAGAAGGAGGAGGCTGTGATGAGAACAACAATAAGCAAATGCGGGTTCTCCGCTTTCGTACTCTGCCTTGCGGTGATCGCGCCAAGTGCCGTCCACGCCGCGGGCGGCACGAAGACGCCGAAACCGCTCCGGACCAGCGAAGTCGTAGATATGTATTACGACAAGACCTGGAAATGGGAGACTGGCGGCGGACGCTTCATCGCCGATGGCCGCAAGTTCATCGCCCTGACTGAAGAGAAAGGCAAGAAGGCCGTCGGTGAAGGCCGTTGGACCGTCGATGCCAAAGGTACGCTGTGCATGCGCGCTACCTGGAAAACCGATGCCGGAAACGGCAAGGCCGATACGTGTTTCGACCACGGTCGCATCGGTCAGGTGCTTTACCAGCGCAAGCAGGGCGGCCCCTGGTACGTCTTCCGGCATAATCCGCCACGGCCCGGAGATGAATTCCTGAAACTTGTCCGCAAGGACGACGTCACCCCGCAAATCGCCGCCTACGGCAAGGCGATGACTGCGACGAGGTAGGAGGAAAGTGTCATGCAAATAACAAGAAGAAGACTGCTCTTTGCAAGCGGGGCTGCTGTTGCTGCTTCAGCCAGCATGTACCCCATATTCAAACTCGATGCCCAGGGGGTCGCGCCCATGGGCTCCACGGGCATGAAGACGCTTGCCGACAAACGTCCGACATTGCACACGGATGGTATACGCTTCGGCGCCTACGATCCGCACGGCGATTTCACCGGCCAGACCGGGGTGGCGACGGAACATCTGTTCCTGCCCTGGGAGGACGTGGATCTCGACAGCCTCGCGCTCGCAGACGCCTATGCTCTGGAGCGCAAGCGTAATGTGCTGATCACGGTCGAACCCTGGTCATGGGACGTCAACTGGCGGCTCACCTCCGACGAGTTGCGCCGCAAGGTGATGGGAGGCGACTACGACAAGAACATGCAGGCGATCGCCGCACGCATGTCCGCAATGAAGAGCCCGCTGATCCTGCGTTGGGGACAGGAAATGGAAGACACATCCGGCCGCTTCTCGTGGTCGGGCTGGAACCCGCAGGACTATATCACGGCCTACAAACGCATGGTGGACATGACCCGCAAGGCGGTCCCCGGCGTCAAGGTGATGTGGTCGCCGAAAGGTCTCGACGGTCTGCGCGCTTACTATCCTGGTGACAATTACGCGGATCTGGTCGGTCTCTCGGTCTTCGGTCTCGAGGACTATGACAAGATCGAATATGGCGGGCCGCAGAAGTTCACCGATCTCCTGCGCAAGGGCTATGGGCTTGTCGAAACCTTCAATAAACCGGTCTGGGTTGCCGAACTGGGTTATGAAGGCGGCGATTCCTACGTCCGTCCATGGATGAACGACGTGACGCTGAAACAGGCGGATTTCCCCAAGCTGGAAGAGGTCGTCTATTTCAACGACAAGGACGTGCACCCATGGCCGCACAATCTCGGCAAGCCCGACTGGCGCGTTGTGCGCCCGGCGCGGCTTAACTGAGGCTGGAGCGGGTAGAGCGGACGCCCGGCCCGCTCGCCCGCCCGGACTTTTAATAGCTGGAGGCGAGTACGGCCTCAGCCTCATAGATGGCACAGACGATATGGTAGAAAGTGCTTGCCGGTGCCGGTTCGTCCAGCATCGGCTTGTCAGCCGGCCACTTGTCGAACCAAAGCCCTTTGACCGGTGTGTCGAGGAAAGGCTGCAGCGCGCCGATGGCCCTAAGGCCCGAGGCAAGATAACGCTGTCTTTCCTCACCGGTGGTCACGCTGGCAAGGCGCACGGCTGCCTTCAGCCATTCCGTCTGCGGCCAGAGCCGCGCCAGCCCGTCATGTACCGAAAAATCATCATAAAGGCTCATGATCGCGACCTTGCGGCGCGGGCAGATGCCATGCGCTTCGCCGATCTCGAACATGCGCTTGGCCTTGGCGATTGCCTCGCCATTGTTGCGCAGGCTGCCCCAGCGCACCAGAAGCCAGGCCCATTCGAACTGGTGGCCGGGCTCCATGATGCGGCCCTTCTCGCCTTCAAACGGCATCCAGTCATGGCCGAAGAATTCGCGTAGCCCGCCATTGCTGCCATCGATGAAGCGGGTGAGTGCAAGGCCGGCGATCTCGTCGGCCAGCGCGGTCCATGGACCTTCGGGGTCCTGTACCTCCCAGGCAAGCATCGCCTCGAAGAGATGCATATGCGGATTGGAGCAGAGCGGCGTGCGCGGCGGGTTCGCTTCCTCAAAGCCGGCGACGGAGTGTTTGTAGTCGCGATTGAGGATGGCGAGGATATCGAGCGCCCGGCCACGCATCTCGTCCTTGCGGTCGGGAAGGGCTGCGGCCGTCTGTGCTGCGGCGAAAAGCGCAAAAGCCTGATTGTAGAGATCGAAGGACGGATCGATCAGCTTGCCGGTCTGGTCGGCGAGGTTGCCGTAAAGGCCGTTATCGAGGCGATAGACCTTTTCGAACCAGCTCAGCCCATGCTGCAACGCATCCTTCCACGGACCCTGCCAGCCGTTCTGGCCGGCGGCAGCGAAACAATAGGCCTGACGGGGCTGCACGCGGGCGCGGCGGTCATCAGAAAAAACCGGTTTCGCATCCTGGCCGAGGCGCTCGTAAAAACCGCCGTCCGGACGGGCGGAGCCCACCTCCCACCACAGCGGTAGCGCGTCCTCTTCAAGCCATTTCCGTAAGGTTCCGATCTCTTCGGCAAGCGCCTGCGCGATACTCGGAAATTGCACAGTCATGCGTCAACTCTCTGTTTTTACAGTTGAATGGAAAAAGTGATCAATAAAAATACGTCATTATAGACACAAGTAGACCATGGGACATATTGCGCTGCAACCGTAAAAATATCGACCTCACGCCGAGCGAACCCGCACCAGCGCGATTTGGTTCCGTCGTCTCGTAAAGGGTAACGCCCTGCGAGTGATTCGAACGTCACAAATTTCAGAAACCACAACGTAAGTTTGATACTTCTTAAATTTGATATTGCTTATTCGCCTGCCTCCCGTATTTCGTAACAATGGTCTGGTCATTAGTGATTCGGTCTCCTTTTAACCTGTTAGGGCTTGGGGAAATAAAGGGGCACGGGGCAGTGAAATTTTCTGCCTTTACTTCATTGCTATTCTCTATTGCAGTTCTTTCGGGCTGCAATACTCCCTCGGGCGTCAGGTCGTTCGGGGGCGCAAAGATGTTGTCTGCATCCGAAGCGCTGGTTTTCCCACCGCCCGGCGGTCCGGAAATCGTCACCGTCGTCAACCGCACCTATTCCAATGCCGTGGCACAGCAGGTCGTATTGCGCGCCGAAGCCGCTACGCCCGGACAAAACTACATCAAGGCCGAGTTCTTCGGTCCGCAGCAGGCCGGCGACACCGATCGCGATGCTTTGACTTTCTCCGGCTTTAAGGCATCCTCCGTCGCGCGGGAAATCCGCTCGGAGTTTCCGGGTGAGAACATCGTCATGTCGGCGAACTATCTGCAGAACGGTTACGGCGCCTTTTCTTATGCGGCCGGCAAGGGCCGAGGCAGCGATACCTGCCTTTATGGCTGGCAGGACATCCGCTCGCCCGAAAGCATGCGGCAGGATTTCCGCAACCTGGGGCGTATCAAGGTGCGGCTCCGCCTCTGCCAGTCGGGGGCAAGCGTCGAGCAGCTTCTGACGGTCATGTATAATTACACGATCACCGGCACCTATGCCTCGCAAAGCTGGAACCCCTATGGCACGCCGCAGGCGGTGGATCAGAACCTTGGGCGGCCGGGCCATCCGGTCTATCCCATGAAGACCAATGATGTGCCGATGCGGCCCGGCAGTGAAGTGACCGCAAGCATACCATTGCAACCCGTGCGCCGTGCTGCCGTATCCGTCACGCCTGTTCAGCCAACGGCGCAGCCGCTACCGCCGGTGGCGGCAGTCAGTATTCCGTCACCCACATCAGTTGGCGCACCCGCCCAGCCCGCAAGGCCTGCTGTAGTCGGCAGGCGCGCGGCCAGCGTGCAGGTGGAGAGCC
Organism: Rhizobium sp. AN6A; assembly: GCF_900215635.1. NCBI lineage: Bacteria > Pseudomonadati > Pseudomonadota > Alphaproteobacteria > Hyphomicrobiales > Rhizobiaceae > Rhizobium > Rhizobium sp. AN6A. The sequence continues at coordinate 1,495,781 of NZ_OCNC01000003.1, forward strand.
AGCAGCCGACGCAGGTTCCGCAGGTGGCCATTCCGTCGCCCACATGTCTGTCCGGTTCGGCAGTGCCTACGGGATGCAGGTGATGGCTGGAGCAGCAGCAGAAGAGGGCATTGTAAAATATCCCGGTAAAAATTCTGGGCGGGGAAGAGAGCGGAAAGTTTCGGGATGAACAAGGCCATCACAATCATTGTCTGGTTTCTTGTGTCGCTTTGCGTTCTGGCCATCGTCACGATGCCGGTCAGCCTGCAGACGCACCTGGTCGCTACGGCGATCTCGCTTGTACTTCTCGCAACAATAAAGAGTTTCAACGGGCAGGGAGCCTGGCGGCTCGTGGCGCTTGGTTTCGGCACGGCCATCGTCCTTCGTTATGTCTATTGGCGCACCACGAGCACGCTGCCGCCCGTCAACCAGCTCGAAAACTTCATTCCCGGCTTTCTGCTTTATCTCGCGGAAATGTACAGCGTCGTGATGCTGGGTCTCAGCCTCGTCATCGTGTCGATGCCGCTGCCTTCCCGCAAGACCCGGCCTGGCTCGCCCGATTACCGGCCGACGGTCGATGTTTTCGTGCCGAGTTACAACGAGGACGCGGAGCTTCTCGCCAATACGCTTGCGGCGGCCAAGAACATGGATTACCAGGCCGACAAGTTCACCGTCTGGCTGTTGGATGACGGCGGCTCGGTGCAGAAGCGCAATGCCAGCAATATCGTCGAGGCGCAGGCGGCACAGCGCCGCCATGAGGAGTTGAAGAAGCTTTGCGAGGACCTCGACGTGCGTTATCTGACGCGCGAGCGCAACGTCCACGCCAAGGCCGGAAATCTCAATAACGGCCTCGCCCACTCGACCGGCGAACTGGTGACGGTGTTTGACGCCGACCATGCGCCGGCGCGCGATTTCCTTCTGGAAACGGTGGGCTATTTCGAGGAAGACCCCCGGCTCTTCCTGGTGCAGACGCCGCACTTCTTCGTCAATCCTGATCCGATCGAGCGCAATCTGCGCACCTTCGAGACGATGCCGAGCGAAAACGAGATGTTTTACGGCATCATCCAGCGCGGTCTCGACAAGTGGAACGGCGCGTTCTTCTGTGGTTCCGCCGCCGTGCTGCGGCGCGAGGCACTGCTGGATACGGAAGGGTTCAGCGGCGTCAGCATCACCGAGGACTGCGAAACGGCGCTGGCGCTGCATTCGCGCGGCTGGAACAGCGTCTATGTCGACAAGCCCCTGATCGCCGGGCTGCAACCGGCCACCTTCGCAAGCTTCATCGGCCAGCGCAGCCGCTGGGCGCAGGGCATGATGCAGATCCTGATCTTTCGCCAGCCTCTGTTCCGCCGTGGTCTCTCCTTCACGCAGCGTCTTTGCTACATGTCGTCGACGCTGTTCTGGCTTTTCCCGTTCCCGCGCACGATCTTCCTGTTTGCGCCGTTGTTCTACCTGTTCTTCGATCTTCAGATTTTCGTGGCCTCCGGCGGCGAGTTTTTGGCTTATACGGCCGCGTATATGCTCGTGAACCTGATGATGCAGAACTATCTCTACGGCAGCTTCCGCTGGCCGTGGATTTCTGAACTCTACGAATATGTGCAGACGGTCCACCTTCTGCCAGCCGTCGTGTCGGTGATCTTCAATCCGGGCAAGCCGACCTTCAAGGTGACGGCGAAGGACGAATCCATCGCCGAGGCGCGGCTTTCGGAAATCAGCCGCCCGTTCTTCGTCATTTTCGCGCTTTTGCTGGTTGCGATGGCCTTTGCCATCTGGCGCATCTATGCCGAGCCATACAAGGCGGACGTCACACTCGTCGTCGGCGGCTGGAACCTGCTCAACCTCATTTTCGCGGGCTGTGCGCTTGGCGTCGTCTCCGAGCGTGGCGAAAAATCGGCGTCGCGGCGCATCACCGTCAAGCGGCGCTGCGAGGTCAAGCTTGAGGGTAGCGACGCATGGGTGCCGGCCTCCATCGACAACGTGTCGGTGCATGGCCTGCTGATCAATCTTTTCGACAGCACCACCGCAATCGAAAAGAACACGACAGCGATCATTAGGGTGAAGCCGCATAGCGAGGGCGTGCCGGAAACCATGACCATCAATGTGGTCCGCACGGTCCGTAGCGACGGTTTCATTTCCATAGGCTGCACATTCTCGCCGCAGCGCGCCATCGATCATCGCCTGATCGCCGACCTGATATTCGCCAATTCCGAACAATGGAGCGAGTTCCAGCGCGTGCGCCGCAAGAACCCCGGCCTCATCAGAGGCACGGCGATCTTTCTCGCGATATCGCTGTTCCAGACGCAGCGCGGCCTGTTTTATCTGGCCAAGGCGCTCCGGCCCGCCTCCAAAACCGTCAAACCTGCCGGAGTTATAAAATGACCGGCGGTAAAACGATCAGGAGTTCACTGACAGCGCTGATGTTGGGTGTAGTCGCAACCGGTGCGATGGCGCAGTCCTCACCCTTCGATATGTCGCCGGAGAAGCCTGCACAGACAGCCCCGGCACCCGTGCCGCCGCCGCTTCCCCCAGCTGTACCGCGCCAGCCGCAGCCAGCCCAGCAATCGACCCAGCCTCCAGTGGGCCAGCCTCCTGTGGTAATGCAGCCCGCACCTGCGCCGCTGCGGCCGCTGACGCCACCCGTATCCATGCCGCCGCAGGGTCAGGCGAGACCCGCACCCGTTCAGGCACCGTCACCCGCGGCGGATAGCCGCCGCCGGTATATCTTGCCGTACGAAAAGCTCAGCCTTTCCGGCGAAATGGATCGGCGGCAGTGGAGCATTTATCTGACGCCCGAACAGGTGAATGCCGCCGTTTCGCTGAATATCGGTTATCAGAACGCCATCGTGGTCGCGCCGGAAGACTCGAATTTCCAGGTCAGCCTCAACAATGTTCCGCTGGATACGGCGCGCATTGAGGCGCCCGACGGCGAGGGCAATGTTTCCTTGAAAATTCCACCCGGTGTCCTGCAGGTGGGCGCGAATGTCGTGACGCTTGGCGTGCAGCAGCGCCACAGAACCGATTGCACGATCCAGTCCACTTATGATCTGTGGACCGATGTTAATCCGGCGAACACCTATATCGGTTTTAACGCCGATGTCGCGGGCAACTTCACCAATATCGACGACATCCAGGCAACCGGTCCGGACGCTAAGGCGGCAACGTCGATCGAGATCGTTGCACCTGCGCTCGGCAATCCGGCATTTGCAGATTCGCTGCTGCGCCTTTCGCAGGCTCTGGCGCTCCGAACCCAGATGCCGAACCAGACGATCCGTTTCGTGGCAGCACCCTCCGCTGAACGCAAGGCGGGAACGCTGGTGGTTCTTGTCGGCACCGCACGCGAGATTGCCGGCTTCACCGGCGCGGTGCCGCCCGAGGCGTCGGCGGGTGCTTTTGCCGGCTTCGATACCACTGCACCGGGTGGCCTCTCGCCGCTCTTCGTCAGCGGTCCCACCCCGCAGGCGGTCCAGGCGGCGATTGAGACGCTGTTTTCCTCGATCTCGCGCACGCCCGGTGCCCAGAGAACGACCTTTTCCACCCGCAGCTGGCATGCGCCGGATGTGCCGCTCGTCATGTCGGACCGTCGCATCGCGCTTTCCGAGCTTGGGCTTGAGAGCAGCGAATTTGGCGGACGACGTTTCCGCAACGAATTCTACGTCGGCATGCCCGCCGATTTTTATGCGTCGGCCTATGGCGAGGCGGCCATGCTGCTCGATGCCGCCTATTCCTCACAGGTGCTGCCCGGTAGCCATATAGACATCTACGTCAATGACGAGATCGCCTCGACCGTGCCGATCTCCAACAATGGTGGCGGCATTTTCCGGCATCTGCCCATCAATGTGACGATGCGCCACTTCAAGCCTGGCCCGAACAAGATCACCATCGAGGCCGTGTTGATGACGGCGCAGGATCAGGTCTGTGCGCCGGGAGCGCCGGCCAGCACGACCCCGCGTTTTGCCCTGTTCGACACATCGGAAATCCATATTCCTGATTACGCGCAGATCGGTCGCAAGCCCGATCTCGCCGCGATGTCCGGTGCCGGGCAGCCCTACAGGTTTGCCGCAAATCCCGTCGCATTGTCGCTTGATCGTTTCGATACCGACACCATGTCGGCGGCGGCGACATTGGTCAGCCGGCTGGCAAGCGCCGCGGGATATCCGATCAATGTCGAGACCGTCGCCTCTCCTCTGGTGATCGGCGACCGTGACGCCCTGTTCGTCGGGACGATTTCGCAATTCCCGCAATCGCTGATCAGCCAGTTCAATCTTGTCCCTTCCAGCCAGATATCCTGGAAAATGGGAACGGGCGTTCAGCCGCCTGCGCAGAACAGCGAAACCCTCTTTAATGACTGGCGGGAGCGGGTGGATGGCGGCATCTGGCAGGGGCAGGTGTCCTCCTTTGAAGAGTGGATGAAGCGGAATTTCGATCTGAGTTCCGATACGCTGCGTTTCCTGCCGGCGGCCGAGCAGCCCTATGCGCCACCCGGCAATGTCTCCTTCATGCTGGTGCAGGGTCTCAGCCCTTCCGGCGAAGGGGTCTGGACGCTGGCTACCGCCCCGACGTCGGCGGAGCTTCGTGATGGCATGTCTTCGATGGTGCGTGAAAACCATTGGCGCGACGTCACCGGGAGGGTCGCAGCTTACGATGCCGGTGCAGAAAAGATCGAAACGGTCGAGGTGGGGCAGCCGTATTTCTATGTCACGCGGGCGTTTTCCCTCTCGAACTGGAGGCTGATCGCTGCTAACTGGCTGTCTTCCAATGTTCTTTCCTATTCGCTGGCATTCATCGGGTTCGTGTCGCTCCTGGGCTTTGCCACCTTCGCGATGCTGCGTATGATGGGGCGACACCGATGAGGCCTGGGATTTTAAGACTTGCCGGCATTTTCTGCTTGTCGCTGATGGCGCTGATCTCAAGCATCTCGATTGCCCGCGCCGCATCTGTCTCGCCTGAGGCATGGTCGGCCTATAAAAGTGCGTTTCTCGATCCCGGCGGGCGCATCATCGATACCGGTAACGGCAATATCAGCCACAGCGAAGGCCAGGGTTACGGCATGTGGCTTGCCGTTCTTTCAGAGAACATTGCCGACTTCGAGCTGATATGGAGTTTTACCCGCACGGAACTCCTGGTGCGCGACGACGGTCTCTCCGCGTGGAAATGGGATCCGCGCACCAGACCACATGTGACTGACATCAACAATGCCACGGATGGCGATATTCTGATTGCCTACGCGCTGGCGCTGGCTGCCGGGCAGTGGAACCGGCAGGACTATGCCGAGGCATCGGCGGCCATCGCATCAGCCGTCCTCAAGAAGACTGTCGTTCAGCGCGGCGGGCGAACGCTGCTTTTGCCCGCCGCCAGCGGCTTTGGCGAGGTTGACCGGGGCGACGGCCCGGTGGTCAATCCTTCCTATCTGATTTTCGAAGCATTTCCGGTCCTCAATCTCGTCGCACCATCACCACTCTGGAAGGCGCTTACCGACGACGGCGTGGCGCAGATCGGTACGTTTGCTTTCAGCGACAGGAAACTGCCCGCCGACTGGGTGTCGATGAAGACGAAACCGCAACCGGCATCGGCGTTTCCACCCGAGTTTGGTTACAATGCGGTGCGGATTCCGCTTTATCTTGCAAGGGCGAAAATGGGCTCGCCGGAGCTGCTTGACCGCCTGAAAAACGGCATGACGCTGGAAAGCGGTGCTGCGGGAACCTTCGATCTCAAGAGCGGCGCGGTCAAGGACGTTCTGTCGGATCCCGGTTATCGCATCATTCCGGCGCTCGCAGCCTGCGCTGGCGGCGGCCCGACTGTGCCTGCCGAACTGAAAGGCTTTCAGCCAACGCTCTATTATCCTTCTACATTGCATCTTCTGGCATTGTCGTTTCTGGCAAGGAATAACGGGGAGTGCCGATGAACAAACCTCTTTCTACCTCGGCTCTCATCCTGCTTCTGATTGCGCTCGCCGCCTTCCACTGGCGCGACACCATTCTCGGACGTGTATCGGACATGCATACTTCGGCGGTTGGCGACAACCGTGCGGCGCAGCGCGTTTCTCCAGCGGCAGCCAATCCGGCCCAGATCAACGCGTTCCTTAAAGATCGCGAGATGGCGCAGCTAACCCAACCCGTGACGCCAGCGGTAACGGTGCCGGCGACTGATCCGCAACCGCCGGTTACGCAGACACAGACGGGTGGACAGATATCGCAGCCCCAAATGGCGCAGGCGCCCGTACCCCGCGAGACCCAGCCGGCGCCATCAGACATGCCCGAGGTCGATCTCAGCGCGCTGCGCTATTTCGCGACCAAGGGCGATACCCAGCGGCTTCAGGCCGAAATCGCGAGGCTGCGCACGCTCTATCCGAACTGGACACCGCCTGCCGATCCGCTCGCTATTCCCGTGAACGGGGATCCCCGGCTCGATGCCATGTGGCAGCTTTATAGCGACGGCCGTTACGCCGAGGTCAGAAAGGCGATCGCCGACCGCCAGCAGGCGGAACCCGGCTGGCAGCCTCCCGACAATCTGACCGGCATGCTTTCCCTCGCCGAGGCCCGCCAGCGGCTCGTCAACGCTTCCGATCTCAAGCAATATTCGACAGTGGTGGACGCGGCCGCCAGCAATCCCGGCCTGCTGACCTGTAGCGAGGTGGATGTCCTGTGGCGGGTTGCCGATGCGTTTGCCAATACCGACCGGATGGGACGGGCGCGCGACGCCTATCTCTACATTCTCAACAATTGCACGACGCCAAGCGACCGGCTCGCCACGGTGCAGAAGGCATCCGCGCTTTTGCCGGCGGAGATGATCGGCGATTTGCTTGCCAAGGAAAAGCCCAACGCCGACGGTCAGCTGGAATTCGAACCGGTCAAGAACGATCTCGCCCGCCAGTTTGTGGCGAAAGCAGGGGAGAAGGAGGGAATTTCCGTTCCTTCCGCCTATCTGATGCGGCTTGAAAGGCTAGCCGAGACCGACAAGCTTGCAAGCGATGCCCTGCTGCTCGGCTGGTACAATATCCGCCAGAAGAACATGGCGGAGGCGGAAAAGTGGTTTCGCAAGGCGCGGGAAGAGGAAGACAGCGCGTCTGCATCGCAGGGGTTGGCGCTGGCGCTTATCGACCGCAACGAGCCGCGTGAAGCCGAGGACGTCATGTATAAGTGGCGCACCGCTTCGGACGACGGGCTTGCGACCTATCTTGCCGCGACAGCCAATCTTCTGGCGCTTGAGCCGCCTGTGGTCCTGCCGCCGGATGTGCTGCAGCGCATCGCCGCTGAAACAATAACCCGGAAGGATGCAGCAACCGCGCAGCAGTTCGGCTGGTATTCGCTTGCTTTCCGGCAGACGCCGCTCGCCTTGCAATGGTTCAGCACTGCGCTTGGCTGGAAAGCCGATGACGAACCATCGGCCTATGGCATGGCAGTCAGCTATCACGATCTGCGCAATCTCGCCGGTCTGCGCGGCATACAGCAGCAATGGGCAAGCCGCTCGCAACGCATCGCTGATGTGGGAACGGCACGCATGGTGGACCAGTCCGCGCAGCAGATAGCGCCGGTCACCGCACCGCCTGTCGCCACAGCTTCCCAGACAACGGCACCCGCGCCCTATGCGCCGCAGCCTGAGACAGTGGTGGCTTATAGCCAGCCGTCTGTCCAGCAGCCGGCTCCGGAGCCTTCGCGCAAGCAGGCGCGTCTGCCAGCGCAGACGCAGAGGACCGTAAGTGCCTCGTCGCGTCCACGCTCCTGCGCGGTCTATCCCGATCCGCAGCGCCTGCCCGCACAGCAGGCGCTTGATCTCGGCTGGTGCCTGATGGAGACCAACCGGCCGGCGGAAGCCCTGAAGGCTTTCGAATCCGCCATTGCCGGCGGCCAGTCGACTGTTAAAAGCGATGCGGCCTATGGCCAGAGCCTTGCCTATCTGCGCATGGGGCTGACGGACCATGCCGCTGTCTCGGCGACGAAATCGCGCATGGACCGCCCGCGCGCGACCGAGTTGCAGGTTTCAATCCTGGCGGACAGGGCGGTTTCCGCCTTCCAGTCGAAACGTTATGCGGAAACGCTTCTGCTGCTTGATCAGCGGGCGCGGCTTGCCGATGAGCGCACCGATCTCATGGTATTGCGCGGTTATTCCTATCTTGCCATGAACCGCTACGCCGATGCTGCGCAGATTTTTGAAAGTCTGACGTCCATTGGCGATAAGGAGGGCATCAGGGGACTGGCAGCGGTCCGTGCCGCCCGGCCGAGCAGAGGGCCCCAAGGCGGCTGATGGCGTTGGGCGGCAATGGGCTGCCGTTGCTTACCCCGCGTCGGTGAGGTTGCGGATGATGCGCATGAAGATGCGTGCGCCGATATCGATCAGCCCATCCGGAAAGTCGTAGTCGGGATTGTGCAGGTTGGGATAGTCCTTGCCTGCGCCCAAAAAGAACATGGCCGATGACGAGACGGCGCGGAACCGTCCGAAATCCTCGGAGGCCCGCATGGGCAAACCTTCCGACCCGTGGGAAATTTTCTCCTCAGTCAGCGCCCGCAGGATATGGTCGACGGCTTCCGGCGCGTTTTCGCAATGCAGGAAAATATCGTCATAGGCGATATCGAGTGTCAATTTCTGTTCTTCCGCCACCTTTTTTGCCAGCGATTCCGCATCCGCGCAGAGTTTTTCCATTCGGTCGTCTGTCAGCGTCCGGAGCGTCGCCCAGATTTCCGCGTCTGCCGGAGAAATGCCGAAGGCCGCTTCACCCATCACGGCATGGGTGATTGTCACCATCGAAAAATCGGGTTGTGGTGGAAAACCGGAGCCGAGATCGGTCAAAGCCGGCATCAACTCAGATATCGCCCGCATCGGCGAGACGCCATGCTCCGGGGAGGAGGCGTGCGCGGTCTTGCCGGAGAAGCGGATTTTGATGCCGCGTGATGCGCAGTTGACCGGCCCTTCCACCACGCTGACATGGCCGAAAGGCAGGCCTGGAAGATTGTGAAGAGAAAAGGAATAATCCGGCTTCATCTCGCCAAAGCGCGGATCGGCGATGACGGCGGCCGCGCCCGCACCTGTCTCTTCCGCCGGTTGGTAGAGCAGTACGACGCTGCCGGTTTCCGGGCGCTTTCTGGAAAGTCCGAGTGCAAGCGCCGTCAGAATGGTGGAATGACCGTCATGGCCGCAAAGATGGCCCTTACCATCTGTGCCGGAGCGGTATTCGGCGTCGGTTTTTTCCTGAATGGGCAGAGCGTCGAGTTCCGAGCGGATGAGGACTACCGGACCGCTTTTGCCGCTGTCGTAGACCGCTGCCACGCCATGACCACCAAGATCGGTGAACATCCGATCCGGTTTTGCCTGCTTGAGGAAATCGCGAATACGCCGCGCTGTTTCCTTCTCCTCGCCGGAAATTTCCGGATGGCGGTGCAGATCATGGCGCAGCTCGATGAGGTCGAGCATATCCTTGTTGGTCAGAAACATAAAAAACCCTTGCAAGTCGTCCGGCCGATTTTGTCTGCCGCAACTTACAGGTCATTACGTTCAATGCAAAACCTTTGGCGGACGCCAGCGCTTGCCCGTCGATTTTGGCCTGGCGCTCAGCGTGATGACATCGGCAGGCAGCGGAATCCTGGCCTTTCCCAGTTCCAGCCGGGCAAGGGCTGCGCGCGCCTTTTCGGCATATTCCAGATGCGCCGCGTCGTCAGAATGGTAATGCTGCAATCTGTCGAGGATTTCGGCGCCTTCCATCGTTCTTTCGGCGGCAATCAGCGCCACGGCGCATTTGTAGAGCGCCTCGCGGTGGAAGGGTGCGCGATTGGTCACCTGACGGAATGCTTCGGACGCCTCGTGATATTGCCGTTGTGCCAACCGCGCTTCGCCTATGCGCATCCAAAGCAGAACTGGGTCCTGACCGCTGCCGAGGAGACCGAGGAAAGCGATTTCCGCTTCGCGGAATTCGCCGCGGTCGAAGGTCAGATTGGCCAGCCCGAATTGTGCGCCAAGGTGATCGGGCGCGGCTGCCAGCACCTGGGAAAAGGCGATGTTGGCGGCCGCCTTCTTGCCCGTCTTGTAAAGTTTGAGACCCTCTTCGTAGACGAAGCGTATGCTGCGCGGGTGGAGCTTGCCGCCGAGATTGTCGCCCGAGCGGGTGCGGAACAGCGTGCAACTGAGCTTGTGCTCCTCCGGGCCGAAGAAATATTTGTACGGCTCGTTGCCTCGCAGGAAATCATAAGTCTTGAAACCCTGTTCGATCGCCCTGCGGATGCAGTGTCCGTGCAGCACGAGGCCGGGTGAGGGGGTCTTCCAGTTCTCGTCACGACCGGTAATGTAGAACAATACCGACTTTTTCTGCCGGTCGATGATATTGGCAAGCGCGCCGAGCGGCTGGTCGCCGAACCATAGGACCGGCACTTCCAGATCGCCGCGGATATAGACATCCATCAGCATTTGCCGTGTTGCGCCGATCAACAGTTCGGTGCGCTCCTTGCCCTTGTGGGGCGCCCAGCGGATGCGCCAGAAATCGAACAGGATGCCCATGTCCCGCTTGATTGTTTCTCTCGTTGCGAAGGTGATACGGTATTCGTCACCGCCTTCCACCTTCCTCATGAAGCGCCGGAGCTTTTGCCGGGACTGGCTGCTCATATGGCTGTCGAGATAGGAGTCGAACGTGTCCGGCAGGGCCACGACCGGGCAGATGCAATTGTTGATGTTGTAGGGGTTGGTCGGCATGTTGTCGCGGAACATGACGAGCGGCCCCTGAAGCGCGCGGATCATCGCGTCGCGCCGCTCCGGCGGGCCGGAAAGATAGTCGAGCTTGAGTTCGGTCCAGTTCTGCTGCCGAATATAGGAACAGAAACCGGCAACCGCGTTATTTTCATACTCCGGCAGGGTAATGAAGCCGGTGTAATCCGCCGCGGCATTGCCAGCCATGACGATGCTGTCGTGGAAGCGGCCGGTTTTCTTGTCCGGTTCGGTGACGATGCGTAGCGGAAAAAATGCCACATAGGGCGAGCCTTCGGGACGTTCCCTGAGCGCCAGGATGAACCAGCGCTTGCGGCGCGGCATGTAATCCCGCAGCCAGCCCCAGGACAGGAAGTGTCGGGAATGGGGATCGGCCATGAACACCGCTTCCCAGTTTTGCCGGATCGCCTCGAAGCCGGCGTCGGTGTCGATGATGTCGATACGCATTCGTCCCCCTCCCAATACGGATCACAGATTCGGGAGATTGCATTTTATGAGCAAATGGCCGGCTTCAAATATTCCCTTCGGGTGAAAGGCCTATATCAAATGGGATTAGCCCGTGACGCGGCTCCCATTCGTGCACCGCGACAAAATAGCCCTTGTCAGCGGGTCGCAGCACTCTAACATGCGGGCTGAATGCGCGGCCGGCTCAACGGTTCGCATGGCAAAGGAGTTCTCTCATGGCTGTTCCTTTTATGCTTTTGACTGGTGCGAGCCGCGGAATAGGGCATGCCACCGTCAAGCTGTTTCAGGAAAAAGGCTGGAGAATCCTGACCGTATCGCGACAACCCTTTTCGGAGGAATGCCGCTGGCCATCTGCGCGCGAAAGCCATATCCAGGCCGATCTGGAGGACCTGTCCCGCATCGACCATCTGGCCGACGAAGTGCGCTCGCGCCTGCCGGAAGGAAAGCTGGCCGCACTCGTCAACAATGCCGGAATCTCGCCGAAGGGCGAAGGCGGTAGCCGCCTTGGCGTTGCTGACACAACGGCGGAGATCTGGACGCGGGTGCTCAACGTCAATCTCGTCTCGACGGCGCTTCTTGCCCGTGCGCTTCTGCCGGAACTGGAGGCGGCAAAAGGCTGCATCGTCAACGTTACCTCCATTGTCGGCTCGCGGGTGCACCCTTTCGCGGGCGTCGCCTATGCGGCATCGAAGGCGGGACTTGCGGCGCTGACACGGGAGCTGGCGCATGAATTCGGCCCGCGCGGCGTGCGCGCCAATGCCATTGCGCCCGGCGAAATCAACACCGCCATCCTTTCACCCGGAACCGCTGAACTCGTGGAGGCGCAGGTCCCGCTCGGGCGGCTCGGCACCACGGCAGAGGTGGCGCAGACCATCTACTTCCTCTGCTCGGAGCAGTCGAGCTACATCAACGGCGCAGAAATTCTCATCAATGGCGGCCAGCACGTCTGACGCTTCAGCCCATCCAACCGAAACGGAGCCTTTATCCCATGACCATTCTGCCGAATTCCGTCGAGGCACGCGATATCGCCTACCAGATGCATCCGAACGTCAATCTGCGTAAATTCGAAAAGACCGGTGGTCTGGTCATCGAAAGTGGTGAAGGCATCTATGTGACCGACAGCAGCGGCAAGCGTTATATCGAGGCGATGGCGGGGCTTTGGTCTGTGGCGCTTGGCTTCGGTGAACAGCGACTGGTGGACGCTGCGACGAAGCAGATGCAGAAGCTGCCCTATTACCACACCTTCTCCTACAAGACGCACGGCCCATCGGTCGATCTTGCCGAGTTGCTGATCGAGCTTGCGCCAGTGCCGATGTCGAAGGTCCATTTCACGTCTTCGGGATCGGAGGCGAACGATCTTGTCGCCAAGATGGTGTGGTATCGCTCCAATGCGCTGGGCAAAAAGGACAAGAAGAAGATCATCGGCCGCATCAAGGGTTATCATGGCGTGACGATTGCCTCGGCCTCGATCACCGGCCTGCCGCGCAACCATGAAAGCTTCGACCTGCCGCTGGACCGCATGCTGCATACGGCCTGCCCCTCCTATGTGCACTTCGGCAAGCAAGGTGAAAGCGAGGCGGATTTTACCGCGCGTATTCTGAAGGAACTCGAAGATCTGATCCTCAGCGAAGGCCCGGAAACCGTCGCCGCCTTCTGGGGTGAGCCGGTGATGGGTGCCGGCGGGGTTCTTCTGCCGCCTGACGGTTATTGGGAAGGTGTGCAGGCGATCCTGAAGAAATACGACATTCTGCTTGTCGTGGACGAGGTCATCTGCGGGTTCGGCCGCACAGGCAGGATGTTCGCCTGCGAGACCTACGGCATCAAGCCGGATGTGCTTGTTGTTTCCAAGCAGATATCCTCATCCTACATGCCGCTTTCGGCGATCATCATGAATGACGGTTTCTACCAGCCGATCGCCGACGAATCCGACAGGATCGGCTCCTTCGGCCATGGTTATACCGCCTCCGGCCACCCGGTCGCGACGGCCGTAGGTCTCGAAAATCTGAAGATCATTCAGGAACGCGATCTGGTCGGCAATGTCGCGAGGCTGGAAGGCAAGTTCCTCGATCATCTGAAAGCGCTTTCCGAGCATCCGCTGGTGCATTCCTCGCGCGGCGTCGGTCTTCTTGGCGCGCTGGAGATAAAGCCGTGGGAAGGTACGAAGCCGGGTGATGCGACGCTCGCCATTGCCGCCGCCATTGAGGATGAGGGCGTGATCACTCGCCCGATCGGCGAATCCATCTGCTTCTGCCCACCGCTGATCATCACGGCCGAGCAGCTTGATGAGCTGTTCGCCGGCGTTAAGCGCGGACTGGACAAGGTTGCGGTCGCACGCGCCTGATGACTTTGCGAATGTTCCGGCCGGTTCGTCCGGCCGGGCACCGCTGTTAGCTCGCCTTATCCCCGGTATGCCACAAGCACCGCGCCGCAGGCGATTAGCACCACACCCAGCCAGTTGGGCAGCGACAGCCGTTCCCCCAGAAACAGAACCGCGAAGACGGCGACGAACACGACACTGAGCTTGTCGATGGGGGCGACGCGGGCGGCATCGCCGATTTTCAGCGCCCGGAAGTAACATATCCAAGATGCGCCGGTCGCCAGCCCCGAAAGCACGAGAAAGGTCCAGGTCCGCGCCGAAATGGTGGAGGGCTGCTGCCAGTTGCCGGTAACATAAACCATTAGGCCAGCGGCGGCGAGAATGACGATGGTTCGTATGAAGGTGGCGAAATCGGAATTGACGTTTTCGATGCCGATTTTCGCAAAAATCGCGGTCAATGCCGCAAAGGCCGCCGATAGCAGTGCCCAGAATTGCCAGGCCAGAAACAGGTTCTTCATAAGGGCCTACTCCGCTTTTCGCATTCGTTCTTGCTCGATCTGGCCTATAACATCCGCACGGCGATAAAAACCGTTTTCGACGGTTGGGAGGGCTTCAAACGATGAAAGGCCGGAGCATCGATCTGATGCGCCGGCCTTCATGCGAGAGCCTGCCCGGACAAACCGGGACAGGCTGGACCTTGGGAGGTCGTGTTACTCGGCGGGTTGAACCGCACCCGGAAGCGAATCCACATCCGCGATGCCGGTGAATTCTTCCTTGCCGCTGAGAACGCGGGCGAGCTGCTCCTGATCCAGTTCACCTTCCCAGCGGGCAACAACGATGGTGGCGACCGCATTGCCGACGAAGTTGGTGAGTGCGCGGCATTCCGACATGAAGCGGTCGATGCCGAGGATGAGCGCCATGCCGGCAACCGGAACCGACGGCACGACGGAGAGCGTTGCGGCCAACGTGATGAAGCCAGCGCCTGTGATGCCGGCAGCACCCTTGGAGGAGAGCATGGCCACGAGCAGCAGCAGGATCTGTTCGCCGAAGGAGAGGTGGATGCCGGTCGCCTGGGCAATGAACAGGGCAGCCAGCGTCATGTAGATGTTGGTGCCGTCGAGGTTGAAGGAGTAACCGGTGGGGATGACGAGACCGACGACGGAGCGCTTGCAGCCCGCCTTTTCCATCTTGCTCATCAGGCCTGGAAGGGCGGCTTCCGAAGACGAGGTGCCGAGAACCAGCAGCAGTTCTTCCTTGATGTAGCGGATAAGCGCGACGATCGAGAAGCCGTTATAGCGGCAGACAGCGCCGAGGACCACGAACACGAACAGTGCTGATGTGACGTAGAATGTGCCGATCAGCATCGCGAGGTTGGTGACGGACGAGATGCCGTATTTCCCGATGGTGAATGCCATGGCGCCGAAGGCACCGATGGGGGCGGCCTTCATCAGGATCGCGACCAGCTTGAAGATCGGATACATCATGGCATGCATGAAATCGGTGACGGGCTTGCCCTTTTCACCGACGATGCCAAGCGCGATGCCGAACAGCACGGAGAAGAACAGCACCTGCAGAATATCACCGCTGGCGAATGCGCCGACGATGGTGGTCGGGATGATGTTCATCAGGAAGCCGGTGATGGTCTGCTCATGGGCCTTGTCGGCGTAGGTCGCGACGGCCTTGGCATCCAGCGTGGCCGGATCGATATTCATGCCGGCGCCCGGCTGCACAGTGTTGGCGACGATGAGGCCGACAATGAGCGCGAGGGTGGAGAACACGAGGAAGTAGATCATGGCCTTGCCGGCCACGCGTCCAACCTTCTTCATATCGTTCATGCCGGCGATGCCGGTTGCGACAGTGAGGAAGATGACGGGAGCGATGATCATCTTGACGAGACGGATAAAGCCGTCGCCGAGCGGCTTCAGCTGTTCGCCGAAGGCCGGATAGAAATGGCCAAGCGCGATACCGGCGATAATGGCGACCAGAACCTGGAAATACAGGTGCTTGTAGAATGGCTGCTTGGCGTGGCCTGCCGCCACGGTTGTTGTATCGATCATGTTTTTTCCTCCTCGGCCTCACCCTGCCTTAATTGGCCTCCCGGGATCGCCGTGTCGTTGACGGCTTCGCGCCGATTGAGGAGTCATGTGCAATACGCATGCCAGACTTGCTTATTTGGTGTAACTGGCTGATTTAAAAAGTACTTTTTATTGACGCCGTATCAGCTCGCCGGCGTATGTGCGGATATCCGGACAAAACCTCTTGCGGTCTGTGTGTAAATCCGCACAATTGTTGCATGACCCAAGAAGATCAGGCCTCTCATTCCCAGGCACGACGGCGCGCTCAATGGCTGGCGTTGGCGGGCTTGTGGGTGCTCGTCAGCCTGGGAGTTCTATTGGTTGCCGATGAGTTTGCGCGAAACCAGGCAATACGCACCGCCGCGTCCGAGGCCTCCACCGATGCCGAACTCAAGATCGCGCTTCTGAATGTCGCTCTGGAGCGGCCACGCGCCATTCCGCTGGTTCTGTCCGGCGATCCCGACCTTGCGACTGCGCTGGATGGCGGTGGCGCGCCTGCCATTGACCGGCTGAACCGCAAGCTGGAGGGGCTGATCGAAGGCACGCAGTCCTCTGTCATCTATGTGACCGGACCGACCGGCTTGACAATTGCCTCCAGTAACTGGCGGCAGGCCGACAGCTTCGTCGGCTCCAATTATGCCTTCCGCGAATATTTTCAGGCGGCGATGAATACCGGCATGTCCGAACATTATGCGCTTGGCAATGTCAGCCGACGGCCGGGCCTTTATATCTCGCGCCGCATCGATGCCGCAGATGGTCGGCCGCTGGGCGTCGTCATCGCCAAGGTGGAGTTCAACCGTCTGGAGGCGGATTGGAACATCGGCGGTAAACCGGTCTATGTGGTTGACAGGAACGGCGTCGTGCTGATGACGAGCGTGCCGGATTGGCGCTTCAAGACCGTAGCGCCGATTGACGAGGCGCGACGCAAAGCCATCTCCGAAAGCCTGCAATTCGGTAACGAGGCGCTGACAACGCTGCCGTTCCGGATGGCGCGACTCTCGAGCGACGGCGTTCCGCTCATCCGTGTCGATGAACCGGCAAGTGAGCGCGGCGATTATCTGCGGTTGGAAACCCCGGTGCCGACGACCTCATGGACCCTGCATTATCTGCAACCGGTGGCACCGGCGCTGAACGCCGCCATTCGCGAGGGCAGGGTGGTGGCGCTGGCGACGCTGATGCCGCTTATGGCTCTTTCGGCTCTGTGGCTGTGGCGCAGGCACAAGGCGCTGAGGGAAAAGGAAGAGGAGCAGCGCGCCCGCACCGAGCTGGAAATGAAGGTGCAGGAGCGCACCCGTGACCTGACAAGGACCCGCGACCATCTTCAGGCGGAAATTACCCTGCACGAAAAGACGACAGGTGAATTGCGCAACGTGCAGCACGAGCTGGTGCAGGCCAACCGTCTCTCCATTCTGGGGCAGGTGGCGGCCGGCGTTGCCCACGAAATCAACCAGCCGGTAGCGACGATCCGCGCCTTTGCTGACAATGCCCGCACCCTGCTGAAACGCGACCGCATGGCGGAGGCCAACGAAAATCTCCAAAACATCGCGGCATTGACCGATCGCATCGGCACGATTACCGGCGACCTGAAGATATTGGCGCGCAAGGGCCGCACCGCTGCCGAACCGGTCAGTCTGAAACTGGTCATCGAAGGCGCGGTGATGCTGTTGCGAAGCCGTTTTTCCGGACAGATGGATGCGCTTGATATCGTGTTGCCGGATCAGGACCTGAAGGTGCTTGGCAGCCGCATCCGGCTCGAGCAAATTCTCATCAACCTTCTGCAAAACGCACTGGAAGCCACTGAAGCGATTGATGCGGCGCGTGTCGAGGTGCGGGTGCGCGAGGAAGGCGACATGGTCTTGCTTTCGGTCAGCGACAATGGGACCGGCATTCCCGAAGCGATCCGCGCGCAGCTTTTTTCGCCCTTTAATACATCCAAGGAAAGCGGCCTCGGCCTTGGTCTCGTTATCTCCAACGATATCGCCTCCGACTATGGCGGGCGTATTGAGGTAACGAGCAGCGAGGCAGGCACGTCTTTTTCCGTATATCTGAAGCGAGCATGACATGATGGCAGTTGGAACCATATTTCTGGTGGATGACGACTCCCAGCTGCGCAAGGCGATGGTGCAGACGTTGGAACTCGACGGATTGCCCGTCACCTCCTTTTCCCGCGCCGAACAGGCACTTGCGGCGCTCAACGAGGATTTCGACGGCGTCGTCATCACCGATGTGCGCATGCCCGGCATGACCGGGCTTGAGTTCTTCGACCATGTCCGCAGGATCGATGTCGATCTGCCTGTTATCCTCATCACCGGCCACGGTGATGTGCCGATGGCGGTCGATGCCCTTCACAACGGCGCGTATGATTTCATCGCCAAACCATTCCCCGCCGAACGCATGGTTGAGAGCGCCCGCCGCGCGCTGGAAAAGCGCCGCCTCGTGCTGGAAAACCGCGCGCTTCGCCGGGCGAGTGCTCAAGCCGAGGATGATTTGCCGCTGATTGGCCAGACGCCCGCCATGGAACGCCTGCGCACCACGCTCCGGCACATTGCTGATACGGACGTGGACGTGCTGGTGGCAGGTGAGACGGGCAGCGGCAAGGAAGTGGTGGCAACGGCGCTGCATCGCTGGAGCAAGAAGCGATCCAGGGGCAATTTTGTGGCGCTGAATTGTGGTGCGCTGCCGGAAACGGTGATCGAAAGCGAGCTTTTCGGCCATGAGCCGGGTGCTTTCACCGGTGCGCAGAAAAAACGCGTTGGTCGCATCGAACATTCAAGCGGCGGCACGCTGTTTCTCGACGAGATCGAAAGCATGCCGCTTGCCGTGCAGGTGAAGATGTTGCGCGTTCTGGAAATGCGCGAGGTCTCGCCACTCGGTTCGAATGAGGAGCGACCGGTCGATATTCGCGTGGTGGCGGCGGCGAAGGTGGATCTCGGCGACCCGGCCGAGCGTGGCACGTTTCGCGAGGATCTCTATTACCGGCTGAATGTGGTGACGCTGTCGATACCGCCGCTGCGCGAACGCAAGGCGGATATTCCGCTGCTGTTTTCGCACTTCGTCACCAAGGCCGCCAACCGGTTCAACATGCCGGTGCCGCAGATCAGCGCCGGCGTTTCCCGCCGCCTTAACGACCACGACTGGCCGGGCAATGTGCGCGAACTCGGGCATTTCGCTGAAAGGGTAGTATTGGGGCTGGAGATGGAAGCGGCCACCACGACTGTTTCGCAATCGACCATCCCCGCTTCCGGCACCCTGCCGGAGCGAATGGATGAAATAGAAGCGCAGATCATTCGCGAAACGCTTGTGCAATCGAATGGCGACGTGGCCGAAACCATTGCGACACTCGGCATTGCCCGCAAGACCTTTTACGACAAGCTGCAACGTCACGGCATCAACCGGGCGGATTATGTGAAGAACGGCGCTGCTTGAGGTGCCGCAGGATCTGGGGTGACGCTTAATGAAAAGCCGCGGACGTTTCCGTCCGCGGCCTGATTATTAACAGCGATAACTGCGCAGACGTTGTCCCCGATCAACCCGCTACGCAGAAATGACGCTGGCCGTCATTGCCGACATAGGTGCCGGAGCGGCCGTTGAAGCTGCGATAACGTTGCGAGCAATAATCGTACCAGGCATTCGTCCACGGCTCGATGGTGCGGTAGGTACGGCGTTGCTGGTAGTAGCCGGAATTATTGTCATAGACCGGTTGGGCACGGTAAACCGGTGCCGGACGATAGACCGGAGCGGGTCGATAAACGGGCTGCGGCTGCGGCTGATAATAGCGGTAGTCCGGCTCTTCGTAGACATAGCTCGGTTCATAGCGACGCGGCGGATCGATATAGACGCGCTCGTCGTCTACCGGTGCCGGGCGGGAAAGGGCTGAGCCAACGGCGACACCGGCGGCAAGGCCAAGCACGCCACCCAGAATGGCGGCATCGCGACGGTCGCGGCGGCCCCAGTCATCGGCGGATGCGCTGTTGAAGGGCACGATGGTGGCGGCGGCGACGGCGATAGCCAGAACGGTTTTAGCTGCAAAGGACGACATGATCTTCTTCCATCCGGATGGCAGGGCGCTGCCAGTTGCAAATTCGATGGTTAAAGAAATATAGCGCGCCTGCTGAACGGGCGCTGAATGAATTGTGGCGGCTGGCGACAGCTCGCAATTCCTGTTTGCGCAAGCCGCGCTTCGCGCTAGAACTCAAGTTCAAACAGGACAATTCCATGAGCCTTGCCCATATAACCGTCAATTCCGATTCATCCCACGAAGACCGTGCCCAGGCTATTCGAGATACGTTGCGCGACGCGATTGTTGACCGACGGCTTGCCCCGGGAACGAAGCTGTCGGAATCGGAAGTGGGAACGCTGTTCGATGTCAGCCGCACGGTGGTGCGGGCGGCTCTTCAGATGCTGGCTTACGAAGGGCTGGTCAAGGCCGAGCGCAACCGCGGCGCTTTCGTCTCCAACCCCACACCGGACGAAGCGCGGCAGGTTTTTGCTTCGCGCCGGTTGATCGAGCCCGGCGTTCTGGACGCCGCAATCGAAAAGATCACGCCTGCGGCGGTGAAGCAGCTGAGAGAGCATCTGGTTCAGGAAAGCCGCCACCAGCATGAGCGCGGCCCGCACGCCAGGCGCGCGGAAATCAAGGCATCAGGCGATTTCCACCTGATGCTGGCCTCGCTTGCCGGCAATGCCATCCTCGAAAAATTCATGGACGAACTGGTCGCCCGCTCGTCGCTGGTTATCGCGCTCTACGGGCGCTCGGGTGTTTCAAGCTGCGGCCACAACGATCATGCCGACCTGCTCGATGCGCTGGAGGCGAAGGATGCGGCAAAGGCCCGTGCCTTGATGCTGCAGCACCTCGATCACATCGAGGCCGATCTCGACCTTCGCATGAAGGAAGGATTGGCGCTGAAGGATGCACTGGCACTTTGAGCGGCCACCATCCCCGCCTTCAGACGGGGATAAGCGCCCTGTCGCACTTCAGGCTGCGTAACGGCTGAGTGCCAGATCGTGCGTGTCTATCTCGGGCTTGTTCCCGCTGATGAGATCGGCAAGCACACGGGCCGAGCCGCAGGACATGGTCCAGCCAAGCGTACCGTGGCCGGTGTTGAGATAAAGATTGCTGTAGCGGGTGGCGCCGATGACAGGCGTGCCATCCGGCGTCATCGGGCGCAGGCCGCACCAGAATTTCGCCTGGCTCTGGTCACCTGCGCCGCCGAACAGGTCTTCCACCGAATGGGCCAGAGTTTCCTGTCTTGCTGCGGGCAGATCCTTGCTGAAACCGGCGATTTCCGCCATGCCACCGGCGCGGATGCGCGAGCCGAGCCGGGTGATCGCCACCTTGAACGTTTCGTCCATCACGGTCGAAACAGGCGCGCGTTCCTCCTTCACGATCGGAACCGTGATGGAGTAGCCCTTGACCGGATAAACCGGCAGGGTAAGGCCGAGCTGGCGGACGAATTGCGGGGAATAGCTGCCCAGTGCGGCGACGAAAATATCGGCTTCCACCAGCCCCTTGGTGGTCTCCACGGCCTTGATACGGCCTGCCTCGACGATGGGGCGCATGATGCCGGTATCGTAGATGAAGGTGACTCCAGCCTGTTCAGCCATGCGCGCAAGTTCGGTGGTGAACATGAAGCAGTCGCCGGTTTCATCACCGGGCAGGCGCAGGCCGCCGACGATCTTTTCCCTGGAAGGAGAAAGGCCGGGCTCGATGGCGGCGCAGCCGTCGCGGTCGAGAATTTCGAAAGGCACGCCACCTGCCGTCAGCACGTCCACATCCTTGCCGATGGCGTCGAACTGCTTCTGGGTGCGGAAAACCTCCAGTGTGCCCTGCATACGCTGGTCGTATTCTATCCCGGTTTCGTCGCGCAGCGCCATCAGGCAATCGCGGCTATATTCGGCAACACGCACCATGCGGCTCTTGTTGATGGCATAACGCGCCGATGTGCAGTTGCGCAGCATCTGGCTCATCCAGCGCCACGCCGCCGGATCGGCAGTCGGGCGGATGATGAGCGGGGCATGTTTCATGAACAGCCACTTCATGGCCTTCATCGGAATGCCGGGCGCGGCCCATGGCGAGGAATAACCGGGGGAAACCTCGCCGGCATTGGCAAAGCTGGTTTCAAGCGCTGCGGCCGGCTGGCGGTCGATCACCGTCACCTTGTGTCCGGCTTTGGCCAGATACCAGGCGGAGGTCACGCCGACGACGCCGGCTCCGAGGATAGTGACGTTCATGATCGTCTCACTTATGGCTGACGGATGTTGAAGCGACGGCCGGGGTTTCGCCCGGCTGAATATAATTGCGGCGGTAACGGCGTCCGAGGCCGGTCAGGATTTCATAGGCGATCGTGCCCGCATCCTCGGCAATGTCTTCCAGCGTCTGGTCAGGCCCGATCATCTGCACGAAGCTCCCTTGCGTCAATGTTCCCAAGGGCAGGGCGGATATGTCGAGAATGATGCTGTCCATTGAAACGCGACCAGCAATGGGCAGGCGAACGCCATTGTACCATGCTGCGCCGCGATTGCTGAGCGATCGCGGCAGGCCATCGGCATAACCAGCCGCGATCGTCGCAAGGCGCGTCGGCCCGGCCGCTTCGAAAGAGCCGCCGTAACCAACCAGCGATCCGGCGGGAACGTCGCGGGTCTGAATGACGGCGACATCAAGCCGGACGACCGGTTTCATCGGATTGGGACGGGTAACGGAGGGCGCGCCGCCATAAAGCGCGATGCCGGGGCGTAGCAGGGAGTTATGATAGTCGTTGCCCAGAAAGATGCCGCCGGAATTGGAAAAACAGACGGATACATCAGGAAAAGCGACAGCGGCTTTTCGCATCACAGAGAGTTGGGCGGCATTGGAGAGGTGATCCGGCTCGTCGGCGCAGGCGAGGTGGCTCATCACGAAGGCGATGTCGATACCATCAAGCAGTTGCGGCCGGGAGACGAGGACTTCAAGCTCCTCGGGAGAGAGGCCGAGACGGCACATGCCGGTATCGATCTGCACTGCGGCGGGTAACGTCTTGCCAAGATTTTTGGCGTGGGCTGCCCATTGGGCGATCTGCTCGAGCGAATTCAGAACCGGTGTGACGGCCATGGCGGCGCAGGAGGTTTCGTTACCGGGCTGAAGCCCGTTGAGGACGAAAATCCGCGCTTCCGCTGAAAGACGCAGCCGGAGCGCCAGCGCTTCATCGATATGGGCGACGAAGAAATTCCGGCAGCCCGCTTCAAACAGCACCTGCGAGACGATATCCGCGCCTAGGCCGTATGCGTCAGCCTTGACGACCGCTGCCGTCTGCGATGTGGGCGCCATTGCCGCAAGCGCGAGATAATTATCGCGTAATGCGCCAAGATCGATGGTCAGATGGCCGCTTGCACCACCCGCTGCCTGCTGGCGGCTGATCTGCATGTCCATAGTCGTTCACCCTCATTTTTATCATATGAGAGTATTGCAACGATTATCGAATTTCTTGGCTATTGTTCGAATAAGATGCGATAAAAATCCAATCTACGCAACTTTCATTGTCATATTGGAATTTTCTATGTCGTCACTCGACGCGACCGACCGCCATATCATCCGCCTGCTCCGGCTCAATGCCCGCATCAGCAATGCGAAACTTGCCGCGGAAGTCGGCCTTTCGGCCTCCGCCTGTCTTCGCCGGGTCGATATTCTGGAACGGGAGGGTATCATCCGAGGCTATACGGCGCTCACCAGCGGCCTTGCCGGCGGCGAGGTGATCTCTGTGATCGTGCAGATCACGCTCGACCGCCAGACGGAGGATTTTCTCAACAGGTTTGAGAACGCGGTGCGGCGTTATCCAGAAATCCGCGAATGTTACCTGATGACGGGCGGGTCGGATTATTTCCTGCGATGTGAGGCGGAAAGTGCGGGCGATTTCGAGCGCATCCATAAGGAGATTCTGTCGAAGCTGCCGGGTGTTTCGCGGATTCATTCGAGTTTTGCGATCAGGAATGTGCTGGCGACGCCGAAGGCGCGGTGATGTAGCCTGTAGCGAACTCTAGCTCACGGCGGAATGTACGGCCACCCCCTTCTGTCCTGCCGGGCATCTCCCCCACAAGGGGAGATCGACAAGCGGCTTACTCACCATCCTGTCAGCGAGTGTCTTTCATTGAGAGGATTGAGTGGGACTGAGGCAGAAGCCCCAGCCAATCTCCCTCCTTGTGGGGGAGGTGTCCAGCAGGACAGAGGGGGTAAGCCCCTTGCTCAGCGCATCGACCTCACCCCCACCAGCGATAAAAATGATGCACCGGCCCGCGACCCTGCCCAATGGCAAGCCCCCGACCAGCGCCAAGCGCCCCATTCAGATACTCCTTCGCAAGCCCCACTGCCTCCGCCAGGTCATGCCCCATGGCCAGATGCGCGGTGATCGCCGCCGCCAGCGTGCAGCCGGTGCCGTGGTCGTTTTTTGTGTCCACCCGCGGTGCGGAAAGCGCCTGCATGGTGCCGTTTGCGAAAAGATAGTCCGTGCTTTCGGGCCCGTCGCCATGGCCGCCTTTGATGAGCACTGCTTTTGCACCCGCCGTCAGGATCATGTCTGCCTGGCGGGTGATGTCCGTCTCCGTGGCTGCAATAGGCAAGCCGGTGAGAAGCGCTGCTTCAGGCAGGTTCGGCGTGACGATGGTGGCGAGCGGCAGCAGGTCGCGCCGCAATGTCTCGATCGCATCCGTATGCAACAGACGGTCGCCGGAGGTCGCAACCATCACGGGGTCGAGCACCACCGGCTGGGGCTGCTGCCGAAGCCTTGCGGCGATGGCCGCGATGGTTTCGATCCGCGATACCATGCCGATCTTCACCGCATTGACGGCAAGATCGGAAAAAACCGCATCCATCTGCGCGACGATGGTGGCGACGGAAATATCCTCCACTGCTGTCACACCTTTGGTGTTCTGTGCGGTAATGGCGGTGATGACGCTGGCGGCATAAGCGCCAAGCGCCGAGAAAGTCTTGATGTCGGCCTGAATGCCCGCGCCGCCGCCGCTGTCTGAGCCGGCAATGGTCAATGCGATTGCTGTCATGGCTGTCTCGCTTTCAGCGCTGCATCGACTGCCGCGCGGAAGTCCCTGGTTGCGCTGGCAATATCGCCTGCGCGGAAGATTGCAGAAATGACGGCGACACCATCCGCACCGGCGGCGATGACGTTCGGCACGCGGGCAAGATCGATACCGGCGATGGCGCCTACCGGCATGCCCGGCCGCAATTCGCGGAGCAGAGTGCGGAGCGTCGTAAAGCCGTCGAGGCCGACAGGCTTGTCTGGATTGACCTTGGAAACCGTTTCGAACACGCCACCAATGCAGGCGTAATCGGCTGGCATGGAGGCCGCCCGCTCGGCATCGGCGCGGTTCTTGACGGTGAGGCCGATGATCGCCTTATCTCCAAGGATGCGTCTGGCGGTTTTGGCATCCATATCATCGGCGCCGAGATGCACCCCGTCCGCGCCAGAGGCGAGCGCCACATCCACCCGGTCGTTGATGACCAGCGGCACGCCGGTGCCGGCAATGGCTTCGCGAATGGCGAGGGCGTTTTCGATCATCTCTCGCGTGGAGGCGTGTTTGTCGCGATATTGCAGGATGGTCGCGCCGTTGAGTGCGGCCGCCAGAGCAAGCTCGCCCAACGGCGCAACATCGCCGAGGCTCGCATCGACCAGCGCGTTGAGACGGTAATCAACCTTGTTCATGCTCAATCCTCGCATGGTTTATTATGTCTTCGCCGGAAATTTCTGAAAGCACATCCAGAAATGCCGGCTCGAATGTGCCGGGACCTTTGGCGTTTTTCGCTGCCAGTTCGGCTGCGACACCCGTGATGGCGAGGGCGGCGGCGGCGGCCGTCAGTGCGTCTTTTTCCACCGCCATGAAGGCGGCGATGACGCCACCCGATAGGCAACCCGTGCCTGTCACCTTCGCCATCCACGGGTGACCGTTGACGATTCTGACGCTGCGTGTGGCATCGCGCAGGTTATCGACAGGTCCGGTCTCTATCCTGATGGCGTTCGGAACAGCACCGATCAGGCTCATCTCAGCGCTGTTGCCGCGCACGATGGTGGGTCCAAGCGAGATCAGGTCACGCGCGAACGCCAGTCGCGATGGCGAATAGTCGCAATGCACGGGGTCCAGAATCCACGGCTTGCTAGCCGCGCGGGCAATCTCGACGGCAAATCGAATGACTTTGCGCCGGTCGGCGTCGAGCGTGCCGAGATTGATCGCCACCGCATCGGCTTTCGTGACGAAAGCACCGATTTCTTCGAGTGAGGTTGTCATCGAGGGGATGCCGCCGACAACGGTAATGCCGTCCGCGGTGAATTTCTGCACCACGGTGTTCATCAGGCAATGCACGCGCGGGCGCGTCTGCCTTACCCTTTCGAGGATCTCCGCGGCCTTCGCCGCAGTCGGAAAACTGTTTGCCATGGTTATTGCAGCTCCACGGCAATGTCTTCCGCCGCCGGCGCCTGCTTGATCAGTTGCATGTCCTGCATGAAGGTGCCGAAGCGCGTGTATCGGGTGCGATCGAGTGCGCCTGGACGTTTGGCAAAACGCGGCAGCGTATCGAAAAACGCCTGTTTGTTCAGCGCGTCGTCAAGGTTCGGATAGGCCTTGATGAAAAGCTGCCAGGATTCTTGCGGGTGGTTGGTGATGAAAATCGCGGCCTGCTCAACGGCCGAGAGAAAACGCGGCAGGCGGCTGTCTTTCACGAGATCACGATGGGTGACGAAGATCAGTTCGTCATAGGCGGGCACGCCATGTTCCTCGGGGAAGAACGAGCGGCCGTCGTGGCCCTCAAGCTTCATCTGCGTCAGTTCGAAATTACGGAAGCCGCCAAGCGTGGCATCGACCTTGCCGGCGATCAGGGACGGCGAGAGTGAGAAATTGACGTTGACCAGTTCCACATCGTCTTTCGTCAGTCCCTCCTTCTCCAGCATGCGCTTCAGCATAGCATCCTCGAAACCGGAAACCGAGAAGCCGACCTTCTTGCCCTTCAGGTCCTTCAGGCTCTTGATCGGACCATCGGCCAGAACGGTGACGGTGTTCAGCGGGGTTTCCACCAGCGTGCCGAAACGGACAAGCGGCAGCCCTGCATCGTGGTCGAGATAGAGGTTCGGCTGGTAGTGTACACCGATATCGGCCTGCTTTGCCGAGACGAGACGCGGTACGGCGGATGGGTCTGCGGGCGGGATCAACTCGACCTCCAGCCCTGCATCGGCGAAAAGGCCGCGTTCCTTGGCAATCACCATCGGTGCATGGTCCGGGTTCACGAACCATTCCAGCAATACGGTAAGCTTGTCTGCCGCCTGCGATTGCACGGGCGAAAGCACGCTTGCTGCCGCAACGATGAGGGAAAGAAGAGTTCGTTTCATGATGCCGAAAGTCTCCGCAAATGTTTGAAAGGAATGACGTGGTCTGTTTCTTTGGCCCAGGGGGCGAGGTTGGCCGTTGCCCGGTCGACGACAAGCCGCAGCAGCACCGCCATGACGGCGAGAATGGTCATGGCGGCGAACATTGTGTCGGTCTGCATGCGGGCATTGGACTGGATCATGACAAAACCGAGCCCGGCGGAGGCGCCCACCCATTCGCCAATGACCGCGCCGAGCGGGGCGAGCGGAGCTGCGACCCTCAGCCCGGAAATGAGTGAGGGAAGCGCCAGCGGCACACGCAACCGGATTAGGATCTGCCAGTGGCTCGCCTCCGTCAGCGAGGCGGCATCGAGGATCGTCCGATCCGTGCGATTGAGGCCATCGGTGAAGGCTGAAGCGACGGGGAAAAAGATGATGATCGCCGTCATGACCACTTTCGAAGCCATGCCGAAACCGAACCAGAGTACGAGAATGGGGGCCAGCACGAAGACCGGAAATGCCTGCAACACGAGAACCATGGGCCAGACGAGGCGGCCAAAACGCGGGACGGCGGCAATCGCAAAGGCAACGAGAATGCCGGCGGCAATGCCAGCCGCAAGCCCGGCGGCCATTTCACCTGATGTCACCATGGCCTGTCCGAACAGGAAGGCAGGCTGGCGCAGGAGTGCTGCGGCAACATCGGCGGGCGAGGGCAGGATATAGCGGGGCGGTGCAAACAGCCAGATGCCCAGCTGCCAGACAATCAGAATGAGAACGACGCCCTTAAGCGCATGGGAGGCACGCATCGGCCGGGCCTCAGACGCAGCCGTACCGTATACGAAGGGAAGGATGTTTCATCATCATCGTTCGGTCTCCAGCTGTGGCGATCACGGAGATCCGGGCAAAGCGGAGAAGAGAAAGGGCAGTACCGCAAATGCGCTACAGTTTCCGTTCCTACGCCGGCATGACCCGGATCAGGTTCAAGGGTCCGGCTCATCGCCATCTCAGCACCGTCAGGTGCTCCCCTCGGAAGAGACTGATTTGCTAGGAGGGTTTTGAAGTAATGTCAACGTTGAAAGTTAACGAGAATATTGGCGAATTTGCCGCGAACACATTAGTTATTGATTATATTAAGTTTATCAAAAATTAGTTATTTATTGAAACCGCTTTTCAATTCCGCTGTATTAGCTTCAGCTCCCAGAATGGTTGGGGGCGAACTTGAAAAACTTCTGGCAAGAGAAATCTGGAAATTTTGGCATTCTGACCGCGCTGCTCATGGTGCCTCTGTGCGGGGCTGCCGGTGTGGCGCTCGATATTACGCGCGGCATGTCGGTCAAAGCCGATCTGCAGCAGGCGGCGGATTCTGCGGCTCTGGCGGCAGTCGCCGATATGTCCGCAAGTGTTCAGGCGGCAAAGAAGATGTCGGGGGACGGTGTCATTCCCGTCGGCAATGACGAAGCCCGGGCATTCTTCGATGGCAATCAGCGCGGCGACGCGGACTACACCATTACCTCTGTCGATGTTTCGGTGATCAAGCACGGCAATGTGGTCGAGTCGTCCGTCAGCTTCAAGGCGTCGGTCAGCACGACGCTCTCAGGGCTTCTGGGGAAAGATTTCGTTTCGGTTGGCGGCACGGCCACGGCCAAATACGAAACGGAAACCTTCAGCGATTTCTATCTTCTGCTTGATAATACGCCCTCCATGGGAGTGGGCGCCACACCCACGGATGTTGCCACCCTGGTTGCGAATACTGGCGATAAATGCGCTTTTGCCTGTCACATCGTGAAGGACGGCGTGGCAGATCCGAACAGCTATTACTTCAAGGCCAAGAAACTCGGGGTTACGACGCGTATCGACGTGGTTGCCAAGGCAACCGCCAGCCTGATGGACACGGCAAAGTCCACGCGCAAAAGCAGCAATCAATATCGCATGGCCGTCTATACCTTCGGGGAACGGGCGGAAGATACCAAGCTGCTTGAGGTCGTTTCGCTAACCTCGGATCTGGACGCAGCAAAGAAAAAAGCTGGTGAAATCAACCTGATGTCGATCCCCTATCAGGGATACAACAACGACCAGCAAACCGATTTCGACCGGGCACTGGTCCAGATTGGAGATAAGGTCGGCAGTTCGGGCACGGGCGCAAGCTCGGCAAACCCGGATAAGGTTATTTTCTTTGTTTCAGACGGGGTGGGCGACAGTTACAAGCCGTCCTCCTGTACGAAAAAACTGACAGGAGGCCGCTGTCAGGAGCCGATCGACATCAAAGACTGTACGAAATTGAAGGAAAAGGGTTTTCGTATCGCGGTGCTTTATACCACCTATCTGCCGCTGCCGACGAATGACTGGTATAATAGCTGGATCAAGCCCTTTCAGGCGGAAATCGGCTCACGCATGCAGAGCTGCGCTTCCCCGGGCCTGTATTTCGAAGTCAGCCCGTCCCAGGGCATCAGCGACGCGATGACGGTGCTGTTCAAGAAAGCCATTACATCACCGCGCCTGACGGGCTGATTGTCGTTTAGCGAGGCCTTTTAGAGCATCGGTTGAACGCCGCAATATTTGCGGCGTTTTTTGGAAATGGCCGGAAGGTGATGCTTCAAGCGATATTCCGAAGCTGTTCAAATAACGCAGTAAAGGGCGTTTCAGCGCGGTAGAACACAGCCGGCTGGCCTATCGGAGCCTCCACGGTGATCTCGTGCCCGCCAAAATACCGCGCGCCGCTCCAAAGATGCACCCATTCACCATCGCCCGGAAGGTAAAGCGTGCGCTGCGTCTCCCCCGCCTTCCACACGGGTGCGACCAGTATGTCGGCTCCGTAGAGATAGCTGTCCTGAATGGCATAGGTCTGCCGGTCGTTCTCGTGATGCAGGAAAAGCGGGCGCTGTACCGGCAGGCCGGTTTTGGCCGCTTCAGTGGAAAGCGATTTCAGATAGGGGGCGAGTGCAACGTAGATCGCCGTCATGCGGGCAAAATGGCCAAGAACCGTCTCGTCCTGATCGATCTGGAGATTGTCGCGCGGGCGATTTCCCTCATGGGTGCGCATGACAGGGGTAAAGGCTGCCATCTCCGTCCAGCGCATAATGAGTTCCGGGGTTCTGACATTGCCGAACAGGCTGGTATAACCGCCAATATCGGAGTGGTGATAGGCGTTGCCAAGAAGACCGGAAGACAATGCGCCACATATGACAGTGACGAGACCGTCATGGCGGGAGAAATCGACGGACTGATCACCGCCCCACAGCAGCGGGCAATGGGCTTGCACACCGGTAAAGCCCGCCCGCATGAAGAACAGCGCTTCGCCGGTTTTGCCGCGGCTTTCAACGGCCTTGGCGTTGACCTCTGCCCAGAGCGTCGGCCAGGCATTGTGCATCAGTTTGGCGTCGATGCCGTTCGACAGCGTGATGTCGATCGGTAGATATTCGCCGAAATCGGCCATCCAGCCGGAAAGGCCGAAATCCAGCATGTTCTTGCCGATGATCTCTTCGGCAAACCACTCGGCTGCGGCCGGATTGGTGAAATCGACCACGCCACAATCGAACTCGCCGAAATCCACGAGCGCCGTCTTGCCGTCCGCACCGGTGGCGAAATAACCGGCCGCCTCCGCCTCCGGAAAAAGCGGGCCGTCGACGCAGAGATAGGGGTTCACGTATCCCAGAAAACGAATGCCCTGATCGGCAAGCTCGGCGATCTTCTGACGCAGATGCGGATAACGCGCCTCATTGGCCTGCCAGTCCCAGAAGAGCCGGGCGCCAAAGGATGTCTGGCGAAGCCCCACCCAGTCCTCGCACCACAGGCCGGAGACCTTGGTTCCGGCAGCGCGGATTTTTTCCAGCCGGGCAAAGGAGTTGGCGCCATCCTTTAACCCGATGATCGCGCCGCTATAGACCCACTCCGGCAGTTCCGGCTGGCGTCCGAACCGCAGCGAGAGGGCGGAAACGATATCAGTGAAACGATCGCCGGTGAAAAACTCGATCCTCTCGGGGATTGCCCAGATCTCGACTTCGTGGAAATCTTCGTTGCGGAAATCGAAGACCGAATAGGCGCTGGTTTCCACATGCAGCGCATATTTGCGCGACGACAGATAGGTCGGCTGCGGGTAATTGGTGTTGTAATAATCGCCACCCGCCTTGCCGCTGACGTCAGCCTTGAAGGTGATTTCAGCGGTCTTGTCGCGGCCGACACCGGGTTCGGAGGTCCAGAGCGGAAAGCGGCGGCCGCGCATGTCGAAATAGGACATCTGTTCGCCACCGCCCCAGACATGTTCGTCCTCATCTGCGACGATCCGCAGCCACAGCCGATTGATGGTTTCATCCAGCGCCGTGACCCTGATGGCATTTCCATCCAGCGCCAGATGAAGGCGCGCGGCCTGCCCGGGTGCGGAAGACAGCGTAGCGCTGTCGCCACTGACTTCGGCGTGGCGGAGCGCAGTTCGTTCGATGACATAGTCCTCGATATCGAAATTGCCGCGATACATATCCATCCGCTCCTTGCCGAAACCGGCGAAGAAAGCCGGGTTCTCAGGCGAATGAGAAAGAATGGTGCGGCCGCCAATCGCAAGCGTGAAGCCGTCTCTGGTCTTTTCGAATTGCATGACTGTACCTGTTTAACCCTTGAGACCGCCGGCGGTGAGACCGGAGACGACGCGTTCCTGAAAGATGACGATCAGGATCGCGACCGGGACGATGCCGACCACTAGCGCCGCCGAGATGACGGGCCAGGGGAAAGCGAACTCACCCTGGTAAAGCTGGATGCCGACCGGCAGCGTGCGCAGTGCTGGATTGGAATTGAAGGAAAGCGCCAGCAGGAATTCGTCCCAGGCGTTCACGAAAGCGAGAATACCGGCGGTGAAGACGCCCGGCGCGCAGAGTGGCACGACAACCTTGAACAGCGCGCCGATGCGGGTGCAGCCATCAATCATGGCGGCGTTTTCCAGATCGCGCGGGATGCTTTCGAAGAAGGACACCAGCATCAGCGTGCAGACCGGCAGGGAGAGCACGGTGTAAGGCAGGATAAGAGCAGTCCAGCTATTGAGCAGGTTGAGCGCACGCATGATTTCGAACAGAGGCACCAGCAGCGTTACCAGCGGGAATGTGGAAACGGCGATGATGAGCGAGAGGATCAGCGCCCGGTATTTGAGATCGAGCCGCGCCAGCGCATAGGCTGCCAGCACCGAAATCAGAATTGTGAGTGCCGTGGAAAGCAGCGCAACCATGAAGCTGTTGAACAGGAAGAGGTGCAACGGCTGGTCGGAAAAGGCCTGCATGTAATTGGCAAGCGTCGGCGCATGCGGAAACCATGTGATCGGTTTCACCGTCAGTTCCGCTTCGGTTTTCAGCGAGGTGAACAGGATCCATATTGCCGGAAACAGGCCGTTGACCAGCAATATGGAGGCCGCGATGAAGCGCAGCGGCTTGCCGGAGAAGAAGGAGGACAGACCGGAGGAGGTTGCAACGGTGCTCATGGGATCAGTCCTTCGTCCTGATAATGCGGAGATAAACGGCGGTGACGCACATGGAGAGCGCAAACATCATGACCGCCAGTGCCGAACCGTAACCGAGATCAAGGAAGGAAACGGTGTTCTGGTGAATGTACATGGCGAGCGTCGTGGTTGATGTGCCGGGTCCGCCGCCGGTCATCATGTATGGAATATCAAAGGTCTGCAGCGCCGTAATCGTGCGGAAGATGAGAGCAACGACGATCGAGGGCTTGAGGAGAGGCAGCGTGATCTCGAAGAACTGCCTGAGCTTGCCGGCGCCATCCACATCTGCGGCTTCATAAAGCGAGCGCGGAATGGTTTGCAGCCCTGCAAGGATCATCAGTGCCATGAAGGAGGAGGTCTTCCAGATGATGGTCAGGCAGATGGCCGCAAAGGCCCAGTTCGGGGAGTTGAACCAGATGATGCCTTCAAAGCCCAGCCGGTTCAGCACATCGTTGACCACGCCGTATTCGTAGTGGAAAAACCACGCGAAGATGAGGCCGGCGAACGACAGCGGCAGCGCCCAGGGGATGAGCAGCGACAGGCGCATCGGCCATTGCATGGAAAACGGCAGGTTGGCGAGGAGCGCAAGGCCCAGGCCCATGAACAGCGCTCCCGGCACAGTTATCAGCGTTATCAGCACCGTATTCCAGGTCGTTTCCCAGAAAATCGGGTCATCGAGCATCGCCGTGTAGTTTTCAAGGCCGATGAATTCCGCCGGCAGGCCTGATGTCAGCGAAAGGCTGAAAAACGAGGTGTAGACGAGACGCGCCACCGGATAGACGATGATGAGCGAAAGAAGAATGGCTGCAGGCGCCAGCAAAAGCACGGCAAGCGACCGGTCACCGAGATCGAGCCACCGCGTCCAGCGCGGCTGCGGTTTCTCGTCCACCCTGACCATTGTTCTCTCCGGCATCGTCACGTCTGCCACTCCCGCAACTGAATTCACGTCATCGTCTCCCGATCAGACCGGTTAAGTTCCGGCCCGTTTATCGCGCCGTTCAGGCGATTTTAACTGGTTCGGCCAAACAGGCCGGCAACGGCATGTCTTGCATGCCGCCCCCGGCCACAAGGCTTAGCGCAACACGCGACGCAGACGGCTTTCCATCTGCTTTGCGCCGTCTTCCGGCGACATCACGCCCGCAAGCACGCCATTGACGGTGGTGCGGATCGTTTCGCTGACCTCGTTGTAACGCGGTGTGACCGGACGGGCCTTTGCCGTTTCAACAACCGGAAGCGCATCCGCAAACCAAGGGATGGACTTGGTCACATCAGCATCCTTGTAGAGCGAGGCATAGGTGGGCAGCAGCGCGGCGTTGATGGCCATGAACTTCGAAACATCCTGGCTGGACAGATATTCCACCAGTTTCTTGGCTTCGTCCTGCTGCTTGGAATAGGCGGAAACGCCGAATTCCCAGCCGCCGAGGCACGTCGTCTGCTCCCCGCCCTTGACAGCCGGCAGACGGGCGACACCAACCTTGTCGTTCACCTGCGATTCCTTGCCCTGAAAATGGGTCCAGGCGTAGGACCAGTTGACGGCGAAGAGAACCTTGCCCGCCTGGAATTCCTTGCGCGTGTCGTCGGTCGCCACTTCGGAAATGTTCTTCTTGGAAACGCCTTCGTCGACGAAGCTCTTCCAGAGCTTCAGCGAATCCACGGCCGCCTGATTGTCGAAATTCAGCTTGCCGTTTTGAACCAGCGACTTGCCTTCGCTCCAGTAGGGCAGCAGGAACGTGCACACCGCACCTTCGATGGCCTTGCCCTGGAAGGAAAGGCCCTGAAGCTCGGGGTTCTTTTCGCCCTCCATAACCTTCTTGGACGCTTCCTTCAGCTCGTCCCAGGTGGTCGGCGGCTGGATGCCGTATTTGTCCAGCAAGTCCTTGCGATAGTAGAGGAACATGGAATCGGCGAACGCCGGCAGCGCCACGATCTTGCCGTTCACGGTGTTTGCCTCGGCATAGGTCGGCAGGTAGGCGGACAAGTCCTTGCCGGAGAAATCGCTGGTCCAGCCAGCGGTTGCGAACTGTGCGGGACGGATGACATCGAGCATCAGCACGTCAAGGCTCGAATCCTTGGCAGACATGACGGTGTTGAGATATTGCGCCTGCATTTCGGAGGTGTTGCCGCCGGTCTCGATCACGACTTTCACGCCGGGCGTCTTCGCCTCATATTGATCGAGCGCCTTGCGCCATACATCGGGTTGATGCTGGCTGGAAACGAAGATTTTTAGTTCGGCGTCGGCAAAGGCCTGTCCCGAAAGGCTGAGCATCGTCGCGCAGAGCGCTGCTCCCGTAAGGGCTTTGAATTTCATGTTTTCCTCCCGTTATTGAAATCTTGAAGCCGGGCCTGCGGCGGCCCGATCCTGTCACTGAATGGAGCGTTCCGTTGTCACGTCGAACAGGTGCACCTTCGATGGGTCGAGGCCGATCTTCAGTTCCTCATTCGGCGCCGGTTTCATTTCTGGCGGCATTCTCGCCGTCAGCGCCGCATCACCGAGGGTGAAATGCACCAGCGTATCCGACCCCAGAGGCTCCACCACCTGCACTTTGACGGAAAGCTGTGTGTCAAATCCCCCGGCAGGACCGAAATGTTCAGGGCGAATGCCGACGATGACCTCCCGTCCATCGAGCGCCGTTTCACGGGACGGCCTGACTGCTGCCAATGGAAGAGAATTGCCGTCCGCAAATGTCAGCCTGTCGCCGGTCACTCTGGCGCGAGCGAAATTCATGGCAGGCGCACCGACGAAACCGCCGACGAACACGCTTTCCGGACGGTTATAGACCTCGTCCGGCGTGCCGACCTGCTCGATATCGCCGCCGCGCAGAATGACGATGCGGTCAGCCAGCGTCATCGCCTCCACCTGATCATGCGTCACGTAGATGATGGTGGTGCCGAGCTGCTGGTGCAGGCGCTTGATTTCCGTGCGAACCTGTCCGCGCAGTTTTGCGTCGAGGTTGGAAAGCGGCTCATCGAACAGGAACACCTGCGGGCGGCGCACGATGGCGCGGCCCATGGCCACGCGCTGGCGCTGGCCGCCGGAAAGCTGGCCCGGACGACGGTCCAGCAGATGGCTGATGCCTAGCATATTCGCTGCCTCATCAATGCTGGCATTGGCCTGCGAGGCGCTGACACCACGTACCTTCAGGCTGAAACCCATGTTTTCACGTACCGTCTTGTGCGGGTAAAGCGCGTAATCCTGAAACACCATGGCGATGTCGCGCTCGCGCGGCGGCAGTTTGTTGACAACACGGTCGCCGATCATCACCTCACCGCCGCTGATGCTTTCCAGCCCGGCGACCATGCGCAGCGTCGTGGATTTTCCGCAGCCGGAGGGGCCGACGAAAACCACGAATTCACCATCGTTGATTTCAAGGTCGATACCCTTGACGATGCGCAGGGCACCGTAACTCTTGTCCAGCTTGCGCAGGCTGACTGAAGCCATCTTTTCCTCCTCACGTCCGGGGCGTCCAAAATCGGATGAACGCAAACCCGGCATCAACCTTCAAATCCACGCATCGCTTTTCGAAAAAATCATCCCGATCGTCCGGCGATATCGTGGGACGGCAAAACGCCTGTCTCCCTAGGTCCGTGATATTACCTTTCGTCAAAAGGAAATCAATAGTGTATCAATTTTATTTCTGACAGAAATCAAAAACCGGCAAAGCTTTGATTTGTAGAAATATTTCAACGAAAACCCCTGCGTGGCAGGTCGCGGCTTCCTTGCCTGCGGTCAATTTTCTCTGTTCATGTGGATCACGCGAATTTCGTGCGTTTTCAACGTATGCGTGAAACGTACCGCGCGACAGTGTGGTCGAACCATGTCCATGAGACTTCAGCCACGGCGCCGTCCTGACCCTGGCTCAGGCGAAGGACACGCGGCACCGACGCGCCGGATTTCTGGCCGAATTGTGCAGGCGCCCACTCTGGCACTTCCCCGAGGTCGATGCGGTCTTCGGCCTTCGATATCCAGAGATTGAGGCGGGTGCGGTAATAGAGATAGAGCGATTCCGACAGGTTCTCGATGGTAATCGTGTCGACATAGGAGCCGTCGAGCCAGATCTCC
This sequence comes from Rhizobium sp. AN6A, assembly GCF_900215635.1. Lineage (NCBI taxonomy): Bacteria > Pseudomonadati > Pseudomonadota > Alphaproteobacteria > Hyphomicrobiales > Rhizobiaceae > Rhizobium > Rhizobium sp. AN6A. The sequence continues at coordinate 1,532,172 of NZ_OCNC01000003.1, forward strand.
TCGATCGCCGCCGGTTTCCCTGCGATACGCCTCAGGCGGCGGATGCGGTGGCCTTCCGGCGATGTGCCAAAGGCGGGCAGGGTGGAGGGCTTGGCAAGGCGGGCAACATCCAGCACCTCCGCCGTCGGGAGGCCACCGCCCTCGATCATCTCAAGCCGGAAGAAGGCATAAACGCTTTGCGGATCGCTGACTGCCCGGATGTAATTACCGGAACCCTGCACGCGCTCCAGCAGTCCACGCTCCTGCAACTCCGCAAGCGCCTTGCGAAGCGTGCCGACAGCAATGCCGAGATCGGCTGCCATATCCCGTTCGGGAGCAAGCTTTTCACCATCTGTCAGACGGCCCGCAGCGACTTCGCGCACCAGCATTTCGGCGATCTGCAAATACATAGGCAGGCTGCCGCCCGTGTGTTTCATGATGCCATCCCCTCCGCAAAACAAAAATTGATACATCATTGATTTACATATTTCTTGATGTTATGCAAGAAAAACGAGAGCGGCCTTGAGGAGGAATTGCATGACCGTCGTACCCGTTACATCCGCTGATCTCAATGCTGCCGAGGTCTCCTGGTTTTCTGCCCTTTGTTCCGATGATTACGCCTATCTGGGCGTGCCGGATGGCAGCCTGCGCTCCAGCTTCGAACATTGCTCCGACATCGTCAAAAAGGCCGAGGAACTCGGTTTTCGTAACATTCTCTGCCCCTCTTCCTATCAGGTCGGCCAGGACACGTTGAGCTTCGTAGCGGGTTGCGCTCCGATCAGCGACCGCATCAATTTCCTTGCTGCAATCCGTTGCGGCGAAATGCAGCCGATCATGCTGGCGCGTACGGTGGCGACGCTCGATCACATGCTGAAGGGCCGCCTGACGCTCAACGTCATCAGCTCCGATTTTCCCGGCGAGGTGGCTGACAGCGCGTTTCGCTACAAACGCAGCCATGAAGTCGTGCAGATTTTGCGCCAGGCTTGGACCCGTGACACGATTGACCATGACGGCGAGATCTACCAGTTCAAGGGTGTCTCCACCGAGCCTGCACGTCCGTACCAGCAGAATGGCGGTCCGCTGCTCTATTTCGGCGGTTATTCGCCGGATGCGCTGGAGCTGTGCGGCGCGCAATGCGACGTGTATCTGATGTGGCCCGAAACGAAAGACCAGCTCGCAGATCGCATGCGCGCTGCCCATGAGCGTGCCGCAGCCCATGGCCGCACGCTGGATTACGGCCTGCGCGTCCATATGGTCGTGCGCGATACCGAACAGGAAGCGCGCGAATATGCCGAGCATCTTGTTTCGAAGCTCAATGACGAGTACGGCCAGCTGATCCGCAACCGCGCCCACGACAGCGGCTCACTCGGTGTATCGCATCAGGCGCGTGCCCGGGAACTGGCCGACAAGTTCGGTTATGTCGAACCCAACCTGTGGACCGGCATCGGCCGGGCGCGCTCCGGCTGTGGTGCAGCGCTCGTCGGCTCCACCGACAAGGTTCTTTCGGCGCTGGAGGAATACCAGAAGATGGGTATTCGCGCCTTCATCCTCTCGGGTTACCCGCATCTCGACGAGGCTGGACACTTCGGAACCAAGGTCCTGCCGCAAATGAAAACCTGCTCCCTGCCGCATGCCTACGGCCGGGTGCCTTCTGAAACACCTGCCACGCCGCTCGGCAACGGGGAACGCCACTGATGGAACGTATCGCTCTTTCTGAAAACCTGGAACTTAGCCGCATCGTTTACGGCATGTGGCGCATCGGCGACGATGCTGATACTTCGCCTTTCCATGTACAGGCAAAGATCGAAGCCTGCCTGGCGCAGGGCATCACCACCATGGATCAGGCCGATATATATGGTGGATACACGGCGGAAGCCATTCTGGGTGCCGGCCTCAAGGCAACTCCATCCCTTCGCGACAAGATCGAGATCGTGACGAAATGCGGCATCGTGGCGCCGACCGGGCGTCACTCAGCCGCCCGCGTCAAGCACTACGATACCACGGCTGGCCATATCAACGCTTCGGTTGAGGCCTCCTTGCGTGACATGGGCACGGATCATGTCGATCTGCTGCTGATCCACCGGCCCGATCCGCTGATCGATCCCGAAGAAACCGGCAAGGCGCTCGATGCACTGGTAGCGTCCGGCAAGGTCAAGGCCGTGGGCGTTTCCAATTTCCGCCCGTGGGATTTCGCCCTGCTGCAATCGGCTATGAGCAATCGGCTGGTTACGAACCAGATCGAAATGAGCCTGCTTGCTACCGATAGCTTCACCAATGGCGATCTGGCCTTCCTGCAGGAAAAACGCGTTTCACCGATGGCATGGTCGCCGCTTGGCGGCGGTTCGCTGTTTTCAGGTGCGCATGGTGGAACCATGGCCGCCCTGCAGCGCATCGGCAACGAGCAGGGCGTCGATGCCACTGCCGTTGCCATCGCCTGGCTGCTGCGGCATCCGGCAAAGATCGTGCCCGTGCTCGGCACCAACAATATTCAGCGCATAAAAACGGCGGCCGATGCCCTGCGCGTCACCATCGACCGCCAGACATGGTTTGAGCTTTACACACTTGCAATTGGAAGCGAGGTGCCGTGATGACAGTCGCAGAAGCGATCAAAATGCCCAATGAACATGTATTTGTTCCCGGCGGCGAAAACAGCCGCAGCTTTCGCAACGCGCTCGGCGCTTTCACCACCGGCGTAACGGTGGTGACGGCAACGACGCCCGAAGGGCCGATCGGCATGACGGTCAACAGCTTCGCGTCGGTATCGCTCGATCCGCCGCTGGTGCTGTGGTCGCCCGCTAAAAATTCGTCACGCTATCCGGCCTTCAGCGGCGCAACGCATTTCGCCATCCATGTGCTGAGCGCAGATCAGGACGTGCTGAGCGCCCGCTTCACCCGCAACGGCCGCGCATTCGACGATCTTGACTGGGAAATCAACGACGAGGGCGTTCCGGTCATTCCGGGCACGCTCGCCCGTTTCGAATGCCGGCAGGCGGCAGCTCACGATGCGGGTGATCACACCATCATCGTCGGCGAAGTGCTGCGCGCCGCCCACCGCGATGGCGATCCCCTGTGCTTTTCAGGCGGAGCCTTCGGGCGGTTTTCAAAGCAGTAGGCAGAACGGGATTTTGCCGTTCGATCTCGGTAGAGATTTACTCCAGCCATTTGTTGCTTATTTAACGGAGCACGCCTGTCGTGCTCCGTTTTTGTTTCGTCTGTCAGTAAAAACCACGCTTTGCGCTGTTCATACTGGAAATCATCTTTCAAACTGGCGTAGTTGATCTCATTCACAAAATGATTCGCTCGATCAAAGGAAGACCGCACGTCGCGCGGGTTAGGGAGACTGAATGTCCGCTTGTTTCTGCCATGTTTCGGAAGGGGAAACCTGTCCGACAGCGGAAATGCGTGCCTTGACGCCAAGCAGGCTTTTCGTCTGCGGGACGGCGGGTCTTTTCTTCTTTATATTTTCGCTTGCCGCTGCATCAGAGGCTATCGCCGAAACGTTGCTCTGGACGGGATCCGATGGGGGGGACTGGTTTAACGACGCGGACTGGGGGCCGTCGCGCCGCGTGCCTGATGCCCGCGATGATGTGATGATCGATACCTACGGCCCGGTCATTACGATAGGCACGAGCGCTGAAGCCCGTCAATTGTTGATAGGCACCGCGCCAGGGGCCGGCACGCTGGTGGTGCAGGGCGGCTTGCAGACAGATTCGGTTCTTCTCGGCGCTGTCAGTGGCGCGTCCGGCACCGCAAATTTCATCGGTGCGAACTGGAAGAATGGTGGTGACGTCTCCATCGGAGACAGCGGCGTGGGTAACCTTTCCCTTTTGCACGGCACGACGGCATCGTCGAAGAACGTCCTTATTGGCGGAAGCGGGACCGGAAATGGCTCCCTCAAGCTCGACAATTCATCCACTCTCACGACTTCCGACACCGTTTTTGTGAGTGGGTCGTCTTCCGGAGCTGGCGGCGGTGGAAATCTGGAGGTGCTCGGCGCCAGCGCGCTTTACAGCGCGAGAGGCGTTCTGGCCGAAGACCTCGGCACGACGGGAACCGCGCTGGTTTCCGGTGAAGACAGCCACTGGACCATGTCCGGGGATATGGTCGTTGGCGAAGCAGGCGTTGGTAAGCTCACCGTAACCGGTGGCGGTACGGTTATCAGTCAGACAACGACGGTGATTGCCAATCTGGCTTCTGCGGACGGAAGTTCTGTGACGGTAAGCCGTCTGGGCTCCTCGCTGCAAAGCGGGGGATCGCTCGTCGTCGGAAATTCGGGAGCTGCAACGCTTCTCGTAGAGGCCGCAGGAACCGTAACCAGTGGCGAGGCCATTATCGGCCGCCATTCGGCAAGTGAGGCGACTGTCACCGGCGACGGCTCGAACTGGAAGACCGGCGACCTGCAGGTCGGTGGCGATGTCGCCGATCCGGGCGGTGCCGCCGGCAATGGTAAGCTCAACGTTATGGCGGGTGGCTCCGTTGATAGTACGGCGGCGCGGCTTGGCGTTGTGGCGGGTGCGACGGGCGCTGCCGCCGTGGATGGGCAGGGCTCGGTCTGGGCAGTCAACCGCGGCGACCTCGAGGTGGGGGTGAATGGCACGGGTTCGCTGGCGGTCACGGGCGGCGGCCTTGTCGATGCAGCGAATATCATCATCGGAACAAATGCCGGTGGTACTGGTTCCGCCCGCGTATCCGGCGTCGGCAGCAAATTGCAAAGCCGCGGCGATCTCAATGTCGGCCTTGACGGCAACGGTTCCATGACCGTCGAGGCCGGTGGCACGGTGGAAAGCCGCGACGGCTATGTTGCGGCCCATGGCGGTTCCACTTCCACCGTAACGGTGGCGGGCGACGGATCGAGCTGGGCGATGACTGGAACGTTTTTTGTCGGATACGGAGGCGGGGCTACAGGAAATGTGTCGGTCAGCGCCGGCGGCGGTATCAAAGCTGCCAAGGTGATGCTCGGTGATCTTGCCGGTTCCTCCGGCACGATGACGATCACAGGAGCGGGTTCGAACGTCACCGCTTATATCGACAACGGCGTTGTGAACTCCGGCTCCGTCGATGTGGGTTTTGAAGGTTCCGGAAGCTTGGCCGTTACCAACGGCGGATCGCTTGCTGCCTATGATCTCTATGCGGGCAGTGCGGCGGGATCAAATGGAAACGTTCTGGTCAGCGGTGTGGGATCGCGTGTTGCGGTTGGCAATCTCATGGTCGTCGGCGATGCAGGAAACGGTTCCGTGGAGATAACCGGCGGAGCCTCGCTTGCTGCGCCCACTATTCTCATTGCCGCGTCGGCGGGTTCCACAGGCGTGCTCAACATCGGAGCTGCCGCGGGCCAAACCGCCCGCTCAGCCGGTGCGTTGGAAGCGCGCACGATTGCTTTCGGTGCCGGCAATGGGAGCATCGTCTTCAACCATTCCGAGACCGGCTATATACTCTCAGCCGATATTTCAGGTGCGGGCAAAGTCGTTGCCGAAGCTGGCGTCACAACGCTTGGCGGCAATAACAGCTATTCCGGCGGCACCACGATTTCTTCCGGCACGCTGAAGGGCACCGCAAAAAGTTTCGGCTCGGGCGGCATCGCCAATGATGCGCAACTCGTTGTCGATGGTGCCGGCACGCTTTCCAATGCCATCAGCGGTACTGGTACCTTTGAAAAGACCGGCGATGGTAATCTGGTCTTGACCGGAAATAGTACCTATACGGGCACCACTGCGGTTTCCTCTGGAAAGCTCAGCGTCAATGGCTCGCTTGCAAGCGCTGTTTCGGTCGGTACCGGCGCGACACTTGGCGGCTCCGGCACCATCGGCGGCCTGACCGTCGGCTCGGGTGGCACGCTCGCGCCCGGCAATTCGATCGGCACGCTGGCTTCCACGGGCAGCGCAACATTTGCCAATGGCTCTCGCTATGAGGTTGAAATCGACGCCGCCGGCAATTCCGACAGGCTTGCCGTGACCGGAACCATCACCATCGACAATGATGTCAGTCTTGTCGTTACGTCGCTGGCGAACCAAACCGCCTATAGCCTCGGCACCCGCTACACGATCCTGACGGCAACGGGCGGAATTACCGGCACGTTTTCAACTGTCGGCGAAAATTTCGCCTATCTGACCGCAAGGGTAGCCCAGAGTGTTGACGACCGCACCACCTATCTTTCCTTCGCCCGGGCATCACCGGATGCCGGCTTTCTGGCCGCTGAAACATCGACGGCCAATGCGCGCGGGGCCGCCAACGCCATAGAGGCGCTTGGGGAAAGCTCGCAGCTCTACGAGGCGGCCGTGTTTCTGCAGCAGGGCGAAACCCAATCCGCCTTCGCGCAGCTTGCCGGGGAAATTCATCCCTCGCTTGCCATGGCTTTGATCAACCGCAGCCAACTCACCCGCGATGTCATTCTCAACCGGCTGCGTAGTGCTTTCGAAGGTGTCGATGCGCGCCCGATCCTTCCGGTCGCCTATGCTGAAGGCGGGTCAAACCCGTTTGACATTGACGAGGGTTCCCTCACGTTCTGGTCCAGTGGTTTCGGCTCCCGCGGTCGCATCGATGACGATGGCAACGGCGTATCGGCCGACATGAAGGGCGGTGGCGTCCTCTTTGGTGTTGAGGGAGATTTGGCTGATGGCTGGCGTGCCGGGGTGGCAGCCGGTTACGGCCGAGATGTGATCAGCCAGAGTTCTCCTGCTGCATTTGCTGACGTGGACAGCTACTATGTGGCGGGTTATGCGGGTAAAACAATTGGCCCTGCATCCCTGCGTCTTGGTGCAACCCATGCCTTTCAGGATGTCGAAACCCGCCGGGCGGTTTCTTTTTCAACATTGAAGGAAGACCTCACCGCCGGTTACGACGCTTCCACCACGCAGGTCTTTGCCGAAGCCGCCTGGCGGTTCGATTTCGATCTCACCCATATCGAGCCTTACGCCAATATCGCTTACGTGAATACGCGGACGGATCCTTTCCGGGAGATGGGCGGTATCGCCGCCGTGTCTTCGGGTGCCACCAGCCACGACGAGTTTTATTCGACGCTCGGAGCGCGCATCAGCCGTGACATTGCGCTGGAGGGGATGCTTGGACGCGCGATGCTCGATATCGGGTGGCGTCATGTCTATGGCGATCCGATGATGGAGAGCGCATTGTTCTACGAGGGCGGCAGTGCGTTTTCTGTGACAAGTGCTGCCATGGCGCGCGACGTGGCATTGATCAATCTGGGGCTTAGCTACAATCTCAACCCATCCGCCACGTTGACATTCCGTTACGGCGCGGTTTTTGGCGCGGGTCTGCTGGATCAATCTGCTTCAGCCCAACTTGGAGTTCGTTTCTGATGAAGCGCAGTCAAAACACGCTTTGGAAAACGGCTCTCACGGTGTTCCTGTCCGCCGGTTTGGTGGCAGGCGGTGCTCTCGCGCAAGATGCAGAAAAAAAGGCGGACGCGCCGTTGCGTGAGGTTCACGGGAGTTGGCAGCTTGCTTGCGTCGCGCCTGCGAAAAAAGATGATAATGACGCCAGTACGCCGGTGGCGGAGACGGCAAAACCGCTCTGCGCCATCGCTCAGGTCCAGCTTGAGGAGAAGACACGCAAACTGGTCGTCTCCGTCGAGTTCCGGCTGGACGATGTCGGGACGCCGGGTAAGCTTTCCGGCACCATGGTCATGCCTTTCGGTCTTGCCGTCACAAAGCTGTTTTCGGTAAAATCCGGAAATGTGCGGTTGCAGGAAGTTCAGGTCAGCACGTGTCTGCCCGTGGGCTGCATCGTTTCCTTCACGCCGTTCGTCGAACTTGTAACCGCGCTGAAGGCCGGACAAACCCTGACGATAGAGGCCCCCGATCTGCAGGGCCGAACGGTTTCGTTCCAGTTGCAGGGACAGGGATTTTCCGAGGCACTGGAGCGCCTCGGAAGCTTGCATTAGCGTATTTCCGGTAGAAACCGCATCGCGGTTTGTGTCCGGAAATGCGTATCTACGATCTATGCCGCGACGGAGTCGGGTTCTATGGCACCCTCCGGCTTTTGCGGTTCCGCGTGTTTTTCGGCCGATTTCTTGCGCGAAAACAGCCCGGTGAGATAGGTACCCAACCTGTCCATTTCCACGAAGATGACCGGGGTGATGAATAGCGTCAGCAATTGCGAGACGATGAGACCACCGACCACGGCAACACCAAGTGGCTGGCGCAGTTCCGAGCTGGCGCCTGAGCCGAGGGCAATAGGCAGGGCGCCCAGCAGCGCGCAGAAGGTCGTCATCATGATCGGCCGGAAACGGCGCACGCAGGCTTCGTGGATGGCACGGGTGGGCAGTTCGGCCTTTTCGCGGATCAGTTCCACCGCCACGTCGATCATCATGATCGCGTTTTTCTTGACGATGCCAATCAGCATCAACAGCCCGATCAGCGCGATGATCGAGAAATCCATGCCCATCACCTTCAGCGCCACCAACGCGCCAAAAGCCGCCGCCGGCAGACCGGAAAGGATGGTCAGCGGGTGGATGAAGCTTTCGTAAAGCACACCCAGCACCACATAGATGGTCAACACCGCCGCAAGAATGAGGATGCCGGTATTGCCCTGGCTCTGCTGGAATATCGCCGCCGTGCCGCCATAGCTGGTGAACACGTCCTGCGGCAGGCCTATGGTAGTTTTGATCTGGTCAATGCGGCTCGTCGCATCCGAAAGCGCCACGCCATCCGGCAGGTTGAAGGAGACCGTGGTGGAAACGAGCTGGCCCGTCTGGTTGATGGTCACCGGCGCCTGTGTGCGGGTGAGGGCGGCGAAGTTGGAAAGCGGAACCAGAACACCCGATTTTGCCGAGAGAATGTTGATGTCGCTAAGGAAATCGTCATTCCACTGTTTCGAGCTGTCGAATTCCACGATCACATCATAGCTATCACCGGTCGACTGGATTTGCGCCGCCGTATAACCGCCGAACGACATTTCAAGCGTCTTGCGCAATTGGTCGTTGGTAATGCCGAAGGCGGCTGCCTTTTCCGGGTCGACCGAAATCGTCGCCGCGATTGCACCGTTCTGAGCGTCGGAATTGACGGCGGCGAATGTGCGGTCGCGGCGCATCGCCTCCATCAGCTTGTTCGACCATTCATTGGTCGCGTCGGCATTCAGGCCCTGAATGACGAGCTGGTATTGGCTGGCGGAGCTGCGCCCGCCCAAACGCAAGCTTTGCTGGGGATTGATATAGGTGCGGATGCCCGCCACCTTCGATGTCGCCTGCCCCAGTTCCGCCAATACCTGGCTTAGCGGTGCACGCTCTTCCTTCGGTTTCAGCTCCACGAACATCGAGCCGTTATTCAGCGGGTTGCGGGAGTTGCCGCCGACTGTAGAGGTGACATGCACCACGGCCGGGTTCTTGCGGATCTGATCGGCCACCTGCGCCTGAAGATCACGCATCGCGGTATAGGAAATGTCCTCACGCGCCTGCGTCGACACGGAAAGGCGACCGATATCCTCCTGCGGGAAGAAGCTGGAGGGCAAAGTCTCGAACAGATAAAGCGATGCTGCAACTGATGCCAGGAATGCGCCCAGAACCACGCGGCGATGGGAAAGGCACCAGCCGACGGCCTTGCCATAGAGGCGAAGCGTGCGTTCGAAGCCGGCGTCGAACCAACGGATGATGGCCGGCGGTCTGGAGGAATGACCCGAAAGCCGTGAGGCGAGCATGGGCGTGACAGTCAGCGAAACCAGCGCCGACGCCATGATTGCCAGCGTGACCACCATGCCGAATTCGTTAAACAGCCTGCCGATCACTCCGCCCATCAGCAGAATGGGAATGAACACTGCGACCAGTGAGATGGACATGGACAGAATGGTGCCGCTGACTTCCGCGGCGCCCTGAAGGGCCGCCTCGCGCATCGTCAGGCCTTTTTCCTCGTGCAGTCGCAGGATGTTTTCCAGCATGACGATCGCATCGTCCACCACAAGTCCGACCGACAATGTCAGTCCGAGTAGCGAGATATTGTCGATACTGTATCCCAGAACATACATGGCACCGAAGGCGGTGATCAGTGATAGCGGCACGGCAAGGCCCGGAATAATGGTCGCCGTCAGATGCCCGGTGAAGAGATAGATAACCGCAACCACCAGCCCTATGGTGAGGAGCAGCGTGAACTGCACGTCGGCAATCGCGTCCTTGATCGCGGTCGAGGCGTCATTCATGACGTTGATATTGACCGAGGGCGGCAATTGCTGGCGCAGCGCCGGTAACTTGGCCCGGATGGCATCCACCACATCAACGGTGTTGGCGTCCGGCTGGCGCTGCACGGCAAGAACGATCGCCTGTTCGCCATCGAACCAACTGCCGGCATTGGGGTTGTCGATACTGTCGGTGACATTGGCGATATCGCCGAGATGGATGGACGCACCGTTGCCCGTCGCCACCACCAGCGAGCGGAAGGCCGCCGCATCGGTGCGCTGGGTGTCTGCCTCTATCGTCAGGCGCTGGTTGTCATTCTGCAACGCGCCCACGGGCACCTGATTGTTCGCCTGCGCGATGGCGGTTGTGACGGTATCGACGCCAAGCCCTCTTGCCTGAAGCTGCGAGGGATCGAGGCCAATGCGCACGGCATAGGTCTGCGCGCCGTAGATACTCACCTGCGCGACGCCGGAAATGGTTGAAAGCAGCGGCGAGATGATATTCTCGGCGATTTCGTCCACCTTGCTGGTCGGCATCTCCTTGCTGTTGATGGCAAGCAGCAGTACCGGCGCATCGGCCGGGTTGGTCTTGCGGTAACTCGGCGTTGTCGTCATGTTGCTTGGCAACTGCCGCTGTGCGCGCGAAATCGCCGCCTGAACATCGGCTGCCGCTGCGTCTATGTCACGGTTGAGATCGAATTGCAGCACGATGGAGCTGTTGCCCAGCGTGTTGGTGGCGCTGATTTCGCTGACACCCGGAATGGTCTCGAACTGCTTCACCAGCGGCGTGGTGACTGAGGTGGCCATGGTTTGCGGTGAGGCGCCCGACAGCGACGACGAAACGCTGATCGTCGGAAAATCGACTTTCGGCAGCGCAGCGACGGGCAACAGGCGGAAACCGGCAAGCCCGGCGAGCACGAGGCCGATGGCGAGAAGGGTGGTTGCGACGGGTCGGTTGATGCAGAAATTCGGGATCATGGGTTACCCACCTGTTCCTGCTGCGGAATATTGGCGGCCAGATTGGCGGCCGCGCCGCCCTTGTCCGAGAATTGCTCGACCACCTGTTGACCGTCGGCAAGTCCCGACTGGCCTTCGATGATCACATGCTCGCCGCCGGTGAGGCCGCTTGCAATGGCGGTGAGATCTCCGTTCGAGCGGGCAACTTCCACGGTCGTCATATGAACACGGTGGTTGTCATCGACGGTGTAGACGAAATTGCCCTTCGGCCCCGGCCGCACGGCAACCGTCGGCACGACGATCATCTCCGCGTCGGAGACGAAATGAGCCGTGACGTTGACGGACTGGCCGGGCCACAACAGCCCACGATCGTTCTTGAATTCCGCTTTGGCAAGTACGGTACCGGACGTTTGGTCTACGACGTTGTCGTAAAAACGCAGCATGCCGCTCATGGGCTCGCCGCCGGTTGCCGCCGGGTCTACATCGACCGCCGTGTCCTTCTGAACGCCTTCGCGCAATTGCGGCAGGTAGCGCTGCGACAGGCGAAAACTGACAGAGATGGGATCGTATTTCGTGATCGTCACAATATTGATGCCAGCGCTGAGATAGGCACCGGGGCTGACGGTAACATCGCCAAGTCGCCCATCGAAGGGCGCACGGATCTCCATATGTTCGAGCGTCACCTGGTCGGAAGCGAGCGCCGCCTCGTCGGCATCGATCTTGGCGGCGGCGCTGTCCCGGGCTGCCCGTGCCTGATCCAGTACCTGCTGGGACTCTGCGCTCTGCTTGACCAGATTGGCGGCGCGCTGGAAGGCGGCTTCCGTCTGTTCCAGCGTCGCCTGATCGGCAGCGATATTGGCCTTGTCCTTGTCGACGGCTGCGCGGGCGATACGGTCATCCATCTTGAGGATCAGATCACCCGCCTTGATATGCTGGCCGTCCTTCGCGGAGATTTCCGTGACGAGACCGGCCTGAAGCGGCGCTATATTGGTGATGTCGGCCGCAACCGCCCATCCAGTCGCCGTTGCATCCATTGGCAACGTCGCCTTGTTGACGGCGATGGTGCTGACGGTAGGCGGCCCGCCATTGCGCCGCCCGCCACCTTGCCTCTGGCCTGTCTGCTGGCCGGCTTGACCGTTCTGCGACGTCTGGCCCTTCTTGCCGGCAGATCCATCGGCCGTTGCCGTTTCTGCATGTGGCGAAACGCTGGCGAATTGTTTGAGGTAGCGAATTTGATCAAGGGGCAGGCGATCTTTAAAATACCACGCGCCGGCGGCTGCGATGGCGAGAACGCTGAGGGCGGTCCAGAAACGTTTCATCTGACGGTTCCGCAAAATGAGAGCAATACATGTTTCCCGAACATGTTCGGCAAGCCCTGGGAGCAGCTTTAGCTCCCACAAGACACCCAATGCGCTGCAAAATCACCTTAAACTTTTGTAATGGCGGCGACGATGTCTGCCGTCATGTTGCCTTGCGAAACAAGGGTTGTGGCGGTTTTGGGCATATGCCAGTCGCCGGGTTCGATGCACGACAGTTGACCCCACTCGTGGCCAAAAGAAAAAGCCGCCTCGTTTCCGGGGCGGCTTTGAACAGGAGCGGCGAGTTGCCGAGGATCAGAACGCCCGGATGGCGTTGCGCGTCGCAAGCACATCCTCGGAGACGTTGCCGGCCGTTGCGGGAACGGAGCCGACGAGATCCAGGAACTTGTAGAGTTCGGTCGCCTGCGAGTTGGTGACGTAGATGATATCGCGATCCTGCATCGGGAATTTCGTGGTGGCAAAGAAGGTTGAGGGATCGCGCAGGTTGGCGCGGAAGATTACCGGAACTTCCTGTCCCGGGAACTTGGACATGTCGATGCCAAGCTTCACGAGAAGATCGCGTTTGACGGTACGATAGACATAGACCTGCGCAGGGTCGGCACGGGAATCGAGCAATCCGCCCGCCTTGCCCAGTGCATCCGAGAGCTTGAGCGCGGCGTCCTCAAATTCGAAACGACCATTGAGGCCGGAAGCGCCGAAAGCGAGATAGGTGCGGCGTTCACGCTCCACCATGACCGTGTCGCCCGGAACCACATAGATGTTCTCGGAAGGCGTGCTGACAAGGTGATTGTAGTTGACGCGCGCGGTCTTGCCGCGACGGATCAGCGTGACATAGGATTCGATATTCGGGGCGCTGAGGCCTTTTGCATAGGAGATGACGTCGAGAACGCGGTCACCCGCTTCTGAAAGCTGGACCTTCGTCGGCTCCTTGACGTCGCCAAGCACGGATGCCTGTGCGGAGCGGCTGGAAATCTTGGTGATGAGGACCTGCGGTTCGATCGCCCGGTTGGCCAGACGCTCCTCGATCTCGCTCTGCACATCCTCGACATTGCGGCCGGTTGCGCGGATCTTGCCGGCATAGGGAACGCTGATATTGCCTTCCCGGTCTACCGTCTGGTTCGGCAGGCTGATGAAGTTGCCGGGACGGCTGCCCGCATCGTTTGGAATGAAAAGCCCGCCCGCCTGGCTTTCGAAGATTGCGACCTGCACCACGTCACCAACGCCCATCGGCAACGCCGGAACACCACCCTTGCCACCGCCGAAACTGCCGAGCAGGGTAGCGGTGGTGGTATCGCCGACATAGTTCAGGACGGAACTGTTGATATCGATGAGGGCGTAGTCAACGCCCGCGGTTTTCTTTTTGTCCTTGGAACTGAATTTCACCGAAGCGTTGGATTCGATTGTTGCCGCATCGGGGCCTGATGCCGCGGTGACGGTGCACCCCGCAAGTGCTGCGGAGGCAAGCAGAATCGAAACATTCAATAAACGCATTTGGTCCTCAAAATAAATTTCGTCCGAAAAAAGAAACAAACCGGACATCGTATAGTTTTATAAAAATCGGCACTTCATATTTTTTACACCGGTAAATCAAATCTCTACCGGGCATTACATCCGTTTAGCAGAATCGTGTCACGAAATGTCTACGCTTGCATCAGGCTTATTGCCTAAGTTCAGGCGATGCTTCAAGTTAAGTCGTCGCTCGATTGCGCCGGAAAATCCGTAGCGTGCACAATATTCACGAACCCGAATGGTGTCAGTATCGTCGTTCTTCAATATTCAATCGGACGCCATAATCACTGCGATTACCGCATAGCGCTAGTGCAGTTTTGTCACGCTTGTCCAGTTTCTTGCAGGTTTGACTTAAAAACACGATAATTGGTTGTTTTACATGATGTTTTCCCTGCGTCAGCGGCCGATCCTCAGTCTCCCCGGCTTGTCTGCGGTGCTGGTTTCACGCTTACGGTGGGCGGAGGCTGGCAGCGCCAGCCACTCTTGAATCCCTAAGCGGATAGCGGCCATCTGTACGATGGCCGGTATGGCAACGCCGATAACGGTCGTGATCGCCAGCAAGCTCGCCATATCCGTTACGTGGAAAAGCTTCACCGCGACAGCTCGGCCAAAGCCGATAGCGATGATGTGCATGACATAAACGCCGACGGATAACTGGCCGAGTGTCTTAAACATCAACGAAATCGCGCTTTCGCGAATAACGAGCGCCTGCGAAATTGCGATAATCAGGAATATGCCGAGGATTGCGGATGGGAAAGGAAGCCGTTCAGGAATTTCGGTTTGCCACGAGAAATAGGTGGAAATCGCAAAGGCGACGAGAAGCGCGAGAAATGAGCGTACCGTGTATCGCCTCTGCCGAAAACCATATTTCTTGGCAACAATGCCAAGTGTGAAATAGACGAGCCCATATGCGATATCCAAAGGAACAGACTGGCTGTACAGATAAAAAAGCGTGAAGAGGGCAAGCGCAAATGCCATGCGGACAAGCGAAGGCACCTGAACGAAAACATATGATGCAAGTTGGCAGAAAAACAATGCGTAGAGAAACCAGAAGGGGCTGATCGGGTTCCACAGGATTTCGAGGACACGGGTGAAATCTATGGTCGTGTTAGTGAGACCAAAACGCCCCATAGCCACCATCAGACTGCCATGCAGAATTGACCAAAACAGATAGGGGTAAGCGATATTCTTTCCGAGCTTGGCAAGAAAATCCTTCGGGGCGACATTTTTTTCGGAGAAAAAAAGTCCAGACACGAAGAAAAAAAACGGCATATGGAAGGTGTAAATCGTGTAGTCAATAAAGCCCATAAGGCTGAAGTGCGTCGGCATACCGGAAACACTCAAACCTCTTTCCGTGTGACCAAAGACAACCATAATTATGCCGAGACCCTTGGCTATATCATAGCTGTGATCACGCAACGCCTTATATTCCATAAAAACACCTGATGTAAATTTTAAAATTATTTATAATTTAGTGAGCTATTTAGTTGAGATGGATACGAAATTTATTATGAAATACTAATCATATCTCGGAAGTATTGAATTAGATTGAAAATATGTCTATTATGGCATCTGTATAAATATGCTGACTACTAAAACCTTGAAGATTCGTATTTGCCGAGGCCCAATCCCGCTGTTGTTATACGCTCCCTGAAGCGTAGCAGAAGTACGGGTAAAATTGCCTCTACCATCTGGACGTCGCGAATGTCCGATATGGTTTTGGCCAGTTCGTTATAAATAAGCGCGGCCTCCGTTATTGTAGACCGTGTAGGCGACTTTTGGCTGCACTCCGTGAAGATCGTCTCGACCCGGTCGCTGATTTTTTGCAGCAGGGCAACGTCGTAGGCAAGAGTAGGTGCCGCTGGCGCCGTGTCAAACATGTCGCCCATACCGGCCACGAGCCAACTTATATTTATGCCGAACCGCTCACGATAAAGGGCCAAAACGCCAGCGTCGGGAATACGGTCGCCCCGTTCATAGTAACCAAGCATTGCAACTGTCAGGCCTAGTGCCTCAGCAAATGGCTCACGCTCGTCAAATTTCAGTGCTTCGCGGACCTCGGTCAGCCGTTTTCCCAACGGCGTCTTTGGCTCAACGCGTTTCCTGCTCATAATTCCGCACAAATATCACGATTTGGTATTTACTAGATACCAATTTGTGATATTCCTCTGTTTGTACAAAGACCAAATCACTCATGAGGTAGGCCGGTCAGGGCCGTCTCGCTCACAACGAGGAATCATTATGCACGGCGACTGCATTGCGGACAAGGCGACGGCGAAGCGGCGCTGGATAAGAGAGGGCTCGTCACGCGACTTGTGAGCCTTTCTGTCGACGTCAACAGGTAATATCCAATATGGATATATTCGACCTTGAAAATTGCTTGTCAGGCCCGCTCGGCCAGCGCGAAATTCACGGTATCGGCAAATTCTCGCAGGAAGCGTTCACTTGAAAAGCGGGCGGCGTTGTCGACACAGGCGTTCTTGTCGAAGCTGTCGGAGTTATCGACAAACTCCTGCACCGCAGCGCAGATGGCTTCAGGCGTTTGCTCGCGGAAATAAAGCCCGGTTGGCTGATTGGAAGCGCCGAGAGGAACAACGGTCTCTAGTACGCCGCCTTTTCCATAGGCGATGACGGGTGTTCCTAGCGCTTGCGATTCAACCGGGACGATGCCGAAATCGTCTTCGGCGGCAAAGACGAATGCCTTGGCTTCCGCCATGTATTTGTGAAGCTCGTCATTGCCGACGAAGCCGAGAATCTCGACATTGGGAGTGGCGATTTCCTTGATGCGTTTCATGTCCGGGCCGTCGCCGATGACGACCAGTCGTCTGTCAGGCATTTTTGCAAAGGCTTCCACGATGAGGTGGACCTTCTTGTAAGGCACCAGCCGCGAAGCCGTGACGAAATAATCGCCTTTCAGGTCGGAAGGGGAGAGATGGGAAGTATCCACGGGCGGATAAATAACCGTAGAGTCGCGTCCGTAGCATTTGCGAACCCGGCTGCGAATGAATTTGGAATTGACCGTCATGAGATCGACGCCGTTGGCGGTGCGGATGTCCCACATGCGAATATAGTGAAGAACGGCACGGGCGATCCACGAGGCGAAACCGCGACTAAGCTTCGATTCTTTCAGGTACTGGTGCTGGAGATCCCAGGCGTAACGGATGGGGCTGTGAATATAGGAGACGTGAAACTGGCCGGGTCCGGTGATGACGCCCTTGGCGACGGCGTAGCTTGAGGAAATCACCAGATCGTAGCCGCTGAGATCAAATTGTTCGACGGCCAGCGGCATCAGCGGCAGATAGGAGCGATATTTTTTCCGAGCGAAAGGCAGTTTCTGGATGAAGGAGGTGTTGACCGGCCTGCCGCCGAGAAAGCCCCGGTCTCGATCGCTCATGAAATCGACAAGGCAATAGAGATCCGCGTGAGGATAGATCTCAAGAAGGTTGTGAAGCACTTTTTCGGCCCCACCTCTGTCGGTGAGCCAGTCATGCACGATTGCCGTCTTCATGATTTCCTCAATAATTTCAACGTAATAAAAATTTATAACCCGCCTTGGAATAAAGCTCGGCGGTTTAGAATATCTGGTCTGTCTGCAGCCCTTAAAAACACGGCTGGGGAAGGCGAATAACGTAACGATTAATAAGAATGCGAGATTATGTCTGTCGTAATCTAGTCTTGGTCTGATCCTCAATAGCACTTTGTTCGCAAATGCGAAATATCAAAGCCTCTTAATTCCTCCTCTTCGTTTTCCCGTCGAAAGCCAGCCGTAGTTTCCGCAGTTCCGGCTGGCAGCAGCGGTGTTTGCCGCGCGTCGTGTTTCGGGCGAAATAGCCTGTTTTCCATCGACTTATGTTCCGTTTCCGCCTCTTGCAAAGGCCCGTCTTCCATTTCGCCTGTCTTGGAAACCCTTCCTCGCGCCGCATTGTCATTGACAAGACGCCTTATCGAGTTATTCTGTTATAAAGATTGATATAACATAATAATGGAACTTATAAGGTCGGAACCAAGAGCTGGGAGCTTAACAATGAGACGTAAACTTGCATTTCTCGCCACTGCCGCTTTGATGCTTGCGCCGGGGGTGATGATGGCTGCGGAAAAGGGCGGTGTGATCAATGTCGCCACGATCGGCGAACCGCCGACACTCGATCCCATGGCCTCAACGGCCGATCTCGTCGGCATTGTCACGCAACATATTTTCGAAACGCTCTACACCTTCGACAAGGGGTGGAAGGTGACGCCGCTTCTGGCGGAAAGCCTGCCTGACATCAGTGCGGATGGCAAAGCCTACACGATCAAGCTGCGGAAGGGCATCAAGTTCCATGACGGCAGCGATATGACCTCGGAAGATGTCGTCGCCTCGCTTGGCCGCTGGATGAAGATCGCATCACGCGGAAAACAGGTCGCCGGTTTCATCAACAATATATCCGCGCCTGATGCCGATACGGTGACAATCACCCTCAAGCAGCCCTATGCGCCGCTGACCTCGCTGCTTGCTTTCAACAACTCCGCAGCCATCATTCTGCCCGCTGAAAAGCAGGCTGAGCCGATGACAGAATTTGTCGGCACCGGCCCGTATATGTTGAAGGAACGCAAGGCGGACCAATATATCCAGCTCGTCCGTTTCGACGGCTACAAGTCTCGTGACGGTGAAAGTGACGGATATGGCGGTGCGCGCCATCAGTATCTCGATGAAATCCGTTTCGTTCCGGTTCCCGATCCGAATACCCGTGTCGAGGCCGCCGTTTCCGGCCAGTATGACTACGTCGATTCCATTCCGGTGGAATCCTTCGCCAAGGTGAAGTCCTCCTCGGCCTCGCAGCCGTTGATGCTGAAGCCCTTCGGTTATCCGGTCTTCGTATTCAACACCAAGGAAGGTTTGTCTTCCAAGCTGGAGGTCCGCAAGGCGGTGACCGAAGCGTTGAACATGGAGGACATGCTGGCGGCGGCGTTCGGCAGCACGGATTTCTATGCGCTTGATGGCGCCTATTATCCGTCCAATTTCTCCTGGCATTCGGAAGAGGGCGTCGAAGGCAATTATAATGTCGGCAACCCGGAGGCCGCAGCCGAAAAGCTGAAGGCCGCCGGTTATAATGGCGAGCCGCTGCGCATCCTCACCAGCCGTCAGTATGAGTTCCACTACAAAATGGCGCAGGTGGCAGCGGAGTATCTGAAGCTTGCCGGTTTCAAGGTGGATATGCAGGTGGTGGACTGGGCGACGCTGACGCAGCGTCGTGCCGACCCGAAGCTCTGGGATATCTACATCAGCCACAGCCCCTTCCTGCCGGAGCCGGCGCTGATTGGCGCGCTTTCCACAGGTTCGCCGGGCTGGTGGGATACGCCGACGCGCAAGGCGGCGGTTGACGCTTTCACCTCGGAAGCTGATCCGGAGAAGCGCATTGCTCTCTGGGCCAAGGTGCAGAAGACGATCTATGACGAGCTGCCGCTCATCAAGATCGGCGACTTCAACGCCGTGGCGGCAAAGTCCAACAAGCTTGATGGCGTCGATCCGGCTCCCTGGCCCTATTTCTGGAATGCTTCGGTTACGAAGTAAGACCGCTCCGCACTCCGTGACCCCGGACTGAATCAGGGGGCCAGCGCGATCAAGTCTTTGACCGCAAGAGGACGCCTTCACCACGCAGATGCGCGGTGGCTGGATGCCGGATCAGATCCGGCATGACGGAGGCGGGAGTTTTCCAGCCATGAGCGCCGGGTTTACCGGCACTCGTCGACAACTCTGTTCAACTGTCGCCTGAGAGCGGCCCATCACGCGCTTCGGAGCATTCATACGTGATACGGTATATTTTCCAGAGACTTGCCGGAATGATCGTGGTGATGTTTCTCGTCGTCACCATCGTCTTCATCATCCTGCGCGTCACGCCCGGTGATCCGGCGGCGGTGATGCTCGGGCCGGATGCCTCGGCGCAGGACATTGCGGAATTGCGCACCCGGCTCGGGCTCGATCAGTCACTTGGCGTGCAGTATGTCTACTATATCGGGCAATTGCTGCGCGGTGATCTCGGCCAGTCAATCTTCCTCAACATGCCGGTTGGATCGGCGCTTCTGGATCGGGCGGAACCGACCTTCTTCCTGACGATCTTTTCGCTGTTGATCGCCAGTGCCATCGCGCTTCCCATCGGCATCTATGCCGCTTACCGGCGCGGTTCCTTCGTAGATCAGGCAGCGACAACCATTGCGATGCTGGCGGCGAGTATTCCGAGCTTCTGGCTTGGCCTGATCCTCATGCAGTTCTTCGCAGTCCGGCTCGATATGTTCCCGGTGTCGGGATATGGCGGTCCGGGCGCAAGCTTCCTCGAGCGCATGTATCACCTGACCTTGCCGGCCATCGCACTCGGCCTCGTTTCTTCCGCCCTCATTCTGCGCTTTACCCGCGCCTCGATGCTGGATGTTCTCGGCGACGACTACGTCCGCACCGCCAGAGCCAAGGGCGTCAAAGAACGCCGGGTTGTGATGAAACACGCGCTGAAGAACGCACTCATCCCCATCCTCACCGTGCTTGGTCTCACCGCCGCCGTGCTGATTTCCGGCGCGGTCGTTACGGAAACCGTGTTTGGCCTGCCGGGCGTCGGCAATCTCGTCGTGTCGGCCGTCTTGAGGCGCGATTATCCGGTCATTCAGGGCGCGCTTCTCGTCATCGCCGGGCTTTACGTGCTCATCAATTTTGCCATTGACATGCTGTATCTGCTGGTCGATCCGAGGGTTCGTTACTGATGGCCGATATCACCTCCACCGCCCAGCCGGCGCGCAACCCGACCGTCCTGTTCATTCGGCGTCTGTTGAAGCGCAAGACGGTCGCAGCCGGTTTGATCGTGCTGCTCGTCTTCGTGCTGCTCGCCGTTTTCGCGCCGATGATCGCGCCTTATTCGCCATCGAAACTGTCGATCGTCAACCGTCTGAAACCGCCGAGCGAACTCTACTGGTTCGGCACCGACGAGTTCGGCCGCGACGTTTTTTCCCGTACCATCTTTGCGGGAAGGCTGTCGCTTCTGGTGGGGGCCGCCGTGGTGGCGCTCTCGGCGTTGATCGGCATCACGCTCGGCCTGCTTGCCGGTTTCTTCCAGAAACTGGATACGCCGATCGCGCGACTGATCGATGCCATGATGGCGTTTCCGGATATTTTGCTGGCCATCGCGCTAGTGGCCGCACTCGGGCCGTCGCTGACGACGGTAATCATTGCGCTTGCCGTCGTTTATTCGCCGCGCCTTGCCCGCATCGTGCGCGCCTCGACGCTGGTGATCCGGGAATTGCCCTATGTGGAGGCGGCCAAGGCGCTTGGCATCTCCACCTTCCACATCATGACGCGGCATGTGCTGCGCAATCTGATCTCGCCGATCCTCGTGCAATGCACCTTCCTTTTCGCCAGCGCCATGTTGGCCGAGGCCGGCCTTTCATTTCTGGGGCTGGGTGTCAGCCCCGAAATTCCGACCTGGGGAACCATGATCTCTGCCGGCCGCCAATATATCGGCCAGGCGGACTGGATGACCTATTTCCCCGGCTTTGCCATCATTCTTTCCGTGCTCTCGCTGCAAATGGTCGGCGACGGGCTGCGGGACATGCTCGACCCAAGACTGCGAAGGGATTTGTAATATGACGTCCGGTGAACAGGCAAAAACGCCTTTTCAAGCTCCCATTCTTCTCTCCAATGTGAAACCCGTCGGCTTCGAAAAGGGCGCGCCACAGGCCCAGACCGATATCCTGATCGGCGGCGATGGCAAGGTCGCGGCGGTTGGGCCTGCCCTTCAAGTGCCGGCGGATGCGCAGCGCATCGACGCAAAGGGCGCATTCGTCTCGCCCGGCTGGGTGGATCTGCACGTGCATATCTGGCATGGCGGCACCGATATCTCCATCCGTCCCTCAGAATGCGGAGCGGAGCGCGGCGTGACGACGCTGGTGGATGCCGGTTCGGCGGGGGAAGCAAATTTCCACGGTTTCCGGGAATATATCATTGAACCCTCGAAGGAACGCATCAAGGCCTTCCTCAATCTCGGCTCCATCGGACTTGTCGCCTGCAACCGGGTGCCGGAACTGCGCGATATCAAGGATATCGACCTCGACCGCATCCTTGAATGTTATGCCGAGAACAGCGAGCATATCGTCGGCCTCAAGGTGCGGGCGAGCCATGTCATTACGGGCTCCTGGGGTGTTACGCCGGTCAAACTCGGCAAGAAGATAGCCAAGATCCTGAAAGTGCCGATGATGGTGCATGTGGGTGAACCGCCTGCGCTCTACGATGAGGTGCTGGAAATTCTCGGTCCCGGCGATGTCGTGACCCATTGCTTCAACGGCAAGTCCGGCTCCAGCATCATGGAAGATGAGGACCTGTTCAACCTCGCGGAACGCTGCGCGGGCGAAGGCATCCGGCTGGATATCGGCCACGGCGGTGCATCCTTCTCCTTCAAGGTGGCGGAAGCGGCGATCGCGCGCGGCCTTTTGCCCTTCTCGATCTCCACGGATTTGCATGGCCATTCGATGAATTTCCCCGTCTGGGATCTGGCGACGACCATGTCGAAGCTGCTTTCGGTCGATATGCCCTTCGAAAATGTCGTCGAGGCCGTCACCCGCAATCCGGCCTCCATCATCCGCCTCGACATGGAAAACCGCCTCGATGTTGGCCAGCGCGCGGATTTCACGGTTTTCGATCTTGTCGATGCCGATCTGGAGGCGACCGATTCCAATGGCGATGTTTCGTGTCTCAAGCAGCTTTTCGAGCCGCGCTACGCGGTCATCGGTGCGGAGGCCATTGCCGCCAGCCGTTATGTCCCAAGAGCGCGCAAGCTCGTGCGCCACAGCCATGGCTATTCCTGGCGCTGAACCGACTGGAGCGGCGGGGAGGAATGCTCTCCGCCTTCCGCAGAGAATATGGGATACCCGTCCCGGTATTATGAGGAATTCGCGTGAAACAGTCTTCGCTTGAGGCAGATGGGCGTCATTCGCCCTACGACCGGCTTGCCGCGCTCGGCATCTCGCTGCCGCCACCACCGCCGCCGATCGCCAATTTCGTCACGCATGTGGTGGAAGGCAACATGCTCTATCTTTCGGGGCAGGGCCCGAGGGAGGAGAACGGACACTTGTACGCCGGCAAGGTCGGGGCCGAGATCGGGCTTGACGAGGCGTACCAGCATGCGCGTTTAACCGGCATCAATCTTCTTGCCGTCATGCATGAGGCGCTTGGGGATCTGTCGCGGGTGAAGAAGGTGGTCAAGCTGCTGGGCATGGTCAATGCCGTCAGCGATTTCCGCGATCATCCAAGCGTCATCAACGGTTGTTCGGATCTCTTCATCGATGTATTCGGCGATGCGGGGCAGCACGCCCGCTCCGCCGTGGGGTTCGGTTCGCTGCCGGGCAACATCACCGTCGAGATAGAAGCCATCATCGCCCTTAGGGATTGAGGCCGTTCAATGGTTGCGCCAGCCCATCAGCTTCTCGATCCTTTCGGCCGAAACCCTGACCTGTTCGGTATAGTGGTTTTCGTCCGCCAGCACCTTCTGTTCCGGCAGCACGATGGAGATCGTCGCCACGCATTCTCCATTGGTGTCGCAGATCGGCGAGGCGATGCAGGCAACAGCGTAGTCGGATTCCGCAACCTGTATCGACAGCCGGTCACGGAACGCCGTGCCTGCCGATTGAGAAAGCGCTTCCGGGTTGATTTCCGCACGGCCGGTGGGCGACGTGCGGGCGCAGCGTTTGAAAAGCTCGACGCGCTCCTCTTCCGGCAGATGGCCAACGAGCAGGCGGCCGGATGCCGTCCAGTTCAAGGGAACACGGGTGCCGACGCGCGAGGCAACCTGGAAATGGCTGGGGCCATCCGCCATGGCGAGCACCAGCATATGGTCACCGTCGCGACCGCAAAGCTGCACCGTCTCACCCGCATGGCGGCACAGATCATGCATTTCGTGGGTGGCGACACCCATGAAATCCAGCGAGCGGGCATAGGCAAGGCCGTAGTGATAAAGCCGTGCGCCGAGCCATATGTTACCTTCGGCGCTGCGCGCCAGCATGTTCTTTTCGACCAGATCGTCAACGATCACATAGACGGTGGAAAGTGGCGCCTTGATCGCCTTGGCAATGGCGTAAGCGCCAGCTGGCGATCCGGTTTCGTAAAGGTAATCAATCACCTGAAGAGCGCGATCAATGCCGCTGACACGCGAGCGCTTGGCCACCTTCGCGTCCGGGTTTTCCTCGGTCGGGGACAGGGCGGGTGAAGACAATTCGTCCAGTCTATGGGCGTCCAATTTCGGGCTCCTCATGAATTTTGAGAAGCTATTACATTATTATGGCATATATGTCGATGCCTATCGCATCGCAAAGACAGGAGAAAGACATGACCGAGGATATCAGAAGCAGGATCGGCCTTCGCCCGGTCATCAACGTCTCGGGCACCATGACGTCGCTCGGTGCTTCCATCGTCGTTCCAGAGGCGGTTGAGGCCATGGCGGCGATCCTGCCGCAATTCGTAGAGATCAACGATCTGCAGCGCAAGGCAAGCGCGATCATCGCGAGACTGACGGGCGGCGAGGCTGGTTTCGTCACTGCTTCCTGCTCTTCCGGCATCAGCCTTGCTGTTGCTGGCGCCATCACCGGCAACAATCTCCTGGCCATCGAAAAGCTGCCTGATATCGCACCGGAAAAGAACGAAGTGCTGGTGCAGATGGGGCATGTGGTGAGCTACGGCGCGCCGGTGGATCAGGCGATCCGGCTTGGCGGCGGCAAGGTGGTGCTGGTCGGGCAGGCCACATCAACCCATCGCTTCCACATGGAAAACGCCATCACCGAAAAGACGGCGGCGGCGGTCTATGTCATCTCGCACCATGTCGTGAATTACGGCCTGCTGCATCTTTCCGAATTCGTAGAGATCGCCCATGCCAAGGGTGTTCCGGTTATCGTGGATGCGGCGTCTGAATATGATCTGAAGCTGTTTCTGGCCACCGGCGCAGATATTGTCCTCTATTCCGGCCACAAGTTTCTCGGCGGCCCCACCTCCGGCATCGTGGCCGGAAGTAAGGAACTGGTGCGCAACGCCTTCCTGCAGAATATGGGTATCGGCCGTGGCATGAAGGTCGGCAAGGAAAGCATCTATGGCGTTATGGCGGCACTGGAAGCTTGGGAAAAGCGCGACCATGCCGGCATCCGTGAGCGCGAAACGGGCTATCTCAATCTCTGGAAGGAAACGCTGGATGGCCGCCCGGGCGTGACCGCGCTGATCGAGCCGGATCCGACCAATAACCCGCTCGACAGGCTGCGCGTCATCATCGATGCCGAGGAAACGCATATCACTGCCTGGGACCTGACGACGGCGTTGGCCAGGGGCAATCCTCCCATCATCACCCGCGACCACGAGGTGGAGCATCGCTATTTCTATCTCGACCCATGCAACCTGCATCCCGGACAGGAAACCATCGTTGCTTCCCGGCTGGCGGATGAGCTGGACAAGGCGCGCGCCTCCAACGAGGTGATTGCAACACCTTTCGAAGACCGCAGCCGCCACCGCTTCGACGGCATGCTGCGCTGGCCGGACTAGGCTTGACCGCTTGCGCCGCCAAAACCTAACGACAAGAAGGGAACGACCATGACCATGCCGCAGGAAGCACCCGTTGGTGCCGAAGATGCCGTGCTTTCCGTCCGCAATCTCACCACATCCTTTCACGTGGATGGCGGCTGGAAACCCGTGGTTCGTGATATTTCCTTCGATGTCGGGCCGGGTGAGACGGTCGCGATCGTCGGTGAAAGCGGTTCGGGCAAAAGCGTCACCTCGCTCTCCATCATGCGGCTGCTGGATCGTGAAAGCAGCAGGGTGGAGGGTGAAATCCTGCTTGGCGGGCGCAACGTACTGTCCCTCTCCGAAGATGCCATGCGGCGGGTGCGGGGAAATGAGGTCGCCATGATCTTTCAGGAGCCGATGACCAGCCTCAACCCGCTGTTCACCATCGGTGACCAGATTTCCGAGGCCTTGTTATGCCACCAGCCGATGTCGAAAACAGAGGCAAAAGCGGAGACGGTTCGTCTGCTCGAAAAGGTCCGTATTCCTTCAGCCGCATCGCGTTTCGATGAATATCCGCATCGCTTTTCCGGCGGCATGCGCCAGCGCGTGATGATCGCCATGGCGCTTGCATCCCGGCCGAAGCTGCTGATCGCCGACGAGCCGACGACCGCACTCGATGTGACCATTCAGGGCCAGATCCTTGACCTCATCAAGACGCTTCAGGAGGAGGAAGGCACGTCGGTTCTGTTCATCACCCATGATATGGGCGTGGTGGCGGAGATCGCCGACCGTACCGTTGTCATGTATCGCGGCGAGCAGGTGGAAGTTGGCGCTACTGCCGATATTTTCCATCGCGGCAAGCATCCCTACACCCGCGCGCTTTTGTCCGCCGTTCCGGTTCTGGGTTCTATGACGGGTGAGGAAAGACCGCTCAGATTTCCCATCGTCAACACCACCACAGGCGAAACGCAGCAGCCAGCGCGGCCGGGCGATACCGTTGACGCGAGTGCCCAGCCGGTGCTCAAGGTAGAAGGGCTGACCAAGCGCTTCGATATTCACTCCGGCCTTTTGGGACGGCTCAGCGGCCGCGTGCATGCGGTGGAGAATGTGTCCTTTGATCTCAGGGCCGGCGAGACATTGTCGTTGGTCGGCGAAAGCGGTTGCGGCAAATCGACCACCGGGCGTGCCATCATGCGACTGATCGAGCCGGATGCCGGCTCAGTGGTGGTCAATGGCGAGAATATTCTCGCCCTCGACAAATCAGGCATGCGCGAGATGCGCAAAACGGTGCAGATGATCTTTCAGGACCCCTATGCCTCGCTCAATCCGCGCATGACGGTAGGTGCGGCGATTGCCGAACCGTTTCTGGAACACCGCATGGGAAGCGCCCGCGAGGCGAAGGATGTTGTGGCCGATATGCTGGCGAAGGTCGGTCTTTCGCCCGATATGGCGGCGCGCTACCCTCATGAATTTTCCGGAGGTCAGCGTCAGCGTATCTGTATCGCCCGCGCGCTTGCGCTCCAGCCGAAGGTGATTGTCGCCGATGAGAGCGTTTCGGCGCTTGATGTTTCGATCAAGGCGCAGGTCATCAACCTGATGCTGGATCTGCAGCAAAGCCTCGATCTCGCCTTCCTGTTCATCAGCCATGACATGGCGGTGGTGGAGCGCGTCAGCCACCGGGTAGCGGTGATGTATCTCGGCGAGATCGTTGAAATCGGCCCACGTGCGGCGGTGTTTGACAATCCGCAGCATGATTACACCCGCAAGCTGATGGCCGCCGTGCCGGTGCCTGACCCGGACCGCAGAAACACTCGGCGAAATGCCGCGAATGACGAGCTGAAAAGCCCGATCCGCGCGATCGATTACGTGGTGAAACCGCGTGAGTACCGTGAGGTCTCGCCCGGCCACCTTGTCGCCTGCTAAGGCGGGTTAAAGACCCGGTACATCGGATGTCGCGAAAGGCACGCGGTAACCGCGCCCGAATGTTTCGCGCTGTCCGAGCTGACGATACCATCGCTGTACCGCCGCATAATTGTCGAGTTCGATTTTATGGCGCGCGAAACGCGAGACCCATGGCCAGATGGCGATATCGGCTATGGAAAAATCACCGGCGATGAATTCCCGGCCCGTCAGTCGCTCGTTGAGTGTGCGGTAGAGGCGCTCCGTATCCGAGGCGAAACGCGCCTCCGCAAAGGGTGCCTGTCCGGCATTATAGGTCAGGAAATAATGGGCATAACCGAGTGTCGGGCCAAAATTGGCGGCCTGCCACATCAGCCATTCGGTGACTGCCAGCCGCGCAGCGGGGGAGGCAGGCAGAAGACGCCCGGCCTTTTCGGCGAGATAGATCAGAATCGCATTCGATTCCGTTAGAACTGTGCCGTTATCGCGATCGATGATTGCCGGGATTTTCGAACCGGGATTGATGCGGGTATAGTCGGCTGAGAATTGTTCGCCTTTTTCGATGTCGATGGCGTGGCTGACATAGGGCAGGCCGAGTTCCTCCAGCGCAATCGAGATTTTCAGGCCGTTCGGGGTGATCCAGGTGTAGAGGTCGATCATGCTAATCGAACATCGCCTCATCTAGTGGCAAAGCCCGCCTGCCTTTCTTGCCGGTCACATCAGAAAGATCAGTATAAAGACCGCGCAATGTCTGAACGAGCTGGATGATGCGCGGATCGGTGACGCGATAAATCACCTGTTTGCCTTCCCGCGAGCCTTCGATCACACCGGCATCGCGCAATTCGGCAAGCTGCTGGGAAAGTGTCGGTTGCTGAATGCCGAGTTCATATTCCAGTGCGGAAACGGAAGCCTCCGTTTCCATGAGATAACAGACGATGGCCAGGCGATTGGCGTTGGCGACAAGCTTTAAAAGCTCGCTCGCCTCCACCACGCTGCGGCAGATGAGATTGGAAACCGGTTTCGTCACGACTACAGGTCCATTTTTCAAACTATAAAAAAGTAAATTGTATTGCGATAAATTTCAATGGTTTGATTAGATCGAGTTTGACCACATCAGGATTTTTTAAAATCTACAGGATTGGTAGATTTCTCTTTCGCTTTCCCGCAGAGGATCGCCAAAACGTTCCTCGAAAACATTCTATAAAAAAGTAGATTGATTGAGAAATGAGGTGTCGACATGAAAATCGGGGTCCATCCCAACAATCTGCATTTAAGGCTCGCCCGGCTCTGGCCCGGCGCGTTTGATGAATTCGATCCGGAATTCGTGCCCTACCGCGAGGGGCGCGATACCGCAGCGCTTTTGGAAAAAGGCGAAATTCATTTCGGCGGCACGGGCTCGACGCCGCCAATCGAGGCGGATGCGCGCGGGCTTTCCGCAGCTTATATCGCCGCCTCGTCACCACGCCCCGCAAACGGCGCGATCCTCGTGCGTCGCGACAGCCCCATCCGCTCTGCGGCCGACCTTTCGGGAAAACGCATATCGCTGATTGACGGGTCTTTTCATACCTATCTTCTTGCGCGTAGCCTGGAAGGGGCGGGGCTTGGTCTTGCGGATGTAATACGCATCGAGAGCGGTGACAGCGATAGCCTGCGCGATCTCGTGGAAGGCCGCGTCGATGCCTGGGTGACGATGTCGCCACGGCTCGAAAAAGCCCTGACCCATGAAGGGATCAGTCTTCTGGTCCGTTGCGGCTCCACCATTCCCAACCGTTCGCTGTTCTGGACGCTTGCGCGGCACACTGTGGCGCTGGAACAACGCGAGGCGATTGCCGCCGAACTGGACCGCGTTGGCCGCGCCGTCATGGCGGATATAGACAGAGCCGCGGCCCTTCTTGCCGCCGAGCCGGGCAGCGAAGGCGATGCGCAGTCCTGGGCAAAGGTGCTGCGCTCACGCGATCTTTCGGTGGTGCCCGCCGCCGAAAATATCCTTGCCGAACAGCAGGAGGAGGCCGATACGCTTTACAGGCACGGCCATTTCTCTTTACCGGTTCTGACCGGGCAGAGCCCGGCCCCACAATCAGCCAGCGCGGGAGGCGACAGATGAACGTTTTCTGGTACATGTGCGCGCCCGACGGCGCCTATCCCTGGCAACCGGAAGGATCCCGCAAGGTCGATCTCGGCTATTACAAGCAGCTTGCGCTTGCTTATGATCAGCTTGGTTACACAGGCGCCCTGTTTGCCACCGGCGCGCATGATGTCTGGGTTCTGGCTGGCGCGCTGCTTTCCTATACCGAGCGGCTGAAGTTTCTGGTCGCCATTCATCCGGGCCTTGTCGCGCCAACGCTGCTCGCCAAGATGGCGGCGACGCTTCAGGAATTTTCGCGCGGACGCCTGCTGATCAACGTAGTCTCTGGCGATGCAAAGATGCTCGGTGCATATGGCATGACCATGCCGCATGACGAGCGCTACGATATGGCGGATGAATATCTGCAGATCTGGCATCGTCTTTTTGCCGGTGAGACGGTCGATTTCAAGGGCCGCCATTTCCAGACCGAAGGCGCAAAGTTGGCACTGCCGGTGGGGCAAGGCATAGAGCCACCACCGCTATGGTTCGGCGGCTCTTCGGACAAGGCGATCGACGTTGCCGCCAAACATGTCGAGACCTATCTTTCCTGGGGTGAAACACCTGATCAGATCGGCGCGAAGGTCAATCTCGTCAAGGCGCGTGCGGAGAAACTCGGCCGCGAGCTGGAATACGGCATTCGCCTGTATGTGATTGTCCGCGATACGGATGAAGAGGCATGGACCGCCGCCGCCGATCTTTACGGGCGCATGGACGAGCGTTCCATTGCCGCCAACCAGCGTTTCGTCGGCAAGACGGATTCCGTCGGCCAGCAGCGCATGACGGCGATGCATGGCGGGCAGAAGCCTGAGAACCTGCGTGATCTCGAAATTGCCCCCAATCTCTGGGCCGGCATCGGTCTTGTCCGGCCGGGACCGGGCACCGCAATTGTCGGGTCGCCCGATACGGTCATCCGCACGCTGGAGGCCTATAAAAAGGCGGGCGTGAATACCTTTATTCTGTCCGGCATGCCATTGCTGGAAGAGGCCTTCCGTTTCGGGGAAAAGGTTCTTCCGCGTCTTGATATATCGCGGGAAGTCTCATCAGCCAAACAATTCACCTGGTCGACTTTGTTCGACCGCGACCTCTCGGCAAAGGCATCGTAAGCATGGTCTTCCGGGAGTGGAGAAAAAAGACATGACGGCTGGTCCGGCAACAACGATTGCACAACGGCGCATCGGTCCGCAGCGTGCGGCGGAACGGGCGCTTGCCGTTCTGGACAAGGGGCTCGGCGCGGTCGCCGCCGCAATCCTTGCGACTCTTCTCGTGGTGGTGCTGGTCAATGTCACCCTGCGTTATCTGTTTCACACTGGCTTCATCGGTGCGGAAGACCTTGGCATCTGGCTGCACGTGGCGATGATCGCGGTCGGCGCGCCGCTCAGTCTCAAAAGCGCGCTTGCCATGCGGCTCGATGTTTTCGTGCGGTTTTTGCCTGAGCGGTTCCATGCCGCAAGCGAAGTTCTGGCGGATGCCTTCTCCTTCATCGCAGCATTGATCCTAGCCTTCGGTGGCGTTGAAATCGCGGCGATGCTGGGTGGTACGTCTCCGACGCTCGGTCTGCCGGAATGGGTGCGTTTCGGCTTTCTGGGTGCAGGCGGCGCGTTGATCCTTCTTTACCTGGCGCTTCAGCGTGTCAGTGAGGGCAAGACATTTGCCGTTCTAGCGTCTCTCACCATTGCAATTGTGGCCTATGTCGGCCTGCCGGAAGTCTTCGTTGATACGAGCCTGCCGCCCAGCCTGTTTCTGGCGCTGACGGCGGCGGTGGGGCTGGTGCTGGCAGCACCTCTCGCCCATGCCTTTCTCGCCGCAGCCTATGTAGCGATCGCCTTCGGCAGTACCTTGCCGGAGCCGGCCATCGTTTCCTCAACGGTGACAGGCATGTCGAAATTCCTGCTGCTCGCCATCCCCTTCTTCCTGCTGGCCGGAAGCCTGCTGACGGAATCGGGCGTTGCCAACCAGCTGGTTCGGTTCGCCGCCTCCATGGTTGGACACCGCCGGGCAGGGCTGGCACAGACGACGCTGTTGACCAGCGTGCTGTTTTCCGGCGCATCCGGTTCCTCTGTCGCCAACGCCGCCTTCGGCGCTTCAACCTTCCAGCCGGAACTGGTGAAACACGGCTATCCGCCGGCGCAGGCGGGCGCGATCATTGCTGCCACGTCGGTGCTCGACAATGTCATCCCGCCCTCCATCGCCTTTCTCATCCTCGCAACGGCTACCAACCTGTCGGTGGGCTCGTTGCTGGTCGGCGGCTTTTTTGCCGGCGGGCTGATGGCGATCTGCCTTGCGGTGGCTATCCATTGGAGCGTGCGCAGCGTCGATACCCTGCCGCGCGCCACGGGCACGGAGCGCTGGCGCTCGGCTATCGCCGCCAT
The DNA here is from genome assembly GCF_900215635.1 of Rhizobium sp. AN6A. Taxonomy (NCBI): domain Bacteria; kingdom Pseudomonadati; phylum Pseudomonadota; class Alphaproteobacteria; order Hyphomicrobiales; family Rhizobiaceae; genus Rhizobium; species Rhizobium sp. AN6A. The sequence continues at coordinate 1,563,945 of NZ_OCNC01000003.1, forward strand.
ACCCGCCTTCGGTCTCGGCGTCATCGTGGTGGTCGGCATCCGCATTGGCGTCGTCACCACCACGGAGGCGGCCGCACTTGCCGCACTCTACACCCTGCTTCTCGGCTTCGGGTACCGGCTCGGCGCGGGGCGTATCTTCGCAACTTTCCGGCAATCAGCCGGTGAGGCGGCGGCCATAGGTCTCCTTATCGGCACGGCAGGCCCCTTCGCCTTTCTTCTGGCGGTCGATAATGTTTCCGGCCTCGTCACGGATTTCGTGACATTGCTTGGCGGCAGCAAGATCGCGGTGCTTCTGCTTTCCAACCTCATCCTGCTCGTGGTGGGGCTGGTGCTGGATATCGGTGCGGCCATCCTGCTGTTTGGACCGATCCTGTTGCCCGCGGCCGTTGCGGCCGGCATCGATCCCATCCATTTCGGCGTCATTCTCGTGGTCAACCTGATGATCCATGGCCTCACACCACCGCTCGGCATGCTGATCTTCGTCGTCAGCGGTGTCACCCGCATTCCAGCGACGGCGCTATTCCAGGCCGTCGTTCCCTATCTCCTATCCCTTCTCGTTTCCCTCGCCATTCTGTGCGCCTGGGCCATTGTCTTCTAAATCCGGGGTTTTATTCATGACTATTATCGATCGTCGCAATCTCCTGAAACTCTCCGCTGCGGGTGTGGCAGCACTTGCCACGCCCGCCTTCGTCCGCAACGCAAATGCCAGGACCCGTAACATCACGGTCGCTTCCCTGTTCGCGGACGACAAGCCGGAGACGAAAATCTGGGTGAAGATCAGCGAGCTGGTGGAGGCAAAGCTGCCCGGCCGTTTCCGCTTCAACATCGTCAAGAGCGGTGCGCTGGGCGGCGAAAAGGAAGTGGCGGAAAATATCCGTCTCGGATCGGTTCAGGCGAGCCTTTCCACGGTCTCTTCGCTCTCCGGCTGGGTGCCGGAACTGCAAATCCTCGATCTGCCCTTCCTGTTCCGCGATGCAGACCATGTGCGCAAGGTGGTGACGGGCGAGACCGGCAGCGAGCTGAAGACCAAGCTTGGCGCGCAGCAATTCGTCGCCGTAGACTTCATCAACTACGGTGCGCGCCATCTCCTGACCAAGGAGCCGGTAACCCGACCAGAGCAGCTCAAAGGCAAGAAGATCCGCGTCATCCAGAGCCCGCTGCACACCAAGCTGTGGAGCGCCTTCGGCACCACGCCGGTCGGCATTCCCATCACCGAGACCTATAATGCGCTGTCAACCGGCGTAGCCGACGCCATGGATCTGACGAAGTCCGCCTATGCCGGGTTCAAGCTTTACGAGGTTGTGCCGTACATGACGGAGACCGGCCATATCTGGGCATCGGGCGTGGTTTATTATGGTGCGGCTTTCTGGAACCAGCTCGATGACGAAGAAAAGAAGATTCTTGCCGAGGCTTCCAGCGAAGGCGCGCTCTATTTCAACCAGCTGATCGTTGAGGATGAGGCGAAATCGGTGGAGCTCGCCGTTTCGAAGGGCGGCAAGGTGTTGCAGCCGGAAGCATTGGATGAGTGGCGCAAGGGTGCGCAGGGCGTCTGGCAGGATTTCGCCGGCACTGTCGGCGGCATCGAGAAAATACAGGCGATCCAGTCGGCCTGATACCGATGCACTATTGTAAATGGGGAGGGCGCAGGAGCGCCCTCCCCATTTTTTTGATCAGCGGATATCCTGCGGCAGAACGTCCGAAGGAATATTCTGGTAGGAAACCGGGCGCGTGAAGCGGCGGATCGACATGGTGCCGACCGAGGTCGCACCGAAGTTCGTGGAAGCCGGGTAGGGGCCGCCGTGAACCATGGCTTCGGAGACTTCAACGCCGGTCGGGAAGCCATTGGCGAGAACGCGGCCGGCCTTGCGCTCGAGGATCGGCAGCAGCTTGCGGCCGAGTTCGGCGTCACCTGCGTCAAGATGCATGGTCGCTGTCAGCTGACCTTCGAAGCTCTTTGCCACTTCGATCATTTCTTCAGCGTTGTCGACCGTCACGATGAGGCCGAGCGGTCCGAAGACTTCTTCGGCGAGCGCGTGGTTGGCAACCCAATCCTTGCCCGAAACGCGGAACAGGTAAGGCGTTGCGTTACGCAGGTCGCAGGTGGTGGTCAAAACGTCGCGCACGCCGTTGCCGGCTGCGATGCGGTCGCGACCGTCACGATAGGCAGCGGCGATACCGTCGGTCAGCATGACCTGCGGGCCGACTTCGGAAAGGGCCGCGCGTGCGGTTTCCGACACGGCATCCGCCTGCGAGGCAAGCACCACGGCAATGCCGGGATTGGTGCAGAACTGGCCAGCACCCATGGTGAGCGAACCTGCCCAGCCCTTGGCGATGGCTTCACCGCGCGCGGAAACGGCTTCCGGCAGCAGGAACATCGGGTTGACAGAACCGAGTTCGCCGAAGAACGGGATCGGTTCCGGACGCTGGGCGCAGAGATCGAACAGTGCGCGGCCACCGGCGAGCGAGCCGGTGAAGCCGACTGCCTTGATGCGCGGATGCTGGACGAGCGCGGAACCGACATCGCGGCGGCCGCCCTGGATCAGCGAGAAGACGCCGGGATGCAGATTGTGCTTCTTGACGGCGGCGAGAACGGCCTCGGCAATAATTTCACCGGTGCCGGGATGGGCGGAATGGCCCTTGACCACAACCGGGCAGCCGGCTGCGAGAGCGGCGGCGGTATCACCACCGGCGGTCGAGAAGGCGAGCGGGAAGTTGGAAGCACCGAAGACCGCAACGGGGCCGATCGGACGCTGCATCAGACGGATATCCGGGCGCGGCAGCGGCTGGCGGTCCGGAAGCGCTTCGTCGTGGCGGCGGTCAAGATAGTCACCCTTGCGGATATGCGATGCGAAAAGGCGAAGCTGTCCGGTAGTGCGGCCGCGTTCACCCTGCAGGCGTCCTGCGGGCAGGCCGGTCTCGGACATGCCGATTTCAGTGATGGCGTCGGCGCGGGCCTCGATCTCATCGGCGATGGTGTCGAGGAATGCGGCGCGCTCTTCGCGGGTCGTGTAGCCGTAGCTCCAGAAAGCCTCTTCGGCTGCTTCTGCGGCCGCATTCACCAGATCGACGGTGCCGACCGAAAAATCGAAAGCTTCGCCATGTGCAGGCTCGCTGCGGAATTTCGCTTCCGTGGCGACCCATTCTCCTGCAACCAGATGTTTGCCGTGCGGCTTGAAACTCATTGTGCTCTTCCCTGAAAATCTGATCCTGTGTGGAAAATCCACCCGATACCGTAAAACCGGACCGAAGGGCGACAGCCTGAAAGGCCATCAGCCGCGATCCTTGTCCGGTTGCCCTCTGCCTTAGCCCGAGTAGGGCTTCAGCGAAAGCCGGTTTGTGCAGTATCTGTCCAAAAAGTGTGATTTATTGGGCGGTGGAAGAAAAAGACGATCTTCCGTTTATGCACGCGGCGCTCTATTGTGACGCCATGATGACAAATAGACTTCCGAAATACATCGCCTGGTCGGTTCTGCTGCTGATCGTGATCGTTACAGTTTGCCCGATCGGGCTTCGGCCCCATACGCTGACGACCGTCGGCATCGACCGCGCTGCCGCCTTTGCCTTCTGTTCGGCTGCCTTCGTGCTGGCCTATCCGCGTTACTGGCTTGCCATCATTGTCGCGGGTGTCGTGGCGGCTTTCGGCATCGAGGCGCTGCAATTTCTGTCGCCCACACGGCATCCGCATATGACAGATGCAGTTGTGAAAGCCGTTGGCGCCATTGCCGGTGGGCTTGCCGCTTTTTCGTATCTTCAATTCAGGACGCGATTGACCGCAAGCTAAGAGGCTGCCGGCGGCCAATCGTGTCGGCTCAATTCGCCTGCTTCGCCAATCCGAAACGGCCATGCGACAGCGTGCGCTCGATGCCGCGCAGCTCTGCCAGCCCCTTCAATCGGCCTATGGCGGGATATCCCGGCTGCGCCCCGCGCGTCAGGTCATCAAGGATTTCCTGGCCATGGTCGGGCCGCATCGGAATGGTGTGGTCTGCACGGCCCTCCGCACGACGGCGGGATTCTTCCGTCAGAAGTGATGCGATAACGGCGACCATATCCGTTCCACCTTCCAGATGCTCGTCCTCGAAGAAGGAGCAGGGCACGGTGTCGGTGTCGCGCGTGACGTTGCGCAGATGCACGAAATGGATGCGGTCTGCAAAACGGCTGGCGATGAAAGGCAGGTCGTTATCCGCCCGCGCGCCGAGCGAGCCGGTGCAGAGCGTGACGCCATTGGCGCGGCTGTCGACTTGCGAGAGCATATGGGCGTAGTCGGACTCCGTTGAAAGAATACGCGGCAGGCCGAGCAGCGGCCATGGGGGATCGTCGCCGTGGGCGCAGATGTTGATGCCGACTTCTTCCGCGACCGGCGTCACTTCCGACAGAAAATCAATCAGGTTCTGCTGCAGTTTTTCGCGGTTTATACCGTGATAGGAGCGCAGCTTTTCGAGAAGCTGGCTGAGGGTGTACCCATCCGCCGAACCCGGCAGGCCCGCGCCGATATTACGCCCGAGTGCGGCGATCTTCGTATCCGGCATGTCGGCGAAACGTTTTGCCGCTTCCTCGATCAGCCACTCCGGATAATCGGCCTTCGCGTCGGGGCGTTTGAGAATGTGAATGTCGAAGGCGGCGAAATCGGAAAGGTCAAAACGCATGGCTTTTGCGCCGTGCTTCGTTTCCCAGCGCAGATCGGTGCGGGTCCAGTCCAGCACCGGCATGAAATTGTAGCAGACGGTGCGGATGCCCGTGGCGGAGAGGCGGCGCAGCGTCTCCTGCCAGTTGGCGATATGGTTTTTCCAGTCGCCCGTCTGGGTTTTGATCTCCTCGGAGACCGGCACGCTTTCCACCACGTCCCAATAGAGTCCACCGGCCTTGATCGCCTCATGCCGTTTGGCGATTTCATCCACCGGCCAGACATCGCCGGTGGCGATGTGGTGCAGCGCGCTTACGATGCCTTCCGCCCCTGCCTGAGCCGCATCCTGAACCGTGACCTTGTCCACCGGGCCGAACCAGCGCCATGTATGTCTCATTTTTTATCCTCAAATATCATTCTGCGGAAAATGTCAGCTGCACCTTGCAGGCGGCGGAGCGGTCTCCAGCCTGCTCGAATGCGAATTTCGCCTCTTCAAGCGGGAAGCTGTGGGAAATGATCGGCCGCACATCGATCCCGCGCGTGGAGATCAGGCCGGCGGCAATGGCGAATTCGTCGTGGAAACGCTGCGAGCCGCGCCAGAGGATTTCCTTGCCCACCAGCGCATTGAGCGGAATGGTTATGTCACCGGTGACGCCCACCTGCACGACAGTACCGCGCGGACGTACACAGGCGAAGGCGGCGCGAAGCGCAGGTGCCGCGGCGGAGCAATCGAAAATGACGTCGAAATACCCCTTATTGTCATGATAGGGTAAAAGTGCTTCTGCGTCTTTCGCGACATTGATGGTGCGGTCCGCCCCCATGGCGGGCGCGCGTTCCAGCGCCGCATCGGTCAGGTCGGTGGCGAGAATGATGCCGGCACCGGCATGGCGGGCGGCGGCAATCGTCAAGAGGCCGATCGGCCCGGCGCCCGTTACCAGCACCTTGGCGCCGGTCAGATCGCCCGCTTGTGCGACGGCATGCAGGCAGACCGCAAGCGGTTCGGTGCAGGCGGCTTCAGCGGGCGAAGTGGTGTCTGAAAATGTCGCGCATTGTTTTGCGGGAACCACGAGCCGATCACGGAACATGCCCTGTTCGTGCGGCAGGCGCATGGCGCTGCCCATGAAGCGCATATCGAGGCAATGGATCGGTTGGCCCTTCAGGCAGAAATGGCAATGGCCGCAAGGCTGCGAGGGATTGACGGCGACGAGCTGGCCGAGTGCGAGCCCACTGACGCCTTCGCCCAGCGCCTGCACTCGCCCCGATGCCTCATGGCCGCAGATGATCGGCTCGCGAACCCGCACAGGCCCGAAGCCGCCGTCCTGATAATAATGTAGATCGGAGCCGCAAATGCCGCCCGCCGCCATGGTCAGCAGCACTTCACCGGGGCCCGGCGCCTGCATGTCCTGCGTTTCGACGCGGATATCTTCACGGCCGTATAAACGTGCCACGCGTGTCTGCATCAAGGTGCCTCTCATCGTATGTGTATTGGATGAATCAAACCCGCGCGGCGAACCGCGCGGGCAGGGGATGTGCTGGTCAGCGGATCAGACCCATTTCCGTCGGCAGCCATAGCGTGATCGCCGGAATGAAGGTGATCAGCAACAACGCCACGAACAGCGGCACCAGCCACGGCAGAATGGCGACGGTCGTGCGCTCGACGGAGAGTTTCGCCACGCGTGAGAGCACGAACAACACCATGCCGAGCGGTGGATGCAGAAGTCCTATCATCAGGTTGAGCGTGACGATGAGGCCGAAATGCACCGGGTCGATATTAAACTGCAGCACCAGCGGCAACAGGATCGGCACGAGGATGGTGATTGCCGCAATCGTGTCTAGGAAGCAGCCGACGAACAGCATCAGCAGGTTGACCAGCAGGAGGAAAATCCACTTGCTGTCGGTGATCGTCAGGATCGCCGCCGATAGCAGCTGTGCGGCCTGGCTGACCGTCAGAAGCCATGCGAAGATTGATGCCGCCGCCACGATGAAGAGAACAGATGCCGTGGTCTCTATCGTGTCGAAGGTCGATTTCGCCAGCGACTTGAACGTCATCGTCCGGTAACGGACAAGCCCGAGGAACAGAGACCACAACACGGGCCGCGACAGCCGCCTCCGTCGGCGTGAACCAGCCCATCGTCATGCCGCCGATCAGGATCACCGGCGTCATCAGGGCCATCACGGCAGAAAAGTCGAAATACCAGTCGCACGCGAGCAAGACCACCAGCACGATCAGGATCGACAGGTTGAGCGAAAGGCCAAACAGCGTCAGGAGATAGATGCCGAGCGGCACCATCATGACGACGAGCACTTCAAGCGAAGCGCCGAAGATGGTTCTGAGGTTGAACGGCGTATCGGAACCCCAGCCCTTGACGTAGGCGAAAACGGCAACGGTGATCATCATCAGAAGCGTCATGACGACGCCCGGAACGATGCCGGCCATGAACAGTGCGCCGATCGAGACGTTTGCCATCATGCCGTAGATGACGAAGGGCAACGATGGCGGAAAGATCGGCCCGAGCGTTGCGGAGGCGGCGGTGACGCCGACGGCCGCTTCGACCGGATAACCATGATCCTTCATGGCCTTGATTTCGATGGTGCCGATACCGGCGGCGTCGGCGAGGGCCGTGCCGGACATGCCGGAAAAGATCACCGAGCCGATGATGTTGACCTGTGCCAGACCACCTTTCATCCACCCGACCAGCGCCACGGCGAAGGAATAGATGCGTCCCGTCACCCCCGCCGTGTTCATGAGATTGCCGGCAAGGATGAAGAAGGGAACGGCGAGAAGCGGGAAGCTTTCCACGCCCGCAATCAGACGCTGCGCCGCGATGATATCAGGCGCGACATTGTACGAGACGATGTAGAGAAGCGATGCCGTGGCCATTGAAATGGCGACCGGCAGGCCGATCAGCATCAACAGAAGAAACGAGCCGATAAGAATAAGCATATGTTCAATCCCCCGCGCTCTGGAATTCTTCCGGCCGTTCCAGAACGGAATAGCCACGCTGCATATTGGCGATGAAGACCTGCACCGAACGGAAGAACATCAGGACGAAAGCGGCCAGAACCGTATAGAAAACGATGTTGCGCGGCAGGGCGACGGTGACCATTTCCTCGTCCGCGACGATTTCCAGATACCGCCACATCAGCCACGAGGTGTAGGCGAAGAACAGGATGCGCAGCACGTCGACAAGGATCGACATGACGCGGGCAACCTGCGGCGGAACGTAGTGATAAAGCACATCCACCTGGATGTGGCGTGACATGCGCACGCACATGACCGAACCTAGAAACACCACGCCAATCAGGCAGTTGACGGCGATTTCTTCCGTCCAGGCATAGCTGTCGTTAAGCACGTAACGGGTGAAGAATTGAAGGAACACGCAACCTGTCATCAGCCAGAAAAGGCCAAGCGTAACCCAGTCCTCGAAGGCGTAGACCTTCAGGTCGACTTCGGGCGGCGCCTCGTCAAACGTATGGGCGAGTTCTTCAGGCGTGACCTGAGTATGAATTTCCTGCGACATTGAGATATCCCGTCTGGAGAGAAAGGGCGGTGCGGCAACGGAGGCCGCACCGGATCTTGGCTCACTTGACGGCGCGAATGGCTTCCCAGTCGGCCTTGTCGTAACCGAAGTCCTCGAACTTCACCTTCTCCACGACGTTCTTCTCGAAGTCCGCCTTGTCCACCTCTGCGACGTTCAGGCCACGCTTCTTGAACTCGTCCACGAGGCTTTTTTCGCGTCCTTCGATGGTCTTCGTGGTCCGCACGGCGGCTTCCTGCATGACGTCCGTGAAGATTTTCTTGTCTTCATCGGAAAGCTTGGACCACAGGTTCTTCGAGATCACCGTGTTGAGGTGGTCGACGATGTGGCCTGTCAGCACGATGTTCTTCTGAACTTCGAAGAACTTCTTTGCCTCGATGGTCGTCAGCGGGTTTTCCTGTGCATCGACGGTGCCGTTCTGAAGTGCCAAATAGACTTCTGCGAATGCGATTGGCGTCGTGTTGGCACCGCAGGCGCGTGGCATGGCGAGATAGGCCGGAACGTCGGGAACACGCATCTTCAGCCCCGCCATGTCGGCGCAGTTGGCAATCGGCTTGTTCGACGTGGTGTGGCGCGTGCCGTAATAGCTGACGGCGGCGATGTGGTTGCCGGTCTTGTCCTCGTAACCCTTGGCAAGACGCTTGAAGATATCACTCTTGGTATAGGCGATCAGATGGCTCGGATCGCGGAAGATATAGGGGAAATAGGTAACGCCGATCGGCTTGAAGTCACGTGCGGCAAAACTGGAGCCGGAGATGATGATATCCACCGTGCCGATCTTCAGGCCCTGGTTGATATCCGCTTCCTTGCCGAGCTGCGAGGCGGGGAATACATCCACCTTGTAGCGGCCGTCGGTGCGCTTGGCGATTTCTTCCGCAGCCCAGACCGAATCCGTGTGGAACGGTTCGGAGGTCTCGTAGACATGCGCCCATTTCAGCGTTGTTTGCGCCTGTGCCGCCAAAGCCGAAAGCAAAATGGCAGCGGTTGCACCCATCAAAGTCGACAATCTGATTTTCATTCTTAACTCCTCCCGAATTAAAGCCAGATTTCTGTTTTTCCCATCGCCGGTAGCGGCGCGGTCACTCTTCTCCGATCGTTTCCTCCCCGAAACTTTCGGAAAATCTCTTTTGCGACAGCGTCAGATGCTGCCGCATCGCCTCGCGTGCGCCTTCCGGGTCGTTCGCCGCGATTGCGTCGCGGATCACCCGGTGTTCCTGAACGGCGAGAATCCATGTGTGAGGACCCTCGAAATAGCTGGCGAGCTTCTCGAAATACGGCGAAAGGCTGCGCTCGTCATAGATCAGGCCGGTAAAGCGGTTCAGCGCTGAGTTGCCGATGATGTCGGCAATGGCGGTGTGGAAGGCGCGGTCGAGGTTGAGGGCCTGCGGCGAATTGTCGAGCGCCCCGGCCATGCGTTCGATGATGTCGTCCAGCCTGGCGATGCATTCGGACGTGGCAAGCCTCGCGGCCTCCTCTGCGATAGCGCTTTCAATGATGCAGCGCGCCTGCAGGATTTCGAATGGGCCGTGTGCGTCCGGCACGGGCGACTTTGCCTTGTTAGCCGTGCGGGACGTGTTCACATAGACGCCCGAACCCATGCGGATATGGATATGGCCTTCCACTTCCAGAACGATCAGTGCTTCCCGCACCGTCGGGCGGGAAACGCCAAAACGTTCCGCCAGATCGCGCTCCGCCGGCAGGCGCTGACCGTCCGTCAGTTCCCCACTCTCGATAAGCAAGCGAATTTGTTCCGCGACCAGCCTGTAGAGGCGGCGCGGCTCCAGAGCCACAAACATGATGTCCTCCCAGCGCGAAAGTCTCCCCCCTTCGCGCAAGCGGTAAGATGGTCTTACCAATTTTATTAGGTAGGATTTATGCGGTGCTGTCAATTGGCCGCTAGAGGAAAAGTGCACGGCGAAAGACTGGAGACCGGTGCGGCGGGCTCGGCAGTCGCTTTGATTGGCTGTTTTTTTGCCATTTCCATCATTTCGGCCTGGAGGCGGAATCTAGTCCACCCAAGCCATTGGTCGAAAGTGATGACAAAGTCCGAACACGTCTCCTCCGTCATGCTCGGGCCTATCCTGAGCATCCGCAACGGACTGATTTTACGAAACGTGATTGATCCTCGGGACAGACCCGAGGATGACACCGCATGTTTGGGTTGGCTTTTCAGCCCTTGTTACTTGTGAGCTTCAAGCCGCCGTCGTCGCCGATGGTGACGTCCAGCTCACCGTATCCACCGATGGAAAGGTGCGGCGTTTCGATGGGATGCGAATGAGTGGCGTTAATGACCACGACCGTGGCGCCCATGCTTTCCCCCGCCAAAATGCCGGCGGGCGCATCTTCGAAGACGACGCAGTCTTCAGGTGCGACGCCGAGCTTCGCAGCAGCCTTTCTGTAACCCTCCGGGTCAGGCTTGCCGTTCACAACGTCCTCGGCGCATATCATCACTGGAGGCGGTGTGAGGCCTGCCGCAGCCAAGCGGAGTTCGGCAAGGGCGCGGGCGGCGGAGGTGACGATGGCCCATTTTCCGGCCGGCAATTTCTCAAGAAATGCAGCTGCCTGCGGAATCTGGAGGATGCCGTCAACGTCGTCCATTTCCTTTTGCAAAAGCATATCCGCCTGTTCCTGGATATCGAGACCGGGAACTGCCTCGCGACGCACAACCTCGGATGCGCGCATGCCATGGATGCGCTGCAGGAACGCCTCCGGCTCTATGCCGTTGTCTACGGCCCATTCGCGCCAGACCCGCTCCACCACCGCAATGGAATTCAGCAGCGTTCCATCCATGTCGAACAGGAAGGCGCCATATTCGCGCGAGGAGATCTGGGCGGTCGCCGGGACTTTGCTGTGCATCGCATTCTTCCGTTGGATGTGTCGGGTTGGCCTCGTGTCTATAGCATCGGCAGGCATAACGGAATCGTTTTTCCGCTCCTCAAGCAAATGGCGACCCATCCGCCAGTGGCGGACATCGTGCCGGAATCGGACAGTTTGCACGGGCTGCGACTCGGGACATGGTCAGGTAGGGGAGGCGCCGTCCGCATACGGTCATGCGGGCGTCAGGTTGCAGCAAGGATCAACTGCTATTGTGAGTTTTCGAAAGCAATCAAAGTTCGCAAAATCAAAAGCTAAACGGAGCTTATGAATGTTGTGCATGAGATTTTTCGCAGCGGAATTCTCTTAACGAAACCGTCGTTTAAGGGGTGTTGTTAACCATTTGTTAACCATATTCGAGGTACCTAATTGTCAACGATTTGTTTACCAAGATGACCAAAGTGCTAACAGACCAGCGTTCGATCCGTATCAAAGGCCGCTCCTTCCTCGCGGTCGTTCTGTCCCCTGAAGCTCCGCTCGATCAATGGCTGGAACGGCTGGATGATCTTGCTGCACGTTCGGCCGGGTTCTTCCTGTCGCGTCCGGTGGTTCTGGATGCGTCTGAGCTGTCGCTGGACAAGGCAGGGCTGAAGGCTCTGCTGGCAGCGCTGACGGAACGTAATGTCGGCATCATGGGGATCGAAGGTGTTCGCCCCTCGATGATCGAGCCGGGCATGCCGCCGTCACTGAAGGGCGGAAAGCCCGCTTCAGATGTCGAGGTCGAGCCCGTCGCCATCGCCGCCGAATTGCCGGAAGAAAAGCCGCGTGCTTCGGGCGAGGTCCGGGCCGTGGTGCAGTCGCTGGTCATCAACGAGCCGGTGCGCTCCGGCCAGTCGATCATGTTCCCTGAAGGCGATGTGACCGTCATCGGTTCGGTCGCCTCGGGTGCGGAAATCATCGCGGGCGGGTCGGTGCATATTTACGGGGCGTTGCGCGGTCGCGCCATGGCCGGTTCGCTTGGCAATGTCTCGGCGCGCATCTTCTGCCGCAAGCTGGAGGCGGAGCTACTGGCAATCGACGGCGTCTACAAGGTTGCCGAGGACATTGACGACAAGCTGCGCGGCCAGCCCGTTCAGCTGTGGCTGGAAAACGATACGATAAAGGCCGAAAAACTTGGCTGACGACATAGAGAAAACAACACAGGAACAGGAGAGCCGTATGGGGAAGGTAGTCGTTGTTACTTCCGGCAAGGGCGGGGTTGGCAAGACCACCTCGACCGCAGCGCTTGGCGCCGCACTGGCGCAGAACAAGCAGAAGGTCGTGGTTGTCGATTTTGACGTCGGCTTGCGTAACCTCGATCTCGTCATGGGTGCTGAACGCCGGGTGGTTTACGATCTCGTCAACGTCATCCAGGGCGATGCCAAGCTGACGCAGGCGCTGATCCGCGACAAGCGCCTCGAGACGCTATTCCTGCTGCCCGCCTCGCAGACACGTGACAAGGACAATCTGACGCCGGAAGGCGTGGAATGGGTCATCGCCGAGTTGAAGAAACATTTCGACTGGGTCATCTGCGACAGCCCGGCCGGTATCGAACGCGGCGCGACACTGGCCATGCGCCATGCGGATGTGGCCGTCGTGGTCACCAATCCGGAAGTCTCCTCGGTGCGTGACAGTGACCGCATCATCGGCCTGCTCGATTCCAAGACGCTGAAGGCCGAACGCGGCGAGCGCATGGAAAAGCACCTGCTTCTGACGCGCTACGATTCGGCCCGTGCCGAGCGCGGCGACATGCTGAAGGTCGACGACGTTCTGGAAATCCTCTCCATTCCGCTGCTCGGTATCATTCCCGAAAGCACGGATGTGCTGCGCGCTTCCAACGTCGGTGCACCGGTTACGCTCGCGGATGCCCGTTGCGCACCTGCCATGGCTTACTTCGACGCTGCCCGCCGCCTGTCAGGCGAGGACATTCCGGTGGTCATTCCGGGCGAAAAGCGGGGTATCTTCTCCAAGATCTTTGCTAGGAGGGCTGCATGAGCATTTTCGGCCTGTTCCGTAAACAAAAGTCGGCACCGCTTGCGCGCGAGCGACTGCAGGTGCTGCTTGCCCACGAAAGGGCGTCGTCGGGAACCGATCTCGTCGCCGTCCTCCGGGAAGAAATTCTCGCCGTCATCGCCAAGCATGTGCAGATCGATAACGATCGGGTGCATGTGAAGATGGATCGTGACGAGCACGTCTCCATACTGGAGATCGATGTCGAGATACCGTTGAGCGCCGACCTGCGCGCCGCGTGATGTTTTCTCCGAATACCGCCGCCCCTTGCAGGGCGGCGTTTTTCTTTACTCGGCCGTCGTATCAACCGGCATTCTAAATGCCTCGGCCAGATCGTCGGGAAGCGGGCGCTTGAGGTTTATGCCGTTCGGCGGGATCGGCGCGTTGAACCACTTGTCGTAGATCGCGTTGATTTCGCCGCTCGCATAAATTTTCCCCAGGGCTTCGTTGACGGCGTTCTTGAAGGCGGTGTCGCCCCGTCGGAGCATCAGGCCATATGGCTGTGGTGGGGCGAGATATTCGTTCGAGATGGAATAGTCTTCGGGCTTGCCCGTTTCAGCCACAAAGGACCTCAGAAGAATATCGTCCATGACGAAGGCAGAGGCTCGATCTTCCGTCACCATGTCGAAACTGCCTTCGGTACTGTCATTTTGCAGGACGGCGATGTTCAGTCCCAGTTTGCGGTTAAGCACATTCAGCTGACTGATATTGATCGTTCCCGTCGTCACGACCACGGTTCGACCGGCAAGATCGCTGACGCTTGTCATGTTGCTTGATTTCAGCGCGACATAACGCGTGCCGGTGATGAAGTGGCTGTAGGAAAACCACACGGCCTTGCGTCTTTCCTCCGTATTCGTGCTCGCCACGCATTCCATGTCGATTGTGCCGTCATTGAGAAGCGTGATGCGGTTGCTGGGGGTGCGCTTGACGAAATCGATTTTCAATTCCGGCAGGCCCAACTTCTTCTTGATGGAATCCGCCACCTTCAGGCACAGTTCGATGCTGTAACCGATCGGCTCTGGACCAATTCCCATATAGGAAAAGGGAAGATTTCTGTCGGCAAAGCCGAGCCGGATGGTGCCGGTTCTGGCAATGGTTTCGAGTGTAGGCGGTTGGGTGTCGTCGGCGGCTGCAATGGTGGGTAAAAGACTAAAAACCCCAAGCATGAGCCACAATGTCGATCTCTGCATCGCGCATCTCCAGCCAAAATTATCTGTCAAAACATTTTCATAAAATAGAGGTGGGGTTTTTACACCCTCAGTCCCGGTATTCGCTCGGATTGTCATAGGCTTGTTTCAAGGAGGCGGTCATCGGCAGGTTCAGGTTCATGCCATTGGGCGGAATGGGTTTGGTGAACCATTTTTCGTAAAGGCCGTGAATGGTGGGACCGGTGAATATCTGCCGCAGGCTTTCGTTGACCGCGGCCTTAAAGGCGGGGTCGTTGCGCCGAAACACCAGGCCGTAAGGTTCGGGTGCGCTCAGCGTTTCGTCCGAGAGCGCGTAGAGGTCGGGATTCTCCGATGTTGCCGCCAGCGCCGCCAGCAATATGCCATCCATGACGAAAGCAGAGGCCTTGCCGGCAACGACGAGTTCGAAGGCTTCCTCATTGGTTTTTGTGGGCATCACCGAGATATTGAGGTTCTTTTCGCGGTTCACCGCATTCAGCTGCTCGATGTTGACCGTGCCGGAGGCGGATGTGACGGAGCGTCCGGCCAGATCGGCAAGGCTCTTCAGATTGTCCTGTTTACGGGAGAGAAATTGCGTCGCGGTCATGAAATTCGGATAGGAGAAATCCACCATTTTCCGGCGTTCGCTGTTGTTGGTCGTCGCCGCGCATTCAATATCGATCTTGCCGCTACGGACGAGAATGAACCGGGTTGCGGGCGTGGCCTTTACATATTCAATGTCGAGTTTGTCCAGCTTCAGCTGCGTGCGGATGTCCTCGCTGATCGCGCGGCAAAGATCAGTCGAGAAGCCGGTCACTTCTCCATCCGGCAGCTGATAGGAAAACGGCGGTTCGGCCTCACGATAACCGATGCGGATTTTCGCGGTCTTGGCAATCTGCCGAAGCGTATCGCCTTCGCCGGCGGCCTGCACCGGAGTTATGGGGATAAAGCATGTGAGGAAAAGGCAAAATACTGAAATGCGCATTTTATGTCCTTTTGGCTGTCAGCCGCGTTCTCAAATCGCTTTTTGTGGCGGGTAATAGGTTTCCTGCATCGGTCGCCCGACGTCGCTATATTCGTCGTTTCCGGTTTGGGCGATGACGGCACGGTTCTTGAGTATCCGGGCAAGCGGCGCCGGCTCGGCAAAATAATAGCCCTGCGCCTCGTCGCATCCGGAAAGCTTGAGGGCCTCGACCTGTTTCTTGTCTTCCACGCCCTCGGCTGTGACTTTCAGGCCGATCTGTTCTGCCATGTCGATGATGGTGTTGACGATGGCCGAGCACATTGGATTTTCCGGCAGGCCGGAAACGAATTCGCGGTCGATCTTGATCTTGTCGAAGGCAACATGCGTCAGCGTGCTCAACCCGGCATAACCGGTGCCGAAATCATCAAGCACAAGGCGGACGCCCATTTCCTTCAGCAGCTTTAAAGCCCTGGCGCTGTTGTCGCGCTCCAGCATTGCCGTTTCCGTCACTTCAAGCTCGAGCCGCTCGGCCGGGAAGCCGGAGGCTTTCAGCGCGCTGTCGACGATCGGGACAATATCGTCATTGCAAAGCTGCACGGCGGAAAGATTGACGGCAAGCCGGATATCCCTGGGCCAGGTCATGGCGTCCATGCAGGCCTGCGCCAGAACCCATTCGCCCAGAGGTTTGATGAAATTGTTTTCTTCGGCAAGCGTGATGAAGCGATCCGGCGTGATGATGCCAAGCTTGCTGTGCCGCCATCTGGCAAGGGCCTCGTAGGCGACAATGCGGCCGCTCTCCAGATTGACCACGGGCTGGTAATACAGCTCGAATTCGTGGTTTTCGAGCGCGGATTTCATGTCTATTTCGAGCGCGTGCTTGTGCTGCGCCGCCATGTCCATGCCGGGCTCGTAAAAGACGAAGAAGCCGCATCCCATGGATTTCGCCCGGTAGAGACCAAGGTCCGCATGTTGCAGAAGCTGGGTGGCGGAGTTGCCGTGATCGGGCGCGCAGGCGATGCCGATGCTGGTATCGACGCTTATATGGCTGCCTTCGAGGCTGAAGCTGCGCGAGACCGCGTGCACCACGCGCTTTGCCAGCGCGCCCGCATCCTCGCGACAATTATCGGTCACCGCTTGTATGATCGCAAATTCGTCGCCGCCGAGCCTGCTCACCATGTCGTTTTCACCGAGCACGGAGGAAATCCGCGAGGCCACGGCTACCAGCAGGGCGTCGCCGGCCGCGTGTCCCAACGTATCGTTAACGGCCTTGAAGCGGTCTAGATCGAGCAGCATGACGTTGAACGGCTGGCCGGATGTAGAAAGATGTTCGAGACGGTTCTCCAGCGTCTTCATCAAGAGCACGCGGTTGGGAAGCCCCGTCAGGGCATCATGATGGGCCATATGTTCCAGTTGCTGCGCCATGTCGCGTATTTGCCTGAGCCGTCCACGTTCCAGAACGGCCTCCCGCAGGGTTTCGATGGCGGTGGCCATGTCGCCGATCTCGTCCCGTCGATCCTGAAACGGCGTTACGACATCGGTTTCCTCACGGGCGATCCTGAGTGTCGCCTGCACCAGCGCCGGAACGGGTTTCAGAAAATGCCTGGCAATCAGCGTCACGAGAACGCCGGTGACGGTCAGAACCACGATCAGGGCGACGAGCGAATTGTAGATGAGCTTGCGCTGCGCGCCATAAAGCGCGTCCGAACCGCCGATGCTGACGGCGACCGCGCCAATCGGTTTTTTCGTTTCCGTGCTGATGATCGGCAACAGGCCGATATAATGGCTGGAATCGCCAATCGTCGCAAAGCCGGTGGCAAAACGCGCGGCGACCGCATCTCTGGAGAAGATGGGATCGGTGGCAATCGGTTTTTCGTCGTCGTCGGTGGCGTTGTCGAACGCCGCCGCGATTTGACGGAATCCGGAATCGGCCTCATCGTAGCGGAAAAGCCAGACGGCATTCTTGGTCTGCGCGCCGATGAGGGCGAGAACGTCGCTGGGATTAAAGCCGGTAACGAGAATGGATGCGTCGTCGCCAATCGGCTTGTCGGTCAAGATGCCGTTCACCTGTCCGTCCGTGTCGGCGGTGACGCTGACATAGGTATAGATGCTGCGCAGGGTGGCGCTGGCAATCTGCGAATTGACGCGGGCCTGGTTGAGCCATTGCTCGCTGGCGGCGGCAACGAACATGTACCAGCCGACGAGCGCCCCGATGCTGTAGGAAAAGATCACGCCGCCGAGAAATATCAGGGTTATCTTGCTGGCGAGCGAACGCCGCCGCGAAAAGCGGCCCGGTACCGGCTGCGTCGTTGAGCGAAGCGTGTCACCGGTTTCAGTCTGTCTATCTATCCCCCGATAGGCAGTCTCTTCCATTCGCGATATTCCCCCGCGATGTCGCGTTATGATTGTTTTATGGAATTTTTATAGGGCATGTATTTCAATGGTGTCTGCTAAATAATTCAACAAAGTTTAGATGCGATTAAGAATTAATCCGTCTTTTTATAGTCGCCGCTTATATAAGGCGCCGAAAATATGTACCTCAGGTTGAAATATTCGATGGCTTGCGATGGGACATCGACGCCGAATACGCCGATGCATTGGGGCCTCTTTTCACGCTCATCAACCGGGCTTTATGGTTGTAAGGGTACCACGATTGACCTTGCCAAGCGGCCGATAAACGGCATGTTGTGCGTAACATGCCGGTTTCAGGGAACATATCATGGCTCACAAAGGCAAAAACATCGCGCAGCTTTCCATTCTCATCCAGGGCGGCCATCTTGATCCGCGCGCCTTGGCGGAAGAGACGCTTGATGCAATCGGGAAATCGGAAGACCGGGCGATCTTTGTCGGCTTGACGGCGGAGCGGGCCATGGCGGAGGCGGAAGGCGCCCTAAAACGCATTCGCGAGGGTCGCTCCTGCGGCGTGCTCGACGGCATTCCAGTGGCCTGGAAGGACCTTTTCGATCTCGAATCCACTGTGACCACGGCTGGCTCGACGGTGCTTTCGAACGATGCGCCTGCGTCACGTGACGCGGATGTGGTGAGCGCGCTGAAGGAGGCCGGGATGGTCTGCATCGGCCGTACCAATATGAGTGAGTTCGCGTTTTCCGGCCTTGGCATCAACCCGCATTACGGAACGCCGCGCAATCCCGCCTCCACGGATGGCCACCGGCTGCCGGGCGGCTCTTCTTCCGGCGCGGGTGTCGCGGTTGCGGCCGGTCTGGTGCCGGTGGCAATCGGTACGGATACCGGCGGATCGGTGCGCATTCCCGCCGCCTTCAACGGTGTGGTGGGGTACAAGGCGAGCCGCGGCCGTTACTCGATGCGCGGCGTCTATCCGCTGGCTAAAAGTCTCGATTCGCTCGGCCCGCTCACTCGCACTGTGCAGGACGCTGTGTGGGTAGATGCCGCCATGCGTGGCAAAGCGGCTGTTGATGCGGCGCGCACGCCTCTGTCATGCTTGTCGCTCGTCGTGCCGGAAACAGTGTTTTTCGATGGCATCGAGGAGGGCGTCGCGGTCGCTTTCGAGCAGGCGGTGCAACGGCTTTCCCGCGCTGGCGCGTCTGTACGGCGGCAGGCATTCCCGGTCTTTTCGCAATTATTCGATCTTATCAAGGAAAAAGGTGCGCTGGTAACGGCGGAAGCCTTCGCCCTGCACAAGGCGCGGCTGGAAGGTGCTGACGCGGCGCGCATGGACCCACGCGTGGTTGCGCGAGCAAGACTGGGCGCGAATATCTCCATGCCGGATTACATCGCCATTATCGAGGCGCGCGAACGCATGACGGCGGCTTTTTCGGGCATGATTGGCAAGAATGAGTTGCTGATATCGCCGACATTGCCTCATGTCGCGGCCGAGGTCGCACCGCTTGTGGAGAATGATGAGACCTTCTTTGCCATGAATGCCAAGACCCTGCGCAACACCCAGATCGGCAACTTCTTCGATCTCTGTGGCGTTTCCATTCCCTGCGGCACGGGTGAGGCGGGCATGCCCGTTGGCCTGCTGCTATCAGGCCTGCACGGCGCGGACGACCACGTTCTGGGTGTGGCGATGGCTGCGGAAGAAATTATTCGGGGTTGATAAAAGGAAAAGGCGGCCTTGTTTGGCCGCCTCTCAATGCACGCTTCAACGTGCCGCCCAGTTGGCACCGCGGCGGAACATGGTTTTCATCTGCGGCACGGAAAACTCCTTGGCCTGATGGCCGAGCGCCGAATAGAAGACGCGGCCTTTGCCGTATTTGCGTTTCCAGACCACCGGCATCACTACACCGTCGATCCACCAGGCATGGTCGCCGGTGAATTTTGTCGTCGCCAGCACCTCGTTGGAGGGATCGACATGCATGTAGTATTGCTCCGATGTGTAGGGGAAATCGGAAATCCCCTCCATCAACGGGTCGTCGGGGCGGGTGATGTTGACGTGATAGTCGATGATATTGCCGGGATGGGCGACCCATTGGCCGCCGATCATGAACTGGTACTCGACGCAGTCGCGGAAACTGTCGCCCGCACCACCGTGAAAGCCGGCGATGCCGACGCCGTTTTCCACAGCAGCCGTCAGGTTCTTGATCTCTTCCTTTTCGATCTTCGACATTGTCACGATCGGCACGACAAGGCTCAGATCATGCACGGAAGGATCTGCAAAAGCCTCCGTACTGTGCTCGACATAGACCTTGAAACCATCCTCTTCCAGAATATCCTTGACGATGGTGGCGCATTCCTGCGGCTCGTGGCCGCTCCAGCCGCCCCAGACGATGAGTGCTTCGCGCATTTATTTCCTCCTCGGGATTATTTGCCGAGCTGGCCGTCGACCAGCGAAGTTTCAAGTGGAGCAGGGCGCTCCACCTCGGTGGTGATGGAAACGGTGGTGCCGCTGTCCGATGCCGTCTGGAAGGCCTCCATGACCTCCAGTACGTGCAGGGCAAGATCGCCATTGGCGCGGTGCGGGCGGTTTTCGCGGATCGCATGGGCCATGTCGGCCACGCCGATCGAGCGGTAGTTGCCGTCAGCATAGGGCGACGACAGTGCCTGCGGCTCGAACTGGCCGCCCTTTTTCAGCAATTGCACCTCGCCGCCGAAATGATTGGGGTCGGGCACGATCAATGTGCCTTCCGTTCCGTAGATTTCCAGCGGTACATGTTTGTGGCCCGCCACATCGAAGCTCATGCCCACCTGCACCACCGCGCCGTTCTTGAATGCCAGCACGCCGGAAACATGGGTGGCGACATGGACTGGGATTTTCTCGCCATTCTTAGGTTCGCTGGTGATGAGGCGTTCGTTGCGCGGCGCGATGGCGAAACCTGCCACTTTGGCGACCGGGCCGAACAGGTTGACGAGATCGGTGATGTAATAGGGTCCCATATCCAGCATCGGCCCGCCGCCGACTTCGTAATAAAAGGCGGGGTTGGGATGCCAGCGCTCATGGCCGGGGCACATGAAGGTAGCCGTTCCGCCAACCGGCTGGCCGAGCACACCTTCGTCTATCAGGCGGCGCGCGGTCTGGTGCCCGCCGCCGAGGAACGTGTCCGGCGCCGAGCCGATGCGCAGGCCCTTTGCCTTTGCAGCGTCCGCAAGCCGTTTACCCTCCGCGAAATTGATGCCGAGCGGCTTTTCCGAATAGGCATGTTTTCCCGCCTCAACTGCGCGCAGGCCCACCTCCACATGCGCCTTGGGAATCGTCAGGTTGACGATGATTTCCACGGAGGGGTCAGACAGAAGTTCGTCGATACTTCTTGCCTGAAGGCCGAACTCGTCTGCCCGCGCTTTTGCTGCCTCCTCGTTCATATCCGCCAGTCCGCGAATGTCGAGAATGGGAAACGACGCCATCGCCTTGAGATAGGCGCTGGAGATGTTGCCGCAGCCGATGATGCCGATACCGACCTTGTTCATGTGATTTCCTCCCGTAAATCAGAAATGCTTAAGCCACTCTCAACCTTGCCGGCTAGAGCGCCGGCCCTGTCGTGTTCCATGGCGATTCGTAAAGCTCGTAAAGTGCGACGGCTGCCGCCCCCTGTGCCCACAGTTCGTCGCTCGCAACGTCGAAAACCAGCTCTGCGACGCCTGCCAGCGATGGCGGCACGGCGGCGTTGTAACTGTCGCGGATGCTGGTAATGAAGGGCTCGCCGAGCTCGAGACTGGAGCCGGTGATGATGACCCGTGGCGGCGCAAACAGCGTGACGATATTGGCAAGCGTCAGGCCAAGTGCTGCACCGGCGCGCAAGGCTGCCGCAATAAGATCGTTGTCTTCCGCCGCAATCAGCGCATGGGCATGCTGCATGCCGCGACCAAGCCGGATAGCTTCTGCAAAACGCCCGTCCACCGGGCGGGAACCGAGAATGGCGTTCTCGCCCGCCTGGCTCGCCAGCCGCACGGTTCCTTCACTGGCAAGGCCGATCACGAGGTCGCCGAGATTGTGGCTGAGGCCGCCTGCACCACGAAACAGCTGGTTCTGATGCATCACGCCAAGCCCGAGTGTCTGCTCGAGCGAGATCAGCACCATGTCCTCAAGGTCGCGCGCATGGCCGAACCAGTGATGGGCAAGCGTGATGGCGTGGGCGTCGCTTTCGATGATGGTGGGGGAATTCAGCCGTGAGGTCATTTCCTCAGCAAAATCGACGTTTACTTCCCGCAGGATAGGGCTGCTGCGGATCCTGCCGGTGCGATGTTCGATGACGCCTGGCAGGCCAAGGCAGACCATGTCCACATCTTCCAGCGACAGTCCGGCATCGACCACGCAACGCCGCACCCCGTCTTCCACCAGATCGGCAATGACGCCGATCGGCTGGCGGTCTACACGGATCGGCAGGGCGAGGGTGGACAGCACGTTGCCGCAAAAATCGGTGACGACGAAGACCATGCGGCTTGCCGCAATCTTGGCGCCCACCACGCGGGCCGCATCCGGGTTCAGCTCCAGCATGACCCGCGGCCTGCCGCGTGCGCCCTCCGTGCGGATATCGCCGATATGGCGGGTCAGGATAAGCCCGTCATCGAGCAGCGATGCGGTGATCGCCGATACGGTGGTGGTGGAAAGCTGCGTTCTTTCGCTGATTTCCACCCGGGAGATCGGTCCATGGCGGCGGATGCTGTCCAGCACGCTTAGCCGGTTGATCGCGCGCATCAGTTCTGGGTCTGCGGTCTTCATGGGGTCCTGCTGCGATCAATGCCGGTTCGAAAACCAATTTATGTCGGATTGCGGATTAAATAACGGTGTCAGGGAGGGGTGTGTCAAGCCGTTCGCTCAAAAAATCGGCATGGCGCCTTGACAATGAGCGAGTGCTAAGGTGAATTAATCCGCATTGGGGAATAAATGAGGAAATCCCCGAGGGAGGATCACGATCATGACGATTAGGCACGCAGGCGCAAGCCTGAGCGGCAGGCTGATAGGCTTTGCCACAACGACAAGCATTGCTCTCATGCTCGGCGCCGCAAGCGCCTCGGCCGCAACGGTTGTTAAATGGATGCATGTGGAACTGGACCCCAAAGCCGTGGCCGTCTGGGAGGAGATTGCCAAGGACTATGAGGCCAAACATCCAGACGTGGATGTGCAACTGCAGTTTCTGGAAAACGAGGCCTTCAAGGCCAAATTGCCGACGTTGCTGCAATCCAACGACGTTCCCGATTTCTTTTACAGCTGGGGCGGCGGCGTCCTTGAGGAACAGTCAAAAACCGGCGCACTCAAGGATTTGAGCGAGGTTTTCGATGCCGATGGCGGCAAGCTGCGGCAGGCCTATAATGCGGCGGCAATCGACGGCCTCTCCTTTGACGGCAAGGTCTGGGCAGTGCCCTACAAGGTCAGCCTCGTCAGTTTCTTTTATAACAAGGAGCTGTTTGCCAAGGCGGGCGTGAAGGCGGAAGACATCAAGACCTGGGACGATCTCGGCGCCACCGTCAAGAAAATCAAGGCAGCCGGTATCGTTCCGATTGCCGGTGGCGGCGGTGAAAAATGGCCGATCCATTTCTACTGGAGCTATCTCGTCATGCGCAATGGCGGGCAGACCGTGTTCGACGCCGCCCGCAAGGGCGAGGGTGAAGGCTTCATGGATCCTTCCATCATCAAGGCGGGCGAGCAACTGGCCGAGTTCGGCAAGCTCGAACCCTTCCAGCCCGGCTATCTCGGCTCCACCTGGCCGCAGGCGCTCGGCGTCTTCGGTGACGGCAAGGCCGCGATGATCCTCGGCTTTGACAATACTGAAGCCAACCAGCGCAAGAATGCCGGTGACGGCAAAGGCCTTGCGGCAGACAATATCGGTCGCTTCGCCTTTCCCGCCGTCGAAGGTGGTGCTGGCAAAGCCACCGACACGCTGGGCGGTCTGAATGGTTGGGCAGTCACGAAAAACGCTTCCAAGGAAGCGATCGATTTCGCGACCTTCCTGACCAGCAAGGAAAGTGAAGAGAAGATGGCGGCTGCGGGCATGATCCTGCCGGTTGCGACGGGTGCGGATGGAGCGGTCAAGAACCCGCTGCTGGCGGATTCGGCCAAGCAGCTTGCAAGCTCTACCTGGCACCAGAACTTCTTCGACCAGACACTGGGCGCTGCCGTTGGCCGCGTGGTCAACGATGTCTCCGTCGAAATCGTTTCCGGCCAGATGAGCGCCGAAGAGGGTGCCAAGCAAATTCAGGATGCTTTCGAGCTTCGCTGATTTCGGTTCCATGACGGCGCCGCGCGGGACGCGGCGCCGCAGTATCTGCCTGAATGAAAGCGGATAGAGATGACGGATATTTCCATGACTTCTGCGTCCATACCGGCGCGCGGCGCGTCGAAGACGAAGCGCAAGCAAAGCTCGGTCGCGCATGACCGTGCGCTGACCCTGCTGGTCTTCCTGCCGCCCGCATTGCTGCTCTTTACCCTGTTCGTCATCCTGCCCATGGGCGAGGCGGCGTGGTACAGCCTTTACCGCTGGAACGGTTACGGCACGCCGACCGATTTCGTGGGTTTGAAGAATTTCCAGGTCCTGTTCGGCAATGCCGCCTTTTCGCAGGCTCTGCTCAATAACGGCCTCATCATCCTGATTTCCGTGCTGATCCAGATCCCGCTGGCGATCTGGCTTGCCATGATGCTGGCGCACCGCCTTCCGGGCGTCGTTGCCTTTCGGCTGGTTTTCTTCCTGCCCTATGTCCTTGCGGATGTAGCGGCCGGCCTGATCTGGCGCTTCGTTTATGATGGCGATTACGGCCTTTTCGCTGCAATATCCAATTTCTTCGGCTTCGCCAATCCTTACGTATTGGCCGACAAGGACGTGGCGATCTACGCCGTGCTTGGCGTCATCGTCTGGAAGTATTTCGGTTTCCACATGATGTTGTTCATCGCCGGCCTTCAGTCCGTTGACAAGAACGTGCTGGAAGCTGCCGAAATCGACGGCGCCTCCGGCTGGCAGAAGTTTCGATACGTCACCTTGCCAATGCTCGGCTCGACGGTGCGCCTGTCCGTCTTTTTCGCGGTGATCGGCTCGCTACAGCTGTTCGACATGATCATGCCGCTCACCGGCGGCGGTCCGTCCAACTCCACGCAAACCATGGTCACCTTTCTCTACACCTACGGCGTCATGCGCATGCAGGTGGGGCTTGGCAGCGCGGTGGGTGTCGTTCTCTTCGTCATCTGCGTGACGCTCGCCTTCGGTTACAAAAGGATTTTCATGCGCCATGACTGAACCATCCACTTCCGTCCGCATGCCGCTGCAAACAAAGCTCTATCTTTATATATCGCTGAGCCTGATCGCGGCCATCGTGCTCATCCCGCTTCTGACGACGGCGCTTGGCGGCTTCAAGACGCTGGGGGATTTGCGCGTCAACCCGTTCGGCGTGCCCGCCGAGTGGCAATGGGCCAATTACGGCGATATCCTCTTTGGCAAGCGCTACTGGCTGCAGATATTCAATTCGCTGGTGATTGCGCTGTTGACGGTCTTTTTGACGCTGACCGTCTCGGCTATGGCCGCCTTCACCTTTGCGCATGTGAAGTTCTTTGGCTCGTCTTTCCTGCTGAATTATTTCCTGCTGGGACTGATGTTCCCGGCGGCGACCGCCATCCTGCCGCTGTTCATCCGCATCCGCGATCTCGGTCTGCTCGATACCTATTGGGGCGTGGTTCTGCCGCAGGTGGCTTTCGGGCTCGGCATGAGCATCCTTCTGTTTCGCAATTACTTCCGCAATCTGCCGGAGGAATTGTTTCAGGCCGCCTTCGTGGATGGTTGCGGCTATCTGCGCTTCTTCTGGCACATTTCGATGCCGCTTTCGCGACCCATCGTGGCGACGGTTGGGATCGTTTCCTTCGTCGGCAGCTGGAACAGCTACATCCTGCCGCTGATCATGCTGAACTCGGAATCGAAATATCCCTGGCCGCTCGGCATCATGGTCTATCGCGGCGAATTCGGCACGGAATGGCAGCTCGTGCTCGCCTTCATCACGCTGACGATCCTGCCGACCGTCATCGTCTTCTTCCTCGCACAGAAACACATCATCGCGGGCCTGACGGCCGGTGCCGTCAAATCGTGACTTGAAAGGAGCAAAACATGGCTTCCGTCGAACTTAGGGATATCCGCAAGTCCTATGCCTCGCTCGATGTCATTCACGGCATCTCGCTCGATATAACCGATGGCGAATTCATTGCGCTGGTCGGGCCTTCGGGCTGCGGCAAGTCTACCCTGCTGCGCATGATCGCCGGGCTGGAGGAAATCACCGATGGGGATATCCTCATTGGCGGCACCGTCGTCAATTCGATGACGCCGCGCGAGCGCAATATCGCCATGGTATTCCAGTCCTATGCGCTTTATCCGCATATGACGGTCGCCGAAAACATGGGCTTCAACCTGAAGCTTGCCGGGCAGCCGAAAAACGTCATGGATGAGCGCGTGGCGGAAGCCGCCCGCATGCTCGATCTCGGCAAGCTTCTGGACCGCAAGCCCTCGCAGC
Organism: Rhizobium sp. AN6A; assembly: GCF_900215635.1. NCBI lineage: Bacteria > Pseudomonadati > Pseudomonadota > Alphaproteobacteria > Hyphomicrobiales > Rhizobiaceae > Rhizobium > Rhizobium sp. AN6A. Next base: position 1,589,994 of record NZ_OCNC01000003.1, read on the forward strand.
TTTCCGGTGGCCAGCGCCAGCGCGTCGCCATGGGCCGCGCCGTGGTGCGCAACCCGGCCGTCTTCCTGTTTGATGAGCCGCTGTCCAATCTGGATGCCAAGCTGCGCGTGCAGATGCGTAGCGAAATCAAGGCTCTGCATCAGAAAGTCGGTACGACCTCCATCTACGTCACCCATGATCAGATCGAGGCAATGACGCTGGCCGACCGGGTGGTGGTGCTCAATCACGGCCGTATCGAGCAGCAGGGCACGCCGCTCGAACTTTACAAGACACCTGCCAATCTCTTCGTTGCCGCCTTCATCGGCTCGCCGGCCATGAACCTCATCGAAGGCGTGGTCGACGGTGAGGGCGATCAACCTGCCGCCCGGCTGAAGGACGGGACGGCGATCCGCATTGCCGCCTCAAGAAATGTCAAGCGCGGCCAGCCGGTGACGATTGGGTTGAGACCGGAACATATCGGTTCGACCGTCGGCGGCGATATTTCGCTGTCCGGCAGGACGGTGTTGGTCGAGCCGACAGGCGCGCAGACGCATGTGGTCTTCGAACTGGCGGGCGATCAGGTTACGGCGGTGGTGGATGGCGAGCAACTGGTCAAGGTCAACACCCCCTTTGCCGCCACCGTGCATCACGAGCGTGTGCATCTGTTCGACAGGGCAAGCGGTCTGGCGCTTTAGACGTGTTTCGTTTTTTAGTGAAATAGCGAAATTCTCTCGCTCCCCGGCATTTGGGGCTTGTCTGAAAATTATGAGCGGTTAGCTTGGCAAATTGGGAGCCAAAGCGGTTTTACCGCTGAACTGTATCGATACAGGAGGAGATTTTTATGAAAACGATCAAGGGACCGGGTCTTTTCCTCGGTCAGTTTGCCGGTGATGCTGCGCCTTTCAATACATGGGACGGCATTACCAAATGGGCCGCAGAAAAGGGTTATGCCGGCGTGCAGGTTCCCACCTGGGCCGGGCAGTTGATCGATCTGAAAAAGGCCGCCGAATCCAAGGATTATTGCGACGAATTTGCGGGTGTCGCCCGCCAGAACGGCGTCGAGGTAACCGAGCTTTCCACCCATTTGCAGGGCCAGCTGGTTGCCGTTCACCCCGCCTATGACGAGGCCTTCGATGGTTTTGCAGCACCTGAAGTGCGCGGCAATCCGAAGGCTCGCCAGCAATGGGCGGTGGAGCAGGTGAAGCTTGCCCTGAAGGCTTCGAGAAATCTCGGCATCAACGCACATGCCACCTTTTCGGGCGCTCTTGCCTGGCCCTTCATCTATCCGTGGCCGCAGCGCCCGGCCGGTCTCGTGGAAACCGCCTTTGACGAGCTGGCAAGACGCTGGACGCCGATCCTTGATTACGCCGATGAGCAGGGCGTGGATGTCTGCTACGAAATCCATCCCGGCGAAGATCTGCATGATGGCGTGACTTTCGAGATGTTCCTGGAGCGTGTGAAGAACCACAAGCGCGCCAACATGCTCTACGACCCGTCGCATTATGTGCTGCAATGCCTTGATTATCTTGACAATATCGACATCTACAAAGACCGCATCAAGATGTTCCACGTCAAGGACGCTGAGTTCAATCCGACCGGCCGCCAGGGCGTGTATGGCGGTTATCAGGGTTGGGTCAACCGTGCGGGCCGCTTCCGCTCGCTGGGTGACGGGCAGGTGGATTTCGGTGCGGTCTTCTCGAAAATGGCTGCCAATGATTTCGACGGATGGGCAGTGGTTGAATGGGAATGCGCGCTGAAACATCCTGAAGACGGTGCCCGGGAAGGGGCCGAGTTCGTCAAGCACCATATCATCCGCGTCACGGAAAAAGCCTTTGATGATTTTGCATCTGCTGGCACCGACGATGCGGCCAACCGGCGCATGCTTGGGCTTTAAAAGCATTTCCAGGAAAAGTGTGAAGCCGTTTTCCGTGTGGGAATGCGCTTAGAAAATGCCGAGGAGACATTATGGCTATTGAAGGAAAGACAACCGACAAGGCGAACACGCGGATTCGCCTGGGCATGGTCGGTGGCGGTTCAGGTGCATTTATCGGCGGCGTTCACCGCATGGCCGCGCGGCTCGACAACCGCTTCGATCTCGTGGCCGGGGCCTTGTCCTCGACACCGGAAAAATCCCTCGCCTCCGGTCGCGAACTCGGGCTTGATCCAGAACGTTGCTATGGGTCATTCGAAGAAATGGCCGAGAAGGAAGCGCTTCGCGAGGATGGTATCGAGGCGGTGGCGATCGTTACGCCCAACCACGTACATTATCCTGCGGCGAAGGCGTTTCTGGAACGCGGCATCCATGTCATCTGCGACAAGCCGCTGACCTCCAATCTGGAGGATGCCAAAAAGCTGAAGGACGTGGCGGACAAGGCGGACGCGCTGTTCATCCTCACCCATAATTACACCGGTTATCCGATGGTGCGGCATGCGCGTGAACTGGTGGAAACCGGTGCGCTCGGGAACATCCGTCTGGTGCAGATGGAATATCCGCAGGATTGGCTGGCTGAGCCGTTGGAGCAGACCGGTGCGAAACAGGCCGTCTGGCGCACCGATCCGGCGCAATCCGGTGTAGGCGGCTCCACAGGGGATATCGGCACCCATGCCTATAATCTCGGCTGCTTCATTTCTGGTCTGGAAGCCGATGAACTGGCAGCGGATGTACATACCTTCGTGGAGGGTCGCCGTCTGGACGACAATGCGCATGTGATGCTGCGCTTCAAGCCAAAGGACGGCAAGCAACCAGCCAAGGGCCTGCTTTGGTGCAGCCAGGTGGCTGTCGGGCATGAAAACGGGCTGAAGGTCCGCGTTTACGGCGACAAGGCAGGCATCGAGTGGACGCAGGCTGATCCGAACTATCTCTGGTTCACAAAGCTTGGCGAGCCGAAACAGCTCATCACCCGCGGCGGTGCTGGCGCCGGTGCTGCGGCCGCGCGCGTCACGCGAATTCCCTCGGGCCATCCGGAAGGATATCTCGAAGCCTTCGCGACCATCTATACCGAAGCGGCCCAGGCCATCGAAGCCCGCCGCACCGGTTCGGAGCTAGACAAGGCGGTCACCTATCCGACCGTCGATGACGGTGTCAAAGGCGTCGCTTTTGTCACCGCGTGCATCGAATCCGGTAAGAAGAATGGCGGCTGGGTGAAGCTGTAAGATCGACATGGCGTCGCGGCGTATTTCTTCTCCCCGCGGGGGGGGGGGAGAAGGGCCGGATGAGGGGGCAAGCTCTCGGCTTATCTCTGCCCGCTTTCCCCTCATGACCCATCTGAAGACGTGATCAATTTACGCGTGTCATCTGCTGCTGCATCCGTTCTGTCACGGGGCAACCGTCCTGTATTCTCGTCCAGGACGAGACGTTGAGTTTCATTTCGCAGCGCGCGAGATAGGAGCCGCCATCGACCCTCAGGCAGGATGTCTGGCCGAGTTCGAACATGACACCGCGATTTCGGCATTTGCAATTGTGGGCATCCGCCAAGGTGGGGATCAGCGCCACGGCTAGACCAATTACGAGCACTCCAAAACGCATGGCTGAGGCTCCGAAAGACAGGCCACCAGAATATACCTGTCCGACGGTATAGTCAAAACAGCCACCTTCAACGATGCGCACCGGACGGCCATAACAGGCTCGAGCTCTCCCGCTTTCACCCGATCAAAATCGCCCTGATATCATTCACATTCGTCAGCGTCGGACCGGTCACGACAAGGTCGCCAACCGCCTTGAAGGCGGTGTAGCTGTCGTGTCCCACCAGCGACTGGCGCGGATCGGCACCGGCATTGCGCATACGCGCAAGCGTATCCGGCGTCACCAGTGCGCCTGCCGCATCCTCAACGCCGTCTATGCCGTCGCTATCGCCGGCGATGGCCCAGATACCGCCTGCGCCCTTCAGCGTCAGCGCAAGGCTCAGCAGAAATTCCGTGTTGCGCCCGCCCTTGCCGGCCAACCCTTTACCGATCGTCACCGTGGTTTCACCGCCGGAAAGCAGCACGGCCGGGCCTTTGACTGGCAGGCCCTTGCGGCTGGCGGAGAGGGCGATACCCGCCATCACCGCGCCGACATCCTTTGACTCGCCCTCCAGCGAATCCCCGAGGATGAGCGGCGTAAGGCCAAGCTTCACCGCCTCGTCCGCCGCCGCCTGTAGGGCGAGCGAGGGTGTCGCGATCAGCCTGATATCCTCTTCTATATCGCCTGCCTTCGGCGTTTCTTCCCCCTTTTCCAGCACTTTGCGCACATTCTCGGGAAGATCGAGCGTATAACGGGAGACGATTTCCCGCACATTGTTGATATCGCTCGGATCGGCAACCGTGGGGCCGGAAGCGATTTCGGAGGGATCGTCGCCCGGTACGTCTGAAATCAATAGCGAAACCACTCTGGCCGGTTTGGCGGCCAGCGCCAGTCGCCCGCCCTTGATGCGGGAGAGGTGCTTGCGCACGGCGTTCATTTCGGAAATCGTCGCGCCGCTGGCGAGAAGCGCGCGGTTGACGGCCATCTTGTCCGCAAGCGTCATGCCTTGGGCGGGTGCGACCATCAGTGCCGAACCGCCGCCGGAAATCAGCGCGATCACCATGTCGTCTGCGGTCAGCCCTTCAACGGCGGCAAGAATGCGTCTTGCCGCTTCAGCACTCATGTCGTCGGGCACGGGATGGGAGGCCTCGATGATTTCGATGCGCCCGGCCGGAACGGCATGACCGTAACGGGTTACGACGATACCGGAGAGGTTCACATCCACCCAGGCCTTATCAAGCGCTGCGGCCATGGTAGCCGAGGCCTTGCCCGCGCCGACCACCACGCACCTGCCCTTGGGCGGGGAAGGAAGATGATGTTGCAGCACCTTCGCGGGATCGGCACTCGCCACTGCCGCCATAAATATGCGGTTGAGGGCGTCTTTTGCGCGGAGATCGTTCCATGCGGTCATAGGTTCATACTCCGATCCAGAGGAAGCCGAGCGCAAACAATGCCGGCAAAGCCTGAATGAACAGGATTTTCATATTGGCGGTAATGGCACCGAAAATGCCGGCTACCAGGACGCAGGTGAGGAAGAAGACCTTGAAACTCAGTCCTTCATCGCCCTGCGTGAGCCCATAGATCAATCCGGCTGCCAGAAAACCATTGTAAAGCCCCTGATTGGCGGCAAGCACCTTCGTCTGTCGCGCAAAATCCGCAGAGAGGCCGAAGGCCTTGCGGCCGGCCGGCGTTTCCCACAGCAGCATTTCCAGAATGGTGATGTAAACATGGATGGCCGCAACCACGGAAATCAGAATGCTGGCGATCATCGGCGGTTTCCTCCAAACCCTGATGTCCGGCGCGTCAATTATCCGCAAAAAGAGAGAGGCCGACCGGATAATCCGTTTTAACGGTGGTACACATGGCCGCAAGGCCATAATCCCTCTCTTCCCGCGCAAACCTGTTGAAGAGCCGCACGGCATTGCTTGACTCTTTGCTGAAATAAGAACAAAACAGGAACAATAAAACTGAAAAACCGGAATTGAAACCTGTCATGCCATGCAAAAGCGCGCGGAACAGTTGCTCGTTGTCGAAGAGCTGCGTGAAAGGCTGGAAAGGATCGGTGGCGGTCCTCACCGCCTGCACGAGGCCTTGCCTTTCGGCGTGGATGCCATCGATCACCATTTGCCTGGAGGCGGGCTGAAGCTCGGTTGCCTGCATGAGCTGAGCGGCGGCGGCAATGGCGCCGCCGATGGTGCGGCAGCGGCGCTTTTTGCGGCCGGTGTGGCAGCAAGGCTGTCCGGCAAGGTCTTATGGTGTGTCACCCGCAGGGATCTGTTCATGCCGGGATTGACGCAGGCGGGCCTGTCGCAGAACCGGGTCATCATCGTCGAATGCCGCGATGAGAAAGGCGTGCTCGACTGTTTCGAGGAAGGCTTGCGCTGCAACGGTTTTGGCGCCGTGATGGGCGAGCTTGCGAAGTTGCCGATGAATGCCTCGCGGCGGTTGCAACTGGCGGCGGAAACCTCTGGTGTCACCGGCATTGCCATTCGCCGCTTCCGGCGCCCGGCCGATGCGGCGTTGTTTGGCGAGCCGACGGCCGCTGTCACCCGCTGGCGTGTCTCTGTCCGACCATCTTCGCCCCTGCCGGTGCCGGGGGTGGGCAGGCCACGCTGGTTTCTGGAACTTTTGCGATGCCGCGGCGGCGAAAGCGCTGCATTTGAAGTGGAAGCCTGTGATGCAAAGGGTCGTCTCGCTTTACCTGCCGACATGGCCGACGGATCGCTACCGGCGTCTTTCGGGGCAGAACGCGCCGCCGGTTGAAAAGCCGCTGGTCATGATCGGCCGTCAGGGCAGCCGCCGCCTGGTGCTGGCGCTGGACAAGGAAGCAAAGGCGGCGGGCATCCGGCCCGGCACACCCGTCAGCAAGGCGCAGGCTTTGGTGCCGGGTCTCGTTGTCGAGGATATGGATGCGGCGGCGGATGCCCGCGCCCTGCAACAACTCGCTTTTCATTTCCTGCGTATCTATGCCCCGATCGTCGCCGCAGATCCGCCTGATGGGCTGGTGCTGGATACGGCAGGTGCGGACCATCTGCACGGCAATGAGACGCTGATGTTGAGCGGCATGGTGAACCGCCTGCATGCCGCAGGCTTCGCCGCCCGCGCTGCCATTGCCGATAGCTGGGGGGCGGCCCATGCGCTTGCCCGGTTTGGCCGTGAGGAGATCAGCATCGTATCGCCGGGCGGACAGCGGGCGGCGATCAGCGGGCTGCCGCTGGCGGCGCTCAGGCTGGAGGAGCGTATCGTTTCCGGATTGAAGGTGCTCGGTTTTCGCACCATAGGCGAACTTGCCGAGGCCCCGCGGGCGCCGCTGACCCTGCGTTTCGGCCCGGAAGTGGTCAGGCGGCTCGCCCAGGCTTTCGGCGAGACTGGCGAACCTATCGAGCCGGTGCGCATTGCCGAACTGGTGGAGGTGCGCCGCGCCTTTCCCGAGCCGATCGCGGCGGCGGAGACGATTGCCCGCTATGTGCAAAAGCTGGTTGCTGAGCTTTGCGTCTCGCTGGAAAAGCGCGGCCTTGGCGCACGCCGCGTCGATCTGGTGCTGCACCGGGTGGATAGCGGCTTGCAGGCCGTGCGGGCCGGCACCTCCAGACCGGTGCGTGATGTCAAACAGCTTGTCCGGCTTCTGACCGACCGTATCGACACCATCGATCCCGGCTTCGGCATTGAGATGATGGTGCTGACCGCCACCCATGCCGAGCCGCTTGTCGCCGCGCAGGCCCGGTCCTCGCTTCTTGAGGAAGGGCGTGCGGAAATCGCCGATACGGTCGATGTCATCCTCAATCGTGGCCACAGGGTCTATCGTTATGCGGCGGTGGCAAGCGACGTGCCGGAACGTTCTCTTGCCAGCGTTGCGGCGCTGGCACCTGAGGATACCCTCGGCTGGCCTTGCCACTGGCCGCGCCCGGTCAGGCTTTTTGCAAGGCCGGAACCCATCGAAACTCTGGCGCTGCTTCCGGATCATCCGCCGCGTTATTTCATCTGGAAAGGCGTGCGCCATAATGTGCGGCGCGCTGATGGGCCGGAACGGGTGTTTGGCGAATGGTGGAAACGCGACCGCGAAAAGGCCGCCGTGCGCGATTATTTCACAGTGGAAAACGAAATCGGCGAGCGTTTCTGGATTTTCCGCTCCGGTGATGGCGAACATACCGAGACGGGCTCGCAGGGCTGGTTCATCCATGGGGTCTTCGCATGAGCACGCCGCGCTATGCCGAGCTTCAGGTGACCACGCATTTCTCCTTCCTGCGCGGCGCAAGTTCCTGTGATGAACTGTTCGAACAGGCAAAAAATCTCGGTATCGAGGCACTCGGCATCGTCGATCGCAATAGCCTTGCGGCCATTCCCCGCGCTTATGAAGCGGCCGATAATCATGGCATCCGGCTCGTCATCGGCTGCCGGCTCGATCTGGATGACGATCTTTCCGTGCTTGTCTATCCCATGGATCGCCCGGCTTACGGGCGGCTTTGCAGGCTGCTTTCCGTCGGCAAGAAGAGGGGTGGCAAGGGTAAGTGTCGGCTCACATGGGACGATCTCGTAGCTTATGGCGAAGGCCTTATCGTGGTGTTGCTCGCCGATCTGGCTGACGATCTCTGCGCGCTTCGCCTGCGCCGGTTGAAAGCCGCTTTTGCTGACCGGGCCTATATGGCGCTGAGCCTGCGAAGACGACCCAACGACCAGATGCGGCTTTTCGAATTGTCGAATATGGCTGCAGCCGCTGATGTGCCGACCGTTGTTACCAATGACGTGCTGTTTCATGTGCCCGAGCGGCGCATGCTGCAGGATGTCGTTACCTGCATCCGGCACAATTGCACCATTGACGAGGCGGGCTTCCGGCGCGAGCGGCATGCCGACCGTTATATGAAGCCGCCTCAGGAAATGCACCGGCTGTTTGCCCGCTACCCGGAAGCACTGGCCCGCAGCCTCGAAATCGCGAAGCGCTGCAAATTTTCGTTGAAGGAGCTGGTCTATCAATATCCCGAGGAGCGCAGCCTGCCGGGGCTGACGGCGCAACAGGCGTTGGAAAAGCTCGTCTGGGAAGCGGTGCCGGGACGTTACCCGCATGGTTTGCCGGAGAAGGTCGAAAAGGCGCTGCATCATGAGTTGGATGTTGTCGGCAGATTGCAATATGCGCCCTATTTCCTGACCGTGAGTGCTATCGTGCGACAGGCTCGCAAAATGGATATCTTGTGCCAAGGACGCGGTTCGGCGGCAAACTCGGTTATCTGTTTTGTACTTGGTATCACTGCCATTGATCCTGCTCGTTTCAGCAATCTCGTCTTTGAACGTTTTGTTTCCGAAAACCGGGGTGAACCGCCTGACATCGACGTGGATTTCGAGCATCAGCGTCGTGAGGAGATTATTCAATGGGTCTACAAAAACTATGGCCACGATAAAGCGGCGCTTTGTTCAGTCGTCACCCGCTACCGTGGTCGAGGGGCATTGCGAGATGTTGGTAAAGTACTAGGTCTGCCGGAGGATTTGACCAAACTTCTGTCTTCGCAAGTCTGGCGCTGGAGCGAAGGAGTTGGCGAAAAAGAGGTGAAGGAACTGAACCTCAATATGGAGGATCGTCGCCTTAAACTGGCTTTCGAGCTTGCCAACCAGCTTGTTGGCACACCGCGCCATCACAGCCAGCATCCGGGCGGCTTCGTACTTTCCCATGATAGGCTGGATGAGCTAGTGCCAATTGAACCAGCCGCCATGGACGGTCGACAGATCATTGAATGGGATAAGGACGATATCGATATCGTGCGGTTCATGAAAATGGATTGCCTGGCGCTTGGAATGCTTTCCTGCATGAAGCGTGGCTTCGACCTGCTGGAGGCTCGTACAGGAGAAAAATACGATCTTGCCGCGATGCCACCGAATGATCCTGCAACGTTTGCAATGATCCAAAAAGCCGACACGTTAGGCACTTTCCAGATCGAAAGCCGGGCGCAGATGTCGATGTTGCCCCGTTTGAAGCCCGTCGAATTTTACGATCTTGTAATTCAGGTCGCTATCGTTCGTCCCGGCCCCATTCAGGGAGATATGGTCCATCCATATTTGCGGCGCCGTCAGGGCAAAGAGCCCGTTCGATATGAAAAACCAGAGCTTAAAAATATTCTCGAAAAGACGCTGGGTGTCCCGCTATTCCAAGAGCAGGCCATGAAGATTGCCATCGACTGCGCCGGTTTTTCTCCCGGCAAGGCGGACCAGTTGCGCCGCGCGATGGCGACTTTCAAGAATGTCGGCACGATCTCCAAGTTCCAGCAGGATTTGATCGATGGCATGGTGGAACGCGGTTATGACGAGGACTTCGCCAAACGCATCTTCAAACAGCTCGAAGGGTTCGGCAGTTATGGTTTCCCGGAAAGCCACGCGGCGTCCTTCGCGCTGATTGCCTATGCTTCCGCATGGCTGAAGTGCCATCATCCGGATATTTTCTGTGCCTCGCTTCTGAATTCGCAGCCAATGGGCTTTTACGCCCCGGCGCAGATCGTGCGTGATGCGCGCGATCATGGTGTGGAAGTGCGCCCGGTCTGCGTCAACAATAGCCGCTTCGATTGCACGCTGGAGCCCACGGGCAAGAAGAATGCTCATGGTAAGGAGCGTTACGCCGTGCGGCTCGGCCTGCGCATGGTGAAGGGTCTCTCCAACGATCACGCAGCCGATATTGTCGCGGCCCGTCAGGATCGGGCATTTGCCTCGGTGGACGATCTCTGGCGAAGGGCAGGTGTTCCGGCTGCTGCCCTCGTCTGTCTCGCCGAAGCCGACGCCTTTCTGCCGTCGCTCTCGCTTTCCAGACGCGAGGCGCTGTGGGCCATCAAGGCTTTGAGGGATGAGCCGCTGCCGCTTTTTGCTGCCGCTGCCAGCCGGGAAAACGCCGTTGTGGATGAGCTTTCCGAACCCTCCGTCGCGCTGCGGCCCATGACTGACGGCGGCGAGGTGGTGCAGGATTATGGCCATGTGGGGCTGACCCTGCGCGAACACCCCATGTCCTTCCTGCGGCGCGATCTTTCCCGTCGGCGCATCGTCAGCTGCGCGGATGCGGTGCGCGTCCGTGATGGCACGTGGCTGGAAACGGCGGGGCTGGTTCTGGTGCGCCAGCGCCCAGGCTCGGCAAAGGGAGTGATCTTCATGACTCTGGAGGATGAGACGGGTATTGCCAATGCGGTTCTGTGGGTGAAGACCTTCGAAAAATACCGGCGCGTGGTGCTTTCCGCCGGCATGGTCGGTATTTACGGCAAGATCCAACGGGAAGGCGAGGTGGTGCATCTGGTCGCACACCGGCTGACCGATCTGTCAGAGGCGCTGGCAAGCGTGGGTGAGCGCAACCACCCCTTTCCTCTACCGCATGGGCGCGGCGACGAGTTCCACCACGGTATTCCGCCGGACGATCATCGCAATATCAGGAAACGTCCACCGCCTGCGACCCAGGATGGAGATGAGGTGGAGAGGATAAAGGTCATTTCCCGCAATTTCCATTAGAGCATTTCCAGTAAAAGTGCGTAGCGGTTTTACGTCCAGAAAATGCGTAAAAACAAAGAGATGGAGCGCGTCAAAAGTTTCTGTTTAAACCGGACGTGCTCTAAGATGCGCCCTATGCCGCATCTTCCAGACCAGAGGTGTCCTTCCTGCGGAACTGGCTGGGCGGCGCGCCGATCACGCGTTTGAAGGCGCGGCTGAAGGATGCCTCGGAATCGTAGCCGAGCTTTTCCGCCGCCAGCGTTACACGCATACCCTCGCGCAGCCACAGTCGCGCCTGATGCATGCGTATGCGAACGACATAACGGGCTGGGCTTTCACCCACCACACGGGTGAAGCGTTCTGCAAAACTCGAGCGGGATGCACCCATCAGGGAGGCAAGCTCTTCCACGCTCCAGTCTTTCTCGGGGGTAAGGTGGATCGCTGCAAGCACCCGTCCGAGTTCGGGATTGCGCACGGCGGCAAGCCAGCCGCTGGAATCGCCGCAACCATATTCTACCCATGTGCGGATCAGTGTTGCCGTCAACACATCGGCAAGCCGCGCCAGAATGCCACCGGCACCAACGCGGTTCAGTTCCACTTCGCGCGCCATGGCTTCCAGGAGATGCGGAATGGCCGGATCGCTTTTGGCGAGATCGCTGGTCAGCATCACATCCGGCATCAGTTGCAAAAGCGGATGCAGATTATCCATGTTGAAACGCATCGAGGCGGTAAAGGCTACCGTGTCGCCGCCGGCACCAGCACATTCCATGTCGAAAATGCCCTGACACACTTCCTTTTTACCGAACCGGTCGAAGAGGGCAGGTGTTACATCCTCGCCGCTGCCCAGCACATGGGCGTGGCCACGGGGCAGAAGCACTGCATCGCCGCACGTAAGCGTCAGCCATTCTCCGGAAGGTTTGCGTAATTTTGCCTGGCCCACGCCGATGAAATGAAACCGCGCCGCCTCCTGCTCGGGAAAGGCCGTCGCCCAGGGCGTTGCCATGCGGCAGCGGCCATATTCCACGCCGTCAAGCCGCAGACCACGCAGCATTTCCGTCAATGCATCATTCATGGCAACTCACAAATTCGGACGTTTGGTTAAGGAATGCGGATTTTTTAGCATGGAAACGCCGAGCTGTCACGCGTAGCTTACGACCATCGATTTGTGAGGCGACGCACCCGGGCTCCCACCGGCTTCATCGTTTTGCCATTCCGTTTCAGGGCGCGTTCCCAGAATGCGCATCAGGAGATTTTCATGAATAACCGAACAATCAACGAACTTGAATATGCGCCACACAGACAAGAGCCGGATGCGAAGTGGGCGGCGGTGGTTTCGCTTTCGCTCGGCGTCTTCGGGCTGGTAACGGCGGAATTCCTGCCGGTCAGCCTTCTGACGCCACTGTCGACCGATCTTTCCATCAGCTCCGGCATTGCCGGCCAATCCATCACCGTCACGGCACTGGTCGCAGCGGTTGCCGGTCCCGGCGTCGTCATCGGCACGCGCAGCATTGATCGCCGCTGGACCCTGCTTGGCCTCACGACGTTGCTGATCATTTCCAGCACATTGGCCGCTTTTGCCAACGGTCTTTTCATGCTGTTTACATCGCGCGTTTTGCTCGGCATCGGCCTTGGCGGCTTCTGGGCCATGTCGGCGGCGCTGGCGCTAAGGCTTGTTCCGCTGGATAAGATGCCGCGCGCCATGGCCATCATCCTAACCGGCGTTTCGGTTGCCACCGTTTGCGCAGCCCCTGTCGGGGCGTGGATCGGCGCGACGCTTGGCTGGCGTGCGGCCTTTGTCGTCGCCGGCGTGCTGGGTGTCGTCGCACTTGTCGTGCAGTTGCTCACCGTTCCCTCGCTGCCGCCGGCCGGTGCGCCCGGCCTGTCCACCATGTTCCGGCTGTTGCAGCGCCCGCAGGTCAGGATCGGCCTTCTGACGACGCTATTCATCGTCGCGGGTCACTTCGCCGGCTTCACCTATGTTCGCCCCTTCCTCGAAGATGTGCCGCAGCTTGGCGTCGAAGCAATCTCGCTCGTTCTTCTGGCTTACGGCGTGGGCGGTTTTTTCGGTAATCTCTTCGGCGGCTACCTCGCTGAGAAGAACACCGCATGGGCCGTGACGTTTGCCGCCACCCTGATTGCCGCATCCGCTTCCGTGCTGGTGATTGCCGGTGCATCTCCCGTTGTCGCTGGCTTTGCCATTGCCTCCTGGGGTTTCGCCTTCGGCGCGCTTCCGGTCAGCGTGCAGAGCTTCATCACCCGCGTCGCCTCTGACGAGGCCGAAAGTGCAGGCGCGTTGCTGCTCACCACCTTCCAGATCGCCATTTCCAGCGGCGCTGTTCTGGGCGGACTGCTGATCGACCTTCAGGGTGCGACCATGGTCTTCGTTTTCGTCAGCATTGCAGCACTCCTCGGCGCATCGCTCATGGCATCGCGCCGTGGCGTGGTGCCGCATATTGAAGCGTCGCAGGGGTAAGATACTTGCCGGAAGAAAAAGGGCCTGCATCCGTGCAGGCCCGAATTTTATGATGAAAAAGCCAACCCCGGCTCCGTCATGCTGGCATCAGGCCCGGGGTGACAGAAGGGATGTCGATAGGCTTTTCGCCTTCAAGGCGTCTTGATTGCCTTTCGCGTCCGGTCCTTGCCGACCTCGATTACATGGCGCATGGCTTTCACGGCGGCGTCCGCATCACGGGCGGCGATGGCGTGCACGATGCGCAGATGGTTTGCAGCGATCTCGGCGATGGTTCCGGGCGACGAGGCCGGGGATGAAAGCTGGAATGAGATCGCAAGGGCGGCTTCGATCAGCCCGCTTGCCGAACGCATGAAGGGATTGCCGGACATGTGCGCCACGGCGAGGTGGAATTCGAGATCGACCTTGGCGATGGTTTCCGGCGTATGCTGCGGATTGTCGAATTTGGCGGCAATCACATAAAGGGAAACGATATCGTCATTCGATGCCTGAAGCGCGGCAGCTGCCGCCGCCGCCGGCTCGAGCGCGAGGCGGATTTCCGCCAGATGTGTCACGAATTCCTGGTCTATTCCGGCTTCGCAGCGCCAGCCCAGCACATCCGGGTCAAAGAAGTTCCAGCTCGAACGGTCGAGAACGCGGGTGCCGACCTTTGCCTTGGGTTCGACCAGCCGCTTGGCCGCCAGCGTCTTCATCGTCTCGCGCAACACGGTGCGCGAGACCCCGAAACGGAGGGACAGTTCGGCATCGTTAGGCAGGAGGGATCCTTCCGCAATCCTGCCCGAGACGATGGCGCTGCCGAGTTCGGAGACCACATGCGCGTGGCTGTTCCGGCGTTTTCGCCCGCTTATCGTCGTTTCGAGCAGCCCCAATAAAGCCTCCGTGTTGGTTATGCCGGATGTGGTCCGGCCAGTCTCCTGTTTGAATACCAGATGATTGCGCGCTGCAACACGATGAAGACAAAAAGCAGCACGCCAATAACGATTTTGGTCCACCAGGATGACAGGGTTCCGTCAAAAACGATGTAGGTCTGGATCAACCCCTGGATCAGCAGTCCGACGAAGGTTCCCGCCACCAGCCCCATTCCACCCGTCAGAAGCGTTCCGCCAATGACAACAGCTGCAATAGCGTCCAGCTCCACGCCCACCGTCGCCAACGAATAACCCGATGAGGTGTAGAGTGTGTAGACGATGCCGGCGAGGCCGGACAGGAACCCGGAAAGTGCGTAGATGCCGATTGTCGTTGTACCGATCGGCACTCCCATCAGTTCGGCCGATTGCGGGTTACCGCCAAGTGCGTAGACATTGGCGCCGAAGCGGGTGCGGCTGGCAATCAGCATGCCGGCGGCAAAGACGAGAAGCATGACAATAGCAAGCGCTGTCAGCCTGCCGCCGCCGGGAAAGCGGAAATAAAATCCCTGCATCGCATCGATGAAGGGATGCGAGATCGGTACGGATTGCGTCGAGATCAGATAGGCCGCGCCACGCGCCAGGAACATGCCCGCCAACGTCACCACGAATGGCGGGATCGACAGGAAGCGTATCATCGCCCCCATCAGGCAGCCGAACAGCGTTGAGATCACGAGCACGATGGCGAAGGCCAGCAGCGGGTGAATATTATAGGTGCCGACCATGACAGCCACGAAAACGCTAGTGAACGCGATGACGGAGCCGATGGAAAGATCGATGCCACCCGACAGGATCACGAAAGTCATGCCAACGGCAGCGATGCCGAGAAAGGCATTGTCGGTCAATAGATTACCGATCACCCGCGTCGACAGGATCGCTGGATATTGCAGCACGCACAGAAGATAGGCGATAAGGAAGATCGTCAGTGTGGTGAGAAACGGAAGATTGCGGCTGTGGATCATCGCGCGGTACCTTCCTTGGTCACTACGTTGGCGGTGGCCGGTTTTGCGTGTGGCTTTGGCGTTTTGACAAAGCCCAGAACCGCCATGATTGCCGGCGATTGCAGTGTCAGTACCACCATGATGATGCCAGCCTTGATGATGAGGTTGAATTCCGGCGGGAAACCGGAGACCAGAATGCCGGTATTGATGGTCTGGATGATGAGCGCGCCGATCAGCGATGCGGTGATGGAGAAGCGGCCGCCATTCAGCGATGTACCACCGATCACCACCGCCAATATGGCGTCCAGTTCCAGCCACAGCCCGGCATTGTTGGCATCCGCACCGCGAATATCGGCGGTCACGATCATGCCGGCGATGGCCGCGCAGAGACCGGAAACGGCGTAGACGAAAAACAGCAGGAAGCGTGCCCGCACACCGGCAAGTGCCGCCGCGCGGCGATTGATGCCGGTTGCCTCAATCAGAAAGCCGAGCGCGCTCTTGCGCACCAGAAGGCCGATTATCAGCGCCGCCGCCACCCAGATGATGACGGGCAGGGGAATGCCCGCGAAGGAGCCGGAGCCGATGGCGGAAAAGCTGTCGTCGTTGAAGGTGAGAATGACACCTTCGGTGATGAGCTGGGCGATGCCGCGCCCCGCCACCATCAGGATCAGCGTGGCGATGATCGGCTGGATGTCGAGAAGGGCGACCAGCACCCCGTTCCACAGGCCGCAGGCGATGCCGACAGCAAGCGAGATGGCGATGACGGTTGGGATGGAATGGCCGTTGCTGATGAGCGTTGCCGCCACCGCTCCACAAATGGCGATAACAGCACCGATCGACAGATCAATGCCCTTGGTGGCGATCACCAGCGTCATGCCAATGGTCAGGAGCGCCACGGGTGCGGCACGCACGAGAATATCCATCAGACTGCCGTAAAGCCTGCCGTTCTGGAACGAAACATGCAGGAAGCCCGGCGAAACGATTGTAATCGCTGCCAGAATGACGAAGAGGGCGATCAGTTGGGGAGCAAGCCTTTTCAGGCGCCTTGTCACAGTCACCATCATGCCGCCTCCGTTCTGGCCGCATCCGCAATTGCCCGCATGATGTTGTCGGCCGTCACCTCGCCGCCCTTCAATTCGCTGACATGCCGGCGGTCGGACAGCACGACGACCCGGTGGGCAACGGCGGTCAGTTCTTCCAGTTCGGACGAGATGACGACGAGCGACATGCCCTCGGTGCAGAGTTTTTCGATCATTTTGAGGATTTCCGCATGGGCGCCGATATCGATACCACGGGTCGGCTCATCGAGGATCAGAAGCCGGGGATGGGTTGCAAGCCAGCGCGCCAGAATGGCTTTCTGCTGGTTGCCGCCGGACAGGAATTTTATCGGCCGGTCAGGATCGGCCGGGCGGATGTCGAGGGATTTGATGAAGCTTTCGGCCAGTTCCACCTTCTGCCGGCGCGAAAGCGGCCGCGCCCAACCCTGGCGGGCCTGGAGAGCCAGAGCAATGTTGTCGGTCACGGAAAAGTCGCCGATGATACCATCAGTCTTGCGCTCCTCCGGGCAGAAACCGAACCCGGCCGTGATTGCGGCTTCAGGCGAAGAAAGAGCGATGGTCTTTCCGTCTATCGTGGCCTTGCCGGTATCGGGCTTGTCGATGCCGAACAGCAGGAAAGCCGTTTCCGTTCGTCCCGACCCCAAAAGACCGGCGACGCCGACGATCTCTCCCGGCCGAATGCCGAGGTCGAAGGGGGCGATGCTGCCGCGTTTGCCGTAGCCCTCGAAACGGATCGGCGGTTCGCCCTCGGCAACCGTGTCGTCAGTGGCCTGATGCTCGTGGGTGATGTGCTGAAGCTCGCGACCAAGCATCATCGCAATGAGTTCGGACCTCGGCAGGTTGCCGATGTCGCGCGTGCCGACGAGGCGGCCGTTGCGCAAAACCGTGACACGGTCGGCGATATCGTAGACCTGGTTTAGGAAGTGGGTGATGATGACGATGCCGATACCGCGCGCACGCAAGTTCCGCAGCACACCGAACAGCATCTCGACCTCGTGGGCATCGAGGCTGGCGGTCGGCTCGTCCAGCACCAGCACCTTGCCGGAAAGATCGACGGCGCGGGCAATGGCGATGATCTGGCGGATAGCGACGGAATAGCTGGAAAGCAGAGCGTTGACGTCGATCGAAAGCCCGTATTGGGACAGCAGCGCCTGCGATTGTCTCTGCATCGAGGCTCTGTCAATGAACCCGAAGCGATGCGGTTGGCGGCCGAGAAAGAGGTTTTCGGCAACAGTCAGGTTTTCGAGAAGGTTTACTTCCTGATAGACGGTGCCGATACCGAGTGCCTGCGCTTCGCCGACATTGGTGGGCGATATCTCGCTACCTTCCAGAAAGATGGAGCCGCTGTCACGGTGATAAACGCCGGTCAGTATCTTGATGAGTGTTGATTTCCCCGCGCCGTTTTCGCCGAGAAGCGCGTGAATTTCACCGCGCCCGAGCGAAAAATCGACGCCGTCCAGCGCCGTTATCCCGAGAAAGGATTTACCGATGGCGCGTGCTTCCAGAAGTGGTGCCGTTTCGGACATTGCGCAGGCCCTGCATGAAAGAAGCTGTGACGGAGCGGCACGCATGACGCGCCGCTCCTTCCGAAGATAAGGGGTCTATTAGTAACCCAGACCCTTCTTCGCCTCGTAGACCTTCATCGGGTCGTCAGACGCCGTGTAGAGCTTGGATTCCGTCTGAATCCACTTCGCCGGTGCCTTTTTGTCTTTCAGATAGGCTTCGAGAGCGTCGAAGGCAGGACCGGCCATGTCAGGCGTCAGTTCCACCGTCGCATTGGCTTCACCGGCGGCCATGGCCTTGAAGATGTCAGGTACGGCATCGATGGACACGACCTTGATGTCAGATCCCGGCTTCAGGCCGGCTTCCTTGATCGCCTGGATCGCGCCGACGGCCATGTCGTCATTGTGAGCGTACACGGCACAGATATCCTTGCCGCCGCCTTCGGCCTTGATGAAGCTTTCCATCACTTCCTTGCCCTTGGTACGGGTGAAGTCACCCGTCTGCGAGCGCACGATCTTGATGTTCTTGTGCGAAGCGATGGCTTCTTCGAAGCCCTTCTTACGGTTGATGGCGGGCGAAGAGCCGGTCGTGCCCTGCAATTCGACAACCTTGCAGTCCTTCGCGCCGACATCCTTGACGAGCCAGTCGCCGGCAACCTTGCCTTCGTGAACCTGATCCGAGGTGACCGCGGTCAGATAAAGATCATCCGGCGCTTCGATCTGGCGATCGAGCAGGATGACGGGGATTTTTTCTTCCTTGGCTTCCTTCAGCACGGCGTCCCAGCCGGTTGCGACGACAGGTGCGATCAGGATCGCATCGACGCCCTGCGCGATGAAGCCGCGAACGGCCTTGATCTGGTTTTCCTGCTTCTGCTGTGCGTCGGCGAATTTCAGCGTAACGCCGCGCTTCTCGGCCTGCTGCTTGGTGACAGTGGTTTCAGCGGCGCGCCATCCGGATTCGGAGCCGATCTGCGAGAAGCCGACGGTCAGCGATTGTGCGGAAACACTGGATGCAAGGCATGCGGAAACGGCGACAGTGATTGCCGCAAGAGCTTTTCTCATCTTATCCTCCCAGAAATGATGTCAGCGTGACGACGTCACTATGAGCATATAGTAATACTCTTGAAAAGGGGTTTTTTAGCGGATTTCCAATTCACGTCATGCCGATTTTATGGAAACATGGTCTTAAACTATAATAAATCAATGGCTTATTGTGTGTATTCCAATTTCTTCGGCGCGCAAAACTCGCCCGCAATATACTCTGGTCCGGCTTGACAGGCTGCGCCGCTATCTAATAGTAATACAAATAAGCAAGTCAGGTCGTGACGGAATGTGGGGCCTTGGGGTCAGTTACAATCCGGCAAGGCAGGGAGGGAAGAGGCCATTGCGCAACGTCGGTATGGTCGTAAACACCGAAAAATATTCGGCTAAAGCTGAAGAACGGCTCCAGGTCACTCGTCTGGCGCTCGTCTGTCGGTTATGCGTGCTTCCGAGAAGCTGATTCCATTTTCCTTGCGCACAACATAAGCTTGTCGCATTTCGTAATATTTTACCGTTGGCCACTTCCGGCTGGAGACCGCATCATGACCAAATCCGACAATCTGCCCGCAACCCAAGGCAAGCTTCGTTCGCGCGCGTGGTTCGATAACCCCGCAAACGCTGATATGACCGCGCTCTATCTCGAGCGTTACATGAACTTCGGTCTCAGCCAGGCCGAGCTTCAGTCCGATCGCCCGATCATCGGCATCGCGCAGACCGGCTCGGACCTTTCGCCCTGCAATCGCCACCATCTGGAGCTGGCGCATCGCCTGCGCGAAGGCATTCGTGAAGCGGGCGGCATTGCCATTGAATTTCCGGTGCATCCGATCCAGGAAACCGGCAAGCGCCCGACGGCGGGTCTCGATCGCAATCTCGCCTATCTCGGCCTCGTGGAAGTGCTTTACGGCTATCCGCTCGACGGCGTTGTTTTGACCATCGGCTGCGACAAGACCACGCCTGCCTGTCTCATGGCGGCGGCCACCGTCAACATTCCGGCCATCGCCCTTTCCGTCGGCCCCATGCTGAACGGCTGGTTCCGTGGCGAGCGCACCGGTTCCGGCACCATCGTCTGGAAAGCGCGTGAACTGCTGGCCAAGGGCGAGATCGATTATCAAGGCTTCGTCAAGCTCGTCGCTTCTTCCGCACCTTCCACCGGCTATTGCAACACCATGGGCACGGCGACGACGATGAACTCGCTTGCCGAAGCACTCGGCATGCAGCTGCCCGGCTCGGCCGCCATTCCGGCGCCTTACCGCGACCGTCAGGAAATCTCCTATCTCACCGGCCTTCGCATCGTCGAAATGGTCAAGGAAGACCTTAAGCCTTCCGACATCATGACCAAGGATGCCTTCATTAACGCCATCCGCGTCAACTCGGCCATCGGTGGCTCCACCAACGCGCCGATCCATCTGAACGGCCTTGCACGCCATGTCGGCGTTGAACTGACGGTGGATGACTGGCAGACCTACGGTGAAGACGTGCCGCTGCTCGTCAACCTGCAGCCGGCCGGTGAATATCTCGGCGAGGATTATTACCATGCCGGCGGCGTTCCGGCTGTCGTCAACCAGCTGATGACCCAGGGGCTCATCATGGAAGACGCCATGACCGTGAATGGCAAAACCATCGGCGACAATTGCCGTGGTGCCATCATCGAAGACGAAAAGGTCATCCGTCCCTATGACCAGCCGCTCAAGGAGCGCGCCGGTTTCCGTGTTCTGCGCGGCAACCTGTTCTCCTCTGCCATCATGAAGACGAGCGTGATCTCGGAAGAATTCCGCAACCGTTATCTCTCCAACCCGAACGACCCGGAAGCCTTCGAAGGCCGTGCCGTGGTGTTCGACGGTCCGGAAGATTACCATCACCGCATCGACGATCCGTCGCTGAAGATCGACGCCAACACCGTTCTCTTCATGCGCGGTGCCGGTCCGATCGGTTATCCGGGTGCGGCAGAAGTGGTGAACATGCGTGCGCCGGACTATCTCTTGAAGGAAGGCGTCAATTCGCTGCCCTGCATCGGTGACGGCCGCCAGTCCGGCACGTCTGGCAGCCCGTCCATCCTCAACGCTTCTCCGGAAGCAGCGGCAGGCGGTGGTCTGGCCATCTTGCAGACGGGTGACCGCGTTCGTATCGATGTGGGTCGTGGCAAGGCCGACATCCTGATTTCCGGCGAGGAACTGGCCAAGCGTTACGAAACGCTCTCCGCCGAGGGCGGCTTCAAGTACCCCGATCACCAGACGCCATGGCAGGAAATCCAGCGCGGCATCGTCAGCCAGATGGAAACCGGCGCGGTTCTGGAACCGGCCGTGAAGTATCAGCGCATTGCACAGACCAAGGGTCTGCCGCGCGACAACCACTAAGGCGGGCCGTCTGCGGCTCTTTGATGGAAAGGGCTTTGCCCTTTCCATCGTCATGCCCGGGCTTTGTCCAGAGCATCTGCAAATATTTGATTTTTCGAGATTTTGTAAATCCTCGGGTCAAGCCCGAGGATGACGTCGCATATGTTTTAAGTGTTCTTCGCGGATCGACTGTTTCACCGTGTTTGAGGCTACGCTGAACACATTTGGGCTCAAGACCGCAGGACGGGAAAACGACGTTTCAACCGCCCCCGTCAGCCTGCGCTTAAAAACTTAAATCACAGGATAAAGCGACCAGAAGAACAGTTCGTATTCCTGATCACGGTCGTCATCGTTGGACTGGTCGTCCGGTCTGCGTGGCGTCCTGTCCTGCAAATCCTTCTCGACCCGCTCGTTTATGGCGGGCGTTCTTCGGCCGATGCCAAAGAGGTCAAAGGAGAGCATGTTGAACCCTGCTACCATGGCCATTTCCCTTCTTCACGCGAGTTAACAGTGCGTTAAGTTTCGCGCGTTGCCATGATTTCGTCAAGATTGGCCAAGGAATTTGTCTACCATTTTTAACAACAATGGCGTGACTGACGTTCCGCCAGCATCCGATTTCGCGCAACGAACGTTTATCGGCGCTGTCAGAGACCCTTCGAGGAGGTGCCGGAATAGCTTTTTTCGGCCGCTTCCAGCGCGGAATCGGTATCTGCGGCATGGCCGAGGCTTCTCAGGGCGCTTGAAACAGCGGTGATATTGGCTTGCACCGAATCCGGATTGGCGCGCCGGCCGGTGTGATTGAGCCTTATCAGCCGTTCCGCACCGGGACCGACACCGCCCGAGACATCCGCACCTTGCTCCCTGGATGCCGCCGCCAGAAATGCGCCGGTATCCATCGTGTCCGGCAAGATCGCTGTCGAAACCAGAGCAGACGCATCAGTCTCCTCCACCCAGGTCGATATACCAAGTGCCTTGATACCGTTACGAGTGGCTGTCGCCGCTCGTTCGTGGCGTTCATTGGCGGATGCCAGACCCTCTGCCTCTATCCGGTCGAGTGCCGCCTCCAGCGCATAGAATTCCAACGGCGCAGGTGTTCCCGGCAGCGCGCCGCGGCCGGTATCGAGCCAGAGTTTCTTCTGGTCGAGAAGTGAAAGCATGGAGTTCTCAGGTGCATTGCCATGTGAAAGAAGTTTCCAGGCACTTTCGCTGACGGAGATGGCGGATAAGCCCGCCGGGCCTGCCAGCGCCTTTTGCGGGCCGATGACCGCGATATCTATGCCGAGCCGGTCAACCTCGAAGGCATGGCCGCCGATGGAAGCGACGGCATCGACGACCGTGACGATGCCTCTGTCTTTGGCGAGCGCGGCAATGGCGGACAGGGGGTTGAGAATGCCGCTTGCGGATTCCGCGTGCACGATAGCGAGAAGATCAAAACCTGGCCCTTCGTCCAGCGCTCTCTCGACCTCGTGAAGTGATATCGGCTTTGCCGGAGCGGTGGTCAGGTTGCGAACCGTTGCGCCGCCACGCTCCAGCCAGCCCCCGAACCACGCGCCATAGGGACTAGTGACGATATTGAGCGCTCTCAGACCAGGCCGCGCGAGGCTGGTGGCCGCAGCTTCAAGCGCAAGCACTGCTTCCGCCTGTACCAGAAGCACATCGTTATTCGTGCCCATCAGCGCCGCCAGCCGGTCGGCGAGAGCGGCGTAACGGTCTGCTGGAAAGGCGGGCGGGTCGAGCAGCAATGCGTAATCCGGGGCGGGCATGTCTTATCCTTGCGTGGTGATGGTCAGGCGCGGCGCAGCCTCGATCAGGGTTCTGGCGGTCGAGGATTGCGGCGTGGAAACGATGTTTGCTGTCCTGCCGATCTCGACGATCCGACCCGCCTCCATGATGGCGACGCGGTGGCAGACGGCGCGGATGACCGCGAGGTCGTGGGAAACGAAAATACAGGCGACGGCCGTCTCTCGCTGTATTTCGACCAGCAGTTCGAGAATTTGCCTGCGTACGGAGACATCGAGCGCTGAAACGGCCTCGTCCAGAATGAGAAGGGATGGTCTGAGTGCGATGGCTCTGGCAATTGCCACGCGCTGCCGCTGGCCGCCGGAAAGCGCGAACACCGAGCGGCCGGCATAGCTGGCGGGCAGCCCGACACGCTCGAGAAGGCGGCGGATTTCCGCAGGGCGCTCTCGTCGTTCGACGATGCGATGGATACGCAGCGGTTCGCCTATGGCATCCTCGACGCTGGCGCGCGGGTTGAACGCGCCATGCGTATCCTGAAACACCATCTGCATATGCCGCCGCGCCGCGCGTAGTTCGCCGCCATCATGCGCCAGCCAGTCGCGATTTTCAAAACGGACCGTGCCTTCGTCGACCGGGATCAGACGCATCAGGATGCGTGCCAGTGTCGATTTTCCGCAGCCGGAGGGGCCGGCAAGCCCAAGCGTCTCGCCGGGCTGAAGCGAAAAGGATATATCGGACAGTGCTTCCACCGTGCGTGCGCCGGTCCGGTAGGTTTTCGAGAGGTTCTCGACGCTCAGAAGGGCTTCGTTCATGACGCGGCCTCATCGATCAGAGGCGGTGTCGAAAGGTCGAGATAGTCGGAGAGCAGTGCGCGCGTATAGTCGTGCGCAGGCGCGGATAACACCCGCCTGGTGGTGCCGTGCTCCACCAGCCGTCCGGCATGCAGAACGGCGATCTCGTCGGCAAGGCAGGAAGCAAGACCAATATCATGGGTGATGAAGACCAGCGTTCTTTCTTCTTCACGCACCAGCCCATCCAGCAGTGCGGCGATTGCGGCCTGGCTTACCGTGTCGAGCGCGCTCGTCGCCTCGTCGGCGATCAGGATTGCGGGGTGCGCGGCAATGGCGGCAGCAATCGCCACACGCTGTCTTTGCCCGCCGGAAAGCTGGTGCGGATAGGCGCCGAGGAGATGCGTGGGATGCGGCAACCGCACCCGTTCCAGAAGATCGCGGGCAAGATCTCGTGCCTGCTTCCATGAAAGGCCCAGATGCCGAACAGCGCCTTCTGCCACCTGTTCACCGATGGTGAGAACCGGGTTCAGCGTCGCACCGGTATCCTGAAAAATATAGCCGATATCGCGGCCCGGCTGCGGCCTGTCCGTGAAAAGACCGCTGTCGCGGCTCCAGGAAATATCGCCGGAAACCCGTGCGCTCACAGGCAGAAGCCCGGCAATTGCCTTGGCGAGCGTCGATTTGCCAGAACCGCTTTCGCCGATGATCGCCAGCCTTTGTCCCTGCCGGATCGTCAGCGAAATATCCTGAAGCGCCGGTCCGTCGCCGGCCGCATAGCGGACGCTGAGATCGTCGATCCTGCAGAGTGCATTGCCGCTCATGGCGTTTCTTTCCCTGTCGCCATCGCTTTGTTGATCCCCTCCGCGAGAAGATAGACGCCGAGAACCGTGACCAGAAGACCGATGCCGGGGATGACTGAGAGAAACGCCGCCGAGCGCAGCACGTTGCGTCCTTCCGCGATCATCGAACCCCAGGTAACGATATTCGGATCGCCAAGGCCGAGGAAGGACAATGCCGCCTCGGTGAGGATAGCGGCGGCGACGATGATGGCGGCGAGCGCCAGAACCGGCGGCAGGGCGTTGGGCAGAATTTGCCGAAACGCGATCTCCAGCGGATGCATGCCGATGGCGCGGGCGGACTGCACATAATCCCGCTCGCGAATACTCAACACCTGCGCCCGCATCAGCCGCGCCGGATCCGCCCAGGCGCCAAGCGCAATCGCAAGGATGACGATGGGCATGGATGGACCGATGGTGCTGACGAAGGCGAGCGCCAGAAGGAAATTGGGCACGATCTGGAAGGCGTCGGTAACACGCATCAGCGCGTCATCCACGAGGCCACCGGCAAATCCGGCAATGGTGCCGACGACGGTGCCGATCATGAGGGCGGCAGCGGCAGCGCCGATGCCGACGAGCAGGGATGCCTGCGCACCGTGGGCAAGTCCCGCCAGTACATCGCGGCCCAACCGGTCGGTGCCGAGGGGGGAGGCGGCGTCGGAGAAGGGCGCGATGAGCGGCTCACCGACGATCGACAGCGGGTCACCTGGAAACAGGAGGGGAGCGGCGAGCGCCGTTACTGCAAGCAGCATTAGAATGATGGCACCTGCCGCACCTTCGAAACTGCGCAGGAGCCGGAGAGTGAAACTCATGTCTGTTGCTCCCCGCTGCCGATGCGCGGATCGAACACGGCATAGAGAATATCAACGACGAGATTGATCAGGACAACGAAAACGGCGCTTGTCAGAATAATGCCCATCAAGAGCGGTGTGTCGCGACCGCTGACGGCTTCCTGCGCAAGCCGGCCAAAACCGGGAATGGCAAAAACGCTCTCGATCACCACGCTGCCGCCGAGCATGGTTGCCGCTTGCAGGCCAAGCACGGTGACGAGGGGCAGGGCGGCGTTTCGTGCGACATGGCGCAGCACGATCCGCCGTCTCGAAAGCCCCTTGGCCTTGGCGAACAGCACGAAATCCAGCGGCCAGACCGCCGCCATGGCAGTACGCATGACGCGCAGGAAAAGCGCCAGATAGATCAGCCCGAGACTGGCGACCGGCAGGACAAGATGGCGGGCAATATCGAGCGCCCTTGCAAATCCCTGTTTTCCGGATGCGATGGTTTCGATGCCGGATGTTGGCAGCCACCTCAGTTGCACGGCAAAGACGATGGCGAGCACAAGGCCGAGCCAGAAGCCCGGCGTGGCGTAAAGCGCCAGCGACAGGGCCGAGAGTACCTGGTCTGTCAACCCGCCTGGACGGGCGCCCGCCAGGATGCCGAGCGCGGTGCCGGTGATGAACGCAAGCGCGGTGGCACTGCCCATCAGGAGCAGCGTGTTCGGCAGCCGTTCGAGGATCAGCCCCAGCACCGGTCGGTCAAACGCAAGCGACCAGCCGAAATCAAGTCGCAGCACCGAGCTGGCGTAAAGCCAGAAGCGGGCCAACACCGAACCGTTCAGACCATATTGCTCGCGCAGGGCATCCCGCAGTCCGGCGTCGCCGCCGCCGATGGAGACGAGATAAGCGTCAACCGCGTCACCGGATGCGTTTTCAAGCAGCACGAAGGTAAAGACAAGAACGATCAGTAGCACTGGAATGGCGCTGATCACCCTTCGCCGTAGCAATGTCGCCGCGCGCCTCACGGCGCTTCCTCAGGTGCCGACCACCGTATCCGCCCAGTTGGAAACGGCCCAGCGTGGATTGCTGGCGACGTGTTTGACCGTATCGCGCGCAACCGTGATGAAACCCCATTCGGCGACATTGATCAGCGGCAGATCGGCGGCGACCTGCTTCTGGAAATCCTTGTAGAGCACCGTGCGGGCTGCCGTATCCACGGTTTCCGCCGCCTTGTCGATCAGTGCATCGAGCGCCTTGTTCTCATAGCCGCCCTGATTGGAGAAGCCGACGCCGGCTGGAATGCCGGAGCGCACGAGAATGGTGGTGGAGATCGCCGGATCGCCACGGAAGACCGGCGGCGCGATGGCGAGATCGAAGGCATGGTCGGTATAGACGGCCTTCTGGTGCGCGGCGGCATCATTGTTGACCAGTTCGGCATCGATGCCGATTTCCTGTAGCGCCTGGCGAAGATAGGAACCGAATTGCTTGGTTTCATTGAAGTAAGGCGCTGGCAGAAGCTTCAGTGAAAACCGCGTTCCGTTCGCTCCGCGTGCATAACCCGCCTCGTCCAGCAGGGCGTTCGCCTTGGCGACGTCGAAATCGTATGTCTCGACGTCTCTTGTGTAAAACTGAGGTGCATTTTTCGGTACGGAGCCGGTCGATGCCGTGGCGTAACCGAGGAAGACCTTGTCGATAACGAATTTCTTGTCGATGGCGTGGGCGATCGCCTTCCTGACCTTGAGGTCGGCCAGCTCCTTGCGGCGGTGGTTGATTTCCACGACGAGCTGATAGGTGAGGGCTTCGTAACCTTCCGGGATGACCTTGATGCCCGGCTCCTTCGCGATGCGGGCAAGATCGGCAAGCGGCACGGCGGAAAAGGCCGCAAGGTGGATTTCTTCGGCTTCAAGCGCGGAGGCGGCGCCCGCCCGGTCGGGCAGAACGCGATAGATGATCTCATCGAGCTGCGGCTGGTTCTTGCCCCAGTAATTGGGATTGCGGGTCAGGCGGTAATATTCGCCGGGCTTATATTCCGCAAAAACGAAAGGTCCGGTGCCGACCGGTTTCGTATTGGCCGGATTGGTGGCGATATCGCTGCCTTCATAAAGATGTTTCGGCACGACGCTGGTGACAACCGGCAAAGCGTTGCGGATGAGCTGGAAGGGTGTCGGCTTGGAGAAGTGGAAGATGGCCGTGTGGTCATCTGGCGTATCCACTTTTTCAAGATTGGCAAAGACCAGCCGCCCAAGGTTTTGCAGCGGCTTCCACACCGAAAGTGCGGAAAAAGCCACATCCGCGGAGGTGAAGGGTTTGCCGTCATGCCAGGTCACGCCTTCGCGTAGCTTGAACGTGGCGCTCAAACCGTCATCCGATCCATGCCATTCCGTCGCAAGCCTTGGTTCCAGCCCGTCCCTGCCATTGAAGGAGGCCTCGGCCAGCGGCTCAACGATCTTGCTCGCGATATAGAACACGCCGTTGGAGGCAACGATGGCCGGGTTGAGGTTCTTCGGCTCCGAATCCGCCGCAACGATCAACCGCCCACCGGGCTTTGACTGCTGCGCGGCGGCAATGCCTGCAAGTCCGGTGGTTGCGGCAAGAAGGAGCGAGGTCTTGAGAAGCGAGCGGCGGGACAGGTGGACAGGCGACATGAGGTTCACTCCGGAATGAGGGCGGGCGGGCCTTTCCGCTGGGCCGCGGCCTGCCCGATCTTAAGACTGCAACCGCAGCAGTGTCCACGTTAATTCACGGGCTTTACAGCAATGATTTTACGTTGCGCGACCGCTTGCGGAAACAATATGCTTCAAGGCGCCACTCCCCTTTTCTTAAGCCGTGCCGGTTGCCGTAAAACGGCGATGAAAAACTGATTTAACGCAATAAATATAGAGGCTTGGAGTGCCGATTCCCTGCTGGTGTATGTCGCGTCCCATCTGTGGCTAAAGCGAAATTCTGCCTGCGTGACCCGGTTTGGAAAGGGGTAATTAACCTTTATTTTCTATTTCAGAGAGACCGAAATATGTACGTTTATGATGAGTGTGCACGCTGCCATGAGCTTCTCCCGATCCAGATTCCAGAATTCGTCCAATAGCGTAGGGGAGGGGAGCGATAAGGCTCGTCATGCCGGCGGCAAGGCCGTTGCCGGTCAGGAGCAGGCCGCGGCAATGAAGGCGGGTGTTGCGCCCCGGCCGAATGCCGATGTCAGCGCTGCCGACGCCATCGAGGGTCGCGCCGAAATGCCGGGCTGGCAGAATGCTTTCGTGCTTGGCCCGAATGTGCGTTTCACCCGCACGCCGGAAAGCGCCTTTAGCCGACGCATGCCGGTCGAGACGCCGCATCTTGCGGAAGAGGAAGCTCCCGCCGACATCCGGTCCGAAGCTGCCGAGCCTGAGATGGTCGTGCAGCCGGAGATTACTGTGCAGGAGCCTGCACTTCCAACGGTCGTAAAGTCGCCGGAGCCGCGCATTCAACCGCCACGCATGCCGTTTCTGCCGCAGCCGCCGGACGCGCGGGGCGCAAGGGCGCTGACCTACAAATTGCGACTGGAGCTTGCGCGCAAACAAGCGGAAGAAGCCGCTGCAGCGGCCCTGATGCCGCCTCAGCCGGTTGACACACCCACGGTCTTCGAAGCGCCGGTGCCGGGAACTGATTCACCCGTTCAGCCGCTGCCCGCCGCGTCGGTTGCATCTTTCGAACAGGTCGCAACGCACCAGGCATCCATTCCCGCCTTTGCCGCCCATCTGCCGGATGAGCTTTTCTGGGAAGTGATGACGCTCGATCTGCCTGTTGACGCCGGAGAAGGCCTTCCCGCATCTGCGCGCACAATTCTCGCAAACCCGTTGCTGACAGCGCCTGCGATTGCCCCGACGTTGGCATCCGCATCTCCTGCCGCTCCGGCAATCCGGCTTTCGGCCGTACCGCCCGTCGTCAGGATTCCAGGTGGTTCAGCGATCAGGCTTTACCGCGAAATCGGCGTGCATCATCCTGCAATTCCAGCCCCAACTCAGGTCGTTGAACCAGAGATCACTCCGCAGCCGGTCGTGGAGACGGTCGTGGTTGCTGAGCCGCAGAGGCCTGTTGAGCAGGTTCAGCCGACAGAAAGAATCGTTGCCGAGCCGCGTTTCACGCCCCGCGCGCCCATCCAGGCCTCGCAGCCGATGTTCCGGGAAGCGCCGGTCTTTGCAGACGGCGAATATGAATACCCCTCCATCGATCTTCTGCAGCAGGCACGCGTCCAGCAGACCACGACCATGACGCCAGAGGCGCTTGAGCAAAGCGCTGGCTTGCTGGAAAGCGTGCTGGAGGATTTCGGCATCAAGGGCGAGATCATCGATGTGCGCCCCGGCCCGGTTGTGACGCTTTACGAATTCGAGCCCGCCCCCGGCGTGAAGTCCTCGCGCGTTATCGGCCTGTCGGACGATATCGCCCGCTCGATGTCGGCGCTCTCGGCGCGTGTCGCCGTTGTGCCCGGCCGCAATGTCATCGGTATCGAGCTTCCTAATCCGGTGCGCGAGACGGTCTATCTGCGCGAGCTTATCGAAGCGACCGATTACAGCGAGACCCGCCAGAAGCTAGCCCTTTGCCTTGGCAAGACCATTGGCGGCGAACCTGTCATCGCCGAACTGGCGAAGATGCCGCATCTGCTCGTTGCCGGTACCACCGGCTCGGGCAAGTCGGTCGCCATCAACACCATGATCCTTTCTCTGCTCTACCGGTTGAAGCCGGAGGAATGCCGCCTGATCATGGTCGATCCCAAGATGCTTGAGCTTTCGGTCTATGACGGCATTCCGCATCTTCTGACCCCT
The DNA here is from genome assembly GCF_900215635.1 of Rhizobium sp. AN6A. Classification (NCBI taxonomy): domain Bacteria; kingdom Pseudomonadati; phylum Pseudomonadota; class Alphaproteobacteria; order Hyphomicrobiales; family Rhizobiaceae; genus Rhizobium; species Rhizobium sp. AN6A. The sequence continues at coordinate 1,620,110 of NZ_OCNC01000003.1, forward strand.
GTCGTCACCGATCCGAAGAAGGCGGTCATGGCACTGAAATGGGCCGTGCGCGAAATGGAAGACCGCTATCGCAAGATGTCGCGTCTCGGTGTGCGCAATATCGACGGTTACAACGCAAGGGCCGCTGCCGCCCGCGCCAAAGGGGAGACGGTGTTCTGCAACGTGCAGACCGGCTTCGACCGCGCAACCGGCGAAGCTGTCTACGAGCAGGAGGAAATGGACCTCACCGCCATGCCCTATATCGTCGTCATCGTCGACGAGATGGCCGACCTGATGATGGTCGCGGGCAAGGAGATCGAAGGCGCGATCCAGCGTCTCGCGCAGATGGCGCGCGCTGCCGGTATCCATCTCATCATGGCCACCCAGCGCCCCTCGGTCGATGTCATCACCGGCACGATCAAGGCCAACTTCCCGACCCGCATTTCCTTCCAGGTGACCTCGAAGATCGACAGCCGCACCATCCTTGGCGAACAGGGTGCCGAACATCTGCTCGGCCAGGGCGACATGCTGCACATGATGGGTGGCGGCCGTATCTCCCGTGTCCACGGTCCGTTCGTGTCGGACGAGGAAGTGGAAAAGGTCGTGGCGCATCTGAAGACCCAAGGTCGGCCTGAATATCTCGGCACCGTTACGGAAGACGCCGACGAGGCTGACGACGAGGCGGAAGAGGAAACGGCGGTCTTCGACAAGACATCGATGGGCGACGACGATAGCGACGATCTCTATGAAAAGGCCGTCAAGGTCGTGATGCGCGACAAGAAATGCTCCACCTCCTATATCCAGCGCCGCCTGTCGGTCGGATACAATCGTGCCGCCTCCCTGGTCGAGCGCATGGAGCAGGAAGGCATTGTCGGTCCCGCCAACCATGTCGGCAAGCGCGCCATCATCGCCGGTGAGCGCGACACTTACGAGGCGATTGGCGGCGACGACTGATTGATCTATTCGGGGCGCGATATTCGATTGCAAAAACGCGCCCCGTGACTAGCTTGTGCGGCATGGATTCTGGAATCGGGAGGTTCCCCTGATGTCGCACAGCAATGAAAATGTCACCGTCCTCGCAAGGCTGGATGAACTGGAGCGGTTTTGCCGTTCCGTTTTCCTGGCTGTCGGCACCGATGATGAAACGGCCGATGCGGCGACCCGCGCCATGATGCATGGCACGCGACTGGGCGTAGACAGCCACGGCGTTCGGCTTCTTGCTCACTACGTCGCAGGACTTGACGGCGGGCGACTCAATCCCCGGCCGCAGATCAGCCGCGTGTCCGGCTTCGGCGCAGTGGAGACGATCGACGCCGACCATGCCCATGGCGCCCGCGCTACCTATGCGGCCATGGACAGCGCTATGGCGCTTGCGGGCAAATTCGGCATCGGTGCCGTTGCGATCAGGAATTCCTCGCATTTCGGCCCGGCCGGCGCTTACGTGCTGGAGGCGGCGCGGCAGGGGTATATCGGCATCGCCTTTTGCAACTCCGACAGTTTCGTGCGCCTGCATGACGGCGCGATGCGTTTCCACGGCACCAACCCCATTGCAGTCGGCGTGCCGGCAGCCGATGACATGCCCTGGCTTCTGGACATGGCCACCAGCGCCGTGCCCTATAACCGGGTTTTGCTTTACCGCAGCCTGGAACAGCAATTGCCGGAAGGAGTTGCGTCTGATGGCGACGGTATCGACACGCAGAACCCCAATGCCGTTGAAATGCTGGCTCCGCTGGGCGGTGCCTTCGGTTTCAAGGGAGCGGCGCTTGCGGGAATGGTGGAAATCTTCAGCGCCGTTCTCAGCGGCATGAAGCTCAGTTTCGATATCGCCCCAATGTCGGGGCCTGATTTTTCCAAGCCGCGCGGGCTTGGGGCCTTCGTCCTTGCGTTGAAGCCGGAAGCCTTCCTTGAGCGCGAAGTGTTCGACGAGGGCATGAAACGCTATCTCGAGGTACTGCGGGGATCGCCAGCGCGTGAGGACTGCAAGGTCATGGCGCCGGGCGATCGGGAATGGGCGGTAGCGGCAAAGCGGGAGAGGGAAGGCGCACCTGTCGATCCCGTCACGCGGGCTGCGTTTTCGGAACTTGCGGCAAAATTCTCGATCATTCCGCCCGCATATCACTAAGACGGGGCCTGTCGGTGACGGCGGCTTTTCGCCGCCATCGCATCGTCAGGCGGGGCGCTGTAGCATTTTGGGCTGCGGGTAGGGGGTAGTCGCCACGTTCAGCCTTTCGGCGACGACCGGGCGTCCGATATAATAACCCTGCGCATAATCGATCTCGAGCTGGCGCACGAGCCTCAGCTGCTCTTCCGTCTCCACGCCTTCGATCAGGATCTTGTGGCCGCGATTGCGAATGAGACGGATCATATCCTGCAACATCGCCCGGCCGCGGGGTGTCTTGCTGTCATGCAGGAAGGAGCGGTCAATCTTGACGGTATCGAAATCCGTCATCCGCAGCCAGGAAAGGCCCGCAAATCCGGTTCCGAAATCATCCAGCCATATATTGATGCCGAGCGTCTTCAGATCGTTCAGGCAGCGCAATACATCCGAATGCATCTCCATATCCAGGCCCTCGGTGATCTCGAAGGCCAGCCTGCCGCCGGCAATCCCCGCCTCAACGAGGATCGCTGCGACCGAGGTGGCAAAACCAGGGTTCTTCAGCTGCATCGGCGATACGTTGACGCTGACCACCGATACCTTGTCATCGGCCAGTATCTGCCGGCAGGCGGTCTTTATGGTCCAGAGACCCAGCTCCATGATCGTGCCGGTGCGTTCGGCAATCGGGATGAAGATGCCGGGCGAAACGGAGCCACCGTCGAGCAGGCGAAGCCGCATCAACGCTTCGGCTCCCGCCGTCTCGTTGGTCGATATGTTGAGGATCGGCTGATAGACGAGAGAAACGAGGTTTTCCGCGACAGCGATTTTCAGAAGTGCGGCGATATTTTCGGTTTCGTCGCTGGTCTGCGGATCGTCCGGATCGAACAGCTTCATGCAATTGCGGCCATTGGCCTTGGCGATGTAAAGCGCCCGGTCCGCCTCGTTGATGATCTTTTCGAGCTTGCCGTCCGGATTGGGGCGGGTGAAAGACGCGCCGATACTGACGGTGACGATGAAGGTGCCGTCCCGGCGCTGATCGTGCGAAAGCGACAGGTCTTCGACGGTGTGGCGGATGGTTTCGGCAAGCTCACCAACCTGCTGTCTGGACTTGAACGGAGCGAGTACGATGAACTCCTCACCGCCATAACGGCCGATGGAGGCGCCATGGTCGATGATCGCGTCCTGCAGGGCGTTGCCCACCGTAACGAGACACTTGTCGCCTTCCTGGTGGCCGTAGCGATCGTTGTATTTCTTGAAGAAATCCACGTCGATCAGAAAGACGGCGAAACCTTCCCCCTTCTTGCTCCAATTGTCCCACAACAGGCGCAGATGCTGGTCGATGGCGCGGCGGTTCTGCAGGCCTGTCAGGGAATCGGTATTTGAAAGCCGCAACAGCGCCTGCCCGCGCTCGTCCGCCGCTTTCTGCTGGGCCTTGGCCTCCAGTGCGTTGAGAAAGACGTGGTAGCGTTCCCGGTTCAGGTTCCAGTTCACGTAAGAGGTGAAGACGAAGCAGGATATATAGAAGGTGCCGAAAGCGAGCTTGTAGAACGCATCTTCGGGAAACTGCGTCGCCGCCAGAAAATAGGTGACGAGAATGATGCCCGATGACACGAGCGAAAGATGGAAGCGGAAGGTGAAAAACAGATTGGCGCCCATCATGAAGATCGCCCCGAAAACCATATAATAGGACATGTTTTCGAGATTGTCGGTCAAGAGCGAGGGCACGAGCCAGCCAATATAGCCCATGACCAGCGCAGTGGCGCAGGTGAGGTCAAGTGCGGCGGTGCTCGCGCCCATGCGCAATTGAATTTCGAGCGTCAGCAGGGACGTCAGGACGACGATAAGTCGCGCGATGATGGTGTAAAAGGCGACGTCGGGCACCAGAATGATGTCCGTAATGGCAAATAGCAGATAGATGAAAACAGCCGTCCACAGGCCCCGCCTGATCGAACCCCGGCGGCTACGCTCACCTTCCTGCTGGTAAAGGGCAAGAAGTTCATCAGAAAACCGGGCGTCCGGCCGCCGATATTCTTGCTGTCCACTCACCTCGCCTAACGTGTGCTTCATGCACTTTCCCATAGTGTTGCGTATACTTTATCAAGTAACTGCTTATTCGACCTTTGCGTGTACTTTCACGCTAAGCGCGATTTCCTGCCGATTTCTCTCCATGCGGGCGGAAACATGAAAAGCAAGAGCGCATCATACGCTCGCAACATTAAGTTTCACTAAATCGCGTATCCGCTTTCTCCTCCGGTCCACGAGTGTGACCAAAAAAATACGCTAATAAACTAATGTATCCCTACACTGCTCAAAAATCGAAAGCGAGTGGCCTTCCGGCTCCCAGAAACGTATAGTTAACAATGTGTTAATACTGGAGGCTGAAGTGAGGCAGGTAAAGAAAAGAAATCTGGACGGGGCAAGTCTGATCACTCCTGATACTGTCGCAAAAGAGATTTTTGCACGGAAAACGGAAGCGTTCGATGAGCATTTCGCAGTTGCGAAAGCAGAGATCGCGATCATTCTTGAATTGGCACAACAGCAGTTCGAAAATGGTGTTTCAGCACATGAGATAATACATAGAACGGCAGGCGCACTGCATGGCCTGCGCGAAAAGCTCCACTCAAGCGTGTGGGCTGAACTGATTCCTCTGGTGCAGAATCACTCCGTGTCGGACTATTTTCTGGAAGATCCCTTCACGCGCTGGTCGTTCGAAAAGCCGCGGGGCTATTCGGGCGATGCGCAGCTTCTCGACTTCATCTACGGTCACGACAGCGTTGCCGATAAGGTGAAGGACGCAACGCCGCTTGGCGCGGCTCTCTACGATTATACGAAGGACGCCAGTTCATCGGTCGCTGTCCGCGAGCGGCGGGATTTGCTGACCCGGTTTGTTGACGAGGCCGCGGCCCGGCATGGAAGCGAAACGGAAATCCTCACCATTGCATCCGGACATCTGCGCGAGGCGGATGCATCCGTGGCCTTGAAAGAGGGTAAGATCCGGCGCTGGGTGGCACTCGATCAGGATCCCCTGAGTGTCGGTTCCGTTGCCCGCGATTTCAACGGCAGCTGCATCGAGGCGATTGACGGTTCGGTGCGTGACATCGTCCTGCGTTCGCATGAGCTCGGCAAATTCGATCTGGTATATGCCGCCGGTCTCTACGATTACCTGAACGACAAGGTGGCGATCAAGCTTACGCGGCGCTGCATGGAGATGCTGAAGCCCGGCGGAATGTTCCTCTTCGCCAACTTCTCCGAAGACATCGTGGTCGACGGCTACATGGAGACCTTCATGAACTGGGCGCTGCTGTTGCGCTCGAAGGCGGATATGTGGCGGATCGTCAACGCCAGCGCCGATCCCGCAAGTATCGAGGCGGAGGTATTTTTCGGCGAAAACCACAACATCGTCTATGCCACGATGCGCAAAAAGGCCTGAGCCCAACTGCGTTTCGCATGTCCGCGCGAAATAGGCCGCCCGCATTTTACCGTGCGGGCGGCAAGGCCTGTGTACGCCAATAATTATTTGATTAAACGTCGCTACAGGCCTAAGAATTCGCGCGAAATGCGTTGCAGAATGGAATGGCTGAAATGAAGAAATATTATTCGGATATGGGCGGTCTGCCGGGTCAGACGGAACTGCTGTCGAGCAAGGCTGTTTTCAAGACTGCCTATGCGGTCATCCCCAAAACCGTCATGTCCGATATCGTGACGAGCGTGCTCCCGCACTGGACCGGGACACGGGCCTGGATCATCGCCCGGCCGATGACCGGTTTTTCTGAGACTTTTGCGCAATATATCGTTGAAGTGCAGCCCGGCGGCGGCAGCGAGCGGCCGGAGCCAGACGCAAGGGCGCAAGCGGCGATCTTTGTCGTTGATGGTGAAATGACCGTGGAGTTCGAGGGCGTGCAGCATGCATTGCGGACCGGTTCCTTCGCCTTCCTGCCCGCCGGCTCGCGCTGGCAGCTGCGCAATTCCGGCACGGCACCAGTCAAGTTCCACTGGGTCCGCAAGGCGTTTCAGGCGGTGGACGGCCTTGAGCCGCCGCCGGCGATCTTCACGCATGAAGATGAGCACGCTCTGTCGGCGATGCCGGATACGGACGGCAAATGGGCGACCACCCGGTTTATCGATCCCGACGACGTGCGTTACGACATGCACCTCAACATCGTCAGCCTGGAGCCGGGCGCTACCATTCCTTTCATGGAAACCCATGTCATGGAGCACGGTCTTTACGTGCTGGAAGGCAAGGCGGTTTACCGGCTGAACGAGGATTGGGTGGAAGTGCAGGCGGGTGATTTCATGTGGCTGCGCGCTTTTTGCCCGCAGGCTTGCTATGCAGGCGGGCCGGGCCGTTTCCGCTACCTGCTCTACAAGGATGTGAACCGCCACGTGAAGCTCTGGTAACGGGCGGAATCTTGGCGAAACCGAGATTTATCGCGCAATCCGGTGGCTTGCGCGATAAAGGCTTGCGTTGGATCGAATATCCCTAATAAATCCAGATATGCGGTCAGTCATCGCTGTCTCGCACGATTTCGGCATTCGGCATCCGCCCTTATTATCCTGAAGAAGACTGCCCGTATGATTGAAACGATCGATACCAATATCTTCAATCTTGCCCCTGTGGCGATGTGGATCGAGGATTTCAGCGAGGTGAAAAGCCAGTTCGATATCTGGCGGGCGCAGGGCGTCGAGGATATCCGGGCGTTTCTGCTGGAAGATCTGTCGCGGGTGGCAGCGTGCTCGCAGAAAATCCGCGTAGTTCAGGTTAATGCCAAGACGCTGGAACTGTTCGAAGCGCGGGACAAGGCGCATCTGATCGATAATCTGCACCGGATTTTCCGCGATGACATGCTTGAAAGCCATGTGAACGAGCTTTCCGAGCTTTGGGCTGGAAAAACCGAATTCATCAGCAACGCCGTCAATTACTCGATTGGCGGAAAGCGGCTGGATATCCAGCTGCGCGGTGCGGTGATACCCGGCTACGAACAGACGCTCGGGCGGTTGCTGCTGACCACAGAGGATGTGACCGAACGTGAGGAGGCTCGCCGCAAGGAGCTTTTCAACCGCCGTTATGCTGAAGGCATGTTCCAACATTCGCCGGTTTCCCTGTGGGTGGAGGATTTCAGCCGGGTTCGGCGTCTGATCGAGGAGGTCAGGGAACGCGGCATCGTCGACTTCCGGGTGTTCATGGATGTGCATCCCGAATTCGTGCGCCAATGCATGAGCGAAATCCGCGTGATCGATGTCAACCGGGCAACACTGGACCTGTTTTGTGCACCGGACCGTCAGGTTCTCTTGCAGCGGCTTGGCGATATTTTCCGTGGTGAAATGGAAAAGCCCTTCCGCGAACAGCTGATGGAGCTGTGGAACGGCAATCTCAACCACCATCGCGAAGTGGTGAACTACGCGCTGGATGGTTCAGAGCGGCATGTGCTGCTGCATTTCTCCGTTTTCCCCGGCCACGAACGCGACTGGTCGCTGGTGCAGGTGGCACTGACTGATATTACGGCGCGGAAAAAGGCGGAGGCCTATCTCGAATATCTCGGCAAGCACGATGTGCTGACCAAGCTGCACAATCGCGCCTTCTATTCGGACGAAATGAACAGGCTGGAACGCAGCACGATCCGGCCCGTTTCGGCCATCGTCATCGATCTCAATGGCCTCAAGGACGCCAATGACAAGCTCGGGCACGACGCAGGCGACGCGCTGTTGCGGCGCCTTGGCGAAGTCCTGAACGGTGTCGTTACTGCGCCGAACCATGCTGCGCGCATTGGCGGTGATGAATTCGCCATCCTTTTGCCCGGCGCAGACAAGCAGATCGCCGCGGCGATGGTGGATACCATTTACGAACTGCTGAAGATCAACAACCAGTTCTACTCCAATGCGCCGCTTAGTCTTTCGCTGGGCGTGGCAACCAGCGAGGCCGGCGAGACAATGGAGTCGCTGGTGCGCCGTGCCGACATGCATATGTACGAGCAAAAAAACGCCTATTACGCCGCGATGCGCAACAGGTCTGCCGACAACAGCGATACAACGAAGGCCTCCCCGCAACCGGAAGCCAGTTCCCTGAAGCGCCTTCTCTAACCACAGGCATCTCGTGGGTGCATTGCCTCACTGAGGATTTCCAACGCTCTGCCGGACCATGGCCGCCTATTTTTGGGCCTTCAGGCGCCATCGTCCTGGTCAAATTTGAGTGTATTCTAAAAGACCAGCGAAATTTGCTTTACGTACCTCAAAACGGACGTTAGCTTCTTCCCAAGAGCTTTGGGAGGAGTTCGTGCATGATGATTTCAAGTAAAATCGAGGGGCAAGCTCCGTTCATTCGCACCGGGTACCGGTGACGACACATGGCTTTTGCTGAGGAATCTCCAGATCAGGCCCTTATACGGACTATCGGGTTGTCCAAATCTTTCGGTCCCGTCCAGGTTCTGAAGGATATAGAGATTTGCGTGCGCGCCGGCGAAGTTCACGCCATCATTGGCGAGAACGGCGCCGGCAAATCGACGTTGATGAAACTGCTTGCGGGCAATGAGAAGCCTTCGAGCGGGGAAATCAGGATCGATGGCGAGGCAGTTACGCTGAGCGGACCTGTCGACGCTGAACATCGCGGCATCGTTCTCGTGCATCAGGAAATATTGCTGGCCCCGGATCTGACGGTGGCTCAGAACATCTATCTGGGCCGCGAATTGTGCAAAGGCCCGATGATGGACGATCGCGCCATGCGTGCCGGCGCCCTGAGGGCTATCGCCGATCTCGGCGGTACGATCGATCCCGATGCCGTCGTCGGCAGCCTGTCGATTGCCCAGCGCCAGCTGGTGCAGATAGCCCGCGTTCTGCTCGTGCCGCATCGCGTCGTCATTTTCGACGAGCCGACCGCAAGCCTCACGCCCATTGAAACCGATGCGCTGTTGAACGTTATCAGGGACATAAGGGCAAAGGGCGTGGCCGTGCTCTATATTTCGCACCGCCTGCCGGAGGTGAAGGAGATTGCCGACCGTGTGACCGTTCTGCGCGATGGCAGGTTGGTCGGCTCCCACCCAATATCGGCGCTTGAGCCCGCCGATATGGCGCGGTTGATGGTGGGACGCGATGTCGCCAAGCTCTATCCGGACAGGAACGCCGGCGGCGAGCACGAGCCTGTCTTACAGGTGGAGCATTTCACCGTTCCCGGTTATGCGCAGGATGCCGGTTTCAGCCTGCGAAAGGGCGAAATCCTAGGTTTTGCGGGTCTGGTCGGCGCGGGCAGAACGGAGCTTATGGAGGGCGTGCTTGGCCTGCGTCCAGGGCGGGGGACGATCCGCCATCTCGGAAAGCCTGTGCATTTTGCAAAGGCGGAAGACAGTCTGAAGGCCGGCATCGTTTATCTGAGCGAGGACCGCAAGGGCAAGGGATTGCTGCTGACGAAGGATTTGCGGGTCAATCTCACACTCGCCTCGCTGAGGAAATTCAGCCGCCTGTTCCAGATCGATATCCGTCGGGAGAAGGCAGCGCTCGATGATGCGGTGCGTGATTTCGATATTCGCACGGGAAGTAAGGACTTGCTCGCGGGCCAGCTGTCCGGCGGTAACCAGCAAAAGCTGCTGCTCGCCAAGATGATGCTGCTCGATCCATCGATCGTCATCATCGACGAGCCGACGCGCGGCATCGATATCGGCACCAAGGAACAGATCTACCGTTTCATAGCAAAGCTTGCAGACGAGGGCAGGTCGATCATCGTCGTGTCCTCGGAGATGCCGGAACTGATCGGCATCTGCGACCGCGTCCTTGTAATGCGCTCCGGCAGGATCGTCGGCGAGGTGACGGGGGAACGCATGACCGAAAACGATATCGTGGCGCTTGCGACTGGCGTGCACACGCAGGAATTCGCCTGAGGGCTAATGTCCCGGCAGATTGGCCTGAAGAAAAGACAATTGAGGGGAAATATGACTGAGGCCGCACTTGATAACGGCAAAACGCCGAAGACCTCGAAAGACTGGGACCTGCGCGCCGTTGCGCCCTTTGTGGCGCTGGCTTTGCTGCTGGTTCTCGGCGCCGTCGCCAATCCGAATTTCATCGGCATCGACAATCTGCTGAACGTGGTTACCCGCAGCGCCTTCATCGCCATCATTGCGCTCGGCGCCACCTATGTCATCACATCCGGCGGACTTGATCTCTCCGTCGGCGCGATGGTGGCTTTCGTTGCCAGCCTGATGATCCTGTTCATGAACAGCGGCGTTATTGCCAATCCGCTGGTGATGCTGCTGGCCGCCATGGCGCTGGCTATCGCCATCGGCGCCGCTTGTGGGCTTGCAAACGGCCTCATCACCACCATCGGCCGCATCGAGCCCTTCATCGCCACGCTTGGCACCATGGGCATTTATCGCGGTCTCACCACCTGGCTGTCGCAAGGGGGCGCGATCACGCTGCGCAACCCGGAAATCCAGACGCTTTATCGCCCGGTCTATTTCGGCAATGTTATCGGTGTGCCGGTGCCGGTCATTGTCATCTTCGTCACGGCCGCCATCGCCGCTTTCGTGCTTTACCGTACCCGTTACGGCAGGCATCTGACGGCGGTAGGTTCCAGTGAGGATGTGGCGCGTTATTCCGGTATTTCGGTCGTTCGCGTCCGCACGATTGCCTATGTGGTTCAGGGGCTTTGCGTCGCCGTTGCCGTCCTGCTTTACGTGCCGCGTCTTGCCTCCACTTCTGCCACTACAGGCATGTTGTGGGAGTTGCAGGCCATCACCGCCGTCGTCGTCGGTGGCACCGCGCTACGGGGCGGGGTGGGGCGCATCTGGGGCACGATTTGCGGCGCCTTCATTCTGGAAATCGTTGGCAACATCATGATCCTGTCGAACTTCGTCAGCGAATATCTGATCGGTGCCATTCAGGGCGCGATCATCATCATCGCCATGCTGGTGCAGCGTTCGCTCAGCCGCAGATAGCCGGACATCGATGAGACATCTGGCCGCGCAATCTGGGGCATGCGCGGTTACAACAGGAGGAACGCCCCGGTCTTGGGAGGAAAGAGACTATGCGTAGAAAATTCATCGGCGTGGCATTTGTCGCGCTGGCTGCCGTTCTTGCGGGTTCTGCCCATGCGCAGGAGAAGAAGGTAACGATCGGCGTATCCATTCCGGCGGCCGACCACGGCTGGACGGCGGGCGTCGTTTACCATGCCGAACGGGTGGCAAAGCTTCTGATGAAGGAGCATCCGGGTCTGAACGTCATCGTCAAGACCTCGCCGGATGCCGCCAATCAGGCAAACGCGCTTCAGGATCTCGCCGTGCAGGGGCTGGACGCACTGGTCGTGCTGCCGTCTGATCCCGATCCGCTCGTCAACGCCATCAAGGAGATCAAGGACAAGGGCACCTTTGTCGCGCTCGTCGACCGCGCGCCGAGCGTCAACGACAATTCGATCCGCGATCTATACGTTGCGGGTAACAATCCGGCACTGGGACAGGTGGCAGGCGAATACATCAAGAAAACCACGCCTGATGCGGAAGTGGTGGTCATTCGCGGTCTGCCGATCCCGATCGACCAGCAGCGCCAGGATGGTTTCGACAAGGGTATTGCCGGCTCCAGCGTCAAGGTTCTCGACCGCCAGTACGGCAACTGGAACCGCGACGACGCCTTCCGCGTGATGCAGGACTACCTGACCAAATACAAGAAGATCGACGTGGTCTGGTGTCAGGACGACGACATGGCGGTTGGCGTGCTGGAGGCAATCCAGCAGGCGAAACGCACCGATATCAAGTATATTGTTGCTGGCGCCGGCTCCAAGGACATGATCAAGCGCGTGATGGACGGCGACAAGCTGGTTCCGGTCGACGTGCTCTATCCGCCGGCGATGGTGGCGACCGCCATGCAGCTGACGGCTGGTCATTTTTACGATCAGGTGCCGGTTGCCGGCGAGTATATTCTCGACGCGACGCTGATCACCAAGGAAAATGCCAAGCAGTTCCACTTCCCGGATTCGCCGTTCTGATAAGCGGTTTCCGGCAATGCAACGCCCGCTGAAAGGCAGGCGTTGCATCCGCACTCCGGCACCCCGGACCAGATTCGGGGTGCAGCGCGATCAAGTCGTTGATCGCGATAGAGTCATTCATGGCGCGGGCGCGCCGCGGCTCGATGCCGGATTAAATACGGCATGACGAGGGGAAGGTCGGCGGAAACTATACCGCTCCCCCGCTCTTCATCCATTTTTCCTGAACCACGCCGAGAGATAATCCACGAAGCTGCGCACTTTGGCGGGAAGGTAACGGCGGTGGGGGTAGACGGCATATATGCCGCGGTCCTTGGAAATATAGTCGTCGAACAGGGTCACAAGCTCGCCGGACTGGATGAAGGGTCTTGCAATAAAGTCCGGCACCATGGCGATGCCAAGCCCTGCGCGGGCGGCGCGGAGTGTCGCCTGCGGGCTGTTCACCTCGATCGGCCCACTGATGGTAACGGAGTTCGAGCCGCCATCCGCTTCAAGATAACGCACGGTGTTGTGGAAGCGGGTGTTAGTGTCGATGATGAAGGGCACTCGGGAAAAGTCCTGCGGACCATTGAGCGGGCCGTGTCTGGCGACAAAATCCGCCGTCGCCACTGCATAGACCCGGAAATCGGAGATCTTGCGGGCGATGAGGCCTGAATCTTCCAGCCGCGTTATGCGAATCGCAAGGTCGAACCCTTCCTCGATCAGATCGACGAATCGGTCATCGGCGACGATTTCCAGCGACAGTTCCGGATTTTCCTTGGCGAAATCGATGAGGCTCTGGCCAACATCGGCGTCGATGAAGGTGCGCGGAACGGATATTCTGAGCTTACCCTTCAGATCGGCATTCTTTTCGCGCACCAGATCGGCGAGGTTGTCGATCTCCTTCAAAATGTCGGAGGCGGTGCGGTAATAGGTATGGCCGGCCTCCGTCAGCGAGAATTGCCGGGTGGTGCGGTTGAGAAGCAGTGCACCGAGATCATCTTCCAGTTCCCGGACATATTTGGACAAAAGCGCCTTGGAACGCCCGGTCTTGCGGGCAGCGGCGGAAAAACCCTCCGCTTCGACAACGTCGATAAAGGCGCGGATGCGGGTGAGCGTGTCCATGAAAATCCTCCGGTTCGTTCCATATAATTGAACGCTGAGGCGTGACTGTTCAACCCGTAAAATGGTTGCCGAAAAAATCCGCTATATGGTGAAAAAATCCTCTTGATTATGACGGCGAATATTCTTATCTCCCGTGCTGCCCAAAGTCGCACGTGCCCATGTGTGTCCGCCGAGTCCTCGATGTGGTGAGGAGTTCGGTAAGGTACCTGGAACTAACCCCTCCAGTCGCTATTCCGGCCAACCGGGAAATGCGAGGACATATGAAGCAACGACGGTGCGGGCCTTTCTGGTTCTCTGCCGGCTTTCCATCAGCCGGGGTACTGAAGAGGCACACCATCATTGCCTGAAGTGCGGTCGGGTCATTCCCTCCAATCGATGGCAGACAAAGCCGAATGATGCTCTGGCAGGGCGTCATTCATATTTGCGCCTTGAGCGTATGCTATCGATTCTGCGCCTCCACCGGCTGATTCGTATGCATATCTCGAGCGTCCTTTGTCCTCCGGATTTTCCGGAGCCGGTTTTATAGGGAATATATCGATGACGACTGCACGCATTCTCGATTTCATCAAGACCCGACGTCCCGAAGGCCCTTGCCTCGTGGTCGACCTCGACGTCGTGCGCGACAATTTCAACGCGTTCCGGCATTCGCTGCCGAACAGCGCGATCTATTATGCGGTCAAGGCAAACCCGGCTCCCGAAATCCTGAAGCTGCTTGCTTCACTCGGCTCCAACTTCGATTGCGCCTCCGTGGCTGAAATCCAGATGGCGCTTGATGCAGGTGCAACGTCCGACCGGATCTCGTTCGGCAACACCATCAAGAAGGAACGCGATGTCGCCCGCGCTTACGCGCTCGGCATCGATCTCTTCGCCGTCGACAGCCATGAGGAAGTCGAGAAGGTTGCCCGTGCCGCTCCTGGCGCGCGCGTCTTCTGCCGCGTGCTGACGGACGGTGAAGGTGCCGAATGGCCGCTGTCGCGCAAGTTCGGCTGCGTACCGCAGATGGCTGTTGATGTTCTGGTCTACGCACATCAGCTGGGCCTCGAATCCTACGGCGTATCCTTCCATGTCGGTTCGCAGATGATGAATCTCGACGCATGGGATGCAGCGCTGGGCGATGCCAAGCGCGTTTTCGCTTCGCTGTCCAAGCAGGGCATTCACCTGCAGATGGTCAATATGGGCGGTGGTTTCCCGACCAAGTACCTGCGCGACGTTCCTGCTGCCGAAGAATACGGCCAGGCTATCGACACGGCGCTGCGCAAGCACTTCGGCAATCAGATCCCGAAGACGATCATCGAGCCGGGCCGTGGCATGGTGGGTAACGCTGGCGTCATCAAGGCGGAAGTTGTTCTCGTGTCGCGCAAGTCCGACAACGACAACCATCGCTGGGTGTTCCTCGACATCGGCAAGTTCGGCGGTCTCGCCGAGACGATGGACGAGGCTATCCGCTACCCGATCCGCACCGAGCGCGATCAGGACGAGATGGAGCCTTGCGTTCTTGCCGGTCCGACCTGCGACAGCGCCGACGTGCTGTACGAAAAGAACATGTACCCGTTGCCGGTCTCTCTGACCATCGGTGACGAGGTTCTGATCGAGGGCGCAGGTGCCTATACGACGACCTATTCGGCGGTTGCCTTCAACGGTTTTGAGCCGCTAAAAGCCTACGTCATCTGATCCGAACGCCGCCCGCTGAGTAAGGCGGCGTCTCGAACAAGCTTCCGTTCCGGCTTTGCCGATTGTGCTGTTGCGCAAATCCCTGCTTGCTGCTCCTCTTCCAGCCGAGGAAAGCGTGTCGGCGGGCCGGAACGGCTCCACCATTTTTTGATCAAGGGCCGCGTGTGGGCGGTTGTGTGATGGAGGGCCGAGAGATGGCCGCTCTTCTGAATTCGGTACGTGCATTTTTCACCCCGCAGACATTTCATGTCGATCAGGAAAATCCGGGCGATGTCGTTGCTCGTGAAAACCTGCTTGACCGCGCCATGGGCGCTGGCCGCCGCCGCAAGTCTTCCGAAAAGCTGCGCGCCGGCCGCGTGCCGGCGGAAGGTCTGGCGCTCGTCGCCCGTGACGAGGACGGCCATGTCATCGGCACGGTGCGCCTGTGGAATGTCGAGGCCGGCATTTCGCGCGAAGGCCGCGCTGTTGAAGCGCTGCTGCTTGGCCCGCTTGCGGTTGACGCTGCCCATGAGGGCAAGGGCATCGGTTCGGCGCTGATGCGTGCAGCAATCTCCGAGGCAACCAAACGCGGCCATGGTGGCATTCTTCTGGTCGGCGACGCCGCCTATTATGAGCGTTTCGGCTTTTTTGCCGATAAGGCCCAGCACCTGATCATGCCCGGCCCGTTCGAGCGCAGTCGTTTTCTGGCGCTTGAACTCAAGGCCGGCTGGCTGGAAGGTGCGGCTGGTATGCTGGTCGCAAGCGGCCGCAGGCTCTCTGCCTGAGACGAGCCCTGTCACTGATATGAAACCCCGGCTTATTGCCGGGGTTTTTCTTTCTACCCTGTGCCTTGCGGACGGCCTTTGATTGCCGATAATTTCCGAACATCTCTTGCGCAGGAGAATTTGCGGGTATATACCCGAGACAAATGCCAAACGATAGTTGTCACTGCATCCTGCTGCGCAAAGCATCCCGTAAGGTCTCGTCCTATTACGATGAGGCGCTGGCGCCGCTTGGCGTCAATATCGGCCAGTTCAGCCTGTTGCGGAACATCAACCGCATGGCGCCGGTGTCGCTCTCCGATCTCGCCGCTCGGGTGGAACTGGACCGCTCGACTGTTGGCCGCAATACCAAGGTGCTGGCCCGCATGGGGCTGGTGGCCATCGGCCATGGCGAGGATCAGCGCGAAGCGATGCTGACCGTGACGGAGCAGGGGCAGGAGATCCTGAAAACAGGCGCGCCCCTCTGGGACGGAGTTCAGGACGAAATCGAGGCCCGGCTTGGCCCTGAAAAGACCGCTCAATTGCAGGAACTACTCGCAGCCCTGTAATTTTTTTGATGATAAAACGGGTATCTGCCCGCAATATAGGGTATATACCCGTAAAATTTCGGCCGCTGGCCGCTGGAAAGGGATTTTGAACATGCTCTCCACACGCCTTGCCAGCTGGATGGCCGACAGAAACATACATTATGGGTGGCTTGTTGCTGCAACCACCTTTTTGACGATGCTGGCAACCGCCGGCGCGATGGGATCGGCCGGGGTGATGATCCAGCCGCTGCATCAGGAGTTCGGCTGGGATATTGCCGATATTTCATCTGCCATGGCGGTCAGGCTGGTGCTCTTCGGCCTGCTCGGGCCGTTTGCCGCTGCCTTCATGAACCATTTCGGTATTCGCCAGGTCGTGTCGACGGCCCTTGCGCTGATCATGGGCGGCATCGTCGCCTCGTTCTTCATGACTGAGGTGTGGCAGCTTTTGCTGCTATGGGGCGTGGTGATCGGTGTTGGCACCGGCATGACGGCACTGGTGCTGGGCGCGACCGTGGCATCGCGCTGGTTTTCAAAGCGCCGGGGACTGGTGATCGGCCTGATGACGGCCAGTAACGCCACCGGCCAGCTGGTTTTTCTGCCTTTGCTAGCGGCACTGACGGAAGCCTATGGCTGGCGCACCGCGCTGACGCTATCCGTTGCGGTGATTGCGATCGCCATGATTCTCGTGCTGCTCTTGATGCGTGACCATCCCGCCGATGTCGGCCTGCCAGCCTATGGCGAGACGGTGGTGGTAAAACCGCCGAAGCAGGACCACAAGTTTCTTGCAACACTGGCATCCCCTATACTGACGTTGAAGAGCGTGTCCGGAAACCCGGTTTTCTGGGTGCTTTTCGGCACGTTCTTCGTCTGTGGACTTTCCACCAACGGCCTTATCCAGACGCACTGGATTTCCATCTGCGGTGATTTCGGCATGGCGGCGGTCACGGCGGCCGGCACACTGGCGGTGATCGGCATTTTCGATTTCTTCGGCACCATCTTCGCCGGCTGGCTTTCTGACCGTTTCGACAACCGCTTCCTGCTCTTCTGGTTTTACGGTCTGCGCGGGCTGTCCCTGATCTATCTCTCCTTCTCGGGCTTCAGCTTCGTGGAACTTTCGGTCTTCGCCGTATTTTACGGGCTGGACTGGGTGGCAACCGTGCCGCCAACGGTGAAGCTTGCCGCTGAGAGTTTCGGCCGCGAAAAGGCGGGCCTGGTTTTCGGCTGGGTGTTTGCGGGGCATCAGTTGGGGGCCGCCACCGCTGCCTTTGGCGCAGGTTTCTTCAAGAGCGACTTCGACACATACATGCCCGCGTTGCAGATTGCCGGTGTGATGTGCATGATCGCTGCTGTCTCGGTGCTGCTTCTCAAAAAGCCGGGTTCCGCGACTTTGGCACCGCAGGCCGCCTGAGATTACAAAGGAGAAGGCTTGTGAAAGCAGGCCGACTTCCGACTGCCGGGCCCGCTATTTTGACCGTTGTCATGGCTGTCTGTTGCGTAATTGTCACAACATGCGCCGGCTAGCTGCGCTGGCTTATCGTTCGCCTTTCGGTTTGATCCATCTCAATCCGCTCAACTCTCCCTTGGCGATAGTGGCCGTAGCGGCTGCGGCAAGCGAGGATTCGCGAAGGCCCGCCGCCATCAGCCGGTTTCCCGGGCTTGCCCGGCTGCGGCGCGCGATAGGAGAGATGGAATGACGAACAGGAACAAAAAAACCGCCTTGCTTGCCAGTGTTACGGTGAGCGTCGCGGCGATGCTGATGTCGGCCAACGCGATGGCGGCAGATCTGGCCCCGCCGGCACCAGCCCCCACCGCTGAAGAGGCGATTGCGGCGGCGAGCCCATGGATGCTGCGCGTGCGTGGTCTCGGGGTCATCACCCATGACAGCGGCAGCGTTGACGGTGTGCCGGGTGCGGGTCTCTCATATTCGGATACGGTCATTCCTGAACTCGACATCAGCTATTTCTTCACCCCGAATATCGCTGCTGAACTCATCCTTGGCACCACATACGCCAAGATCAACGGCGAGGGTGTGCTGGCCGGCACGCCGGTGGGCAAGACATGGCTACTGCCGCCGACACTGACCCTGCAATATCACTTTACCGATTTCGGCGCCTTCAAGCCCTATATCGGCGCGGGCGTGAACTATTCGATGTTCTACAACCAGTCCGAAAAACCCGGCTTCAGCAATCTTGATGTCAAGAACAAGTTCGGCGCGGCCGTGCAGGTGGGTTTCGACTACATGCTGGACGAGCATTGGGGCGTGAACTTCGACGTGAAGAAGATTTTCCTGAAGACCGACTGGACCGCAGAACTTGGCGGCACGCCAATCAGCGGCAAGGCGAAACTCGATCCCTGGTTGATCGGTGCGGGTATCACCTATCGCTTCTGACCTTGGCCTAGGTGCCGGCGCCGCCTTTGACGGGCGGCGCTTTCTGAGCTATATGGACGGCCACGGGCAGAAGAGCCCCGGCCGTCCGCAGGCGTTTGCGCCCCTGGTGAAGCTCTTTTTGGAATAACGGTCATCCCCATGTTTTGCATGTCGTCGATGGCAACGCGGACCCCTTCGGAAAAATACGGCATGCGCATGTTGGAGAACCGTTATGAACGTGTCCAAACCGCTTCCCGCGCTTGAGGGACTGAAAGAGCAGGCAAAACGGCTGCGCGCCGCCCTTGAAGTGCAGGGGCAAACAATCACCCATTCAAAGGCGCTGGAACTCATCGCCGCGCAATATGGCTTCCGCGACTGGAACACCCTGCATGCCACGGCGGGAAACCGTCCCGCATTCAATCCCTATCTTCTTGGTTCGCGGGTGGAAGGCCTCTATCTAGGCCAGCCCTTCGTAGCCTCCGTTCTGGGCGTGCAAACGCTAGGCGGCGACCCGGAACGCTACCGGCTGACCCTGCATCTCGACGATCCCGTGGATGTGGTGACCTTCGAAAGCTTCTCGGCTTTCAGGCAGCGTATCCACTGCAATATCGATACGTCCGGACGTACGGTGGAGAAAACCTCCAACGGTCGGCCACAGGTTGAGCTGGTCTGGTAGTCCGAGCACCCGCCGAGAGGCGGGTGTCTCCTTGGCTGTCGTAAGATCCTAAATCCGCTTCCCCGCTGCATCAAACAGATGGAAGTCCTTCGTCTGGGCGGCAATCCGCAGGTTTTCGCCGATGCCAAGCTGCGAACGGCCGGGAACGCGGAAGACGATGGTGGTGCCGTCTGTGAAGGAGCCATGCACGTAGCTTTCCGCGCCCACCAGTTCCACGGCGTCCACGCGCACGGTGCCGGTGAAGGCGGCATCGGAAGCTCCTGCTTCCGCGAGCGTGATGTCTTCCGGGCGGATGCCAAGTGTGGCAGCGGTTTGCGGCAGCGCACCTGATCCATTCACCGACCATCCGGATGCGCCGTTAGCCGATGGGGTGCCGTAGGGCAGGAGGTTCATGGAGGGCGAACCGATGAAGGTGGCAACGAAGGTGGTGGCCGGTTTTTCGTAAAGCTCGATAGGTGTGCCGATCTGCTCGATGCGGCCGGCATTCAGCACCACGAGGCGGTCGGCCAGCGTCATGGCTTCCATCTGATCATGGGTTACGTAGACGCTGGTGGTGGCTAGCGAGCGTTGCAGGCGGCGGATTTCGACGCGCATCTGCACGCGCAGCTTGGCATCGAGGTTGGACAGCGGCTCATCGAACAGGAATGCGGCGGGCTTGCGCACGATGGCACGGCCCATTGCCACGCGCTGGCGCTGGCCACCCGAGAGCTGGCGCGGCCTGCGCTCCAGATATTGTTCGATTTCCAGTGCTTTGGCCGCCTCGGTGATACGCCGGTCGATCTCGTCCTTCGGCGTGTTGCGGTTCTTGAGGCCATAGGCGAGGTTCTGCCGCACCGTCATATGCGGGTAAAGCGCGTAGTTCTGGAACACCATGGCAATATCACGGTCTGACGGTTCGAGATCGTTGACGACTCGGTCGCCGATGACGATCTCACCGCCCGATATGCTTTCCAGCCCGGCGATCATGCGCAGCAATGTTGATTTTCCGCAGCCGGAGGGGCCGACCAATACGATCATCTCGCCATCGGCTATATCCATCGATACGCCCTTGATGGCGTCGACATTGCCGCCGTAAACCTTGCGGACGTCTTTCAGCGCAATTTTTGCCATTACTTCTCGGTCTCCACCAAACCTTTGACGAACCAGCGCTGCATCAGCACCACAACGATAATCGGGGGGATGATGGCGAGGATCGCCGTCACCATCACATAATTCCAGGGCGTCGAAGCGTCGGTGAAATCCACCATGCGCTTGAGGCCGATGATGATCGTGTTCATCTTGGCGTCGTTGGTCACGAGCAGCGGCCAGAGATACTGGGTCCAGCCATAGATGAACAGGATCACGAAGAGAGCGGCGATATTGGTTTTCGACAGCGGCAGCAGAATATCGCGCATGAAGCGGAACGGCCCTGCATTGTCGATACGCGCCGCCTCGACCATTTCACCGGGAATGGTCAGGAAAAACTGCCGGAACAGGAACGTCGCCGTCGCGGATGCCATCAGCGGCAAGGTCAGTCCCGCATAGGTATCGATAAGCCCCAGGTCGACGATGACCTTGTAGGTGGGCAGGATGCGCACCTCCACCGGCAGCATGAGCGTGATGAAGATCATCCAGAAGAAACCCATGCGGAAGGGAAAACGGAAAAACACGATTGCGAAAGCTGACAGGAACGAAATGACGATCTTGCCGATGGCAATGGCGAGCGCCACCACAAAGCTGTTGAACAGCAGCCGTTCAAGGCTGACGCCAACCACTCTTTCGACGCCTCCGACCATGGCGTCTGTATAGTTTTCACCAAGATGGTCGCCGGGCAGCAGCGACATCGGTGGGCGGATGATGTCATTCGACGTCATGGATGACGCGATGAAGGTGTAGTAGATCGGGAAAGCCACGATGATGATGCCGAGAACCAGCATCAGATGGGCGATCACGCGGGCGACCGGGCGATTTTCAATCATCAGGAAATCCTCAGCCGTAATGCACGCGCTTCTCGACGAAGCGGAACTGGAAGGCGGTCAGCGCAATGACGATCACCATCAGGATGACGGATTGCGCGGCGGAAGAGCCAAGGTTCAGGTTTACGAAGCCATCATTGTAGACCTTGTAGACCAGTGTTTCCGTC
The DNA here is from genome assembly GCF_900215635.1 of Rhizobium sp. AN6A. Lineage (NCBI taxonomy): Bacteria > Pseudomonadati > Pseudomonadota > Alphaproteobacteria > Hyphomicrobiales > Rhizobiaceae > Rhizobium > Rhizobium sp. AN6A. The sequence continues at coordinate 1,641,371 of NZ_OCNC01000003.1, forward strand.
GCCTTGGCAGGGCCGCCGCCGGTAACTGCGTGGATGATGCCGAACGTATCGAAGAAGGCATAGACCGTGTTGACGACCAGCAGGAAGAAGGTCGTCGGCGCCAGCAGCGGGAAAACGATGGTCCAGAAGCGCCGCGAGCCGCGTGCGCCGTCAATGGAGGCCGCCTCCAGCAATGATTTCGGAATTGCCTGCAAGCCTGCGACAAAAAACAGGAAATTATAGCTGATCTGCTTCCATGCGGCGGCTGCGACCACGAGCAGCATGGCCTGATTGCCGTTGAGCAGCGGGTCCCACATAATGCCGTTGCGGCGCAGGATATAGGAGAAGGTTCCCATGGCCGGATTGAACATGAACAGCCACAGCATGCCAGCCACGGCGGGTGCCACAGCATAGGGCATGATCATCATGGTGCGGTAAAAGCCCTTGCCGCGCACCACGCGGTCTGCCGCCGTTGCCAGAAGCAATGCCAGTCCCATCGAGACCAGTGCGGTCAGGACGCTGAAAATGACCGTGACGTGCAGCGCGTTCAGATAGCTTTCATCCGAAAGTACGGCGGAAAAATTGGCCAGCCCGACGAAATTGCTGTTCAGCCCGAAGGCATCCTCGCGCATGGTCGACTGGTAGAGCGCCTGGCTTGCGGGCCAGAAGAAAAAGATCACCGTCAGGATGATCTGTGGCGCGACCAGCAGATAGGGCAGGATCTTGTTGGGGAATACGACGCTTTGCACGGCGATCTCCTGATGAAATGGGAATACCGCCCGCACCGGGTAAGGATGCGGGCGGGGGCAGGGATCGTTTAGTTGCCGGTGGCCTGCTTGATGGCCGCATCACCGCGCGTGACAATCTTGTCGAGTGCGGATTTCGCGTCCTGCTTGCCGGCCAGCATCGCCTCGAACTCTTCGTTCATGATGTCGCGCACCTGCGGCAGGTTCACGAGGCGCACGCCCTTGGAGTTTTCTGTCGGTGGCTTGCCCATCATCTGCAGAAGCGGCGTTTCGCGGCCGGGATTCTTGTCATAGAAGCCGGATTTCTTGGTTTCCTCATAGGCCGCGATTGTTACCGGCATGTATCCAGAGACCTGATGCAGACGAGACTGGATCTTGGTCTGGGAAAGGAAATGGAAGAACTCGGCCACACCTTTATATTCGGCATCGCTCTTGCCGCCGAAGACCCAGAGGCTCGCGCCGCCGGGAATGGTGTTCTGCGGACCATGACCCTCGTAATAGGGAAGCTGGCCGATACCGTAATTCATGCCGGTCTTGATGATATCGCCAAGGCCGCCGGAGGATTCGGTAAGGATGCCGCATTCACCGGACATGAACAGCTGCTTGGCTTCCGAAGTGCGCCCGCCGTAACGGAAGGTGCCGTCTTTCGCAAGGTCGGCAATGGCCTGGAAGTGTTCGACGAAGAGCGGCGCGTTGACGGCAAGCTTCACATCGGTGCCGCCCAGCCCGTTTTCATTGCTGCCATAGGAAACGTTGTTCCATGCGGCAAAGTTTTCGGTTTGGATCCAGGTCAACCATGTTGAGGTGAAGCCGCATTGGGCAGCGCCGCTTGTCTTGATCTTCTTGGCGGCTTCGAAAACCTCCGGCCAGGTCTTCGGCGGATTTGCCGGGTCAAGGCCTGCCTTCTGGAAGGTATCCTTGTTGTAATAGAGGATCGGCGAGGACGAATTATAGGGGAAGGACAGCATGGTGCCGTCAGGCTTGGAATAATAGGCGACGATGCCGGCCAGATATTCCTCCTTGTTGAAGGTGTAGCCGCCTTCCTTCAATACTTCCGCCACCGGTTTGATTGCGCCGGCAGCACCCATCATCACGCCGGAACCGGCGTCGAAGACCTGAATGATCGCCGGCGGCTGCTTGGCGCGGAAGGCGGCAATGCCGGCATTCAGGGTTTCCGGATAGGTGCCCTTGAAGACGGGCATGATCTTGTAGTTTGTCTGGCTTTCGTTGAACTCTTTCGCGAGCGCGTCCACGACCTCGTTATTGGCGCCGGTCATGGCATGCCACCACTGGATTTCCGTCGCGGCGAATGCGTTCGATGTGACAAAAAACGAAAGCGCAGATGCCGCAGCAAGACGGTAGCTGAGTTTTTTCAAGGCGATTCCTCCCATTTTAAAAACAGTAAAAGATACAGCCCCTTATTGCAGCCTATCCTCCTCGATATGGCTGCGGGCGAGCTTTTCTGTATTAGCGGCCTGATTTAAAGCGAACTCTAATGAAAATGCAATAGACGGTGGAACGAAAAAAACGAAAGTGAACGAAACGGTTTTATTATTCCATTTTGGGTCCGCTTTGGTTTTTTCGTGTGCTTGCGGGCATGGCTCGCGACGGGATACCGGAAGCGGTCTGCCGAGGCCATATTCACGAGGAATTTCTAACAAGGAGTATTGATATGTTATTACATTACGTATTAAGTCTCTCCAAGATTGGCTGCTTGAAGGTGCGGATGTGTTCGGAATGAAGCGGAAGAAGGCGGTTGCACCAGAAGACGTCTCGTCCGTCACCCCATCCAGCGGAACGGTGCCTGTCACACTGCTTACCGGCTTTCTGGGCGCGGGCAAGACCACGCTTCTGAACGAGCTTCTGAGCGAACCGGAAATGCGTGGTGCCGCCGTCATCGTCAACGAATTCGGTTCGGTGCCCATCGATCACGGCCTGGTCCGCACCGGTTCGGAGCGTTATTTCAGGACCACGACCGGCTGCATCTGTTGCACCGCCACCAGCGATATCCGCACCTCGCTTTACGAGTTGCATCAGGCCTTTCTGGAAGGGGTGGTGCCGGAAATATCGCGTGTCGTCATCGAAACCACCGGCCTTGCCGATCCTGCGCCGATCATCAACAGCCTGATTTCCGGCGGTACGCCTGCCGCCGGCCTGCGCGACCATATCGTCGCCCGCCACTTTCATCTCTCCGGCGTCGTTACTGCTTTCGACATTACCTCCGGCCAGGCGATGCTCGACAGTTTCATCGAGGGCTGGAAACAGCTTGCCTTTGCCGATCACATTGTTTTGACCAAAACCGATCTCACTGACGGGGCGGCGATGGGCTGTGAGAGCCTCTCCGATCTCAATCCTGCCGCGCGCCTGCATGACCGCAATGCGCGCGACTTCAATCTGATGTCGCTGTTTGCGCCAGCGGATTATTCGTTGCGTAACAAGCCGGAAGACGTGACGGGCTGGCTTGCCGCCGACAGGCTGAGCCTGCATGCCGCGCACGGGCACGATATCAACCGTCATGGTGCCGGGGTAGAGGCGTTCGATTTGACGTTCGATGGCGCTTTCGATCCGCAGGCGATCGTTACCTTTCTCGAACTCGTCACCAGCAACGTGCATTCCGGTCTGCTGCGGCTCAAGGGAGTTTTCGGTGCGACGGATGATCTGAACCGTCCAGTGGTCGCCCATGCCGTGCAGCACCGGCTTTATCCGCTGAGCCGTCTGGAAAGCTGGCCGGATGGCAACCGTGCAACCCGTGTTGTCCTCATTGGCATGGATATGCCGCAGCAGCCGATCCGCGATCTTTTCGAGGCATTGGCCTCGCAGGCAGCAAGAAAGGTTTCCCGATGACGGCAAGAGCAAATCCGCTTGCACGCAGCGGCTCTGCGATAGTCTCTCAGGCCCGTCTTCTGAAACACTGGACGCGGGAGCTGCTTGCCCTCCGCGAGGACGAGATCGTTTCCGTCAACGAGATTGCCTGCGTGCAGCCGGATTGCCCACCGAAGGAAACGGTAATCCTCGTTTTGTCCGCATCCGGCAAAACCCGGCAATTCTCAATTCACCAGGCGCTGCTGGATATAGAGCGTGATGATATCGTCAGAGCCGTCGCCGCCAATCCGCCGTAAGGCCATCTGTATCGAACGCCATGGCGCTTGACGACAGGTGTCGTCATCCGGCACTTCAGGAGCAGCGGGATTCGCTAAATCTGAAGGGTACGGAATGGCCGATCTGGCGGTATATGCGGGTTTGTTTCTGACGGCTTTTGTCGCGGCAACCATCCTGCCCATGCAGTCGGAGGCCGCACTTGCCGGCCTGATCCTTTTGAAGTCCCAGCCGGTCTGGCTGCTGGTTACTGTTGCCAGCGCCGGCAATGTCGCCGGATCCCTCGCCAACTGGCTGCTCGGCCGTGGCATCGAACGCTTCCGGCATCGGCGGTGGTTTCCTGTGGGGGAAGCCGCGCTGCAACGTGCCCAGAACTGGTACAGGCGTTACGGCAAGTGGTCGCTGCTGCTCAGCTGGGCGCCGCTGATCGGCGATCCGCTGACGGTTGCGGCCGGCATCATGAAGGAGCCGCTGCCGGTTTTTCTTCTGCTTGTTACCATTGCCAAGGTTGGGCGTTATCTTGTGCTGACGCTGGTGACGCTGAATTTTCTTTGAATTGCGTTGCCGAGACCTTCTCCCCGGTGGGGAGAAGGCGAAAGAGGCATCCGCTCGTCTAAAATGCCGGAGTTGAGAACCAATCAAGCCGCCTTCCGGTCCCAGTTGGCGAAGGGGTCGGGCAGGTGTCGCCATGCGTCCGGGGTGAAGGCATCTGTGTCGATCAGACACGCATCGAGCTGCGCTCGGATGCGCGCTTCGCTCATGGGATCGGAACCGATGAAGACGATTTCCTGCCGGCGGTCGCCAAAGACCGGGTCGAGATAGGGCTTCATCATGTCGAGGAACTGCTGCTCGCGCGGCCATTGCTCGCTCGGCACGGCGGACCACCAAAGGCCCATTTTGCCGGTGCGCACCAGTGCGCCAGCCTGGCTTATCTCCCCGACATAAGCCGGCCGCGTGGCCAGCCAGAAGAAGCCTTTGGCACGCACCACACCCGGCCAGGCGCGGTCGATAAAACGTTGGAACAGCACGGGATCGAACGGCTTCTTGGCGCGGTAGACGAAGGAGCGGATGCCATATTCCTCGGTCTCGGGAATGTGGTCCTTGAAACCGTGCAACTCCTTGAACCACAGCGGGTGTTCTTCGGCCTTGGCGAAATCGAAGCGGCCGGTGCCCAGCACCTCCTTCAGTTCCACCTTGCCGAAATCGGCTTCGATGAGTTTTGCATCCGGGTTCAGCCCGACGATGATTTTGCGGGCGGCGTCACGCTCATCCGGCGTGGCAGTGCCGATCTTGTTGAGGACAACGACATCGGCAAATTCGATCTGCTCGACCAGAAGGTCGACGATAGTGCGGTTGTCCCCTTCACCCGCCGTCTCACCACGGTCGGCAAGAAAGTCGGAGGAACCGTAGTCGTTTAGAAGATTGGCGGCATCCACCACCGTCACCATCGTGTCCAGATGCGCGACATCGGAAAGGCTGCGACCGTTTTCATCGCGAAAATCGAAAGTGGCGGCCACCGGCAGCGGCTCGGCGATGCCGGTGGATTCGATCAGCAGATAATCGAACCGGCCCTGCTCGGCGAGCGCGCGTACCTCATTCAGAAGGTCGTCGCGCAGCGTGCAACAGATGCAGCCGTTGGTCATTTCCACAAGCTGTTCCTCGGTGCGCGAAAGATTGGCGCCGCCATCTCGCACAAGTGCCGCATCGATATTGATCTCGCTCATGTCGTTGACGATCAACGCGACCCGCAGACCGTCACGGTTGGCGAGAATATGGTTGAGAAGCGTCGTCTTTCCGGCACCAAGAAAGCCGGAGAGGACAGTGACGGGAAGTTTTTTCGACATGCGAGCCTCGTTTTATTAGCGGTGGTAGCGTGGGAGTCATCGTCGTCACGACTTGCGGTAGAGAACGACGGGGCTAGTGGCCACATCACTTGTTGTTTGTAACGTAATAACATTACATGAGCGCGGCGTGTCAACTGGCTTTAGAAAAATTGCTTGCCGGGGGCTCCTCTGGTTTGTCCCGGGAATTCGGAATCCGGCATGATCACAACCCCGAGGCGATCATGAGGTTGTCGTCCAATGTGAGATGGAACCTATCTTTCCGATAGTTAATGTTATTTCATTACGTATTCGTTTGACGAATGTAATAACATTACATATGAGGGGTCATCAAATGACATCATGCCCCGGAGGGATCGATGAACGATCCGTGCCTTGCCTTTAAAAATCTGACACTCGGATATGCCGGCCGCGCGGCGGTGCATCATCTGGATGGCGATATTGCCAAAGGGTCGCTCACGGCGGTGGTCGGTGCCAATGGGTCGGGAAAATCGACGCTGATGAAGGGCATAGCCGGCATTCTGCAGCCGCTTGGCGGTGAATGCCGGGTTACTCCGGGCGTTTCCGTCGCCTATCTGCCGCAGCAGTCTGAACTCGACCGTTCCTTTCCGGCACAGGTGCGCGATCTGGTCGCGCTTGGTCTCTGGCCCAAACGCGGCCTGCTCGCTCGCCATCGCCAGTCGGACCGGGCGGCCATGGCCCATGTGTTGGAAGCGGTCGGACTTTCCGGCTTTGAAAAACGCAATATCGATTCACTCTCCGGCGGCCAGATGCAGCGCGCCCTTTTTGCCCGCGCCATGTTGCAGGATGCGCAGCTGATTTTGCTCGATGAGCCCTTCAACGCTGTCGATGAGCGCACCGTCGCCGACCTCATGGTGCTGATCAAAGCATGGGTTGCCGAGGGGCGCACGGTTCTGGCCGTTCTTCATGACTACGAGTTGGTGCGTCAGCATTTTCCGCAAACTCTTCTGCTTGCCAGACGGTTGGTGGGCTTTGGCCCGACACGGGAGGTTCTGAGGCCCGAAATGATGCAGCAGGCACGACGGTTTCACGAGGCATGGGACGGCGACGCCCCCTGGTGCGAACCCGCTGCAGCGGCGGTGAACGCCGACCCGGCGGAAAAGCCGCAGGATTTCCACAAACACTCGCAGGCGCGTTCGCATATCCATGTCTGATTTCTTCATCGAGCCATTCATCCAGTATGTCTTCATGCAGCGTGCGCTTGCCGGTGCCTTGATCCTGGCTGTCAGTTGCGGGCCGGTCGGGGTGTTTCTGATGCTGCGCCGCATGAGCCTGACGGGCGATGCCATGTCGCACGCCATTTTGCCGGGCGCGGCGGTGGGCTTTCTCTTTTACGGGTTGGAGATTTTGCCGATGACCATCGGCGGGCTGGTCGTCGGTCTTCTGGTGGCACTGGGTGCCGGTGCCGTTTCGCGCTTCACCATCCAGAAGGAGGATGCCTCGCTTGCAGCCTTCTACCTCATTTCGCTGGCGCTCGGCGTGCTGCTCGTCTCCTGGCGCGGCTCCAGTGTCGATCTCATGCATGTGCTTTTTGGCACGGTGCTGGCACTGAACAATGAAGCGCTCGGCCTGATCGGCGGTATCTGCGTCATCACGCTGACGGTGATGATGGTTTTCTGGCGCGCGCTGCTGGCGGAATGCCTCGATCCCCTGTTTCTGCGCTCGGTCAGCAACTGGGGGAGCCCCGTGCACTTCCTCTTCCTCGCCATCGTCGTCCTCAATCTGGTCGGCGGGTTTCAGGCGCTCGGAACCCTGCTTTCGGTTGGCCTGATGATGCTGCCCGCTGCCGCCAGCCGCTTCTGGTCCAACCGCGTCGCGCCAATGTGCTTCATCTCGATCGGCATCGGCATGGTCTCGTGTTTTGCAGGCCTGCTTCTGTCCTATCACGCGTCGCTGCCATCAGGTCCGGCGATCATCCTTTCCGCAGGCGTCGTCTATGTCCTGTCCATCGTCGTCGGCACACGCGGTGTGCTTCGCGATCTTCTCGGTTCCGGTCGTCACAGAACGGCCTGAAAACAGCGTTTGAAAAAAGGAGAACCCTTCATGTTCCAAACCCTACGTCTTGCTACCTGCGTTAGCCTTCTCTCCCTTTCCCCGGTCCTGATGGCGCAGGCTTCTGCGGCTGAACTCAAGGTCGTGGCCAGCTTCTCGATCATTGCCGACTTCGCGAAGAATGTCGGCGGCAACCGCGTCGAAATCACCACGATCGTCGGACCGGACGGCGACGCGCATGTCTACGAGCCGCGCCCGGCCGATGCCGTTGCCGTCAGCAAGGCGGATGTTGTGCTGGTGAACGGCCTTGCATTCGAAGGCTTCCTGAAGCGGCTGATCGATACCAGCGGCACCAAGGCGCCGGTGGTGGAGCTGACCAAAGGCGTGAAACCCCTCAGGATTTCCGACGAGCCAGCCGGTCACGCACATCCGGAAGCCGAGGAAGAGGCGGGGCACGACCACAAGGCGGAGGAAGCGCATGACCATGAGGGACACAATCACGGTGAATTCGATCCGCATGCCTGGCAGTCAATCAAGAACGCGGAAATATACGTGAAGAACATCGCCGGCGCATTTTGCGAGGTCGACAAGGCCGGTTGCGCAACTTACACCGCCAATTCACAGGCCTATATCGCCAAGCTCGCGGATTTGAACGAGAAGGTGAAGACCGAGATCGCCGCCATTCCGCCGGAAAAACGCAACATCATCACCTCACATGATGCCTTCGGTTATTTCGAGCATGCCTATGGTCTCGAATTCCTGGCGCCGGAAGGCATTTCGACGGATTCCGAAGCGTCTGCCGCCGACGTCGCCAAGCTGGTGGATCAGATCAAGCACGACAAGGCCTCGGCGATCTTCGTTGAAAACATCACCGACAAGCGGTTGATGGACCAGATTGCCAAGGAAACCGGCCTGAAAGTCGGCGGAACGCTTTATTCCGATGCGCTCTCTACAGCCGACGGCCCGGCCGCAACCTATATCGATATGGTCAACCACAACATCGATACCATCAAGGCGGCCGTGCTTAGTCAGTAAGAAGACGAAAAGGGCGAGGGTGGCACCAGCCACCCTCAGACACCTGACTAACGTATCCCCACACTCGACGTCATCCTCGGGCCCGTTCCGAGGATCCAGTCACGTATCGTAAAATCAATAGCTGGCAGGTGCTCGGGACAGGCCCGAGCACGACGGAGGAGAAGTTTTTCCTTCTGTCCTAGGCCCCAAGGTCATTGAGCCGTCTCGCAAATTTTGCCCAGCCGGTAAGCCTTCCACAGCGTTACAAGTGCTCAAATCTCTAAATTCCTTCTATTTTCCCCGAATACGCGGTTCAACAGGGATGGTGATCTTCCCGTTGAGGCTACTTGCGTTCCCCGTTGACAATCGATCGACCGTTTGAAATGGTAAGATGTCAGACCAATTCAAAGGGTAAGTCTTGGACAGATCCAGCCGCGAACTGATGCAGCCTATTCCACCCAGCGACCGTGTGCGCCAGGTCGAGGCGGCACTTTCCGATTACGTCGAGAGGGCAGGACTGAAGGCTGGAGACCGGTTGCCGGCCGAGCGGGAGCTGATGGTGGCCCTGGGTGTCGGCCGTTCCACTATTCGCGAGGTCATCCGTAAGTTTCAGGCGCTGGGCGTTATCGACAGCCGCAAGGGCAGCGGCAATTATCTGCTTAAGCCGATTTCCGCCGCAACCGTGCATATGCCTATCTCCATTGATGCCGAAAGCCTGCGCGATGCGTTGTTGATGACGCTGGAAGTCCGGCGTGGCATCGAGGTTGAGGCCTCGATGGCTGCGGCGCGCCGGCGCACGGCTGAGGATATCGCCACGATGGAAGCGCGGCTCGATGAGATGGAACGGGTGCATCTGGCTGAGGGAACATCCGGCAAGGCCGACCTCGCTTTCCATCTTTCGATTTACGACGCCACTCACAACACGCTTTTCAAGCAGCTTCTGGAGCAGATGCGCGAAGGTTTCGAGCGCTTCTGGTCGAAGCCGTTCGACCGCCCGGATTTCGCCGGCCGCTCCTTTCCCTTTCACCGCACGCTATTCAACGCAATCGCCGCCGGCGATGCGGAGACCGCCCGTGAAGAAACACTGAAAATCCTCGCCGTCGTCGAGGAGGATATCAAGGACATGTCGAAATGAACCAAGGCAACGATCTCTTCGATCCCGCCTCCCTGATTGTAGCGCATGACGAGACCCACGCTTTCGAAGCTGTGGTCCCGCCGCTTGTGCAGACCTCACTTTTCACCTTCTCAAGCTATGATGAAATGGTTTCCACCTATCGCGGCGAGAAAGTGAGGCCGGTCTATACGCGCGGACTGAACCCGACCGTCAGGATGTTTGAGGAAATGCTGGCAAAGCTTGAGGGCGCGGAAGATGCGCTTGGCTTCGCCAGCGGCATGTCGGCTATTTCCTCCACCGTTCTCTCCTTCGTTTCGCCGGGCGACCGCATCGTCGCGGTGCGCCATGTCTATCCCGATGCGTTCCGCCTGTTTGGTACCTTCATGAAGCGCATGAATGTCGAGGTGGTCTATGTCGACGGCCGGGATGAGGCGGCGGTTGAAAAGGCTATGCCGGGCGCGAAGCTCTTCTACATGGAAAGCCCGACCAGTTGGGTGATGGAGGCCCATGATGTCGGTGCACTCGCCGCGATCGGCAAGCGCCATGGCGCCGTCACCGTCATCGATAATTCCTGGGCAAGCCCTGTCTTCCAGCAGCCGATCTCGCTCGGTGTCGATCTTGTCGTGCATTCGGCGTCGAAATATCTCGGCGGGCACAGCGATGTGGTCTCCGGCGTGGTTGCCGGTTCAAAGGCAATGATCGACCGCATTCGGGCAGAGACCTATCCCTATCTCGGTGGCAAGATGTCGCCCTTCGATGCGTGGTTGCTCATCCGCGGCTTGCGCACCCTGCCGCTGCGCATGAAGGCGCATCAGGCATCGGCGTTGGATATTGCCAGCCGCCTGCAGGCGCTCGATGTGGTGGAAAAGGTCTGCCATCCGGGATTGGCGAACCGCCTGCCGCCTGGCCTCAACGGTACGTCTGGCCTGTTTTCCTTCATTTTCAAGGAAGGGGTGGATGTGCGCGCTTTTGCCGACCGCCTCAAGCTTTTCAAACTGGGTGTTTCCTGGGGTGGGCATGAAAGCCTGATCGTCCCGGGTGAAGTGGTGCTTGAACAGAAGGCGCAGCCAAACTCCGCCCACACGTTCGGCATCAGCGCGCGTTCCGTGCGCCTGCATGTCGGACTGGAGGGCACGGAAGCGCTCTGGAACGATCTCGAACCCGCGATCAAGGCGGCCTCGGCCGTCTGACGCGTTTTAAAACTGACGACAAAAAGGGGAGAACGACATGAAAAAACTGGTAGCAGCAGCAATCTTTACCGCCCTGATGACCGGAACGGCGCTGGCGGATACGACCTTGAAACTGGTCGAGGTCATTACAAGTCCCGAACGGACGGAAACGCTGAAGGGCATCGTCTCGAAGTTCGAAACCGCCAATCCCGGCACCAAGGTGGAGATCATCTCGCTGCCCTGGAGCGAGGCCTTCCAGAAATTCGCCACGATGGTCTCCGCCGGCGATGTGCCTGATGTCATGGAAATGCCCGACACCTGGCTTTCGCTTTATGCCAATAACGGCATGCTCGAAAGTCTCGAGCCTTATCTCGCCAAGTGGGAGTACACCAAGGGTCTGAGCGAGCGCACTCTGGAACTCGGCCGTGATGTGAAGAACACGGCCTATATGCTTCCCTACGGCTTTTATCTCCGGGCCATGTTCTACAACAAGAAACTGCTGGAACAGGCTGGCGTGAAGGAGCTGCCGAAGACGCTCGACGAATTCGCCGATGCCTCCAAGAAGGTTGCAGCACTTCCCGGCAAATACGGTTATTGCCTGCGTGGCGGGCCGGGCGGACTTAACGGCTGGGTCATGTTCGGCGCGTCGATGGCGGGATCGAACGAGTTCTTCACCAAGGACGGCACATCCACCTTCGACAGCCCTGGCTGGGTGAAGGGCCTGACCTATGTGATCGATCTCTACAAGAACGGGTTGGCGCCGAAAGACAGTGTCAACTGGGGCTTCAACGAGATCGTCGCGGGCTTTTATTCCGGTACCTGCGCCTTCCTCGATCAGGATCCGGACGCCCTTATCGCCATTGCCCAGCGCATGAAGCCGGAAGATTTCGGCGTCATGACCATGCCGAAGGGGCCTGACGGCAAGACCTTCCCGACCATCGGTTTCGCCGGCTGGTCGATCATGTCGGCATCCGCCAACAAGGACCTCTCCTGGAAACTGGTCGAGACGCTGGAAGGGCCGGAAGGCAATATCGAGTGGAACAAGAAGACGGGTGCGCTGCCGGTGCACAAGTCGGCGGAGAAGGACCCCTTCTATGCCAGCGAGCAGTTCAAGGGCTGGTTCGACGAGTTGGCGGACAAGAACGCTGTGCCGACGAAGATGCCGACCTATCTTGAGGAATTCGCCTTCTTCAAGGATTCGCTGGTTATCAAGACATCGCAGGAAGCGCTTCTTGGCGATATCTCACCGGAAGACCTCGCCAAGCAATGGGCTGACTATATGACGAAGGCGCAGCAGAAGTTCCTCGCCTCCAAATAAACCACACGGTTGGCCGCGCGAGGTTTGAACCCGCGCGGCCGTTCTTGCGGGCTGTCCCAAACGGCAGGCCCCATTTCAAAACGTGCGGACCGGCTGGCCAGAAGCGTTAGAAAAACTTGTCCGCCTCCCGCCGTCCGATCAGGAGCGATCAATCATGTCCTATGCCCATGGCGCCGGACCCGTGGCCGCGCGCAACCGCGTCGGCAAGCCGGCAATGCAGCGTTTTGCCGACTGGGCCGAACCCTGGCTCTACAGTGCGCCGGTTCTCGTGCTCATCGTTGCCGTCATGCTGGTGCCGCTGGTGCTCGGCCTGTCCTATGCTTTTCGCGACGTGCAGCTGCTCAATCCTTTTTCCGGCGGTTTCGTTGGCTTGAAACATCTGGAGGCACTGTCGCAGGATGCGGCCTTTTACCGGGCGCTGAAAAATACGCTGTGGTGGACGGGGGCTTCGGTATTCCTGCAGTTTTTCTTCGGCCTCATTCTGGCGCTGCTGCTGGACAAGCCGTTCGCGGGCAGGGGGCTGGCCCAGGCGCTGGTGTTTCTTCCATGGGCCGTGCCAACCTTTCTTGCCGGTCTCAACTGGGCGTGGCTGTTCAATCCGGTCATAGGACCGCTGCCGCACTGGATGGTCTCGCTCGGGCTTCTCTCCGCGCCCAACAATATTCTTGCCGATCCGCAGCTTGCCATGTGGGGGCCGATCATCGCCAATGTCTGGTGGGGCATTCCTTTCTTCGCCATCACATTGCTTGCCGCACTTCAGGCGATCCCGCGTGATCTTTACGAGGCCGCTTCCATTGACGGGGCAAACCCGTTGCAGCGCTTCACCTCCATCACCCTCCCATTTCTCGCACCCACCATCGCCATCACCGTTTTGCTGCGCACCGTCTGGATCGCCAATTTTGCCGATCTCATCATCGTTATGACCAATGGCGGACCGGCAGACCGCACCCAGATCGTTGCGAGCTACATCTTCACGCAGGCCTTCCGGCGGCTTGATTTCGGTTATGCCTCGGCCATCGCGCTGGTACTTCTGGTGCTGCTTCTGGCCTATTCCATGCTCATCGTGCTCCTGCGCCAACGCCTTATCGAGAAGGACTGACCGATGACATCAAGGATATTCCTCACCCTTGCCCATCGCCTGGCGATCCTCGCCTATATCGTATTTGCGCTGTTTCCGCTGTTCTGGCTGCTCAAGGTCTCGGTCACGCCGAATGACCTCCTTTATAGCGAAGGCGTGCGAATGTGGCCGTCGCACGCGACGCTCGATCATTATCGATATGTCATAGAAAACAGTGCCTTCCCGACATTTTTTAAGAACAGCGTCATCGTTGCCGGCTCCACGGCACTTGCCGTTACGGTACTCTCGTCACTGTCAGGTTATGCGCTGTCGCGGTTCCGCTTCAAGGGCAAATACTGGATCGTGGCACTGATGCTGATTACCCAGATGTTTCCCCTGGTCATGCTGGTCGCGCCGATCTTCAAGATGCTGTCGCCGCTCGGCCTCACCAACAGCCTGACGGGTCTCGTCGTCGTCTACACCGCCTTCAACGTGCCGTTTGCCACTTTCCTCATGCAGTCATTCTTCGACGGTATTCCGAAGGATCTGGAAGAGGCGGCGATGATCGACGGGGCAAGCCGCTTCACGGCATTCCGCCAGATCATCCTGCCGCTGACATTGCCGGGCATCGCTGCGACGCTGGGCTTCGTCTTCACCGCAGCGTGGAGCGAGTTGCTGTTTGCGCTGATGCTGATTTCGGGCAACCAGAGCGCCACGTTCCCGGTCGGGCTGTTGACCTTCGTTTCAAAATTTTCCGTCGATTTCGGGCAGATGATGGCGGCGGGTGTTCTGGCGCTCATTCCGGCCTGTCTCTTCTTCCTGCTCATTCAACGTTATCTCGTGCAGGGCCTGACGGCCGGCGCGGTGAAAGGATAATCCCATGGCTTCCATCGAGCTGAAGAATGTCGGCAAGACCTATGGCGACCTCGCGGTCCTGCACGGGGTCGATCTCAAGATCGAGGACGGCGAATTCATCGTCCTCGTCGGCCCATCCGGCTGCGGAAAATCGACACTGCTGCGAATGATCGCCGGTCTGGAGGAGATTTCAGCGGGTGAATTGACCATCGACGGTGAGCGCGTCAACGACCGCAAGCCGAAGGACCGGGATATCGCCATGGTGTTCCAGTCCTATGCGCTTTATCCGCATATGAGCGTCGCCGACAATATGAGCTACAGCCTGCGCCTGCGCCGCAGCACCAAGGAGACAATCGCGGCGGCCGTGGCCGGTGCTTCGGCGAAACTCGGTCTCGATCCCTATCTGGCACGCCGTCCGAAGGCGCTTTCCGGCGGCCAGCGCCAGCGCGTCGCCATGGGCCGGGCCATCGTGCGCCAGCCTAAGGCCTTTCTGTTCGATGAGCCACTCTCCAACCTCGATGCACGGCTTCGCGAGCAGATGCGGGCCGAAATCAAGCGCATGCATGCTGATCTCGGCGCTACCTCGGTTTATGTCACCCATGACCAGATCGAGGCGATGACGCTTGCATCCCGTATCGTCGCGATGAATGCCGGCCATGTGCAGCAGATCGGCGCACCGCTCGATCTCTACGATCGCCCAGCCAATCTGTTCGTCGCTGGTTTTATCGGTTCGCCTGGCATGAATTTTCTGGAAGGACGGCTCGGGCGGGAAAATGGCGGTAGTTTCGTCGTGCTCGGCGATGGCACACGCCTCGAACTCGGCCGCGACGTGAAGCTTGCCGATGGTGAGCGGGTCACACTCGGTATCCGGCCGGAACATGTCACCGTCTCGCCTGCGGATGGTGCTGTCGAGGCGACCGTCGATCTCGTCGAGCCGACGGGTCTCGGCATCATCCTGCACCTGACCGTGCATGGATTGCCCTTCAAGCTGTTTTCGTCTGATCGGGCGCTGTTGCAGCCGGGCAAGTCCATGCGGGTCGGTTTCCCGCAGGAACGGCTTCATGTTTTTGACCGAAACGGTGTCAGGATCGACGAGGCCTGAACTTAAGGCGTCATATCGCGATGCCCTTGTCATCGAACCTGTGGATTTTGGCATCATCTGGTGTGATGAAGACGGTATCGCCGTGTTTGCATTCGAATTCACCGTCGGTTCTGGCGGTGATGGGGCCGATGCCGGGGACGTCGAGGTGGAGGAAGGTGTCGGAGCCGAGATGCTCGGCGACCGTGACCTTGCCCTGCCACAGGCCGGTTTCTTTCGACAGCGTCAGGTGCTCGGGCCGCACGCCGGCGGTGGTCGCACCCTTTTGCCGGGCGTAATCGCCGGTCACCAGGTTCATGCGCGGCGAGCCGATGAAGCCGGCGACGAAGAGGTTGGCGGGCGAGCGGTAAAGCTCCATCGGCGAGCCGACCTGCTCGATATTGCCGCGGTTGAGGACGACAATCTTGTCGGCCATGGTCATGGCTTCCACCTGGTCGTGGGTGACGTAGATCATCGTCGTCTTCAGCGTGTTGTGCAGCTCGGAGATTTCCAGCCGCATGGTGCCGCGCAGCGCCGCATCGAGGTTGGAGAGCGGCTCGTCGAACAGGAACGCCTTCGGTTCGCGCACGATGGCGCGGCCGATGGCGACGCGCTGGCGCTGGCCGCCGGACAGTTGCGAGGGCCGGCGTTCGAGATAATCGGTAAGGTTGAGGATGCGGGCGGCATCGTCGACCTTCTTGTCGATGACGGCCTTGTCGAGCTTGGCCATCTTCAGCGGGAAGGCGATGTTGTTGCGCACACTCATATGCGGATAAAGCGCATAGGACTGGAACACCATGGCAAGGCCGCGCTCGGCCGGGGCCTTTTCGGTGGCGTCGTTGCCGTCGATGACTATTCTGCCGCCGGAGACGTCTTCCAGCCCGGCAATCAGGCGCAGCAGCGTTGACTTGCCGCAGCCGGACGGGCCGACGAAGACGACGAACTCGCCGTCATGGATATCGAGATCGATCGACGGGATGACTTTTGCCTCGCCGAAGAGCTTGGACACGTTCTGAAGGGAAATGCTGCCCATTATTGTCGTTCCTTATTTCACGGCGCCAAAGGTGAGGCCACGCACGAGTTGTTTCTGCGAGAACCAGCCGATGACGAGAATGGGGGCGATCGCCATCATCGAGGCGGCCGAGAGCTTGGCCCAGAACAGCCCCTGCGGTGAGGAGAAGGAGGCGATGAAGGCCGTCAGCGGTGCCGCATTGGTGGTCGTCAGCCGGATGGTCCAGAAGGATTCGTTCCAGGCGAGAATGACGTTCAGGAGCAGCGTCGAGGCAATGCCCGGAACCGCCATTGGGGTCAGTACATGCACGATCTCGTTCCAGAGCGAGGCACCATCCATGCGGGCGGCCTCGAGGATCTCGCCGGGGATTTCGCGGAAGTAGGTATAAAGCATCCACACCACGATCGGCAGGTTGATGAAGGTGAGCATGACGGTCAGCCCAATGCGGGTATCGAGCAGGCCGGCATTGCGGAAGATCAGGTAGATCGGCACCAGCACCGCCACCCCCGGCATCATCTTGGTGGAGAGCATCCACATCAAAATGTCCTTGGTGCGTTTGGTCGGCGAGAACGCCATGGCCCAGGCTGCGGGAATGGCGATCATGAGCGCGATGATCGTCGAGCCGAGCGACAGCACGACCGAGTTCATGAACGGCTTGAAGTAATCGCGCTGGGTCTGCACGGTGATGTAGTTTTCGAGCGTGCCCGAGGGAATGAGGCTGAAGCCTGCGATCGCCTCCGGCTCGGTCTTGATCGAGGTGAGGAAGGCGTAAAGGATCGGGAAGAACAGCAAAAGCGCCACGGCCCATGCCGCGATGGTGAAGCCGATCTTTGCGCGTGTCGTTGTCTTGCGGGCCATGATCGCTTCTCCTTAACGGTCGAGGTTCTTGCCGACGGCGCGCATCAGGAAGATGGCGACGATATTGGCGAGCACGACGGCGATGATGCCACCGGCCGATGCGCCGCCGACGTCGTAGCCCAGAAGCGCCGTGCGATAGATGAGGAAGGCAAGGTTGGTCGAGGCGTAACCCGGGCCGCCATTGGTGGTGACGAGGATTTCCGCGTAAACGCCGAGCAGGAAGATCGTCTGGATGAGGATGACGACGGTGATGGCGCGGGCAAGATGCGGCAGCGTCAGGTAGATGAAGCGGTTGATGAAGTTGGCGCCATCCATCTCGGCCGCTTCCTTCTGCTCGCCATCGAGCGACTGGAGGGCGGTGAGCAGGATCAGCGTTGCAAAGGGCAGCCATTGCCAGGCGACGATGATGATGATGGAGAGCAGCGGAAACTGCGCGAACCAGTCGACCGGCTGCAGGCCGAAGAAGCGCGACAGATCGGCAAGCACGCCGTAACCGGGATGCATGATCATGTTCTTCCACACCAGCGCCGCGACAGGCGGCATGACGAAGAAGGGCGAGATGATCATGATGCGCACGATGCCCTGACCGAAGATGTCCTGGTCAAGCAGAAGCGCAATCGCAATACCGCCGATGACGGTGATCAAAAGCACGCCGCCGACGATGGCAAGTGTGTTGAAGATCGACTGGAAGAAGGCCGGATCGGTATAGAAATACTGGTAATTGAACAGGCCTGCAAAGCTGACATTGGCAGGGTTGAGCAGATTGTAGTTCTGGAATGAGAACCACAGCGTCATCGCCAGGGGCACGATCATCCACACCAGCAAAAGCAGCACCGAAGGCGCAAGCATAACCCGCGCCAGACCGCTCGTGTTTCGTGTTGCCATTGGTAGTCCCCTCCATGACCGATACCCGCAACGTCTCCGCCGGGGCATCCGAATTTAACTTGACGATTGTCTTAGCAGCGACCTTCGCCCGTCGCCGCATGGTAGGTTGCTAGCACCTGATCCACCGCGGCGATCAGAACCTCCTCCATATCCTTGCCTGCAACCGTGGCGAGCGGCAGCTCGCCGAGGTATTGGCGCAGCAGGGTTTCGGGAATTGTCTTCCCGTCAAGCGCCTTATGCAAGGCGGAAACGGCTGCGAGTGCCTCGGGCCTTGTCCAGTAATAGCGAATGCGGTCGCTGTAGCTGTAGTGACGCTGCAATCTGAGCGTGATGTCATCACCATGGTAATGACCCTGCCAGTCGCCGGGCGCGCCGAGCATCAGCTGTTCCATGGTCCGCGCCAGCGGCCGGTCGCCATAGTCGCCGACCATCTCGGATGCGATCATATCGAGAGCGTAGAGTGCTTCGCGGTAAGCGAAGGTCAGCCCCGGACCTACTTTCAGGATCGGATATCCATCGCGCACCAGGGCGGCAAGCGCTGCTCTCGTTTGATAATCCGTCGAGTGTGCCTCGAAGACCAGTTGCGGTTCGCCGTCCAGCACGGCGCTGAGCGCCGTGGCCGCATCCGGATTGTAAGCGACGACATTGTCGCTGCCGAATTCCACTCCGGGCTGCACGACAAAGGCGATGACCCGTTCGAACGCATCGGAAAGACCGTGCTGCGCGAATATCTCACGGTGCAGGTCAATGGTCGTGCGCGCCGCCTGCGGCTCGGTGGGCGCCACCATGTCGAGCACGTGATCGGCGCCGCCCGGCACCGGCACTTCGGTGCCGAGAATGTAAAGCGGTTTTGGCAGCCCCGCCTCGGCGGCTGCCTTTTCGGCGACAGCCGCGAGTTTTGCCGCGCGATTGGCAATGGTCACGTCATCCAGTGCGGCCGGCTCACCGGCGCAGCCCATCGACGCATCCAGATGAATCTTGCGAAAACCGGCTGTGACATAGGCTTCGACCATGGTGGCTGCTTTTGTCAGCGCGTCCTCGGCTTCCTCCCTGCGCCAGGGATTGGGGCCGAGATGATCGCCGCCGAAAATCAGGAGCTCGCCGGGCAGTCCTTCTTCCTGCGCAATGCTGTTGACGAAGGTAACGAAGTCGCGCGGCGTCATGCCGGTATAACCGCCGAGATGATTGACCTGGTTGCAGGTGGCCTCGATCAGCACGGCTGTTTGACCGGCAGCGGCGCGGCGGATTGCGGCGCGCAGGACAACGGGGTGGGCAGAGCAGACCGAAGTGATGCCTGCCGGCTTGCCGGCACGGCGCGCGGCGGCGAGATTTTCCAGAATTGCGGTCATAGGACTTCCTCCGACAATAGCGCGGTCATGAAGGCGTCAAGTTCGGCAAGGCTGGCAGCGCCCTCCATGGGGCCGCGCTTTATGACGTTGTGCGCGCCTGATGCATTGGCATAGGCGAGCGCTCTTTCGGGATGCATGCCGAGGCGGCGGCAGGTGAGGTAAGTTGCGCCGAAACAGTCGCCGGCGCCGGTCGGATCGATTTCCGAGACCGTCAGTCCGGGGGCGTCGATGCGGCCATAGGCGCGGCTGAAGTGGCTGGCGCCTTGCGCGCCGCGCTTAAGCACGATCTCGCCGATACCTGAGGCGAGGAGCTTTTCTATCGCTGCGTCCTCGTCATCCAGACCGGAGGCAGCTTGAAGTTCTTCGCCGGAAGGCAGCAGAAGGTCGGTTACACCAAGGAGATCGTCGATCAGCTTGCGGCCCTCGTTACCCTGCACCAGTTCCTTGCGGATGTTCGGATCGAAAGACACCGAGCCGCCGCGCGCCTTGACGCTTTTGATCGCCTCCAGAATGATCTCGCCGATACCGGCAATCGCAAACGCCGATCCCATGACGTGCACATGGCCCGCCTGTTCGATGAGAGCCTGCGCCTTATCAGTCATGTGCGTTTCGCGCGCTGCGGAATGGGCGATGTTGAAAACGAAATCCCGTGCACCGTTTTCCCTGTAGCGGACAAAAGCGCTGCCGGTCGGCCGGTCCGCAATGGTGGCGATGGCCGATATGTCCACGCCGTCACGGCGTAGCCGCTCGATGTTGAGGCGGCCGAAATCGTCATCGCCCACAGCCGCGATAATGCCGGCGCTGCCGCCGCAACGCGCGACCTGGTCGATGAAGATGGCGGGCGCGCCGCTTGGAAAGGGGCCGATCAGCGTTTGCGGCTCGAGAAAGCCGTCGCCCACTGTCGTCGCCATGATTTCCACGAGGATTTCACCCGCCGTAATGGTCGGGCCTTTCGCGTGCGGCGCCAGTGCGGATACCTGCCTCATCGTCTCCTCCATATGTATTCGGCTCCCACCTTTCCGGTGGGTGAAAATCCCCGGCGTCCCGGCTCTGTTATTTTCCGGATATCAGTTAAAATTTACGCGCGTCAAGATATTTTTTGATGAAATTTTTGTTGCGATGCAGCAAGTATAGCGGGTCATGCAATTATTTTTGATGACGTTATCGGCTTTAAAACAGCGAGTTATAGCAATATATCCAAGATTGCTCACGTCACCGTTTGTTTTTGGATGTTGACAAATGGCGCGATTTTGCGAGATAAAAATTTACGCATGTATTGTTGTGCGTGGACATCCGTAAAGGAGGAGCGGGTCTCATGAGCAAATTCATTGGAATTCTGTCGTCGTCTGTGGTTGGAGCGGGCCTTTTGGCCGGACTTGCGCAGGCGGAAGAAATCAACATCGCCACTGTCAACAATGGCGACATGATCATCATGCAGAAGCTTTCCAGCGCCTGGGAGAAGGAAACAGGAAACAAGATCAACTGGATCGTGCTGGAAGAGAATGTTCTGCGCGAACGCGTCACCACTGATATCGCCACCAATGGCGGCCAGTTCGACATCATGACCATCGGCGGTTACGAAGCGCCGATCTGGGGCAAGCAGGGTTGGCTGGCCCCGGTCGATGATCTCGGCGACGATTACGATTACGCCGATCTGCTCGATCCGATCAAAAAGGGCCTGACGGTGGACGGCAAGCTTTACGCGGTGCCGTTTTATACCGAAAGCTCGTTCACCCTTTACCGCAAGGACCTGTTCGACGCGGCCGGCCTGAAAATGCCTGATAATCCGAGCTACGACCAGATCAAGGACTTTGCGGCCAAGCTGACGGACAAGTCGAAACAGCAATATGGCATTTGCCTGCGCGGCAAGCCGGGCTGGGGCGAGAACATGGCTTTCCTCGGTACCATGATCAATACCTATGGTGGACGCTGGTTCGACATGGACTGGAAGCCGCAGCTGACGAGCGAGCCGTGGAAAAAGGCGATCTCGGATTATGTTGCGCTGATGACCTCCTACGGCCCGCCCGGTGCGGCCACCAACGGATTTAACGAGAACCAGACGCTGTTCGCATCCGGCCATTGCGCCATGTGGATCGACGCCACCTCGGCTGCGGGACGTATCTACGATCCCAAACAGAGCCAGGTTGCCGACAAGACCGCTTTCACGCGTGCTCCGGTAGAGGCAACGCCGAACGGATCGAGCTGGTCGTGGTCATGGAACCTTGCAATTCCGAACACCACGAAGAAGCTCGAAACCGCCAAGTCATTCGTTAAATGGGCGACCTCGAAGAACTATGTTAAGACGGTCGGCGAAAGCGAAGGCTGGGTCGCCGTGCCGCCCGGTACGCGCAAATCCACCTATGAGCTGCCGGAATACAAGAAGGCCGCACCCTTTGCGGATACGGTGCTGAAAGCCATCATGTCCGCCGATCCGTCGAAGCCGACAAAGGATCCGGTCCCCTATACCGGCGTGCAGTTCGTCGCCATACCGGAATTCCAGTCGATCGGCACGGTTGTCGGCCAGCAGATTGCGGCAGCACTTTCCGGCCAGCACACCGTCGATACGGCGCTCGAGGGCGCCCAGAAACAGGTCGAGCGTGACATGACCCGCGCGGGCTACATCAAGTAGCCGCGTCCTCCCGGCGTGCCGCCCGTTCGCCTCTTGGTGGCGGGCGGCATGGGTGGGGCTGTCACATCCATCTCCTGATTCCTGTGACAAGCACAGCAATGAGGGGAGGGAGGAAAACATCTAACAACAAACGGGCATGGCCAATTTACTCGTCATGCATCACGGAGATCGACATGAGATTGAAGAACAAGGTCGCGCTGATTACCGGCGCCGCCCGCGGCATCGGCCTTGGTTTTGCACGGGCTTTCGCCGATGAGGGTGCAAAGGTCATCATCGCCGATATCGATATTGCCAGGGCAACCGCTTCTGCAGCCGCTATCGGCCCATCCGCCAAGGCCATCCGGCTGGACGTGACTGACCTTGGTCAGATCGATGCGGTTGTAAAGGCGGTCGATGAGGAATTCGGCGGCATCGATATTCTCGTCAACAATGCCGCGATCTTCGATATGGCGCCGATCAACGGCATTACCGAAGAGAGCT
The DNA here is from genome assembly GCF_900215635.1 of Rhizobium sp. AN6A. Lineage (NCBI taxonomy): Bacteria > Pseudomonadati > Pseudomonadota > Alphaproteobacteria > Hyphomicrobiales > Rhizobiaceae > Rhizobium > Rhizobium sp. AN6A. The sequence goes on from NZ_OCNC01000003.1 coordinate 1,663,864, forward strand.
ATGAGCGGGTTTTCGACATCAATCTCAAGGGGCCGCTTTTCATGATGAAGGCCGTCTCCAATGTCATGATCGCGCGTGCGCGCGGCGGCAAGATCATCAATATGGCGAGCCAGGCCGGTCGGCGGGGCGAGGCGCTCGTCACGCTTTATTGCGCTTCCAAAGCGGCGATCATTTCCGCCACGCAGTCGGCGGCGCTGGCGCTCGTCAAACACGGCATCAACGTCAATGCGATTGCGCCTGGTGTCGTGGATGGCGAGCATTGGGAAGTGGTCGATGCGCATTTCGCTAAATGGGAAGGCTTGAAGCCGGGTGAGAAGAAGGCGGCGGTAGCCAAATCCGTGCCGATCGGCCGTTTCGCCACGCCGGATGACATCAAGGGCCTTGCAGTTTTCCTCGCCTCTTCCGACAGCGACTATATTCTCGCCCAGACATATAATGTCGACGGCGGCAACTGGATGAGCTGAAAAGCCGGAGATGACCATGCATGCGATTCAATTCGTCGAGAAGGGACGTGCCGTGCTTACTGACGTGCCCGTCGCCGATCTGCCGCCGGGGCATGCCCTTGTCCGGGTAAAGGCTTCGGGGCTGTGCCATACCGATATCGACGTGCTGCATGCGCGTTACGGTGACGGTGCCTTTCCCGTCATTCCCGGCCATGAATATGCCGGCGAAGTTGCGGCGGTGGCGGCAGATGTCACGGGCATCAAGGTCGGCGACAGGGTTGTCGTCGATCCCAATCTGCCCTGCGGCACCTGCCCCAGTTGCAGGAAAGGGCTTACCAATCTTTGCAGCACGCTGAAGGCCTATGGCGTTTCCCACAATGGCGGTTTTGCGGAATTCAGCGTGGTGCGCGCCGACCAACTGCATGGCATAGATTCGATGCCCTATCACGTGGCAGCACTTGCCGAACCGCTCGCCTGCGTCGTCAACGGCATGCAGAGCGCGGGCATTGGCGAGAGTGGGTCGGTGCCGGGCAATGCGCTTGTTTTTGGCGCCGGCCCCATCGGCCTGCTGCTCGCCTTGTCGCTGAAATCACGCGGCATCGCGACGGTGACGATTGCGGACATCAACGAAAGCAGGCTGGACTTCGCTGAAAGTCTTGGACTTCAGCCGGCGGTTTCCGGGTCTGAGGCGCTGCTGCGGCAACAGAAGTCGTTCGATTTCGTGGCGGATGCGACCGGCATCGCAGCTGTTGCGGAAGCAATGATCCCGCTGATCGCGGATGGCGGCACGGCGCTGTTTTTCGGTGTCTGCGCGCCGGATGCCCGTATCTCGGTTGCGCCTTTCGAAATCTTCCGGCGGCAGCTGAAGCTTGTCGGCTCACATTCGCTGAACCGCAACATACCGCAGGCGCTTGCCATTCTGGAAACGGATGGCGATGTTGTGGCGCGGCTGGTGTCGCACCGGCTGCCGCTTTCGGATATGCTGCCGTTCTTTATGAAAAAGCCGTCCGATCCGGCGACGATGAAAGTGCAATTTGCAGCCGAATGATCGTTTGGCCGTTGATAACCGTATTCGACCGGCTTTTCGTGCGAAGGCCGGTCGATATAGAGTACCACATGTAATATTTCATGGGGGCAAGCACTTTGGCCAAATCTATCAGGACGATGGAAGAGTTCTCGGAATTCGTCGGCCTTTCCCGCCCGACTGTTTCGAAATACTTCAATGATCCGGCCTCGGTCCGCAAGAAGACGCGGGATGCCATCGAGGATGCGCTGAAGAAATCGGGCTTCCGACCGAATATCTTCGCCGTCAACCTCAACCGCCGCCGCTCCAATATCATCGGCATCATCATTCCCAACTCGACCGACCCGTTCTACATGGCGCTGACGAGCCGTATCGAACTCATCGCCAACGAGGCGGGGTTCCTTGCCTTCGTGCTGTCGTCCGACGGCAAGGCGGAAATCGAGGATCGGGCTATCCGCACCTTCAAGTCGATGAATGTCGCGGGCGCCATCATCGCTCCGCTCGGCGTCAAATCCCATCGCGCCACGCTAGAGCAGCTGGCGGCCAGCATACCGATAGTTTATGTCGATTCGCCACTCGACGAGACCTCGGCCTTTGTCGGCACCGACAACCGCCAGAGCGTCGGGCTGATGGTGGATTATCTCTGCCGTTCGGGCGAGCCGCCCTGTTTCTTCGACATGCCGCAGGTCAATACCAACGCCGCAACGCGCCGCACGGCCTATGAGGAGGCGATGCAGCGTCTTGGTTTCGAGCCGCATGTCATCGGTGTTCCCGGCACCGTCACTTGGGATTTCGAGCGTTTCGCCTTTGATGAAGCGACCCGGTTGCTGGATGGGGCAGGGCATTTGCCCTCGCGCACTATTTTATGCGCCAATGACCGTATCGCCTTCGGCGTCATCGCCGCCGCTTTCCAGAAGGGCATCAGGGTCGGCCATGGCACGGATTACGATCTCAGGGTCGCCGGCCATGACGATCATCCGCTTTCGCGTTATGCCTGCCCGCCGATTACCACGGTTGCGCAGAATTATAACGAAATCGGCAGGCTATCGATCGAACTTCTGCTGCAGAAGCTGAATGAGGAGGCGGATGACACGACACGGATGCGCGAGCGCATTCTCCTCAGTGCCGATCTGATGCTGCGCAAATCGGCCTGATAGTTTGTTAGAAAAATTAAAAGAAAAATCTGTTTTTCTAAATAGAACTAATATTTGAACGCTCCTACTCTGTTCCCAGGGTTGCTTTGGGAGGCGACCGCGGGAGCCGGCGCAAGTGTGTGCCGGGATCCGGGAGGAACGCAGAAAAGTCATGTCTTCGGTGCCGCGAGGGTCAACCCTTCGCAGCCTCGGTATCGCATGGCCTTCGCCGGGCTGACTGGGCACTCTCGCCAGCAATTTCCCCAGCGAAGGATGTCAAAACATGAATCTCTATTCTCTTCTGTCGCAGCGCGCAGCCGGTGGCAAGCCCGTCAGGGTCGGTCTCATCGGTGCCGGCAAGTTCGGTTCCATGGTTCTGGCGCAGGCGCAGCGCATCGCCGGTTTCCACATGGTCGCCGTCGCCGATCTCAATGTCGGCAAGGCGCGGGAATCGTTTGAACGCGTCGGCTGGCCGAAGGAGCGTTATGACGCGACGAGCTGCGCCGATGCGCTGAAGAGCGGCAAGACCTATGTGACCGACGATGTGAACGAACTGTTCGCCTGTGGCGAGATTGAATGCGTGATCGAGGCGACCGGCCATCCGCTGGCTGGCGCGCGCCATGCGCTCGGAGCCATCGACCACAACAAACATGTCGTCATGGTCAATGTGGAAGCCGATGTGATGGTCGGGCCGATCCTGGCCGAAAAGGCGAGGGCCAAGGGTCTTATCTACTCCATGGCTTACGGTGACCAGCCGGCCCTGATCTGCGAATTGGTCGATTGGGCACGCGCCACCGGCTTCGAGGTCGTTTCCGCCGGCAAGGGCATGAATTTCGAGCCGCGTTACCGGTATTCGACGCCTGATACGGTCTGGAGCTACTTTGGCTGGACTGACGAGGAAGTGGCCAAGGGCGACTTCAATCCGAAAATGTACAATTCATTTACCGACGGCACCAAGGCGGCCATCGAGATGGCGGCGGTCGCAAACGGCACGGGGCTGGATTGCCCGGATGACGGTCTGGCCTTCCCGCCCGCCGGCCTGCACGATCTGGCCCGCGTCTTCCGCCCTGCTGCGGATGGTGGCCGCATGTCGCGCTCCGGTCTCGTGGATATTGCCGCAAGCCAGGAGCCGGATGGTCGCGAGGTGTTTAATAACATCCGTTACGGCGTTTTCGTCACCTTCAAGGCGCATAATGAATATGCCCGCGCCTGCTTCAAGCAATATGGACTGCTGACCGATCCTTCGGGCTGGTACGCCTCCATGTGGCGTCCGTTTCACATCATCGGTCTCGAAACTTCGATCAGCGTGCTTTCGGCCGTACTGCGCAATGAGGCCACCGGTTGCTCGAAGGAGTTCCGCGGCGATGCGGTTGCGACGGCCAAGAAGGACATGCAGCCCGGCGAAATGCTTGATGGCGAGGGCGGTTACGCGGTTTGGGCCAATGCCATCCCGGCCACCCGCAGCCTGGACATCAAGGCGCTGCCGATCGGCCTTGCCCATAATGTCAAGCTGAAGCGCGCCATCAGGAAGGACCAGATCGTCAGCTTCGACGATGTGGAACTGGTGAGCGACCTGGATGTGGTGAAGCTTCGCCAGGACATGGAAAACCAGTTCCGTCCGCAAAAAGATGCTGCGGCGTGATGGACGGAGAACGGGACATGCCGAATGGAGCTTTCGTGGTAATCGCGGAATTCCGGGTCAAGCCTGACGCGATGGATGCCTTTCTGAACGCAGCGCAAGATGATGCCATCCATTCGGTTCAGGATGAACCGGGTTGCCGGCAATTCGATGTGGTGCGGCCGGAATCCGGAAACAACGTGGTGTTCTACGAGGTCTATGACAGCCGCGAAGCTTTCGACGACCATCTGAAAACACCCCATCTCGACCGGTTTCGCGAGGCGTTTCCCGCCCTCATCGAAGAAGAGTTGCCGGTGCGTTTCCTCAACCGGCAATGGCTTTGAAGGATGGAGAAAATGCAGGACATCCGCGACATTGCCGTCATCGGAACGGGCATCATGGGCGCACCCATGGCGGCGCGTCTGGCTGAGGCCGGTTTCCCGGTCAGGGCCTGGAACCGCAGCGCTGAAAAAGCCTCCATTCTGGTGGAAAAAGGCGTTGAGCCGGTGGCGACAGCTGGCGCGGCGGTGGCGCAGGCGGATGTCGTGCTTTGCATGCTGAGTTCAGGCCCGGTCTGCGACGAGGTTTTGCACGGGGCGTCGGGTGTCATTTCAGCGATGAAACCTGGCGCGGTCCTTCTTGTAATGAGTTCCATTCCCGTCGACAGCGCACGGCAACAGGCGGAGGCGGCAAAGGCTCATGGCGTCGCTTATGTCGACGCACCGGTTTCCGGCGGTGAAAAAGGGGCGATCGAAGGAACGCTTGCGATCATGGCCGGTGGTGAACAGCGGGACGTGGATGCGCTGCGGCCACTATTCGATTGCCTTGGCCGCGTCACCCATGTCGGTCCGGTGGGTTGCGGCTCGTTGGCCAAGCTCGCCAACCAGCTGATCGTGGCTTCAACGATCTGCGCCGTCGCGGAGGCCCTCACCCTTGTCGAAGAGGGCGGAGCCGACCCGGCGAAGGTGCGGCAGGCTTTGCTTGGTGGCTTTGCCGATTCCACCGTCTTCCGCCAGCACGGAAAACGCATGGTTGAGGGCGATTTTCGCCCCGGCGGACCAGCGAAATATCAGCTGAAGGATACGTCCACGGCACTGGCCTTTGCCCGGGGGCGGGGCCTGAAATTACCGGTCAGCGAGGAGGTTGACCGGCTGTTCCGTTCCATGGTCGAGCATGGCGCGGGCGAACTTGATCACAGCGGTGTGATCCTTGAAATTAAGCGCATGAATGCGTTCGGAGGAACGCTCGAAACTGTTTAGACACAACAAAGGGAGGAACACATGAAAATTTCAAAACTTTACGGGCTGGCTCTTGCCGCCACCATGCTTGTTGCATCGATCGCGCAGGCGGAAACGCTCACGCTTTCGACGCCGGATTCCGATACGTCGGAAATCACGCTCGCGGCCAACAAGTTCGCCGAGATTGTTTCGAAGAAGACCGACGGCAAGCTCAAGATCAAGGTGTTTCCGAACGGCACGCTTTATGGCGGCGATCCTTCGGCGGGCGTCAAGCAGCTGGCCGGCGGTTCGCTCGACATGCTCTTGAACTCGACATCGCTTTACGCGACGTTCAATCCGAAATTCACGGCCATCGCCATTCCCTATCAGTTCCGCGATATCGACCAGTTGCGCGTCTATCTCGACAGCGATCTTGGCAAGGAGCTTTCCGGCGATCTGAGCAAGATCGGCATTCTTGGGCTCGATCTCTGGTCTCGGCCGCTGCGCCAGATCACCAACTCCAAGGCGCCGATCAAATCGCCTGCCGATCTCAAGGGCATGAAGCTGCGTGTGCCGAACAATCCGCTCTGGGTCGAATTCTTCGGCGCCATGGGTGCTGCCCCGACGCCGATGGCCTTTGCGGAAGTCTATAACGCGCTCCAGCTGAAAGTCGTCGACGGGCAGGAAAATCCGGTCAACGTGCCGGTCAGCGCCAAGCTTTATGAAGTGCAGAAATACCTGACGATCAGCAACCACATCGCTGACGCCTGGGTGCTGGGCATGAACCCGGCCCGTTTCGAAGGCCTCGACGAGGGCTTCAAGACAGCGTTGAGGGACGCGGCCACGGAAACCGAGCTGTGGAAAGCCGAGAACGATGCTGCCGATATCGACAAGTCGCTCGCAACGCTGAAGAAGAACGGCATGGAGGTCAACACGCTGACCGATGACGAGCGCAAGGCTTTCGTGGCTGTCGCGACTGGTCTTTCGGCAAAGTTCTCCGCCCTCGTGAAAGATCAGGCGTTTTTCGACAAGACGCAGGCTTTCCTCAAGACGAACTGACGCCGCCAGTGAAAGGAGGGCCGGGGTTGCACCGATTAGCAACCCGGCCGCTCCCAGCGTCAGCAAGGGTTGCCTTGCCGCAACGGCAGGGTGGCATTCGTTTTACCGGATATCCGGTTTCAGCAGTGGAAGGGTATTGTCATGCGCGATACGAAACCGTCGGTGCTCGGCACCATCGTCAAGGTCATCGCTGATGTCGCCGCCGGGGCGGCCTGTTTCGGTATTCTTGTCGTCGTTCTTCTCCAGGTCATTGGCCGCCTCATCGGCAGCCCTCTTCCCTGGACCGAGGAGGCGACACGCTTTCTCTTCATCTGGATGGTGTTCCTCGGCCTCGCCGCAGGTTTCCGCACCGTTGAAAGCGCCCGGGTCGTGCTATTTCTAGTGCTTTTCCACCGCCTGTTCAGGCGGTTGGCGGTGCCGATCTATGTCGGTTCTTCGGTGTTCTTCTTCGGCATGATGGGCTGGACGGGCTTCACCCTGGTGCGCCAGCAGATCATGATGAACGAGACCGCCGCGACTTTGCCCATCCCCATGTGGACCGTCGGCATGGTTCTGCCTGTCTCGGCCGTCATCGCCGTGCTGGCCATCATCGAATCGCTGCGCAGCAGGCGGGACCTGATCGCGCTCCCCGAGATCGGTATCCCCGCGGACGAGATCGCGCACGCCGATATCTCCATTTCAGCAGGACATTGAGCCATGTCGGTCTTTCTTCTCGTCGCCTTTTTCGGTCTCAGTATGCTGGGTGTGCCGCTCGCCATCGCTTTGGCGCTCGCCAGTGTCGGCACGCTGTGGCTCTTCACCTCCATGCCCATGGACCTTCTGTCGCAGACTATGTTCTCGTCGATGAACTCTTTCCTTCTCGTCGCCGTGCCACTCTTTATTCTGGTCGGTACGGTGATGGAGCGCGGGCGTGTGGCGGAGCGCATCTTCGATTTCGCCGAGGCCATGGTCGGCTGGCTTCCCGGTGGGCTTGGCCACGTCAACGTCATTTCGTCGGTCATCTTTTCCGGCGTCTCCGGCTCCTCTGTCGCCGATATCGCCTCTGTGGGCGCAATCGAAATCAAGGCCATGGAGCGACACGGATTTCCAAAGGGTTATGCCGTCGGCATGACGCTCTGCACCTCCACGCTCTCCTCCATCATCCCGCCTTCGATCCTGATCGTGATTGCCGGTTCCATTGCCAACGTGTCGATCGGCACGCTGCTCATTGCGGGTCTGGTGCCCGGCCTCTTCATCGCCTTCGCTTTTCTTGTGTTTAACCATTTCTATTCGGTGCATTACGGCTACAATCCGCCGACGCCCTTCAATTTCCGTCTGGTTATCGTCACCGGCCTTCGCGCCATCCTGCCGATGCTCACGCCGCTGATCCTCATCATCGGTATCGCCAGTGGCCTGTTCACGCCGACGGAAGCCGCAGCCATCGCGGTCGTTTATGTGGCCGTATTGGGTGTGCTGGTCTATCGCACGCTGCCGGTTCGCGAATTGCCGGAAATACTGATCTCCACGGCGCGCATTTCCGGCACCATCCTGTTCATCGCCGCCACCTCGCAGCTTGCCGCCTGGGTCTTCACCTTCGACGGCCTGCCGGAACAGGTGGCCGAGCTTTTGAAGGCGATGAACCTTGGGCCAATGTCGGGCATGCTGGTGATCTTCGTTTTCCTGCTGATCATCGGCATCTTCATGGAGGCTATCCCTGCCATGTTCATCCTCATTCCGGTGCTGATGCCGCCGGTGGAGGCGCTTGGCATCGATCCGATCCACTTCCTGATCGTGACTGTCATGACGCTGACACTCGGCCTTGTGACGCCGCCGGTCGGGGTCTGCCTGTTCGCGGCAGCACAGGTGGCGAACATGAAGATCGAGGATGTCATTCGTGGTTCGCTGGCGCCGATGACGGTGCTGACGCTCGCCATATTCGCACTCGTGCTTTTCCCGGTGCTGACGCTCGGGCCGATACGGTTGATGGGTCTTTATTGAGACTGAAGCAGGAAGCCTGAAGCATCAGACAACGCGACGGGCACGCCACTCGTCGCGTTGTTTTCGCATCCACTCCAGAAACAGCGTCACTTTTCTCTGGCGCAGGTGGGAATGCGGGCAAACGATCCATTGCGTGACGAGCTTGATGCGGGGTGCATCGGCCACGGCCGGGATCAGCATTCCGCGTTGCAGTTCCCGCTCCATCATCAACGTGCTTTCCAGCGCCACGCCGATGCCTAGAACGGCGGCGTCGATGGCCATGTGGCTGCGATCGAACAGAACGCGGCGCCAGCGCTTTTCAGCCGTCACGCCGGAGAGCGGGAACCAGTGGTTCCATTGCGCCTGCGCCTTGACCGAGTGGATAAGCCGCTGGTTCTGCAAATCTTCGGGCAGGAATGTGCCGGCACCGGGCATGTCCGGTGAACAGACCGGCAGGAACTCTTCCTCCACGAGCCCTTCCACAAACAGGCCCGGCCAGCGGCCATCGCCATGGCGCAGCTCTATGTCGACAAGCTCCTGCGAAAAATCGGTCGGCTCGTTGGTGCCGTCGAGGCGCACTTCCAGTTCGGGATGCTCCTCCAGAAAGGAGCCGAGACGCGGCAGCAGCCATTTGTTGGAAATGGTCGGGGTTGCCCTGATTGTCAGTGTCGTCACCGAGCGGAAGCCGCGAATACTGTCGGTGGCATCGGTGATCTGCTCGATCTGTGCGGTGATCATCGAAAAGTACCGCTCGCCCGCCTCCGTCAGCGTCACCTTGCGGCCGGTCCGCGCCATCAGCGTCGTGCCAAGCTGGCCTTCCAGCAACTGGATCTGCTGGGAAACGGCTGAAGGCGTAACGCTCAGCTCTTCCGCCGCCCGCGAAATGCTGCCCGCCCTTGCCGCAGCATGAAAGACGAGGATCGATTTTATCGGTATCTGCATGTGGCTGGTCTTCGCTCAACGAATTACGGCAGTCACCGTGATTATCACAGGTGACTGCCGTCACGAAACGCTTGAGAGCGAAGGGTCTTTACCGGTGGCTCGGCAACTTTGGCAAAAGCACGGTCAACAGGCCGAGCAGCGGCAGGTAGGAGCAGATGCGATAGACGAACTCGATGCCTTCCTTATCCGCATAGATCCCGAGAACCGCGGCCCCGATGCCACCGAAGCCAAAGGCAAAACCGAAGAACATGCCGGCGATGAGACCAACGCGCCCGGGTACCAGTTCCTGCGCGAACACGACGATTGCCGAGAAGGCGGAGGAGAAGACGAAGCCGATGACGACGACGAGAACGGTCGTCCAGAACAGGTTCGCATAGGGCAGCATCAGCGCGAAAGGAATGACGCCGAGGATCGAGAACCAGATGACGACGCGCGAGCCGAAGCGGTCGCCGATCGGGCCACCGAAGAAAACGCCCGCCGCAGAAGCGCCAAGGAAGAGGAACAGCAGAACCTGCGCATCCTGCACGCCCAGCCCGAACTTCTCGATGGTGTAGAAGGTGAAATAGCTGGAAAGGCTGGCGAGATAGGCGTTCTTGGTGGCGGTCAAAACCACCAGCACGGCAAGCGTCATCATCACGGTGCCGCGTGCCAGCGGAAGTGCGCGGCTGGCCGGAGCCTTGCCGACGTTCGCGCGGCGGTGGCGGGTATACCAGACGCCGACCCAGGACAAGACGGCAAAGCCCATCAGCGCGATCAGTGAGAACCAGCTGAGGCTGGATTGACCGAACGGGATGACGATGAAGGCGGCCAGCAGCGGGCCGATGGCCGTGCCTGTATTGCCACCAACCTGGAAGAAGGACTGTGCCAGACCGTGGCGACCACCGGATGCCAGACGGGCAACGCGGGACGCCTCCGGATGGAAGATCGCCGAGCCGACACCGATCAGGCAGGCGCCGATCACGAGCACCTCGAAGCTGTGAGCGAATGCGAGCGTGATGAGGCCGGCACAGGTGGACAGCATGGCGACTGGCAGGGAGAAAGGCATGGGCCAGCGATCGGTCACCATGCCGACGACCGGCTGCAACAGCGATGCCGTGACCTGAAAGGCGAAGGTGAGCAGCCCGATCTGCATGAAGTCGAGCGCGTAATTGGCCTTCAGCAGCGGATAAAGCGACGTCAGCAGCGATTGCATGATGTCGTTGAGCATGTGGCAGAAGCTGGCTGCTGCAATGATTGAAAACGCCGTGCGTTGCGGGCTGAACCCGGTGCTGGTGACGGTGGCCATGATGTATCCTCTCCAGATTTCCCGCGAGAGACGGGAAACGTGTCTTTATTTCTTCCCGCTTTTATTCATATTGTTTCTGGCCTGCTTTCGTGTTCTGGACGAGTTTCTTTGTGAATGGGCCAAATGGCAAAAATCAAATCGCTACAACCCGCCCGTCTGGCGGATGACGACCATGAGCGCAGCCTGAAATTGATCGACGGCACCAACGAGCCGGTGCTGGCGCTTCACCGTGCTTATCCCACAGGACACCGTACGCCGATCCACAGCCATGGACGGGTGCAGATATGGTGCGCACGCCAGGGCGTCGTGCTGGTCAGCACCGCCGCCGGGCGCTGGATGATACCGCCCGGTCACGGGCTTATCATTCCAGCCGGGCTGAAACACGAGGCCGAGATCATCTCAACGGTGGAGATGCATTCGATTTACGTTCACCCCGATCTGTTTCAAGCCGAGGCCCCAAGGGTGGTGGAAATTACCGCCCTTGCCTCCAGCCTGATTTCGGAATTGCTGGGCGAGGAGTTGCAACCCGCCGCTTTTCATCGGCAGGGACTGGTGCGGGCGCTTCTGCTTGATGAGGTCAACCGTCTGCCGGAACGCCCGCTGGGATTACCTTTTCCCGATAATCAGCGTCTTGCCGGTCTTTGCCGCGAGTTCCTGAAAAAGCCTGTCGCCAGAGTGGAAATCGATGACTGGGCCGCCGCCATGGGCATGAGCCGGCGCTCCTTTACGCGGTTATTTCGCAAAGAGTTGGGGCTGAGTTTCGTCACCTGGCGCCAGCAGGCCTGCATTTTTGCGTCTTTGCCAAGGCTTGCCGCGGGCGAGGCAGTGACCAATGTGGCGCTGGATGCCGGTTATGAGAATATTCCGGCTTTCACCACCATGTTCCGGCGAATGCTCGGCAATTCGCCCCGCGCCTATCGCAAGGCGGCAGGTCAGCGCAGTGCCGGCTACTCCGATTTTGAAGAGGCGGAAAATTAAGCCGCCGTCGCGCGCATGTCGCGGCGGAAATCGGAAGGCGACATGCCGGCGATCTGACGGAACGCCTTGTTGAAGGCACTGACGGAGCCGAAGCCGCTTTCCATGGCAATCTGCAGAATATTGTCCTTGCCGTTCATCAGCATCGCCTGCGCGCGGGAAAGCCTGAGCAAGGTGAGGTATTTGATCAGCGTCATGCCGGTAGATTTGCGAAACAGGTTCATCGCATATTTCGGATGAAGCGAGGCGGCGTGGGCAATTTCGGTCGCGTCGATGTCGTCTAGAAAATTGGCGGCAATGAAATCGCACATGCGCACCACGCCGATGGAGGGCGCCATGCTCTCGTCATTTTCTTCCCGCTTGCCGCTGACGGCGGAGGATATGACGGTATAGGGCTCGAGGAACATGCGCTCCACCCGCAGCAGCAATTCCTCCACCGCGTGCTGCGCCTTGGCCGGATCACCCGACGTGACGTAACGGAACCAGCGGCCGAAATTTTCCTCGTCGGCCCGGTCCGTCTGCGCACTTACCATCGTCGCGCCGCCCATCAGCAGGCTGGAAACCGCAGCCGGCAGCCGCATGCGGAAAAAATGGACGAGCGGCAGATGCGCGCCCGCATAAATCGAATCATCGGAGGAACGGTCCATCTGGTGCGGCTGGCCACCCCAGAAAATGCACATCTGGCCGGCATCGAGCGAAAGGTCGTGGTCGCCCATCCGGTAATGTACGGATCCCGACATCACATAGTTCACCTCCACCTGCGCATGCCAGTGCGGCCTGAGCATGATGGGCGGGTGGTTGTAAAAAAGCTGGAGCGTGGTCGGCATGCCTTCGATGCTGCTTGCACCCGGCTGGTAGAAGGCTCTTTCGGCAATCTTACTTTCCGCCAAATCGATGTTCCCTTTGTACGAGACAGATTTCCTGCCGCCGGTAATGTGCCCATGTTCGCTAAAGAACGGCAATTGAAAAAAGGGAGGTTTTCAATGTGCTTTAAATTTCTTGGCGCGTCGACGGCTCTGGTGCTCCTCGCAGCACCGGTAATGGCGCAATCCGAGACCGTAACCATCTGGAGCTGGAATGTCGCCGCATCGGCGCTTAAATCCACTGTCGAAGGGTTCAACAAGCAAAATCCTGACATCAAGATTGTTGTTGAAGACCTTGGAAACAATCAGGTTTTCGACAAGACGCTGGCGGCTTGCGCAGCGGGTGGCGACGGCCTCCCAGATATTGTAACGGTCGAAAATTTCGAGGCGGAACTGTTCTGGAGCCGGTTTCCGGATTGTTTCACGGATTTGACTGCAGTTGGCTATACGCCTGAAAAACAGGCGCTTTTTCCTGACTTCAAGCGCACGGAGCTGGAGGTTGATGGCGTAGCTTATGCGGTGCCTTGGGATTCTGGTCCGGTGGCCGTTTTTTACCGGCGCGATTTCTACGAAAAGGCTGCTGTCGATCCGGCCACCATCAAGAGCTGGGATGATTTCATCGCAGCTGGCAAGAAGGTCATGGCCGCCAATCCCGGCACCGTGATGGCGCAGGCCGACTTCAACGGCGACAGCGAGTGGTTCCGCATGATCGCCAACGAGCAGGGATGCGGTTACTTTTCGACCGACGGCCAGAACATCACCATCAACAAACCTGCCTGTGTCGCGACGCTTGAAAAGATCAAGCAGATGAAGGATGCTGGCATCATCACGGCCGCGATCTGGGATGAGAAGATCCAGGCCAATACGGCCGGCAAGGCCGCGAGCCAGATGTATGGCGCCTGGTATGAAGGCACGGTTCGCTCCGGTTCTCCCGATCTTTCGGGCAAGTGGGGTGTCTATATGATGCCGAGCCTTACGCCCGACGGTCCGCATGCCGCCAATCTCGGTGGCTCTTCGCTGGCGATAAGTTCGGCGTCCAAGCACAAGGAAGCCGCCTGGAAGTACATCGATTACGCGCTGACCACCAATGAGGGGCAGGTGACGATGCTGAAGTCATTCGGCCTCGTTCCCTCGCTTCTCTCTGCCATCGATGATCCTTTCGTCAAGGAAAAGCAGCCCTATTGGGGTGGGCAGGCGGTCTGGACCGATATTCTGGCGACCCTGCCGAAAATCGTGCCCAGCCGTGGTACCGCGTTCCAGTCGGATGCAGATGCGATCTACAAGGCGACACAGACCAAATATTTCGCAGGTGGTTATCCCGATGCGAAAGCAGCTCTCGACGATGCCGCAAAGCAGATCGAAACGGCCACGGGGCTGCCGGTCGCGGAATGAAGCTCTCGAATGGCCGGCCTTGCGGTTTTAGCAGGACCGGCCTCTCCAAGCTTTCCAACCATCGCATCTGGAGGTCGTCATGCCGTCAAGGAACAGGATCGCTTATGCGTTCCTTGCGCCCTATCTTCTGATTTTCGCGACGTTCTGGGTCTGGCCGATCGTCAGCTCGTTCATGCTGTCGTTCCAGAATACCCGCATCAATCCCTGGCGGTTTGCGCCCTCCATGAACTGGGGGAGGCTGGTCTCCGATCCGGCGTTTTATAACGCGCTCTACAATACGCTGATCATTCTGGTCATTCAGGTGCCTGTCATGATCGCGCTTGCGACCGTCATGGCGGTACTTCTGAACTCGCCACTGTTGAAGGTACGCCCGCTTTACCGTTTTGCCTTCTTCGCACCCGTCGTCGTCGGAGAAGTCGCTTATGCGGCAGTCTTCCGGCTGATGTTCAGTGCCGATTTCGGCATCATCAACAAGCTCATCACTTCCGTTGGCCTTTCGCCCATCTCGTGGTTCGACAATGCCAATGCGGCCATGGCGCTGGTCATCATCGCCGTCACATGGCGCTGGGCGGGGTATAACGCCATCATCATTCTGGCCGGCCTGCAATCCATCCCCGGCGATGTCTATGAGGCGGCGACACTGGACAAGGTGAACAAGCGGCAGCAGTTCTTCCACATCACACTGCCGCTGTTGAAACCCATCATCCTTTTCTGCGTGGTCCTGTCCGTCATCGGCACCATGCAGCTTTTTGCCGAGCCTTTCCTCATCACCAACAGGGGTGGGCCGGGCGGCGGTACGGAAACGCTGGGGTTGTTCCTTTACCGGCAGGGCTTCACTTCGCTCAATTTCGGTTACGCCTCGGCCATCGCCTACACCATGGCGGCGCTCGCCATCGCCATTTCGCTTCTTAATCTCTGGGTCGGGAGGGAGCCGAAATGAGATCGAAATCCAGATCGCTTCTCTGGCAAAAGATCGCGCTGCATGCGACGCTGACGCCGCTTGCCATCATCTGGCTATTTCCGCTGTGGATGATGTTCGTGTTCTCTACAATGCCTGATTTTGGCATTTTCAGCCCCGACATCGTGCTCGTCCCGTCCACCAATTTCATCGAGAACTTCAACAACCTTCAGGCGGACACCAATTTCCTGCGGGCGATGTTCATATCGATCACCGTTGCGGTCATCTATACGGTTCTCTCGGTGTTTCTGACCTCCATGGCGGGCTGGGCGCTGGCGCGCTATCGTTTTGCGGGACGCTCGGTGGTGATCGCCATCATTCTCGGCACCATCACCTTGCCTTTTGCAGTCGTCGTCATTCCTCAATTCATCATGGTGGCGCGCGAATTCAAGCTCGCCAACACCTGGGTGGCACTCATCGTGCCGCCGCTGTTCAACTCGCTCGGCGTGCTCTTCATGCGGCAATCCTTTTCCATGATGCCAACGGAGCTTTTCGATGCAGCAAGGGTCGAGGGCGTCAAGGAATGGCAGATATTCCTGCGCATTGCCCTGCCATTGGCGCGCCCCACCATGGCGGCGCTGTCGATCATCCTCTTCCTCGCTTCGTGGAATAATTATCTTTGGCCGCTGCTGATCAACTCCCGCCCGGAAATGATGACCGCACCCGTGGCACTTGGCACCCTCATCGGGCTCACCAAAGTGTCATGGGGCGGCATCATGGCGGGTGCAGTTCTGCTCACCGCACCCATTCTCATCGTTTTCGTGGCTTTGCAGCGCCACTTCATCGCCGGCATTTCCGCCGGGGCAGTCAAGTAAGGGGAGAGACCGCATGGCGGAACTTTCGCTCAAGAATGTCGTCAAGCGCTACGGTGCGCTGAAAGTCATCCATGGTGCAGATCTCGATATTGCCGATGGCGAGTTCGTGGTCTTCGTCGGCCCGTCCGGCTGTGGCAAATCAACGCTTCTGCGTATGATCGCGGGGCTGGAGGATATATCGGACGGCGATATCAGTATCGGCGGCAGAACGGTCAACGATGCCGATCCGGCCGATCGCGGCATCGCCATGGTGTTTCAATCCTATGCGCTCTATCCGCACATGACGGTTGCCGAAAACCTGTCCTTCGGCCTGAGGATGAACGGTAATCCCAGGGCCGACACGGAAAAGCGTGTCAGCCGCGCTGCCGAAATCCTGCAGATCAACGAGTTGATGGAACGTCGGCCAAAGCAGCTTTCCGGCGGGCAGCGGCAGCGTGTCGCCATCGGCCGCGCCATCGTGCGCGAACCGCAGGTCTTTCTGTTCGACGAGCCCTTGTCGAACCTCGATGCGGAACTTCGGGTGCAGATGCGGGTGGAAATCTCGCGGCTGCACAAGCAGCTTGGCACCACGATGATCTATGTCACCCACGACCAGACCGAGGCGATGACGCTGGCCGACAAGATCGTGGTTTTGAGGGCGGGCAATATCGAACAGGTCGGTGCCCCGCTCGATCTTTATGACGACCCCGCCAACCGTTTCGTTGCCGGTTTCGTCGGTTCGCCGAAGATGAATTTTCTGGAGGCGACCGTCATCGGTACAGGTGGACAAAACGTTACGCTGTCGCTCGACAGCGATCCTGCCGTGCGGCTGACCCTGCCGATCAAGGACCGGCTCGATGAGGGAAGCAAGGTTTCGCTCGGTATCCGGCCCGAACATTTTGCCGATGTAGGGCAGGGCGATGCCGATCTCACCGTCCACGTCGATGTCGCCGAGCACCTCGGCAATACCAGCTATGTCTATGCCCGTACGGAAGGCGGTGAGCAACTCGTCATCGAGCGGCCGGAATCGCGAGACGTCGCCAATCGTGATCGGCTGACGGTCGGTCTTTCCGCCCGCAAGGCATTTCTTTTCGACAGTCAGGGCAATCGCCTGCGCTGAACCCTTTCCCAAGCACGCAAGTCAAGACGAGGATTTCATGACGACCGACCAACCGATCCGCTGGGGCATTATCGGCCCGGGCACCATCGCCAAGACCTTTGCGGACGGCATTGCCCATTCCCGCACGGGCAAGCTCGAGGCTATCGCCACCCGCAATCCGGACAAGCCCGGCCTTGCTGACGCCTTTCCCGGCGCGCGCATCATCCATGGTTACGATGCGCTGCTTTCCGATCCCCATATCGACGCCGTCTATATCGCCACGCCCCATACCGGCCATGCGGAATGGGCGATCAAGGCGATCCGTGCGGGCAAAAACGTGCTGGTGGAAAAGCCCATCGCGCTTTCCGCCTATGATGCCGACGCCATTTTCCACGAAGCGAAAAAGGCTGATGTCTTTGCGGGCGAGGCCTATATGTACCGCCTGCATCCGCAGACGGCAAAACTGGTGGAGTTGATCAGGAACCGCGCCGTTGGCGATGTCCGCATCATCCGCTCCAGTTTCGGTTTCAACATGGGGTCTTTCCGTGCCGATCATCGCCTGTTTTCCAATGAGACGGCAGGCGGCGGCATTCTCGATGTCGGCGGTTATCCCGTATCCATGGTGCGGCTGATTGCCGGTGCAGTCGAAGGAAAACCCTTCGTCGAACCGGAAAAGATTGTAGGTGCGGCCCATCTCGGCCAGTCGGGCGTCGATGAATGGGCTTCGGCCGTTCTGAAATTTTCGAACGGCATCATTGCCGAAGTCTCCTGCTCGATCATGGCAGGGCAGGACAATGTGCTGCGCATCATCGGTTCGGAAGGCCATATCGAAGTCAAGGATTTCTGGTTCGCCGCCGGCCACAAGGGTGGCACCGGCCGGATCGATATTTTCAGGGGCGACAAGGTCGAAACCATCGAATTGCCGGAAGACCGCTGGCTCTATTCCTTCGAAGTCGATGCAGCAGGTGAGGCGATAAGGCAGGGCAAGCAGGAATTCGGCGCGCCCGGCATGGGCTGGGCCGACAGTCTCGGCAATCTACGTGTCATGGACCAGTGGCGTGCCGCCGTTGGCCTGGAATACAGCGTCGAAAAAGCAACCTCTCGCATCACGAATATTGCCGGTGGCAAGGTCGTGGCAGGCAATACGGTTCCGAAGCGGCAGATACCCGGCCTCACCAAAACTGCTTCGGTGGTTGCACTCGGTTTCGAGTTCTTCCCCAATTTCGCCTCCGCGTCCCTGACGCTCGATGCCTTTTATGAGGCGGGCGGCAATCTGTTCGATACGGCTTATGTCTATGGCGGCGGCAAGACGGAAGCCATATTCGGCGACTGGCACACCAGCCGCAACGTGCCGCGCGAAGAAATCGTGCTGATCGGCAAAGGTGCGCATTCGCCGCTCTGCTATCCGGACATGATCGCCAAGCAGCTCAACCAGTCGCTGGAGCGTCTGAAGACGGATTATGTCGATGTCTATTTCATGCATCGTGACAATCCCGACGTGCCGGTCGGCGAATTTGTCGATGCGATGGATGCCGAAGTCCGGCGTGGTCGCATTCGGGGCATTTTTGGCGGATCGAACTGGACGCGCGAGCGTATGGACGAGGCCACCGCCTATGCGCAAAAGAACGGCAAACAGGCGCCGGGCGCACTTTCCAATAATTTCTCGCTTGCCGAAATGCTCGATCCCATCTGGGCGGGGTGTGTGGCGGCATCGGATGATGAGTGGAAGGCATGGCTCCAATCCCGCCAGATCCCGAATTTCGCCTGGTCGAGCCAGGGGCGCGGCTTCTTCACCGACCGTGCGGGGCGGGACAAGCGCGATGACGAGGAAATCGTCCGCGTCTGGTATTCCGACCGCAACTTCCACCGCCGCGACCGGGCGATCGAGCTCGCCCGGAAACTCGGCCGCCATCCGATCCACATCGCGCTCGCTTATGTCATCGCCCAGCCTTTCCCGGTCATTCCGCTGATCGGGCCGCGCACCATTGCCGAACTAGAGGACAGCCTTTCGGCGCTGGATATCAAGCTGACGGCTGAGCAGGTTAAGTGGCTGGAGGCGTGACGCGACCCGAGGCGGCGGGTTTTCCGCGGACTCCGGATGGATGATAAAGGCGGCTACCTCTCCTCCGTCATGCCGGTTTGACCCGGCATCCAGCCACGGTGTGTCAGCGCCGTGGCTGGAGCCTTTTGCGATCAAGGACTTGACCGTGCTGGACCCCGGACCTCGTCCGGGTGACGGAATGCGGATGCTATGGTGGGCTAAAAGCACTGTTTTATAGGAGGACTATCCCCAACCTCCTACCTTATCTTGTTTTCCTGCTTCTTTCTCTCAGCAGCCGCTGATAAA
The DNA here is from genome assembly GCF_900215635.1 of Rhizobium sp. AN6A. Taxonomy (NCBI): domain Bacteria; kingdom Pseudomonadati; phylum Pseudomonadota; class Alphaproteobacteria; order Hyphomicrobiales; family Rhizobiaceae; genus Rhizobium; species Rhizobium sp. AN6A. The sequence goes on from NZ_OCNC01000003.1 coordinate 1,682,969, forward strand.
TCGGAATCTTGATAAAATCGCGCCCGTCTGAAAACACGGCGGGTGAAACAATCTACCGGGGTTCTTATGGGCGATATCGATCGAGGCCGTGCGCAGCAGTTGATGGGTGAGGCGGGCATGGATGCGCTGGTGCTTTTCCAGCCGGAAGCCTTCCGTTATGCGGTTGGAGCACATGCCGGTGTTGCGACGATGTGGGGCAGGGCGGGGTCGGCGATTGTGTTGGTGCCAGCTGATGCTGCGTCCGGGCTTGCCGCCGTCGTCAGCGATCACGCCGCACCTCTTGTCGAGAAGGCCGCGCCGGATGTCGATCTCCGCCGGCATCGCATCTGGATCGATATGGTCGATATGTCGGGTGTCGAAAACGTCTCGCAGGTAGACGGTGCCTATCGCCGAAACAATTCCGGCGGACAGAGGCCGGAGACATTCGATCGCGCCGCCTGCTTTGTTTTGCTGGCCGACCTTCTGCGGGAACGCGGGCTGTCTGCGGCGCGCATAGGTGCCGATCTCGAATTCATGCCCGCGGCCGATTTTTTGGCTCTTCGTGAGGCGACGCCCGCTGTGACCTGGGTTGATGGTTCGACAGTGCTGAAACGTCTGCGTGCGGTGAAATCCGGGCGCGAGATCGAACTTCTCAGGCGGGCCGCAGCGGCAGCTGAGGCAGGGCTGGCCGAGATGGCGGCGGCCGTGCGGCCGGGCGTGGCGCTCGGCCAGCTTTCCAACGCCTGGAAAGCCGGCGCTCAGTCGCATGCCTTGAAGTCGGGTTTTTCGCTGAGCGGCCATTGGGACTATATATCTGTCGGTCCGGCCCTGTCGGATATGACGGCGGTCGTCACGCCCGGTGCCCTGATCAAGGCCGATGTTGGCACGCTGGTCGATGGTTATTCGTCGGATGGCGCGCGGACGTTTTCATGGGGTCCGGTCTCTCCGCTCGCGGCCAATATTTTCAAGGCGCTGGAGGCAGCTTTTGCCAGCGGGCTGGAAGCGATTCGTCCCGGCAATACATTCGGTGCGGTGCACGCCGCCATGCTGGATTCGATGCGTAAAGACGGATTCAGCGAATATTATCGCGGTCATTTCGGCCATTCCGTCGGCGGGGGCGTGGGCATAGAGGAGTGGCCGTTCTTTTCCCATGACAATGAGGAGGTCATTCTTCCCGGCATGGTGGTGGCACTTGAAGCGCCGTTTTACGGCGAAGGTCTGGGCGCGCTGATGATCGAGGACCAGTTTCTCGTTACTACAGCAGGGGCAGAGTGCATGAACAGCCTGCCACGCACCCTGCGGGATTTGTCCCGGGCCTGAGGCCGGCCAGATTCAGAGAAAGTCGTCGCGGCGCGGGGTGAAGCAGTCGATGAGCTCGCCTTCTTCCAGGCAGAGGCAGCCGTGCTCGACATGGCCGGGAATGATGAGGCTGTCGCCTTTCTGCAGGTCGTAGGCTTCGCCATCGCGGTAAAAGCGGAAGCTGCCGCTGGCGACATAGGTGGATTGCACATGCGGATGGTTGTGCAGCTTGCCTTCGGCGCCGGTCTTGAAGCGGAACGAAACCACCATCAGCTCCGGCGCTTCGGAAAGCACGGTGCGTTCAACACCGTCGTCGGGTGAAACGGTGGGGAATGTCGGAAGCTGCTGCATGTCGTTCTCCTCGGTCATGCGATGTCGTTCAAGCTTGGAATTCAGCGCGGCGCGCGCAGCATGGCGCGGTAACGCGTCTGGCTGCTTTTCAGGTGGTGGCGCATAGCGCTTCTTGCCGCCTCTTCGTCGCCGTCCTGTATCGCAATCAGGATTGCTTCGTGCTCACCGACAAGCCGGTTGAGGTCAGCGGGCGAAAGCACGGTTTCCTTGCCGTTTTCGGCAACGGCGCGGCGCGGAATGAGCGTGGGGCCAAGCACCTGTAGAAACTCGCTGAAGCGCGGATTGTTGGTTGCGTCGGCAACAGCCAGGTGAAAAGCGAAGTCGGCCTCTGCTGTCGGAATGCCCTTGGCGGCGCTGGCGCGGAAGGCATCGAAGGCTTCGATGATTTTCTCCTCCTGTGCCGGGGAGCGGCGAACGGCCGCAAGACCGGCGGCATCACCTTCCACAGCGGTGCGCAGTTCGAGCATTTCGATCAGGGACGAGACACGGGCAAGATCGACATTATGGAACGGCCGTCGCTCGACAGGCGCTGGCTCCAGCACGAAGACGCCCGCACCCTGACGCGGCTCGACCAGCCCGTCGGACCTCAGTGAGGCGATGGCCTCGCGCACCACGGTGCGGCTTACGCCGAATTCCTGCGTCATCTGCGCTTCGGAAGGCAGGCGCTCGCCTGTCTTGTAACGGCCCTTGGCGATCTGGCTGCGGAGCTCCTCGGAAACCTTCACCACAAGCGTCTTGGCTTGCGGAGCTGCCGGTTCGGAGGTTATCGCTTTTGTCATTGTCATCGCCGTTCTAAAAAAGGGTGCAGGTTAGCGTCCGGTATTCCTCGATACGTCATTCGCGGTCCGGCTTGCAATCCCGCTGCTCGCGCAGGAAAGACCGGTTGTCATGCCTGTCGGTCCCATATGGCATTTCACGTCGCCTTGAAGATCGGATTGTCGATGAAAACGCCGCCCTGAAAACGCGCCACCGCATCTTTAGGGTCTGGTTGCGGTGTTGTCTCGGCAATGTGCTGCCGGAAAGTCTCGGCGTTGTCCTTCGGTTTCCAGCCAAGCCAGCCGAGGTGGGAATTGTCCCACCAGCCCGCATCATTGGCCGAGGCGCCCCAGACGACCGGGCAGCCGAGCACCGGCGCGCGGAAAACCGCCTCGATCAGCGATACGAAATCATCCTGCGAAAACCAGGTCGACAACATGCGGTGATTTTGCGGTTCCGGCGTGCAGGAGCCGATACGGACCAGCGCCGTCTCCTGGCCGAATTTTTCGAAATACATGCGGGCGAGGCTTTCGCCGAAACATTTGGACACGCCGTAAAGACCGTCCGGCCGGAAGGGAACGTCGGGGCCAAGCCGCTCTGTCTGGGAATAATAACCGATCGTGTGATTGGAGCTGGCGAAGATGATTCGCGGTTGGCCATGGGCGCGGGCCGCTTCATAGAGGTTGTAAAGCCCGATGATATTGCCCTGAAGGATCTGCTCGAAAGGCCGCTCCACCGATATGCCGCCAAGATGGACGATGCCGTCACAATCGGCGACCATCGCATCGACGGCGCTGGCGTCGGCCAGATCGCATTGCACGCATTCCTCGTTCGGCCCGGCAGGATCAAGCGGCGAAAGATCGGCAAGACGCAATATCTCGGCCATCGGTGCGAGGCGCTTGCGCATGACGCGGCCGAGCTGGCCAGCCGCACCGGTAACAAGAAGCCGTTTCATTGCAATTCTCCCTAAACGAATGGACTGCGGATCATCGAGGCTGCGGGAAACCCCCATTCAACGTCTCCGGCATGGTCGAGATATCCAGGTCCCTCTTGACCTTGTCATACAGATCGTACAAAAAGCGGATAACATATATTATGTCCTATACGCAACAATCATGAAGGATGAGTTTGATGCTGACCGTCGAAACAAGGCAGGCCGTCAACCCGGAATATGCAAAAACGCTCGATACCGATGGGCTTCGCAAGCATTTCCTCGCCAACGACATGTTCCGTTCCGGCGAAATCAGGCTTATCTATACCCATTATGATCGTTTCGTCATGGGCGGCGCGGTGCCTGATGGTGCCCCGCTGATGCTGGGCAAGGTCGAGGAAACCAAGACGCCGTCGTTCCTTGATCGGCGCGAGATGGGTATCGTCAATATCGGCGACACCGGCACCGTCAACGCTGGTGGCGAGACGTACACGCTCAATCGTGGCGACGTTCTGTATCTCGGTGCGGGCAGCGGTGCGGTGACCTTCGATGGCGCGGGCCGGTTCTACATCACTTCATGCCCGGCGCATCGCAACCTGCCGGCAAAGCTCGTCAGCCTTGCCGACAGCAAGGAGGTCAAGCTCGGTGCGACCGAGACCTCCAACAAGCGCACAATCAACCAGTTCATCCACCCGCTCGTCATGGAAAGCTGCCAGCTGGTGCTCGGCTATACGACGCTAGAGGACGGCTCCGTCTGGAACACCATTCCGTCGCATATTCATGATCGCCGCATGGAGGCCTATCTCTATTTCGGCATGGATGAAAAGTCGCGCGTTCTGCACCTGATGGGTGAGCCGCAGGAAACGCGGCATCTCTTCATTTCCAACGAAGAGGGCGCCATTTCGCCGCCCTGGTCGATCCATTCCGGCGCTGGCATCGGTTCGTACACCTTCATCTGGGCCATGGCTGGTGACAATGTCGATTATACCGATATGGACTTCATTCAGCCGGGGGATCTGAAATGAAAAATCCCTTTTCGCTTCAAGGGCGTAAGGCGCTGGTGACGGGTGCTAATACGGGGCTTGGTCAAGCAATCGCCGTCGGCCTCGCCGCGGCCGGCGCGGAAGTCGTCTGCGCTGCCCGCCGCGCGCCGGACGAGACGCTGGACATGATCGCGAAGAACGGCGGCAAGGCCGCCGCATTGTCGATTGATTTTGCCGATCCACTCGCCGCCAGGGACAGCTTTGCCGACGCCGATTTCGATATTCTCGTCAACAATGCCGGCATCATTCGCCGCGCCGATTCCGTGGAGTTTTCAGAGCTCGACTGGGATGAGGTGATGGACGTCAATCTCAAGGCGCTGTTTTTCACCACGCAGGCCTTCGCCAAGGAATTGCTGGCGAAAGGTCGTCCGGGCAAGGTGGTCAATATCGCCTCGCTACTGTCGTTTCAGGGCGGCATACGCGTACCGTCCTATACGGCGGCGAAACATGGCGTTGCTGGTCTGACCAAGCTTCTGGCAAATGAGTGGGCCGCGAAGGGCATCAACGTCAATGCCATTGCGCCTGGTTACATCGAAACCAACAATACCGAGGCGTTGCGGGCGGATGCTGCCCGCAACAAGGCCATTCTGGAGCGCATCCCGGCAGGCCGCTGGGGGCATTCTGAAGACATCGCTGGGGCGGCGGTTTTCCTCGCCTCGCCGGCGGCCGACTATGTGCATGGCGCCATCCTCAATGTCGATGGCGGCTGGCTGGCGCGCTAATGAGCGCCGGTTTTCAAAATTCATCATATAACTTGTATGATGACTTGTTGACAAATATGCGGCAAGCGGTTTAGGTGGCTTCCAGTCAGTGAACTTGCAGAGGAATACGGATTATGAACCCTGAACAAATCAAGGCGGCGCTTGGCTCCGGCCTGCTCTCCTTCCCGGTAACGCATTTTGATTCCGAGGGTCGTTTTGCGGCCGATAGCTACAGGGCGCATGTCGAATGGCTTGCCGGTTACAAGGCGCCGGTGCTGTTTGCCGCCGGCGGTACGGGCGAGTTCTTCTCGCTGAAGCCGGATGAAATCCCTACTATCGTTTCGGCTGCCAAGGAAGTGGCCGGTGAAACGGCAATCGTTTCCGGCTGCGGCTACGGCACCGAGGTTGCGGTTGATATCGCACGCTCGGTCGAAAAGGTCGGTGCTGATGGCATCCTGCTTCTGCCGCATTACCTCATCGATGCGCCGCAGGAAGGCCTTTACGCGCACATCAAGAAAATATGCCAGTCGGTCGGCATCGGCGTCATGGTTTATAACCGCGACAATTCGGTGCTTCAGGCGGATACGCTGGCGCGTCTCTGCGATGAGTGCCCGAACCTCGTCGGCTTCAAGGACGGCACCGGTGATATCGGTCTCGTTCGCCAGATCACCGCCAAGATGGGTGACCGCCTGATGTATCTCGGCGGCATGCCGACGGCGGAACTGTTTGCCGAAGCCTATCTCGGCGCCGGTTTCACCACCTATTCCTCGGCCGTCTTCAATTTCGTGCCGGGCCTTGCGAACGAGTTCTATGCGGCGCTGCGGGCCGGCGAGCGCGCCACCTGCGAACGCATCCTGACGGAATTCTTCTATCCGTTCATGGCGATCCGCAATCGCGCCAAGGGTTACGCCGTTTCCGCCATCAAGGCTGGCGTTCGCCTGCAGGGCTTCGATGCGGGTCCGGTGCGCGCGCCGCTGAAGGATCTGACGAATGAGGAAATCGGCATGCTCGATGCCCTGATCGGCACGCACAAGCGCAAGGTGTGATCAAGGTATAACGGGAGGGGAGCGATGAAGATCACAGCGGTGCGGACGCATCTGCTCGAACATCGGCTGGGCACGCCGTTTGAAAGCGCATCCATGCGCTTTGACCGACGTGCCCATGTTCTGGTCGAAATCGAATGCGATGACGGGACCGTCGGCTGGGGCGAATGCCTCGGTCCGGCGCGACCGAACGCCGCCGTGGTTCAGGCCTATTCCGGTTGGCTTATTGGCCAGGATCCCCGCCAGACCGAAAAGATCTGGGCCGTGCTTTACAATGCCCTGCGCGACCAGGGCCAGCGCGGCCTCAGCATTACCGCCCTGTCCGGTATCGATATCGCGCTGTGGGATATCAAGGGAAAGCATTACGGAACCTCCATCTCCATGCTGCTCGGCGGGCGCTGGCGCGAAAGCGTGCGCGCCTATGCCACCGGCAGCTTCAAGCGTGATGGGGTCGACCGCATCTCCGACAATGCCAATGAGATGGCGGAGCGCCGTGCAGAGGGTTTTCACGCCTGCAAGATCAAGATCGGTTTCGGCATCGAGGAGGATCTTGCGGTCATTGCCGCCGTGCGCGAAGCGATCGGGCCGGATATGCGGCTGATGATCGACGCCAATCACGGCTATACCGTTACCGAAGCCATCGCGCTCGGCAACCGTGCGGCTGAATACGGCATCGACTGGTTCGAGGAGCCGGTGGTTCCGGAGCAGCTCGATGCCTATGCCCGCGTGCGGGCGGGCCAACCAATCCCGGTTGCGGGAGGTGAGACCTGGCACGGGCGTTACGGCATGTGGCAGGCGCTTTCCGCCGGTGCCGTGGATATTCTCCAGCCAGACCTCTGCGGCTGCGGTGGCTTTTCCGAAACGCAGAAGATTGCCACGCTTGCCACGCTGCACGGCGTGCGCATCGTGCCGCATGTGTGGGGCACGGGCGTGCAGATTGCCGCCGCCCTGCAGTTCATGGCCGCGATGGTGCCCGATCCGGTGCGGGTAAACCCCATCGAGCCGATCATGGAATTCGATCGGACGCATAATCCGTTCCGTCAGGCCGTGCTGCAACAGCCGATAGAGGCGGTGAACGGTGTCGTCGCCATTCCCGATGGTCCCGGTCTCGGCATCGAGATCAACCGCGACGCACTCGTTGAATTCAGGATGCCACAGTCATGAGCGAACTTGTCAGAAAACTAAGCGGGACACCGCCGCAGCCAGCGTTCCCGAAAGGGGCGGTCGATACTCAGATGCATATGTATCTGCCCGGTTATCCAGCCTTGCCGGGTGGGCCGGGCCTGCCGCCGGGTGCGCTGCCGGGGCCTGAGGATTATCGCCAGCTCATGCAATGGCTCGGCATCGACCGCGTCATCATCACCCAGGGCAACGCCCAACAGCGAGATAACGGCAACACGCTGGCCTGCGTGGCAGAAATGGGCGAGGCAGCCCGCGCGGTGGTGATCATCGATGAGAGCACGACTGAAAAGGACATGGAAAGACTTGCCGTTGCCGGTGCCGTGGGCGCCCGTATCATGGATTTGCCTGGCGGCGCGGTGAACCTATCGGAACTGGAAGCGGTGGATCAGCGCGCCCATGCGGCCGACTGGATGGTGGCGGTTCAGTTCGACGGCAATGGGCTTCTCGATCATTTGCCGCGCCTTGAAAAAATCCGTTCGCGCTGGGTGTTCGACCACCATGGAAAATTCTTCAGGGGTATCGACACGGATGGCCCGGAGATGGCGGCACTTTTGAAGCTCATCGATCGCGGCAATCTCTGGTTCAAGTTTGCCGGTGTTTATGAAAGTTCGCGCGACGCCTGGCCCTATGAAGATGTTGCAGCCTTTTCGCGCCGTATCGCTGCCCATGCGCCGGAGCGGATCGTCTGGGGAACGAACTGGCCGCACAATTCGGTCCGTGAGACGGATGCCTATCCGGATGATGCCTGCCTTGCGGAGCTTACACTCGGCTGGCTGCCGAATGATGCGGCCCGTCATCGAGCGCTGGTGGAAAATCCAGAAGCCCTGTTCAAGCTGCCGCCATTCAAGGCGGCGTAATTTCAATTCGGGATGGTTGGGGAAAGGGAGGTCCCCATCATCCTTTGCAGATGAAAGGTCTTTGCATGCCGGCCCGGATGGGCATGAAAAATTCGGTCCGTTAGCCTTGGAGGGGTGGGGCCGTTGTTACAACGGAGGAGGAAGAAATGAAAAAGATTGCAAGCATGATGTGCATCGCGATGGGGATCGCGCTGTCAGGCGTTTCCGCCAAGGCGCAGGAAATCACCCTGCGCTCGGCCGATATTCATCCCGACGGTTATCCGACGGTTGAAGCCGTGAAATATATGGGCGAACTTCTGTCGGAACGCTCCAATGGCCGCATCAAGGTGCAGGTCATGAACAATTCGGTTCTCGGCGGTGAGAAGGATACCATCGAGCAGACCCGCTTTGGCGTCATCGACATGAACCGCGTCAACGCTGCGCCTTTCAACAATCTCGTCAAGGAAACCACCGTTCTCGGCCTGCCTTTCCTGTTCCGTTCGACGGAACACATGCACAATACCGTAGACGGCCCGATCGGCGATGAGGTTCTGGCAGCATTCGAACCGCACGGCCTAATCGGTCTTGCCTTTTACGATTCCGGTGCGCGTTCCTTCTACACAACCAAGAAGCCCATCGAAAAACTGGCGGACCTGAAGGGCCTCAAAATCCGCGTGCAGCAATCGGATCTGTGGATTTCGATGATGCAGGCGTTTGGCGCCAACCCTACGCCGATGCCGATGGGCGAGGTTTACTCCTCGCTTGAAACAGGTGTTGTCGATGGTGCGGAAAACAACTGGCCGTCCTACGAATCCGCCCGTCACTATGAAGTGGCGAAGAACTATTCGCTGACGGAACATTCCCTCAATCCGGAAATTCTCGTCATCTCCAAGATTTCCTATGACAAGCTGTCGCCGGAAGATCAGAAGCTGCTGCGTCAGGCAGCCAAGGATTCCGTTGGCAAGATGCGTGAATTGTGGAGTGCGCGCGAAAAGGCCTCGGAAGAAAAGGTACGCGCCGGTGGCGTCAACGTCATCAAGGTCAACAAGGAGGAGTTCGCCGCCGCGATGGGGCCGGTCTACGACAAGTTCGTCACCGATCCGAAAATGAAAGACCTTCTTGAGCGGGTAAAAGCCGTCAAGTGACATAGGGAAAACCGGCTCTGGTAACAGGGCCGGTTTTCTTTTGTCGTCATTGGTCTGAGGTTGGAGGAGGAAGGCAAATGCGAAACTTCATGCGGGCGATCCGCCCATTTCTCGGCGCGCTCAGCCGTGCGTCACTTTACATCGCCGGCGTCGGCATGGTCGCCATGACGCTTATCGTCGGCTGGCAGGTGTTTGCCCGTTATATCCTGAATGATTCACCAAGTTGGTCCGAGCCGCTTTCGCTTCACCTCATGTCATGGTTCATCATGCTGGGGGCGGCGGTGGGCGTGCGTGAAAGCGTGCATCTGGGGTTGGATATTCTGCGCTATATGATGCCGCCGCGCATACAGGCGGCGATGGACCTGACCAGTCTGGCACTGATCTTCTTCTTCGGGGTTGGCATGTGCTGGTACGGAACCGTGCTCTCTGCCGGAACATGGACGGCGACGATCCCTGTTCTTGGATGGCCGGGCGGCATGGATTTCTTCCCGCTGATCGGTGGCGGTTTTCTGATCGCGCTGTTTGCAGCCGAACGCTTTATCGATCTCGTCATCGGCGAGGAAATCGCGGCGGATGTGTTTGTGCAGGAGGCCGCGTAAATGGCTTACACGATCCTCTTCGGTGTCTTCACCCTTCTGATGCTGATCGGTACGCCGATTGCGTTCTGCCTCGGCATTGCCTCCTTCGCCACCGTTCTTTATCTCGGCCTGCCGCCCGTCGTGGTCTTCCAGCAGATGAACTCCGGCATGAACGTGTTTGCGATGATGGCGATCCCGTTCTTCATCTTCGCGGGTGACCTCATGGTACGCGGCGGTATAGCCCATCGTCTCATCCGTTTTGCGGCCGGTCTTGTCGGTCATCTGCGCGGCGGTCTGGGGCAGGTCAACATCGTCGCTTCGACATTGTTCGGCGGCATTTCCGGCTCGGCTGTCGCCGACGCCTCGGCCGTTGGTGGCCTGATGATCCCGCAAATGGCCAAGCGCGGTTATGACCGGGATTACGCCGTCAATGTCACTGTCAACGCCGCCATCATCGCGTTGATGATCCCGCCTTCGCACAATATGATCCTTTATTCGATCGCGGCGGGTGGCAATGTTTCGGTGGCCGATCTCTTCACCGCCGGCATCATTCCAGGCCTGCTGCTTGCTGCGGCCCTGATGGTCACCGCCTATATCGTCGCGCGGCGCAAGGGTTACCCGTCCGAGCCGTTTCCCGGCTTTTCGAAGCTGATGTATTATCTTCTGGCGTCCTTTCCCGGCATTCTGTTGATCGGCATCATATTCGGCGGCGTTCGTTCGGGTATCTTCACCGCGACGGAGAGCTCCTGCATTGCCGTTCTCTACGCCTTCCTTGTCGCCATGCTGGTCTATCGTGAGCTGGACTGGAGCGGTTTCGTGGAAGCGGTGATGGGGGCGGTTCGCACGACAGCGATGGTTCTGCTCGTCATCGGCACGGCTGCGTCGTTCGGCTGGTTGATGGCGTTCCTGCAGGTGCAGACACTGATGATCGCGACAATCAGTGCAATTTCGGACAATCCGATTATCGTGCTTCTGGTCATCAACGTCATTCTGCTCTTGCTCGGCACTTTCATGGATATGGCACCGATGGTCATCATTTCCACGCCGGTGCTTCTGCCTGTCGTGAAGGCCTTCGGCATCGATCCCGTGCATTTCGGTGTCGTGATGATCCTGAACGCCGGTATCGGTCTCAATACGCCGCCGGTCGGAACGGTGCTCTTCGTGGGATGTGCGGTTGGCGGCATAACGATACGGGAAGCAATGCGAACGATCTGGCCGTTCTTCGGCGCCAGCATAGCCGTGCTGCTCGCCGTCACCTATATTCCGTCGCTTTCACTCTGGCTGCCGTCACTTTTCCGGTAGTTCCAAAGCTTTATCGCAATAAGGCCCCGCTATGCCGGGGCCTTTTCCATTTCGGCGGCAAGCAGCTTCTGCTGTTCGTGCTCGTCAAACGCCATCAGATTGCCGTGCCGGCTGCGTCGTATCCTGTTCATGTGGTCGCGGGGGCTCAACCCCAATGTGCGCTTGAACATCCGTGAAAAATAATAGGGATCGCCATAACCCACTTCTGCCGCCGCCGCCGCAACTGAAAGCCCGGCTTCGAGAAAATGCATGGCACGTTCCATGCGTTTGAATTCCTGGTATTTCCTAGGCGTGCGCCCCACCCGTTTCTGGAACTCCCGCAGGAAATAGTCACGATTATAGGGGGCTGCGTCGGTTGCCCTTGCGGCAATATCAGGGTCGAGCGGATTGGCGGAAATCATCGTGATCGCTTTCATGACAGCCAGATCCAGGGCTTCCGCACCTTCCGGCTGGAAACTCGGACGGTCGACCCATCCGAGAAATGCATCATCGATAAATGCGATCAGCAACACCATGAACAGGTGATGCTGGCCAAGCGTGACAGAGGAGGGCGGAGCGCTCTGCCGATAGTGGCGCACCAGCGGCTCCAGCAGCGGCCAGCGGCTCAGCGAAAGTTTCGGCTTGAGGTCCATCTGCGCGACAAGGTTGTGTCGACCGTAAATATCCAGTGTGAAATGCTGTGCCACTCCCCGATAGGTGACGGCCTGTTCATTCCAGCCGATAAAATGCTGCCCCCTGAAAATCAGCATGGCGTCGCCAGGCTCCAGCACCCGTGCCTCACCGTCCACGAGATAATGCCCGCGACCCTCCAGGCAGATGATGAGATCGTCCACCTGATTGGATTTGTCGATCTGCCAGGTGCGGGAGTGCTCCATCTTGATCGTGGCGCGCGTGAGATTAAGCGTGAGCGCCGCAGGCGGAACCGACGAGAGAATGCCACCTTCGATTTCGTCCATCTTTTTCCTCGTCTTTGTTAATTCACCTTGGCTCGGAAATTTGGTTTTGTCACCTCACAAACTGCTTATACGCGCCGTATCAATGAGGGAGGAGATCGGCTGCGGCGAGAAATCGCGCCATCATGCGCCCGCCGTTAGCCGTTCCGGGAGAATAACTTGCACGAAATTGTATTCTGTTATCCGCGCCTTTCCGGGGTGGGGGAGGAGCGTCATGAAATCTAATCGCTTCCTCGGGCTGGGATATCTGACGCCCTACATCATCGGACTTCTGGTTTTCACGGCGATCCCGTTTCTGGGTTCCCTGTATCTCAGCTTCACCCGCTACGACCTGATGAGTGACCCGACATGGGCGGGACTGGCCAATTACGAGCGGCTCTTCACCCGTGATCGCACGTTCATGAAATCCCTGAACGTCACCCTGTTTTATGTGTTTCTGACGGTGCCGCTGAAGCTTGCCTTCGCGCTGTTCATCGCGGCGATACTCAATTACAAGCTGCAATTCATCAATTTTTTCCGCACCGCCTTTTACGTTCCGTCCATCCTTGGTGGCTCGATCGCGATTGCGGTGCTGTGGCGCTACATCTTCGCCAGCGAAGGGCTGGCCAACATGGCGCTGGCGGCAATCGGCCTGTCGCCGGTGGACTGGTTCGGCGATCCCGCCAATGCGCTTTTCACAATCACGCTGCTGCGCTGCTGGCAGTTCGGTTCGGCCATGGTGATCTTTCTCGCCGCGCTGCAATCCATCGACAAGTCGCTTTATGAGGCAGCGGCAATCGACGGCGCAGGCAAGGTAAAGACGTTCTTCTTCATCACCCTGCCGCTTCTGACGCCGGTCATCTTTTTCAACCTGATCATGCAGATGGTGCAGGCATTCCAGGAGTTTAACGGGCCTTACATCATCACCCAGGGCGGGCCGTTGAAGTCTACCTATCTGCTGCCTCTTTATATTTACGATGAGGCTTTCAAGAAGTTCAACATGGGCTATGCCTCCGCCATCGCCTGGGTTCTTTTCACCATCATCACCGTGCTGACCCTCGTGGCCTTCTGGTCCTCGAAAAAGTGGGTCTATTACGCCGGCGACAAGCGGAATTGATGCCATGACCGATATCGCAACCTTAAACGACATGCAGGCCGCCCGCCGGGCAAGGCTCCGGCTGTTATCGACCTCTGTCCGGTACACGCTGCTGTTCGCGGTCGGCTTCATCATGCTCTATCCGCTGATCTGGCTGGTCGGCGCAAGCTTCAAGACCAATTCCGAGATCTTTTCCGGTGCAGGTTTCATTCCTGAGACGCCAACGCTGGACGGTTACATCCGCGGCTGGCAGACCTCCACGCCCTATACGTTCGGCCGGTTTTTCTGGAATTCGTTCCTGATCATCCTGCCGAAGGTCATCGGAACGGCGATTTCCTGCACCATGGCGGCCTATGCCTTCGCGCGCTTCGATTTTCCGCTGAAGAAAATCCTGTTTGGCTCGGTCATCGCCATCCTGCTTTTGCCCAATGTCGTAACCCGCATTCCGCAATATATCCTGTTCCGTGACCTCGGCTGGCTGGATAGTTTCCTCCCGCTATGGGTTCCCTCGGCACTAGCCGGTGATGCCTTCTTTGTCTTCATGCTTGTGCAGTTCCTGCGCTCGCTGCCCTCGGATATGGAGGAAGCCGCCCGTGTGGATGGCGCCAACAGTCTGCAGACGCTGGTCTACATCGTCGTGCCGATGCTGGCGCCGGCGCTGATCTCGGTCTGCCTCTTCCAGTTCATGTGGACGATGAACGACTTTCTGGGACCGCTGATCTACCTGTCCTCGGTCGATAAATATCCGGTGAGCCTGGCGCTCAAACTCTCCATCGACACCACCGAAGCCTTCGAATGGAACCGCATCCTGGCGATGTCGGTGTTGACGATCGCGCCTGCGCTCGTCGTGTTTTTCGCGGCGCAACGGTATTTCATTGAAGGGATCTCGTCTGGCGGGGTCAAGGGCTGAAAATGGCAAGCGTTCAACTTAAAAATCTCGAAAAAGTCTATGGCGGCAGCTTCAAGGCCGTGCACGGCATCAATCTCGAAATCGAGGACGGCGAGTTCATGGTCTTCGTCGGCCCGTCCGGCTGCGCCAAATCCACCACGCTGCGCATGGTGGCGGGGCTGGAGGAAATCACCGGCGGTGAAATCCTCATCGGAGACCAGCGCGTCAACGACCTGCCGCCCGGCAAGCGCTCCATCGCCATGGTGTTCCAGAACTATGCGCTTTATCCGCATATGAAGGTGCGCGGCAATCTTGCTTTCGGCCTCAAGATTGCCGGTGTTGCCAAGCCCGAGATCGAGAAGGCAATCGACAATGTCGCGCGCATTCTCGAAATCGAGCCCTTGCTTGATCGCCTGCCGAAACAGCTTTCCGGCGGGCAGGCGCAACGTGTGGCTCTGGGCCGTGCCCTTATCAAGAAGCCGGGCGTGTTCCTGTTCGATGAGCCCCTTTCGAATCTCGATGCGAAGCTGCGCGCCTCCATGCGTGTGCGCATTACCGATCTGCATCGCCAGCTGAAGGCGGAAGGCCTGTCTTCGACCGTCGTCTACGTGACGCACGATCAGACGGAGGCCATGACCATGGGCGACCGTATCTGCGTCATGCAGGCCGGGCGCATCATGCAGGTCGCCACGCCGAAGGAACTCTACAACCGGCCCGCCAATCTGTTCGTCGCCGGTTTCATTGGCATGCCGGAAATGAACCTTGTGGATGTGGCGATCGACGGGGCGGAGTTCGTCATCGGTGGGCAACGTCTTCCGATAGGCGACCATCTGGAAAAGCGGCTTTCAGCCAGACCGGCGGACGCCGTCATCGGCATCCGTCCGCAGCATCTTTCGCTCGCCGGTGAGGCCAATGGGCCGGCGCTGCAGGCGAAACTGACCAACGCCGAATTCATGGGGCACGAGGTCTATCTGCATGCCGATCTCGGCGGACAGAAGCTCGTGAGCGTGGTGGGAGCAGCCGAATTCGAGGCGCTTGGGCGCGGCGGCATTTTGCGACTGAAGCCGGACCCCGAGAAGCTGCATATTTTCGACAAGGCCGATGGCCGCAATGTCTCGCTGTGAGGAGGGGACGAGCGTGCCTGATTTTTTGAGGAGGAGAAGAACAATGAAGATGACGACGATGACTAGAACAATGGCGATGCTGGCTGGTGCCGCCTATCTGGCCACGGTGGCTGCGCCTGCGGCGGGTGCCGCGGAACTGCGTATGTCGTGGTGGGGCGGCGAAAGCCGTCATGTCGCCACCCAGAAGGCGATTGCCGCCTGCGGAGAAAAATACGGCCACACGGTCAAAGGTGAGTTTACCGGCTTCGATGGATATCTGGAAAAACTGACCACGCAGATGGCAGGCAAGACGGAGGCTGATATCGTTCAGGTGAACTGGCCATGGCTGCCGCTGTTTTCCAAGAATGGTGAAGGTTTTGCCGATCTGCGTCAGTTGAAACCGCTCGATCTTTCGCAATGGGCCGAGACGGATCTGGAAGCGGGTTCTATGAACGGGGTGCTTCAGGGCCTTTCAGTCTCCACCACCGGCCGCGTGTTTTTCTTCAACGCCACCACCTTCGAGAAGGCTGGTGTTGAAATCCCCAAGACATGGGATGAATTCTTCGCGGCAACAAAAACCATCAAGGAAAAGCTCGGCAAGGATCATTACACCTTCAATGCCGTAAAGGAGACTGCCCAGCTTCTCGTGACACTCGCCGTGGTGCAGAAAACCGGCAAGGATCTGGTCGACCCCAAGACCAACCGTGTCGCCTGGACGCCGGAGGAACTGGCGGAAGGCATCTCGTTCGTCGGCAAGCTGGTGGAAACCGGCTCCATCCGCTCCCAGAAAGAGGAAGCGGCCGATGGCAACGTCAATCTTTATGAAAAGCCGTCCTGGTCCGAAGGCCGTATCGCTGGTTCCTATGAATGGGATTCCACCTATTCGAAATATGCCGATCCCCTGAAGGATGGGCAGGTGCTGAAACCCGTGCCGATGCTGAAGCTCGCCGATGCCGTGACGGAAGGCGTTTATCGCAAGCCTTCCATGGTCTTTTCGATCTCGAAAAACTCGAAGAACCCAGAAGCGGCAGCGCAAATCCTGAACTGCCTGCTGAACGAGCCTGAGGGTATCGATGCGCTTGGCACGTCTCGCGGCCTGCCTGCTTCCAAGGCTGCTGCGCAGCGTCTGGGCGACAAGGGTGAGCCGGAAGTGCGCGCCGCCAATGCCATCGTCATGGCGGCATCGGGACCGGTAGTTTCGCCCTTCAACGAACATCCGGAAATCCGCTCCGGCTTCATCGATACGCTGGAGGAATATGCCTATGGCCAGCTGACGGCGGAAGAGGCGGCCGAGCAGATCATCGATACCACCAACGACGTTCTGGCCAAATTCGATTGACGACAATGGCCCGCCGCCCCTGCGGCGGCGGGCTCTTTATCCGGTTGCCGGGTGACATGGGCATTCCCGCCGATTGTTTTGGCGGGGCATGCACGAACAACGAGAAACGAGCATGAACGAACCCTCTATCATCGCGCTTTCGGCGCGAACGGCGGCGCTTTGCCTTGCCGTACCCGGTGCGCGATATCACCTGCCGCAGACGGCATGGCGGCTGACTTCGCAAGATGGTGATTTACGAACCGGAAAAACCGCCACCGTGGTGACGCTGCTGCATGATCTGCGTCCGGATACGCGGTATGTGTTCGAAGCAGATGGGTTCGCAAGCCTGGAGTTCAGGACAGCGCCCTGCGCGGGGCTTGTCGAGCCGACGGCATTTTCGCTGACGCCGGATATTGCACTTGATGACAAAGCCGGCGCACGCGCCAACGCCAGCGCTCTGGAAGAGGCAGTTGCCGCCGTGCCTGCGGGCGGCACGTTGCGCCTTGCTGCCGGCCTCTGGACGGCCTTTCCCGTGCGGTTGAAAAGCGACATGACGTTTCATCTTGCGGAAGGGGCCGTGCTGCGCGCACCCTCCACCCGCAATGGTTGGCCGATCCTGCCTGCCCGCGATGAGGCGGGCCGCATGCTCGGCAGTTGGGAAGGGCTACCGGATGCCTGTTTCGCCGCTCCGGTCCATGCCATCGGCGCAGACAATCTCGTCATCGAGGGTGGGGGCGTTCTTGATGGTTCCGGCGACAGAGGCGACTGGTGGAGCTGGCCGAAAGAAACCCGCAACGGCGCGCGCCGGCCGCGCGGCCTGCATCTCGTCTCCTGCCGCAATGTCGGGCTTTTCGGTTTTACCATTCGCGATGCACCGTCCTGGACGGTCCATCCACAGGGGTGCGAGGCCCTGACAGCGGCGGGTCTCACAATCAGCGCCCCGCATAACAGCCCCAATACCGATGGTTTCAACCCGGAAAGCTGCCGCAACGTGACGATATCAGGCGTGCGTTTTTCAGTCGGCGACGATTGCATTGCTGTGAAGGCGGGCAAACGCGGGCCGAACGGCGAGGACGACCATCTGGCGGAAACACGCGGCGTCAGCGTGCGGCATTGCCTAATGGAGCGCGGCCATGGCGGGCTGGTGATCGGCTCGGAAATGTCGGGTGGCGTGCATGACGTGACGGTAGAGGATTGTGACATGGTTGGCACGGATCGCGGCCTGCGCCTCAAGACGCGGCGGGGCCGTGGCGGTTCAGTCAGCAATATCACCATGCGCCGGGTGTTGCTGGATGGCGTGCATACCGCGCTTTCCGCCAATGCCCATTACCATTGCGATGCCGATGGGCATGACGGCTGGGTGCAGTCGCGAGATCCTGCACCCGTCGACGACGGGACCCCGTTTATCGACGGAATTACTGTCGAAGATGTGGAAATCCGCCATCTGGCCCATGCCGCCGGCGTCTTTCTCGGTTTACCGGAGGCCCCAATCCGCAATATCGCCATTCGCAATCTCACCATCGTCTCGCGCGATCCTGCAGCCGTGGCCACACCGCCGATCATGGCCGATGGGGTGCGCCCCATGCTGCATGAGGGGATCGTTTTCGAACAGGCCGAAATCATTTGCGACGATCCTGCGCTGCTGAGCGCCTCTACCGTTTCCCACTCACAGATTTCAATCGAGAAAACCCATGAAAGCCACTGATTATTTTGATCAATTCGCCAGCCGCTATAGGCACTACAAGGACGGGAGCTGGTGTTATGAGGATGGCTGTGTCTATCGGGGTTTGCAGCACCTGTTCGAGGCGACCGGCGACCGGCGCTGGAACGAACATCTGCATCGTCTGGCTGACACCCAGATAGCGGCAGACGGAGTGCTAGCCGGTTACGATCCGCAGGAATACAATATCGATCACATCCTTGCCGGTCGCATTCTGTTTCCTCTGGCAGCGGAAACGGGCGATCCGCGTTATCTCGCTGCGGCGGAACATCTTGCGGGTCAACTCCGCAGCCATCCGCGTACGGGCTCCGGTAATTACTGGCACAAGAAGCGTTATCCGCATCAGGTCTGGCTGGACGGCCTTTATATGGGACTTCCTTTCCAGATCGAATATGCGCAGGCGACTGGCAATGCCGAACTGATCGACGATGCGCTACAGCAATTCTCAACAGCACTCACGCTGACGGCGGATGCCGGTGGGCTCTATGTCCATGGTTATGACGAAAGCCGCAACCAGCGCTGGGCCGATCCCGTGAGCGGCCAATCCCCGGCCGTATGGGCCCGCGCCGTCGGCTGGCTCGCCATGGCGCTGGTCGATGCGTTGGTGATGTTGCCGGCTGATGGCGCAACGATCGAACTTCGGGAACGCGCAGGCCTGCTTCTGGCCGGTATTGTTGCCCGGCAGACTAAAACCGGTCTGTGGATGCAGGTGCTGGACAAACCGGGCCTTGCCGGTAACTACGAGGAAACCTCCGCTTCGGCAATGTTCGCCTATGCCTTACTGCGGGCTGCGCGGCTGGGGCTTTTGCGGGGCGAGGAGGCAAATGCGGCTCTTTCGGCGGGCCGGTCCGCGCTTGAGGCCCTGCTTGAGAGACAGCTCAAGGTGGACGAAGAGGGTATCGTCCGTCTCACCGGCATCGTGCATGTCGCGGGCCTCGGCGGTTTCGAGGGCAATTATCGCGATGGGTCTCCGAAGTATTATCTGACGGAACCAGTCGTTTCCGACGACGCAAAGGGCGTCGGGCCGCTGATGATGGCCTATGCGGAAGGCCTGTTTTTGGCATGACGGCGCGGTCATCTTAACGGGCATAGGTGTTTTGTGGCATGAGATCATGCCACTTTTGCCAAAATCACCGTCTGGATCAGGCCCTGTTTTTTGTGGTTCGCGATCGTGATCGTGCCACCGAAGCGCTCGATGATTTCCTTGGCGATGGCAAGACCCAACCCCACACCAGGGATCGATTTGCGCCGCCCGAGATCGACCCTGAAGAAGGGCTCGAAAACCCGGCCGATCAGTTCTTGCGGAATGCCCGGGCCTTCATCGCGGATCGTCACGACGACCTCGCTCTCGTCCTCGGTTAGATCGATCCGTGCCGTTTTGCCATGGGTGACGGCATTGAGGATGAGGTTGCGCAAGGCTCTTTTAAGCGCAAGTGGAGCGGCCTTGATCATCATGGCGGCTTCCGGTTTCATAAAGTCGAGGGCATCGGCGTGACCGAGATCAGAAAGTTCGCTGACGATTTCGCCGAGAAGCGCGCCGATATCGGTCATCTTGACGGTATCCTTGCTCACTTCCTCGCGCACAAGCAGAATGGCGCTGTCGGCGATGGCGTTCAGTTCCTCGAGGTCCGCCAGCCATTTGCCCCGTTCTTCGTCGTTTTCGATGAATTCTGCCCGCAGGCGCATGCGGGTCATAGGGGTTCTCAAGTCATGGCCGGCGGCTGCGACGAGGCGCATTCGGCTTTCCATTGCCGCCTTCAGGCGGCGGGCGAGTTCGTTCAAGGCCCGCGCCGTCGCGCGGATTTCACCCGGCCCAGTTTCCGAAAGATGCGGCAGCGAACCGTCTGGTCCAATGCTGGCAGCGGCGTTTTCCAGCATGTCGAGGGGGCGGGTGATCTTTCTGGCGGCAAAGATGGAAACAGCAGCACTGCCAAGAATGATCAGCCCGATCCACATGCCGAAAATCTTCCAGCCGCCCGGGGGAGGACCCATATGCGGAATTTCCGCGACCAGCCATCCGGTTTTTTCCAGCGCGATAGCCGCCACCGGGGCATTATTTCCGGGCGCGCGGATCACAATTGCGGTGCGTGGCTCGCCAACCTGTGCAAGGGCCTTTTCCAGAAACTCCGAAAGCATTCCGTCGAGATCACCTTCGGGCGGCTTCTGTTCGATGCGGAAATAGCCGGGTTGTTGCAGCGAGGGGTCGCGTTCGGCCATGGTCACGGCAAAGGCAAGGCTGCGGGCAACGGGCTCGATGGTGGCATCTGGCGGCGGCGGCTGCAATGTCTGATCGGCCACCACAGTTGCAAGCGCGATGACCGCGATGATGGAGACGATCAACAGTGCGGCGATACGGTTTCTGAGCGAGCTCATCGATGCACCGGCAGGGTTCTGACCTGAACCGTCATCTGGTAACCGCCATTGCGAACGGTCTTGAAGATCGGAGCCCGGGCATCGGTTTCGAGCTTCTTGCGCAACCGGCTCATCAATACGTCGACGGAGCGGTCGAACGGTCCACGGTCCTTGCCCTGCGTAAGATCGAGAAGCTGATCGCGCGAAAGAAGCCGGCCGGGCCTGTCGAGGAAGACTTTCAGCAGATCGAACTCCGCCCCCGTCAGCTCGATCCTCTCACCGCCGGCGTGGATGACGGAGCGCTGTTCCGGATCGGCGGTGAAGTCCGCAAAACCATAGGCGGTGGATGAGCCGCGAGGTGCTTCCTGAGGTGCTGCGCGGCGCAGCACGGCCTTGATCCTCGCCGTCAGTTCTCGCGGATTGAAGGGTTTGCCGAGATAGTCGTCGGCACCGATTTCCAGCCCGACGATCCGGTCGACATCCTCCTTGAGCGCTGTCAGGAGAATAACGGGCGTGCGCGGCCGGCGGCCTTGCAGATCGCGGCAGATATCGAGGCCGGAACCATCCGGCAGCATCACGTCGAGCACGATGAGATCCGGATCGGAGCAGGCGAACTGTTCTTCGAACTCTCGCCTGTCGGCTGCCATCGAAACGCGAAACCCCTGCGAGCCGAGATATTTCGCGAGCAATGTGCGTATCTCCGGATCGTCATCCACGATCAAAATATGTGTCACCGAAACTGTCGCCATATCGTCCAACCTTTTGATGCCACTATACATAAGCGGCGCAAAGAAACGGCGGATTTTTGCAACGAAAGCTTGCTGCGGCCGCTCTGGCAACATTCGGTTACAAATAGGCCTTGCGTGCAACAAGACCGGCAACATTCGGACCAAGGCCGGAAACGCTTAGCTCCTATCGTCTTCTCAGGTTGGAAAACGAAAAGGAAGGTAAGATGAGAAACGCTCTAATCGCCACCGCCGTCGTCGTGACAACTGTTCTTGGCGCTTCGGCCACCTCCCGGGCTGCGGAGCAGGGTGAACCGGCGCCGCAGGCATCGGAACAGGCCGTGCCGCTCCTCGCCAGTCCTGACTTCGGTTCGAATAGTGCTCCGGAGCAAAGGCTGCCGCATGGCCGCGAGATTGTCGGGCCTGAGATGCTCCGCCCGGATATGATGGGGCCGGATATATTGGGCCCGGATTTATTGGGGTTGGCGACGAAACTTTCGGCAGCGGAAATCTATCTCGGCGTCACACCTGAACAGCTTGGTCCGTGGCGCGCCTATGCCACTGCGCTGATCGATCTTGTTTTGCCGACTTCGGAACGCAAGCCATTGCCGCCGAAGGGATCGGGTGCGGCGGGGCTGGAGCCGCGTCTCGCCGGTGAGGAGCTGGCCGGCCTTATAATGAACAAGGCAGAACAGGCTAAAGCACTTCAGGACGCAGCAGCTACGCTGAAACCGAAACTTTCGCCGCAGCAGGTGCAGAAGCTTGCTGAACTCGAACGCGCATTGATGCCGCCTCCGCCTCCCGGCCCGCATCATGGCCGTGCACGAGACGGTCGTGTCGAGCCTCCGCATGGCGACGGGATGCCGCCGCTGCCTCAGGCAGAGCGGGGCTGACGCCACTCTTCAAAGTTTCCTCCTTTAATAGCCCCCCAGCAAAGGAGGAAATCAGCCGGAAACGGCTGAAGCCGGGGGATCGCTCGCCTGCGATCCCCCGCGTGATTTTCAAGCGGGAAGATGATGATGAGATATTTCTACCTGATGCTGGCGACGGTTTTTGGTTTGAGCTTTGTCTGGTCGGTCGCTGCGGCCGGTGACAGGCCGGTGCGAGATCCGGCGAAATCCCGGCAGGAAGAACAGCGGCACCAACCCGTCTGTGCGAAGGATCGGCGCGAAAATGCACATGGCAAGCGTCGTGGCGACACCTGCCGCAAGGCATCCGCCAGAAAGTCCGCTGCCGCCTATGAATGGATCGAAGCAGACAATGGCTTCATCCTTGTGAAACACGACATGAGGTCGGTTTCTTCTTTTGAGTAGACCGGCCGGACAGGACAGGACGATGAAAATGGCTCGCAAAGCAGGTGTGGCGCTGACGGTTGTCGCGCTCGCCCTGGGTGGCTACTGGTTTTCGTCACAATATACGCGGGCCGCAACGCCCGGTTATATCACCTCGTCTGTGAAGCGGGGTGATATCGAGCAGACGGTTCTGGCGACCGGCACGCTCAAACCCGTTCGTCTGGTGGCCGTCGGCGCGCAGGCCTCCGGTCGCATCACCGCCGTCAAGGTCGCACTTGGAGATACGGTCAAGGCGGGCGATCTCATTGCCGAGATCGATTCCGTTACCCAGAATAACAGCCTGCGCACGGCGCTGGCAGCGCTTGCCAATGTGAAGGCGCAGCGGGTGGAAAAGCAGGCGACACTTGTTCTCAACCGCCAGAGCCTTGTCCGCCAACAGGAAATGGTGTCGAAAAATGCCGCCTCCCGTGCGGATTTCGAAAGTGCCACTGCAGCGCTCGCAGTCACCCAGGCGCAAATCGAAGCGATCGACGCCCAGATCGAGGAGGCACAGGTCGCTGTCGAAACGGCAAAGGCCAATCTCGGCTATACGAGGATCACCGCGCCCATCGAAGGCACTGTTCTGTCTATCGTCAGTCAGGAAGGGCAGACCGTCAACGCCACGCAGTCCGCGCCGACAATCGTGATCCTAGGCCAGCTCGACCGGATGACGGTGCGCACGGAAATTTCCGAAGCAGATGTGACGCGCGTAAAAGCCGGCCTGCCAGTTTACTTCACGGTGCTGGGTGAGCCGCAGCAGCGTTACGACGCGACGCTTACGTCCATTGAACCGGCGCCTGAATCAGTGCGCAGCGATTCCAGCTTCAGCTCCTCGACGTCTTCCTCGACCACATCGTCGTCTTCCAGCACCTCGTCGTCGGAGGCTATCTATTATAATGGCGTGTTCGAAGTGCCGAACCCGGACGGCAAGTTGCGCACCTATATGACGGCGGAGGTCCATATTGTTCTCGGTGAAGCGAAGGACGTGCTAACCGTTCCGGCGGCGGCCCTTGGTAGCAAGGGCGCCAACGATGACTATGCCGTGCGTGTGGTAGACACCGATGGCAGAATTTCCGAACGCAGGGTCCAAATCGGTCTGAACGACAAGGTCACGGCGGAAGTGCGTTCCGGCCTTGCCGAGAACGAGCGCGTGGTGACCGGCGAACTTTCCATCGACACCACCAAAAACGCCATGCCGGGGCCTGGTGGCCCGCCGATGGGATTTTGAACCATGGCTGATCCTCTGATTTGCCTTAAATCCGTGCGGCGGGATTATCCGTCCGGTGAAGGTACGATTACCGTACTCAAGAATATCGACCTCATCATCGAGGCCGGCGAGATGGTGGCGATCGTCGGCGCTTCCGGATCGGGCAAGTCGACGCTGATGAATATTCTCGGTTGCCTCGACCGGCCGACGTCAGGGAGCTACAGCATCAGGGGCCGGGAGACGGGCAATCTCGATGCGGACCAGCTTTCGGAATTGCGGCGAGAAAATCTCGGTTTTATCTTCCAGCGTTACCATCTGCTTGCCGAACTGACAGCGCTCGGCAATGTCGAAATTCCGGCGATCTACGCCGGAAAGTCACAAGGCGATCGCAGGAGCGATGCCGCCAGGTTGCTCGGCCGCCTTGGCATGGCGGACCGCCTCGATCACCGTCCGGGCCAGCTTTCCGGCGGCCAGCAGCAACGCGTTTCCATCGCCCGCGCCCTGATGAACGATGCCGAAATCATTCTTGCCGACGAGCCGACCGGTGCGCTCGACAGCGCGAGCGGCGACGAGGTGTTGCGCATCCTCGACGAGCTGCATGCCGAAGGGCGCACTGTCATTATCGTTACGCATGATATGTCAATTGCGCGACGTGCCGGACGGATCATCGAAATCAGCGACGGCGCCATCATTTCCGACCGCAGGGCGGATCCCGCGCCGGTTCGGCAGGATGACGCCAAACCCTCTATCGTTTCCGGCGGGTCCTCCAGTCTCGCCGGTATCGCGTCCTCGCTGCGGGAGGCATTGCGCATGGCGCTCCTGTCGATGCGGGCGCACAAGCTGCGCAGCTTTCTCACCATGCTCGGTATCATCATCGGCATCGCCTCGGTCATCAGCGTCGTGGCGCTGGGGCAGGGGTCACAGCAGCGCGTGCTGCAGAATATCTCAAGCCTCGGCACCAACACGCTGGAAATCTTCGCGGGCAAGGATTTTGGCGACATAAGATCGGGCAAGATCACCACGCTGGTTGTCTCCGATGCCGAGGCACTTGCCCAACAATCCTATGTCGCTGCTGTGACGCCCACGGTCTCGACCTCCAGTACGGTGCGTTTCGGCGCGAAGGAGGCGAGTGCGCTCGTGAATGGTGTCAGCGAGCGGTATTTCGTCGCCAAGGGCACGAAGCTGTCACAAGGGCGCTTTTTCGATGCCGCAAGCGTCGCGCAGAAAGCCCAGGAGGTGGTGATTGACGAGAACACCCGCAAATCATTGTTTGCGGATTTCGACGGCAGCCCCATCGGTCAGGTCATTCTCATCGGCAAGGTGCCGGCCCGCATCGTCGGCATCACGCAGGCGCAGCAGGGCGGTTTCGGTTCAAGCCAGAACCTTTCACTTTATCTGCCCTATACTGCCGTCCAGTCACGGTTTCTCGGCAGCTTGTCGCTGCGCAGCATCACGGTGCAGGTGAGTGACGATATTGACGCCGCAATTGCCGAACAGGCGGTGACGGTTCTTCTGACCCAGCGACATGGAACGCGGGATTTCTACATTCTCAACACTGACGATATTCGCCAGACCATCACCAGTACAACGCAGACCATGACGCTGCTGGTTGCGGCGATCGCGGTGATTTCGCTTCTGGTCGGCGGCATTGGGGTGATGAACATCATGCTCGTTTCCGTTTCCGAACGTGTATCGGAAATCGGCGTGCGCATGGCAGTCGGCGCACGGCGCAGTGACATACTGCGCCAGTTCCTGATCGAGGCAGTGCTCGTCTGCATCATCGGCGGAACGCTGGGAATTTTGGGCAGCTTCGGCTTTGGGGCACTTTTCTCCGCCTTCAGCAGCAATTTCGCCATGGTCTATTCCACGGTGTCGATCATTGCTGCCTTCGTCTGCTCGACACTGATAGGTGTCGTTTTCGGCTATCTGCCGGCCCGCAACGCCTCGAACCTCGATCCTGTTGCGGCCCTGTCGGCGGGTTGATATCCGCCGCCGCCGGTCAAGCCTTGTTTTTTTCGATGAAGCGAATGGCGTCGCCAACGGTCAGGATTGTGCTTGCGGCGGAATCGGGGATTTCCACTCCGAATTCTTCCTCGATTTCCATGACAACCTGAACCACTTCGAGGGAATCGGCACCGAGATCGTCGACAAAATTAGCGTCATCGACAACCGTGCCGGGATCTGCGCCAAGCTGGTCAACGATGATTTTTTTAATACGGTCGGCGATGGTGGACATGGTGGGACTCCGCGAAAGTTGTTTGCCGCCGAACAACCCGTTTGAATTTGCGTCCAGGGCACTTGCTAAAATCGAAACCGGTTTTTGCGAGGCGTGGTACACAGAGTCAGAAGGTCAAAGTGTCGATGACATCCGGACGTAGCATGCCTTTGACGGCTGCGAAAGAGCGTGGCTCATGGGGAAGTGCCCATAAGATTTCGGGGTATGTTTGACGTTGAACAGTTTTTTGACTGGATGCGATGAACCGCTGCGCTGTAAACCTCGTTTTCGTGAAGTAATTATAATCTAGTCCTGTCGAGCATCAACGCCCATGGTCCAGTCGTCCCCGGAACGCTTCATATTGCTCGATGGCATAAGGGGCGTAGCTGCGCTCTTCATCGTGCATCGCCATGCCGAACAGTTTTTCGGGAGAGACGACGCTTCGAGCTATCTCGCCGTCGATTTGTTCTTCGCCTTGAGCGGTTTTGTACTGGCGCATGCCTACAGCATGAAACTGCGCGAAGGGGCGATTACGCCAGGCTTCTTCATGAAGGCGCGCCTTGCGCGACTTTATCCACTGTATGGGCTGGGGCTGGCGCTGATGGCGTCCTATTTCATCTGCCTCTACCTGTTGGGCCTGCCGACGCCGATCGATGATCTTCATCGCCACATCAATCCCGGCGAGCTGGCGATCGCGTTGTTGACCGGGCTTCTTTTCGTTCCGGCACCCTTCACGCTCACATTGAACGGCGCATTGTTTCTGGTGAGCCCGGCATGGTCGCTTTTCAACGAGCTGGTGGTGAACGCGGTTTACAGCCGTTGGGGTGTGCGGGCGACTACGAAACAGACAATCGTGGTTCTGGCTGTCAGCGCCTGCGTCCTTGTCGTGGCGGCCGCTGAGTTTGGGAAGTTGCATGCGGGGTTTCGCTGGCACGAAATGTATGCCGGCATGGGAAGGGTGTTTTTCTCGTTTTTCGCAGGCGTACTGGTTTACCGCTTCCGCAATCGCGTAACCGAGCTGAAGCCCGTCCATGCGGCCCTCTGTCTTCTGCTGGTCTGCGTCATCCTCGCCGTGCCGATTTCGCGTGAGCTTCGGCCATTCTTCGATCTCGCGGTGGTTCTGCTCGTCTGGCCGACGGTATTGTTCGTAGCCAGCAGGATAGTACCGGGTCGCAGGGTGGGAATGTTGTCGACGTTTCTCGGCACAGCTTCCTACGCCGTCTATGTGCTGCATATTCCGCTGCTGGCCTGGACGGATTTTCTGATACCTGCCGTTGATAGGGAAAACATCGCTTTGCCGGCCGGTGTCGCTTTCCTGATAGGGACGACGTGCCTGTCATGGTACCTGACGGTCCATTTTGATCAGCCAGTGCAGACATGGCTCAAAGGTCGCCTGAGAAAGCGGGCAGGGGTCGGGCAACCGGTGTGATCGCGTCTTGTCGCTGCGTGGCTTCAGTAATGCGCGAAGATTGGAGCCGTGAGAACAAAGGCCGCGACGAGGCTGATGATCGTCAGTTTCGCGGCACGCATGCGGCGCATTCTGCGGCCGCTCCAGTCATACGTCATACTCACCCTCCACGCAGACGCAAACTCTCGGACTTGATGTCCGACTAAATCAGTTTCTCCTGATATATCTCATTTGCCAAGTCATTATTGTTACCAGTGATTTTGGCGGACACCGTCCGCTTCGGGAGGCGCTTCAGGGAAAAAGCCGGATGAGTTGATTGTCTTTGAGTTTAAGGCGGCTTGCCTCATCGGAAGAAATGCAATGCTCTATGTTCTTTCGCAAGTCGTCGGGAACTATCGGCCCGCCGGCTTTCAAAAGCTTTTCGGTCATCGAAAAAAGAATGCCGAATTGGGTCTCGCATTCGGCCGATGTCAGCAGCAGCGGTAGCGACGGAACGGTGTTCGCCGTAAAAACGCTATCCGCCGTATCGTACATGGTGACGAGGTACCAGGTCAGAAATAGCCCCAGCCACAGGCCGGTGCTGACCATGATATATTCGCGCATCTGCTCTCTCCCCTCAATGGCGGTGGTAAAGCAGTGGCAGGCCCTGGATTGCATATCGGGGGAGTGGCTTCCACGGCTTGATGCGGTCGTGTTTCTGCACGCCGAACAGGAAGCGCATTTCGTCGGTGAGGTCTGCCGGATCGGTCAAACCATCCTGATATAATTCAATAACCTTGCGGGCAGCTCTGTTGTGGAGCTTTTTGTCATCATCGTCGGAAAGGTGATTAAAACCGATGCTCTCGAGGACCAATTGAAGCATTTCGAGATCTTGAGAGGAGATCAGGCAGTTACGGGGCGCAGAAGACATGATGGCCTCTTTTCTTACTGGTTCAGAAAGCCGAAGCCTCGCGCGCGCCCTTAAAAGGCTGCACGGGACGCTCCAACGCTTTGAAACGATTCGCCGGTGCGGTCGATGACCGTTGCCGGTTTTCGGGGGGCATGTGCCTCAACGCGCCCTGGGAAATTCCGCACGGGGCGCTATAGACGGGAGGCATGTGCAAATGGGGCTTGAGACGGCAAGGATGCCTGACGGCGGTAACGCCCTTTAAGTACCGATGGGGAAGGGTGCGCTCTTTGCGCGCAATAGGCAAGTTAATTCCATAGCCCTTGACGAGTATGTGACCGGCGCGGCGACATTCATTATCTCACCAGGGCAGATAACAAAAAAGGCCGGGGCAATATTGCACCGACCTTCCTCATATCGCTATTAACACCAGTGCCAGTACATCCGTGGTCAAAAGTCTAAAGCGACGAAAACAACTGCGAACGACATATTTTGCGCTCACCAGCAGTTGCTGTATGGACTTTCTAGAGGAGCAATGTGGCCAAAACAAGTCCGCATTTCCAGTAGTTGTTTTATTTGTCGCGACCCTATGCGTATCGGGTCGCGGTTTGGCAATTCGTGCCGGGGCGTCGCGCTATTATGAGCGGGCTGTCCGGAACAATCCTACTTCTTCTTGCCATCCGCAGTTGTGGAGTTTGCGAACTTGACCTGCGTGCCGGCAGCTGGTGCCGCAGCCGGAGCTTTCGTCTTGTCCTTCTTCGGTTTGCGGACTTCTTTGTTGCTGCGTACTTGACCCTTGGCCATGGTGTCCTCCTGGTATTGAACTGATGTTGGATGTGGTTTGGTCCGGGGCATGATCGCGCGCCGCAGGCAGGCTGCGGGGCGGTTTCATCGTCAGGGGAAAGGCAGTCCGTTAAGCGGAAGTTTCCCGAAGGGAAGGGTTGGTTTGGAGAGGCGGATACGCCCTGCGTAGAAGGTTCTCCGCACCATGTCGGGCTGCAGGCCAAAATCAGGAAACGCCGCAAAGCCGGAGGATGCGCCGCGATCCTGATCTAGGCGCATGGCTGTTTCTTCGGCGGCACTGAGAAGCAGGCGAAGCGATGCGTTTTCCCGGTAACCCAAACCGCCGGTGCGGACGAGGTTCCGTGAAAGGCTTGATGAATAAAAGTCGGAAGACATCTCGTCCTCCTTTCGTTTGGGGGCGAGGACACTCTGCCCTCAAACACCAGCACTCTTCAGCGGACTGCTGACAGGCGAAGCGTGCGCCTGTTGCGTATCAGGTTCAAGAAGTTTTTCGGAAAGGTGACGTCAAAAAGTGCAACCGGGTTATTTCTTGCCGGATGACTTTTTGGTGCGGGTGGGTGGAGGGGCGGCGATTGCCGCCTCCTGAGCTTCGCGAAGTTGGCGAAGCCGTTCCGTCTTCTTGGCGCGCTGGTCGGATTCGGCGGTTATGATCTGTTTCGCCGCCTTGTCCGTTATGGATGCCTTGTCCTGCGAGGACAGCTTTCCGGGTTTGAAAACAGCCTCTTTTGTCGCGGTCATGGCATTCTCCTTTGCGGAGCGAATTGACAGTTATCGGGCGCGGGCAACCTTTTTGGGAGCAGGAAGCAATCCCTCGCGCTGCAATTTTTTCTTCGCCATCTTGCGGTGGCGGCGCACAGCTTCGGCTTCTTCGCGGATACGCTTTTCCGACGGCTTTTCGTAAGATTCCCGTGCGCGCATCTCACGGAAGATACCCTCGCGCTGCATCCTCTTTTTCAAGACGCGGAGGGCTTGCTCTACATTGTTATCCCTGACGAGTACCTGCAACTTATCTCCTTAACGCAGCCATCGCTGCTATTTTTTGATTCTGATCGTATTCGAATTGATCCAGCTCGATCCCGCAACGCGCGAAGACGAGCCTTCGATTTCCACGGGCCGCGATGAAGACGCAGCCACATCGATTTCATCGAGCGCTATATTACGTTCGAAGTTCTCGTGCTGGAAACGCACCCTGTAGCGAACCGCACCTTGTTGTGTCTCTGGCAGAGCCGTTACGACCCGGCCTGGACCTTTGGGCTGGTTGGCCCCAAGTACGCCCGCCTTCAGAAAGATAGCATCGCCGGAACGATAAGGATTTTTGCGCATGAGAGCCTCCCCATGGCCAAAAAAACAAAAGGCCGGGATTTAACCCGACCTCTCACAATCACTCAGCGCCACTGCTGGTACATGCGTAGCCAGCGGGGCCGATGACAAATCAAGCTGCGCGAAGGTTGTCGGCGGAGCTCTTGCCGGACTTGCGGTCCTGCACGATGTCGTAGGTGATCTTCTGGCCGTCGTTCAGCGAACGCAGACCTGCGCGCTCAACAGCCGAAATGTGAACGAAAACGTCCGTGCCGCCGTTGTCAGGCTGAATGAAGCCGAAGCCCTTGGTGGCGTTGAACCACTTTACAGTACCAGTGTTCATAACGATTTCCTTTCGTAGTAATCGTTGTTGGTTTCCGCGATACCTTGCGGAATTAGATCGATTATTTGAGAGGAAATCCGACGGGAACGTAGAGTCCCAGGAGCGACGTCACAAGCAATTGTCGATTTGCCGAATATAGCCTCAATTTTTGATTTTGCAATGGGCCGATGCGGAAAAATGCGCCATCTGGCGATTGCACTTGTCGGTTCCGGTGTCTCTTCCTGCGTCAGCGGCGCGATTTCGGTTTTTTCTCTTCCCTGTTCATATCACGCCCCACCCATTTGAAAAAAAGGATCAGGCTGGTGCCGATGATGATGAGCGGAATGAAGGATTCGAAACTGGACATGATTCACTCTTTCTTCCCCCGATCATCGTTTTACCGGTATGGAGGAAGCGCGTAATCTGCAGAATGTTATCCGTTCTTTTTTGGCAATTGCGGCCTGCGGACCGCCGTTGAAAGCACCGCAGGCCGAAAATATCTAGATGGGCAGGGATTTCACCGCCGCTGCACCACCCTCGCGGGCGCTTTTCAATGCGGCTACGCCGCAGAGTACGGACATGGCGCCGGCGCGCGAACCCGCCCGCTGCCGCAGCCGGTCGTTCGAACCGGGCTTGAAGATCATGTCTCGCATGCGATTGTCGCCGCCATAATGGCCGCCCGGCTCATGCGGCACCCAGATACGCTCGACACCACCACCGAAACTTTTCACCAGCAGGATTTCGTCGGCTGGGGGCTCAGTCCACGGCTGCTTTTCATATTGGCGCATCTCGATGCGGCCTTTATGGCCGTTAAACGCGATGTGGTGTCCCTCGATTGGCATATAGGTATTGAGCGAATAGGAGACCTGCACACCGTTCGCATAGCGAATCGAGGCACTCATCGTGTCGGGAATGTCGATCTCCTCGCGAAAGACGCAGGCGTCACGCATATAGCCGTCGATAGTCGACGGGTCCTCGTAAAGCGCGTCCAGGAACGGATCGGCCGCGAGATCCATGAAATAATCGCACTCGCCCTTGTGCGGACAGGTACGACAGCGCGTTCCCCGGAACGGTCCGTTCTTGCCATAATGCAGCAATTGCCCAAAGCCCTTCACTTCCACCGGGTCGGAATCGAGATACCAATTCAGAAGATCGAAGTGGTGCGTGGCCTTGTGGACGAACAGGCTGCCTGAATGTTCGGTGAAAGCGTGCCACCGGCGGAAATAATCCGCACCGTGCTGGTTATCGAGATACCAGTGGAAATCTACCGAGGTAACGGTGCCGATCGCGCCGTCGTCGATCAGCTCCTTGATGCGCGCCGCCGTCGGTGAAAAGCGATAATTGAAGGAAACGTCGACGCGGCGGCCGCTTTTGGCCTCCGCCGCGCGGATGCGGTCAATCTTTTCCGGGGTGGTGGTCATAGGTTTTTCGCTGATGACATCGGCACCGCCCTCGAGCGCGCGGATAATGATGTCGTCATGAGTATCATCGGGCGTGCAGACGATTACCAGTTCCGGGCGTTGCTCGGCCATCATCCGGTCGAAGTCGTCGTAAAGCGGAGCGGCCGACCCCATCATGGCGCGGGCCCGTTCTGCGCGCATCAGGTTCAGGTCGCAAATGCCGACCAGTTCGACATAGTCGCTCCACCCGGCCAGAAGTTCGCGCCCCCACATGGTGGTGCCACGATTGCC
This sequence comes from Rhizobium sp. AN6A, assembly GCF_900215635.1. Taxonomy (NCBI): domain Bacteria; kingdom Pseudomonadati; phylum Pseudomonadota; class Alphaproteobacteria; order Hyphomicrobiales; family Rhizobiaceae; genus Rhizobium; species Rhizobium sp. AN6A. The sequence goes on from NZ_OCNC01000003.1 coordinate 1,715,413, forward strand.
GGTGCCGACCAGTGCATAACGTTTGCGTTTCACCCTTTCAGGCATTTCCTTACTCCCGAACCCAATCAACAAACGGTTTTAAAACGCTCGACGACGGTGGACAGAACCTCGTCCACCGGGCGTGCCTGCCAACGATGCGAAAAAATCTCGACTTCCTGCGGACCGGAAAAGCCGGCGGCCTCGATCATGGCGCGAAATGCCTTGAGGTCAATCACGCCGTCGCCCATCATGCCGCGATCGTTGAGCGGATCGGTGGTCGGCACCAGCCAGTCGCAGATATGGTGTGCCAGTATCTGCCCGTTTCGCCCGGCGCGCGCCACCTGTTCCTCCAGCTCCGGGTCCCACCAGACGTGATAGACGTCGATGGCCACACCGGTTCCGGCACCCAGCCGGTCGCAGAGGTCGAGCGACTGTTTCAGAGTGTTGAAGCAGGCGCGGTCGGCGGCATAAAAGGGGTGCAACGGTTCAATGGCGAGCGGCACGCCGGCTGCCCTCGCATAGGGAAGAAGTTCGGCCATGCCGTCCTCCACCATCTGCCGTGCACCCTTCAAGTCTCGAGAACCGGCGGGCAGGCCGCCCACGACAAGCACTAGGCAATCTGCCTTCATGGCGGCGGCTTCGTCCACGGCGCGTTTATTGTCCTCGATGGCGCGGCTGCGGCCTTCTGCATCGGGGGCGGGGAAAAAGCCGCCCCGGCAATGGCCGCTGAGACGAAGGCTGTTCTGCTCGACAATGCGTGCTGCTTCAGCAAGGCCTGCAGCGTGAACCTGCTCGCGCCAAGGAGAGATGGTGGTGATGCCATGCGCAAGGCATGCATCCACGATTGCCCCGAAGGAACGTCCCTGCCGCACGGTGGCAAAATTTATTGAAAGGCCCTCAACGCCCATAACGGTACTCCTCCCTTTTGCGAAGGCCTCCAGCCACCTTCGCTCTCGCGCTTAACCAATGCCTCTGACAGCCAGAAACTGCTTCATGCGATGCGTCGCCACATCCGGTTCGGCAAGCACATTGGCCTTGTCCGCCAGCCGGAAAAGCTCGGCGAAATGCCGCGTGGAGCGGGCGCTTTCCTGCCCGCCAACCATGGTGAAATGGTCCTGCGAGCCGTTGAGATAGGCGAGAAAAACCACGCCGGTTTTGTAAAAGCGGGTCGGCGCCTTGAAGATATGGCGCGAAAGCGCAACCGTTGGCTCCAGAATGTCGAAGAATTCATTATCCGCACCGCGCTTCAGGCTGGCGAGCGCCTTGGATGCCGCCGGAGCAATGGCATCGAAAATGCCGAGCAACGCGTCCGAATGACCTTTTTCGTCACCGGCGATCAGTTCGGCATAATTGAAGTCGTCGCCGGTATACATGCGAACACTAGCGGGCAGGCGGCGGCGCATGACGATTTCCTTTTCCTTGGATAGAAGCGAAATCTTGATGCCGTCGATCTTGTCTGCATTCTCCTCGATCATGGCAAGGCAGGTGTCCATCGCCGCCATATGGTCGCGGGCACCCCAGTAGCCCTCAAGCGCAGGATCGAACATTTCTCCCAGCCAGTGGATAACCACCTTGTTCTCGGCACGGGAAAGAACCCTGGCATAGGCCTTGAGATAGTCGTCCGGGGAGCGGGCGGCAGCGGTGAGCGCCCGGCTTGCCATCAGGATCACGCGTCCGCCTTCTCCCTGAACAAAATCAAGCTGTTCCAGGTAGGAGTCGATAATCTGGTTCAGGTCATATCCGCCGCCGTCAAGATGATCCGTGCCGACGCCGCAGGCGATCAGCGCATCCTTGCGGGTGGCCGCTTCCTTCAGCGAACGGGAGATCAGTTCCTGCGCCTGCGGCCACGCCAGTCCCATGCCGCGCTGGGCCGTATCCATGGCCTCCGCAACACCCAGGCCCAGATCCCAAAGACGGTGACGGAAGCGCAAGGTAGCGTCCCAGTCGATGGCGGGCGTCAACCATGGATCGTTGTCGGCGAGGGGATCGGCCACCACATGGGCGGCGGCGAAGGCGACTCGATTGAAATCCGCCGCACTTCGTTTCTCAATGGCGACCGGCGCGCCTGATAGCCTGTAGACCTCGATGCTGCGGTCGTCCTTTGGAAGCTTGAGTTCGCTCACTGTCGCCTCCTCAGGAAAGTGCGGGAACGTCGAGCCAGCGGCGTTCCTTCCATGATCTCAGCCCCAGTTCGGCCAATTGCACGCCTTTCACGCCCTCCATCAGCCCATAGGGCCATGGGTCGTTGTCGACGAGGTGACGCACGAACATTTCCCACTGCGCCTTGAAACCGTTGTCATAAGTGACGTTGTCAGGCACTTCCTGCCAGGTCTTGTAGAAATCGATGGTCTGGGGCTGGTCAGGGTTCCACACCGGTTTCGGGGTATTGGTGCGGTGCTGGGTCCAGCATTTGGTGAGACCCGCCACGGCCGAACCATGCGTGCCATCAACCTGAAACGTCACGAGATCGTCGCGGCGCACACGCACCGCCCAGGAAGAGTTGATATGGGCGATGGCGCCGCCTTCCAGCTCGAAGGTGGCGTAGGCGGCATCGTCGGCGTCGGCCGCATAGGCGTGGCCCTGTTCATCGAAACGCTCGGGGATATGGGTGGCGCCGAGGCAACTTACGGATTTCACCGGTCCGAACAGATTATCGAGCACATAACGCCAGTGGCACAGCATATCGAGGATGATGCCGCCGCCATCCTTCAGGCGGTAATTCCACGAGGGACGCTGCGCCGGCTGCCAATCGCCCTCGAAAACCCAATAGCCGAACTCGCCGCGCACCGAGAGGATCTTGCCGAAAAAGCCGCTGTCACGCAGCATCGCCAGCTTGCGAAGGCCGGGCAGGAACAGCTTGTCCTGCACCACGCCGTGTTTGATCCCGGCGCTTTCGGCCAGTCTGGCAATTGCCAGCGCCTCTGCCACGCTGTCGGAAATCGGCTTTTCGCAATAGACGTTCTTGCCCGCCTTGATGGCTTTTTCGAGCAGGCTACCACGCATCTGCGTCGTGCCGGCGTCGAAGAAAAGCGTGTCATCCGGGTTCGCAAGGGCGGCGTCGATGTCGGTCGTCCAGCGCGCGACATTGTGCTTTTTAGCGATTTCCTCGATTTTCGCACCGTTTCTGCCGACCAGAATGGGGTCGAGCATGACCTTTTCGCCGCTCTTCAAAACCACGCCGCCCTGATCGCGAATGGCGAGAACGGAGCGCACGAGGTGCTGGTTGTAACCCATGCGGCCGGTGATGCCGTGCATGATGACGCCGATACGTTTCATGAATTTCCTCCCAAGGCGGCCTTTTCCCGAAAGCCGCTTCCGTCAAACATGGCAATTTGTAACCATTTGGTTATTTGTGGTCGTGAAGGATGCGATCTGTCAAGGTGTTTTTGGCAGGAAAATCACATGCTCTTGCGGCGGTAGGAATTACGGTTTTGTGCCGCGCCGCAAAAGGAAACGACGCGCTTCGCGGATGCGAATGGCGCGTCGTCGCTGTTGTTAAAGGGAAATTCGGTTTTTACGGCTCAGACCGGCCGCACCGCAGCAAGCAGGGTATCGACGATATGCTGGCCCCAGCGTTCGAGTTCGGCGGGGTCGGTCAGGTCGCGCTGGAAGATCGTCGACAGCGTGAATCGGTTCGACAGATAAAAGGCGCCGAGCGAGGCGATCGTCAGATAGACGTCGATCGGATCGAGACCGTCACGGAATTCGCCAGTGTCGCGGCCGCGCCGCAGCACGTCCTCAAGCTCGGAAATGAAGTTCGAATGCATCGCCGCAATCGTAGCAGATTGCCTGAGATATCGGGCTTTATTGAGGTTTTCTGTTGCGAGAATGCTCAGAAATTCCGGGTGATCCAGAAAATAATGCCAAGTGAAAAGCGCAAGTTCCCGCAAGCCTTCCGAAGGCGCCTTGCGGGTCAGGTCCAGCCGCCGTTCGGTGTGGCGGATGTGGCGATAGGCGTCCTCCAGAACGGCGAGATAAAGCGCATCCTTGTCGCCAAAGTAATGATAGATCATCCGCTTGTTGGTGCCGGCACGCCGCGCCACGACATCGATTCTCGCACCCGCCAGGCCCTTCGCGGCCACCTCGCGGCGGGCGGCTTCAAGAATGGCGGCGCGTGTTCTCTCCGGGTTTCGCACCTGTGCCGCCCCGCGTTTGCGCTTGGGGGCAGGCGTTTCCTCGACGGCCGGATCGGGCAGCTGGTTTTTCGTCGTTTCGTCCATCTTAGCACCCGCTTGACAATATTGGCGATCGGTGTTCCCATGTAACCAATTAGTTATAAAACGGCAATAGTCGTTTACCCCCATCATCAATTTGGCAGTCAATTAGGGAGGAGTTGCCAATGCCCGTGATGCTTCACAGGAGAAGTGTGCTTTCAGCAGGGCTTGCGGCCCTTTCACTCGCAACATTGGGAGGTGGTTCGGCGCAGGCTCAGGCCGCGCGGCTGCGTATGTTGTGGTGGGGATCGCAGGAGCGTGCGGATCGCACCAACAAGGCGATCGCCGCATATAAGCAAATCAAGCCGGATCTCGATATTGCCGGGGAATTTGCCGGCTGGAGCGACTACTGGCCGCGCCTTGCCACGCAGGTGGCAGGCCGCAACGCGCCTGATCTGATCCAGATGGATTATCGCTACATCTTCGAATATGGCCGGCGCGGCGCCCTTGCTCCCCTTGATGACTATATTGGCAAGGGCCTGAAGATAGAAGATTTCGGCAAGATGAACATCGACTCCGGTCGGGTCGACGGCAAGCTTTACGGGGTTAATCTTGGCGTGAATTCCAGCGCTGTCTTCTTCGACAAGGCGGCCTGGGAAAAATCGGGCGCGACCCCGCCATCGATCGGGCAGACCTGGGAAGAGTTTGCCGAAAACGCCGCCAAGCTCAGCAAGAACAAGCCCAAACCCGGCTACTACGCCACGGCCGATGCCAGCGGCGTCGAGCCGAGCTTCGAAAACTGGCTGCGTCAGAACGGCAAATCACTCTACACGCAGGATGGCGGTATCGGTTTTGATCCGACCGACGCGACCAAATGGTTCACCATGTGGGCGGATTTGCGCAAGAGCGGTGCATGCGTGCCGGCCGATATTCAGGCGCTCGACCAGTTGAATATTGAAACCAACGCGCTGACGACGGGCAAAGCGGCAACGGCATTTGCCCATTCCAACCAGTTTGTCGGTTATCAGGCACTCAACAAAGCCAAGCTGGCGATAACCTCCTATCCGAAAAGCAAGAAGGATGGCCCTTCCGGTCACTACCTGAAACCATCCATGCTCATCAGCGTCGCCAATGGCAGTGCCGGCATCGAGCAGGCGGTCGGTTTCATCAACTTCCTCGTTGCCGAACCACAGGGCGTTGATGTTCTGGGTGTGGAGCGCGGCGTTCCGGCATCGGAATCGATGCGTAACGCGCTGACCGCCAAGCTCGATGCCGTCAGCAAGAGCATGGTGGAATATATTGCCGAGATTACCCCCGGCGTTGGCGATCTGCCGCCGGCACCGCCTCCGGGTGCAGGCGAATTCGCCTTCGTCCTGAAACGTACAGCGGAAGAGATCGGCTTCGGCAAGATTTCGGCGGCTGAGGGTGGTGACCGGCTCGTCAAGGAATCCGAAACCGTCATTAAACGGAAGTGATGGCATATGGCCTTTCGATCTGAAACTCTCGTGGAGGAGAGCCGTGGCGCGGCTCTCCCGAAGCGGGCAGGCGTGAAGCGGCTTTTGGACCGCAACGTTCACGCCTACCTGTTTCTCCTGCCGTGGCTGATCGGTTTCTTCGGTCTCACCCTCGGGCCTGCGCTGGTGTCGCTTTATCTGTCCTTCACCAATTATGACCTGCTTCAATCCCCGGACTGGGTGGGGGCGGCCAATTATGTGCGCATCGCCACTGCCGACCCTAAATTCGCCGCCGCCATGCAGGTCACCTTTACCTATGTGCTGCTTTCGGTACCGTTGAAGCTGATCTTTGCACTGCTGGTGGCGCTCGCCTTCAATCGCGGCATAAAGGGGCTCACGCTTTACCGGGCGATCTTCTATCTGCCGTCGCTGCTCGGTTCCAGCGTGGCGATCGCTGTTCTCTGGCGGCAGCTTTTCGCGTCCGATGGCCTCGTCAACATGGTTCTGTGGCAGGTTTTCGGTTATGAGGGGCCAAGCTGGATTTCTAATCCGGACTACTCGCTCTACACGCTGGTGATCCTGTCCGTCTGGCAGTTCGGCTCGCCAATGATCATCTTTCTCGCAGGGCTCCGGCAAATCCCGCAGGATATGTACGAGGCCGCCGATATCGACGGCGCGAGCAAGATGCGGCAGTTCTTCCGCATTACGCTGCCGCTGTTGACGCCGGTTATCTTCTTCAACGCCGTGATCCAGACGATCGATGCCTTCAAGGCCTTCACGCCCGCCTTCATCATTTCCGAAGGCACGGGCGGGCCGATCAACTCGACGCTGTTCTACACGCTCTATCTCTATCAGGAAGCCTTCGGTTTCTTCCGCATGGGATATGCCTCGGCGCTTGCCTGGATTCTCGTGATCATCATCGCGCTGTTCACGGCCTTCTCGTTCCTCAGCGCGAAATACTGGGTGCATTACGATGACTGACGCTGTTACCGCTCCCCGGCCGGGACAAGGCCCGCAACGCTCACCGCTAATGTCGGTTTTGCTGCATGCGGCGCTGATCCTTGCCTCCTTTGCGATGCTTTATCCGATCCTGTGGATGATTTCGGGTTCGTTCCGCCCGCAGGACGAGCTGTTCGGTTCCTCCTCGCTCATTCCTTCATCGGTTGATTTCGGCGGCTATATTCGCGGCTGGACCGGGCTTCAGGTCAGTTTCGGGCAATTCTTCTGGAACTCGTTCTTCATCTCGGTGCTCGCCACCATCGGCAACGTCGTTGGCTGCTCACTTGCCGCCTTCGCTTTCGCCCGCCTGCGGTTCGGTGGGCGCAATTTCTGGTTCGCGCTGATGCTCGGCACCTTGATGCTGCCCTATCACGTTGTGCTCATCCCGCAATATATCCTGTTTCTGGAAATGGGTTGGGTGAATACGTCGCTGCCGCTGATCGTGCCGAAATATCTGGCAACCGACGCCTTCTTCATCTTCCTGATGGTGCAGTTCTTCCGGGGTATTCCGCGTGAGCTGGATGAGGCAGCGGTGATGGACGGTTGCTCGCCCTTCCGCATCTACTGGAAGATCATGCTGCCTCTCTCTCTGCCGGTTCTGGCAACGGCTGCGATCTTTTCCTTCATCTGGACCTGGGACGATTTCTTCGGTCCGTTGATCTATCTGAACGACATCAACACCTACACCGTGCAGCTCGGCCTCAGATCCTTCGTGGATTCCACCGGCAGCTCGGATTGGACGTCGCTTTTCGCCATGTCCAACCTGTCGCTGGTACCGGTCTTCCTGTTCTTCCTGTTCTTCCAGCGGCTGCTGATTGAAGGCATCGCTACCACTGGAATGAAACGCTGAACGGACGAAACGGGACCGAAAACGAATTGCAGAACATCAACACCGTCGCGGCTGCCTTGTCTGCAGCGCGACGGTCGGGAGAAACAGCATGGCAAGCAGCATTACTCTGGAAAAAATCGTCAAGCGGTTCGGCGCTTTTCCGGTTGTCCACGGCATCGATCTCAAGATCGAGCCGGGCGAGTTCACCGTTTTCGTCGGCCCCTCGGGCTGTGGCAAATCCACACTTCTGCGCATGATCGCCGGTCTGGAGGAAATCTCCGAGGGTGATCTTCGCATCGATGGCGAAAGGGTCAACGAAACAGCCGCTTCCAAGCGCGGTATCGCCATGGTGTTCCAGTCCTATGCGCTTTATCCGCATATGAGCGTTTACAAGAACCTCGCTTTTGGGCTGGAGACGGCGGGTTACAAGAAACCGGAAGTCGAGGCGCGGGTGCAGAAAGCTGCCGATATCCTGCAGATCGGTCCGTTGTTACAGCGCAAGCCGAAGGCGCTTTCTGGCGGCCAGCGCCAGCGTGTCGCCATCGGTCGGGCGATCGTCCGCGAGCCGAAAATCTTCCTGTTCGATGAACCCCTGTCCAACCTCGATGCGGAACTGCGCGTGCAGATGCGTGTCGAGATTGCCAAGCTGCACCAGACGCTCGGCAGCACCATGATCTATGTGACACATGACCAGGTGGAGGCCATGACCATGGCCGACAAGATCGTGGTCCTGCGTGACGGCCGCATCATGCAGGTCGGCCGCCCGCTTGATCTCTACAACAATCCCGCCAATCAGTTCGTGGCGGGTTTCATCGGCTCGCCAAAGATGAACTTCCTTTCCGCGAAAGTGGCTTCAGGCGACAGCTCCAACCGTACCATCGAAGTCGCCGGCCAGCGCATTATGCTGGAAAAGCCGGTCGCGGCTGAGGACGGCGAGCCACTCACCTTCGGCATTCGTCCCGAACACGTAAACCCGCAGGCGCAATCGGCCTCGCTTGGCGATGCGTCCATCCAGCTCGTTGAACATCTCGGCGGCTCGACGGTGGTTTACACCAGTACCCCAGATGGCCAGCCCGCCACCCTGCTGCTGGACGGCCAGCGCCATATCCGCATCGGCGAGACCATTCCCTTTGCGTTTGATCTGGCGAAGACGCATCTGTTCGGGGCGGATGGGCGGCGGATATAAGATGAAAACCCGGGTGGGGAGCAACAGACCCTCCCTTATTCCTGTGCTTGTCATAGGAATCCAGCCGACGCGGCTCTCGCGCGGCGAAGGAAATCATTTCAGCCCAAAGACTTGGGCTGGCTGGATCCCTGTGGGAGGTACAGGGATGAGGGCAGTGGGCGGTTGTGATGGATAGCGAATTTTAGTTCGCCTCGTCGGTTTTCGATAAAAAACAAGCGGTTCTAAGAACCGGCGAGAATCTCGCTCAGCACCGCCGCATCTTCCGAGAACTGGCCAACATTGTCACCTTTGACGAATTCCAGCATCGCATAAGCTGGTTTAGCCCAGTCGCTTGCTGGCAAGGCATCAACGCAAGCCCGCCAATAGTCCGCGCGCTCGCCGAGCGGCAGGCGGCTGGCATCGGTGAGCCACGCGAAGACGTGCAGGTGGCAGATGCGTGAGCCGAGCGCGGATATTTCCGCAAAGGCGTCATCCAGCGGTAGACCTGGGGCTGGCTGCCAGTAAAAGAAGAGGTTGGGCATCGGCAAATCCTGCATGAGCTGCAAGGCCGAGGGCAGCGTGTCGGTCAGCGAATTGGGGTGATATTCGAGGCCGATTGTCATTCCGTAGTCGTCTGCCCGCCGGGCAAGTGCCGCCAACGCGTCGGTCGCCGCACAGCGTTCCTCTGGTGAATAATTCACGGATGGGCGTTTGCGGCTGCCGGGCCAGATGCGGATATGGCTGGTGCCGAGCGCTTTCGCGGTTTCCAGAACTGAGGTCACATCCTCCGGCGCAAAATCCGGTGCGAAAATGTAGGATCCGTAGGAAGAGACGGTAAGACCGGCTTTCACCGTACGCGCCGCCACATCCCTTGCATTTTCGAGGTCGCCAGGTGGCACATGGATATCGGCACCCCATTCTATCGCCTTGATGCCATTTGCGACGGCAAGGTCAATCACGGCCTGCGGCGTCATGGACCTGAAGGTGACGGAGCAGAGGCCCGGCTCGAAAATTCTCATGCGATCAGTTCCAGATGTTCCGGACGTACCTGTTGTTGCAATGGTTCTGCACGGCAGAAGCGTTCGATCTCGGCAATCGCCATGTCGCCGAGCCGGGCGCGTTCGAGGCCGACGGCGCCAGCGATATGCGGCGTCAGGAACACGTTCGGAAGGCTGTAAAAGGGTGACCCCGGTGGCGGCACTTCCGGATCGGTCACGTCGATGACGGCTTCTATGCGTCCGGTTTTCAGTTCCGTCAGCAGGGCGTCTTCGTCCACCAGCGCGCCGCGGGCCGTGTTGATCAAGGTCGCTCCGTCCTTCATCAGGGCAAGCGCATCGGCGCCGATCATGTGCCGGGTTTGCGGCAGGGATGGCGCGTGCAGGGAAATGACGTCGCTTACCGCCATAAGCTCACGGAGCGATACGAGACGCACACCGAGCTTTTGTGCCTCCACCGCGCTTAAAAACGGGTCGAAAAGGATGAGATCGAGATCGAAGGGCTGCAGCAGATTGATGACCCGACGCCCGATGCGTGACGCCCCGACAATGCCGACGGTCAGGCCGAGATTGCCGATGACCTGCGACTGCAGGCGGTCGACGTTTCGCCGCGCGCGATCCTCTCCGTAGATGCGCCGGAAACCGAAGGTACGCTTTCCGGAAAGCAGGATCATTGCCAGCGTAAACTCCGCGACCGGCTGCGCATTCGCCTCGGCCGCGCTGCACACCGTGACGTTTCGTTCGAAAACCGCCTGGGACAGGAAGTATTTCACCGTCCCGGCGGCATGCGAAATCAATCGAAGGTTCGGCATCATTGCCAGTTCCCGCATGTCGATCTCGGGGCAACCCCAGCCAGTCAAAAGAATATCTGTCCTCTCCAACTGGGCTGTCACAGCTGGGTCGTGAAAATCGCAGATCGGGCGCGTGTCGAGGATGTCGACGCTCTGCGACAGCTTTTCAAGCGCCTGTGGCGTCAGCACATGCTGCGTCCGCTCCGGGTCCATGGCAAGGCTGAGACGCGGAAGCGGGCTCATCATTGCGGTTCTCCCGCCGCTGCCATGCTGCTTACTGGAACACCGCACTCAACAAACAGGCGGTCAAGTGCCTCCATGTCCGGAAGTGCGGGAACTGTTGTCAAAGCTGTCTCGCTTTCAGGTCCCGCCAGTCCCACAAAGACGGCGCAGGAAAGCAGGGTTTTGCCCGCTGGAATGTCGCCCCGCAATTGCGGCACCGTGGTTTTGGCATTGATGAGGTTGGTATTGGGCAGCGCCTTCAGCGCCACGCCCTGGCGGGATGTGCTGGAGCCGAGATCGATGATGGCGGATATGTCGGTGCCGCAATCGACCGTTGCCCGGCCGCTGTCTTCGGTCACTGCATCGCGGTCGCCATCGTTGCGGTTTATCGCAAAGCCGCCTTCGACGACCGAAAGTGGCCGGGCAGATGTAATCCGGTGCAACCGGATATGCCACTCTCCGGCGGCAACCAGCGTCGTTTCGACCTCGACATCGGGGAATGGGTTCCAAGTCGCTCGAAGATTGGTGCCAGCCAAGAGCACGGTGCGGTTGGTTTCTCGTACCCGGTAGTGGCGACCATCTTCGGAAAAGGCCAGCATATTGTCGAAACCATTGGTCTTGAAACCGCGCTCGTCCACTTCCACGCCGAAAGCGTAACGCGAGGAATAGGCGAATTTGGCATATTTCTCCGGCCCGCCGCGCATGGAAAGGTTTTCCTGCCCACTCGTCAGCGCCGTGACGTTGCCCCTACTGCGCATCATCACCATGCCGGGATGAACGAGCGGCCGTGGTTTTGTGGATGTGTCTGGCAGCTTTTCCTCCGCCTGCCAGAAGGGGTGGCTTTCCGGCAAGGCGAGCGGCAGGAAGGCCTTGAAGGCCCAATAGGGCGAACCCGCCGAATTATAGCTTTCCGACATGGTCAGCTGCGGATAGGCGTAACCGATGGAAAGCACGCCGTCGCGGTCGGCAATCGGCTTTCCCGCCCACCAGCGCAGATGTTTCAGATAAAGCCCCTTGATCTCGCCCCAGGGCATCGCTTCCTCATCCGCGAAGGCGAGGGCACCCCAGAAGCCGCCGCAGGCGAAACGGTAGGTCATGGAGCGGCCAAAGGCCAGCGCGCCACCATCCTCATCGAACCAGCTTGCGAAATCCCCGGCAAACAGGCGGGCACGTTCCCGGTAACGTTCGGCATATGCATCATCCGGTTTGCTGATTTTCGCGTAGATCAGCCCGTAAAAATGCATGGCGAAGGCGATGTAGTGGTCGATGCGGCGATAGTTGCCGTCGCGATACCAGCCGTCGGCGATGTAAAATCCGTCCAGCTCTTTCAGATATGTTTCGGTGAGGCTCCGGTCGAATTCGATACCGAGATGATCGAGCGCCGCATCGACCATCACCCGGAAAAACTTCCAGTTATTGTCGGCATAGATGCGCTCGCGCGCCGCCAGAAGATAATGGCGCACATTCGCCTTTTGCGCTTCGGACAAGGGTTCCCACAGATGTTGCGGCGCAAGCCGAAGCGCAAAGCCGAGGGCGGCCAGTTCCACCAGCCGCTGATCCTTCTGCCGCACATCGCCCCAGTAATCGGCATGGGCGGGATCGGTGCCATTGGCGATGCCTCTGGCCAGAAGCGGCCAATGGGCGAAGGCATCGCCGCTGAGCGCAAGCGGCGCGATGCCCCAGAGTGGTCGCGCAAATCCTTCCAGATCGGCCGCTGCCCGGTCGAAATGCGCGGCGGTGCCGCTTAGCGTCACTCTTGCGCCGCTCTCTGAGAAATAGGGAAGCAGCGGTGCGAAACTGTCGTCCAATGCCCGCCTGACGTCGGCGCGGGTCTTGAGTGGATTGCCGTAAAGCGGATTGAAGCGGGTCATTGGATCATGGTTTGCTGGATCATGCATCGCGCACCGCCTTTCCCTTCTTTTTTGCCTGACCGGCGGTCTGTCCTTCCACAAGCTGTACACCCAGCTGAACCTGCCGGGCATTGGCCGATGGTTCGGACAGCCGGCGGCGCATCAGCTCCACTGCCTCGCGGGCAATCTCGCGGCGGTCTACCCGGATCGTGCTAAGCCGGGGAGTGGAAAGTTCGGCGAAGGGCAGGTCGTCGAAGCCGATTATGGAAAGATCGTCCGGTACACCGAGGCCAAGCTCTTGTGCTGCTCCCAGCGCGCCGAGCGCGATCGCATCGTTCATGCAGAAAATGCCAGTCAGATCGGGGTTTCTGGCCAGCAGCTGACGAACCGCATCACCGGCCTGCCCGAAGCCGCTATCCGCCGTCGAAAGCAGAAACTCCTCATAGGTGGCACCCTCTTCCTCGATGATAACCTGCCGAAAGCCCCGCATGCGTTCTCTTATTGTGTGACGGTGTTGCGGACCGATATAGGCGACCTTGCGGTGTCCAAGTTCCAGCAGCCGCCGCGCCGCCATCGCCCCGCCGTAAAAATTGGAGGGTGAGACACAATCCAGCATCATCGAGGGGTCGGCGCTATTGACGAGAACCGGTTGCAGCACACCCTGCGTGATGCGGTGGATGATCTCCTCTTCGGGGTCAAGACCAATGGCGAGAAGGCCATCGACCTCGCAGACCCGCTGTGTAAGGGCGTCGTCGATCTGCCTCTGGTGCAGCAGCCGGATATCGAGTTCGAAACCCTCTGTCTGGGCAAGGCTGCGCAGCATGTCGAAAATATCGTGATAAAAGGCGCCGATATCGCCGGTCGCTCGTTCGGCGGACATAAGGGCGAGGATTTTCTTGCCCTCCAGCGAGATGCCGCCGGTCTGGCTCGTGACTGGCCGCAGCGGATAACCAAGTTCCGCCGCCACGCCTAGAACCTTGGTCTGGATCGATGCGCTGATGCCTTTTTCCCCGGCGAGAACCCGGGAGACGGTGCTGATGGAAACCCCTGCACGCTGGGCGATATCCGACTGGCGCGGGCGGCTGATGTCGGGCGTATCGTTCATGTCGTCTCCTGCGCTTGCAAAAAATTCTATTATGATGCAAATATTGCAAATAATGAAAATTTGCAAGAATTTAAGTGATGAATGAGAAATTTGCAAAACGCGGGAGGAGCAGATGCAAACTATCGATAGACGTGGATTTTTGGTGACGGCGGCACTGGCAGGTCTTGGCGCGGCGGCGGGCGGTTTCCGCGCGATGGCGGCCGAAACCCGGCTTCGTTGCGTATGGTGGGGTTCGGCTGACCGCAACAAGCGCACCAATGATGTGATCGCCCTCTACCAGAAGGCCGATCCACAAACGGTAATCAGCGGCGAGATGATCGCCGGTTCCGACTATTGGACCAAGCTTGCGACATCCATGGCGGGACGTAACGTCGCCGATATCTTTCAGCTCGAGCCTTCCACCATTGCCGATTATTCCGGCCGTGGCGCCTGCATGGAACTTGACCAGTTTGTCGGCTCGTCGCTTGATCTTTCCAATTTCGGCAAAAGTGAAGTCGATCTTTGCCGCATCGACGGCAAGCTTTACGGCGTCGGTCTCGGGCTGAATTCGTTCTGCATGATGTATGATGCAGAGACGCTGAAGGAGGCCGGCGTCTCTGTGCCGAAGGAGCAGATCACCTGGAAGGCGCTGGCGGAACTGGCGCGCGATTTTAAGAAGAACGCTCCGGCGCGCCGCAATTATTGGGCGGTGCCCTATGGCGCCCGTTATCACTACGTCTTCGATGTCTGGCTGCGCCAGCGCGGCAAGCTCCTGTTCCAGGACGGCACCATCGGTTTCAACAAGGAAGATGCCAAGGAATGGTTCGCCTATTGGGAGGATCTGCGCGAGAACAAGCTTTGCGTTTCTGCCGATATCCAGACGCGCGATGACAATACCATCGAATCCAACGCGCTGACCCTTGGCAATTCCGCAATCGGCTTTGCCTATTCCAACCAGCTTGTCGGTTACCAGGCGCTCAACAAGAAGACGCTGTCGATCGGCATGCTTCCGGGCGAGGGGGCGGGAAAACCGACCGGGCATTATTACCGGCCGGGGCTTATCTGGTGCATTTCGTCCACCTCCACCACTCCGGAAGCAGCGGCGAAGTTCATCAACTTCTTCGTCAACGATCTGGAAGCGGGCAAGGTTCTCGGCGTCGAACGCGGCGTGCCGCCGGCGAAGAAAGTGCGCGAAGCTGTGTTGCCAAGCCTCAACGAGACCGAACGCAAGACGGTGGACTACATCGAGAGCCTATCCGGCAAGCTCGATACCTATCCGGAGCCTGCCCCCATCGGCGCCAATGAGTTCGACCGTGGGGTGATGCGTCCTATTGCCGACTCACTCGCCTTTGGCCGCGCCACTGTGGATGAGGCAGCGCAGAATCTTGTCGATACCGGCACCCGCACGTTGCGCAAGCGCGGGTAAGGAAAAAGAGGTAGCGCATGCGGTATCGAAACCGCCTGCGCTGCCTCCATTCGCAATCATTCCTTGCGTGTCTGACTTTGAATATATCGACACGACAAACAATGCTGGACAGCATAAAATATTTAAGCCAGAAATTCTGATCTAGATCGCTAAATCTGAAGATTAGAAAATGGCTCCCAATTTCCTACTTATTGACGCTGAAAAAGAATTCGATGTTTTGAAGGCGGCGGCGTCGCTGATTCGTGTGCAGATATTGAAGCTGCTGCACGAGGCCAACGGTCTCAATGTCAACGAGATCGCGCAGAGGCTGGACCTTCCCCAGTCCACCGTGTCGGCCGGTGTGACCGTTCTTGAAGAGGCGGGGCTGCTGCGAACCGAAACGCGCAAGGCGCGCAAAGGCAGCCAGAAAATCTGTTTTGCGACCTGCGACGAGCTCATCGTTTCGTTTCGAAGCCCCGAGACGCCAGCTGTATCCAACTACATTGCCGTCGCCATGCCGCTCGGCCTCTATACGCAGAGTTCGGTGACCGCGCCTTGCGGCATCTGTTCGCCGGAGGGCATTATCGGACTTCTGGATGTCCCTGATACCTTCATGGATCCGGACCGCATGAAGACTGCACTTTTGTGGTTCACATCGGGTCATGTCGAGTATCAATTCCCCAATAATGCCAAGATTCAGGGCCGAAACGTCGAGGAAGTCGAGTTTTCGATGGAGGTCAGTTCTGAGGTGCCGGGAACGCACAGCAACTGGCCGTCCGACATTACCCTCTCCGTCAACGGCAAGGAAATCGGGGTCTGGACCTCGCCCGGCGATTTCGGCGATAAGCGGGGTACGTTTACGCCCGACTGGTGGAAACTGTCCGGCTCGCAGTATGGAATGCTCAAAACCTGGCGCATTACCGCCCAGGGAACCTATGTCGACGGTACGCGCATATCCGATGTGACGCTTGCGGATATAGATCTGTCCAGCCACCGCTCAATCCGTCTGCGGATCGAGGTAAAGGCGGATGCAAAGCATCCGGGCGGGCTCAACATCTTCGGCCGGGGTTTTGGGAACTACGATCAGGACATCGTATTGCGTCTGCGTACCGCAGACTGATCGGGCCAATTTCATAAAGTATGATTTTTTCGGTTGACAGGCGCGGCTTCCCTTGGCAACTATATTATGAAATATGGTTTATATCATATTTTAAGATATAAATGCGCATGGGAGGAGAGCCTATGAAAGCGCGGGTTTCAGTCCACCGGGACTTCCGGATTGGGCGTATCGACGATCGCCTATATTCCGCCTTCATCGAACATATGGGGCGGGCGATCTATGGCGGGATTTACGAGCCCGGCCATCCGCAGGCGGATGAAAACGGCTTTCGCAAGGATGTGCTGAAATTCGTGCAGGATCTGAAAATCCCGGCGATCCGTTATCCCGGGGGCAACTTCGTTTCGGCCTATCGTTGGGAAGACGGCATCGGCCCCCGCGATAAGCGACCCGTGCGGCTTGATCTTGCGTGGCGCTCCAAGGAAACCAACCAGATCGGCGTCAACGAGTTTGCAGACTGGGCGTCGATGGCCGGCATCGAGATGATGCTCGCCGTCAATCTCGGTTCCCGTGGTCTGGATGATGCCCGCAACTTTCTCGAATACGTGAATTTCCCCGGCGGGACCGAGCTTAGCGATCTTCGCCGCAGCCACGGCGCCGAAAAACCGCATGGCGTGAAGATGTGGTGCCTCGGCAACGAGATGGACGGCCCCTGGCAGATTGGCCACAAGACGGCGGTGGAGTATGGCCGGCTGGCAAACGAGACCGCGAAAGCCTTCAAGGGTTTCGACCCTACCATCGAGGCAATCGTCTGCGGAAGTTCCAACGACGGCATGCCGACCTATCCCGAATGGGAGCGCGAGGTGCTGGAAGAATGCTACGAGAATGTGGACCACATCTCGCTGCATAAATATTTCGGCAATAACAGCCGCGACACGCTGAATTACTTCGGCAAGATCGAAGAAACCGGGCGTTACATTCAGACTATCGCCGGTGTCATCGATTACGTGAAAGCCAAGAAGCGCGCCAAGAACGATGTCTCCATCTGCTTCGACGAGTGGAATGTCTGGTACCATATCCGCGAAGACGACGGTAAACGCATCAAGAGCTGGGACTGGCCGGAAGCGCCTGCACTTCTGGAAGAGACCTACAATTTCGAGGATGCTCTCTTCGTGGCCGGGTTGCTCAACGAGTTCATCCGTCGCTCGGACAGGGTGCGCATCGCCTGCATTGCCCAGCTCGTCAATGTCATCGCCCCCATCCGCGCTGAAAAGAACGGACCGGCATGGCGCCAGACCATCTATTATCCCTATCAGTTCGCCTCGCTTTATGGTCGCGGCGTTGCACTGAACATTGCCGTCGATTGCCCGACCTACGACTGCAACGCGGCCGATGACGTCAAATATCTCGATGTCGCCGGCGTGTTCGATGAGGACGAGGGCGTGGTGACGCTGTTTGTCCTCAATCGTCATCTGACTGAAGCAGCAGAGCTCAATGTCGGTCTCACCGGCTTTTCGCCTGTGTCACTCAGCCTGCATCTTTCCATGGCGGGATATGATCTGAGGATCGGCAACGGTCCGGATCAACCTGACCGCGTCGTGCCGGTGCCGGGCAGCGGCATTGGTGTCGAGGATGGGGCGCTCAAAGGCTCCGTGCCGGCGCTGTCCTATCATGTTCTGCGCGTGAAGGTTCAGTGAGGCGGTGATGGGTGTCCGTCTCAGCAATATCGCCAAGTCCTTCGGCTCCTTTGCAGCCATCCGGGACGTTTCGATGGAGATTCCGACGGGCAGCTTCGCGGTTTTCGTGGGGCCATCCGGTTGCGGAAAATCCACCCTGTTGCGCATGATCGCCGGTCTTGAGGAAACCAGCGGCGGTCACATCGCGATCGACGAGCGCGACGTCACCGCTGTCGAGCCGGCGGATCGCGGCGTTGCCATGGTCTTCCAGAATTATGCGCTTTACCCGCATCTGACGGTGTTCGAGAACATGGCTTTCAGCTTGCGTCTCGCCCGCCGGCCGAAAGCGGAGGTGAATGAGAGGGTGGGGGAAGCTGCCCGCATCCTCCAGCTCGAGGACAATCTGCACAAAAAGCCATCGCAGCTTTCCGGCGGCCAGAGGCAGCGCGTTGCCATCGGCCGCGCGATCGTGCGACAGCCGAAGGTGTTTCTCTTCGATGAACCCCTGTCGAACCTGGATGCGGAACTGCGCGTGCAGATGCGGCTGGAACTGACCCGGCTTCACCGCAAGCTCGGCGCCACGATGATTTACGTCACGCATGACCAGGTGGAGGCCATGACGCTTGCGGACAAGATTTTCGTGCTGAAGGGCGGCATCGTGCAACAGGCCGGCGCACCGCTCACCCTTTACGACGATCCGGACAATCGTTTCGTCGCTGGCTTCATCGGATCGCCCGCGATGAATTTCCTTGCCGCCGACATCGTCGGGCAGCGGGACGGTATCGTGACGCTTACGCCTGAAGGTGGTGAAAAGCACCTCGAAGCCCGGCTTTCGCATCCGGTTTCCTCCGGTCAGCGGGTCGAAATCGGCATAAGGCCCGAGCATCTGGTGATCACGCAAGAGGGTGCTTTGCCGGTTAATGTCGAGGTAGCGGAGGAGCTTGGCGACCTTTCCTATCTCTATACCCGAACGCGTGCCGGGAAAGAACTTGTCGTGCAGCGGCAGGGCTCGCGCGAGCGGCTGGATGGCCGGTCCGTCTCACTGAGCGCTTCGCCCGATCATATCATGGTTTTCGGCAGCGACGGCAAAAGGTTGCGATAGGCGCGAGGAGGCGCCTTTCGATGCAGCAGCAGACCGCCCCTTGAACGGGGTGTTTCCAACAAACGGGAGGAGTGAACGATGCGACTGATCAAGACATTGCTTGTTGGTACGGTTCTGGGCCTGAGCGCCCTGCCGGCACTGGCGAAGCAGGATATCGTCTGGTGGGACTTCCTGTCGGGCGGCGACGGCGTGCGTATGAAAGCGCTGATTGCTGCCTTCAACAAGGAACATCCTGACATTCAGATCAAGGGAACGACGCTCGAATGGGGCGTTCCGTTCTATACCAAGGTGCGCACGGCGTCCGCCGTGGGTGAGGGACCCGATGTCATGACCTATCACCTGTCGCGCGCGCCGCTCGGCCTTGATGAAAAAGTATTGAGCGAAATTACCACAAAAGACCTTGATGATGCCGGGTTGAAGACCAGCGACTTCTTCAGCGCACCCGTCGAGGCAGCAACCCATGACGGCAAGCTTTATGCGGTGCCGTTCGATATCCATGCCCTCATTCTGTATTACAATGCCGACCTTCTGAAAGGGTCTCCCTATCTCGATGCCGAGGGTAAGTTGACCGGTATCAAGACGATGGAGGATTTCGAAAAGGCGCTGGCCTGGGCGAAGGACAAGGGCGTTCAGACGCCGGTCACCTATCAGTCGGGTGGCGAAGCCGGTGTCTGGCGCGTCTTTTATACACTGTTCTCGCAACAGGGCGGCGAGCTGGTTAGCAATAACGAGGTGCTTGCCGGCGACAATGCCGAAAAGGCTGCCAAAGCGATCGATACTATGTCGAAATGGCGGGAAAACGGATGGGCGCCCGAGCAGGCGGAATATCCGGCGTCCGTTGCTCTCTTCTCAGCTGGCAAATCCGCCTTCCAGCTTAATGGCGTCTGGGAAGTGCCGACCTACAAGGATCTGGAAAAGAACGGCAAGCTCGGCTTCAAATGGAGCGCTGTGGAAGTTCCGCCTTTCATGGGCAAGCGCGCCACCTGGGCGGATTCGCACGCCTTTGCCATCCCCAACCAGGGTGACAAGACTGTTTCCGGCGAGAAACGCGCCGCTGTCATGACGGTTATTGGCTGGATGGAAAAACACGCCATCAGCTGGGCCGATGCGGGGCATATTCCGGCCTATAAATCGATCACCGACAGCAGCGAATACAAGGCGATGCAGCCGAATGCCACATATGCCTCGCTGGCTGAGGCGGCAGTGTTCGATCCGAAGACCACGATTACTGGAGTTGCCTCACCCGCTTACGATGCGGCGCTTAATATCATCGCTCCGGCCATCCAGGGCTACATGAGCGGCGCGGATGCGGTCGAGCAGATCAAGTCCGAGCTTCAGGGCAAGCTCAAGTAATCCGTGACTGCCCTCTGGCTGTCAGCCGGAGGGCAGCGTGCAATGCGGGAGGTCCCGGAGGCATTCCATGGCTATGATTGAAAACCGGCGCAAGAAGTCGCTGATCGCACTGTCGATGGTGACGCCATTCATCGTGGTCTTCGCCACGTTCTTTCTTTACCCCCTGATCGAGATGATACGCATCAGCTTCACGGATGCGCCGCTGATCGGCGACGGCAACTGGGTCGGCCTGCAGAACTACATAAAATTGTTGAGCGACCGCCTGTTCGTCACCTCGCTCAAGAATAACGGCTATTTCGTGCTGCTGACGGTGGTGCCAACAACGGTCATCGCCCTGTTGATTGCGCTTGCGGTCAGCCGATTGTCCGGCATCAAGCAGACAATCGCCATGAGCCTGTTTTTCCTGCCTTATGTCCTGCCGGTTTCGGTCGTCACCGAAATCTGGGCTTGGATGCTCGATCTGCAGTTCGGCATTCTCCAACCGGTCATTTCGTTGCTGGCGGGCAAACCCGTCGCGGTTTTCAAGAACCCCAATTGGGTCATGCCGATGGTCGCCGTCGTCACCATCTGGTGGACGAACGGTTTTAACGTGCTGCTCTTCATTGCCGGGTTGCGAAACATTCCGACCGAGCTTTATGAGGCCGCAGCTCTTGATGGCGCAACGACATGGCAAAAGTTCCGGCGCGTCACATGGCCGCTTCTGTGGCCGGTGACCGCGCTGATCCTGACGCTGCAATTGATCCTGCAACTGAAGATATTCGACCAGATCTACCTCTTGAGCGGCGGCGGACCCTTCAATTCCAGTTTCGTGCTTCTCCTCAAGGTCTACCGGGAAGCCTTCCAGATGAACAATGGCGGTTATGCATCGGCCGTGGCGACCGTGCTCTTCCTGTTGATCGTCATCGTATCCGTTCTCCAGTTCCAGTTGCTGCGCATCCGGAGGAATTCATGAGCCTGACCAAAAGACTAGAGAACGTCGTCCTGACCCTGCTGACATTTTCGGCAGCACTGGTATGGATTTTCCCGCTTTACTGGGGGTTCGTGACGTCGTTGCGCTCGGACGAGAATGTTGCGGGCAACACGTCGCTACTGCCGGATGAGTTCCAGCTTGGTGCCTATGTAAACGCCATCTTCAATACGCGGCTGTTGACCTGGTATGTGAACTCCATCGGCACCGCCGCGATCGTCACGGTCTCTGTGCTCATCATTTCGATGTTATGCGCCTATGCGCTGTCGCAGATACGCTTTCCGGGACGGCGACTGCTCTATGGCATCGTGCTCGCGAGTTTCATGGTGCCGGCGCAGACGCTTGTCGTGACACAGTTCATCCTGATGAAGAACCTCAACCTCATCAATACTTGGGCGGGCATCATCCTGCCGCAGCTGATCACGCCAATCGTCATCATCGTCTACAAGCAGTTCTTCGACAGCGTGCCCAAGGAGATGCGGGAGGCGGTGGTTCTGGATGGCGGCGGCGAATACACGATCCTGTTCAAGTTGTTTCTGCCGCTGAACTGGGGCATTACGACCGCCATGGCGATCGTGACTTTCATTACGGTGTGGAACGCCTTCTTCTGGCCTTTCCTCGTGATCACGTCCGAAAACATGATGACGATCCCCGTCGGCATCACGCAGGTCAACGACACCTTCGGCATCGTTTATGCACGCCTGATGGCGATTGCCATGCTGGCGGCGCTGCCGGTCATCGTCGCCTACGTCATCTTCCAGCGGCGTGTGACAGAAGCCATCATGATTTCGTCCGGCGTGAAGGGGTGAGGGCGGCGAAAGATGCCGGTGCCGGTCAGATGACGTGGGCGTTGTGCAGGGCAGTCAGCACCTCGTTCTTGAGGGTGGCGAGTTGCGGCGACCTTCTGTCGCGCGGGCGCGGCTCGTCCACTTCTATCCGCTGCTGGATACGGCCGTCATGGGCACCCATCATGTAAATGCGGTCACCGAGATAAAGCGCCTCGTCAATATCGTGGGTGACGAGCAGGAAGGAAATGCCGCGCTGTTCGACGAGTTTCAGGACAAGGTCCTGCAATTTCATCCGCGTGAAAGCATCGACCGCGCTGAAGGGTTCGTCGAGCAGCAAGATGCGCGGCCGGGTATAGAGCGCTCTTGCTATGGCGACACGCTGCGCCATGCCGCCTGAAAGGGCTTTCGGTAACGCGCTGCCATGCCCGCTCAAGCCCACATCGTTGATCAGTCCTTCTACCCGCTCGATATCATATTTCTTGCCGGCCGCATAACCGATGTTTTCGGCAACCGTCAGCCATGGCATCAGGCGGGGTTCCTGAAAGACAAAGGCAATGGGCGGTGAGTCCGATGCCTGAACTTCCTTTGCCTGCTGAACCTTCACAGCGCCTGAGAAATGCCGGTCGAGGCCGGCGGCGATGCGCAGCAAGGTGCTTTTCCCGCACCCACTTGGGCCGAGAAGAACCGCCGCTTCACCATCGCCGAGCGTCAGGTGAATATCCTGAAGGACAACCGTGTCTCCGAAAGCTTTTTCGCGAACATCGACATTGAGCAAACTCATCGCAGGCGCCCTCCTTGCTGAAGGGGATAAGTGTCGCGCCATCTCAGGCAACGTTCCTCGACTATCTTGAAGAGGCTGTCGGAAATCTTGCCGAGGACCGCAAGGCAGATAATCGCTATCATCACCAGATCGGGTCGGGAGAGTTCCCGCCCATCGGAAAGCATGTAGCCGATGCCCTCGGAAGCCGCCAGAAGTTCGGCTGCCACGACGCTCAGCCAGGCCAGCGACAGGCCGTAACGCAGACCGGTGAACAGATGTGGCAAAGAAGCGGGAATGAAAATCCGCCACACCAGCACCGGCAGCG
Organism: Rhizobium sp. AN6A; assembly: GCF_900215635.1. Classification (NCBI taxonomy): domain Bacteria; kingdom Pseudomonadati; phylum Pseudomonadota; class Alphaproteobacteria; order Hyphomicrobiales; family Rhizobiaceae; genus Rhizobium; species Rhizobium sp. AN6A. The sequence continues at coordinate 1,738,368 of NZ_OCNC01000003.1, forward strand.
GCTGGCGATACATCTCGCCCACTTCCACCAGCTTGCGGTCGACATTCCTGATGCCGGAGAAGAGGTTGAGATAAACAGGGAAAAACGCGCTTTTGGCGATCAGCACGATTTTCGAGGTTTCGCCAATACCGAACCAGATCATCAGCAGCGGCACCCAGGCGAGGCTCGGAACCGCGCGTAGCGCCTGAAACGTCGGCTCAAGATAACGCTCGGCGGCAACGACCAGCCCGACCAGCGAACCGACGACGATTGCAAGAAGGGAGCCAATGACGAAGCCGACGAAGACGCGGGCGGTACTGGCCGCTACATTCGTCCACAAAGGACCCTCGGCGAGCCTTAAAAACGTGTCATAAAGCTCGGAGGGCGGCGGCAGCACATAGGGGCTTACCCAGCCCACGCGCACAAAGAATTCCAGCAGCAACAATGAGCCGACCGGCACGATCGCGCCGCGCAGGTCGAACCGCCCAAGGAAACTCCCCACTCTTTGCACGAACGGCAATCGGGAAGGGAGTTGTTTCGCAGTCTGTTTCACGCGCTGAAATTCGCGCGGATGGGAATTCATGCTCCCAGCGCCTTTTTCGCCGGTGCCGGATCGATCAGCGACGAAAGGACGTTGTCGACATTGACACCAGGACGCAGCACATCGTCGCCGAGCAACGGGGTCACGATACGGATCGAGTTCAGCAGTTCCTCGCCCGGAACAGGATCCTTCCAGTCGCGCTTTTCTATCGTCAGCTTGGTGATCTGGGGATCGTTGCCGGTTACCTTCGTGACGAAATCGATGAATTCGCCGTTGTTTTCACGGATCCATCTTTGTGTCTCGACCCAGACACCGAGGAGGCGTTCGACCGCTTTCGGGTATTTCGCCAGAAACTCCTCGGAAACGCTGAAGACGCTGCCGTCGCGCCAGCTACGCTCATCGAAAATCGCCCTGTCACCGGCAAGTTCTGCCTGAGAGGTATGCGGATCGATGCCGACCCACGCATCAACCTGTCCCTGCTGAAGCGCATTGAAGCCTTCCGGATGCTGGAGATTCACGACCTTGAGGTCATCGATCGACAGCTTGTTTAGGGCAAGGGCGCGCAGGAGGGTGAAATAGGGCGCGGTACCCTTGGTGACCGCAATGGTTTTGCCCTTGAGATCGACGACGGTCTTAACCGGCGAATCCGGGCGAACCTGTATGATGGAAGAACCACCCCAGCTTGCCACATAGATCACCTTCAGCGGCACACCGTTGGCGCGGGCCAGAAACGCGGAAAGTGCTGCCGAACCGGCAAAATCCGTCGAGCCGACCTTCAGGAATTCGAGCGAATTGTTGCTTCCACGGGATTGTACCCAGGTGATCTTGGTGCCGACATCCTTGAACGCTTCCTCAAGCCAGCCCTTGTTCTTTATCAGCAGCGTGTGTGAGGAGTAAAATCCCCAATCCAGCTTCAGCTCAGCAGGAAACTCCTGTGAGCTCTGGGCCAGCGCGCTGCCCGTGGCAAAGGGTGCTGCGAGAGCCCCGGCAATGCTGAGTTTCAGGATCTGGCGGCGAGAATGTTCAGCCTTCATAATAGTGCACCTAATTTATGTAATTTGTGTATTTGAAGGGTATGGGCCAGCGTTTATGAGGTCAATCCAGCCTTCTGGAACCTCATGCCAAACTTCCGGGCGGGCGTGGAAAATCTCCCTACCGCTGGCCGGATCGGCGCGACGGCGCGTTATTCAGGGAAAAACCGATTGGCCGGACGTCGCAAGCCGAGATGATCGCGCAATGTCGTTCCCTCATAGTCCTTTCGGAACAGGCCGCGTCTTTGCAGTTCCGGCACAAGCAGGGTGGTGAAATCGTCAAGTCCGGCAGGCAGGAACGGGAAGGTGACGTTGAAGCCATCCGACCCCCCTTCGTATAGCCATCGTTCCATCTCGTCGGCGATGGTTTTTGCCGTGCCGACAAATGCGAGGCCCCCATAGCCACCCAGCCGCTGCGCCAGCTGGCGCACCGTCAGCCCCTCGCTCCTTGCAAGTTCGATCACCCTCTCGCGGCTGGATTTGCTTGCATTGGTTTCGGGAATGTCAGGCAAGGGGCCATCGGGATCGAAACTCGAAGCATCGTGGCCGAGCGCAATCGAAAGCGAAGCTATCGCGCTTTCATAATGGACGAGGCTGTCGAGCCTGGCGCGTTTGGCCTTGGCTTCTTCCACGCTATCGCCGACCAGAACGAAAGCGCCCGGCAGGATGACAATGCCGTCGCGGGAACGGCCTGCCGCAACGGTCCTGTCCTTGACGTCCTTGTAGAACGCTTTTCCCGCCGCAAGTGTGGGTGTTGCCGCAAAAACGACCTCGGCAGTTTCGGCTGCAAGCTGGCGCCCCGGCTCTGAAGCCCCGGCCTGAACGATGACGGGCCAGCCCTGCACCGGACGCGCTATATTGAGCGGACCGCGCACGGAAAATTCCGGTCCCTTGTGATTGAGCACATGCATTTTTTCAGGGTCGAAGAACAACCCGCTATCGACATCCCGGAGAAAGGCACCATCGGAAAAGGAATCCCACAGCCCGGTGACGACGTCGTAAAATTCCCGCGCTCTTCCATAACGCTCCGTATGGTCAGGCTGTTCGTCCCGGCCGAAATTAAGCGCCGCATCCGGATTTGCCGTGGTGACGATGTTCCAGCCGGCGCGACCATTGCTGAGGTGATCGAGTGAGGCGAAACGCCGGGCTACGTGGTAGGGCTCATCGAATGTGGTGGAGGCGGTGGCAACCAGCCCGATGCGGGAGGTGACGGCGGCGAGCGCCGAAAGCAGGGTGAAGGGTTCGAAAGACGTGACGGTATGGCTGCGGCGCAGAGCTTCCGTCGGCATGTTCAGCACCGCCAGATGATCGGCCATGAAAAATGCATCGAATTTCGCGGCTTCAAGCTGTTGCGCAAATCGCGCCAGATGGCCGAAATTGAAGTTCGCGTCCGGGAAGGATCCGGGATAACGCCACGCACCCGTGTGAAGACTGACGGGCCGCATGAAGGCGCCGAGATGCAGTTTGCGATCGTTTGCCATTGGGCTTCACTCTTTCGTTGAAGTTTTGACCCGGGCGTTTTGTCTGTCGGCCGCCAAGGATCGAAGACCGGCTCGGTCCTCATCGCGACGATAGCCTTGCTGGCGGTTCGGTGCGGCAAAGACTATTGCGATTATGATTTCCAAACCGAAAGATTTTTCCTGAAATCAGTCATTTCGCAAGATCGCTTTGCCTGCAACGGGTTTGCCTCATCGTGTTGACCGTAATATCCGGCAGGCGATGTGCTTCACGTGGTGATCGCCAAGCGAATTTCGACGTATTTTCCGCATCGGTTCCAATGCAATAAAATGGCGTAAATTCAAAATATTGTCAGATAAAGATAATGTATTGGATTGTTTCGAAATCGTAGTTCGAGGCCGAAAAACGTCGCTTCGAGATCCGGCGTGGTTGGGATATCCCCAAACCGCGCCGGACTGATCCGTGCTCAAACGTCCGCCATCAAACTGCCAGCAGCTTTTCGTTGCCGATGCGGGTTGTCTCGATGGCACCCTCCGTTTCGATGCGCTTGCCGGTGGCCGGATCGAAAAAGTGAAGGTGGGCGGGGGGCAGTTCGAAGTGGATACGCTGACCGGGTTTGACCAACAGATCTTCGCCGATGGCTGCGGAGAAAGTTTCGCCGGCGATTTCCGCATGTACGATGCGGCCGGAGCCCAGCTCTTCTACAAAGTCCACGGTTGCGGGCACGCCCGCACCCTCGGTGCTGACCAGGCATTGTTCAGGGCGAATGCCGACTGTCACGTCGCGCCCGCGCAGCTCCAGCGCGGTTTCGGGGAAGAGTTTCACCGGCTGACCGCCCAGCATGACGGATGGAGATTCGACTTCCACCCGCGTGTTGAACAGGTTCATCGCCGGTGAGCCGATGAAGGAGGCTACGAAGGTGCTCGCGGGGCGGTGATAGATATCGAGCGGATGACCGACCTGCTCCACATTGCCCTTGTTCATCACCACCAGCCGGTCGGCCAGCGTCATGGCTTCCACCTGATCATGGGTGACGAAGACGGAGGTGGCCGACAGGCGCTGGTGCAGTTTACGGATTTCGGCGCGCATCGTTACACGCAGCTTTGCATCGAGGTTGGACAGCGGTTCATCGAACAGGAATACCTGCGGTTCGCGGATGATTGCGCGAGCCATGGCCACGCGCTGGCGCTGGCCACCGGAAAGGGCGGCCGGCTTGCGTTCGAGATAGTCCGAAAGGCCAACGATCTTTGCCGTTTCCTCGATGCGGCGCAGGCGCTCAGCCTTGGGAACGCCTGCGACCTTCAGCGCATAACCTATATTGCCAGATACCGTCATATGCGGATAAAGCGCGTAGTTCTGGAACACCATGGCGCAACCGCGCTCGCGCGGCTCCAGCGTGTTGACGACGCGCCCGCCAATGGCGATTTCACCTGACGTGATATCCTCCAGCCCGGCGATCATTCGCAGAAGTGTGGACTTGCCGCAGCCCGAGGGGCCGAGGATGACGACGAATTCGCCGGTTTCGAAAGTGAGATCCACGCCGTGCAGGGTCGGGGTCTTGCCATAGGATTTGCGGACCTGCCGAATATCGATCTGAGCCATGATATTAAGAACCTTGTTGTTGAGAGCCACGCGTCGCGTCGTCACTTGTCGGATGACACGAGACCGCGCACGAACCAGCGTTGCAGGAACGCCACGACGAGAAGCGGCGGCATGATGATGATGAGGGAACCGGCAAGCGTGACGTTCCAGTCCGGCGTGCCGTCCTCGGAGGGCAAAAGCGCACGCAACGACATCATCACCGTCTTGTAGGAGGGGTCGGTGACCATTAGCAACGGCCACAGATACTGGTTCCACGAGGAGACGAAGAGAATGGTGGTGAGGGCCAGCATGTTGGTGCGCGAGAGCGGCAGCAGCACGTCGAAAAAGAAACGCACGGGGCCGGAGCCATCCATGCGCGCCGCCTCCGCAAGTTCATCAGGCAGGGTCATGAAAAACTGCCGGTAGAGAAAGGTGCCGGTGGCCGTGGCGACAAGCGGCAGCGACAGGCCCGCATAGGAATTCAGCAGGTTCCATTCGATGTTGACTTCAACACCGCTCACCAGCGCTATGAGGTAACGGAACGGCTGGAACACATCCGCCGCCACGGCATAGGTCGGAACGGCGCGAATTTCGAGCGGCAGCATCAGCGTGATGAAGACGGACCAGAAAAACAGGTGTTTCAGCGGCGAGCGGAAAAACACGATGGCGAAGGCGGTCAGAGCGGAAAGGGCTACCTTGCCCGCAGTGACGAGCGAGGCCATCACCAGGCTGTTGAACATGGCGTTGCCCAGATTGGCGCGGTTCCAGGCGGTGCTGAGATTTTTGAAAAGCTCGCCCTGCGGCATGAAGCTGAAGGGCGTGTGGTTCACCTGCTGCACCGTCTGGCTGGCGCCTGCCAGTACCACAATGAAGGGGCCGATAAGAAGCAGAAGTCCCGCGACCATGACCACGTAGGTAAAGGCGTCGGCATAGGGCGTGCGCTGTATCATCTCTCAGGCCTCACTTGTAATGGACGCGCCGCTCGATGAAGCGGAACTGGATGAAGGTGAAGACCATGATGAGGCCGATGAGGACGATGGTTTGTGCCGAGGCGCCGGAATAGTTCAGCCCTTCGAAGGCCTCGGTGACAATGCGGTAAACCATCACATCGGTGGCGCGGTTGGGGCCGCCTGCCGTCAGCGAATGCACGATGCCGAACGTGTCCTGGCCGACGAAACCCTCGGTCATCATCGTCACCATCAGGAAGAACAGCGTGGGTGCGAGCAACGGCACCTGAATGTCTATGGCGCGGCGGATCGGGCCAGAGCCATCCATCGCCGCAGCTTCTGTCAGCGAACGGGGCACGGATTGCAGGCCGGCAAACAGGAAGATGAAGGTGTAGCCCGCCCATTTCCAGATAAAGATGGCGATGACGAGCGCCAGTGCATGTTCGCCATATTTCGCCGGGTTCCAGATATCTGGCCAGGCGGCGTTGAGTGAAGCGGCCAGCCCGCGTTCCGGCGACAGGATGAAGCGGAAGGCCATGCCAGCGGCGGGACCTGCGATGGCGAAGGGCAGGATATACAGAACCCGGAAAAATCCGGAGCCGGGAAGCTGGCGGTCGACGGAGAGCGCCAGGGTGAGGCCGATGAGGATGGCGACGAAGGGGCCGACGGTCGCGAAGATCAGGCTGACGGTAACGGAATGCCAGTAGAATGGATCAGAGAAGACTTCCTGGAAATTGGCGAAACCAACGAATTCCGCCGCGCCGCCGAAGGGCGGCTGGAGGGTGAAGGCCCAGTTGATCACCGCCGCCACGGGCCAGTAGAAGAACAGGAGGATCAGTGCCAGCTGCGGCAATGCGAACAGCAGCGGCAACCATGTGCTTTTGAAAACGGCGCGCTTTTCCATGAAATATCCGAAACAGAAAATGGCATTAAGGGTTTGCCCGCGCGGAGACGGGCAAACCCAGGCGAAAAGGACCGCTTAGTTCAGCTTGGCGCCGGCATAGGTCTTTTCGAAGCGGCGCAGGCCGGCATTCGAGCGCTCGACAGCCTTGTCGAGTTCGGTCTGAATATCGGCGTTCTGCATGAAGATGGCTTCGAGCGAGGTCGAGACTTCCTTGCGGATCTGCGTGAAGCCGCCGAGGCGGATGCCGCGGGTATATTCGGAAGGCGGCGTAAACGTCAGGCTTTCGATTGCCTTTTCACGGCCCTTGTAGGGCGCCTTGTCGTAGAAGCCGTTGGCCTTCATGGCGTCGAAGCCGGTCTTGGTGACCGGGATGTAGCCGGTAACGGTCGACCACCACTCAACCATATCAGGCTGCGCGATGAAGTTCAGGAATGCGGCCGCACCCTTGTATTCAGCCTCCGGACGCCCAGCCATTACCCAGAGCGAAGCACCGCCAACCAGCGAGTTGTGGCGCTCGGTGCCCTTCCAGATCGGCAGCATGGCGACGTCCCACTTCACGCCATCAGGCATGGTCTTGCCGACGGTGCCGTGGCCGGCAATCGAGGACATGAACATCTGGCAGGTCTGCGAGGTGAAAGCGGGCAGGATGTCCATGCCGAGCTGCTTGGTCTTGACGACGAACAGCTTCTCGTCCTGCATCTTCTTGAAGAATTTGACCTGATCAACGAACTTCGTCTTGTTGATCGTCAGTTCGGCGTCGAGGCCCTGATAACCGTTGCCCTTGGTGGCGATTGGCTGGTTGTGGATGGCAGAGAACTGTTCCATCAGCATCCAGGTGTCGAAATTAAAGGCCAGCGGGCATTCGAAACCGGCCGTCTTCAGCTTCCGGGCGGCTTCTTCAACCTGTTCCCATGTGTCGGGCTTGAAGGTGATGCCGGCTTTTTCGAAAGCGGTGACATTGTAATAGAAGACCGCGGTGGAGGAATTATAGGGGAAGGAATTCAACTCGCCGTCAGCCGTTGCATAATAATTGGCAATGCCGGGGAAATAGTTGTTCCAGTCGATCTTGTAGCCGTTGTCGGCCATCAGCTTCTTGGCGGGAACGAAAGCCTTGGACAACATCATGTCCAGCGTGCCGGCATCGTAGATCTGGGTGATGGCGGGCTGCTTCTTGGCGCGGTAGGCGGCAATGGTGTTCTGCAGCGTGGCGTCGTAGTCGTTCTGCGACGTGCAGACGATTTCGAATTCAGCCTGGGAGTCGTTGAACTTCTTGCAGGTTTCCTGAACGCGGTCGCCGAGATCGCCGGAAAGGCCGTGCCAGAATTCGAACTTTGTCTTTTCTGCGTGGGCAGCCGTGGCGCCGAAGGCGGCGGCAATGGCAACGCCTGCCACGAAAGAGGTCAGAGCGGAAGATTTCATAAGTTGAGCCCCGTTGATGGAGTAATGGCATGACCGGCGAGGACGTCACGTCCCCAACACGAAGCCACGGGCTCTGCTAGCAGCCGTCTTTGACGGATCGCTTACACTTTGTTGAACGTTTTGTGATGAGTGAAGGTACAGGCACGCATATGCGTCCAGGGAAAATCAGATAAATGGGTTTTATCTGATTTTCCGTTGTTTTTCAGTTCTTTACTTGAAATGTCTTTCTTCGCTACTTGTCGCTGAATGACTTGTTGGCATCAACCCCGACGTGCCGCCTCGATGGTGGCGACGTCGATTTTCTTCATATCCATCATTGCCGCGAAGGCACGTTTGGCCTCGGCGCCGCCGGCGGACATTGCTTCCATCAGCACCCGCGGGGTGATCTGCCAGGAGATGCCCCATCGGTCCTTGCACCAGCCGCAGGCACTTTCTTCTCCGCCGTTGCCGACGATGGCATTCCAGTATCGGTCCGTCTCTTCCTGATCCTCAGTCGAAATCTGGAACGAGAAAGCCTCGGTGTGCTTGAATGTCGGCCCACCGTTGAGGCCGATACAGGAGACGCCTGCCACCGTGAATTCCACCATCAGCACGTCCCCCTCCTTGCCGGAGGGGTAATCGCCCGGCGCCCTATACACGGAATTGACGGTGCTGTCGGGAAAGGTATCGGCATAAAATCTGGCTGCGGCCTCGGCATCCCTATCGTACCAGATGCAGATCATGTTCTTCTTCACGGCGTGTTCCTCCCAAAAGAAAGCCCAATTCGGTAAACAATGTAGCCATGCGCCGATCGTTCCGAAAAGAGGCGGGAAGGCAGCGATATTTGTGAATCACGCCGTTCTGAAGAATAAATATGAAACAATGTCTCTTTGTAACTTGAAGCGCGTGCTTGATCTAATATGCAGATTTTTGCGGCAGGAAGACACGTATTGCCCAAATTTCGCCCGTACAATTAAATCGCGTGATCAACGTCAATATTATCCTTAAATATTATTTAATAATGTAATCATATTGTTGGTGAACGATTTTCAGTAGAAACCGTCCAGCTGCCATCGGAGGATCGCGCGTGAGTTTTCTTGATCGTGGTGCCAATGCTTTCGCGGTTCTTGCCGCGCTCTCCAAATCTCAAGCCATCATCGAATTTGATATGGCCGGAAAGATTCTCGCCGCCAACGAGAATTTCTGTCGTGCGCTCGGTTACGAGCTGGCGGAAATAGTCGGCAGACATCACAGCATGTTCGTTGAACCCGAAGTCGTGTCATCGCAGGACTACAAGGCCTTCTGGTCAAAGCTTTCGGCCGGCCAGTTCGATCAGCGGCAGTACAAGCGCATTGGCAAGGGTGGCAGGGAAGTCTGGATCGAGGCCTCCTATAATCCGGTGTATCGTCGTGGCAAGCCGGTGAAAGTGGTGAAGATCGCCACGGATATTACCGAGCGCAAGCTGAAGGCGGCGGAAGATGCGGGCAAGATCGACGCCCTGTCGCGAGCGCAGGCCATCATCGAGTTCTCTCCGAACGGCGAGGTCCTGACGGCCAACGAGAATTTTCTGGCGGCGCTCGGCTATTCGCTCACCGAGGTGCAGGGCAGGCATCATTCGATGTTCTGCGAACCCGCCTACACGCAGTCCCCGCAATATGCGCAATTCTGGAAAAGGCTTGCCGGCGGCGATCTGGTGGCGGATGAATTCATGCGGCTTGGCAAGGGCGGTCGCAAGGTTTTCATTCAGGCCTCCTATAATCCGATCTTCGATTTAAACGGCAAGGTGTTCAAGGTCGTCAAATTTGCCACCGACGTGACCGGACGTGTTGAAAACGTCGAAAAGCTCGCGCAGTCCCTGACCAATCTGGCTGACGGTGATCTTTCGCAGAGCATTGACAAACCCTTTATCCCCTCGCTTGAAAGATTGCGGTCCGACTTCAACGCAGCCTCGAAAAAGCTCAAGAAGGCCATGACGCTGGTCTCTGAAAATGCCGGCGCCATTTCTTCGGGGTCGAATGAAATAAGGTCTGCGGCCGACGATCTCGCCAGACGTACGGAACAGCAGGCCGCCTCTATCGAGGAGACGGCAGCAGCCCTCGAAGAAATCACCACCACCGTCAATGATTCAAGCCGCCGGGCGGAAGAGGCTGGAAAAATCGTTGGCCGTGCCCGTGACCATGCCGAACATTCAGGTCAGGTTGTGCGCGATGCGATAAGTGCCATGGACCAGATCGAAAAATCGTCGCGTGAGATTTCGAATATCATCGGCGTTATCGACGAGATTGCCTTTCAGACCAATCTTCTTGCGCTGAATGCAGGCGTGGAAGCTGCCCGCGCAGGCGAAGCGGGCAAGGGTTTTGCCGTGGTCGCGCAGGAAGTTCGCGAACTTGCGCAACGCTCGGCGACGGCCGCAAAGGAAATCAAGAGCCTGATCAACGCGTCTGGCACGCAGGTTGAAAACGGCGTTGGCCTTGTCACCAAAGCGGGGTCTGCCTTGCAGGAAATCGCGGAACAGGTGCGCGACATCAACACAAATGTCGTAGCGATCGTCGATGCCGCGCGCGAACAGTCCACGGCGCTCGCCGAGATAAATCAGGCGGTCAACACCGTTGACCAGGGAACGCAGCAGAATGCCGCGATGGTTGAGGAGCAGACGGCTGCCAGCCACAGCCTTGCAAGGGAAGCGGCAGCGTTGTTTGAGCTTCTGGGGCAATTCCGGTTCGATGACGCATCGCACTCGACATCGTCGTCGCGGAGCGGCTTCGAGCAGCAGGCTACCTTTGCCACTCCGCGCCGCCCGGCATCCCGCCCGCTTGCGGTGCGCGGTTCCGCTGCAGTTGCCGTCGAACATGAGGATTGGCAGGACTTCTAAGCAAACAAGATGGCCTTGCCGGCGCGGAAATGCGACCTTTATTCTGGACGCATGGAAGCCCCGGCAAGTCCAAACCGAAGCTTCCATTGAAGATGAGCCATAGGTCTGGGCATATCTTGCAGAATGTCTGATAATCGGCGCATCGGGCGTGGGATTTGCGGGGAATTTTGCTTGGCGGGGATATCAACACGCTGCGTGGGTCTTACTCTGTGGTTGCTGGCGCTTGCCAGTGGCACGGCCGGGGCCGAGGAGAAGGCCGATGGCAAAGTGTCCTGCGCCTACACCCATGATGTCGCGCCGGAATTGTGCATCCGTGTCGAAAGCTACAATAACGACCTGTGTAACGCCATCGAGGTTCTGGCCGGGCGCCACGCCGTGCCACCGGATTATTTCGCCCGGCTCATCTGGCGGGAAAGCCTGTTCCGGGCCAATGCGGTCAGCCCGAAGGGCGCGGAAGGCATAGCCCAGTTCATGCCTGGAACCGCAAAGCTGCGTGGTCTCAAAGACAGCTTCAACATCATCGCCGCACTCGAGGCCTCTTCCCGGTATCTGTCCGAGCTGAATACGCAGTTTGGCAATTTCGGTCTCGCCGCCGCAGCTTATAATGCGGGCGAGGCGGGATTGCGGAATTTTATCGCAACCGGTCGGCTGCCGACGGAAACCCGGGATTATGTGTTTGCGATAACGGGATATCCGGTTGAGAAATGGAAGGACAATCCGCCGGAAAAGGCGGCCCCGGCATTGGATGAGACCCGAACCTTCATCGATGCCTGCCAGCGTCTGGCCGATACGCGAACGATGAACGATCCCGTCCTCATCTCGTCGGCCGACTGGGCGCCCTGGGGCGTGCAGCTTGCCGCGCATTATAATCCGGCGGTGGCGAACCGGCTTTTTACCCGCGCCATTGGCCAACTATCCGGGCCGCTTAACGCCGAACGGGCTTTGATCGTGCGGCAGCGAGGCGGCAATTTTGGTTCGCGCCCGCGTTATGCCGCCCGCATCGGCCGCGATACACGCGGCCAGGCCAACGAGCTTTGCGGCGAAATCCGCCAGGCCGGCATTCCCTGCACCGTGTTCCGCAACAGATGAGAACACCTGTATGACCCTGTCGATCATAACAAGTTGATCAGCATCTCGGTCGCACCTCCTTTAAGAGCAAAATTATCGAGCCTAGATTGCACCGTTGACGACGGAACGTGTTGGCTGATGGTATTCTGTGAGGGAAGAAAACTGAAAATGAGATGGCTTGAAACGGGGTGTCTGGTCAGCGTGCTGGCTGCTATTTCGGGGTGCGCCACGACCGGGCAGACGGACGCATCGCGAACTGTGGCGAGCCTCGTGGGCCAACCCCTGGATGCGGCTATCGCCAGACTTGGCCGTCCTAACAGGGTGATCATCGAAAAGGGCGCGACGGAATCCTATTGGCTGAAGGTGGATGTTGAGACCTATGCCGGCCTCTCCAACAAGCGGGAAATCCGCACCGTGGACGGGCAGATGCGGATATCGGAAACGGAAGGCATGAAGATCAAGGAGCATCGCCGCGACTGCATCATCAAGATCACCGCGGATCCCGCTTCCACCATCAAGACCAGCGAAATCATCGGCAATCCGGCCAATTGCGAGAACATTATCAATCGGCCAAACACCTGAGACGGTCGCATTCGCGACTGTTGCATCGCTTCGAACGACTGAGCCACCGTAAGAGGTGGATTGTGGGCGATCTCCTAATATGCGACCATCCGTGCCGGAGGATGCGTGCATGGTGTCGACGCTGTCGCATATACGTGAGATCGAACGTGTCGGCATGGGCGCGGTCAGCCCGCGTGATACGCCGGTCATACAGTCCTGGCTGCGCTGCCTCAATGACTACAAGCTCGATCCAACGATTGCACAGGAAGCCTATATCGTGCCCGAGCTGAAGCTTCGGGAGCATCGCGAGCAGGCCGAGGAGCTGATCCGTATCGGCCGCTCCGGTCTCGAAGCTCTGTTCAACCAGATTGCCGAGCAGAATTACGTCCTGCTGCTGTCGGATGCGCGCGGCGTTACCGTCGATTTCATGGGCGACCCGACCTTCGACAACCAGTTGCGGAGGGCGGGGCTTTACCTTGGCTCGGAATGGTCGGAAAACCGGGCCGGTACCTGCGCTGTTGGCGCCTGCCTCGTTTCCGGCGAGCCGGTGATCATCCATCAGGATGACCATTTCGATACCAGCCATATTGGGCTCACCTGCACTGCTGCGCCCGTCTTCGATACGCTCGGCGATCTCACCGCTGTGCTCGACATTTCCCAGCTGCGCTCGCCGACGGCCAAGGCCAGCCAGCAACTGGCGCTGCATCTCGTTGCCTCCACCGCGCGGCGCATCGAGCTTGCCAATCTCATGACCCGCACCCGCAATGACTGGGTGTTGCGTCTTGCCCGCTCACCTGAGTTCCTTGACGTCGATCCCGATGCGGCGATCGCCCTTGATGGCAGCGGACGTATCACCGGCATGACCCATGGTGGCTTCGGGGCGCTGGCGCGCTCCATGAACATGCACGGCCTTGCCACCCGCGATTTTCTCGGCCAGCCGATTTCCTCGGTCTTCGATATCGATGTGGACGACCTGCCGCGCTTCATGCGCGGGCGGCCGAATGGCGAGCGTCTTTTGCGCGCCCGCAACGGTCTGGTGCTTTTTGCCAGCGCGATCGCGCCCGCCGTCAGCATTCGCGCCCCTATCACGCCTGAGCCACGCCTGCCACGAGCGCTGAGGGACATGAGCAACGGCGATCCGGCGATGGAAAAGGTGCAGGCGCGGGCAGCAAAGCTTGCCGCCCGCGATATTCCCATCCTCATTCAGGGTGAGACGGGCAGCGGCAAGGAATATCTGGCGCGGGCGATCCATGACAGCTGCAACAGCGGCGGTAATTTCGTCGCCGTCAATTGTGCGGCAATCCCGGAGCATCTGATCGAATCCGAATTGTTCGGCTACACGCCCGGTGCCTTCACCGGCGCCAGCCAGAAAGGCAAGCGCGGTCTCATCGAGGAGGCAAGTGGCGGCACTTTGTTCCTGGATGAAATTGGCGACATGCCGTTTTCCCTTCAAAGCCGCCTGCTGCGCGTGCTTTCGGAAAACGAGGTGCAGCCGGTTGGTGCATTGAAGGCCAAGCCAGTGCGTCTGAGAGTACTGTCCGCATCGCACCGCGATCTTGCCGAGCTGGTGAAGGAAGGCCGTTTCCGGCAGGACCTCTATTATCGCCTGAACGCCGCAACGGTGACGCTGCCGGCGCTGCGGGAGCGCGAGGATCTCGGCTGGCTGATCGATCAGTTTCTCCGCCGCATCGAGAAGGAAAACGGCGAGACCTATCTGATCGACAGGGCGGCACGGGCAATTCTGCTTGACCATGACTGGCCGGGCAATCTGCGCGAACTCTTCAATGCACTGCGGGTTGCAGCCGCCCTTTCCGATGGCGGCAAGATCGATCCGGGTTGCCTGCCTGAACACCTCTTTGCCGAAGTCGCCACCGATGATGCATCGCGCGATGACGACGATCTGCGCCGGGCGCTGAAGGACTGCGGCAACAACGTCTCGGCGCTGGCGCGAAGCCTCGGCGTCAACCGCTCCACCATCCACCGCCGTCTCAAACGGCTGAATTGACTGCGTCCGAACCGGTGCGACCATTGCAACACCTGTTGCACGGAACCTGTTGCATTCTGCCGGCGAGCCTCAGTGCTGCATTTGTAACCAATTGAAAATACTTCAAGATATGGCGCAAGCCATTCTGGCATGCCGCTTGCTGATCCTTCTGTGCAAGAACTACAGGAGGAAATGCAATGAAAGCACTGCGCTTTCACGCCGCCAAGGACCTACGCATCGAGGATGTGGATATGCCGCCTGAGCCCGGTCCGGGTGAGGTGCTCGTCGAAAACAAGTTCTGCGGCATCTGCGGCACGGATCTGCACGAATATGCCTATGGCCCGATCTTCGTGCCGAAGGAGCCGCATCCTTTCACCGGCGCGCACGGGCCGCAAATTCTCGGTCATGAATTCGGCGGTGTCGTCAAGGCCGTGGGCGAGGGCGTTAGCCATGTAAAGCCCGGCGAACGGGTATCGATCCAGCCGCTCATCATGCCGCGCCATGGCGACTATTATGCTGATCGCGGTCTTTATCACCTGAGCACAAATCTCGCTCTCGCCGGTCTGTCCTGGCATTCCGGCGGCATGGCGCAGGCCGCTCTTCTGAACGACTATAACGTCCAGCCGATACCCGATGCACTTTCCGATCAGGAAGCGGCCCTCATCGAGCCGACGGCAGTCGCGGTTTATGCCTGCGACCGTGGCGGTGTTACGGCCGGCAGCAGCGTGCTTGTGACCGGTGCCGGGCCGATAGGCATTCTCGTCGCCATGGCGGCGCGTGCTGCCGGTGCCTCGCAGATATTCCTTTCCGATCTCAACGACACGCGTCTGGCACTGGCGCGGGAGGCGCTTGGCGAGGTGCGCACGATCAATCCCAAGACGGAAAAGGTCGGCGATGTCATCCGCGCCGAGACCGAAGGCAATGTCGGCTGCGATGTCGCCATCGAATGCGTCGGCAATGAATATGCGCTGAAGAACTGCGCCGATGCCGTGCGCAAGCAGGGCGTTGTGGTGCAGACCGGCCTCCACCCCGGCGAAAACCCGCTGAACTGGTTCGACGTGACCTTCAAGGACATCGATATCCGCGGCTCCTGGGCCTATCCGACTCACTACTGGCCGCGTGTTGCCCGGCTGATCGCCAGCGGCCAGATCCCGGCGAGCCGGATCGTTACCAAAAACGTCTCACTCAGCGAGGCGGTCACGGAAGGGTTCGATCAGCTGCTCGACCCGGCCGGCAAGCATCTGAAAATCCTGATCGACCTGTCGCGATAGGCCGATTTGAAGTGCGGGGCGGTTGAGGAGCCGTCCCGTTTCCACATTGAGCAGGAGGAGGAATACATGCTCGACAAGACCCCCACCACCCGCCTTCAGGCGCTTCTCGATACGTTCGGGGCAGCACTCGAAGCTGGCCGCATCGATGATGCCGTTAATCTGTTTGCCGAGGATTGCTACTGGCGCGACCTCGTTGCCTTTACCTGGAACATCAAGACCGTTGAAGGTCGCGATCAGGTGCGCGACATGCTGCAGGCGCAGCTTTCGACGGCCAGACCCACAAACTGGCGCATCGCTACCGGCGAGGAGGCGACGGAGGCGGATGGTGTGCTTGAAAGCTGGATCACCTTCGAGACGGCGACAGGGCGTGGCTACGGCCTCGTGCGCTTCAAGAACGGGCAGATATGGACGCTGCTGACGGCGCTTTCCGAACTGAAGGGCCATGAGGAAAAATCGGGCTTCACCCGCCCGCTCGGCGCAAGACATGGCCAAAACCTTGGTGCCAAAACCTGGAAGGAGGAGCGCGAGGAGGAAGCGCGCACGCTCGGTTATGACAAGCAGCCCTATACCGTCATCATCGGCGGTGGACAGGGCGGTATCGCGCTCGGCGCCCGGTTGCGCCAGCTCGGCGTGCCGACGATCATACTCGAAAAGAACGAGCGGCCGGGTGACAGCTGGCGCAAGCGCTACAAGTCGCTCTGCCTGCACGACCCGGTCTGGTACGACCATCTGCCTTACATCGATTTTCCGAAGAACTGGCCGGTCTTTGCCCCCAAGGACAAGATCGGTGACTGGCTCGAATTCTACACCAAGGTGATGGAACTGAACTACTGGACCCGCTCCACTGCCAAATCCGCCAAGTGGGACGAGGCGGCGAAGGAATGGTCGATCGTCGTCGATCGCGACGGCGAGGAAGTCGTGCTCCGGCCAAAGCAACTGGTCTTTGCCACCGGCATGTCCGGCAAGGCCAATATTCCGGATTTCAAGGGGCGCGAGCGCTTCAACGGCGATCAGCACCATTCCTCGCAGCATCCGGGGCCTGATGGGTACAAGGGCAGGAAGGTCGCGGTGATCGGTTCCAACAATTCGGCCCATGATATCTGCGCCGCACTGCACGAAGCGGGCGTCGATGTGACCATGATCCAGCGCTCGACGACCCATATCGTCAAATCCGATACGCTGATGGATATAGGGCTCGGTGCGCTCTATTCCGAACAGGCCCTGGCGAATGGAGTGACGACGGCGAAGGCCGATCTCATCTTCGCGTCGCTGCCTTACCGGATCATGCACGAGTTCCAGATCCCGCTTTATGACAGGATGCGGGAGCGCGACGCCGATTTTTACGCCGCACTGGAAAAAGCCGGGTTCCAGCTAGACTGGGGTGCGGATGGCTCGGGCCTCTTCATGAAATATCTGCGGCGCGGCTCCGGTTATTATATCGATATCGGCGCCTCTCAGCTGATCATCGATGGCAAGGTGAAGCTTGCCGCCGGTCAGGTGGACGAGATCACCGAAAACTCGATCAAACTCGCTGACGGCAAGGAGATCCCTGCTGACGTCATTGTCTATGCGACGGGCTATGGTTCGATGAATGGCTGGGTCGCCGATCTTATCGATCAGGAAACGGCAGACAGGGTCGGCAAGGTCTGGGGTCTCGGTTCCGACACGCCGAAAGACCCGGGGCCGTGGGAAGGCGAGCAGCGCAACATGTGGAAGCCGACGCAGCAGGAGGCGCTGTGGTTCCACGGCGGCAACCTGCACCAGTCGCGGCATTATTCTCAATATCTCGCCTTGCAGCTGAAGGCGCGCATGGAGGGGCTTCCTACACCTGTCTATGCATTGCAACCCGTTCACCACACACGCTGACCACGGGTATTTCGATCGATGACGGTAATGCAGAAAGGGGGAGGAACATTCCGCCCCCTTTCTGAATCCGATGCGGGCAATGCCAAACGGACGGCAGCCCGGTTTCTGTGGATGAGAGAAACCGGAGTTGTTAGTGTCAGCCTCTGCGCATATGTTGGAGTACTTATTCTCGATTTCCGGCCAAGGCGGACAGGAGTGGAATGACCTCCCAGTTGGATTTTTTCGCTTCCGCGACGGCGCGGCTTCCTCAGGCTGAGCGCGGGCGAAAAGCGGGTGGTCGCGAAACGACGCTGAAATCGGTTCCTGACGATGAGGCTCTGGCCGCACATCTCGAATCCACCGGCAATTACCGTATCCTGCGCAAGTTGCAGCCGCACGCGGTCAGCGAACAGCCCAGACCGGGATTTCCACGGCAGGGCGTGATCCTCGACACCGAGACGACGGGCCTCAACCACCGAACTGACGAGATCATCGAAATCGGCGTCATTACCTTCACATTCGACGATCAGGGTACGATCGGCGATATCACCGGGGTCTATGGCGGTCTGCGACAGCCGGTCACTTCCATTCCGGAAGAAATCACGCGCCTGACAGGTATCACCGATGAAATGGTTGCCGGACAGACGATAGACATCGACCGGCTGACCTCGCTTGTTGCCGGTGCTGATCTGATCATTGCCCACAATGCCGGCTTCGACCGTCCGTTTTGCGAGGCCTTCTCGCCGATTTTCCGCAATAAGGCCTGGGCCTGCTCCGTTTCTGAGATTGACTGGAGTGGTCGGGGTTTTGAGGGCAGCAAGCTCGCCTACCTGATCGGGCAATCCGGCTATTTCCATGACGGCCATCGAGCAGTCGACGATTGTTTCGCTCTGTTGGAGGTGCTGGAACAGGTGCGCCCCGGCCAAAGCGGGACGCCCTTCATGGAACTCCATGAAGCCAGCCAGCACTCCCGGGTTCGCATCTATGCGGAGAACAGCCCTTTCGACATGAAGGACCATCTGAAAAAGCGGGGCTATCGCTGGTCTGATGGTTCCGATGGCCGGCCGAAATCTTGGTGGGTGGAACTGGCGGAGGAAAAGCTCGAAGAAGAGCTGCATTTCCTCCGAACCGAAATTTACCGCTGGGACGCCGATCCCACGGTCAAGCATCTAACGGCATTCGACCGGTTCAAAGCCGGTTAGAAAGAAACCGCGACGGCCAGACCGTCAAGTTTTCACAGCTCTGCGTTTTTTTTGATGTTTGTCGATTTTCTTGCTCAAAATTTGAGCGAGTAGGCGTGAGCTTTTTCGCGGCATTTTGATTTTAAAACAATAATTGGTTCTGGCACGGGCCTTGCTTTCAGTCTTGTATGCAAGATTTACATACCAAGCAGGACCGTCAGACAAACATCGAAGAAGCCATCATTTCCGGCATTCTCTCGGCGCGCATCCGGCCGGGCACGCGGCTCAGCGAAAATCAGCTGGCTGGACTTTTCTCTGTTTCACGTACGCGGGTACGGGAGGCGATGATGCGGCTGGAAACACGTGGCATCGTCCATGTCAGCGCGCGGCGAGGGTGGTTCGTCGTCGAGCCTTCCGCCGAGGAGGCGATGACCATCTACGAGGCGCGGCGGATTATCGAATCCGGATTGCTTCGCAGCATGCGGGTGCTGTCAGATGAGGGACGCAAGGTCCTCGTCGCGCATCTTGAGGAAGAGAAAGTCGCAATAGCCGCAGGTGACCGCCAGCGCCTTACCTGCCTTATGGGCGATTTTCATATCCGCATCGCCGAGCTTTGTGGCAATGCCGTGCTCATCGAGCTGCTACGCGATCTCACCGCCCGGACAATTCTGATCTCCATGCTCTACCAGTCGGAGTTTCATGCCCTCCAGTCCCATGAGGGGCATTGCCGTATCTTCGACGCGATGGCTGCGGGCGATTTCGTGAGGGCGGCGGAGCTTTCCATCGAGCATCTGGACGAGGTGGAAACCGGCCTCGACCTCACACGACGCCCCGATCCTCTCGCCGGCCTTCGCCGGTCGCTCGCCCTGCCGGAAATGAATGGCGGCGATCCGGATAAAATTCACATGCAACACAATCAACACAAGGAGAATGACATATGATCTTCAGACGGACCCTCATCGCCGCCGCCGCCATGGCTGCCGCCTTCGGTCTTTCCGCGCCCGCCAAGGCGGATGCCCTTGCCGACATCACCGCACGCGGCACTCTGCGTGTGGCCGTACCGCAGGATTTCCCGCCCTTCGGCAGCGTTGCTGCTGATATGACCCCGCAGGGCTATGACATCGACATGGCCAAGATGATCGCCGACAAGCTTGGCGTGAAGGTGGAACTCGTCCCGGTCACCAGTGCCAACCGCGTTCCCTATCTCCAGACCAACAAGGTCGATCTCGTGATCTCCAGCCTCGGCAAGAATGCAGATCGCGAAAAAGTTATCGATTTCTCAGACGCTTACGCGCCTTTCTTCAATGGTGTTTTCGGCCCGGCCGACGTCGCGATCTCCAAGGCCGAAGACCTGAAGGGCAAGACCATCGCCGTCACGCGCGGTGCCGTCGAGGACCTCGAGCTGACGAAGGTCGCGCCTTCGGACGCCACCATCAAGCGTTACGAGGACAATAACGGCACCATCTCGGCCTTCCTTTCGGGCCAGGTGGAAGTTGTCGCGACCGGCAACGTGGTTGCAGCCGCCATCCTCGCCAAGAACCCCCCGAAGCGTCCGGAATTGAAGTTCCTCATCAAGAACTCTCCTTGCTACATCGGCCTCAACAAGAACGAGCCGGCCCTGCTGGAAAAGGTCAACGCCACCGTAGCCGCGGCCAAGGCCGACGGCTCGCTGAATGCGATCGCCACCAAGTGGCTTGGCCAGGATCTGCCGAAAGACCTTTGATCATCTTTTGCCATGGTCATCCCGGATCCGCCGGGATGACGCCTTTCTCCACCGGCGCAAGGGGACTGTTTCTTGAGCTATCAATTTGATTTCCTGTGGCTTGGCGAATATTGGCCACAAATTGCCAAAGGCATAGCCATTACGAGCCAACTCACGCTGGTCGGCGGCGTGGTCGGCGTTTCACTCGGCATCGCCTGCGCCTGGGCCCGGGCGCTCGGACCTTCATGGTTGAAGCCCATCGTCGGCACTTATGTGGAGCTCATCCGCAATACGCCTTTTCTGATCCAGTTGTTTTTCATCTTCTTTGGCCTGCCATCGCTTGGTTTCAAGCTTACAGAGCTGACCGCGGCCAATCTGGCGATGATCGTCAATCTGGGCGCCTATAGTTGCGAGATCATCCGCGCCGGTATTCAGGCGACGCCGAGGGGCCAGTTCGAGGCGGGCGCGAGCCTTGCCATGACGCGTTTCGAAACGTTTCGCCATGTGGTGCTCACACCCTCGCTGCAACGCATCTGGCCGGCGCTTTCCTCGCAAGTGGTGATCGTCATGCTCGGCTCGGCCGTCGTTTCGCAGATTGCGGTGGAAGACCTGACCTTTGCGGCGAACTTCATCCAATCGCGCACGTTCCGTGCCTTCGAAGCCTACATCCTGTCAACCGTCATCTACCTGCTGCTCGCCATTCTGTTGCGGCAGGGCATGCTGGCGCTCGGCAGCTTTCTTTTCCCGAGGAGGGCGGCACGATGACTGAATTCACCTTTTGGGACATTCTGCGCAACCTGCTGCTCTCCACCCGCTGGACGCTGTTGCTCTCGCTCGTCTCCTTCATTGGCGGCGGCATGGTGGGGATCGTGCTTCTGTGGTTGCGCATCAGCCCGCGCCAGGCTTTGAACCGTGCTGCCCGCATCTATATCGAAGTCTTTCAGGGCACCCCGCTGCTGATGCAGCTTTTCATCGCTTTTTTCGGCCTCGGTCTCCTCGGGGTCGATGTCCCGGCTTGGCTTGCCGCTGGTGTGGCGCTGATCCTCTGGACCGCTGCCTTCCTTGCGGAAATCTGGCGCGGCTGCGTTGAGGCGATTGCGAAGGGCCAGTGGGAGGCGTCCGCCAGCCTTGCCATGGGCCGCCTGCAACAGATGCGTTACGTCATTCTGCCGCAGGCGCTGAAGATCGCCATTCCGCCAACGGTCGGTTTCTCTGTGCAGGTCGTCAAGGGCACAGCACTCACCTCCATCATCGGTTTCGTTGAACTGTCCAAGGCCGGCACGATCGTCACCAATGCCACCTTCCAGCCCTTCACCGTATATGGGCTGGTTGCTCTCATCTATTTCGCCCTCTGCTGGCCGCTGTCGAAATCCAGCCAGTTCTTAGAAAGGAAGCTCAATGTCGCTCATCGAAATCACTGAAGTCCACAAGAGCTTTGGCGACAATGAGGTGCTGAAGGGCATAAATCTGGATGTCGAACCCGGCGAGGTGATCGCCATCATCGGCAAAAGCGGCTCTGGCAAATCTACGCTGCTTCGCTGCATCAACGGACTGGAGACGATCAGCGCCGGCTCGATCCAGGTGGCAGGTGCGCAGTTGCTGGACGATGAGCTGCATCTGAAGGCATTGCGGCTGAAGGTCGGCATGATCTTCCAGCAATTCAACCTCTTTCCGCATCTGACGGCCGGCGGCAATGTCATGCTTTCGCAGATGGTGGTGAAAAAGGTCACCAAGCCGGAGGCCGAGGTGACGGCGCGCAAGATGCTGGAGCGTGTCGGGCTGGCGCACAAGTTCGATGCCTATCCGGATGAACTGTCCGGCGGCCAGCAGCAGCGCGTGGCGATTGCCCGCGCCCTTGCCATGCAGCCCATCGCCCTTCTCTGCGACGAGATTACCTCGGCGCTCGACCCCGAACTCGTGTCTGAGGTGCTGGCCGTCGTGCGCGAACTGGCAAAGGAAGGCATGACGCTGTTGATGGTGACGCATGAAATGAAGTTTGCCCGCGACGTCTGCTCGCGCGTTGTCTTCATGCATCAGGGCCGCGTGCACGAGATCGGCCCGCCGGAAGAGGTTTTTGCCAATCCCCAGACGCCGGAACTCAAGCAGTTCCTTGGTATGATCTAAGCACAGTACCGACGCACGCGACCGGAGCGGTGTGTGCGTCGGCAGTAGCCTTTACGTTGTGTTTGCCGGGAAAATGACCGCTATTCCAGTGGTGTCAACCAGTTCGGTTCCATGGCACTCTTTTCCCGATTTCATGTTTCCCTGTCGGGCGCTCAGATCGCATACAATTTCCGCACCAAATCGAAAACAATCGATGTAATTTTGAGCAGGCCGGTGGCGGGACCGGCGGACACATCGAAATTCCCGTTTTATATCAATGACAAAGCCGATTGGCACGGCTCCTGCATGACAAAGACGTCGCAGGAGAGTGTTCATGAGCAAAGCCGCAGCAATCGACATCGCTTCCGTTTCCAAGATTTATGGCAACACCACCGCGGTGCATGCCATAAGCCTCAAGATACCGGCAGGAAGTTACTGCTGCCTGCTTGGTCCTTCGGGCTGCGGCAAGACCTCGACACTGCGAATGATCGCCGGCCACGAAAGCATTTCAAGCGGCGATGTCAGGCTTGGTAATGTGGTCGTCACCGATCTGCCGCCCGCCAAACGCGGCACGGCAATGATGTTCCAGTCCTATGCGCTGTTTCCGCATCTCGATCTCGTCGACAACGTTGCCTTCAGCCTCAAGATGAAGGGGGTGGACAAGGAAGCGCGCCGCGCCAAGGCACTGGAGATGCTGCGGCTGATGCAGCTCGAACCCTATGCCACCCGGCGCCCGGCCCAGCTTTCCGGCGGGCAGCAGCAGCGCGTGGCGTTGGCTCGCGCGCTTATCACCGACCCCGAGGCGTTGCTGCTGGATGAGCCGCTTTCGGCACTCGATCCTTTCCTCAAGATCCGTATGCGGGCCGAGCTGAAGAAGCTGCAAACCTCGCTCGGCATCACCTTTGTTCACGTCACACACAGTCAGGAAGAGGCAATGGCGCTGGCCGACGTCATCGTCGTCATGAATGATGGCCGCATCGAGCAGGCAGCGACGCCGCGCGAGCTGTTTGAGCGCCCGGCCACCGCTTTCGTCGCCCGCTTCATGGGCGATCACAATGTCATTTCCGGCCGGTTCAAGGAAAAGAACGGCGATCTCGTCACGCTGGAGGTTGCAGGCGGCGGCACCTTCACGGCAAGCGGCATTGCCCCGGATGACGGCGCGGTCGATATCGCCGTTCGTACCGACCGTGTGCGCGTCGGCGAGGCGGATCAACCTGGCTTCGGTTTTACCGGCATCGTCTCGAATGTCGAATATCGCGGTGCAAGCGTGAAGATCGCCGTGACCGGCGCGGGCATTGAGGATTTCAACGCCATCCTCAGTGACGTCGCCTTCTTCGAAAAGCCGGTAAAGACCGGCGACGCCATACCGCTTTCATGGAATGCGGCCGATGCCATCGTGCTCGGCCGGGTAGAGAAGTGACCCCAAAAATAACCAGAGGAGAACTTTGAAATGACCGACAACTCCAACAGCAACAAGGGCCTGTCCCGCCGCGGCCTCTTAAAAGCAGGTGCCGCCGCAACAGGCGCGGCCATCGGCTCTGGCCTTGTCACCGGTTTCCCGACCATATGGGCGCAGAACCCGATCACGATCCGCCAGTTCGGCACGGGTGTTTCGAACCTCAATGCGATTGCCGAAAAGTGCAAGGCTGATCTCGGTATCACACTGGAGATGACGGCGACGGATTCGGATGCGGCCGCGCAGCGCGCCGTGACCCAGCCGAACTCCTACGATATCGCCGATATCGAATACTGGATCCTGAAGAAGGTCTACCCGGCGGGTGTCATTCAGCCGATGGAAATCAAGAAGCTGAAATATTACGACAAGATCGTTCCGCTGTTTAAAAACGGCAAGCTGACGCCCGATAGCGTCGTGGCCCAGGGTACCGCCCCGCACACGGTCGGTTTCGTCGAAAAGCCCGGCGACAAGAAGTTTGCGAAAAGCGAAACCGATTATTTCACCATGGTTCCGACGATCTACAATGCCGATACGCTCGGCATTCGCCCCGATCTCGTCGGCCGCGATATCACCAGCTGGGCCGATATCATGGACCCCAAGTTCAAGGGCAAGGCCTCTATCCTCAACATCCCCTCCATCGGCATCATGGATGCGGCGATGATCATGGAGGCCATGGGCAACATCAAATATGCCGACAAGGGCAACATGACGAAGGAAGAGATCGACAAGACGATCGAATTCCTCATCAAGGCGAAGAAGGACGGGCAGTTCCGCGCTTTCTGGAAGAGCTTCGATGAAAGCGTCAACCTCATGGCGTCGGGTGAAGTCGTGATCCAGTCCATGTGGTCGCCGGCAGTCGCCGCCGTTCGCTCCAAGGGCATCGCCTGCAAATACCAGCCGCTCAAGGAAGGTTATCGCTCGTGGGGCGGCGGCCTTGGCCTTGCCAAGCACCTCTCCGGTGCCAAGCTGGATGCGGCCTATGAGTATATCAACTGGTACACCTCCGGCTGGGTCGGCGCCTACCTCAACCGTCAGGGCTATTACTCCGCCGCCATGGATACGGCGAAGGAACATATGTCGGCCGACGAGTGGGGTTACTGGGTCGAAGGCAAGCCCGCGCAGGGCGATATCATCGCGCCTGATGGCAAGGTCATGGAAAAGGCCGGTGCAGTGCGCGACGGCGGTTCGTTCCAGGAGCGCATGGGCAAGGTCGCCTGCTGGAATTCCGTCATGGACGAGGACCGCTACATGGTTCGTCGCTGGAACGAGTTCATCGCGGCCTGATCTTCTCGCCTTTCGCAGACATGAGGCCGCGCCGACGCGGCCTCTCTTTCACAGGCAGCCAGCAGGAGAAAAGCCTTGGTGACAGTTAGATTCATCGGCGTGAGCGAAAAAAAGGACAAGCCGTCCCGCAGCTTCGCCCTGCCGCAGAAGCTTGTGTCCTATATTCAGGCCACACCGCTTTTCCTGATCCTCGGCTTTTTCCTGCTTTTACCGATCGTCATGATCGCCATCGTCAGTTTCTGGGATTATGATTTTGCCCAGATGTATCCGGGTTTCGTGACCTTCAACTATACCGAGACGCTCGGTTCCTGGGTCACGTGGCAAACCTATATCAACACGCTGAAATTCGCCGCCATCGTCTGGGCGATCACGCTGTTCTGCGGTTTCTGGGTCGCCTATTTCCTCGCTTTTCATATCCGCACCACCACGATGCAGATGGTTCTGTTCCTCGTCTGCACCGTGCCATTCCTGACCTCGAACATCATCCGCATGATTTCCTGGATTCCCGTTCTCGGGCGCAACGGGCTGGTCAACAGCGCGCTGGTCAGCGCCGGCATCGTACCTGCGCCAATCGAATGGCTGCTCTATTCGGATTTTGCCGTGGTGCTGGCCATGGTGCATCTTTATACGCTGTTCATGGTCACACCCATCTTCAACACGCTGATGCGCATCGACAAATCGCTGATCGAAGCGGCGCGCGATGCCGGGGCGACTGGCTGGCAGACCCTCTGGAACGTTATCATTCCGCTTGCCAAACCCGGCATGGCGATCGGCAGCATCTTTGTCGTGACGCTTGTCATGGCCGATTTCTCCACGGTTCAGGTGATGTCCGGTGGGCAGAGCGCGTCGGTGGCACTGATGATGAAGAACCAGATGTCGCTGCTGCAATATCCCGCGGCGGCCGCAAATGCCGTCATCCTGCTCATCCTCGTTCTTCTGATGGTCGCGGGCATCCTGCGCATCGTCGATATCCGCAAGGAGCTGTGACCCATGCATTCGGAAAAACGCGGCCGTGAATTCTATGTCCTCGCCTTCTTTTTTCTGCTCTTCGTGCTGTTCCTCTACGGCCCGCTGTCGGCGATCCTCATCCTTGCCTTTCAGGGGCCGAATGGCGGACTGACCTTTCCACTCAACGGCGTTTCGCTGCACTGGTTCGGCAATCTTTTCGAACAGCAGGCGGTCGGCGATTTCGGCGGCTCGTTCCGCCGTTCCTTCGGGCTTGGCGTCATGGTCATGGTCGTCACGGTGCTCGTCTCGCTTCTGGCGGGTCTTGCTTTCCGGCGCAAATTCATCGGCGCGACGCCGCTATTCTATCTTTCCGTCGCAAGCCTCGTGGTGCCATCGATCATCATATCACTCGGCATTGGCGTTCTTTTCCAACAGCTTGGGCTGGAACCTTCATGGTATACATCAGCATTTGGCGCGCACCTGACCTGGACGCTGCCATTCGGCGTGCTCATCATGCTGGCGGTTTTCAACCGCTTTTCTCCATCCTATGAAGAAGCCGCCCGCGATCTCGGAGCATCGGCCTGGCAGACCTTTGCCCATGTGGTGCTGCCAATGATTGCACCGAGCCTGATCGGCGTCGGCCTGTTCGGCTTTACGCTTTCCTATGACGAATTTGCCCGCACGCTGATGACGTCAGGCACCTACAACACCCTGCCGCTGGAAATCTACGGCATGACCACCAACGTCACGACGCCGGTGCTTTACGCGCTCGGAGCCGTCACGACCCTTTTCTCCTTCCTGGTTATTGCGGCCACGCTTGGCCTGATCGTCACTCTGAACCGTCGCCATTCGCGTTGATGAAAAAACAGAACATGCGCATCCTCGTCATTAATCCGAATACGACGCAATCCATGACGGCGACGATCGCCGACGCGGCGACGCGGGCGGCCAGTTGCGATACGGAAATCCTGGCAGTGACCTCTTCCATGGGGCCTGTCTCCATCGAAGGATATTACGATGAGGTTTTCGCGGTACCCGGCCTGCTGCTCGAGCTTGCCAAGGCGCCGACGCTTGGTGCCAGGGCAGCCGTCATCGCCTGTTTCGACGACACCGGGCTCGATGCGGCCCGCGCGCTCGCCGACATACCCGTAATTGGGATTTGCGAAGCGGCGGTTTCAGCCACGGCATTCATCGCGCAGAGGTTTACGATCGTTACGACGATGGAGCGTTCGCGGCTGCCGCTCGAACATCTCGTTCACCGTTATGGCATGTCTGCCCGCTGCAATGTGCGTGCCGCCGATATTCCCGTCCTGTCGCTGGAAGATCCGGCATCAAATGCCAGGGAGAGGCTGCGGGAAGAGATTTCACTGGCCCTGCGTCAAGATCGCGCCGAAGCGATCGTGCTTGGCTGCGCAGGTATGGCGGATCTGACCGCCGAGCTGCGCAGCGAATTCGGCGTGCCTGTTATCGATGGAGTCGCTGCGGCGGTGAAACAGGCAGAATCGCTGGTATCGATGGGGCTTTCGACCGCCAAGCGCGGCGCCTATGCCACGCCACTCGCCAAGCCCTATCGCGGATTGCTTGAAGCGTTCGGGCCGGACAGGCTTGCCGGGGTATCTGTGGACGGTTGAAACAGCCGTTCCAATGTGTTCGGGCGGTGACGCGGTCTGCCGTAAAATGCACGCGAATATTTCCAGAAATCGGC
Source organism: Rhizobium sp. AN6A (assembly GCF_900215635.1). NCBI lineage: Bacteria > Pseudomonadati > Pseudomonadota > Alphaproteobacteria > Hyphomicrobiales > Rhizobiaceae > Rhizobium > Rhizobium sp. AN6A. Next base: position 1,766,187 of record NZ_OCNC01000003.1, read on the forward strand.
GACGGATTTTGCGCGGGTCTGCGTTAAAGTGGCAAGGTGCGGGACATCCTCACTGAAGCCGCCGTCATTCCGCATGGATTTCGCCCGTGTCCGACAGGACAGTACGGAGACAAAGCCCGATACATGGTAAGCGATCCGGATGCAGATTTGGTGACGGATGTCGCTGCAGGAGATGTCCGCGCGATGCAGGCTCTGGTGACGGCCAAACTGCCGAGGATCATGGCGCTTGCCACGCGTATGCTGGGTGATCCGGCAGAGGCGGAAGACATCGCGCAGGAGACCTTCCTGCGCATATGGAAACATGCAGGCACGTGGCGGCAGGGGCGTGCGAAATTCGACACATGGATCCACCGGGTGGCGCTGAACCTCTGTTATGACCGGTTGCGAAAGCGCCGGGAAATATCGGTCGCTGAGCCGCCCGAACAGATTGACGGCAGTGTGCTGCCCGATGCCGCCCTGCCATATGATGGTGACGAGAGCGGTGCCGTGGCGCGCGCCTTGCAGGCCATACCCGCGCGACAAAGGGAGGCAATCGTTCTGGTCTATTATCAGGAGATGTCGAACCGCGAGGCGGCTGATGTCATGCATGTCAGTGTGGACGCACTGGAAAGCCTTCTGGCGCGTGGCCGCCGGGCACTCCATGCGATTTTGAATGAGGGCGACCAATGAACGGGGCGAAGAAGACGCTCATGGATAACAAGGTTTTTTCCGATCTTGTGGCGGCCTATGGTGCCGATCCACAACGCTGGCCGGAAGACCGGCGGCCGGAGGCCATGGCTTATGCGGAGACGGCAGACGGCAGGCGCCTGATTGCGCAGGCGGCACCTCTCGATTTTACGCTGTCGGCATATCGTCTTCGCGACCCTTCGGCCATGCTCAACGCCAAGATCATGGCGCAGGCAAAGGCGCAGACCACCAGACACAGATGGATCGTCCGGTACGGGCTGGGTGCGGGCATGATCGGCATCAGCCTTGCGGGAGCGCTGACGGGAGCGGTTGCCGTCATCAACCTCACGCCACCGCCCGCCCTGACATTGGGCGATACGTTGACCGCCTTCGGAAACCTGCAAACCGAAAACGAAATGACCGAGGAGACGAAATGAGCGATCAGAATTTCCGCTGGATAGTCGTTGTCCTTCTCGTCGCGAATACGTTTCTTGTCTGCGCGCTTGCCGGTGCGGGGTTCGTTTATCTGCGGAACGACCCGGCCGCTGCCGCTGCCCGCATGCCGCTTGCGGGCGAACAATTGCCAAAAACCGAAAGGGAGGCCTTCCGGCGCAGCCTCAACGATGCACGCAGGACCATGCGGGAAACCTCCGCCGAGGCGCGCCAGGCGCGTATCGAGGCGGCGTCTCTGATGGGGGCGGAAACGCTCAATCCAGACGCATTGTCTGCAGCGCTCGAGCGTGCCCGCAAAGCGGAATATGAGGTGCGTGCCGCAACCGAGATGCAGGCCGTGGAGGTCGCCCGCACATTGTCGCTCGAGGCGCGGCGCCGGCTGGCGGAAGGCTTGCTTGCCCGCGAGGCGCCCAAGCCTGCCACGAAATAATCACATTTCATCAGCGACGGATTTTGGCCCTGGCGCCCGTTGAATGGTCGATAACGAAACGGAGTTCGTATCGGCCATGTCAAATTCCAGGGAATTGGATGCAGCACTCTGTCTGTGGCGCTTCGGCCTCGGCGCGCGTGAAGGCGATATCCAGGCGATCAAAGACGACCCGCGCGATCTGTTGCGGCTGGAAATTACCGAACGGGCCACACCAATTCCTGTCGGCGCACAGCTGCATTCCAGCGCCGATCTTCTGATATCGCTGATGGCGTATAACAAGGAGATCAAGGCCGAGCGTGAAAAACCCGCTGTCCTTGCCGTTTCGGCCACCACCGGCGCCGCGGGTGCGACCGCAGGGGCCATGAGCCCACCATCGCCGGCAATGGCAACTGCCGCAAACGCTATGGACAATGCGGGCATGGTGCCGCCTGCCAGTGCTCCACAGGACAAGAAGCCGGACGCGCCGGCCACCAAGCGCGCCTATTTTCCCCAGCAGATACTGCTTGCGGAGGCGGAAGCCCGCTTCAATGGCACGATACGTCAGCCGCTGATCGGTTTTGGCGAGCGGTTGGCAATGTTCTGGGCCAACCACTTCGCGGTTGCCACCGGCAAGGGCAGTGATGTGCACATTCTCGCCGGCGCTTTCGAGCGTGAGGCGATCCGTCCACGTGTCTTCGGCAATTTCGAGGATATGCTGGTCGCAGTCGAGACCCATCCCGCCATGCTGTATTTTCTCGACAATCAGCAATCGGTCGGACCGAATTCGCAGGCCAACAGGAACGGCAAGCGCGGGCTCAACGAAAACCTCGCGCGCGAAATCATGGAACTGCATACGCTCGGGGTGGATGGCGGCTATAGTCAGGCCGATGTTACAGCACTTGCCCGCATCATCACCGGCTGGAGCGTCTATCGCGACGAGAAGCGTCCGGGCCCGCTTGGCCGATTTTCCTTCAACGCCAACAACCATGAACCCGGCGACCATGCCGTGATGGGCATCACCTATGGTGAAGCGGGGGTAGAGCAGGGGCGGCGGGCGCTGCGAGATCTCGCGCATCATCCGGCGACGGCCAGCCATCTCGCTTACAAGCTGGTACGGCATTTCGTCAGCGACCATCCACCACCGGAACTGGTGGCGAAACTTGCTGCCGCCTACACCAAGAGCCACGGCGATCTTTCCGCCACCTATATGGCGCTTATCGAGGCTGAACAGTCGTGGAACCCGGCCCTGACCAAGCTCAGACCACCGCTCGATTTCGTGACGACCGTCATCAGGGCGAGCGGAATAGTGCCAAAACCCGAGCAGGTAATTTCCGTGCTCAACGCATTGGGTCAGCCGCTGTGGAACCCCTCCGGCCCGAACGGTTTTGCCGATGTCACCGATAGCTGGGGTTCTTCCGAGGGGCTGGCGACGCGTATCGATGCCGCCAGTCTGTTCGCCCATCAGGTTTCGAGTTCAATCGATCCGCGCGACTTCGTCGCAGACCGGCTGGGGCCGCTTTTGTCCGAGGAGACGAAAAAGGCCGTGCAGCGGGCTGAGAGCAAACCGCAGGGACTGACGATTGCATTCCTTTCCCCCGAATTCCAGAGGCGTTGACCATGCTGTGTGAACATCTTTCCCCAACCCGCCGCGCTCTTCTTGGCACAGGCGGCGCGCTTTTTGCCTGGGCCTTCATGCCGCGTTTTGCTTTTGCTGCCGGCGGGCGCGACCCACGTTTCGTCACCATCATCCTGCGCGGCGCGCTCGACGGGCTGACCGCCGTGCCGCCCGTCGGCGACCCCGACTATGAGGCGCTAAGGCAACAGATCGCCATGCGCACTGAAGGCGACAATCCAGCCCTCGCGCTGGATGGTTTCTTTGCGCTCCATCCATCCCTTCGCAATTTCCAGCGGCTGTACCGGAAGGGCGAGGCAGCAGTCGTCCACGCCAGCGCCACCGGTTATCGTGACCGTTCGCATTTTGATGGCCAGGATGTGCTGGAATCTGGTTTTCCGACCCCCGGCCATGTCGAGACGGGTTGGCTGAACCGTCTGCTCGAACAGCTGCCGGCGGGTGAAACCATCAATCCAGCTGGGGCCGGGCAGCGGGTGAGCGGCCTTGCCATTGGCGCCAGCGCTCCGCTTGTCATTCGCGGCAAGGCACCGATATTGGGATGGGCGCCATCCGTTCTCAAACCCGCCGATGGCGATCTCGCTCCGCGCCTTGCCGATCTCTACGGCCAGACGGACCCGATGCTGGCGGCATTGCTTGCCGAGGGCATCGAAACCGGCCGGATTGCCTCCGGCGTCGATATCAAGGCGCGCGGTGGTCCGGGTGATCCCGTTGGCATGGAGCAGATGGCGCGGGGTGCTGCACGGCTGATTGCGCACTCGGAAGGGCCGCGCGTTGCGGCGCTGGCTTTCGAGGGTTGGGACACCCATGCCCATGAGGTCGACCGTCTTTCAAAATTGTTGAGCGGGCTGGACAATGCGCTTGCCGCCTTCGAGCAGGAGCTGGGGCCGGTCTGGAAGGATACGGCCATATTGGTCGCCACGGAATTTGGCCGTACCGCCCGTATCAACGGTACGGAAGGAACTGACCACGGAACGGCAACAACGGCCTTTCTCGCCGGCGGCAGCATCCGTGGCGGGCGTGTCATCGCCGATTGGCCCGGCCTCAGGCTTGCGCAGTTGCGGGATGGGCGGGACCTTGCGCCCACGACGGATATTCGCGCGATCATCAAGGGTCTCGCGGTCGATCATCTTGGCGCAAGCGCTGCCATGCTCGACAAGGCGGTCTTTCCCGGTTCGGAGGCCATCCGGCCCATGAAGGGACTAATCGTCTGAGGCTCGAAAAATACGTGAAAACAAATATATGGAGCGCGTCCAACGACCCCGGCCGTTCCGGATGCGCTACCGCCTCTTCATATCCCTGTCATAATAGTGTCTGATATCGATATCGTTTTTTGATACGGATATTGTGTAGACGAACAGCCGTTGCACGCTCAGGGAGCTTTTTCGTGAAGTCGTCAACGCAAACCATCCGCACTGAAGCGGCAACCCCTCGAAGCGGCACGCCCGGCGAGGTATTTATGGCGTTCCTGAAGCTCGGGGTCACCTCCTTCGGCGGACCCATCGCCCATCTCGGTTATTTTCGCGATGAGCTGGTCGTGCGGCGTAAATGGATCGATGAGGCGGGTTATGCCGATCTCGTGGCGCTCTGCCAGTTCTTGCCAGGGCCGGCCTCCAGCCAGGTCGGTTTTGCCCTTGGGTTGCTGCGGGCAGGGCCGCTCGGTGCGCTGGCGGCCTGGACGGCCTTCACCCTGCCATCCGCTATCCTCCTGCTGCTCTTCGCCATGGTCGCCGCATCCATAGAAGGACCCGTCGGTACCGGCCTGTTGCATGGCCTCAAGATCGTGGCCGTTGCCGTTGTGGCGCAGGCTGTCTGGGGCATGGCAAAGAGCCTTGCCCCAGATAGACAGCGTGCCAGCATCGCGCTTGTCGGCATCATCTGTGTCGTGTTTGTCGCCGGAGCCTTCGGACAGATTCTGGCACTTGCAATGGGTGCCGTTGCGGGTCTCGTCTTCTGCCGCAGCGAGGCCGCGCGTGAGGCATCCCATCTCGCATTCCGGGTGCCGAAAAGTGTCGGATACATTGCGCTTGCCACTTTCGTTCTTCTTCTCGGTCTTCTGCCGGTTCTCGCCGCAATCGCCGGATCGCAGGCCCTCTCATTGTTCGATGCGTTCTATCGTGCCGGCGCCCTTGTCTTTGGTGGCGGCCATGTGGTGCTGCCGTTGCTGCAATCGGCAGTGGTTTCCACGGGCTGGGTGACGGAAGATGCGTTTATCGCCGGTTACGGCGCAACCCAGGCCGTTCCCGGCCCGCTGTTCACCTTCGCGGCCTACCTCGGCGCTGTGGTGGGGCCGCAGCCGAACGGTATTGCGGGAGCAGTCATTGCGCTTGTCGCGATCTTTCTGCCGGGCATGCTACTGCTCGTCGGTGCGCTGCCCTTCTGGGAGGGGTTTCGCAAGCACCTTCTGGCGCAGGCGGCCATGCGCGGCGCAAATGCCGCCGTCGTTGGCATTCTCGGGGCCGCGCTTTATGATCCGGTGTGGACAAGCGCCATCTTCATGCCGAAGGATTTTGCACTTGCGCTGACGGGTTTCATCCTGTTGACGGTGTGGAAGACGCCGCCATGGATCGTGGTGGTCATCTGCGCGATTGGTGGCGTTCTGCTCGCCCTGTCATAGGCCGTCTTGCGCAGGACCGATATTGGTAAACATCCAGTCAGAGAAGGCCTGCATGGCTGGTGTCGGCGGCTTTGATTGCAGCCTCGTCAGCCAGTAGCTGCCAAGCGATATGGTGACGGGAAAGGGCTGGACGATAGCCCCGGATGCCAGATGCCGTGAAAACATTGATGGCGGGGCGAGCGCCACGCCGAGCCCTTGCAATGCGGCCTCCATCATGCCGAGCGACGTATCGAAAACGATGCCGGCATTCACCTGCGCCACCGGTGTCACGCCAGCCGCTGCAAACCACGTGGCCCATTCGTCAGACCTGTAGCTGCGCAACAGCGTGGCGTCCGCGAGATCAGTGGGGGATTTCAGTGTCTCCGCCAGTTTCGGCGTACAGAGAGGCGAAAGGGGCGCCTCGAAAAGCCGGAATGCATCCGTGCCATGCCAGGAGCCCCGGCAGAATCGAATGGCGAAATCCAAGCCTTCGGCGGCCATATCCACCCGGTTGTTATTGGTGGAAACGCGCACGTCGATGAACGGGTGCCGCTTTTGAAATTCCCTCAGCCGCGGCAGCAGCCAGCCCACGGCAAAGGTTCCCACAACACCCAGAAACAGCAGTTCGCGCACCTGACCGGCTTCGATCCTGTCGAGCGTGATCGCCATCTGGTCGAAAGAACTGGTGACCGTTGGCAGCAGGGCTTCGCCTTCCGCCGTGATTTTCAGGCCTCTTGGGAGCCGTTGAAAAAGAGAAACCCCCAGTCGTTTTTCGAGCCCCTTCACCTGTTGGCTCACAGCCGCCTGCGTCACGCAGAGTTCTATGGCCGCGCGGGTGAAACTGAGGTGCCGCGCTGATGCCTCAAACGCCCTCAGGCCGTTCAGTGGAAGAAATTGCCGAACCATTCAAGACCTAGATTTTGTTATGCCTCGTCCGAGATATCATGATTTGTTCGTGCAATGTAGGGCGGTTAAACGTCTTTCGCTGGGGACGGCGCAGGTGCCGAAAATCCACTTGAGGTTTTGGAGAACGCGAAAGATGAAACTTAGTCGCAGACATATTGCATTGGCCACACTGATCTCGACGAGCCTGCTCACGCAGGCCTTTGCCGCTGATGATGCCAGGCTGAAAGCGATAACGGATGCAGCGATCAAGCCGGTGATGGAGAAGAACGGTATTCCGGGTCTGGCAGTTGGCATCAGTGTCGATGGCGAAAACCACGTCTTCACCTACGGTGTCATGTCCAAAAGCACGGGGCAGCCGGTTACCCCGCAGACGCTTTTCGAGCTGGGTTCCATCAGCAAGACATTCACGGTCACGCTCAGTACCTATGCGGAGACGCAGGGCAAACTGTCACTATCAAGCAAAGTCGAAGACTATCTTCCCTCCATGAAGGGCAAACCGTTTGGCGATGTCACGCTGATGCATCTTGGCACCCACACCGCCGGTGGCTTTCCGTTGCAGGTGCCGGACAGTGTCAAGACGGAGCCGCAGCTTTTAGCCTATCTCAAGGCCTGGAAGCCCGCATACAAGACGGGAACGCACAGAACCTACGCCAATCCCAGCATCGGAATGCTCGGATACGTCACCGCAAAGGCCATGGGCCAAAGCTATGACAGCGCTATGCAGGACGTACTATTTCCAGTGCTTGGATTGAAGAGCACCTTCACCGTGGTGCCCAACGTAAAGATGGCCGATTATGCGCAGGGTTATAAGAGAACCGGCGAACCGGCCCGCATGACGCCAGCCATTCTCTCATCGGAGGCTTACGGGGTCAGATCGACGGCGACCGACATGATCCGTTTCGTCAATGCGAATATGGGACTGGAAAAGCTGGACGGAAAACTCCAGCAGGCGATCGCCAACACCCATATGGGATATTTCAGCGTCGGCGCGATGACGCAGGATATGATCTGGGAGCAATATGCCCACCCGGCCGCGCTGAAAACACTGATCGAAACGAACTCCGGCGCCTTGCTCAAGACGGTGCCGGTATCGGAAATTTCGCCGCCGATGAAGCCGCGTGGCGATGTCTTCATCAACAAGACCGGCTCCACCAACGGTTTCGGCGCCTATGTGGCGTTCATACCGGAGCAGAAACTCGGTATCGTCATTCTGGCCAATAAAAACTATCCCAATGAGGATCGTGTTGCCGTGGCTTACGAGATTTTGAACGGATTCAAAAGCTCCGAATGATGTCAGTGCTGGCGTAAACGCGTACAGGACAAGGGTGGCATTTCGGTCGTAATTCATTTGCTCGCCGGCATTGTCATCCTTGCCTTGAAAGCATGCATTTCCTCCCCTGAAAATCGGCGTATGCCCATATTTTGAGCGCTTGTAATCAAGGCTCAAAATTGGGCTTGACGTCTGCCGAAATTTCTCACCAAATGAACCAATGCTAAATTGGTTCACGCAAATGGTGCGGCTTGGCGACAAACCCTAACGACAATTCCAACTACGCTTTGGCGAAGCTGCGCGAGTATATTCAGACGAAGAATCTCGCGAATGACGGCCGTCTGCCGACGGAGCGGGCCTTTGCCAAGACCTTCAATGTCGGTCGCCGGTCAATCCGCCGTGCTCTGGAGGTTTTGGAGGCCGAGGGTCTTATCTGGCGTCGCCAGGGGGCCGGAACCTTTGTGGGTGAAAAGCCGGACGATTGGTCCACCCAGGTGACCGAAATGGTCGCCAGCACCGATATCATGGAAATCATGGAAGTCCGCCTGCGAATCGAACCGCAACTGGCGCAGCTTGCAGCCATGCGCGCCAAGCCCGCCGAGGTGGAGCGCATGCGCGCGCTCGTCAAGAAGACCGGCGAAAGCACGGATGCTGATGCCAAGGAATTGTGGGACGGCTCGCTCCACCGCCAGATAGCCCAGAGTGCTGGCAACAAGCTGTTCCTGTCGATCTTCGATGTTGTGAACCGTATTCGCCAGGACGATGCCTGGCAGTCGATACGCGAACTTGCCCGGCGCAGTGGCACGAATGGCAAGGCGTCTCTCGAACAGCATGTCGCTATCGTCGATGCCATTGCCGATCGCGATCCGGCGCGTGCCGGAGAGGCGATGCGCCAGCACCTTCTCATGCATCAGGAACGATTGATCCGCGCCACTTCGCTCGGGTTTCAGGAGGAGAGCGCTGCGGAAGACCGTGCGGCGAAGAGCATCAGCGAAGCCGACAATCCGCTTACTCCGGCCTCATAGGCCGCGGACGAAAACCCGCCGGTCCTTCGGGGCCGGCCAATGACAAAAGTCAAAGAAAATCAGACCAGAGGATCGAACATGAAGAAAATCTACACACTGACTACGGCGCTGTTGGCAAGTGCGTTTCTGACCGCACCAGCCATGGCTTCCGAATTGCGCATCGGCCTCAACGATGATGCGGACGTGCTTGATCCCGCGCAATCGCGCACCTTCGTCGGCCGTATCGTCTACACCTCCATGTGCGACAAGCTGGTGGATATCTCGCAGGACATGAAGATCGTTCCCCAACTTGCCACCGAATGGGCCTGGTCCGAGGGTGGCAAGGTGCTGACGATGAAAATTCGCGACGGCGTGAAGTTCCACGACGGCGAGACGCTGGATGCGGCCGCCGTCGTAGCCACCATTGAGCGCAACATGACCCTTCCGGAATCCCGCCGCAAGAGCGAGTTGTCCTCGGTTGAAAAGGTTGAGGCCACCGGGCCGCTGGAAGTCAAGTTCACGCTGAAGACGCCCGATGTCACGCTGCTTGCCCAGCTTTCAGATCGCGCCGGCATGATCGTCGCGCCGAAGGCCGCCAAGGAACTGGGCGCGAATTTCGGCTCCAAGCCGGTTTGCGCCGGACCGTTCAAATTCGTCGAGCGCATCCAGCAGGACCGTATCGTCCTCGAAAAATTTGCGGATTATTGGGACAAGGACAAGATCAAGGTCGACAAGATCGTCTACCTGCCAATTCCCGATACCACTGTGAAGCTTGCAAACCTCCGCTCTGGCGATCTCGACATTGCCGAACGTATCTCGGCGTCCGATGCGGAATCCGTCAAGAATGACCCCAAATTGACCTATGCGGACGTGATCGGTCCGGGCTACATGGCCATGTATGTCAACATCAACAACGGCGCGCGTGCTGACAATCCGCTCGGCAAGGACAAGCGCCTGCGTCAGGCCTTCTCCTATGCGATTGACCGCGAAGCGATCGGCCAGATCGTGTTTGAGGGTACGTCCAAGGCTGGCAATCAGTCATTCCCGCCGACAAGCCCATGGTTCAACCAGAACCTGCCGGTGCCGCCACGCGATATCGACAAGGCCAAGCAGTTGATGAAGGAGGCTGGCTACGAGAAGCTCGATATCGAACTTCAGCACGCCAACAACACCACGCAGACGCAGATGATGCAGGTGATCCAGTCCATGGTGGCGGAGGCTGGCTTCAACGTGACGCTGAAGGCCACCGAATTTGCGACGCTTCTTTCCGAACAGACCGCCGGCAACTATCAGCTCAGCCGTTCCGACTGGTCTGGTCGTATCGATCCCGATGGCAATCTTCACCAGTTCGTCACCTGCAAGGGCGGCATCAACGATGTGAAATATTGTAATCCTGAAGTCGACAAGCTGCTGAACGAAGCACGCGCCTCGACTGAAGATGCGGTCCGCAAGGAGAAATACGACGCGGCAAGCGTCATCCTAAACGACGACATGCCGATCATCTATCTCGGCCACCAGCCCTATGCCTATGCCATTTCCAAGAAGGTCAAGGGCTGGGAGCCTTCGCCTGATGGCATGATCCGCCTTCTCGGCGTCAGCAAGGACTAAGCGTTTCAAATCCGCCGCACGGCTTGCCGTGCGGCCCTCCAGAACGTGCACGAACGGGGGCAATGCCATGCCTGTCTATATCGGCAAGCGACTGCTGGTCGCGATCCCGACGCTTTTGATCATCTCCATCTTCGTTTTCTCGCTGCAGAAACTGTTGCCGGGTGATCCGGTTCTCGCCATGGCGGGTGAGGAGCGTGATCCGGCGACGATTGAATTCCTGCGGGAGAAGTATCGCCTGAACGACCCGGTACCGCTCCAGTACATCAACTGGCTGGGCGGCGTGGTGACCGGCGATTTCGGTATTTCGCTGAGGACGAACCAGCCGGTGCTGGAACTGATCGGCCAGAAGCTGCCGGTCACCATTCAGCTGGCTGTGATGGCGATGTTCTTTGCGATGGTCATCGGTATTCCGATCGGCATTCTGGCCGCCGTCAAGAAAAACACATGGATCGACTACACCGCCAATATCGTGGCGCTTTCCGGCCTGTCGATCCCGAATTTCTGGCTCGGTATCATGCTAATCCTGCTGGTTTCAGTGAAGCTCGGCTGGCTGCCGGCATCCGGATATGAATCGATATTCGTCGACCCCGTTCGCTCCATCGAGACGATGATCATGCCCGCCTTCGTGCTCGGCAATGCGCTTGCGGCAACGTTGATGCGCCACACGCGTTCGGCAATGGTTGCGGTTTTGAGTTCAGACTATATCCGCACCGCCCGCGCCAAGGGGCTTTCGCCGCGTGAGATCATACTGTCGCACAGTTTTCGCAACGCGCTTCTGCCCGTCATCACGCTGTTGGCACTGCTTTTCGGTGAGTTGCTGGCCGGTGCGGTTCTGACGGAGCAGATATTCACCATTCCCGGCTTCGGCAAGATGACCGTCGATGCGGTCTTCACCCGCGATTACGCCGTCGTCCAGGGCATCGTGCTCTGCACCGCGGTCGGCTTCATCCTCATGAACCTGCTGGCGGACATTGCCTATGTCCTGCTTAACCCTCGCCTCAAGGCGACGATCTGAGGCCTGATATCATGACCGCTCTCGATCAAAACCTGTCCGTACCGGTGCCGCGGCAGGAAAGCCGCGCCTGGAAGAAAATGAAGCGCAACAAATCGGCGCTGGCCGGTCTGATTATCGTGCTTTTCTTCACGGTACTTGCCGTTGCAGCACCGATCCTGCCGATTTCTGACCCTATTGCGACCAGCTGGTCGGCCATCCGCAAGGCGCCGTCCGCCGCCCACTGGCTCGGCACCGACGATCTTGGCCGTGATATCCTTTCGCGCATGATTTATGGCGCGCGCGCCTCGCTGATGGCGGGTGTTGTCTCCGTCATGATCGCGGTGGTCATCGGCGTACCCTTCGGGTTGATCGCCGGTTATTTCGGTGGCTGGGTGGATATGGTCATATCGCGCATCACCGAAGCGCTGTTGGCTATGCCGTTCCTCATCATGGCAATTGCCCTTGCGGCCTTCCTCGGCCCGAGCCTTACCAACGCGATGATCGCCATCGGGCTTTCCGCCATGCCGATTTTCGTTCGGTTGACCCGTGGTCAGGTGCTGGCGGTCAAGATGGAAGATTATGTCGAGGGGGCAAGGTCGATTGGCCTCAACCACTTCGACATCATGACACGATACATCCTACCAAATGTCTTTGCTCCCATCATCGTGCAGGCGACCTTGACGGTTGCGACCGCCATCATTGCGGAAGCGAGCCTTTCCTTCCTCGGCCTTGGCCAGCAGGCACCGGCGCCGTCGTGGGGTTCCATGCTGAACACCGCGAAGAACTTTCTGAGCCAGGCGCCGTGGATGACGATGTGGCCCGGCATTGCAATTTTCCTCGTCGTCATAGGCTTCAATCTCCTGGGCGATGGCCTGCGTGATGCGCTCGATCCGCGCGAAGCATGATTTCTCATAAGGAACTGACTGAATGACCGAATTTACCACACGCCCCGAGATCCTTGGCACATTCGGCGTCGTCACCTCGACGCACTGGATCGCATCGGCCGTGGGCATGGCAATCCTCGAAAAGGGAGGTAACGCCTTCGACGCAGCGGTTGCCACCGGCTTCGTGCTGCAGATCGTCGAACCGCATCTCTGTGGCCCCGGCGGCGACATGCCTGCCGTCTTTTATTCAAAGAAGAAGGACAAGGTCGAAGTCATTTGCGCGCAGGGGCCTGCTCCGAGTGGCGCCACCATCGAGCACTATACCTCGGAGGGGCTTAAGCTGATCCCCGGCGATGGTCTGCTTGCAACCGTCATTCCCGGAGCCTTCGATGGCTGGATGCTGATGCTGCGCGACTACGGCACGATGAGCGTGCGCGAGGTGCTGGAACCGGCCATCTATTATGCCGAATACGGACATCCGACCCTGCCGCGCGTTTCCGCCACCATCAAGGGGCTGGCGGAATTCTTCGAGGGGGAATGGCCGACATCCTACGAGACCTGGCTGCCGGGTGGTGCCGCACCCGAGCCGCACGCCCTTTTCAGGAATCCTGTACTTGCGGAAACCTACAAGCGGATCGTCACTGAATCCGAAGCGCGTTCGGGTCGCGAAAACCAGATTGAAGCCGCACGCGACGCCTTCTATCGGGGTTTCGTAGCGGAAGCCATCGACACTTACGTAAAGACCGCTGAAGTCATGGATGCAAGCGGCACCAAGCACAAGGGCGTGCTGACGGCGCAGGATATGGCGGACTGGAGCGCGACCATCGAGGCGCCGCAGACGCTTGATTATCATGACTGGACGATTGCAAAGACGCCTGCCTGGGGGCAGGGACCGGTTCTGTTGCAGTCGCTCGCCCTGTTGAAAGGCTTCGATCTTGTGGCGATGGACCCGTCAGGTCCCGATTTCATCCACACCATCGTTGAGGCCATGAAGCTCGCCTTTGCCGACCGTGAGGTCTATTACGGCGATCCTGATTTCGGCCAGATTCCGACGGAATATCTTCTCTCTGAAGGCTACAATGCCGGGCGTCGTAAACTGATTGGCAGCGAGGCATCGCTTGATCTGCGTCCCGGCATCGTGCCGGGTTACGAGAAGCAGGTGGACACCACCATGGCCATGCTCGCCGAAATGAGCGGCAAGGGCACCGTCTACGAGCCCACCATGTCGCATCTTACCGAAAAACGCGGCGATACCGTGCATATCGATGTCATCGACCGCTGGGGCAACATGGTCTCAACCACGCCGTCCGGCGGCTGGCTGCAATCATCCCCCATCGTGCCGGGTCTCGGCTTTGCGCTCAATTCCCGCGCCCAGATGTTCTGGTTGAAGGAAGGCCTGCCGACCTCGCTTGCACCTGGAAAACGCCCGCGCACCACGTTGACACCCTCGCTCGCGCTGCATCAGGGACGCCCTTCCATGGTGTTCGGTACTCCGGGCGGCGATCAGCAGGATCAATGGCAGCTGCCCTTCTTCCTGCGTTATGCGCATCACGGCAAGAACCTGCAGGCGGCCATCGACATGCCGCTGTTCCATACCTCGCATTTTCCCGGCTCGTTTTATCCGCGCACCAGCTCGCCGGGCGAGATCATGGTTGAAAGCACCGTGGGTGATATCACGCTGCAGGAGCTTCGCAGCCGCGGACACAAGGTCACCGTTGCCGATGCGTGGTCGGTAGGGCGCCTAACTGCCGCACGGCGGGATGCCGATGGCCTGCTGCGGGCCGCCGCAACCCCGCGACTGATGCAGGCCTATGCTGTGGGACGATGACATCATGAATACGACACCTGTTCTCTCCGTTAGAAACCTGACCACTTCTTTTCTCGTCGATGATGCTTGGAAGAGCGTCGTCCGTAACGTCTCCTTCGATGTCGCTCCGGGCGAAACCGTCGCGATTGTCGGTGAGTCCGGTTCGGGAAAGTCCGTCACCTCGCTGTCCATCATGCGCCTGCTTAGCCCCGCTTTCAGCCGGATTGAGGGTGAAGTTCTCTTGAACGGGCGCAATCTTCTGGCGCTTTCCGAGAAGGACATGCGGGGCGTGCGGGGCAACGACGTCTCGATGATATTTCAGGAGCCTATGACGTCGCTCAATCCGATCTTCACGATCGGCCGCCAGATTTCCGAGGTCCTCATCCGGCACAAGGGCTTTTCGAAGCAGCAGGCAAGGGCGGAGACGGTCCGGCTTCTCGAAAAGGTTCGTATTCCCAACGCGGCCGGTCGCTTCGACGAGTATCCGCATCAGTTTTCCGGTGGCATGCGCCAGCGCGTGATGATCGCAATGGCGCTCGCTTCCCGGCCGAAACTGCTGATCGCCGATGAACCGACGACCGCGCTCGACGTCACCATTCAGGGCCAGATTCTCGATCTGATCAAACTGCTTCAGGAAGAGGAGGGCATGTCGGTCCTCTTCATTACTCATGATATGGGCGTCGTGGCGGAGATCGCCGACCGCACCATTGTCATGTTCCGGGGCGATGAGGTCGAGACCGGACCGACCGGGGATATATTCCAGCGCGGCAAGCATCCCTATACGCGGGCGCTGCTTTCGGCGGTGCCGAAGCTCGGCTCGATGCGCGACCGGCAGTGGCCGACGCGATTTCCGGTCCTCGACATGAAAACCGGCCTGTCGACCGAGCCGGTAGAAGTGGCCGAAACGGTTGCGAGCGGACAGACACCTGTTCTGTCGGTCAAGAACCTCGTGACGCGGTTTCCCATCCGCTCCGGCCTTTTGGCCCGGCAGACGGGTGCGGTCCACGCGGTCGAAAACGTCTCCTTCGATCTGTTTCAGGGGGAGACGCTTGCACTGGTCGGCGAGTCCGGTTGCGGAAAGTCGACGACCGGCCGCTCGATCATGCGTCTTGTCGAACCGACGGCCGGCGAGGTTTCGCTCGATGGTTACGATGTGATGCGGCTCGATACCGTCGGCCTGCGCAATATGCGTAAGTCCGTACAGATGATCTTTCAGGATCCGTTCTCGTCGCTCAATCCGCGCATGACGGTGGGTACGGCGATTTCCGAACCCTTCATCAAGCACAAACTGGGCACTACGAAGCAGGCGAAGGAAAAGACTGCCGATCTCCTCGAAAAGGTTGGTCTAACCGCCGACATGGCGAGCCGCTATCCTCACGAATTTTCCGGCGGCCAGCGCCAGCGCATCGCGATTGCCCGTGCGCTTGCCCTTGATCCGAAGGTCATTGTTGCCGACGAAAGCGTGTCGGCTCTCGATGTTTCGATCAAGGCGCAGGTCTGCAACCTGCTACTCGACCTGCAACAGAGCCTCAATCTCGCCTTCCTCTTCATCTCCCACGATATGGCGGTGGTGGAGCGTGTCAGCCATCGCGTCGCGGTGATGTATCTCGGTGAGATTGTGGAGATCGGTCCGCGCGCTGCCGTCTTCGACAATCCGCAACATGCTTACACGAAGAAACTCATGGCGGCAGTGCCGGTACCCGATCCGGCGCGACGCGGAATAAAGCGCGGCATATCCAACGATGAACTGAAAAGCCCGATACGGCCGATAGGATTTCAAACGCCGACGCGAAACTATAAAACTGTTTCCCCGGGCCACCTGGTTCAGGTGGTTTAAGGCAACTCCGGCATTCCGGATTGAAAACCGTGATGTTTCGTGCCGCTATCCGCTTTTCTGAGCGGAATATTTTTTACAGCCTTGCTCAACGCGCGTCGTCAAAGGTGGTTCCCATATGAATCGAAAATAAAACGTTCGATTCAATGCGCCGCATATTCTAGTTTGCCCGCGAATGAGGTGCATGCCGGGAATTTACAACTGTGATTAGTTTTTCGCCTTTTGCTCAGCGAAGCCTGTTTATGCTCGCTGTGGGTGTTGCAATATTGACCGGAATGGTCGCCACTTCGCTGTGGCTGGTGCAGGTGAACAACCGGTACTCGCAAGAAACAGCCGAGTTGCGCCGCGTGCGGGCAGCCGTTCTCGATATCCTGACGTCGATGCAGGACATTGAAACGGGGCAGAGGGGTTATCTGCTGACCAACAACATCGAGTATCTGAGCCCTTATCAGGAGGCCTTGAGCCTGTTGCCGCAGAGGCAGTCCAGACTTCTCGAAGTGCTGAAGGACCAGAAGCAATACGAGCAGGATCTGACGGATCTCGGTAATGCCGTCGCCAACAAGCTGGCTGAAACCCAGGAAACCATCGATCTGCAAAAAGCCGGACGCATCACCGAGGCAGTCGAAGTCGTCCGTGAGAATGACGGCAAACGATTCATGAACGAAATCAGGGCGATCTTGTCGAAGCTGCAATCGCAGACCGACGATCGGCTCCGCATCATCGTCGGAGACCAACTTGGCGCCGCCAATACATTGCAATGGGTCACGCTCGGCGGCACGCTGGCGATCCTGCTTGTTGTCGGCGGTTCAATCTTTCTGGTCTTCACATATATCCGTGCGTTGAACCGGTCTCGGGAAGATGTTGACGAGCTAAATCGCCATCTGGAGGAGCGGGTTGAGGAAAGAACCCGTGATCTTCGCAGCGCCAATCAGGAAATTCAGCGCTTCGCCTATATCGTCACGCATGATTTGCGTGCGCCGCTCGTTAATATCATGGGGTTCCTCTCCGAATTCGATACGTCCCTGAAGCCGGTCAGCGCCTATGTGCTCGCAGACGGCAAAATGCCTTCCGATGACGTGGTTCGGGATGCCAGACTGGCTGTCGAGGAGGATCTTCCCGAGGCGATCAGTTTCATCCGCTCTTCGACACGCAAGATGGACCAGTTGATCAATGCGATCTTGAAGATATCCCGTGATGGTCAGCGAAAGCTGCAACCGGAAAAGGTCGACATAGAGACATTACTGTCATCGCTCTCCGAGACGGTTCGCCACCAGATCAATGCCAATGGCGGCGAGATCAATGTCGAGACATCAAAGCTGACAGTCGTGACGGATCGCATCTCTCTCGACCAGATTCTTGGCAATCTTTTCGACAATGCGGTGAAATACCAGTTGCCGGGACGACCGCTGCGATTGACTGCCCGCGCTTATCCGTCCGGGCGAGGTGCCATCAGCATCGAAGTCAGCGACAACGGGCGCGGCATCGGCCAGCATGATCTGGAACGGGTGTTCGAACTCTTTCGCCGCGCCGGTGATCAGGATCAGCCGGGGGAAGGCATCGGCCTTGCCCATGTTCGGTCGCTAATAAGAAGTTTAGGAGGAGACATTAAGGTGAGTTCCGAACTTGGCAAAGGCAGTACATTTACGTTGCTGCTGCCGAGCGATCTCAGAAAAGTGACGAAAGAAGGCGAAAAATGAAGGCAACCGGTCAAGAGGTAACGATCATTATGATCGAGGATGACGAAGGTCATGCTCGGCTGATCGAGAAGAACGTGCGTCGCGCAGGTGTGAATAACGAGATCATGCCCTTTACGCTCGGTGCAAAGGCACTCGACTACATCCTCGGTGAAAACCGCGATGGCGTTGTCAGCAAAGATCGATATCTTCTCGTTTTGCTCGATCTTAACCTCCCTGATATGTCGGGTATCCGAATTCTCGAGGAGATCAAGAGTAACGAATATACGCGCCGTTTGCCGGTGGTCGTTTTGACGACGACGGATGACGAAACCGAGATTCAGAAATGTTATGACCTTGGTGCAAATGTCTATATAACCAAGCCGGTCGACTACGAAGGCTTTGCGAGTGCGATAAAGAACCTCGGCCTGTTCTTCTCCGTAATTCAAGTACCTTGAAGGCATGATGGCATTGCGCGTTTTGTATGTTGATGATGATCCGGCTCTGGCGCGGCTTTCCAGTCGGATCCTTGGTCGTCACGGAATGGAGGTGGTCCATGCCGCATCCGTGGCGTCCGGGCTCAAGATGTTTCAAGACGAGCAGTTCGATATCGTCGTTCTGGACCATTACTTCCAGACATCGACGGGAATGGAGTTCCTTGCCGCGATTCAGTCGTTGCCGGGGCGGGTTCCCGTTCTTTATGTAACGGGATCGAACGAAGCCCAGATCGCGATCGACGCCCTCAAGGCGGGCGCCGCCGACTACGTCATAAAGAATGTCGGCGACGACTTTTTCCCGCTGTTGCTTACGGCTATCGATCAGTCGCTGGAAAACCATCGTCTGCGTCAGACGAAGGAGGAATCCGACCGGTTGCTGGTGAAGGCCAAGGAACATGCGGAAATGATGGTGAAGGAGATGAACCATCGGGTCGCCAACAGCCTCTCGCTGGTATCCGCCATGATTCGCCTGCAGATAAACACCATCAAGTCTGAGGAAGCCGAAGTCGCCTTGCTGGAAACCCAAAGCAGGATTTCGGCGATCGCCGGCGTTCACCGCAGCCTTTACAATACCGACAATATAGGTTTGGTATCGCTCAATTCGTATCTGACGTCGATCATCGATGGGTTGTTTCAGGCGGTTCCCGGATCTTCGTCCATTACCGTCGAGACATCGCTTTGTGACATCAGCCTCAAGGCAGACCATGCCGTAGCTCTGGGTGTCATCATCACCGAGCTGCTGACCAACGCACTGAAGTACGCCTATCCAGATCAATCCGGCACGGTCCGTGTCGCACTTTCGGAAGAAAATCGGCAATTTGTTCTCGTTGTCGAAGACGATGGTGTCGGTTCAAAGCCCGACGCATCTCCGCGTGGTACTGGCCTCGGAACAAAGCTGATTATGGCGATGGCTCAGAACATTGGTGCTCGTGTCGAGCAAACGCATACGCACCCGGAACAGGCCAAGGGAACGCGTTACACGATGACCTGGAGCGAGACGTAAACGCCGATAGCTTCGGTGTTTAAAAATAATTCTAATTTAGTGATTTAATATAACTGGCGCCGCGCTTGGGCAGATGGAACGTAAGCTTGCCTGGGAGTTGACAGGCATGCAACAGCTCAAGGCCCGGCGTCTGTAAATACCGGGATGGTCAGGAAGCCGTCTGATGCGAATTGGCTTCAGGCACCTGTTCTGACGATGCCGTCAAAACCATCATCGTGCACGGGCACGCTTGGCAAGAAGAGCGGATGTCGCAGAAATGCGATCAGACTGTTCCTTTGCAAGACGTGCTTCCCGCAGCCGCAAGGTCTTGGCGTCGCGGGATTGCGTGATCGAATCAAGCTCGTCGAGCGCTTTGTCTTTTGCGAAGAACGGCGTCTGGATGTTGCTGAAGGCAACCTCGGCCTTCTGGCGCGAGATACTGTATTTTTCTGTCATGGGTGTTCCGGTGATAAGGCTCGGCATGCGAGCGGAAAACAAAAGGCCAGGCAATTTGCCTGGCCTTGATTGGTTCGGGGTGCTTCCGGCAGTGCCAGTACATCCGTGGTCAAAGGGAAGCAAAACCCGTTAGGCAGCCTGCAGATTGCAGGCCGACATTTTGCCGGACTTGTTGTCGCGTTCCAGGTCGAAGCCGATCTTCTGGCCTTCGACGAGTTCGCGCATACCAGCCCGCTCAACGGCGGAGATATGAACGAAGGCATCTGTGCCGCCGTTGTCAGGCTGAATGAAGCCGAAGCCTTTAGTGGAATTAAACCATTTAACTGTGCCAGTGGTCATGATGAACCCTTTCATAGCGATAGAGGACCCACAGCACTAAAAAGCGCTGCGAACATTGATAGCGATTTTGAAAGGAAAGGTTCGTTCAGAACGCGGTGCCAATCGCGCAACAAGCAAAGCTAAGCAAGCAAATTCGATGGTTCGTTATAGCGTGCTTGCACGGTTGCGTCAACTATTAGTTTTTTTAATTTTTGCGTCTCGACAAAAAGTTGTGCTTGGCCATCCCTTTTACTCGCTCTGCATTGTTTTTAGCGGGAAGGTCTTCACGCAGTATCGCCGTGTGGGCGGATCCCGCACAGGAGTTTTGCCAGACTTTTTTATTGGGGCTCATGCTGCGGTTCAAGGTCTCCCGCTTCTGACACGAGACGTAGGCCGATATCGATCCTGTTTCCCAACCGTGACATTGATCGCTCCTGAACAGGAAAGCTGACAGATACGGTACCGAGACAATGGCATGTTTTAGGCCCCCGCAAATAGCTGCAGGGGCCATGCAACATCAGATGAGGTCGCGTTTGTAGCGCTCATCCCACTTCCGGGTTTTGACGAGGCTGCCATTTTCGAGTGCCGAAAGTTCTCCGGTCAGGTAGAAATTCTCCCTGTCGGAGCGCATCTCGGTGCGGCTCTCGATCTTGATGCGCCACCCATCGCGGCCAATTTCATATGTCTGGGTGAGGACGTATTTCGCGGAGAGGGGATCTCCGTCGCGAATGGTCAATTCACGCCGCAGGCTATGGCTGAGTTCGGTGTCGATGTCGTCAAACCGCAACATGCCCTCGCCGAACAAGCCGCCCACGCCTTCCGTGACATAGGTGTTGATACCCGTCTCATGGTCCTGTTCGGTCCAGCGGCGGACCGTGCCGGGATCGACCTGCGTCATGGGTGTCGATGGGCCGTGGGCAGGGGCCTCGAAACGCACAGGCTTGTCGTCACCGGTGGCACGCACGGGCAGGTCAAGCGCGCTTTCTGCAACGGAAACGCTGATCGTCGCATCGTAAGGCGATGTCCATACCATCGGCCAGTAGGCCGTGGCGATGGCGAGTTGCAGCCGGTGCCCTTTGGCAAAACGATAACCGCAGTCATTGAGCTTGATTGCGACATCGTAAAATTTGCCGGGTTCCAACGCTTCCGGATTTTCGTGGCTATCGCGGTGGGTCAGGTTGAAAACCTGATAACTGACACGTGTGACACGGCCATCCGGCAAGACGTCGTTGAGGCGCAGTGAAATCTGCGCGACAGGGCAATCTGCGGCAATGCGCAGACGCGCTACCGGCGCACCGAGAATATCGAAATCCTCTTCCATCAAGGCGGTTTCGAAAACGAGCGCGCCACCGTTGTCGAGCCGCTGATCGGTTGGATGTTCGCCGGGGCATCCGGTCGCCATCCATTCCCCGCCCGCCTTGCCGTGGCTTTGCGGCGAACGAATGCTGAGAATTGCCGGTTCGCCTGCCGTATCGCGCAGTTCCTTCGCTGCACCGGGGTAAAGTGAGCGGGTTGCAATTTCAGGCGAAGGCCATGTTGTTTCGCCCACCCAGCGGCCTTGCGTCGTCGTTCGCGTGCCGGTCGGTTCGATTGTGTCGCTGACGAAGGCGCGCAGCATCGGCTCGTCCATGACGCCGGTGTCCTTGCCTTTCAGCCAATGGTCCCACCAGCGCATTGCTTCCTGCAGGAAGCCAATTGCGGGACCGGGAACACCATCTTGGGGGTAGATATGGCCCCACGGACCGATGATGCCGCGACGCGGGACCTGAAGGTTTTCGAGAAGACGTGGGACGGCATTGGTATAGCTGTCCGCCCATGCGCCGATGGCAAGGACCGGGCATTCAATGGCGCTCCAGTCTTCGCAGACCGAGCCGTGTTTCCAGTAATCGTCGTAACGTTGGTGTTCCAGCCAGAGTGCGGGAAAGAAGGGGAGCTTCTCCAGGCGGTCGATCCAGCTGTCGCGCCACGTGTCGCCGACGATCTCCGGATCGAGCGGACGGCTCTGATAAGCAAGCATGATGGTGCCCCACCACAGATTGTCGTTCAGCAGCAGGCCGCCCATGTAGTGAATGTCGTCGGTATAACGGTTGTCGGTCGAATAGGCGGTGATGACGGCTTTCAGTGCCGGCGGGCGGCGGGCGGCGACCTGCAGGCCGTTGAAGCCGCCCCAGCTCTTACCCATCATGCCGACATTGCCGCTGCACCACGGCTGGCGGGAAACCCAGTCGATCACTTCGAGTGCGTCGTCCTGTTCCTGCTTCAGATATTCGTCCGCCATGTGGCCATCGGATTCGCCTGTGCCGCGCATGTCCACGCGAATTGCGGCATATCCCTGGCTGGCAAAATAGCCGTGCATTGGCTCGTCGCGCCCGCGGGTTCCGTCTCGCTTGCGATAGGGAATATACTCGAGAATGGCGGGAACCGGCGATTGTTCCGCGCCCTCCGGCAGCCAAAGGCGAGCACCAAGGCGCACGCCATCGCTCATGGGAATCCAGATATGTTCTTCAACACGTATTGTCATTGGGGGTATTCCAGTCGGGTCATTTGAAGCGAGCATCGCTTTACCGGGAGACAACAATGAAAGAGTGAACCGCCCCGCAGATCATGCGGCGGGGAGGCCACGTTTTGCCAGCACACCATCCAGCCAGTCGCGCCGCAGTTCGGGGACCGAGGTTATGAGCTGTTCGGTATAGGGTTGGTAAGGAGGTGCAAAAACCTCCTTGGTCGTGCCGGTTTCGACAATGCGGCCATGCTGCATGACCATCGTCCTGTCGGCGAGCCGGCGAACGACGCCGAGGTCATGGGTTATGAACAGATAGGAGACGCCCAGTTCATCCTGCAACGAGCGCAACAGTCTGAGAATTTCTTCCGCCACGAGAGGATCAAGTGCCGATGTCACCTCGTCGCAGATGATAAGATCGGGTCTTGCGGCAAGTGCGCGTGCGATACACACGCGCTGCTTCTGCCCCCCGGAAAGCGCTTTTGGCAGGCGCTCTGCAAACTCCCGGGGCAGACCGATCAGGTCCAGCAACCGGTTCACCTCGGAGGCGCGCTCATCTTCATTCATTCCGAAATAGAACGACATGGGTCGGCCGATGATCTCGCCGACGGTGTGGCGTGGATTGAGCGCCACATCCGGAAGCTGGTAGACGAGCTGGATACGGCGCAGATCTTCGCGGGAACGCCTGGAGTACTTGTCCGCAAGCCGGTGTCCAGCCAGCGAAACGACACCGGAAGATTGCGGCGGCAACCCGGCGATAACCCTGGCCAAAGTGGATTTTCCCGAACCGGATTCACCCACGACTGCCAGTGTTTCGCCCTTTCGGATTTCGCAGTGAACGTTGTCCAGCACCTTCTTGCGACCGTAGTAGGCGGTGACGTCACGCGCTTCGAGCAGGATTTCACCACCCCTGTTCTGGACGGATTCGCCGGACATGCTGGCTTGGCGTTCGGAAACAAGACGGCGCGTATAGTCTTCCTGCGGGTGCTCGAGAATATCCTCGGCAGAACCGGCCTCCACCTTTTTGCCATGGCGCAAGACCATGATGCTGTCTGCAATTTGCGCGACGACGGCAAGGTCATGCGTGATGTAGAGGGCGGCGGTATCGTAGCGCTGGATGAGACTGCGGAGCAGGGCCAGAACCTCTATCTGCGTGGTGACATCGAGTGCCGTGGTAGGTTCGTCCAGCACGAGTATGTCAGGGCGGCATGACATCGCCATGGCCACCATCGCGCGCTGTAACTGCCCACCGGAGACCTGATGCGGGTAACGGTCGCCGAAATTCTGATAATCGGGAAGTTGCAGCGCCTGCAGCAGTTCCAGCATCCAGGCTTCAGCTTCCCGCCGGTTCATGACGCCGTGGTAAAGCGGTCCCTCGATAATCTGTTCGCCAATCTTCATGGCAGGGTTGAACGCCGCAGCTGCACTTTGCGCCACATAGGCGATGCGCGCACCGCGCGCCGCCTCACGACCGGCGCGATCGACCGTCATCAGCGAAACGCCGTTCACGACGATTTCTCCACCAACGATGCGGCAACCGTTTCGGCCATATCCCATGGCGGCAAGCCCGATGGTGGATTTACCGGCGCCGGATTCACCGATCAGCCCTTTGACCTCACCGCGCTTGAGATCCAGATCGATACCATCAACCAGAATGGCTCCATTCGGTGCGGCAACTTTCAGGCCGCGAATTTGCAGGACCTCATTGTTACTCATCGGTCTGCTCCCTGAATTGCGCTGCGGCCGGCCAGCAGCCAGTCTACGACGAGATTGACGCCGATGGTGAGAACGGCGATGGCAGCGGCCGGATAAAGCGGTGCGTAGAGGCCGTAAAGAATGGCCTGCTGGTTGTCCTTCACCATGCCGCCCCAGTCTGCGAAAGGCGGCTGAACGCCAAGCCCGAGAAAGGACAGACCGGCCACGAACAGAAAGGTGAAGCAGAAACGCAGGCCGAATTCCGCAATGAGCGGCGGCAGCGCATTGGGCAGTATCTCCCTGAACACCAGCCAGATCAGGCCTTCTCCGCGCAGGCGCGCGGTCTCGGCATATTCCAGCACATTCACGCCCTGGGCGACAATGCGCGCCAGACGGAAGACGCGGGTGGAATCCAGAAGCGCAATGGTCACTATCAGCACGGGGATGGACGAGCCTAGCGCCTGCAGCACGACAAGAGCCGAGATCAGCACTGGAATACACATGACAGTGTCGACGATGCGCGAAAGAACCATATCGATCCAGCCGCCGAAGATGGCCGCGATGAAACCAAGCGTGATCCCGATTGTGAAGGAGAGCAGGGACGCCGCCAGCGAAACGCCGATGGAGATTTGCGCACCGGCCAAAAGGCGCGACAGCATATCGCGTCCGTTCTGATCAAGGCCAAACCAGTGCATTGCCGAAGGCGGATCGAAAGGCGAACCGACGATCTCCTCCTGCCCGAAAGGCGCAATATGCGGACCGGCTGCGAACAGGACGATGTTGACCGAAATGATGAAAAGACCGACCCATGCGGTTGGGGTGATGGTGCGGAGCATTTTCATCGGGGGTGCCTCAGGCGCGGGTTAAGCGCAATTGCCGACACATCGGCAATGATGTTTAGAATGACGTAGGTTGCGCCGAAAACGAGGGCTGCCGCCTGTACCAACGGAAGGTCCCGCTTCGAAACGGCATCGACCATGAAACGGCCAAGGCCGTTATAGTTGAACACGGCCTCTACCAGCACCACACCGGTGATGAGATAGGCGATGTTGAACGATACGACGTTGACGATCGGGGCCGCGGCGTTGGGAAGCGCGTGGCGGAGAACCACGCGTTTGGTCCGCAATCCCTTGAGATAGGCTGTTTCGACATAGGCCTGATCCATGACCGCAAGAACGGCGGTACGGGTCATGCGCAGCATCTGCGCCACAGTCACCAGAACCAGCGTCAGAGCAGGAAGCGTGGTGGCTTTCAGCCAATCCGCAAAGCCCATGCCCGGATAAGTGTCGGCAAGGCTCGGCAAAAGATTGTACTGCACGGACACGAAAAGGATCAGCAACAGGCCCAGAAAATATTCCGGAAGTGAAACAAAGCCCAGCGCAACGATGTTGACAGCCCGATCGAACAGGCTGCCGCGCCAGATGGCACTGAACAGACCCAGAAGCACGGCAACCGGAACGGACACGGCGGCGGCATAAAGCGCCAGCGCCATGGTGTTCCAGAACCGCGGCCATAAGAGAGCTGCAACGGGCTGGTGGTTTGCCAGCGAATTTCCAAGGTCGCCGGTCACGAAACCGCCGAGCCAGGAAAGATAACGTTGCAGAAGGGGCTGCTCCAGACCGAGATCGGCGCGCAGCACGGCGAGAGATTCAGGCGTCGCATTCTGTCCGAGTATTGCCGACGCCACATCTCCGGGAAGAAGCTGAGTGCCGGCGAAAATAAGCGCCGACACCAGCAGAAGCGTCAAAATACCCAAAGCAATGCGCTTCAGGATAAGCTTAGTCATTATGCGTCCAACCAGACCTTTTCAGCGAGACGGGCACCCATGAAGTTGAACATCGGATGCGTGGTCACGCCCTTCAGTTTCTTGGATGTCGCATCCAGATAATCTCCGAACATCGGGATCATGGCGCCGCCCTCATTGGAGATGAGCGCCTGAAGCTCGGCATAGATTTCCTTGCGCTTCGCATCGTCGAGAAGTGCACGCGCCTCGATGAGTTTCCTGTCGAAGTTTTCGTTCTTCCAGTGCGTATCATTTTGCGCCGAGGTGGACTGGTAAGCGATGGTCAGCATCTGGTCTGCCGTCGGGCGTCCGCCCCAGTATGACATGCAGAATGGAGCTTTCATCCAGACATTGTCCCAGTAGCCATCGGCGGGTTCGCGCTTGATCGAAACATCGATGCCGCCCTTGGCCGCACTCGTGCGGAAAATCGCCGCTGCATCCACAGCGCCGGAGAAGGCGGCGTCGGAAGCGGAAATCTCTACCTTGAGCGTATCGAGGCCAGCCTGCTTCAGATAGAACTTCGCCTTCTCGGGGTCGTAGGGACGCTGCGCCAGATCCGCATAAAAGCGGTCAGAGCTCGGGATCGGATGATCGTTCCCGATGCGGCCGTAGCCACGCAGCGCGGTTTTCAAAAGCTGCTCGCGGTCGATGGCGTGCTTGATGGCAAGGCGGATATTGTTGTCCTTGTATGGCGCCTGCGTGCAATCCATCAGGAATGTGAAGTGCTGGCCGCCAGCCGATTGGACGATGTTGAGGTTGGGGTTACGGCGCAGCAGGTCTACTGTCTTGAAGTCGAGCTGGTTGATCGCATGGACCTGACCCGACATCATGGCATTGGTGCGTGCGGCGATATCGTTGATGACGATGACTTCCACGGCGTCAACGTGAGCGGCATTCGGCTTCCAGTAATTCGGATTACGGGTAAAGCGCGAACGAACGCCCGGATCGTAGCTTTCGAACACGAATGGCCCGGTGCCGACAGGTTTGCTGAAATCCGTCCAGCCTTCGGGCACAACGAGGAAATGGTAGTCGGACAGGATGTAAGGAAGGTCGGCATTGCCGCTTTCGAGGACGATCTTGACCTCGGTGTCGGAAAGCTTGTCGACGCTCTTGAGCGCAGACGCGACCGAGCGTGCCGCAGAGGTGGTTTCGCCACGGTGCAGGTTGATGGAGTAGATGACGTCTTCCACCGTCAGGGTCTTGCCGTTGTGGAAGGTGACACCCTGACGCAGCTTGAAGACCCACTCCACGGCGCCGGGCTGCGCTTCCCAGCTTTCGAACAATTCAGGCACAGCGTGATTGCTGGCATCGATCTCGACAAGGCCGTTCATGATCATGAAGGCCTGATTGACCGGCACCCAGTCTTTCAGGATGCGGGGATCGAGGTTATCCGTGGTGCTGCCGCCGCCGATACCCAATTTCAAAACGCCACCCTTCTTCGGTGTGTCCGCGCCTTGCGCACTGGCGTCTGTGATGAAACCGGCAGAAAGCGCCGCGAGGCTGGCCGCGCCGGCAAGAAAATGCCGCCGGTCGAGCGAGAAGGAAAAGGGGGAGGATGTCATGTTTGGGTTCCCTGTTTTTTATCGGGGCCGGACGAGGCGCGGCTGGCAGTGGCGTATCGTACTCGACGGTTCGGCACTAGATACCGATGCGCGCAGGGGGGTATGATTTTTGCGCATGGGGTCATGAAATCTGAGCGCATCCGGTTATCTGCGAAGCGGAGTAAAGGGATGCGCCGGAGCGGGTCCGGTGTAGCAGGCGCTCGCCGGGCGGGCGTGTTTATGGAGTGGATACAAATGGGGCTAGCGGATCTTGTCGGCCTTGCAGGAGCGTTTTTTTATCTCTTCGCCTATGCCCTGTTGCAGCTACGACTTCTGACGATAGAAGACTGGCGCTACACTCTCTTAAACGTTCTGGGTGGCGTGTTTCTGATCTACTCGCTGATATGGAATTTCAACCTCGGCTCGCTGATTTCACAGGTCGCCTGGCTGCTGTTCACCATCATCGGGTACGCGCGGTTTCTCCTGGACCGGCGCCGCAAGACACCTCCTGCGCAGGCATGACGGGTTTCAGCGCGCGGTTTTATGGTTGTCTGCAATCAGCCAATCGGAAACCTCGCGCACAATTTTACGCTGGTGGCGATCTGCCGGTCGCATCAGGTAAAATTTGCCTTCCGAGCGCATGGCATGGGAATGCACAGGAACGAGCGCTCCGCTATCCAGTTGGTCGCGGATGAGCCAGGTCCACCCAAGCGTTGCACCAAGCCCCTGCGATGCCGCCGCGACGCAGAGGCCATAGTCTCCGAGTTTCCACTGGATTGCATCCTGTGGCGGCAACAGGTGTGATGAGCGCCACCAGTCGCTCCAATCCTGCCATTCCCGCATCGAATCTTCGATGGAGATCAAAACCGGTGCCCTCTGCTCCATAAGATTGGTCATGCCGCGGGCAGAAACGGGGACGACCTCCTCCTGGCCGAGTTCCGATAGCCAGACGCCAATCGGTCTTTCCTTGCGATAGAAAATAGCCAGGTCGAATTCATCCAGACGCAGATGTGCCACATCGTCAGTTACCCGCACCCGCAATTCGATGCCGGGAATATCGCGTTTCAGTTTCTGCAGGCGAGGCATGAACCATTGATCCGCAATCCCGCGAGAGCAGGCGATGGTGATTTGGCTGGCGCCGGTCCACGAGCGGACGCCGTCCGTGACACTTGCGATGTCGAGGATCAGCCGCGATATATCGATCGAGTAGTTTTCGCCGATGGTTGTCAGTCGCACGCCCGTCGGCACGCGCTCGAAAAGCTTGGAGCCAATGAACGCTTCCAGCTTGCCGATCTGCCGGCTGACGGCGCTCTGCGTCAGGCCAAGCTCGTTGCCCGCGCGGGAGAAGCTGCCCAAACGGGACGCGGCCTCAAAAACAACAAGCGCCTCCAGCGGCGGCAATCTAAAAGACGGTTGCATTCAGGTTCCTAAAAACAGAGTTTGCGATCCGATACACCGCCGCCGCAAACTCTTCAATTTTTTTGGGATTCCATGCTGCGCTCAGGCTTTGCCACTAGAGCCTGTCTGTTACCCAAGACTAGGGCTGACGGTCCGGCATTATCAGCCAGAACAGTTGCACGAGGTCGCGCCAGGTTCGAGCCAGATCCTCGGCCGTCGATGTCAGTTCCCTGTATATATAGATGCCCGCAAGCGTGAGAACGGCTGCAAGCGTTAGAACGGCCAACAGCACCCAAGGCCAGATGAGGCGTTTGCTCTTTGGCTTTGGTTCGGGCTTTGTGTCCAGATTGGGGTTCAATCACCGTCTCCTCATTCGCTTGAGGACTATGACGAAAACCGCGGGACTGCAACCGGAGGGGATACATCCCGTCCCGTCAACCCACTGGCACATAAAAGAATAACAGGTCTGCATTGACTGGGGCGGGGCAGTGAGCCACGCCGCTTTGACGCCGCTTCACCCTTTCGCAGCGATCGGAACGCGAAGTCGGCATCTGCCACAATTGTGGAGTTTTTGCCACGAAAACATCAAGATTCATTCAGCCACAGTTCACCGGCAAGGGCGCTAAATCCCTCCATCCCGGAAGGAGGGAGATGAAATGCGTAAGATGATTTTAAGCGCTGGAATAATTCTCGGTGCCCTGTTCGGCAGTGGCGCGAACGCGATGCCTGTCGGTCAACCGGCCGCACCCCTGGCATCCAACGTTCAAAGTGTGGACTATGCTTGCGGACGCGGCTTTCATCTATCGCCGCGCGGATATTGCCGGCCCAATGGACCGCCGAGATATGAGCGCGGCTGGGACAGACGTGATCGCTGGGAAGGCCGTAGGGAGTGGCGTGAACGTCAGGCCCGCAGAGAATGGCGCGAGCGCAGAGATTGGCGCGAACATCGCGAATGGCGAGACCGTCGCGACTATCGATGGTAATGAACACAGGCCCTCTCCGAACCGGGAGGGCCTTTTCCATTTCTGTGCGTCTTGAGTTTTTAGCGACGATCATCAACGCATAGATTGATCGGTTTGACCCAATTGCCGTCATCAATCATTTGGGCCGAACTCTTCCCGAATGATCCAAGGTTTTGACACGTTTGCCGGGAGTGCCACAGAACTGGTCGGTGGAAGTTCGACCTTTACTATCTTTCATCATAATGGTTGCAATGGACCAAGAGGTGCGGTCGTCCCATAGCCCTTTGTTCTAGTTTCCAGGTGCTGCGGCTGATCCTGCAAGAATGCCGCCATCGATGTTCAGTTCGGCCCCAGTCATATAAGTTGCCTCGTCCGATGCGAGCAGGACTGCGAGCGCGGCGACCTCCTCGGCCCTGCCAAAGCGTTGCATGGGCGTTTCTTTGACCAGCGCGGCTTCACGATCTTTGCGATCCGGGCCGTTTCCCAACATCGGCTCCCACATCGGTGTCATCACGGCCGCAGGGTGAATTGAGTTGCACCGGATGTTCAAGCCCTGACCGGCGCAGTAGAGGGCCACGCTCTTGGTGTGGTTGCGGACGGCGGCCTTGGATGAGGCGTAGGCCGCTGCCATTGGAATTCCGACAAGCCCTGAGCGTGAGGAAATGTTGATAATCGACCCCGCACCATTTGCTCGCATGGCGCGGATGGCATAACGGCAGCCCAGAAAGGTGCCATCCAGGTTGACCGCATGGACCTTGTGCCAATCAGCAAGTTGGGAATTTTCTGGATCATGGGCAGGCGGGCCCCCTTCGAATGGTCCTTCAAAGCCGGTTATTCCCGCATTGTTGACGACGACGTCCATCTTGGGAAACTGATTGGCAATTTCCGTCCAGTCTGCTTCGCATGCGACGTCGAGACGGACAAACCTCCCGCCGATTGAGCCTGCGGTCAACAAGCCGCCATCCACGTCTATATCGGTAACGATGACCTGTGCCCCCTCGTCAGCAAACGCTTGGGCGATAGCCGCACCAATTCCGCGCGCCGCGCCGGTCACGAGTGCGGTCTTTCCAGAAAGTCTGGGCATGAATGTTCCTTTGATGCAAATGCTGAGCTAGACAACGCGTCGTTTTGAAAAGACTGCGCTGTCATCGACGTAAGTCCGGATTATCGGCGATCTTTGTCCATGGTCATAAACTCCTCATCAGCATCCTTTATTTACCCACCACCGTCTTATTGGTCAAGAAATGCAACGTAGTAGTCCGCCTATGGCTTCAATGGACGAACGCCACCGGCGCGCATAAGCCCGTCGGCATCTGTCATGCGCAGATACTCCAGTCAGGTTTCGACAAACAGCTTTTCGATCGCAAAATCGATGAAAGCGCGCAGCCGCGGCGCCATGAAGCGGGCTGATGGCCAGACAATTGAAAACTGGCCTGGTGCGGCGAGATGTTCGTTCAGGACCGTCTCGAGCAGGCCATCCCTGATGGCGTCCGTCGCCAGGAATTCAGGCATGTAAGCGAGCCCCATCCCGTCAATCGCCGCCGCCCTTATCGCCTCCATATTACCGCAGGTGAGGGCGATACGCATGCTCGACAGGGGGTTGTCGCCGTTTTCCAGCAGCCATTCCTGAAACCTGCCGGAGGTCGGAAAGCGGAAGCGCAATGCATCATGCTCTGGCAATTGGCTGGGGTGCAGGGGCGTGCCCATTCGTTGAAAATAGTCCGGCGACGCGCATAAAATGAAGCGGAATGGACCAAGACGCCGCGCTATCAGGCTGGAATCATCAAGCTCGCCACTGCGGATTGCAGCATCAAAGCCGCCCTCGATCAGATCGATGCGCCTGTCGTTAAAGTCGAGTTCCAGGTCGATATCGGGATAACGCCGGCGAAATTCAGGCACGATCGGCAGCAGAAAGCGGTATCCGATTGTCGGAAGCGTCACGCGCAGACTGCCGCGAGGCAGGGCCAGATTGTCCGTGACTGCTTCATGTGCGTCGCGCAGATCGGTCAGGATGGACCGATACCGCTCAAACAGCATTGCCCCTTCATTGGTCAGGGAGACCTGCCGGGTGGTACGGTTGAACAGCCGTACGCCCAGAGATGCCTCCAGTCGGGCAACGCTCTTTCCGACAGCAGAAGGTGACAGCCCCAGGCTCTGCCCGGCCTTGGCAAAATTCAGCCTTTCGGCAACCCGGACGAAGGCATCGATCTCGCTCAACTTATCCATTGTCACTGATTAGAGAATTTTAATCCGCAATGAAAGGCCTGTGAGGCCGATTGTCGAATTCGTGTCGTCTGATGAGAATGGATGCCGATACGCGACCTTGGTGTCGCGATCCCATTTCACGATTGGAGTTCGCATGAACGATGCCCCTCATAGATCCTCAGCCAGCCGGAATTCGGTATTGGTGGCGGTGTGTCTTGCCGCCTTGACGCTTCCTTTGAACTTCTCCGCCGGTGCGGTTGCCACGCCGGCGATCGGGCAGGACCTCGGTGGATCGCCTGCATCCCTCACCTGGATCACCAATGCCTTCATGCTGGCTTTCGGAAGTCTTCTGATGGCGGCGGGCGCGCTGGCCGATCGATATGGCAGACGGCGGGTGTTCTTGATCGGCCTTGCGCTGTTTACCGGCTTCTCCTTTGCGCTTGGATTTGCGCCTTCGGTGTGGATCATCGATCTGCTACGTGCCGGTCAAGGCGTGGGCGCCGCCGCTGCCCTGGCCGGAGGGACGGCCGCACTTGCGCAGGAATTCGACGGCCACGCTAGAACGCGCGCCTTTGGGTTGCTTGGAACGACCTTCGGCGTCGGTCTTGCATCTGGTCCGCTGCTGACGGGATTGATGATCGAAACGGTCGGATGGCGGGCAATATTCCTTGCCGGCGGCCTGATCGGCCTCCTTGCCCTGATCCTCGGCCCGCCACGGATGCGTGAAACGAGGGATCCCAATGCGGCGGAACTCGACTGGCTGGGCGCCGCAAGCTTTACCCTCACGCTCACTCTCTTCACCGTTGCGATGATCGAGCTGCCTGTTCTCGGGTCTAACGGTATCATCGCTTTCAGCACAGGATTTGCGCTTTCGCTTGCAGCCTTCGTCTTGATCGAAATGCGGGCGGCGCGACCGATGCTGGACTTATCGCTGTTCCGTTATCCGCGGTTCGTGGGGGTGCAGCTATTGCCAATCGCCACCTGCGCCTGTTTCGTTGTTCTTCTTGTTATCATCCCGTTGCGCCTCATCGGTATCGAGCAACAAGGAGCAATCGGGGCGGGGTTCATCATGTTGGGACTGTCGGCTCCGATGCTGGTGGTGCCTATAGTTGCGACGATGTTGGCGCGTCATGTTTCGCCGGGCATGCTCTGCGGCATCGGCCTGCTGATCGCCGCCTCTGGCCTCGTCTGGCTTGCCGGCTTCACCGTAGAGGATGGAGCCATGATCGTTCTGCCCATGCTCGTCATCGGGGTGGGCGCAGGCCTGCCATGGGGCTTGATGGATGGCTTGTCCGTTGGCGTCGTGCCGGTGGAGCGTGCGGGAATGGCGACCGGCATATTCAGTACCGTGCGGGTTGCCGGTGAAGGCATCGCGCTTGCAATCGTCAGCGCCGCCCTGTCGGCGTTGACCTCGGCATCCCTCGGACAGCTGGCACCTTTGTCTGCGCCTCTCCTGAACCAGACAGGTCAGCGTCTGGCAGTGGGCGACTTGGCTGGTGCAGCGGCAATATCGTCCCACATCGGGGACGACCTGTTGCGGGATGCCTATCAGACTGCGTTTTCGACACTTTGCTGGTGGCTGGCCGCGGTAACGACGCTATGCGCCATCGCAGTCCTTCTCCTGTTGCCAAATAGTACTGCGGTCGCCGACAAGGTGACGGCTCCGTAGATTATCGGGAACGAACACGGTGTTCCGGTTGGGCGTGGAGGAGGAGAGTCCAGTGATGCGGGCCGAAGGACATTAGCGGGCATATCCTTTGATATGCTTCGCCGGCCCGCCTTCCGGGCAATCTCCTACTCATGTGCCATTGTTCAATGAACTAGGCTACGGGAGCAGGCAAGATCGCCTCTTTCACAGCCAGTTCTGCCATGGCGAGTGCGGCATCACGGGTTTGGCGGCGGCAATAAACCGGCCGTTGTGGCAGAAACTCGCGCCTTCAACGCCACAAACCGCTTCCAGATCGCCATTTGTAAGGCCAGCCCATGCCGCAGGCAGGTCTGCCCGCAGTTCAAAGCCTTCATCTGCGCGACGGATACCGGTCAGACACCAGTCCTTGTCACGCGGGTGAACGACAAACAGCAGATTGTCGGCGCCCGCCTTCACAATGGCGGGCCGAAACGGCATCCCCATCGGCAATTCCAGAATATGACCTTCACCGGCATCGACGATAGCCTGCGTTACAAGCGCCTCGGCGCGCAGTTTCGCAGCGCTTTTGGCTATTTTCGCCTCGACGAAGCTGCGGGCAATGACGAGCGCCGCGTGGAAACTGCGATCATCCGCTTCGGGGTCGGTCTCGTCAAAAACAGGTTTCAGAGTTTCCAGCAGGACAGGCAGCGTCAGTGCAACCAGCGGCCCGGCGACGGAGGGGCTGACCGTACCATTGTCGACCAGATCGACCGGCAGCACAAAGCTTCCATCGAAAGAGGCATGGATGGTTTCGACATGTTCATCGGGGATGCCGAAGGCGGCAAGATAGTCCCTGCCGAAATGCTTCCAGATCAGTCCGAACGAACTATATGGCTGACCGTCATCCCTCAGCGGCGCGCCGCGCTGATGGTGATCGAATATCCCGCTTGTCGCGTCATAAGCGCCGCCGACATCGTAGATGATGCGGTCCACGCCGGGGGTGATCCATTCCGGCGCCCTGCTGCGGACGATGCGGGCCTGCGGGAACAGCCGGGTCAGGATGACGCTGGACAGCAGTTCGTCGGCATGGAAGCCACCGGAATGGGTGACGAGAAAATCCGGGATCATGTCAGGATACGCCTTGTTGCTTGCGGGAGGTCCGCCTGGAATTGAGGCACCTGATACCCTTTGCCCGACGCCATCTCAACCCGTCATTCGCCGCTTCTGTATCATATTGCCGGTGCGGGACTGGCTCCACTCGTAGCGGAAGGTAACGCCGCTCCCCTTGTCGCCTTCCTGCACTACGTTGGTTTCCGTGTTTCGTACGTACTGGAAAACCCATAGGTATTGCAGTCGGGGAGGAGCGGCATTTGCCTCTTCGTCAGGCGGCATCCAGAGAGAGGGTCAGGTCGGCGACCAGATCGTCTGGATGTTCGATGCCGATTGACAGCCGGATCGTGGAATCAAGCACACCAATGCGCTGGCGGACATCGGCCGGAACACCCGAATGCGTCATCGTTGCAGGGTGGGAGGCGAGAGATTCCGTACCGCCAAGGCTGACCGCGAGTTTGAATATCGTGAGAGCGTTGAGGAATTTGAAAGACGCTGCCTGCCCGCCCGCAATGTCAAACGAGAAGGTCGATCCCGCACCGGTGCATTGATCTGCAAACACCTTGCCCACCGGGGACGCCGGATCGTGAAACGGCAGATAATGGATTTTCTCGACCTTGGGATGCGCCTTCAGGAACTCGGCCACCACCTTGGCATTGCTGTTTGCCCGCTCCATGCGGATTTGTAGCGTCTCAAGCGAGCGCCCGAGCATCCAGCACGAATGCGGGTCGAGCTGGGTGCCGATCGCTCCGCGTAATGCCTTCACCTGCTTCATGACATCCTTGCGACCGAGCGCTGCTCCGGCAATGAGGTCGGAGTGCCCGCCAACGTATTTTGTCAGTGAATAGAGCGAGATATCGGCACCGTGCTCGATTGGCCGCTGGAAAACCGGACCGAGGAGTGTGTTGTCGCATGCGATGATTGGCCTGTGTCCCTGCTTCTGGCCGATCACGTCGGCAACACGGCTGATCATAGCGATATCGACAATACTGTTTGTCGGGTTGGCGGGGGTCTCGATGAGGATGACGGACACTCTGCCTTTCGCCATCGCAGCCTCTGCGGCGGATATCACCGAGGCCTCGCTGACACCATCGGCGAAACCCACCGCGGAAACGCCGAAATTGTGGAAGGTCTTTGCCAGCAGCGTCTCAGTGCCGCCGTACAAAGGCTGGGAATGGAGTACGGTGTCGCCGGGTCGAACGAAGGCGAAAAGCGTCGTCGAAATGGCGGACATGCCGGACGAGAAGAGCGCACAACTCTCGGTGCGTTCGTAAACGGCAAGGCGATCCTCGACGATCTCGCTATTGGGATGGTTGAAACGCGAATAGACGAGGCCTGCACCTCTGCCTGCGGGCGGCTCCTTGCGGCCGGAGACATAGTCGAAGAAGTCGCGACCGTCTTCCGCCGACTTGAAGACGAAGGTCGAGGTCAGAAACACAGGCGGCTTCACCGCTCCTTCCGACAATTCCGGATCGTAGCCGTAATTGAGCATCTGGGTTTCAGGATGGAGAGCGTGGTTGCCGATATGGGTTTTAGACGGATGCGGTGCGGTCATTTGCGGAAGGTCCTCCTCAACAGACGTTGAACTGTCCGCAGCTTACATCCAATCAAGCCAAAATACCTTGCATTCTGAAGCGTGGATATGTCTGATGAAGCAATATATTGCGGAGAATTGTGCTTTATGTCGCAGAAAATTGCAGATCCAATCGACCGGCGGATAGTCAAGGAGCTGTCTGCCGACGCAAGGATCACCAACAACGAACTTGCCGAGCGAGTGGGCCTGTCGGCATCTGCATGTCTGCGGAGGCTGCGACGGCTGGAAGAGACGGGGGTGATCAAAGGTTATTCCGCGATCGTCGATCCGGCAATCGAGGGATGGACCATGACCGCGCTTGCATCCATCCGCCTCAGTCGCCAGCACGATGACGAAATCCGGATGTTCGAGGCGGCCGTTCTGGACTGGGACGAGGTTCTGGAATGTCACCTCGTCACGGGTTCGAGGGACTACATGCTCAAGGTCATGTGCGGTGGGCTCGAGGACTACGAGCGCTTCATCAAGGAGAAGATCGCGAAGCTGAAATGCGTCGACACCATCGAGACCAGCTTTGTCATGAACACGATCAAGGCGCGGCGTATCTAAGCTTTGCTAGAAGCTCCGCGCCCGGTGCGTTCAAGCTCCGAGAACCGGAGCTTGAACCGTTTGGGGGTGCGATCGGACGACTTACTCGGCCGTCGCCTGGATATCGACCTTGTCGAGAAGAAGCATCGGGTTTTCAGACGCTGCAACCAGATCAAAAAGACCAAGGCCATTTGGTCCAGTGGAGCGGGCGGTAACCGTAAGAGTACCGGGGTTGTTGATGAAGCGAAGCAACGCGTCCACCGCACTCTTGAGTTTGGGCTGTTCAGCTGCGATCTGCTGCAATCCCGCGCTTGCCACGAGTGTCAGAACACCGCGCACTTGATCCTCGGTCATGTCGTTTTGCAGAGCATACAGCTTGATGGCCTTGGCCATCAAACCTTCGTCCTTGATCGTCAGCTTTACCTCGCGACCCGCGAGCCCCAGGAGGGCGGCCTGAGTACGATTGGTGTCGAAGGAAAAGAACTCCTCCGTGAACCCGCTCGCCAGACCGGAAAAATTGACGCTGCCAATATCCTTGCCGCGCATGGAGACTTCCCGGATCACCAGGTTCTTGTTCGGTTCATCCCAGCCGGCGGCAAGGGCATAAGACAGGGCGAGTGCCTCGAAACCCAGTTTGCGGGCTTCGACAAAAACTTCCTCCGTCGAATCTGCCGGGATGGGAAGAGAAAGGTCATCCTGCCTGATCACGATATCTGTGGGGATGCCGTTGAAGGGCTTTGTCAGACCCATCTCGAAATTCCTGAGCGTGAACTTGATGCGCTCAGGCGTGCCTGATGTCTTTTCCTCTGTCTCGTCTTCTGTTTGTTCCGGGGCTGCGACATCAACGTTGATGCCACCGACACGGATGGTGCCCAGTTCCGGTATCAGATGATTAAACGGGAAAGTCTCGATCTGCTTGTCGTCAAGCCCGACGATTTTGGAGAGACTCTCGATTGTAGAACTCCAGTCAAAGCCCTTGAGGCTTGCCTCGGCGACTTCGATCGTGTCGACGCCATTTCCGATCGACATGCCATTCAGGCCGAAGTCGAGCTTACGGCTGTCCATCTGCATATCGATACGATCAATGCCGACCTTGACCCTTTTGCCGGCAGCTCCTTCGCTTTCATCAGGCGCGTCGGCCTTGAACCCGAGCAACTGCATGTTGCTCTTGCCAATCATATCGAGAATGGACAGGGCCTTGGCGAAAATTGCCTGGCGTTCCTGAGGTGAAAGCTCGTCGGTATTTTGGGTCGCCGCCAGTGCGTTCATCGTTTCCAGAAGCGGCTCGGCCGGCATGCGGGCGCTGAAGCCGTCGCTACGTATTTCATCGTAGGTGAAATGACCGTCTCCGTCTGAGAACGAGATTTTGCTGACGGAGAGCGGGCCATAGAGAAGCTTTGCGTCCTTATCTTCGGGACCCGCTTTTTCCGTATAGAGCCTTGCGAGGTAAGCGGCATCGAAGTCCTTCCCGGCTATGGCGCCGGTCGATACGACCAAGTGCTTCTTTTTCATCGCGCCAGTGCTGTCCGGTAGATCCATCTGGATGTCGTAGCTGGCATTGTCGATGGAATATCGGGCGACCCGGCCTTTGGCGATGTCCGAGAAGGCTACGTTCTTGTAAACAGTCTTCTGCTCGGTGGTGGCGATGGACTGCGTGAATGTCATCTCAGGCGTGGAAATACGCTCTGCTGCAAAGCGCTCTATGCGCTTGGGCAGAGAGTTGGCATTTCCGTCTCCGGATACTTCAGCCGCATCCGGTTTTGTGAACGCGGCATTCTCGACACGCGCATGCGCCATCGAGATCTTGCCGGTTGGCACGTCAACATTGATGTCGTTCAGCTCCAGTGCGCCATCCAGGAAAGGAAATTTTGGACGTCCATCGATAGCTGCAATCCGGATATTCTTGCCATCGGCAAGCGGCAAGGCCAGTTCGCGAATGTGAATCTGCCCGAGGAAATCAACCTCAACGGAACGGGCAGTTGCGCCAGTGCGAGCAACGAGTTCGCTGACCTTTGCTTCGTAGAAGGCCTTACCCCCGATGACGCCTGCAGCAGCAACAGCAATAATCGCAACCGCCGCCCATAAAGCTTTGGTCCGGCCCTTACCGGTTTGGGTATTTACCTGTTCCACGAAATTGGTCCTCTCCGACGCGATTTGAAACTGCACGCCTTTTAAGCACGCGAAAGTTGCTCCGCAAGTAGGCGCTAGCGGGACAGTTGGAGAACTTGTCCCGAAACCCAAAACGCCGGGTCCGCTCGTGACCAAATATCAAACGGGACAGCCTGGCATTTTGCAGATCATAAAGGTCATGCATGCTGGGCAGCGCCAAGGCGGTGCCGGTATCGACTGCCTCAGCTACCGCCACTCACTGGACAATATAGTAGACATAGTCCACCATATTGTTTCCGACGTATGAAGCGTCGGCCAAAGCGAACAAAGTTACAAAAAAACAAGGGGAACTTATGTCGCATCCAACCACGTCAGCCGACGTGGTGCTGTCCGTTCGCAATCTCACGGTGGATCTTCCGCCGGGAATGGAGCGCACCCACGCGGTCAAGAATATCTCTTTCGACCTCCACGCAGGTGAGATCCTGTGCATTATCGGTGAATCCGGGTCCGGCAAATCCGTCACTGCCAGCACGATCATGGGGCTGTTGTCGCCCGTGATAAAAGTCAGCTCCGGCGAAATCCATTTCAAGGGAATGGACATACTTGCGGCCAGGGAAGATAAAATCCGGCCGCTGCGTGGTCAGGCGGTCTCAATCATTTTCCAGGATCCGCTCTCCGCGCTCAATCCGTTGATGACAATCGGGGATCAGATCGCAGAAGTGCTTGAAGCGCATGGCTATGGAACGCCTGAAACCCGCAAGGCCAAGGTTCTGGATCTACTTGAAGAAGTCGGTCTTCGCGACCCGCCTCTGATGCGGCTGCAATATCCATTCCGTCTGTCTGGCGGACAACGCCAGCGGGTCATGATCGCCATGGCACTGGCACTCGATCCGGATGTCCTGATTGCCGATGAGCCAACAACCGCTCTCGACGTTACCACCCAGGCGCAGATCCTTGAGCTCATCCGCAAGATACAGAAGCGCAAGAACATGAGCGTCATGTTCATCACCCACGATTTCGGCGTCGTTGCCGAAATTGCCGATCGCGTCGTGGTGATGGAGAAGGGATATCTTGTGGAGCAGGGAAGGGCGGACCAGGTTCTGGTCAATCCTGTCCACCCCTATACCCAGCGACTTGTCGCTGCGGTTCCGCGGATGCGGAGCACTGAGCGTTCAGTCAGCGAAGAAGCTCCCGTCGTTCTCAAGGTCGAAAATCTTGAGAAGGAATATCGCAGCTCCGGCTCGTTTTTCCGCAAGGCCCGTATCGTCAAGGCGGTCAATGGTGTCAGCTTCAAGCTTCACAAGGGCCAGACCCTTGGTATCGTTGGCGAAAGCGGGTCGGGCAAGTCCTCGCTCGGGCGTGTCCTGCTGAAATTGCTGGAGGCGGATGGCGGTTCAATATGCTTCGATGGCCGTGACATAGCAGCGATGGACGAAACGACGTTTCGATCGTTGCGACCCTATATCCAGATGATTTTTCAGGATCCTTTCGCGTCGCTTAATCCCCGCCATACGATCGGCAGGATCTTGACGGTGGGCCCCGTTGCCCACGGAATGGCTGTGCATGAGGCGAGAATAAAGGCTCTCGGAATTCTGAAGCTCGTGGGGCTGGATGAACAGGCCTATGACCGTTACCCGCACGAATTCTCCGGCGGCCAACGCCAGCGCATCGGCATTGCCCGTGCACTGATGTTTGATCCGGTTGTCCTTGTGGCCGACGAAGCCGTGTCTGCTCTCGACGTTTCCATACAGGCGCAGGTTCTGGAGCTTCTGGCGCGGGTGCAGGCTGAAATGAAGGTGGCGATGATCTTCATCACCCATGACCTGAGAGTAGCAAGCCAGATTTGCGACGATGTGCTTGTCATGCACAAGGGAACGGTTGTCGAACAGGGGCCGCCGACAAAAATCTTCCGGTCGCCGGCCCACCCCTATACCCGTAAACTCGTTGCGGCGATCCCCGGTGCGGACTGGGAACCTGCGGCAACTGCCGTCGGCACATAACATCGAAGTGTGACGAGCCGGACACCTCGTCAGACTTTGCATTGCGCGACATCAAGGACCGATTGCACCGCCGGATTATCGTGGATCCGGTGGCGCGAGAGGTTTTCCTTTTAAAGGTTTGATTTAAATAATAAAAATATGATTTCAGGAATAAAAAGTAGTTGCGTTTGTCTACTAATTATCCTTTCATTCAGTCACGAAACTGACATACGACATGGCCGAAAACCTGCACTGCGGCACGCCGGGAACGCGTGTGCGCCAATGTAGATCTTTGACCATTCGAACGGAAACTCCATGTCCAAACCAACTGAAAACCCGCCGACATCGCCAACTGATATCAATCTCGACGTGCTTGAAGACACGCTGAGCTTTTACATCCGCACGATCAACCTTGCCGTATCGCGCGATCTCGATGCCCGGCTGGACGGGCTGGATGTGGCGAAGGGAACTGGAAAGATCACGACCCTGCTGCTCGTCGATGACTACCCGGGTATCCGTCCTTCAGTGATAGCTCATCTGACGATGCGGGACCGGTCTGCAATGGGCAGGATCATAGACCAGATGGTGTCGCACGATCTGATACGCCGGGAAGTGTCGCAGGAGGACAGCCGCGCCCAGGAGCTTTACATCACCGAAGCCGGAGCGGCACTCGCAACGAAAATCCGGGAGATCGTTCCGCAGCAATCGCGCGATTTCTTCAGCTTCATCCCGGAAGACGAGCAGAAGCAGGTTATCGACATTTTGCGTCGCGCCTACCGCCATATTGTGGGGCTTGCATGATGGAACGAACGACAAAACGCGTTGCTCTCATATCCGGTGCAAGCCGGGGTATAGGCGACCATATCGCCGCTACTCTTCTTGGCGAAGGCTGGTCGGTATCGCTTGGTATGCGCAGCCCTTCGCTGCCGCAATGGGCTGTAGGTCACGAGGGACAGGTCCATCTTGCCCATTATGACGCAAATGATGCGAGTGCGGAGAAGCGCTGGGCCGATGATGCGTATCAGCATTTCGGTCGTATCGATGCTGTCGTGGCCAATGCCGGCATCATGATACCGAAGACAGTGATCGAAGCAGACGACGAAGACATCGACGCCATGCTTGCGGTCAACGTCAAGGCACCGAGAAGGCTGGTTAAGGCCGCCTGGGAGGCGTTGAGCGAGAGCGGTCGTGGCCGGGTCATCATCCTCGCTTCCCTTTCCGGCAAGCGGGTGAAGTCCGCATCTGCCGGCAGCTATTCTCTCTCCAAATTCGCGGCGGTAGCGCTTGCGCATGCCATCCGACAGGCGGGCTTCGAAAGCGGCGTGCGTGCGACAGCCGTATGCCCCGGTTTCGTTGCGACCGATATGGCGACCGCCTTGTCCGAACGGCCGGCGGATCAAATGACCCAGCCCGCCGATCTTGCCCGCATCATTGCCATGCTGCTGTCCTTACCGAATGAGGCTTCCGTCGCCGAATTCGCCATCAATTGCCAGCTCGAGGAGTTTTTCTGACATGCCCGGTCCTTATGTCGTTCCCGTCCATGGCGATGCGGAGTTGCCGAAAGAAGTCGATGTCGTCGTCATTGGCGGCGGCATTATCGGCACCTCCACCGCGCTCGAACTTGTCGATCAGGGGCTGCGTGTTGCACTTTGCGAAAAGGGCGGTATCGGCCACGAGCAGTCGAGCCGCAACTGGGGCTGGGTGCGCATTTCCCGCCGCGACCCACGCGAGGTGCCCTTGATGGCAGAATCGCTGCGCATCTGGGCGGATCTCAATCGCCGCACTGGGCGAGAAACCGGTTTCAAGCGTTCCGGCATCGTCTTCACATGCGCAAACGAAAAGGAATTTTCCGAGCACGAACGCTGGAACCGCAATCTGGAAGGCTACCAGATTGAAAGCCGCATGCTGAGTGCAAAGGAATTCAAGGCGAAATATCCTCATTCCAACATGGATGTCGCCGGTGCCCTCTATACCGCCGGCGATTGCCGGGCCGAGCCGCAGCGCGCCGCGCCTGCCATTGCGGAAGCTGCCCGCGACCGCGGCGCTTTCATTCTGACCGAATGCGCCGTGCGCGGTCTGCAGCTCTCCGGCGGCAAGGTGTCGGGTGTCGTGACAGAGCGCGGTGAAATTGCCTGCAAGGCGGCGGTCATGGCGGGTGGCGCGTGGTCCAGCCTGTTTCTCGGCAACAACGGTCTCGATCTGCCGCAGCTCAAGGTCATGAATTCCGTGCTGCGCACAAAGCCGCTGGAAGGCGGCCCGGAAGAGGCAATCTGGTCGAACGGT
This sequence comes from Rhizobium sp. AN6A, assembly GCF_900215635.1. Classification (NCBI taxonomy): domain Bacteria; kingdom Pseudomonadati; phylum Pseudomonadota; class Alphaproteobacteria; order Hyphomicrobiales; family Rhizobiaceae; genus Rhizobium; species Rhizobium sp. AN6A. Next base: position 1,809,485 of record NZ_OCNC01000003.1, read on the forward strand.
TTTGCGATCCGCAAGCGCCTCGACGGCGGATATACGATCGCGAACGGCTTCCAGAACATCGTCGACATCGTGCCCGCATCTTTCCGTTATGCACTGAAATTCCTGCCGGCTCTGCGGCATGAGTGGCGCTCGCTCGACCTGCGCCTGACTGGCCGCTTTTACGATGAATGGCGCATTCCGCGCCGCTGGGCGCTCGATGAGGCTTCGCCCTTCGAATATAATCGCGTGCTCGATCCCGTTCCGGCGATGGACATGACGGACGGCGCCTTTGCCAAGCTGAAGAAAGCCTTCCCGGTCTTCGAAAAGGCCGAAATTTCGCAGCGCTGGGCGGGCATGATCGATGTGACGCCTGACGCTATTCCGGTCATCGACAATATCGACGCCATTCCGGGCTTTCATGTTGCAACCGGCTTTTCCGGCCATGGTTTCGGCATCGGCCCGGCGGCCGGAAAACTCATGGCTGATATCGTCACAGGCCGCAATCCGATTGTCGATCGTCGCGATTTCCGTTTCAGCCGCTTCAGCGACGGTTCGAAGATCGAACTGGTCAGCGGCTTTTGAAAGGAGAAGCCCGGCGGTCAGGTGCCGCCGATCCTTTTGACGCATGAGGCAGGCAACTGCTGATGGGAGTAGTACCGCCCAAAGAGGCGGAAGCAAAAATAATCGTCGTGTTCAACCATCGGATCAAGGGGAACTAAAAAATGTCCGACCAGAACAAGCCGCTTATCAATACCACCCGCCGCCAGGCACTCGGCCTTTTGGCGCTCGGCGCATCCGGCGTCGTCCTTTCCGGTCTTCCGGGTTTTTCCCGCGCCATGGCGCAGGACAAGGCCGCCAAAGGCCAGCTCACGGTCGGCTTCTCGCAGGAGCCTACCGTCTTCAATCCACATATGCCGCATATTGAAGTCGACGAAGGCATCCATTTCAGCATCTTCGACCCGCTGTTTTATGTCGACGAGAAAGGTGCCTTCGTCGCAGCTCTCGCCGCCGAAGTGCCGACGGTCGAAAACGGCGGCATTTCCGCCGATGGTCTCAACTGGAAGGTCAAGCTGCGTGACGACGTCAAATGGCACGACGGCAAGCCGTTCACCGCTGAAGACGTGAAGTTCACGCTTGAACTTCTGGTCGATCCCAACTTCCGTTCATGGCGCAAGACCGGGCACGAATTCGTACGTGATTTGACCGTGGTTTCGCCGACGGAAATTACCTGGAAGATGGAAAAGCCCTTCGCGCCCTATCCCTCGATCCTTGCTTCCACATTTATTACGCCGAAGCATCTCCTAGGTGCGGAAGCTGACCGCAATACCGCCGCCTATAACAACGCGCCGGTCGGAACGGGCGCTTTCAAATGGAAGGAGCGGGTTGCAGGTGACTACATTCTGCTCGACGCCAATACCGATTATTTTGGTGATGGCCCGCATATAGAGCGTCTGGTCTACAAATACGTACCCGACCTGAATGTGATGTACACCCAGTTCAAGACCGGCGACATAGACGTGGTGGGCCTGCAATGGATCACACCCGACCATTATGACGAGGCCAAGGATCTCGCCGGCAAGGTGGTCAACGTCGTGCCGGGCTCGACGATTGAATCCCTCTCGTTCAACATGGAACGTCCACAGTTCAAGGAGCCGGCGGTAAGAGAGGCGCTTTATGCGGCGATCGACAAACAATCGATCATCGAGGCACTTTATTACGGTCTGCCCACACCCACCGAAAGCTACGTTCCGCAGCAGTCGTTCTATTACAATCCAGATCTTCCCAAGCATGAATATTCCATCGAGAAAGCTAAAAAGCTGCTCGACGATGCGGGCTGGGCGCCCGGGGCGGACGGCATCCGCGCCAAGGATGGCGTGAAGCTCGCCTTCACCTGCTCCACGACAGCGGGCAATCACATCCGCGAACAGGTTCAGCAATACATGCAGCAATCTTTCAAGGATATCGGCGTGGAGATGACCATTTCGAACCTGCCGCCGGCTGTTATGTGGGGTGACTACTGGATGCTGTCGAAGTTCGATTCGGTTATCGTCGGGCTCGACTTCCTGACCGGCCCGGATCCCGATACCTCCGACTTCTTCCGCTCGACGTCGAGCGCTGCAAAAGGTGGCTCGGGCCAGAATACCTGGCAGTTCGTCAACAAGGACGTCGATGATCTTCTGGCCAAGGGCGGCAGTCTCTTCGTGCCGGAGGAGCGCAAGGCCGTCTACCTGAAGATCCAGGAGATCATGCGCAAGGAACTGCCGCTGTTGCCGCTGTTCCAGTACGCAACGGTGCGTGGTCACAAGCAGGGTGTCGAAAACGTGAAGCCAAACGTCAATAACCGTATCGATACCTGGAACGTTGCGACCTGGCGTCTGGCGTAAAGCCTGCCGCAGACAGGGCTTTATGCCCGATCCATGGAAGTGCCGGCTTTGAAGCAGCCGGCACTCTGACGGCTATTCGTGGATGGTTGCTAGCCAGTTCCACGATGCGACCTGGAGTCTCATCATGCTGACCTTTCTTCTCCATCGGATATGGCAGAGCCTCGTACTTCTGCTGCTTGTCTCGATCATCGGTTTTGCCATCCTCAACCTCGCGCCTGGCGGTCCATTGTCGCAATTTGCCCTGACGCCCGGCATGACGCGGGAGGCGCTTGATCGCATCGCCCACCAGATGGGTCTCGATCGACCCTTGCCGGTGCAATATCTTGAGTGGGCCTGGCGCCTGCTGCAAGGCGATTGGGGGAAATCCTATCGCGACCAACGTCCGGTTCTCGATATCATCTCCGGGCATTTGTTTGCGACCCTGCTGTTGATGGTCTCATCAACCGTCGTATCCATCCTTGTCGGCACCTGGATCGGTATCAAGGGGGCGACCAAACGTTATACGCTGTTCGATTACACCGCGACGGTCGGGGCCATGGTGGCGCTTTCAATTCCCACCTTCTGGTTCGGGCTGGTGGCCATCTATGTTTTCGCGCTCAGGCTGAAATGGCTGCCGGCGGGCAACATGTATACGATCGGCGATCAGTCTTTTTATGACTATGCAATTCACCTAATCATGCCGAGCCTGGTACTCGCCCTCGTCAACATCGCCGTCTGGAGCCGCTACATGCGGACTGCGACGCTTGACGTCATCAATCAGGATTTCGTCCGTACCGCCCGCGCCAAGGGGCTGACCCCGCGCCGGGTTCTGATGAAACACGTCGTCGGCAATGCACTTCTGCCAATGATTACCCTTGCCGGTCTCCAGCTCCCGACGATTCTCGGCGGCGCCCTCGTAACGGAGACGGTCTTTACCTGGCCCGGCATGGGCCGCCTGTTCCTCGATAGCCTTGGTTATCACGATTACCCCGTCGTGATGGGACTTCTGATGTTTTCCGCAATCCTCGTGCTCATCGGAAGCTTGCTCGCTGACCTCATGGTCGCTCTCGTCGATCCCCGCATCCGGCTCGGATAGGGCCGGATCGACGAAACGCCGCACTCAATCGAAGGAAAGACCATGTCCGCTGCAACCCTCCATCCCTCACAGGCCGCACCGCGGTTCCACTGGTGGCAGAACCGCACGCTGCGCCGTTTCGCCCGCCACAAGCTTGCTGTGCTCGGCCTCATCATGATCACCGTCATGATTTTCGCCTGCGTGGTCGGGCCCTATCTCTTGCCTTACGACGAATTGTTCATCGATCTGCGCGCCCGTTTTGCCCCGCCGATGACCGGTTACCATATTTTCGGCACCGATCCGCTCGGACGCGACATAGCCGCGCGCCTTTTCAATGCCGGCCGCATCTCACTGCTGGTCGGGTTTTTCGCCATGGTGCTGTCGACGCTGATCGGCACCATCATCGGTGTCGTTGCCGGTTATTATGGCGGGCGCATCGGCGCGATACTGATGCGTTTCGTCGATGCCTTTCTGTCTTTCCCGAGTATTTTCCTGCTTCTCGCTCTGGCTGCTTTCGTCAAGCCGAGCCCGTTCATGATCACGGTTATCATTGCCGTCACAAGCTGGATGGAAATTGCCCGTCTGGTTGAAGCGGAAGTGCGGTCTCTGCGCGAACGCGACTTCGTCATGGCAGCCCGTATGCTGGGCCTGCCCAATGGCTGGATCATGTTCCGGGAACTGCTGCCGAATGCTGTCGGCCCGATCATCGTTGCCGCGACCCTGACAGTCGCGCGTGCCATCCTTCTGGAAGCCTATATCAGCTTTCTCGGTTATGGCATTCAGCCGCCGCTGCCGAGCTGGGGCAATATGTTGAATGGAGCCCAGCAATATCTCGACAAGGCGCCCTGGCTCGCCATCGTGCCGGGCGTCGCCATCACGCTTGCCGTCACGAGCTTCAATTTCATCGGTGATGGGCTTCGTGATGCGCTCGATGCACGCAGCGACCTGAACTGAAGGTGTCGGTAGATGGTTTCGTTCTCACCCTTTGACGTGACGCTGTGGTATGCGACCGCAGCTTCAGCACCGCATACGGAGCCTCTTTCCGGTCGCGTGCAGGCCGATGTCTGCATCGTCGGCGCGGGTTATACCGGTCTGACGACCGCACTGGAGCTGGCGAAAACCGGCATCAATGTCGTGCTTCTGGAGCGGCAGGAAATCGGCTTCGGCGGTTCGGGCCGCAATGCCGGACATTGCACCCCGACCTTTACCCATTATAGCCTGCCCGAGCTGCGCAGGATGCTGGGTGAGCCCTGGGCGGAACGGCTGATCGAACGGCAAACGCGGGCGAATGACCGCGTCTCGAGCATGATCCGCGACTATCAGATCGACTGCGAATGGGTACAGAACGGCTATGTGATGGGCGCACCGCATAAGGGCGCCATGGATGAGATCAGGCGCAAGGTCGAGACCTATAATGCGGTGGGCGCGAAAACCCGGCTGCTCGACCGTGACGAGGTGGAAGCGGTCACCGGCAGTACCCGTTTCGACGGCGGCTGGCTGCACGAAGAGGCAGGTCACCTCAATCCGCTCGGTTACGCCCGCGGTCTCGGCCGTGCTGTCATCCAGGAGCGCGGAAAGATATTTACCGGCTCAGCAGTGACGGGTTGCGAACGCGACATAACCGGAGGCTGGAAGGTCAAGACCGATCGCGGAGAAGTGGTCGCGTCGAAAGTGATCTTTACCACTGGCGCCTATACGGTTGGTGGTTGGCCCAAGCTGGATCGGACCTTCAAGATTCAACGAGTGTTCGTTGCCGCCACGCAAATTTTGTCCGAAGAGACACGCCGGACCGTCCTGCCGCAGAACACGACCATCCATGATGGTCGCGGCGATATCTACGTCTACAAATACAATGCCGAAGGCCGGATCGTCGCATCGATGTTTCCCATGGGACGCCGCGGCCGCGACATGGCCTATACGAGACAGGTCATGAGCGAACGGCTCAAATGGCTTCATCCAAAGCTTCGGGAAGAGATCCGCTGGGAGTATTTCTGGTTCGGCGAACTCGATATGCAATATCGCACCGTGCCGCGGTTTTACGGTCTCGCGCCGGGCGTTGTGGCTTTGACCGGTCTTTCGGGCCGTGGTGTGCCGACCGGCTCGATGCTCGGTTCCATTCTTTCGGAATGGGCGCTTGGCAAGCCGGAGAACGAGCTTTCCCTGAAGCTGGAACCACTGAAGGCAGCTCCCTTCTTTATGGGTTTCGCACCCGCAATGGCGCTACGTTACTACCGGCTGCGCGACAACATATCCACGAAACTAGCTGGGGCGGAACTGCCACCCCATGCCTGAACCGGCACGGCCCCAAGGTCCGTGCCAACATTGACAAAGCAAGGAGAATTCCCGTGACCATGCCGATTTTCAACATTTTCGATGACGTGGATCTTGTTCCGGCCATGCCCGCCGAAGGCCGTGAAGGCGGTTCGTATCGTCGCCAGATATGGCAGGACCAAATCGAAAATGGCACAATCGTCGCAGTCTGGAAGGCCGAGCCCGGCATCTACAACTATCCGGGTCGTGACCTCGAGGAAACTTTTGTCGTTGTTGAGGGTGAGGCAATGTATTCGCAGGCCGAAGCCGTCCCGGTGAAGATCGGTCCCGGATCGATTATCAGCATCGCCAAGGGCGTACCAAGCCGCCTTGAAATCCTGTCGCCGTTCCGCAAGCTCGCAACTGTCATCCCGAAGCCGTGAGGTTTGGGGGAGGGGTGCCTGCAGATTTAAGGCAGGCTGTGTCCTGTATGCGGGGCACGAAGATTTAGGTCACGCCGATCTGTCTTTCGTCACAGCGATCCGGTGCAACGCTGATGGCCCGACAATCAAAGATTTAAAGAAACAGGGCTCCGAGGAGACGCAGAGCCCTGTTTGCGTTCAATGGTTTGGGAAGCAGCCGGTGCAAAACAGGCCACTCATTTGAAACATCCTTGTGACCGTCATCCCTTTTCCCAGCGCCAGCCGGTGCGAAAAAGCGGTGCCAGGGCCAGGGCGTTGATCCCTTGCTTATGGGGGCGTGCATCGGACATACTTGCACTCGAACCACAAAGGGCCAAGGGCAAGACGAGCCAGCGACGTTAGTGCCGGCTCGCGGAGCCATGCGGGAAGATTTTACCTCATGAATACGCGATTTCTCGAAACTTTCCTCTGGGCTGCACGACTGAACAGCTTTTCGGCGGCCGCGGAACGTTTGAACACCACCCAGGCGTCGGTGTCCAACCGAATTGCCGCCCTCGAAAGGGAGCTTGGCGTCGTGCTTTTCACGCGCGATGTGCGCTGCGTCAACTTGACACCTGCTGGTCGTCTGGCGCTGCAGCATGCCGAAAAGATCGTCAATCTGACCGGTGAGTTCCGACAGATCGTGAGTAGCCGGGAGGCGCTGAGAGGCACCGTGCGCATCGGTGCTGCCGACACGATCGTCTATGCCTGGTTACCGCTACTCATTCGCCGCATGAACGAACGTTACCCCGGCGTCAGCCTGGATCTGACCATCGACACCAGCCTGAAACTATCCCAGCGCATTCAAAACGGTGAGGTGGATGTCGGTTTCATCATGGGGCCGATCATGGCTGCAAATATCTACAATTCACCGCTCTGTACGTTCGAGTCCTGTTGGGTTGGCGCGGTCGAATTGCCGCTGCCGGAAACGGGCGTCACACTCGAAGATATCGCGCATTTTCCGTTACTTACCTTCTCGACAGGCTCGCAGCCACATCAGGCGTTGCGCGCGTTGCTCGATACTCACGGGTTGTCCGACAGCCGCATCTATAATTCCAATTCGCTGTCGATCATGACCCGCCTTGTGGCCGCGGCCGTTGGGGTGGGCGCTTTGCCGCGTGTGCTGGTGGACGGCATCATCAAATCCGGTGAGGCGCGTATTCTCGACATTAGTCCGTCAGTACCGCCCCTCACATTTCACACCGTTTATCAGGAGCGTGGCGACAACGCGATTGCCCGGGCCATTGCCGATATGGCGACGGAAATCGTCAGTGAAACCACCACGCAATGGATGACGGCTGCCGCCTAAATTTTGCGCTGCAGCGCAAAATGATTAATCTATAAGCTTACCTTATGGGTTTCGATAGAGTTTTTCCGTTTGTAATGAAAACAGTTCCCGTTCTTAATTCTCCTCGCAACATGAGAGGAGAGCAACGTGAAAGTCTCACTTGTTCAAATGAATACCCAGAATGACAAGGCAGAAAACCTTAAGGTTGCTGCCGATCTTATTGAGAAGGCAGTCAAGGCGGATAATCCTGACCTTGTTGTTCTTCCAGAATACTTTGCATTTCTTGGAGATAATCCCCAGGAGATGCATGAGAGCGGGGAGGAATTCCCTGACGGCGAGATTTACACGCTGCTCTCGGGGCTGGCCAAGAAGCACGCGATCACGCTGCATGCCGGCTCCATCGTCGAGAAGGAAGGCAATCGCTTTTATAATTCGACGCTCGTTTTCGGGCCGGATGGCAGCCAGATCGCCCGCTACCGCAAGATGCACCTGTTCGATGTCGATACGCCAAACGGCATCAGCTACCGCGAATCCGATTCCGTTGCCCGTGGCGAAGAAGTCGTGACCTACAAGGTTGGCGACAAGACGGTCGGTTGTGGCATCTGCTACGATATTCGCTTCCCTGAACTGTTTCGCGCCCTGCGGGACAAGGGTGCAGACGTCATCGTTCTGCCAGCGGCCTTCACCCTGATGACAGGCAAGGACCATTGGGAAGTTCTGGCGCGCGCCCGTGCCGTCGAAACCCAGACCTACTTTCTGGCCGTCGGCCAGATCGGCACCCATGCGGGTGGCAAGAAGGCATGCTGGGGGCATTCCATGGTCATCGATCCGTGGGGCCACATCGTCGCCCAATGCTCCGACAGCGTGGGAACGGCCGGTGCCGTCCTTGACTTCGACTATTCGGCCAAGGTGCGCGCCAACGTACCGGTGGCGAACCACCACGTTCTCTGATCGGAGAAAGACTCAATGTTTATCGTCAACCCCATGCCCGAACAGATCGGTGCCGACATCATCGAGCTTCTTGAGAAGGTCGAAGTCGCAACGATCGGTCACGTGCTTCACTCCGGCTTCGTCGATCCTGAAATCCGCGCCGTCCTTCCGGGCAAACGTGTGGCCGGCACTGCCGTCACGCTGCGCATCCCCAATGCGGATTCGACCATGCTCCACTATCTGTCGCAGTTCGTGCGTCCCGGGGATATCGTCCTCATCGACCGTTGCGGCGATACCCGCCACGCCTGCTGGGGCGGTGTCATCACCAACACCATGAAGATGGCCGGCGTTAAGGCCGGTGTCGTTGATGGCCCGGCGACCGACTTCTCGGAGTTCGCCAAGGTCGACATGCCGATGTGGTGCCGTGGTCCTTCGCCCATCACCACCAAGATCCTCGGCCTCGAAGGCGCGATCAACGTTCCGATCAGCGTCGGCGGCCAGGTGATCAATCCGGGCGATGCGATCCTGTGCGATGAAAGCGGTGTTGTCGCTCTTCATCCAAGCCAGGCTCGAGCCATGGCTGAACGCGCCATCGGCATGCAGGAAGCCGAACTCGTGCTTCTGGAGCGCCTGCGCAACGGTGAGAAATTGCCGGACATTTCTGGCGCCAACAAGCTCGTCCAGGCCAAGCTGAGCGCCTGACATCGTCTCACGGGTGGCGGACCGGTCCGCCACCCCCAATAATAATAGAGGAGAACAGGACAATGAAGAAAACTATACTTCTGAGTGGGATTCTCATGCTCGGCACTGCCGCTCTGCCGGCGCACGCCCAGCAGACCGTGACGTTTCTCGGTTATAGCGGCCTTTTCCAGGAGCGTTACACCAAGGCCGTCATCGAACCTTTCATGGCGGCTAACCCTGATATCAAGATCGAATATTTCCCGCAGCAGGGCTCTGCTGCAATGCTCGGCTCGCTGCGCGCCCAGAAGGCTGCGCCGCAGTCCGATATCGCTCTGATGGACGTCTCCGTCGCCAAAACAGGTACGGACGAAGGTCTGTTCGACAAGATCGACGAAAGCGTAACCAAGAATGTCGCCGACCTCTATCCTAATGCCCGCTTCGAAGGCGTGGCCGGGGTTGGCGTAACGTTCGACAATCTCGTGCTCATCTACAATACCGATGCCATCAAGACGGCTCCCGACAGCTGGAACGCTCTGAAGGATAGCGCCCTCAAGGGTAAAGTCGCCATGCTGAGCGCGCCTGATATCGTCGGTATCGGTACCACCATCATCATGGACCATATGAATGGCGGCACTGATTTCATCAAGAACATCGATGCCGGCATCAATGCGATGGCTGAAGTTGCTCCGAATGTGCAGACCTGGGAGCCGAAGCCGGAAGTCTATCCGAACGTTGTCAACGGCCAGGTTTCGTTGGGCGTGGGCTGGAACGCCCGCAGCCAGGTAAATGCTGACGGCTCCAAAGGCAAGATGAAGGTGGTTCTTCCGAAGGAAGGGACGATCCTCCAGATCAACACGCTCAACCTCGTCAAGGGTGGTCCGTCGTCCGAGGCTGCGCGCAAGTTCGTTGATTATGCGCTGAGCCCGGAAGCCCAGGCTGCCTTTACCGCCGCCATGTATTATGCGCCGACCAATTCCAAGTCCTCTGTCTCTGCCGATGTGAGTGAGCGCACGGTCGTCAAGGCGATGGACAAGGTCATCCCGGTGGATTGGATTGGCCTCTCGAAGGTCCGCGACCAGATTACGCAGGACTGGCGTCGCAAGGTCATTCCCCTCAGCCGTTGAGACTTTTGCGCCGAGCGCAAAAAAATGAAAGGACTTCCGCGGCTCCCATGGCAGTCGCGGAAGCAGCATACCAAAACCCTCGGAGCATCTCCTCTGTCGGCGCTGGGGCGGAAGAGGTGGCAGCCGACGCGGACATGCATTCCGAGCAGGCCCTAAGGCCTGCACCAGGGGAGGCACCGCGAAACGGCGTAGCGAATTTTCGCCGCGCTTGCGTAGATCAAGGGCCAAGGCATTTCCGATTCCCTGCGGGTCGGAGATGTTCTGGAGAAAGGCAAGAAGCCAGAATGGGAACTTCAGATACCATGCAGCCAGGATTCCTCTCGATTCGTTCACTGACCAAGCGCTACGAGACAATCGTCGCCGTGGATAATCTCAATCTCGAGATTCCCAAGGGCGAACTGGTTGCCTTCCTAGGTCCTTCCGGCTGCGGCAAGTCGACGTCGTTGCGCATGATTGCAGGCCTCTCTCCTGTCTCCTCGGGGTCTATCCTGATCGACGGCAAGGACGTGACGAAACTTGCGCCTTACAAGCGTGACATTGGCCTCGTTTTCCAGAGCTACGCGCTCTTCCCCCACATGACGGTCCTCAAGAATGTCATGTTCGGTCTTGAAATGCGCAAAGTGCCTGCTGCCGAGGCGGAACGCCGTGCCCGTGAGGCCATTGCCATGGTGCGTCTGGAAGGGCGTGAGGACCGCCGCCCCGCCCAGCTTTCCGGAGGCCAGCAGCAGCGCGTCGCACTGGCGCGCGCCCTCGTCATCCAGCCGTCCATTTTGTTGTTTGACGAACCTCTTTCCAATCTCGACGCAAAGCTGCGCGACGAGATGCGCGCCGAGATTCGCCGTATCCAGAAACAGCTTGGCATCACTTCCATCTTCGTCACGCATGATCAGGTCGAGGCGCTCAGCATGTGCGACAAGGTCGCTGTGCTCAATGGCGGGCACCTGGAACAGCTTGGCACGCCGCACGATCTCTATGAGCGCCCGGCGACGGCATTCGTCGCCTCCTTCGTCGGTCGCACCAACAGGCTGGTCGGCAACGCCGCCGGTGACCGCATCACGGTTGGCGATGCGGTGCTGCGAGCGCCCGGCGCGCACAGCGGTAAGATCGACCTGATGGTGCGACCGCATCGTATGGCCATGACCGTCGCTGGCGACGCCGTCCCCGATTTCGACGGAGCGCCCGTCAATCGCATCGCCGGCGAAGTCCGCGATGTCTATTATGCCGGCGACATCCTCCACTACGAGATCGCCGCTGGCGGGCAGACCCTGTCCGTGGAGCGCGCGACCTCCGGCGGTGAAACGCCGGTCGCAGCAGGCAGCGCGGTCAGTCTCGTCTGGCGCGTGGAGGATACTCTGGTCTTCGGAGCAAACCGATGACGGCGGCGGTCATGATCACGGCTCCCGGTGGCCGTACCTCTTCCATCGTGTTTCTCGCAACCCTTCTTCTTGGACCCATCATTGCGGTCAACGGTCTGGCCTTCGTGTTGCCCGTCTTCAACCTGCTGCTGCTTTCCTTCCGCGAAAGCCTCGGTGGCGGCGGTCTCGGGGAAGCCCATACACTCGACAACTGGTCGTCGACACTGACCGACGGTTTTTATATCGAGCTGATTGGTCAGAGCATCCTGACCAGCCTTATGATCACCGTTCTCACGCTGCTCGCCTCCTATCCCATCGCCCTCTACCTTCACCGGGCGCAGGGTCGCTGGAAAACGCTTTTGCTAGTGCTGGTCATTTCGCCGCTTCTCACCTCGGCGGTGGTGCGCACTTATGGCTGGATCGCGATCCTGGCCGATGACGGCCTCATCAACAACATCCTCTTCGCACTGGGCGCGGAAGGCGGGGTGCGTCTACTGTTCAACAAGATCGGCGTCGTCATCGGGCTTACCGAAATCCTGATGCCCTATATGATCCTGGCGCTCCTCGCCGGCTTCGGCAGGCTTGATCCTCGCGTCGAGGAAGCTGCGGAAACGCTCGGCGCATCGCCCTGGAAAGTGTTCTGGCGGATCATCGTGCCGCTCACCATGCCCGGCGTGGCGCTGGGTTGCCTGCTCTCCTTCGTTCTGGCCGTCAGTTCGTTCATCACTCCCAAGCTGCTCGGCGGCGGCCGCGTCTTCCTTCTGGCAACAGAAATCTATGATCAGGCCATCGTGACGCTCAACTGGCCACTCGCCGCTACGCTTTCGATGATCATCCTCGTGATCTTCGGTGCCGCCCTGGTGCTCTATTCCCGGCTTCTGCGGGCCATTCTGTAAAGGAGATCGAAGATGGAAGAACGTCCCGCTCCGCTGGCGCTGAAAATTGTCGCCTTCATCATGTTCCTTTTTCTGCTTGCGCCTGTGGTGCTCGTCGTGCCGATCTCGTTTTCGGCCGACAGCTACATGACCTTCCCGCCCTCCGGCTGGAGCCTGCGCTGGTATGTGGATCTCATGCACAATTCAAAGATGATCGGCGCCCTGGGCACCAGCACGCTCCTTGCGGTCATCGTTACCGTGCTGTCCATGCTGATTGCGCTGCCCGCCTCCTATGCCATCGTGCGGATGCGGGTGATTGGCGCGGATACATTGCTCGCCTTCTTCACCGCGCCGCTTCTTCTGCCGACTATTGTTCTTGGCCTTGCGATCCTGATCGTCTTTGCCGGTGCGGGCCTGCTCGGTACATTCACGGGTCTGGTGATCGCGCATCTAATCATCGTGTTACCCTATGCGCTGCGTGTACTCACCACGTCGCTTGCGGGCCTGCCGCTGATCTACGAGGAGGCCGCCTCCACGCTCGGGGCGTCACCTCTTACCGTCTTTCGCCGCGTCACCATGCCGATGATCGCGCCTGGCATCGTTGCAACGGCAGCGCTTTCCTTTCTCGTCTCGTTCGATGAAGCCGTGATTTCGCTGTTCCTCACCGGTCCGCGCATCACGACGCTTCCCGTTGCCATGTATCAGCATGTCGAAACCCAGGCTGATCCGCTTGTTGCCGCCATCTCCGTTCTTCTGATCGTGCTCACGCTTGCCGTCGTCCTGATCGTGGACCGCACGGTGGGCCTGACGAAGACTTTCGTGAAGTAAGGGGCCGGAAAAATGGCTTATCGACAGATCGCAGCCGGCACGACCTATCGTTTCGACGATCTGAAAACCCTGATGGCAAAGGCGACGCCGGAAAGGTCAGGTGACCAATTGGCCGGGATCGCGGCGGAAGGGCCGGTGGAGAGACTGGCGGCGCAGATGGCGCTGGCCGATCTGCCGCTTTCCACCTTTGTTGCACAGGAATTGATCGCCTCGGACGAGGACGAGATTTCGGCCCTGATCGCGCGCCAGCACGACGCACTGGCCTTCGCGCCGGTGTCTTCTCTGACGGTTGGCGAATTTCGCGAGTGGCTGCTCAATTCCAAGGTCGGGCACGCGGAACTTGAAGCGGTAAGTTGGGGTCTGACACCGGAAATGGTGGCGGCAGTCTCCAAGATCATGCGTCTGCAGGATCTCGTGACGGTATCGGCCAAACGGGAAGTCGTGACCCGTTTTCGCAACACGATTGGTCTTTCCGGCCGCCTTTCCACCCGCAACCAACCCAATCATCCGACTGACAGTTCCCGTGGCATCGCCATCTCGGCCATTGACGGGTTGCTGCTGGGGAGCGGCGATGCGGTGATCGGTGTTAACCCGGCCACCAGCGCTGTGACGGACTATATCCGCGTCGTGCAGTTGCTTGACGATCTGCGGCAATGGCTGGACATTCCAACCCAGACCTGCTGCCTTGGCCATGTGACGACGGCTATCAGGGCGATGGAGCGCGCTGCACCCGTCGATCTGGTTTTCCAGTCGATTGCGGGTTCCCAGAAGGCCAATGCGGGCTTCGGCATTGATCTTGCCGTTCTGCGAGAGGCTCATGAGGCTGGTCAGTCGCTGAAGCGCGGAACTATCGGCAGCGACCTCATGTATTTCGAGACGGGGCAGGGGGCTGCCCTGTCGGCCGATGCGCATTTTGGTGTCGATCAGCAAACGATGGAGGCGCGTGCCTATGCCGTGGCGCGCGAATTCTCGCCGCTTCTGGTGAATACCGTCGTCGGCTTCATCGGTCCGGAATATCTCTATAATGGCAAGCAGATCATTCGCGCCGGGCTTGAAGATCATTTCTGCGGAAAGCTGCTTGGCCTGCCGATGGGTGTCGACGTCTGCTACACCAACCACGCCGATGCCGACCAGGAAGACATGGACGTGCTGCTGACCATGCTGTGCGCCGCTGATGTGAACTTCGTCATTACCGTGCCAGGCTCGGACGACGTCATGCTGAACTACCAGACGCTTTCCCATCACGATTCAATCTATGCCCGCGAAACGCTGAAGCGTCGGCCTGCGCCGGAGTTTGAGGAGTGGCTGGTGAATATGGGCGTGACGGATGCCGCCGGCCATATGATCGAGAACCCTGCGCTGATGAACCGCGGGCTTCGCGAACTTGATTTTCTTGGGAGAGACGCCGCCTGATGCGCGACCGCCGGCCCTCCCTCATCTCCAGCCCGCCGGAACGTCTCAAGGCCCTGCGTGTGGCAACAGATGCACGCGTGGCGCTCGGCCGCACGGGTGCAAGCCCGCCCACGCGCGCGGTACAGACATTTTTGTTGGATCATGCGCAGGCGCGCCAGGCCGTATGGCATCCGCTGGATATTGATAAAGTGGAGCGCGACTTGCGCGCTTGGGGTGCGGATGTCTTGCATGTCGCAAGCCGCGCGCAGGACCGTGCGGATTACCTGCGCCGACCCGATCTCGGCCGTGCTCTTTCAGACGAGGGCCGTCTGGCGCTCGACGGGCAGGCCAAGGGAGCCGATGTCGCATTGGTAATCGCCGACGGGCTTTCCGCAACGGCTGTGGAGATGAATGCCGTGCCGGTGGCAACGGCGTTGCTTAATTCACTCGCAAGCAACGGATTGACGGTTGCGCCGATCACGCTTGCCACGCAGGCACGGGTTGCGCTGGCGGATGATGTGGGAGCCGCGCTCGGCGCAAAGGTGGCGGTGATCCTGATTGGCGAGCGGCCGGGCCTTTCGGCAGCCGACAGTCTTGGCGCCTATGTCACCTTCGGGCCGGAGACCGGGCTGCCGGATTCCCGACGCAACTGCATTTCCAATATTCGTGATGGTGGCGTGCCGCCCGTCGAAGCGGCGGGGAAGATCATGACCCTGATCAGCGCCATGTGCCAGCAGGAGACAAGCGGCGTGACGTTAGTTGAATCCGAAAAGCCTCTGACGGCTTTGTCCGACTAGAAACAAAGCAGATCTCTTTCATAGCCACGAACCGGCAAGGTGCATCGGCTTGATCCGTTGCGCCTGTTGATTTCGCTTTCGAACCACGAAAATAAAGGCAAGCCCATGGTCCAGAGCCTCTCCACAGCATTCGACGTTGCCGTCATCGGTGCCGGGGTGGTCGGTTGCGCGGTTGCCCGTCGTTTCGCACTGGCTGGTGCGAAGGTCGTGGTCATCGAGAAGGGGTCCGATATTCTTTCCGGGGCATCGAAGGCCAACAGCGCTATCCTCCACACCGGCTTCGATGCGCCCGAAGGCAGTCTGGAACTGGAATTGGTGAAGGCTGGTCGGGCAGAATATCTGTCCATCCACAGGCAGATGGGCCTTAGCCTCGTTGAAACCGGCGCGTTGGTCTGTGCGTGGAATCCCCACGAGGCGCAAAGCCTGGAGGAGATCGCCGAGCAGGGGCGACGCAACGGTATTGCCGAGCTCGGTCTGCTCACGGTCCGGCAGGCCCGGGAATCCATGCCCGGCTTGTCCGATCGTCTTGTCGCAGCACTCGAAGTTCCGGGTGAACATGTCATTGATCCCTGGTCCGCGCCGCTGGGCTATCTTACGCAAGCGGTGGCGCTTGGCGCGCAGCTGATGCGCAACGCCGAAGTCCTGTCCGGTGCGTTTGATGGCGCGTGGCGGATAGAGACGACGGCCGGTCCGATCCTTGCAGCGAGCGTTGTCAATGCGGCCGGTTTGTTCGGTGATATCGTCGATGCACGGCTGGGGCTTGTCCCAGACTTCACCATCAAGCCTCGCAAGGGACAATTCGTCGTCCTCGATAAGGCCGCCCGCCAGCACGTGCCGCGCATCATCCTGCCCGTTCCCACCGAAATCACCAAGGGCATCGTTGTGTGTCCAACCGCCTTCGGCAACGTTCTCATCGGCCCGACGGCGGAAGAACAGGATGACCGCGAGCGTGCGACGGTAGAAACGGCGGCACTGGAAGCGCTGCTGACGCGCGGCAGGGAGATCGTTCCGGCACTGGCCTCCATTCCCGTGACTGCTGTCTATGCCGGCTTGCGCCCGGCCTCCGAGAAGAAACATTACCGGATTTCCGCACGGCCGGACCGGCGCGCGATCACGCTTGGCGGCGTGCGATCCACCGGTCTCAGTGCGGCACTTGGTCTGGCGCAGCACGCTCTTGCGCTTCACGAAAGTTTCTGCACGCGCTTCGTGCCCCCGCCCGCAGTGCCTGATGTGACGATGCCGAACCTGAGCGAAACCTGCGAGCGGGACTGGCAGCGCGCCGATCATGGCGAAATCGTCTGCCATTGCGAGCTTGTCACCCGTCGTGAGATCGAGGCGACATTTTCCAGCCCGGTGCCGCCGGGTGATTTCGGAGGTCTGCGGCGGCGCACCCGCGCCGGCATGGGGCGCTGTCAGGGGTTTTACTGCAATGCCCGGCTGGCCGCGATGACGGGCGACCGTCTGGCTGTACCGCTTGCGGTCCGTCCGGGAGACGACCGATGAGCACCCGGAAGCCTTTTCAGCAGATGCACGAAAACGTTCCGGATATAGATGTAATCGTGGTCGGCGGCGGCCCGGCGGGCGTGGCGGCAGCGCTGGAGCTGAAAGCACGCGGCGTCGCGCGTGTGACGATCCTCGAGCGTGAGCCAGCCCTTGGCGGCGCACCCCGTCATTGCACACATTCGCCTTTCGGCATGCGCGAATTCGGACGCGTCTATTTCGGCCCGGCCTATGCGCGACGTCTGCAGCGCCAAGCGCAGGATGCGGGTGTTGATGTTCGCACCGGTCATTCCGTGGTGGAACTCGGACAGGACGGTACGCTGCTGGTTACGTCTGCGCGCGGCGTGGAGACATTGAAGGCCCGGCGCATTGTGCTGGCGACCGGCGCGCGGGAAACGCCACGCTCAGCGCGGCTCCTGCCGGGCGATCGGCCGGTGGGAGTGATCACCACCGGCACGCTGCAATCCTATGTCGCCTTTCACGGCATCATGCCCTTTCGCCGGCCGCTTATCCTTGGTTCGGAACTGGTTTCCTTTTCCGCACTTCTCACATGCCTGACGTATCGCGCGCGTCCGGTGGCGATGATCGAGCCTGAGCCGGAACCGCTGGCGCGGTCGCTTTTCCGGTGGTTTCCCCGATTGGTCGGGGTGCCCTTTCATTGCCGCGCAACACTTGTGGACATTCGTGGGCGCGGTCGTGTCGAGGAGGCCGACATCCGGCTGGCAGATGGCCGTATCCTCACCGTCAAGTGCGATGGTGTTCTCCTCACCGGGCGGTTCACGCCGGAGGCAGCGCTTCTGAACGCATCCCCTGTTGATGTGGCGGCAGGCAGCGGTGGCCCGACGATCGATCAGGACGGCCGGATGGCCAACCCGATGTTCTTCGCCACGGGGAACGTATTGCGGGCCGTGGAAACGGGTGGCTGGTCGTTTCGCGAAGGCCGCCGCGTGGGTGCTGCCGTTGCCGACGATCTCACCCGCGAACCCTGCAACGCAAAGGCAGTGCGTATCGCTTTCGCCGACCCGCTCAAACTCGCGGTACCCACCATGGTGCGATCGGGAGGACTTGACCGGCCGGCTTTTCGCGATTTTCAGCTGCGCTTCATCAGACGTGTTCAAGGCAGGCTTTCGCTTCATCTTGATGGAACGGAAGTGTGGAGCAAGTCCGGCCTGTGGCTGCCGGAACGCCGTGTGCTTGTGCCCATTCCCCGCGCTGCAGTTGAGGCGACCCAGATTGCCTTTCACTTTCAGGAGACGAATTGATGCGCATAGCGGCGATCGATCAGGGAACGACGTCGACCCGATGCCTTGTGATAAGCGACGGTGGCACGGCGGAACTCGTCTCAAGCCTGCGTCATGCACAGTTCTATCCAAACCCCGGCCATGTGGAGCATGACCCGGAAGAGCTGTTGCGCAACATCCGCGCGGTACTGGCCGCTGCCGGGCCGGTAGATGCGATCGCGATCGCCAACCAGGGCGAGAGTTGCCTGGCGTGGGATGCCGAGAGTGGGGAAGCGCTGTCGCCGGTCATCGTCTGGCAGGACGCCCGCACCGCCGAAGCCTTGGCCGATTTGCCCCAATCGGCTGCGGAACGATCGAAAGAGATTTGCGGATTGCCGCTCGATCCCTATTTTTCGGCGAGCAAACTGTCGTGGTTGCTAAGGCACAATCCGGCGGTGGCACGGGCGGGAGCCGAAGGGCGGTTGCGCCTGGGCACAACCGACGCATTCTTTCTGGATCGGCTTGCAGGCTGTTTCCGCACCGACCTTGCAACGGCCTCGCGCACGGGACTGCTTGATCTGGCAACCGGTGCCTGGAGTCCGGAACTCTGCGCTCTTCACGGGGTGCCGCTGGATTGTCTGCCCGCAATCGGTCCTATTAATGGCGGCTTCGGTTCCATCGAGGGAACGCCCATCCGCGTTTCCATCGTCGATCAGCAGGCGGCGCTTTATGGGCACGGTTGCCGCAAACCGGGCGATTGCAAGATAACCTTCGGCACGGGCGCCTTCCTGTTGGCCATCGCTGGTCACGAACGCCCGTTGGCGGGGGAGCTTCTGCCCACCATTGGCTGGCAGAAGCAAGGCGGCGCGGCCGTTTTCGCCATCGAAGGCGGGGTTTATGATGCCGGTGCCGCGCTCGAATGGGCGCGAAAGATCGGCCTTTATGCTGACAATACTGAACTTGACGGTTTTGAGGGTTCATCGGCCGTTCGTCGTGGACTGGTGTTCGTGCCTGCATTTTCGGGCCTTGCTGCGCCATATTGGGATAGACAGGCCGTGCCGCTTTTCATCGGCATGGACCACGCGACCGGGCGGAGTGACATGGTGCGCGCCCTGCTTGAGGGCATTGCCTTGCTGACGGTTCGGTTGATCGAAGCGGCGCAGTCTGTCGTTCCCATCGGTGATACGATTTCGATAGATGGCGGCTTGTCGAACAGTCGCTATTTTGCCCGTTTCCTGGCCGCTGCCAGTGGTCGGAGCATCTGCGTGCCGGCCATGCGGGAGTTGACGGCGCTTGGTCTCGCGGAACTGTGCGATGTCGATGTAACCGCCATGCGAAAAGATGCCGAGATAGTCAAACCCGATGGATCGGTCGAACAAGCGGATCACGCTCGCTTCGCACGCGCCATAGACAATGCAAGGGGCTGGCGGGGCGGTTGATGTCCCCTTGGAATAGCCGGTTAATCGGCATGAGTGGTGTGATCTATAACGGTCGCCTGCTCTTGCGGCTTGCTGGTGGCTGAGCATCCTGGTCCTGCCACCCAAAATGCCCAACGCGCGGCGCGGCTTAAATTACCAAATCTTTAGTTGTGTACCAGTTCGCCAATACCTAGCTTGATGGCGAGGCTGCATCCGGTCTGGACATAAGCAAGGAACCGGTAAGCCTGTTTCCTGTTCTCATCCCGGAAAGACCATTAGTTCAAGGTCGAGATACCCGTCATGACTGTTCAGGACTGCAGACATACCATGATGCGCACCGGACTGGATTCTGCACCGGGCGCGCCTGGCATAGAAGCGCGCTGGACGTCGAGCGCCAAAAACGGGGTCGGCACTGCGCTGTCAGAAGCATCGCCTATCTGGTTCACGCTCAGCCACGGCATTCTGAACGAGGTCTATTATCCGAGGATAGACAGTGCCTGCACCCGATATCTTGCGCTTGTCTGCGATCTGCCCTGGCGGGCCGATCGTTTTTACTTTCTTTTGGCCAAACACAGGGAATTGGGAAAACCAGGATTTCACCGTTCGCCTCGGCGAATGAAGTACATATCGCGCATTGGACAAATGGAGTGTCAGCATGCAGATCGGAATGGTTGGGCTTGGACGAATGGGCGCAAACATGGTGCGCCGTCTTCTGGAACAGGGTCATGATTGCGTGGTCTTCGACGTCAATCTCGACAATGTCGCAGCATTGGTGAAGGAAGGCGCAGTTGGCGCGAGCTCGCCAGACGACCTGGTCGCGAAGCTGTCACCGCCACGCGCCGTCTGGCTCATGCTGCCCGCGGCAATAACGCCGAAAATTGCTCGTGACTTTGCCGCCAAACTGCAGGCGGGCGATGCCATCATCGATGGCGGCAACTCCTTCTACCGCGATGCCATCGATTTGGCGGCGGAATTTGCGCCCCGTAGCATCGACTTCATCGACACCGGTACATCCGGTGGCGTCTGGGGTCTGGAGCGCGGCTATTCTCTGATGATCGGTGGCCCGTTGGGTGCCGTGCAGCGGCTCGATCCGATTTTTGCCTCCCTTGCTCCCGGTGCGGGCCAGGGCATCGCGGCCGATCCCGTCACCGGCACGGCGCCACTGGGATATCTGCATTGCGGACCGTCAGGCGCAGGGCATTTCGTCAAGATGGTTCACAATGGCATCGAATACGGTGTCATGGCCGCCTATGCGGAAGGCCTGAACATCTTGAAGGCCGCCAATGCCGGCACGCAGCACCGGGAGGCCGATGCGGAAACGGCGCCGCTCGCCCACCCTCAATATTATCAGTTCGACATCGATCTTCCTGCCGTGACGGAGGTCTGGCGGCATGGGTCTGTCATTGGCTCGTGGCTGCTCGATCTGACGGCGGAGGCGCTGAAGCAGGACCCTCATCTCGACCAGTATGGCGGGCGGGTGTCAGATTCCGGCGAAGGGCGCTGGACCCTTCAGGCGGCCGTCGAAACGGGCGTTCCGGCCCCTGTTTTGGCTTCCGCCCTGTTCGAGCGCTTCTCCTCACGCGGTGAGGCGGAGTTTGCTGGCAAGGTACTCTCGGCCATGCGCAATGCCTTTGGCGGCCATCTGGAAAAAGCAAAATGAGGGCGCCGGCCATGGATAAGCAGCGATCGGACGTGCTCGTGGTGTTCGGTGCCACGGGCGACCTTGCCTACAAAATGATCTTTCCTTCCCTCTACGCCATGGTGAAACGCGGCGCGCTTCAAACGCCAGTCATCGGTGTCGCCTTCGATGACTGGTCGCGCGATCAACTGATCGCGAGGGCGCGCGACGCGGTTGCCAGCCACGTCGACAAGATCGATGAAGCCGTCTTCGAAAAATTCGCTTCTCAACTGCATTACGTGTCCGGAGACTACCGGAACGAGGCGACATTCGAAAAGCTGCGCGCCGCACTCGGTGACCACGGGCATCCGCTTTATTATCTCGCCATTCCGCCGTCACTGTTTGAAACCGTCGTGACCGGGCTTGATAAGGCCGGGATAGCCGCCTCGGCACGATTGATGGTGGAAAAACCCTTCGGCCGCGACCTTGCCTCGGCCGAGGCGCTGAACCATGCGCTGCATGCGGTTTTCGAAGAGGATGCCATTTTTCGCATCGACCATTTTCTCGGCAAGGAGGCCATTCAGAATCTTCTTTATTTCCGGTTCGCGAATGCGTTTCTTGAGCCGGTCTGGAACCGCGACCATGTTGAAAGCGTGCAGATCACCATGGCCGAGGATTTCGGCATCAAGGGACGCGGAAAGTTCTATGACGAGGTTGGATGCATCCGGGATGTGATCCAGAACCATCTCATCAACGTGCTGTTGCTACTGGCCATGGAGCCACCGGCAACAAGCGCTTCGGATGATCTTGTCGATGAGAAAGTGCAGATCCTCAAAGCCATGCCACCGCTCAGCCGCGATGATGTGGTGCGTGGCCAGTTCGACGGTTATCTCGACGAACCCGGCGTTGCGCCCGGCTCAAGCCGCGAGACCTTTGCCGCCGTGCGGTTTCGCGTGGCGACATGGCGCTGGAACGGCGTGCCTTTCTTCATCCGCGCCGGAAAGAACCTGCCTGCCCATGCAACCGAAGTTGTGGTGCGTTTCAAGCGGCCGCCGATAGCGCTTTTCGGCGATGTTGAGACGGCGGCCGCAAATTATGTGCGCTTCCGGCTCGGGCCAGATATCGCCATCGGCATTGGCGCGCGCCGCAAGGCTGCCGGGGACAGTATGCTCGGCGAGGCGGTGGAACTGGGCGCTGTCGATGACGGCATCGGCGACATGGCGCCTTATGAACGGCTGATCGGTGACGCGATGGCTGGCGAGCGCCAGCTTTTCACCCGTCAGGATGCGGCAGAACTCGCATGGAAAATCGTTGAGCCCATTCTCGACGACCCGGCAGTGCCGCCACGCTATGCCGTGGGAAGCTGGGGTCCGGTCGAGATGGAGAATTTCGCGCCGCCCGGCGGTTGGGTCGATCCGGAGTGACGCCCATGCAGGCAAATACGACGGACGGTAGTTCAATGGCACAGGACCGGATCGTTTTAGCGATCGATATCGGCGGCAAAAGCGCGTCACTGATGTCGTGGATCGCCTGACTGCCGCCCTTGAACCGGACGAGGTAGTTATCGGCGGCGGTAATGTCGAAAAACTCGATACCCTGCCGCCCGGATGCCGCCGCGGAGACAACGCGCTTGCTTTCGAAGGCGGATTCCAGCTGTAGGAGAACCCGAACCTCATCGTCTAGCCGGTCAAATATGCTAGGTCCGCTGCTTCGTCGATAACCACGCAATCGGCGCGGCGGATCCTCTACCTAATCGGTTGGAGGCTTCTCGGCCGACACCCATTTGTTCCTGCCTGTCTGCTTGGCGCTCAAAAGCGCAGCGTCCGCCCGTTCCAGGACGCTGCTCACGGTTCCGGCGCCCGGTGAAGTTGCGATGCCGATGGATATGGTGATCGAGTCAAGCAGACGGCCCCGGTAGGTGAAAGGTGCGCGCTCGACCGCGTGCCGGAGTTTCTCCGCAACCTTGATGGCATCTTCAATGCCCCCAGCCGGCATGAGCACGGTGAATTCCTCGCCGCCGAAACGGAATAGTTCACCCAGACCCCCGACAGCTTCCGAAAGCACCTGGGCGACATATTGCATCACCGCGTCTCCGGCATCATGGCCAAACCGGTCATTGAAGCGCTTGAAATGGTCGATGTCGAGCATCAGGCATGCAAGCGAATTGGTTGGCTTTTCAATATGCCTGTTCAGCGTCTCATCAAGCGATCGACGGTTCAAAAGACCAGTCAGGGCGTCTTGCCGTGCCATGCCAACCAGCCGCTGCCGAAGCTGGAGGTTTGCAACGGCAAGGCCTATATTTTCGGCAAGGAGTTCCAGATATAGCCGCTCTAACTCCAGCGTCTCGTTACTCTGCGGAATTTCAAGATACAATAAGCCGACGGTGTCTCCCAATGCCGTGAGTGGTATGCACAGGCCGGTTCCGAAACTGCCATGGAGGTGATGGCAGACGACATCGTCTCCGCCCGGGTTGCTGGCGTGGGGACGCCCGCGACGGAGAGCCCAGCAATCATCGATCGAAAATTCCGGGGCGGAAAACGAAGGATCGGACCATTGTCCGGTCGATTGTAGAATCGAACTGTGTTCCTTGAGAACAAGCAGGCGGCCGGCAATGGCTGGGAAAATCTGAGGCATGAATTTCGAAACGACGTCGGACAATTCTTCCTGATTCTGGCAGGCCTGAATCCGATGCATCATCTGCAGGATCAGGTCCTTGATGCGTTGATTCCTGCGGTGCTCCGCGTCAAGCCGTTCCCGTTCCAGCCCGTTGCTGCGGAAGATCCTGATAGCCTGGTTCATTTCACCGATTTCGTCACGCCGGCCTTCGTCGGGCAGGTCGATACTGTAGTCCTGCCGGGCAAGGCGCGTGACGATGTTGCTCATTTTGATAAGCGGCAAGGCAACGCGTCTGCTGAGGACAAAATAGAGTACGGCCACAAACATCAGGGCGGTGAGCGCAAGCATCACCTTCGCGATCGATCCGTAGAAATCGCTTCGGTCTTTAGCCTGGTCAACCATTGCCTGCGAGCGGGCGGCAATGGCTTCTCTCAGCATCGCGACGGTTGTCAGCAGGTCCGTATGCAGTCCATAGTGCTCATCGCCGAACAGGACCTGCTGTGCATCGTTCTGGCGGCCGGATCGATAAAAACCGATTGCATCGCGCTCCATCTTGTCCAGTGCGTCGGCGCTCTTTCGTATGTCCTGAAATGAGCCTGCCTCTTGCGGCGAAACACCAAGAGCTGCGAGTTTGTCCAGGGTGTTTTCAAGGTGCTTTTCCTGATCTTCGTCGACGTAGAATTTTGCGAGATGTTGCTCGTCGCCCCGCATGACGTAAAGACGCGCCTCCTCGGTGCGCTCGTCCGCAATGATCGCCAGTTCTTCGGCGAGATCGGTCAGTTCGAGGTGATCCTGGATTGCCACCCGCTCTTGAGAAGCGCTTCTGGCCGATAGAATGAATGTGGCCGCCGATACTGTCGTGAGCACGAGGGTGACAGCATAAGCCAGGTTCGTGATGGTACTAAGTCGCATGATGGCGCCGTATGCTTGCCGCACGGCATGACAACCGGGTGCGGCGGGGTCCAATTTCAGAGTCTGCTTATGTTAGGCCATCTCGTCAAACGGGAAGTCAACACGCGGTTAACCGTCAATATGATCTGTCGCACCGCGGGCCAAGTCAGGCACCCCATGGCGATGCACCTGGACCGTCTCCACCAACGGTCACAATATCCGCTAGCGCGATTCCGGTATGTCGGCAGCGGGCCAGAAAGCCGTGTATTTAGAGGCTTTTGAAAAGCCCCGCGCAGCAACGGAATTATATTTCACGACGCATCACAAAGCCGTGAAACCTTTCGACGCATCGTTCGTTTAGCGCCCATGATCGATAATGACGCAGGACCGAAGCCGGTCGTTGGTGCCGACGAGACTGGCACCCCAACCGCATCCGAAAACGATGCTAATGAAAACGATGATCCGCTCCCGCCAGAGGAGATGGAACCTGCTTTGGGCTTGACGCCGGAGGAGGCCGAGGAGGCTCGCAGGAAATATCTGCTGAAGCGCTTCTGGATCAGCGCGCGAGGTTTCTGGAGCCGTCGCGGCGATCGGCTGGCCTGGCTGTTTTCGCTCGGGCTTCTGGCCATGATCGGCATAAATGTCGGTTTCCAATATGGCATCAATGTCTGGAATCGCGGGATTTTTGATGCGATTGAGAAACGCGACGCGTCCACGGTCTATTTTCTCGGATCCGTCTTTCCGCTGCTCGTCCTGGGAAGCGTCTTCATCGTTACCTCGCAGGTCTATGTCAGGATGCGCATTCAGCGGCGCTGGCGCTCCTGGCTGACAAAGGCGCTCGTTGGAAGATGGATTGCGAATGGCCGCTATTATCAGCTCAATTTGATCGATGGTGACCATCAAAACCCCGAGGCAAGGCTCTCGGAGGATATGCGTATTGCCACCGAGGCGCCGGTGGATTTTGTTTCCGGTGTCATAGCTGCATTCGTGTCTGCCTCTACCTTTATCGTTGTCTTGTGGACGATTGGTGGGGCTCTCACGGTCTCCATCGCGGGTGTCTGGATCACGATCCCCGGCTTTCTCGTGATTGCGGCCGTCATCTATGCAATCATCACATCCAGTTCCATCGCCTTCATTGCCCGGA
Source organism: Rhizobium sp. AN6A (assembly GCF_900215635.1). NCBI lineage: Bacteria > Pseudomonadati > Pseudomonadota > Alphaproteobacteria > Hyphomicrobiales > Rhizobiaceae > Rhizobium > Rhizobium sp. AN6A. The sequence goes on from NZ_OCNC01000003.1 coordinate 1,835,290, forward strand.
ACTTCGTCAAGGTTTCCGAAGTCAAGAACCAGGTTGAAGCGGAGTTCCGCTACACGCTCACGCGCGTCAGGGAGAATGGTGAGAGCATCGCCCTGCTTGGCGGTGAAGACGAGGAGCGCAGCGATCTGGACAAGCGCTTCGGCAATGTCCGGCGGCAGTGGCGTCTTATGGCACAGCAATACATGCGGACCACGGTCGTATCGAATGGATCTATGTTGATTGCCCCCGTCGTACCCGTTCTGCTGTGTGCGCCGAAGTTTCTCGATGGAAGCATGTCCCTTGGCGAGGTAATGCAGGCTGCTTCCGCTTTCACCATTGTCCAATCCGCATTTGGCTGGCTGGTCGACAACTATCCCCGTCTGGCCGACTGGAATGCCTGCGCGCGACGTGTTGCCTCCCTGATGATGTCGCTCGATGGCCTGGAGCGGGCCGAAAAGAGCGACACTCTCGGTCGCATCGTGCGCGGCGAAACGGAAGGCGCTACGATACTCAGCCTCAAGGATGTGTCCGTTTCTCTCGGTGACGGAACGGCCGTCGTCAAGGAGACGGATGTCGAAATCGGCGCGGGTGAGAGAGTGCTTGTCGCGGGGGAATCCGGCTCCGGCAAAAGCACGCTGGTTCGGGCCATTTCCGGTCTCTGGCCATGGGGTGGAGGTAGCGTCAATTTTCGCGCCGGCAGCCGATTGTTCATGCTACCGCAGCGGCCATATATTCCGGCCGGCACGCTACGTCGGGCGGTCTGCTATCCGCAACCGGCCGAGAGCTGGACGCCGGAAGAGATCGGGGCCGCTCTCGACAAGGTCGGTCTGGGTCAGCTCAAAGACAAGATCGAAGACGACGCGCCGTGGGACCAGACGTTATCAGGTGGCGAAAAACAACGGCTGACCTTCGCACGCCTGTTGCTGAACGCCCCCGACATCATCGTCATGGACGAGGCGACAGCGGCTCTGGACGAGAAAAGTCAGGACAAGATGATGCAGACGGTAATCGATGAACTACCCGATGCGACGATCGTAAGCGTGGCGCATCGTGCCGAACTGGAAGCGTTTCATAGCCGGAAGATCACATTGGAACGGCGGGAGGGGGGCGCAAAGCTTGTCAGCGATATCGATCTCATTCCTCGCAAGGCGAGAGGCTCCATGCTTCGGAGAATAGTCAAGCGGAGGTGATGGCACCGACGCTTGTGCCGACCGGCTTGAATGCGGAGGTTGGAGACTTGGTGGCCCTCATTGTCACTGCGGAGAATTCACCGACCACTTTGGCGAGAACGATCACAAATGAGGGCTTGCCGCGGATCGAAGTGCAAATCGGCACTTCTGCTTTCCCGGTACCCTGGAACAATCGTGCATTTTGTTGGTTGGTTTGCATCCCTAAAATGGCAACAAGGGGCAGCGTGTTATGAATAAATTCTTCACTCGCTTCGCAAGCGCTATAGCTTCATTTTCCGGCTCTCCAACGGCTTTCATGGTGGCTCTCGGAACTGTCCTCGTCTGGGGGATAAGCGGACCGCTGTTTGGGTTTTCGGAGGTCTGGCAACTGGTCATCAATACGGGTACGACCATTGTCACCTTCCTGATGATTTTCCTCGTGCAGAATTCACAGAACAGGGATTCCGCGGCGATGGAAGCAAAACTCGACGAGCTGCTGCGGGCGGTGGAGCAGGCGCGCGACGACTTCATCGGGATCGAGCACCTCACTGAAGAGGAAATCGAAAAGATTCGTGCCCGTCTCGAAAAGGAAAGCGGCCCGGATAGTGATAAGCCGGCACCCCATCATGCCATGGCCCGCTTGCTTTCCCGACGTTAGTGGCAATTACCTTTAGCAGGCGCGTGTCAGGCGTGCTCTATGCGCAGAGGGAATTCGCCGCGGATCAAAAGTGGCTCGAAGCCGTCACCGAAACGTCCGAGGCGGATCAGCCCTTTAGAGTATCGGTAACTGTCGTAATAGAAGACCAGATTACCCCATGGCGCGTAATAAGCGATGTCGCCAGGACGTGCGTTATCGAACGGGTCCCCGCCCTGGGACGGATATTACCTCTATTACCCCAGCCGTCGCCAGGCATCACCGGCGTTCGTCAGGGTTTTAGAGGCCCTGCGATATCGGGTTTGACGGGCGTTGGCGGTCCCCCTGTGGATGTCTGCAACCCGGAACGACCCATGTCCGACTTTCGTCTTCTCTGCGCTCGCTGCGGCTGACAAGTCCTGATCCTAGATCAGCAGATAGCTGGCTTCAGAAATGCGTTGAACAATGGCTTGCCCCGCAAGGACGATAATGTCGCCCTCCATCGGTTGATGAGACCGCAGCAAGTGTTTGTCGATCGTCAGCAGGAAATGCGATGAATGCAGTTCGCCTGGGGAAATGGAAATGTAAGACCAGCGATGCCATGCAAATGGCATGGTGGCGAGGCCCATTCCCAGCAATCCCTTGAGGCGCATCGACCATGTTGACGAGGACTTGGCGTGGCGCGCAGCATCGGTTGCAACGGCACCTTCGACAATATGCTGTTGGTTCCAGGTTGTGTGGCCATGGTTGATCTTCCATGCCTCGGGGTCATCGTTTGCCAGATCGATCTTCGATTTTACCGGCTCGGCGATCAGCGCGACGTTCGGACTGAGAAAGCGTGGAACAAAAGAAAACGGCAGGCTGCGGATTTCGCGCAGAGGGGCGTTGACGCGGATAAGCTGCGCCAGACACCGCCAGTCGAAGCCCTGATGTGACGTATGGTGCGCGGGCACCCGGTCCAGCCGGTATAAGCCTGCCCAAAAAGTCTCTTTCAGATTGCCGGATTGCCGATTGTAGCCCATGAGGGCCGAACCCCAGTTCTTGATCCATACGGCTGGACCGACTTCGACGGGTACCGTAACCAGGAAAATGCGGGGACGAACGATCGCGCAGACGTGCTCGATGACACGGACGGTGCGGTTGAGGTGGATATGTTCAAGCGTTTCCAGCGCGATGACGATGTCGGCCTCGATCGTTTCGTAAAGGCTCTCGTCGGTGGCATCGCCGACGATGAAACGGCAGTTTTCGTAGTTGCTGTAGCGATTGCGCGCGGCCTCGATGAAGATTGGATCGTAGTCGATACCGACGTAATCGACGTCGAATTTTTCCAGAATATGTCCGACCGCGGTTCCGGGGCCGCAGCCGATATCCAGTATTCGGACCTTCCGATTGCCGACGTCCTTCTGCACTGTTTCGAGGACCTCAAGCAGCTTTCGATAGCGGCCCGCGTGCAGAAAGCGCGTCAGCCAGTTGAAGTTCTGCATTTTTTCGTAAGTCGTCGCGAACGTACCCATCCAATCCGCCTCCATGAACCGTAGATGATGTCGTCTCGCGCTCCCTGTTATCGTAAAGATCGTGCGCGACCCGGCGTTGTATTTTTGAAGTCTGGCACGGCCTGCGTGACCTGCAACTCGACCAAAAGGCTTAAGTCGGAAGCAGGAATACCCACCCTGCCTCCTCTTAAAGGCAGATATCGAGGTGGTGGACGGTGAATCAGCCAGTTCTGACCGGCCGTCCTCTCCCTTTTGGTATGCTGCCGATGCGCAGGGCCTCGTTATACCTTTCAGGGAGGCGCCATCCGGGGCCGGAACCGCTGGGAGATGTGGTGGATGGTAGACAAGAGAGCCTTGATTATCGGCGTAACCGGGCAGGACGGCGCTTATCTCAGTGAATTGCTGCTTGCCAAGGGATATATCGTGCACGGCCTGAAAAGGCGGTCTTCCTCATTCAATACCGGCCGGATCGATCATCTTTATCAAGATCCCTTCGAGGAAAACCTTCGCTTTCGTCTTCACTTCGGTGACCTCACGGACGCCACGAACCTGTGCCGGGTCATTCAGGAGGTCCAGCCCGACGAGATCTATAATCTCGGCGCCCAAAGCCATGTCCAGGTCAGCTTCGAGACGCCGGAATATACGGCAAATGCGGATGCGCTTGGCACGCTGAGGCTGCTTGAAGCCATGCGCATTTTGAACCTCGGCGACCGTTGCCGGTTTTATCAGGCGTCCACATCGGAGCTGTTCGGGGGGATGGGCACTGTTGCCCAGCACGAGGGTACACCGTTCTATCCGAGAAGCCCCTATGCTGCGGCAAAACTCTACGCATACTGGATGACGGTCAATTACCGGGAAAGTTACGGCTTTCACGCATCCAACGGCATTCTCTTCAACCATGAGAGCCCGATTCGCGGGGAGACATTCGTCACGCGGAAAATCACGCGCGGCGTTGCCGCCATCGAACGCGGTCTCATGAGCAAGCTGCGTCTTGGCAATCTCGACGCAAAGAGAGACTGGGGGCATGCGCGCGATTATGTTGAAGGCATGTGGCGCATCGTGCAGCAGGAAATACCCGAGGACTATGTGCTCGCAACCGGCGAGGCACATACGGTGCGGGAATTCGTTGAGCTTGCTTTCGGCGTGGTCGGCAAGACCATCGAGTGGAACGGCGATGGCAGTGACGAAGTGGGATACGACGCCAAAACCGGCAATACGATCATCGAAATCGATCCCAGATATTTTCGTCCGGCGGAAGTGGATTTTCTTCTCGGCGACCCCAGTAAGGCGCGCAGGAAACTCCACTGGAGCCACTCGACTTCCTTTTGCGACCTCGTTCAGGAAATGGTCGAAGCGGATCTTCGCCTCGTGATGTTGGAAGAGGGAAGAAATGAATTTGTCGCATAAATCGCAAGAAATCCCGTTCAGCTTGAATGGCAAGCGCGTCTGGGTTGCCGGCCATACCGGAATGGTCGGCTCGGCACTCGTGCGACGTCTGGAGCGCGAGAATTGCGAAATTCTCAAGGTCTCTCGCAGCGAGCTTGATCTGACCCGACAGTACGAGACGGAGCAATGGATGGCGGCGGCAAGACCGGAGGTCATTTTTGTCGCTGCCGCCAAGGTCGGAGGCATCGCAGCAAATGCGGCCTATCCGGCGGACTTTCTTTACACCAACACGCTCATTTCGATGAATATCATGAAATCGGCTGCCGATATCGGTGTCGAAAAGCTTCTCTGGATGGGATCTAGCTGCATCTATCCGAAATTCGCAGCACAACCGATCACGGAAAATGCCCTTTTGACAGGTCCGCTGGAGCCGACCAACGAGGCCTACGCGATTGCGAAGATCGCGGCGCTCAAGCTTTCCCAATTCTATTCCAGTCAGTACGGCCTGAATTGCGTCTCCGTCATGCCGACCAATATTTATGGGCTGAACGACAATTTCGATTCGCAAAGCTCACACGTCATTCCTGCGATGATCAGGAGAATGCATGAAGCGAAAATCAGCGGTCAGAACAAGATTGTTCTATGGGGTACGGGCAGTCCTTTGCGTGAGTTTCTCCATGTGGACGATCTGGCGGATGCCTGTTGCTTCCTCATGAAATCATCTGCGCATTTTCCGCTGATCAACATCGGCTCGGGGCGGGAGATATCCATCCGCAATCTCGCCCATCTGATTGCGGGTATCGTCGGCTACGATGGGCAGATCGTTTTTGACACCAGCAAACCGGATGGAGCCCCCAGAAAGCTGCTCGATTGCTCGCGGCTCAATGCGCTTGGCTGGAACTCGACGGTCGAACTCAGATACGGAATTCAGGATTTGTATGAGTGGTGGCGACACCCGAAGTCGCTGCAATCGGATATGTTACGACAAGCGGCAAGATGAGATCATCAAATTCCCTGATATCATCGGTTTTGCTTGCCGCCCTTGCGCTCGCATTTTCAGGTCTCTCGTTTGCCGGGCAGCCTGCGGTGCGGGGAGGGCAAGAGCAAGGCAGCCAACCTGATCCACGGCAGTTCGGTTTCCCGATACCTGTTCCAGAACCACGATTGCCGGATGATGCGGATGCCTTCAATCCGCCGTGGATAGAGGTAGGCGGCAAGGGTCCGGCAATCGCGGAGATTTCGAGAACGGCGGGCGCTGGCGAGGTTGTCTCGATGACCGGCGTCGATCTCGATAGACGAACGGGTTTCGAAGTCTTTTCGCAACACCCCGGTGCCGCGGAGGGCGTGGTGACGCCAGTGGCGCCGCTGACGGCTGACGCGACGGCGGCGACGACGCTGCTGCCAGCCACGCTTCCTTCATGGTCCACCTACCTGATCAGGCCCCGGCGGGGCACTGTTCAAGGACGCAGCTTTGCGATCAATCGCACGGAAAGCTGGTGGATCGGGCCGGATGCCGCAGCGCCGGGAGCGATCGTCTCGGTCTATGGACGCAACCTTTCGCGGTCCAACGGGACCAGCCAATCCTATCTCTATATCAAGCCGGTCGCTGTCGCCGGCTGGTATGTTCCGGTAATTTCCGTCAACCCCTTCAAGGTCGATTTCGAGGTGCCGACTCTGCCACCGGGCAATTATGAGGTGTGGGTTCACAATACCCATGGCGGCCGCTTCGGCTGGAGCGGTCCGCTGACACTTGACGTCCTGTCGCAATCGCCATGGGCGGGGCAGGATAAAAAGCGCGTCGATGCCAGGCAGTTCGGTGCAACGGGCGATGGCATGACCGACGACACCGCAGCCATTTTGCGCGCGCTCGACGCCGCGGCCGCAACGGCGCCATCGGTTTTGTATTTCCCCGCCGGGATTTATCTCGTGACAAAGCCTTTGATTGCGCCCGCCAATGTGGCGTGGTTCGGGGAAGGGGTGAATAAAACGGAGATCAGGCTGAACCAAGGGATTGATCAGAGCATGGTTGTCGTTAATGGCGACGACACCCGGTTCGGAAACCTGACCCTCAATGCCAACCGCAACATTGCCGGTAAACCTCTTCTTGCTTTGCGCAACACCAAAAACACACGGCTGGATTCCGTACGCATCGACGCCTGGGGCGTGCCGGCGTTCGATGCCCAGGACACCGTAGGGCTTTTTGTGCATGCGTCCGAGCTGATCGAGAACGGATCCTTTTACGGCGCGAGCCGGCAGGTGTTTTTCTCCAACAACCGGTTCCGGATGACGGGTTACGGCGAATCCGTCGTCGCGCTATGGGGTGGGCGCGATTTCGCCATGACGGGCAACGAGCTGACAAATGCGGATGAAAGCCGCGACGACGGTCATGGCATCGGACGTTTTTTTGTTGCCCAGGCGCATTTCGGGAGCATGCGAAACCTCTATTTTGAGAAAAACATCTCGCGAAACGCCGCGCCCCACGACTGCACCAAGGTCGATTGCAACAAGGGCGAACAGATCTGCTTCGAGATCGTCGGGAGCAAGCTTAAAAACGATTTCGTCCGCGCTTCCTCGAACTCGGTTACCTTCAAGTCCCTGTCGGATCTGGGGGATGCCACGCCGGGCGGTTTCGATCTCGTCATCGTTGGCGGGCGAGGTGCCGGGCAACACCGTCACATCGCATCGACGGACGGTTCTGTCGTTCTGCTCGAGCAACCCTGGAATGTCGTGCCGGATCGAACGAGCCGTTTTGCTCTGGCAGCGACCGCATCGAGAGCCGTGATATACGATAATGTGTTCGATGGCAGGTCAAGCTATGCGGAGCATGATTCCGATTCCACCGGCGTTCTTCTCTACGGCAACGTCTACGACGTGGTGGTCGACAGCAACCGCATCTCTCAGATGCGACACGGCATGATGACGGTTGCGCTGGACTCGACGCGGGGACTTAGCCCGTATTTCCTGCAATATTCCAACAATAGTGTGACACGCAGCAACAGCGGCCTCTATGTCGGCACGACATTCGCGGATTCCGGGGTTGCCGGCATCTGGGGCGGTTTGGGGAATATTTATCGCAGGAACCGGTTTACGGATATCGCCTATATCGGCGTCGAATATGAAACCTGGAACCATCCCGGCGCCGACTATAATGGGACGGTCTTCGATGGAAATACCTTCGCCAACGTCCGTTACGGCTTCGTAGATGCCTACAAACTCATGTGGACGCATGACGGCAGCTTCAAGGCCGGACCGGCCCGAACGCTCAAGGCGGATCAACACGGTGCTCTACGACAATCATTTTACCCGAGGAACGCCAGGGCCCGTTCAAAGTGCGGGTTTCGTGACGATGCATCCGCAGAACAGCTGGGTAAATGTCGGCTCCACATGGAGCGGCTTTGCAACGGGAAACGGGGGCCCTGAGGCCGGCACCGTTAAATCGTCCTCCAATGCTGCAAGGCCAACACCTGATTGAACCGGAGTCGATTCCTGCGAAAATCCCGGCAAACTACCTCTAATGACGTATCTGCGGTGAATTGACGAGCTGCCGGAAAGTGGCGAATATGGCTCAATAAATCAAGGCCATGCAATACCACGGGCCATTGAAATTCTGGCTCGGCGGTTTTCATTTCAGGCGAGGGGACCGACGGATCGTTCGTTACTCCATGAGTGGCGAGCGGTCTGTGGTTCCAGTTTGACTGGGGTAATATTCCTGCAAATTTCAATCTGAACCCGTCGGCACGACAAGATTTGCGCGGCGTTGGTGATGGTTTGTGCAGAACGCAAATAGGCTCGCCCGGTTGAACGAGCGAGCCCTCCCAGTTACCAGGTAAACCCCGGTTACCAGGGACCCGCCAAAGTATCAGGGGGCGACGGGTTACTCTTACAAACCGCTTTTATCGCTTCGGTTCAATCTGGCTATAAGCGGTAGGGTCCACATCCATCCATCTGCTGTCTGTCAAATTTTCGCGCTTTGGGTAACGTAAAAGGATAAAAGCGTTAGGGTTTGAGAGACGTCACTTGGCCGGTCCGGTTTCCGTCGCCATATTGAGCCAGGCTCGGACGTCGGTCGCCGTGATCCAGATCTGTCCATCGAACGCAAACATTCCCTTCTCGATTTTGGATGTCGCTATCGTCGCAAACACATCGACGAATTGCGCCAGACGTTGCGCATCGCACTGCGGTGGGGACTGAATGTCGTTCAGGGCATCTTGAGTCACATGGACGGGCTGCAGCCCTCTTTCGCCGTTCAAGATGATGACGGCACGCTGCCTGACCATGTGATAACCAACCGGAACGATCGCAGATTCCATCTCCGTCTCCCCCGACACTTGTGCCGATTGTTTCTGTTCTCTGGAGGAAATAAGGAGCCTACCGATCGGAACGCCGGCAAGCTCTTTTGATTGGTGCGGGCCTACAAGACTGTTGGAGGGCACTATTCAGGATAGCAAATTGCGCGCTGGTGCTATAGCTCTCCAAAAGCGGTAGCTGCTTTGCAGGGCCGCTCAAGCAGGGGCATCAGAAACGCTCGTCTTTCTAGTTGACGCTTCCTGTGACGACCGCTGCCGAAACCGGATCTCTGCCGGATACCGACAGGCGGACGCGGACGACGTCCCCAGCGCGGACCTGCGTATGCTCGTCCGCAGCTGTTTCGCGATATGTGCCTGCAACCTGACGCACGATGAAGAATTTGGTCTGGATCATGTCCTCAAGGCTGGAAACCCGCCGCGCCGCCGAGCCGATCTCGGCCATGGATTGAAGGCTGAAGGCCAGCTTTTTCTTCAAACGCATGATGTCCAGGGAGGTCTCCCGCAGTTCGGTCGCGGCGTCATTGTGCCTTTTGCTCTTCAGCTCCAGAATACGCCGCTCCACTTCGCTCTTGTTTTGTTGCGCGCGCGCCAGGAACGATGTCGATTCCAGCACCTGCTGGTTCATGGACAGCAGTTCGCGCTTGCGCTCTCTCAGGGCAGATTCGGAGGCTGCACCGCGCGTGACAAGTTCCTTCGAGGCGTTGACGTCCATGTCAAGCAACTCAAGTTGCTGGGTGCGCATGACGTTGCTTTTCTGGAGCGTATCTATTTCCTGAATGAAGTTCTGTCGCTGGACCTCGAGGTTGGTCTTTTCGTCCTGCTGCGCCGAGAGGCGAAGGCGAAACAGACTTTTTTCAGATTCTACGATCTTCTCCAGTGCGGTGCGATCCCGGACAAGTCCGATTTCGTCGCCCCTATATTCGAATTCGGTGTCGTTCAGTTCCGCTTCCAGCCGGACGCGCCGGATATCCTGCGACAGGAGTTGCATCGACATATCTTCATATTCCTGCTGGGCAGCGATCAACTGTATGCCCGAGGTATCCCTCTGTGCATTCGATTCGCGCAATCCTCCGCCGAGTGCGAAGAGTTCAAGCACGATCATGCCGGGACGATATTCATATTTTCCCGGCTTCTGGACGTCGCCGACAACGAAGATCGGAGCATATTCCTTGACCGCGACGGCAACGGAGCGGTTTGCCACATGGCTTGCCAGATCGCGGCTGATCCGCGAACCGATTTCGTTCACCGTCTGGTCGACCACGTTGACGTTGCCAAGAAGCGGATAACCGATCGTTCCATCTGCACTGACTGGGAAGAGGCCGGTCAGGCCCGGGTCGCCATAGACGGAGATCGTCAAGACGTCGCCGGTAGCGACCTTGTAGTTGGTGCCATCTGCAGCGGCCGGTAATTGGCAAACGGCCAGAGACAGAAAGGTGGTGCTGGCCATCATCAGGGAAAAGCCCTTGGACCTTGTCACGAAGCGCATGTTTCACCTCTCGCTATGGACGACAGCCGGGGGGCGCAGGCCGGTCGCCCGTTTCCGCAGCTTGAAATGAGTATTCCAGTCCCGGAAAATCCTCGGCCAGACCGGGGGTTGACGCTTTCTCGGGCGTCGTATTCCGTTGAGGATAATGCCCGTGATCGGCCGGCCCGCGACCCGCAGCTTGATGACGGCATTTTTCATGCCCGTGCCATCGGCGACGTCCTGTCGGACCACAAAGGATACGGCGTCCGACAGACTGGCGATCCGCAACAGGTCGAGGTCATGGGCAACGGATGGGGCCTCGATCAATACCAGTTCGTATCGCTGTCTCGCCTCTGCAATCAGGCCGGCGAAGCGCTTGCTTCCGAGAACAAGATTTGGCGGCAGGTCGCTTTTCTCGGCGACGATGATGTCGACCCCGGAGGCCTGATCGCGTTGCATGACGTCGTCCAGGGACACCTCGCGGCTGACCGCCTGGGCAACATGCAATGTCGATCCCACATCAAATTCCCCCCCGAGAGCCGGGTTCCGCAGATTGGCATCGATCAGCAGCAGATTAACGCCGCTCATGGCAAGAGATCTGGCAAGGTTGGCAATCACGAACGTCTTGCCTTCCCCATCGGCCGAAGAGGTGAAGGCGATCACTTTCGCCTTGCTCTCGGCCAACTGTATGTGGGTCTGAAGGTCGGCAAACGCGCTGTAGAAATCCGCCGCGCCGCTGCTGAATTTCCCGGGCTTGTTCTGGAACTCTCCGAAGGAAATGCGTGGAATGCGCCCGATGACGTTCAGTCCGGTTTTCTGCTGAAGAGACGTGATGGAGCCAACGGACCGGTCCGTAAAGTTCAGGATAAAAGCTGCCGCCAAGCCGGTGCTGCAACCGAGAAGAAGCGCAACCAGACCCCACAGACGCTCGTCAGGACTGGTCGGTTTACGGGACGGCATGGCGCTCGATATGATCCGCGCCTCGGCAGTTGCGATACCGTCCTGTTCGATGGTCTGCTTGTAGCGTGCGAGGTATGTCTCGTAGATCGAGCGGTTCGCTGCTGCTTCCCGGTCAAGTTGCCCGGATTGAACCATTGCCATATCCGTCGTGGAAATGGCGCGTTGCACATCATTGAGGCTGGCCTCGACTTCTTGCCGCTGTTTTTCGTTGACCTCGATCTCGTTTCGCAAGGCAGCGATGATCTGCGCGATCTCTGAATCGATCTGCTTGTTGAGTGAACTGAGCTGGGAGGATAACTGCGGACGCTCCGGACTCATGACGGCGCCGCTTTCATCGATCTGGGCAATGGCTCTGATGACCCTTGCCTGCTCGGCCCTTAAAAGCTGGATCGATGGTGAGGACAGAACTTCGGTGATCCCGAGCCCATCGCCGTTTTTCTGCAGTTCGAGCGCTGTGGCCAGGCGCGCCCTTGACCCCGCCAGTTTGGCCTGTAGCGTCGTCAGCTCGACATTAAGACTTGAAAGACGCTGCGACTGCAGCGGAAGACCACCAGTGTCTATCAATCCGGATTTTTCGCGAAATTGCGACGCCTGGCGTTCGGACTCCTCGAGTTCCGTCCGCAGACTGACCAGCCGCTCCCCGAGCCACGCGCTCACACGCCGGGTTGCTGTTGTCTGGAGGTCGATCTGGTAGTCGATATAGGCTTCCCCGAAGGCATTGGCGACTTTTGCGGCAAGCGCCGGATCGCCGGCATAATAGGAGATGTAAATCGTGTACGACCGGCCATCATTCATCACACGAACATTGGTCATGAGGTCATCGATCATTTTCGATGTCTCGGCGTCATTGCCAAGCACGATCGCGTCGGTGGTCGCCCGGTCGGCTTTGGTTTGCCGCCCTTCGAGCAGGCGATCTTTTTGCAGGATGACGAGAACCCGTTCGGCCATGGACCTCGACCCGATGATATCGAGTTCGGTTCGAAGCACCGGGCTTTCCTGAGGCAGCGGAGACACCACGGATTCGGTGGGGAGCGCCTGAAGCTTGCGGACATCAAGTGCAAGGGTCGCCTCGGCCTTGTAACGGATCGGAGTTCGCGCATAGCCGATTGCCGCGATTGTGAAACTGGCGAGAAAGCAGATGAAGACGGCTCTGCGCCGCTCCCGCAGGATGGATATGAAGCGGGAAATACCTTCCTGCTCACCCGGAGATGATGACGACTGGATCATGACGGTTCCTGCTGTAAGCGGGGCATTCGGTAGCGGTCGGTGACTGGCGTGTGCTTAGCGCTCGTACGCCATGTCGCCGATCTTGCAGGCAACTTCCGTGCGGTTGGTTGCCCCAAGCTTCTTCATGATATTGCGGATATGCACCTTGATGGTGCTTTCGCAGAGGTTCAGTTCCAGAGCGATATCCTTGTTCGCCTTTCCGCACCGCAGGGCCTCCGCGATAGCCGATTGACGGCTTGTAAATTTCATCGGCGGTATGGCCGCGTGTGCCGTCAGGCCGAACAGACTTTTCATGTTCATGACGCTGCTGGCCGGTATGAAACGGCCGCCCGCGATTGCAAGACTGATCGCCTGGACGCAGACATCGACGCTGACGGAGCTCGATATATACCCGCGCACGCCAAGAGCGATCGTATCAAGGATGGTATTGATATCCTGATCGTCGGAGAGCACGACGACGGCGGCCGGCGAAACCGCAGCGACAATCTCCGCAAGCTCGCGGTTCGTCTCTGCCGACGGACCAGGCCAGGCACTGACCAGAACTGCCGCAGGCATGCCGATTTCCGCGCGTGCCTGTTGCCATTCGCCGAGATTGGAGAAGGTCAGGATGCGCCTGTCCGCATATTGATAGTTGAGACTATGGGCGAGGCATTCCCGCTCGAGCATGCGACGATCTATGATGCCGATATAGCCAGCCGCACTTGATGCGGCCTGCGGATGCGGTGCGCCTTCCGGCGGGTTCTCGGAGATGTGGTTATGGATCATGACGAAAATGCCCCCTGTATTGTTTTTGGTTTCTTTTAATTTCCGAAAAACGTCGATTTCGTACCGTCAACAGGCTTTCGCCTGTTTCAGGCGAACGTCAGCTTTCTAACGGTAAAGGCTTCCGCAAAACGTGTAGGCGCACGGCACTCCATCCCCCGCAGCCGCGCCAGGCCGCGAAATGTATCCGCATCGAACCAGTCCTTGGATCTCTGTGTTCCAAAATGCTGCAAGAGAAGCTCCACCTTCATGTTCATCGCGTCTTCGCTCAACGGCACGTAGGCGTTTCGTCTGCCGAAATCGCCATCCCATTTTGGGATTTCGTATTCCATGATCAGGTGATTTCTGAAGATGTTGGATGTGAGCCTGTTGATTTCGCGGTGATCCTGATGCGCGTCCTCGCGGCTATGCGTGAATATGACGTCGGGGCTGACTTTGTCGCGCAATGTCAGCAGCCATGACTTGATCTCGCGGCTCTGCGAGGGAAAGTAGCTGTCCTGAAACGATGCCAGCTCAATTGAGTAGGATGCTGCTTTTGCAAGAAAAGCTTCGGCGGAACTGCGTGCCTCCAGGGCCCGCTCGTTGCCGGCACTGAGGACACACCAATAGACATCAAGCAATACGCCCTTTGAAAGCAGACTGAGGACCGTGCCTCCGACGCCGATCTCAATGTCGTCGGAGTGAGCTCCTAGACAAAGGATCGACAGGCGATCACCGGCGGAGGCGAGGGACATGTTTTTCATGGCAGCAGCTTCGTGTTTGACGACTTGCGTGCAATTGACCCATCGTCTCCAATCCATGGCATGTCACCACGCTCGACCATCGCCTCCAACGTCTGCCAGTCGCGCAGCGTATCCATTGACCGCCAGAAACCCTCGTGTTTGTAGGCCATCAATTTGTCTTCGGAAATCAACCTCGAGAACGGTTCCAGGACGAGTTCTTCACCCTCGCGCATGTAGTCGAAAATTTCCGGCCGCATCAGGAAGTAGCCGCCGTTGATCCACATATCGGATGTTTCCGACGACCGAAATTCCCGGACCCTTCCGCTCTCGTCGATTTCCGCCAGGTGGTAGGTGAGGGGCGGTCTGACAGCCAGAAAACAGGCGAGCTTGTCGCTCTTTTCGAATTGGGCAATCATGTCGTCGAGATCGACGTCGGTCAGGCCGTCGCTATAATTGGCAAGGAACATCTTCTCGCCCTTGAGATGATGACGTACGGCCCAGAGACGTTCGCCTATATTGCGCCATATCCCCGTATCGATCAGGGATACCCGCCAGTCCCTCGGCAGTTCCTCGAGCAACTCCACGCGTCCGGGGCTCGAGATGACGCAGTCGGCATAGCTTTCCGGCCGGCTGTTCAGGAAGAATTCTTTTATGACATGCGCCTTGTAGCCAAGGCAGAGGATGAAGTCCTCATGCCCGAAACGGGCGTAATATTGCATGACATGCCGCATGATCGGTTGAGACCCGAGCGGGATCAGCGGTTTCGGTACGCTTTCGGAATATTCCCTGATGCGGGTACCCCTGCCACCGCAGAACAAGACGACCTTCATTGTACCAACTCCTTCGGATCAATGATGGATATGTCGGGAATTGGAACGATGAATTTCCCGCCCCAATTTCTGATGTCGTTCATTTGTGCAACGATCTCAGTCTTCAGGTTCCAGGGGAGAATGAGAACGTAGTCCGGTTTTATGCGCTGGATTTCGCTGACGGGGCGGATCGGGATATGCATTCCCGGCGTGAGGCGACCATGTTTGTAAGGGTTGCGATCGACTGCAAAATCGATGAAATCGGTGCCGATACCGCAATAATTCAGCAGAGTGTTGCCCTTTCCCGGTGCGCCATAGGCGCAGATCGATTTGCGCATCTCCTTGAGGCGGATGAGGAAAGACAGCAGGTTTCGCTTTGTCTGGCGCACGGCTTCGGAGAAGGCCGTATAGGTCTCTATTCTGTCGAGCCCGGCATTCAGCTCCCGTTCCAGGAGGCTATCCACGCGGGCTTCACGCGGAAAATTGCTGTCCTCGTGCGAGAAAAAGACCCGCAGCGAACCGCCATGTGTGGGGATCTCTTCGACATCGAAAACCTTGAGCCCATGACGGCGCGCCATTTTTTCTATGGTCAGCAATGAGAAGTAGGAAAAGTGCTCGTGATAGATGGTGTCAAACTGGTTCTCTTCGATGAGCTTTTCGATATGCGGGAACTCAAGGGTGATGACGCCTTCAGGCTTGAGCAGGGCTTTCATGCCGGCAACGAAATCGTTGATATCAGGCACCTGTGCGAGGACATTGTTGCCGATGATGAGATCGGCTTTTTGTCCCCTGGCCGCCATATCGGTTGCCAGAGCCTCGTTGAAAAATTCCGTGAGTGTCGGAATACCTTTGCCGATCGCCACCTTTGCGACGTTCACCGCCGGTTCAATTCCGAGCATCGGGATGTTGCTGGTCAGGAAATGCTGCAGCAGGTAACCGTCGTTGCTGGCAAGCTCGACAACGAAACTGGATTCGCCAAGCGCGAAGCGCTCGATGACCATGTCGCAGTACCGCTTTGCGTGAGCGACCCAACTGTCCGAGAACGAGGAGAAATACGCGTACTCCGTGAAAATATTCTCGGGCGCTACATATTCCTGAAGCTGGACAAGGAAGCATTCGTCGCAAACGAATGCGTGGAGCGGATAAAACGGCTCGACGTCGTTGGCTGCGTCAGCTGCGACGAAGCTTTCGCAGGGCGGAGACATTCCAAGATCGACGAAGGTATGCACCAATGGCGAGCTGCAAAGACGGCAAAGCCCGACGTGATGCGTCGAGCTCAGTCTTGCAGAAAAAACTGCCTCATTATTCATCTGACGCCCCCCTGATTTCATCGCATTGTCTTCGAGTGAATTTCAGAAAATTCTTTTATTAACTGGAAAAAATACTATGGATCAGGGTGGGTGACGATACTGCATTCGGCTCGAAAACGTCATCCATAAGCCGTAGGGTTATATTGGAATTCGCTAAAATTCGCTTCCGGCGGCTGGTTTCCGCAACCGAAAGGGTGACTTATTTGCCAGCCCGCCTTCAAGGTATGGTGCTGCCTATGGGTGTATTCCGGAGCCGCTGAAATGGCGGAGAATTCTTCTTGAATACGGGGTTGCATCAGGAGCGCCGAATGCTGTTTGAGAAGACGAAAATCGAGGGGCTCTGGGTCGTCAGTACGGTGCCTGTGCGGGACAGTCGCGGCTCTTTTGCCAGGACGTTCTGCAAGCGCGAATTTGAGAGCAACGCGCTGGTATCGGACTTCAGTCAGCACAGCCTTTCTCTATCAAAGCTTAAACACACCGTTCGAGGGCTGCATTTCCAGCGACCGCCGCATCAGGAGACAAAGCTGGTTTCCTGCGTCAAAGGATCTATCTGGGATGTCGCCGTCGATCTGCGCCGCGGCTCGCCGACCTATCTGCAATGGGTTGGCACGGTGCTGTCGGCCGACAATGGCGCGCAGTTCTACATTCCCGAGGGTTTTGCACACGGCTTCCAGTCGCTCAGCGACGACGTTGCTGTGTCCTATCTGATTTCGGTGCCCTATGCCGAGGCAAGTGCGGCAGGGATCCGTTATGACGAGCCCGCGATAGGTGTAGAATGGCCGGCGCCACCCTCGGTCATATCGGAAAAGGACCTCGGTTGGCCCGCTTTGCAATGAAGGTCTAGCGCGTCAGGAAACCGAGGTTCGAGACAAGGCCCGCCTCGAGCAGCCTGCCGGCAGCGCTCGCAATATCGACAAACGGCATTTTAGACCTTTCGGCGATATCCAGTAGCGAGTTGGTTCCATCGGCGAGGTTGAGTATCCATAGATAGGCCATGGTACGGTCGTCATTCGTCTTATGGCCGCCTATCGCAGGAAAAAGCCCGTATTTCCCCAGCTGTGGCTCACCCTTGGGCCGAAGGTTCAACGGCGTCCAGTTTTCTTCGAGAGCATCGATCATGTCCATGATCATCCAAAAGGATGAGTCGAGATGTTTGGGCTCGATGAAGTCGAGATTGTCGGCCGAGGTGTGGTATTCCGGAAAGGTTCCGAAAGCGCTTCTCTGCAGCAGTCCGACCGGCAGGTTGAAGCCCGGCGAACAGAATTGGCGCTCGTCATAGCCGTAGGGAATGAAGTCGGCGATTGCCAGATGTTTGCGATCCTCTCCGCAGCGGGTGCAGGCGGCGATCCGGTCGACCAGTGCATCTCCCCTGCGGCTGCGCTTGTAGTTCGGCCCGCCCCCGTCACCAATGCACGAAACCACAAGACCATGCGCAATGTTCGATATCCCGTCTTCGTTCTGCGCAAGCCATGACAGGGAGCCGATCGTTCCGGGTGCGAAGACGAACCTGTAGCTGTAATATGTGGACCTGCTTTTCAGGCCTGCAGCAAGACACGTCAGCAATGCAAGGCCGGAACAATTGTCGTTTGCGAGCGACGGGTGACAGATATGCGCGAAGAGAAGCACCTCTTTGGTGCTTTGTCCGATATGCAGATATTCGCCGTAATACAGATTGCCTGACGCCTTTTCGGTGTCGATGACGACTTCATAGTCGCCTTCCTCTAGCTTGAGGAATTCATGATGCGACATGCAAAAGCCCCAGGCATCCGTGTAATAGGCTGTTTTGTAAGGAATGAGATCGGGTTGTGCCGGCAAGGTGTAGATATGCGCTTGCAGTTCGGCCAGCGGCATCATGCGACGTTGAGGGATGCTGTAGCTCATGAGATGCAGGTTCGACATTCGAAAATCGATCACCTTGCGTCCCGCCGCGTTCTTCACATAGGCGTCCCGGACGTTCCATTCCTGGGGCACCGTCCAGTCGAAAACCCGCGTCCCGCTTGGGACGGCGCGCTGCTCGATATCGATATAGTCTTTAAGGATATCGATGGTGTCGCGCACGCCTTTGCCGGTGATGCTGCGGCAGATCGGAAAGAGGCGGGAAGCCAGATCATGAATAGTCTGGCCGATACCTGCCTCTCTCCATGCATTGCCTGTCAGCTTTGCACCAGGCTCGATCTTGCCCATCCGGGCCTCCTGTTTAAACCGATGCCGCGATATCGGCGTTCTGGCGCGGCGCGGTCATGGGGCGGCGCAGGTTGATGTCGATATCCTTGTCGCCGATCAGCTTCTGGAGTTGGCCGATCCGCTGATAGTGCGGTCCCTCGAATTCGGCCATTGTCAGGCCGGCGCTCTTGTAGGCCCGGTAGAGTTGCTCGGCACCTGCGGCCGCCGTCCATGTCGGTTTGAACGCCGGAAGCGCACGGGCGATCTTGCCAAAGTCGACGCGGTAGGAACGGGTATCGGGGCTTGCATCGCTCGCATATTGCAGCCGGCATCCGGGCACCGTGAGAGCGACGATTTCGGCAATCTCCCGGATCTGATAGTTGTGCGCATCCTGTCCGACGTTGAAAGCCTGATTGTGTATGGCATCGGTCGGCGCTTCGAGCGCAGCCAGAAAGGCGCGCGAAATATCCTCGATGTGAACGATTGGGCGCCATGGCGATCCGTCGGATTTCAGGAGGATCAGTCCTTCCGTCACCGCCCAAGCGGTCAGGTTGTTGAGTACGATATCGAAACGCAGCATGGGCGAAAGGCCATATGCTGTTGCCGGACGCATATAGACCGGTGAGAAGCCGGGGCTCGCGAGGCTTGCAATCTCCCGCTCCGCCAAGACCTTCGACGTGCCGTAGGCCGATACCGGTTTCAGCTCGGCCGTCTCGTTGACCAGTCCTTCGCCAGCGGCGCCGTAGTTGCTGCACGACGAGGCGAAGATGAAACGCTTGACGCCTGCCTGCTTTGCGGCTCGCGCTGCCCGAACGCTGCCGCGGTAATTGATCTCATAGGTAATTTCCGGATTGAGATTGCTCAGCGGATCGTTGGACAGCGCCGCAAGATGAATGACAGCGTCGAAACCTTCCATATCCGAAGGCTGGATATCGCGGATGTCCTTGCATACGCCGGGGACCTGCGGCAAAGGTCCGCCTGGAACATAAGCGCAGCGATGGTAGAATTCAGTGTCATAACCGTGTACTTCGTGACCCGCCTTGCGCAGGATGGGTACCATGACGGAGCCGATGTATCCGCGATGCCCGGTGACTAGAACGTGCATGAAATTTCCCCTCAAAATCTATTTTCGATCGCAACGAGCGTATCTTTTCAGGCTAGATCGATGCACCGCGCAAAGCGGCTGTATCGATAATGCGAACGGTCTAGGTGCCCCGGCCGGTTAAGGCTTTCGGATGCTTTCCGATAATTCGGGCATGTCGGCCATGACCAACCCATGGCTGGCCTGATGCTGCGCGTTGCCGTTGAAACGCCGGAAGACGACATCGGATGGGCGTCCTGTCAGGAATTTGTCGACGCCGTATTCCAGCGCTTTACGGTAGACGACGAGCGCTCCATCGATGGCGTCGAGCGTTTTGGCTATATCCTCGTCCTCATGCGTGTAGCTTACAACGAGAGACGGTGCGAGAAGGCCGCGACGGATGGTTTCCTGCAGAAACAGCGAGCGAAAAGCCTGAGACGGCTTTCCGGTCTGGTCCAGCGTGAAGTAGCTGAGGCAGGCAGAATGGCCCTGGATGCCGAAGTAGGAATCGAGCCCGTGCGCAATTGCGATCTGGCTGATGGCGGCGCGCAGCGAATTTCCCTGTCGGACCAGATGTGGGACCACGGGTTCCTGCGTGTAAACCTTCATGGTTGCGATGGCCGCCGCCATCGCATGCGTTTCCGCGCCATGCGTCGTCGAAAGCAGGAAGACGCGGGGGGCATCGATTTGATCGATACCGCCTCGTTCCATGAACTCACGCTTGCCGGCAAGTGCGGAAATCGAAAAGCCATTGCCCAGCGCTTTGCCGAAACAGGATAGATCGGGGACGATATCGTATGTCTTCTGCGCTCCACCAGCATCCCAGCGGAAGCCGGTGATCATTTCGTCGAGAATAAAAAGCGCGCCGTTTTCGTGGCAAAGATTCTGGAGTTTGTGAAGAAACTGGTCCCGAGGCGGATCACCGCGCGACGGCTCCAGAATGAAGGCGGCTATGCGGCCTGGAAAGCGGTCAAACAGACTGCGCGCACTCGCCAGATCATTATAGCTGAAGCCAAGGACCAGATTCTGGATCGCCTGAGGAATGCCCGCATTCATCTCCGTTGTTCCGATGAACCAGTCGTCGGTGGAGAAAAAGGGGTGGTCGCTGCAGCGCGCGATCAGGTCACGGCCGGTAACAGCCCGTGCAAGTCGTATCGCGGCGGATGTCGCATCGGAACCGTTCTTGCAGAATTTGACCATTTCGGCCGTCTGGATCGTATCGAGAAAGGTCGATGCGCAATCCACCTCGATCTTTGACGGGCGCGTGAAATTGCAGCCGCGGTATAGTTCCGCACGCGCCGCCTCTACGATGTCGGCATAGGCATGGCCAAGGCCGACAGCCCTGTTGCCCATGCCGTACTCGATATATTCATTTCCATCGACATCCCAGACATGACAGCCATATCCCCTTTCAATGAAGCCGGGAGACAGGACAGGGTACTGGTCGTCACCCTTTGCATAGGTATGTGCGCCGCCCGGTATGATGTTGCGGGAGCGCAGGCGCAGTCGATCCGAGTTTTCGAAATTTTCGACGAAAGTTTGCATAGCGAAATCCCGGGTCCATATGTCCAATGACCAGAGATTACCGTATCCGGCTCGGTGGCCGTTACCCCGTCTTTATGCTTGGAATGCTAGCCGAAAGGCTTAGAGGAGATGTACAACCTTCTTGTCATAATCGCTCCGATGCGTTTGCATCGTGCGGGGCCCGACACCCGCAGGCAATTATGAATTTACAACAGGTTCACTGCACGACACATGACTAGTTTTTGAAGAGATCGGATATTTTAAAGATCACTTCCGTTCTGTTTTTGGCGTCGACTTTCTTCATGATATTGCGAATATGTACCTTTACGGTGCTTTCACGAAGATTGAGTTCATAAGCGATGATCTTGTTTGGCTTGCCTTGCGTCAAGGCGTTGATGACATCGACCTCACGTTGGGTGAACATGGCCGTGCGCTGACGTTCCTTGTCTTCCGCAACCACGAGCAACTGCCTGAGATCGCTCAGATTTTCAGCTGATACGAAAGCGCCGCCCGCCAATGCAAGTGAGATGGCGCCCACGCACACCGCCAGTCCTATCGACGAGGAGATGTATCCACGAACTCCCGCGTCGAACGCCCTCATGACCTGACGCAGATCGCGGTTTTCCGCAAGAATGACGACCGGCAGATAAGGGAAGTCGGCAATGAATTCCCGCAACTCATGAAGGGATACGTCATCGCAAAAATCGCTGCGACCGACGTTGACCAGGATGCCGCTATGCTGGCCGTTTGGAGCATGTCTCCAGTCGTCGAGTGATGAAAACAACTCGACTTCCATATCAAGGCCGTATGCGATCAGGCTCTGAGCCAGACACTCACGGTCGAGCGCGCGGTCGTCGATGATCGCCAGCTTTCTAACCGAAGTTTCCATAGGTTTCGAATGCGCAACCACATGGAAATTTGATGAGAATTGGCTATGTCCGTTGTTGGGAACTGATGTCAGCATGTTATGTCCTATCCGCGCTAAAGAGTGCTTTGCGGATCTGTCTGGCTTGGCAGAGACGCAACCGAAGAGTTTCTTTCTAAGATTCGGCACAACGGACGTTTGAGGTAATGCAACCCGGAACGCCGTCATCAATCAGAACTTCGGAAGCGACTCTATTGCGGTCTGGATTTTTCGGAATTTAAAATCGGCCAGAAATCAACAGACGTGGCACTACCCGAATTTCGACTCCAGCATCCTACAATGGAGTATCGCAACTGGAAAAGGTTCGGAAATTACTCACTTTTGATTGAGATTTCGATGTGGCGTTCAATCTGGCATGATGTGGGCAGACAACCAGACACGCCAGAACTGTTGAAATATAATTCTTTCAGGCCATCATCATGTTTTGCGTGACACCACTAACTATAATGGATGAATTATAATCGCGGCCGGATTGATTTATCATCCTCCATTCGTGCTTTTGTTTGCGATGTCAGCAACTTATGCGTGTTAATCGCATTTTGAAATTGCACCTCACGACAATCGGACGCGCTGCACCCCGCATGTGACGGGGCTTGGTGACTATGTATCCCTGACGAATGATCTCAAGGCCTTGATGGCTGCTTTCAAGACTTGTTGACCCACAACGCCTGACGCTTCGTAAGGGTCGATCTCTATTTGGAATGCGCGTCAATTTTAACGAGAGTGAATATGGCGGAACGCGGCGCGGATAGTAACAAGGTTCCTTCTACTTTCGAGGTAGACACCGGTCCGATGTCCGGATCACAGGAAGCAAGTCCTGTTAGGATGTTCCCGATTGTCGGCGTTGGAGCTTCATCGGGAGGACTGAATGCGTTCAGAGCCCTGCTCAAAGCGTTGCCTGAAAAAACCGGCTGTGCGTTTCTTCTCGTTCAGCATCTTGACCGGTCGCATGAAAGCATGCTCGCAGAACTTCTGGCGAGCGAAACGAATATGGTCGTAACGGAGGCTGTCAACCTTGCCTTGATAGAGCCCGAGCACGTCTACGTCATTCCACCAAAATTCCTGATGTCGGTTGACGGAGGAAGGATATATCTGTCGCCCCGGCGGGAACTGCATGAGGCACCTCTGCCGTTTGATTTTCTCCTGGGTTCTATGGCCAAGGAATTTGGACCGTGGGCGATAGCAGCTGTCCTGTCCGGCACGGGGTCAGATGGCTCATCCGGCGTCCAGCAGATCAGGGATTTCAAGGGACTTGTTCTGGTCCAGGAGCCTCAAGAGGCACAGTTTGGCGGCATGCCCGAAAGTGTTATTTCGCTGGGCATTGGCGCTACGGTTTTACCGGTCGAAAAGATGCCTGCGGCCATCGCCAAACATATTGCGCTGTTGTCGCGGCTTCGAGCCGATCACTCGATGGTGCGCCAAATGCCCCAGCTGGGCCGGATCATCGAGATATTGAGGGTTTCCACAGCGAATGATTTTTCGGCCTATAAACATGGAACGCTGCAGCGCCGTGTCGAAAAACGCATTGCGGTTCTCGGTATCGAGATCGAGGAGATTGACCGATATCTTGAGATGCTCGAAAACAGCGAAGAAGAGCGGCAAAATCTCGTCAGGGATCTTCTGATCAACGTCACCAGCTTCTTCCGCGACGGGAAGGTGTTCGACTTTCTACGCGATACCATTATTCCGGATATTCTCCACGCAAAAGCGGCTCACGGGGCAGTGCGGGTCTGGGTCGCTGGATGCAGCACGGGGGAAGAAGCATATTCTCTGGCTATTCTCTTCCTCGAGCTCATTCAGTCCATGGGCCTTCGTCTCCAGTTTCAGATGTTTGCCTCGGACGCCGATGGCGAGGCGGTCGCAATTGCCAGAGACGGACATTATTCACATGAGGCGACCAAATCGCTGCCGACGGACTTGCTGGAAAAATATTTCGTAAGGGATGACAACGGATACACCGTGACGGCGCAACTGCGTGGGGCGGTGGTATTCACCGTGCAGAATGTCCTGAGCGACCCACCGTTCTCACGGATCGATCTGATTTCATGCCGCAACTTGTTGATTTACCTTGAAGCGGACGCCCAAGCCAAGGTTTTGTCGCTTTTCAGGTTCGCCTTGCGGGAGAACGGCATTTTACTGGTCGGAAAATCCGAAACCGTTGGCGGAATGGATGACCGTTTCAAGCTGATTTCGGAAACCGAACGGGTATATCGGCGTATCGGGCCGCCGGTTTTCGGTGATCTTAATTTCGGCGTGGCTCCGGGTGGAAATGTCAGAATTCCCTCTTCGCTAGGAAAGGTGACTTCAGCTTCGAGGCACAGTGCGCTTGCCGACGCGGTTGCCCAGGTTCTGCTGGGTAGCTACGTGCCCGCCGCGATCCTCGTCAATCGAAAGTATGAATATCTTTACTCCATCGGCCCGACAGCAAGGTTCCTGCGGATCGCTTCAGGCCCGGCATCGCATGATCTGTTCGCCATGACACCGAAGGCGATCCATAATAAGATCAGGTCTGCGATCCACCGTGCGACCCGGGATCAGAAGCCATTCGTAGCCAAGAATGCAAAACTCGACAGCAACGGCGCGCATATCGAGTTCAGCATTCACGTCGAACCGCTGTTCAGTCAGGGTGAAGAGCTGTTCCTCATATGTTTCGTGGAAGATGCTGCGCAGGCCAACAGGGTTGTCCGATCGCAGAAATCATCGACGACAGATGCGTCGCCCATTACCGAGCTGGAATTCGAACTGGAGGAGACACGGGCGGAATTGCAGGGCGCCATACGCAATCTGGAAATTGCCAGCGAAGAACAGAAGCAGATCACCGCCGAAGCACTGTCTCTGAATGAAGAGTATCAGTCGACGAATGAGGAACTCGTTACTTCGAAAGAGGAGCTGCAATCCCTCAATGAAGAGCTGACAGCCCTCAACAATCAATTGCACGAAGCACTGGAGCGTCAGCGTGCAGTTTCCAACGATCTGCAAAACGTCTTGTACAGCACCGATGTCCCGACGCTCTTTCTGGACGCCAGTCTTCGTATACGGTTTTTCACACCAGCCACCCGGTCAGTATTCAAGATTATATCGTCCGATGTCGGCCGCCCCCTCTCGGACCTTAGCGGCTTTGACGGCGACATTACGCTTCAAGCCGATGCGATGGCGACCCTCCAGGACGGCAATACGATCGACAGGGAGATAGGAGGACCTGACGGCCGCTGGTATGTCCGCCGCGTCAAACCCTATCGCGGCGAGAGCGGGACCGTCGACGGGGTCGTTATCACATTCATCGATATGAGCGCCCAGAAACAGGTTGCGGAAAGCAGGGAGGCTGCAAAGAAATCCGCCGAGCGGGCGACTGAGGCAAAGTCGCAGTTCCTGTCTGCGGCAAGCCACGATCTGCGTCAGCCGCTGCAAACCTTGAAGCTGTTGCAGGGGCTTTTGGAAAAGAGCGTGGGCGAAGGCCAGGCGCGCACTTTCGTTCAGAGGATGGAGGAGACGCTGTCGTCGATGTTGGGAATACTCAACTCCGTTCTCGACATCAACCAGATCGAAGCGGGTATGGTGGAACCTCAGATCGTGAGCTTTGCAATAGGCGATCTTCTGGGAAGGCTCTTCAAGGAATTTTACTACCCCGCTCAGGCCGCCGGGCTGCAACTCCATGTCGTGCCGTCCAGCCTTGCCGTTCGCACCGATCCGCGTCTGTTCGAGCAGATCGTTCGCAACCTTCTGTCCAATGCGCTGAAATATACGACGAGCGGCAAAATTCTGGTCGGTTGTCGCCGGCGCGGTACGAAGGTTCGCTTCGAAGTGTGGGACACTGGCATCGGCATTCCCGAAAACCATATCGAGGATGTTTTTCAGGAATACCTCCAGCTCGATGCGCCTGCTGGAACGGAAGACCGTGGTTTGGGGCTGGGATTGTCGATCGTCAAGCGGCTCAGCGAGCTTCTCGAACTAAGGGTAGTAGTGCAGTCACGACTGCATAAAGGTTCGGCATTCATGATCGAGATCGATCACGCACCGGCAGGTGAGCCGCTTGTACCACTTCCTGCGCCAGTGGATGACCATTCGAACCAAGCGGCTGCCCTTTCGTGGGCGTCGGTTCTGATCATAGAAGACGAAAACGGCATGCGTGATCTGCTCAAGATGGGACTTGAGCAGACTGGATATGTGGTGGCTGCGACCTCTACGGCTGCTGAGGCACTCGCGATTGTTCGAGGATTGCAGTTCACGCCCGACGTCATTCTCGCAGACTACAATCTCCCTACCGGCGGGAATGGCATAGCTGCGATTGGAGATATCCGGCAAGCACTCCGCCGAAATGTTCCGGCGCTCATTCTCACAGGCGATATTTCAAGCAAGGCCCTGAGGGCTTTTGCACAGCACGAAATTCCGTATCTGCACAAGCCGGCGAAACTCAAGGACGTCGTGCAGGTCGTCGAGACCCTGGTTGTTCGCCAAACCGACGAGAGGGTAGTGCACATAAGCGAACCCGAATACATGAGGCCGATGACGGGTCGGCTCATCGAAGTCATCGACGACCAACAGGACATCAGGGACAATTTGCGCGCTCTTTTCGAAGGAGAAGGCTGGACGGTTGCAACCTATGTATCGGCAGAAGAGTATCTTGCAGATTACCAGCCGGAAAGATCAGGTTGTCTGCTTGTCGATGCGTATCTGCCGGGCATGGTCGGCATGGAGTTGCTGCGTTTGCTGAAAGAAAAACATCATCGGTTTCCGGTGATTGTGATCACGGGTCGCAGCGATGTCCGTATGGCAATCAATGCGATGCGATATGGAGCGGCCGATTTCATCGAGAAGCCGTTTTCTTACCAGGAAATATATCGGAGCGTGCAATCGGCCCTCGAGCGATCGCGTGATGCAAACGAGCGCGAAGAGCGGCGTGAAACGGCTCGTGCCACGCTGGCAACGCTTACTCGCAAGCAACGCCAGATCCTTGACCGGATTGTTCAGGGGCAGGCCAACAAGGTTATTGCAGCCGATTTGAAGCTTAGTCAGCGCACTGTCGAGAACCATCGCGCATCAATCATGCGCCGAACGAAATCCGCTTCGTTGCCGGCGCTGTTGCGGCTTGTCCTGAATGCCGAAGAATAGGCCGTCATCATCGAAAATTTGGCCGGTCGATCACTATCGGCGGGCGATAGCTGCGCGAATGCGATGCAACGCATCAGGTCGGCGCACAAGATAACTCACCGGTGGCAGAAACGCTGAAGCGGGTCTCAGGCGGAAAGCCTGTGCGAGAAGGGCACCCGCGCCGGGCCGGCGCCGGACCAGATTGGAAAGCGCGCACCAATAGGCGCGGTCGCTCAGGCTCGCGCGACCGCGCCTTAGCAGTGTTTGGGCATCGGCAAGCAAAGCCCCTTCATTGCCAAAGAAGCTTTCGAGCGCGGCTTCGATTTCGGTATTCCAGGCAAGCACGTTATCAAGGATGGCGGATTGGTTCGCACCGTGGATACGGGTGAAATTCTGCACGGTATCAAGTTCGACGATATCGCCCAGTACCGCGAGCCGCATCCACATCTCGACATCGTCGGTATGGCGCAGTGCTGGCCGATAATGACCGGCATGTTGTTGAATGTGCGTCCTGGTAACGGCGAGTGGGCCCGGCACCGGGCTGCGTCCCGTCGCGCAGATTCTGGCGATGAAGTCCATGCCGCGATGAAGGTGCATGCCATCGGCATCGCTGCGAAATCCTGATGGTATATCGGCATCGTCACGGAAGAAGGCGGTGCGGCCGAACACCATATTCGCGCCGGGGTGATTGTCGAGCGCCTCCATTGCGCGCGCGAGTGCTCCAGGCGACAGGACATCGTCGGCGCAGATGATGGCGAAATAGTCCGCCCGAGCCCAATCGATGCCTTCGTTGAAAGACGCGTGACCGCCGAGGTTCCTTGGGCGCAGGCTCGTTTCGATACGGGGATTTGCTGCCGCGAGAGACCGGGCGATCGCGACACTGTCGTCTGTGGAAGCGTTGTCTATGATGAGGATACGCATGTCCGGGATGTTCTGGCCAAGGACGCTTTCTACGCATCCCTCCAGAAAGCGACCGTAATTGTAGTTGGGGATGACGATATCGATGGTGCTCATGGTTCCACCGCTGCGGGAACGACGGTGTCGGGAATGGAAGCCGATGCAGGAGGTTTTCCGACCCTGCGCAGACGCCCGGCAAAAGCATCGAGCGTCGAACGTATTTCGCTGACGAGTGGATGACGCAGAAGAAACAGGCAAACGGCCCAGCCTGTCACCGAAAGGAGGACGGCGCCGCCAGCCTGGGCGAGGGAGTAATCGAAGCGGAATCCCATCCAGGCAGATATGGCGAGCGGCCCCACAATCGCGGCAAGGGTCACGGCGGCACTCGGCCCGATGGCTGCGAACAGTTCGGGTAATTTGAAGTGCGCATGGCGTCTGACGAGATAGAAGGCGACGAGCATCTGGAAGGGCAGCGTGACGAACTGGCTCAGCGCTACCGCGGTGAGGCCAAAGAAGCTGGCAGAGCAGAGCACAATTGCCGAGACGCTGCGGCAGACGAAATTGCCCAGGAAAGCCTCGCGGTTGGCGTTGAGAGCGATCAGCAGCGGCGTTGTCAAAACCATGGGAAACCAGAAGATCGACGCAAGCGCGAGAATCCGGGTGATCGGAACGGCGGCGAGCCACTGGTCTCCAAGTGCAAGGCGCACGATGGGATCGGCGAGAATGGCCACCATGATCAGCGACGGCCAATACAGCACGGTGATGTAACTGAGGGCGCGCAGGTAGGACCTGCGGACGTCTCCACCTTCGCGAACTTCGGCGGCGAGCGCCGGGAAGGCGAAGGAAAAGATTGCCGAGAGGAAAATGCGATCGGGAATGGAGCAAACGGTATTGGCGCGATTGTAGATCGCGACCGCTGTCGGTGTCATGGCAAAGCCGAGCACCAGTTGCGGCAGGGACTCGTATAATTTGTCAACGATGGTTGCAGCGCCCCTGTAACGGCCGAATTCGGCCATGCGGCGCCACGACTTGAGCGAAAGGCGTGCTGTACGCTGGGCCGGATCGGCATAGGCTGCAAGGGCGCTGGCAACGCTGTTGCCGACGAGCAGGCCCGAGCGCGAAGCTGACGAAGCCCCATCCATTGCTGGCAGCGAAGATCGTCACGGCAGCCATAGCCACGAGGCCGATGGTTCGGACGCGTGCGATGGTGCCGAATGCCAGCCGGCGACGCAGCATGGAAAATGCCGGCATGCCCAGGCTTTCGGCCATGACGGCGGCAATTGCGAGGATAAGATAATGCTGGAGACCGGGCTGGTGGTAGAAAATCGCCAGATAGGGTCCGCATAGATAGAGAACGATCCCGAGAATGCCGCTGACGAGGAGCAAGAGTGTAAGCGACGTGTTGATGTCATCGCGTTCAACGACATCGAGCTGAATGAGGAAATCGGAAGAAACGAATTCGCGAAAGGCGAATATCACCGATGTCACCCCGTAGCCGATGACGGCAAAGCCAACTTCCGCCGGCGACAATAGTCTCGATACGATCGCGATCAGAGCGAGATTGATCGCAATTCCGAGGTGCTGTTCCAGCATGGCCATGAAAAAGGCGCGGCGGACTTTGTGCATCGAGGGCTCCGACAGCGTCGCCGATAATCGACGGTAGCGTCAAATCTAGAGTGGGGACTTGGATCTTGGAAATCTGACCGTTGGGATGGCAGCCGGATCCGTAGGTGTAGGCCGTTTGGAGAATGTCCGTTGAAGGGCGTGCGACATTGTGCGGACTACTCCCGTCGAGTGGTGAAGAGCCTCGGTATTACGTCGAAAGCATTAGGCTGCGGGACACCTTTGCTAAGGCGTAACGCTCTGCGGCGTTGCGACGGCATCAGTTGAGAGAAATTCCCGGCCGAGTAGCGCCTCTTGCTCGGAAAGCTGGCGCTTGAAGCGATCATTGGCGTGGTCGATCCGCTGTCTTACCGCCCCGGCTCCAGCGAGTATCTCCTTCACCAGCTCGATAACTTCCTCGACTTCGAACGTGTCGATGTGTCGGGCAAATTTTTCCTGGTCGAAATCGTTCATCAGATCATCGAACTTTCTGGCATAACCTATTGATATCGTCGGATTTCCTAGTTTCAGGGAGCAGACAACTCCATGATATCTCGACACCACCGCAAGGTCGATTACTGCCATCTGCTGCATGATATCGCGCAGCGTTGCGGCCGAGCTGATGTCGATCTGCGCCAACTCGTCCTCGGAGAGCATGTCCGTCAGCAGAAACATCAGATCCGCGCAGGCGACCCTGTCCGTAATGTCTCCCATCAGAAGGGTGATGCGATGGCCTTCACCGATCAACCAGCTCACGAGCCGTGAGAGCTTGTGGATGTAGGTCTTGTAAATCCTGGCGGCCTCGGGGTCGTTGTGACGCCAGCCGCGATAGTCCATGACGCCGACGCCTATTCTCATTACGCCGTCGGCGGACCTCTGCCGGTGGGGCACAGGAGCAGGAAGATCAAAAGCGATATCGGGGTAGCGGTGGTCTCGCGACACGTCGACACCGATCATTTTCATGTAGTTGAGCGAGAAATCGTCCCGGTAGGATCGATAGGAGGCCATCTGTGCGGCAGAGCGCAGGAACCAGCGGCTGAGACGGCTTTTCATCGGGCCGGCGCCGATGCTGACGAAGGCGATCCGTGTGTTGCGAAGGCGTGCAACGAGACACCAGCAAAACACGACAAAGGGCCAGCCGAACCACTTTTCCTGAAAATCATCGAGGATGCCGGTCCCCGGTATGATCATCAGATCAGCCTTGTCGAAACTAAAGAGGGAACTGACCAATAGCATCAGCCGTGAAGGCACCTTGCCGAGTAGCTTGTCCAGTTGCCTCATCCACGCGTTTGTCAGGGGAGCCCCCCCAACACCCATCGCACGAATATTGAACTTCGCACTTACGACTGTCGGACTTGCACAGATACACAACAGATCGGCATCGGGCCTCATCCTGCGCAGATAAAGGAGCATGGCTTCCAGCGATCCGTCATTGCCCGAATTGCCAGAGCCAAATTGTCCAAGGAGAGTGATCCTCATTTATTTTCCAATCGCAGCCCGGCGCCGACACGCTCGATATGGCATTGATATCCGCTGGAGCAGTTCGACCCCACACCGACCTTCGGGTTGCGTCTTACGCCAAACGAATAGTCTGACTGAGGCAAACCGCTCAAAGGAAGATACAGCTAAGCCTAAGATGCAACTGACTGTCATCCCGTGGCTTTTTAGTATGTCGCCTTAGCAGCCACTCGAACCATCCGCCGTCGATCCGTTGCGGCATGGTTGTGGATGCAAGAGCGAGAGTGTCCCATGAAGCTTGCCTATTTTGTCCTTCCCCATATCGGCGGCACCTATTCCGTCTTCAAACATCTTCGCAAAGGTCTCGCCGCCTATGGGATAGACGTTCGATGGCTCGGCGTGTGCAAGGAAACATACGGGCTGCCTTTCGATCTCCAGGGTGAGAAGGCTTTCGGTCAATTGCTGCGGATGCCCGTCAATCTCAGCGACCGCGAATGTGCAGCACAAATGGCGGCCGCCATCGAAGACGGCGGGTTCGACGGTGTGATCGTCAATGTTCTTGGCGATCAGTTGCAGACAAATATCGCGCGCTATCTGCCAGAAGGTATCCTGCGTATTCTCGTCGTTCATAATATCTCGCCTGGAACATACGCTGCCGCGCGCTCGATCCGGGACTATGCCCATGTTACGATCGGCGTATCGGAGCGGTGCCGCGCCGATCTGGTCGCGCGCAACGGCTTTTCGAAGGATCGCACCTACGCAATCCCGAATGCGGTGGACAGCGATGCGTTCCGGAGCCAGGCGGTTCGGCGCGTCAACCGGGGGCCGGAACTCAAGGTTCTCTTCGTCGGCCGCATTGAAGATGCATCGAAAGGCGTGATGTGGCTGCGGGAGATACTGGATGCCTCGCCCGAGGCGGTGCGCCTGACGATCGTCGGAGATGGGCCGGATATGGGCAAGCTCAGGAAAAGGCTAGACGGCCATGGTGATCGCGTCAGTTACGCAGGATCCGTTCAGCTTTCAGACATACCGGTCATCATGGCCAGTCACGATGTTCTCATCATGCCGTCCCGCTTCGAGGGGCTTGGCATGACGATGATCGAGGCAATGGCCGGCGGCTGCGTCCCGGTCGTGTCTCATATCCGTGGCGTGACGGACACGATTGTCGAGCCGGGTCGAAACGGCTTTCTGTTCCCGATCGGCAATTATACGGCAGCGGCCAATGCGATCGCGCGCTTGCATGCCGATCGCGACCTTCTCGAGCGGATGTCGATCGCGGGAAAGGAAATGGTCCTGAACCGCTTCAGCATCGAACGGATGGCCGCACGCTATAACGAAGTCATTACCATGACACTGAACGATCGTCCTGGCCTGTCAACGGTGCTCAGGATGGAGGACTGGTCTATTCCCGCCGGTTTGAGGCCGGGCCTTCGAACCTATCTGCCGTTGCCCTTGAAAAACTGGCTTCGCGTCGTTCGTGAACGGCTCTGAAGCGATGTTCGGCGATCAGCGGCGACTTGGACATCTGTGCGGCGTCTTTTTTTTTGGCTATGCATGTTTTCGACCTGCAACGCACAGGATACCGTTTTTCCGCTGCAGACGTCGCAGGACGGGCGTTATCTTGAAGACAGCAAGGGTCTGCCGTTCCTGATTGTCGGCGACAGTGCGTGGTCGCTCATTGGCGACACCTCTATTCCCGATGCGGAATTTTACCTGGAAACCCGAAAGCGGCAGGGCTTCAACACCGTGCTTGTATCGTTGATCGAGCATCAGTTCTCCCGCAAGGCACCAGCGAACTTCTACGACGAGAAACCTTTCGCAGGCGATGCCTTCGAGCAACCGAACGAGGCCTATTTCGACAGGGCAGAAGCCGTCATAAAGGCAGCCGCAAGTCGCAACCTGCTGGTGCTTCTCTGTCCGGCCTATAGCGGCGCACGCGGTGGCCCCGAAGGATGGTATCAGGAAATGGTCGCGGCCGGGCCAGAAAAGCTGCGGGCTTATGGACGCTATCTCGGGCAGCGTTTTGCGAAGTACCCCAACATCATCTGGGTGCAGGGCGGGGATTACGATCCGCCCGATCGCAATCTGGTCATGGCTGTTGCAATGGGGATCGCTGAAACTGATCCTTCGGCATTGCAGACCGTGCATGGCAATCCCGATACCGTGACGAGCGATTTTTGGCGGGACGCTTCCTGGCTCGATATCGATTCAGTTTATACTTACAGCAATGTCGCGGCGGCGGTGCTGGATCGTTACCGATCTGGACCAAGACGCCCTTTTTTCCTCATCGAAGGCGCATATGAAGGCGAGAACGATGTGAAGGAGCGTCAGGTTCGTCTTATTGCCTATGGTGCGCTGCTTTCAGGAGCGAGCGGTCAGCTCTTCGGCAACAATCCGGTCTGGCATTTTTCCGCCGTCGGGCTTTATGAAGCGAAGGACAGCTGGCAAGGTTCGCTGAACAGCCGTGGTGCTCAAAGCATCACCCATCTGGCCTCGCTTTTCAGACAACTGGCATGGTGGAAGCTCGTACCCGATCAGGGCAGCTTGCTGAAAAGCGATGCGGGCGCATTCGCGGCGCGCGACAGGGAAGGGTCTTTCGCCGTGATCTATCTCGACACTCCTTCCGTTGCGATCGATCTCGACAGTTTGGCGGCAGGCGAGAAAACCCTTCGCTGGTATGATCCCTCGAATGGAATTTACATCGAACCGATCGAGCGTCTTGGCCGCAGCGGCCTTCGCAACGTGACGGTGCCGGCATCGGCGAATGCTTTCGGCTTTCAGGACTGGATCGCCGTTCTCTCCACACAGGAATGATCACTTGTAAGATGCCGCTCGCTGCCGAGTCGTTCATTTGTGGTCGCTCGCCGTCAAGGTCTCAAACCTAGCTCTTTCGATAGTCGATCCGGTTCGGGGGTAGGGAGGGTAGACGTTAATTTCGACACCCTCTCCCTTTGGTGGATTTCACACGCCTTTTGCCCGCATACCCCTCAGGGCCGGTGTTTTTTAGGATCGTCTGGAGGCGAGTATCGTTGCAAATGCGCCGCCAAGCTTCAGTGTGGGGATCAGACATGTCGGGGATACTCTTCAACACCATTGCCACTTTCATTCTGTGCGTATCCCTCATCGTCGTTCTCAGGCGCCTGACCATTGTGTTTCAGCTTGTGGATCGCCCCGATTCAATTCGCAAACGCCACACGGGAGCCGTTCCTCTTTGCGGTGGCATCGCAATCTTTGCCGCTTTCGCTGTTTCCGCATTCGTCGGTGGGTGGAGCGAGGCTCTCGGCATGAACTTCTGGCTCGGGCTGGCGGTCATTCTACTAATGGGCGTTGTCGATGATCGCCGGCCGCTACCCGCAGCAGGACGCCTTCTCATGCAACTGGCAATGGCGATCGCTCTCGTAGGCGGCGCCGATATCGGCTCTCTCTCCATCGGCGTGCTGTTCACGCAGCATTCCGAGCTGTTCCTGCCGCTATTTTTCGTCATCGGAGTTCTCTTCGTGACCGGGCTGGTGAATTCGTGGAACATGCTCGATGGCGTCGACGGGCTTGCAGGTGGCACTGCGGGTGTCGCGTTGATCTGGCTGATGATCGTGGCGATCTTCGCAGGTGTCGGCGACATCATCGCGCCGCTTCAGGCACTCTGCGTGTGCCTCTGCGCTTTTTTGGTCTTCAACATGCGCGGTCCATGGCGTGCAAGGGCGAGCATATTCCTCGGCGATGCGGGCAGTACCGCACTGGGTGCTACGATTGCCTATGTGATCGTCCTGTTGGCGACCACAAGCAGTGCCGTATCCTTTCCGGCATTGCTCTGGATCGTGATCCTGCCGATCACCGATACGCTCAGCCTGATTGTCCGTCGTATCATGCACGGTCGCAGTCCAATGTCGGCCGATCGCTGGCACTTTCATCATCTACTGCTGGACTATGGTTTCACGCCGGCGGCGGCAACGAACACGCTGGTCGTCATTTCCTTCATTTGCGGCGGCATCGGTTTTGCCGGGATAAAAGCAGGTGTTCCGGCGGAAATGATGGCCGCCGGCCTTCTCGTGCCGATTGCCCTTCACACCGCGTTCGTCCTTACCGCGACGGGCTACCTCTCGAAAACATGGCTTAACAGGGGTAATTTCGATCTCTACCGCGAGGTGGTGCGTCTACCGGTCGCCGCCAGCGCCGCACCGGAGCCAAGAGCCATTCAATCGGCGAATGAAGAGTAATCGCATCATGAAAGCGCCGTGGCCCGGACCGCGAATTCCCTCGACACCGGTTTCGAAAGGACGGCTTTCGCGTTCGCGCATTTCCCGGAACATCAGAAATGCTCCGCCATTGAAACGGAACGCGATTTTACTGGGCTTGATGATGCTGAGTGCAATCGGGCTCTACGGACTTGCCCTCGTTTCAGCGGGGTCGCTCCTTGTCGTGGAGGACCCGCCTGCGCAAGCCGACGTCATCGTTGTTCTGGGCGGTGACGGTCCTCCTCGAGCTGCCCAGGCCGCAAAACTATGGCAAGAGGGAAGGGCGCCGCTCGTTCTGGTGACTGGTTATGGGGATTGCGACTTCATCCGCGACATGCTGGTGCGGTTGGGGGTGGATTCCGGAGCCGTCTCAACGGAATGTCTTTCGCTCAGCACCTGGGAAAACGCGACATTCGCACAGCCTATACTGACTGGAATGGGGGCAAAAAGCGCCATTCTGGTCACAAGCTGGTTTCATTCACGGCGCGCAGTAAAGCGCTTCCGGTTTGTGATGCCTCAAGTCCAGTGGATTTCCCTTCCTGCGCAACGAACCGTGTCGCTGTGGCGGCTTGCCATCGACGGCGATGGGGTGCAGGTGTTCAAGGAGTACGCCAAGGCGCTGTTCTACGACATCAGAAGCAGTTTCGTGCGGGATATGCCGCCGGTTCAGGCGGGGCTTGCTTCATCATGAACACGCTTCTGGTTTTTTGCCTCTTCGGTGGTGTTATCCTGCTCATCTGTTGGGGAATGATGCGTCGGGAGCGAATTTACGAGTTCCCGTTTCTGACGGGCGTCATCACGTTCAGTTTCATCTTGCCGCAGGTTCCCGGACTGGCGTCTGAACGGTTCCTGCCGGAAGGCGCGTTTGCCAGAGCCGCGCTTTTCATGATGCTTTGCCTTTTCATGTGCTGGTGGGGATGGAAAAGAACGGCAAAACCCTTTGCATTCTTCCGTATCGATTTCGATGAAACACGTCTGCTGATCGTCGCGGCCGTTCTGTCGCTTGCCGGTGCCTATTTCTATTTCAAGCTTAGCCGTCTGCCGGGAGAGTTGACCATTGCGGTACAGATGACCGGTGTTCCGGTCATGTACATCTTCTTCTCACGGCTGTTGAGCTATGGGCTGGCCATTGCCGTGCTTTGCCTTGCACGGCGATTCTCCTGGCTGGCGCTGGCCGTCCTTGCGTTCGATCTCGTCTTTTACCTGGATCGCATCGTGATAACGGGAAAGCGCGCCGAAGCGGTGGAACTCATCATGATGTTCGCGCTGGCATGGTGGTTTTACAAGGGATGGGCGATCCCGCGCATCTTCGTGATCATTGCGCTTTTCCTCGGCACACTGTCGATGAACAGCATGGGCGACTACCGCGCCATCACCAAGGCCAACGACGCTCCCGTGTGGGATGACATCAAGAGGATAGATGTCATCGGCAATCTTGAGAAAGTGTTCCGGGACGGCGGCGACGAGATGCGCAACGCGATCATGCGGATCGACAACACCGCAAACACCTTGCAATTCGACTACGGCAAGTTCCACTGGAACAGGCTGGTGTTCAACTTCGTGCCCGCGCAACTCGTGGGCGTGGAGGTCAAGCAATCCTTCATGTTGCCGGTGCCGGTTCAATCGCGCGACTACAATCCTGTCCTCGGCACGACCGAGACCGGAATGGCGGATGCGTTCGGGTCCTTCTGGTATCTGGGAGCGTTCAAATTTTTCCTGCTCGCCTATCTGGTGCGCCGGATCTGGGTGACCGCAAACACGGGCGAGTTCGCTGCGCAATTCACCTATCTGTTGTCGATCATACCGTCCATGCACGCCATCTCGCATCAGACAGACTGGGTTCTCATGGTCTGGGTGCATATGCTGATGTTTGCAGCGCCGGCGCTGGCATTTGCCGTCATACCCGCGCGCGTGCAGCAGCGTCGGTACGCGATACCATCCTTGACGTCTCAAGCCGGAGGATAGGCCATGCGCTCACGATACGACGACCCTGCCTTCCAGCATGCAACGACGCCCCTGCCGCGCTTCGGAGGTCCGACCTTTGCACTGCATTTGCGGCTGAAACGACTGGTCTGGATGATCGTCTGGCGGTTTCTTGCCTCCTGGACGCCGCCGCCGATGCGCCGCTGGCGCAATTTTCTCCTGCGCAGTTTCGGCGCGCGCCTGCATGCCACGGCAATGGTGCATTCCAAGGCGATCGTGTGGTGGCCGGGGCACCTCGTCATGGAGCGTCATTCATCTCTCGGACCTGGGGTGATCTGCTACAACGTCGACATGATCACCATCGGCCAATATGCCTCTGTCTCGCAACGTGCCCATCTGTGCACCGGGTCGCATGACGTTCAGGATAGCGCGTTTCCCCTCGTGACGCGGCCGGTGGTGATCGAGGAGGACGCCTGGGTGGCGGCGGAAGCCTTCGTCGGTCCCGGTGTCGTCGTCGGCAAGGGGGCTGTGCTCGGCGCGCGAGCCGTCACCGCGAAGTCATTGGAGCCCTGGACGATCTATGTCGGCAATCCGGCAAGGCCAGTCGGCTCGCGTCGTCAGGAAGCCGCGGCCTCCAACGCGCTCAGCCGATAACCCTCCAGGGTGGCATGGGCGATGGCCGGCCAGGTGAATTTCTCCAGCACAAGTCGGCGACCGTTTTCACCCATCGTTCTCGCTTTGGCGGGGTTGCTGAGCACGCTTGCCAGGCCCTTGGCAACCTCGGCCGCGTCAACCGCGACGATAACCCCGGCATCTGCAGATCCGACTTCGGGAAAGTGACACTGGTCGGTGATCACCACAGGCGTGCCGCAGGCGAGCGCTTCGGTGATCGCCATGCTGAAACCCTCCTGTCGGCTTGGCAGGCAGAAACAGTCGGCATCGACCATGGCTTCGAGCTTTGCTTCGCCGTAAATGGCCCCGACCATAAAGACGCGGTGCCGGATGTTCAGTTTTTTGACCAGGTGCATAAAGTGGCCCTCTGCTCCACCGGGTGGACCTGCGACGACGAGATCAACGTCGACATAGGTGTCAGAGATAGCCGCAAAGGCCGAGGCGAGAATGTCGACACCTTTTTTGATGTGCAGGCGTGACAGGAACAGAATGTAACGCCTGCCGTGCGCCAGGGCGATTTTCTGCTTGAAATGTCCCCGGGCCGGCAGGGGATCGAATTCCTCGGCAAAAACACCGTTCGGTATGATCAGATTTCGTGCCTGGAAATTCAGCGGCTCGACAGCTGCCATTTCATCGACGTTCAACAGGTGCAGGAACGCAGCCTCGTTCAGCATCTTCCGGTAGCACAGCATCAGGGCGATCTTCTTTTTCCACGATCTCTGGCCGAGACTCCAATGGTCCAGCATGCCGGCCGGGCAGATGCAGTAGGGTACGCCAGCGCCACGGGCGAGCTTGGAAGCATAGAGCAGGAAAGGCTCCCATACGCCGTGAATATGCATGAAGGAGGCATCTTTCAGCAAGGCTTTCAGCATGCGCCGGCCCCTGAAGCAAAACAATGTTTCCAGCCTCCCGGCCGGCGGCAGGAGATGCCAGTGGATACTCTCGAAATGCGGTATGCTGCGACCGATTTCCTTGACCTGTGCTTCGATCGCGGCGTCGCCGTAGCTGACGATATTCACATCGAGGCCGAGGCCGGCCTGTGCAGCGGCAAGGCGCATGGCAACGGCCTGCAAGCCGCCATGCTTGGGATCGATCGAAGCGATGACGTGGATGATCTTCATATCTCTTTGTTCCCCAGGTATCGCGCGTCGTCCGCGAGGCAAAGACCCGCGGACCCGGACAGATGCGGCCCCGACAGGGCGGCAAGAAGCCGCTCGCCGTAAGACTCCACGGTATGTTCGGCTGCGCGCAGGAGTGCATTGGCAGACATGATCCGCCTCAACTCGGGATTGTTGGCAAGCGCACGCACCGCGATCGCGATAGCTTCCGGATCGCAGACGGGAACGATGAAACCTTCGATGCCATCGCGAACGACGCTGCCGGTGTTTTCGGTGGTTATAACCGGCAGGCCCGCTGCCAGAGCTTCATAGACGGCGGTCGCGGAGCCTTCGCAGAGCGACGGCAGCAGGAAGACATCCGCCCACCGAAACTCCTCGACGATCTGCGAGCGCGGAACGATCCCTCTCAGCTCGACCCATTGCGAAATCTGCTGCTTGACATCATCGGGTACGCGAACGCGACCTGCCATCCGGAAGCGGGCGGCGCCGTCCATCAATCTGGCAGCTTCCACGACATAGGGCGATCCCTTGCGCAGCCCGACTTCGCCCACGGTCAGGACCCTGATTGGCCCCGGCATGCGTGCCGGTCTGTCGATGGCAGCCGTGGAATTGACCCCATAGGGAACGACGACACACCGGTCTTCCGGGCCACCGCATGCGACGACGTGCTTGCGGACAAATTCCGACGGGCAGACGATGACATCTGCAAGGCGCCACTCCGCTTTCTCCCTATCGGCAAACAGACGCGCATGCGGATTATCCCGCACCGGGCCGGCCCATGCGGGAAACCGCATCATCTCCTGGTCCAGAAGCGTTTCGACGACATCGCGTGGCGCGATCATCTGCTCGACTGCGGTCCAAAGGCCCTGCTGTTTTGCCGCCCGCATCTGTTCGAGGGCGTCGCCGCTGAAGGCGTAGAGACCAGCTGCGCCATGGAAGCCGCGCCGGGCCACCATTTCGGAGAAAATCGACCCGGCCCAGATCGCGTGAGAGGTTTCCTCCACAACGTCTTTCGTTCGCATGTGGCGCAGCACGGAACGGAGGCCAAAGCTGGAAAACACCGTCGTCAGCGCTGTCGGCACGCCTTTTGGCAGCCGACCGGCCAGCCGTTTGACAGGTGCGGGATAAAGGTTTGCCGGAAACGAATTGACGATCCGGGGCCAACCTTTCGTGGCGCATATATCGGTGTAAAAATGCGCAAGGCGGCCAGCGGATGCAAATATTCTCGGTACGGCATAATGCATGCGGGCGCCGAGCTGGCTGACGACGACTTTGTCTTTCATGACGAGATACCTTGAGCGATAGGGGGCCTGGAAGGCTCGACAGTCTGCAGCCCGGCGATCAGCACCGCCCAGGCATCTGCCGCCTTTTCTCGGGAATAGTCGGCACAAAGCAGCCGCCGTGCCGCATCCCCCATTGCTGTCGTGGTATCCGGGGCATCGCAGAGCTTTTCGATGGTGCTGGAGAGCTTATCGATCTCTCCGATTTCAACGTTGCTGCCGCATCCCTTGGCTCTGAGAACGCGCGGCACCTCTCCATCAGGGTCGCCAACGAAGATCGTCGGCCTCCCGGCCGCCAGGATGCCATAGAATTTGCTTGGAATGATGCAGTGTTCCAGTTCCGGCAGCAGCGAGACCAGATGCACATCAGCAACGCTCAGGCTTTCAGCAAGTTTCTCAACGGGCTGCAGCGGCTTGAAGATGACGTTTTGAAGACCGAGATCCTGCACGACAGTCTTCACAGCCGCGTGCTGGTGTCCGCCGCCAATGAGAAGGAACCGGATATCCTGCCGGTGCTCGAGACGTTTCGCCGCTGCCAGCATAGTGCCGAACTCATGCGCCCGCCCGAAGTTTCCTGAATAGCCGACGACAAACACATCCTGCAGTCCCCACGCCTTCCGCAGGCTGTTATCCTGGGGCAAGACAGGATAGATTTCCTCCCCATCCGACCAGTGATGCAGGACGCTGACGCGATCCTTTGCAAGCCCTTGTGTGAAGAGGAATTCCGCCATCTTGTCGGTAGGGCAGACAACCATGCCGGGGGATCGCAGAGACCAGTTGCGCGCCTGCGTCAGCCATGGCGCAAGCCACCGTGCACGTTTCCTGAAAAATCCAAGCTCGATTGCGGTCTCCGGAAAAAGATCCATGATCCAGTTCACCATGAGTGCGCCCTTGAGGCGGATCGCGATGCTGCTCATGACGGAGAGGAGCGGAGGATCGGTGCAGACAACGACCGTGTCCGTCGCCCGAACGTTGCGCAGAAGCCAGGCGAATGCCAGCACCTGAAAAAGAAGATAATCAATGCTCCGGCGCATGAGGCTGTGGCGGCCGAAGCGGCCGCTTGCGAGCCGTCGGATCTGTACACCCCGAACCGTTTCGGTTGCGGGCAACACGCTGCAGGGATGATTGTGTATTTCGCGACTTGCAACAACAGTCACAGTCATTCCGCGCTGCGCCATTGAGATGGCCAGCGACGATATCATCCGGCTTGTTGCCGACTGGTCGGGGAAACCGTATCTGTTCAGGAAGATCATCCTCACGCTTTTTTCTCCCGCCAAACGTCCGGTCTGAAGAAGCATTCTTGGCGACGTGAAAACAGGCGACAAGCTGGTCGTAAGGACTAGTGGGCTCACGATACGGAGTGGCCAATACTCCGAAGTTGGCGCCGTACTATCCTTTTGGTAGCTGAAACGCAGATGACGCCCTTATGGGTTATGGAATCCATGATGCCCCGGGCCAATCAATGGCAGGGACGGGCCGATGTGGATCGCGAGCTGACTGCGCGCCGTCCCGAGGCGCAGCCGCACGCGACGCTGTGTGGCCTCGAACCGAAGTCCTGTCTCAAGATATGGATGTAACACCGAGTCCGACCGAGCTCCCCGCCGATGTCCAGGAGAGCGGCGCCTCAATGGCGGTTCCAGGTTGTGCCCAGGCTCCGGCAGAAATCCTCCTTCCCGGGCCGAATATCGGCGTGGCTGGAGGCGTTTGATCGCGCGGTACCCGAGCCATATTTAATGCGGGTGCGAAAGCAAAATTCGTTCGCTTCGCCTCTTGATTTTGAAAACACGAAAAACCAAATCGTCAGCCGCCAGTCGCTGATGACAGGACTGGCCGTGCTGGAAGCGCCGCTTTTGGCGCTTTGGTACCCATGTTGCTTCAAGGAGGATATGGTTATGGCAACATCTTACGACTATGCACCGTTGTACCGATCGAGCATCGGATTCGACCGGGTTTTCAATCTTCTCGAAAACGCCCAGCGCACCCGCTCGATCAGTGACTGGCCGCCCTATGATATTATCAGGACGGGTGAAGACAGCTATCAGATTTCTATTGCGGTGGCTGGCTTTACACGGGACGAGATCGACATCACTTTCCAGTCCAATCTCCTGACCGTGACAGGCAAGAGACAGGAGACACCCGCGGAGGGCTACCTGCACCGCGGCATTGCGGCCCGTCCGTTCGAGCATCGGTTCGAACTCGCCGATCATGTCAGCGTGAGCGGCGCCGAACTGAAAAACGGTCTCCTTTCGATCGATCTCGTCCGCGAAATCCCGGAGGCCCTGAAGCCCAGGAAAATCGACATCCAGACCGATGCGGTTCTGGTGCCGACAGTTGCCCCGGGGCAGATAGAAGCACAGAAGGCGGCTTGATTTACATTGTTGGATGAACAGGGGCGCCGTCGCGATGGCGCCCACC
Source organism: Rhizobium sp. AN6A (assembly GCF_900215635.1). Taxonomy (NCBI): domain Bacteria; kingdom Pseudomonadati; phylum Pseudomonadota; class Alphaproteobacteria; order Hyphomicrobiales; family Rhizobiaceae; genus Rhizobium; species Rhizobium sp. AN6A. Next base: position 1,877,891 of record NZ_OCNC01000003.1, read on the forward strand.
AATATCCGGGATGGGAAGGAGAAAGCAATGAAACCCGATATGTTCAGACAGCCTGTTTTCATTCTTGTCGGTCTCGGCTTTCCAGCGGAGGTTCGAAACGTGCTGGAGGCCTACCGACATCTTTCCGAGTGGCCCGCAACAAACCGAGATAGCGCACATTCCATTGCGCTTAAGGCATGTGCTGCCGCGTTGCGCGGCGAGATTGAAGCGGAGACCGCCCGCAGTTTGTTCGTGGCCTTTGCCGAAAGACACGATCTGCTTGCACCGGAAGATGGTGCCATCGCCGCGTCTCGTCTTTCGCGCGACAGAGATCCGCATGTGAATTGAGATAGGACGGATGATGAATGTGTAGCGGCAAGTTGCACGCTGTGCGGGGGCTCTGCGTCCTTTACAACGCAGCGGAGGGCGGCTGGCATCGGAGGGCTTGTTGAAGGCGTGCGTAGAGGCGCTACGCTCAGGCACGCCATTCGCAATCCGCTGCCGCTATCTTGCCGGGGCGCGGCCGGTGCCGGTCGCTTCCATTGATGGAGGTTCGGGATCGGGTACGACTGATAATGTGTGTTTGAGACATTTAAGTGCGAAACAGGATCGGGAGTGGCGTACACCCTCGATCTTGTAGAGCTTCCGGCGCAGAAACTGCTCGTAGCCTGCGGTTCCCGCCACGGCCACCTTGATGAGGTAATCATATTCACCTGTTGTCAGATAGGCTTCCAGCACCTCCGGAAGAGCGGCCATCGCTTCTCCGAAGCGTTCCAGAACCTCGTCGTCGTGGCGGTCCAGCATCACCTCGATGATAACAGTTTCGGTCAGTCCGAGCTTGGCCTGATCGAGAATGGCGGTGTAGCCGCGAATGACGCCTTCGTCTTCCAGTCGCTTGACCCGCTGCCAGCAGGGACTGGGCGACAGCCCCACCTTTTCCGAAAGCTCCGCATTGCTCAACCTGCCGTTCTCCAGCAGGGTGCGCAATATCTTGCGGTCAATTCTGTCCAGCGGTTTCGTCATCCCGGTCTCCCCACAATATGTTGCAAAAGATCTGCCGTCACTGCGGCAGCCTGCGAAAGAAATGTTTTCCGACGGGCGGTTTGGCGGTGGCATTCGAAAGCACCTTCCGCTGATTTTTAAGTACCGTACTGCAAGGTACAGGCAGCAGGGAGGAGCAGGCGTGGCACCCGTAGAACAGCATCATTTTCCAAGGCCGAGAACGTTGATCCATCCCGGCATTTCCTCGCCGGTGCGCATCAATAGCCTGCACTCGCCATCCGCGCGCCACGTGCGGCTGTTCATTGCGGCGGGCCGCAGTCTTTATGATGGAATCGTGCAGCCGCTTTTTGAAAACGGCATCGAGAATGCCTCGCTCACCATTCTTGGCGGCTATTTCGACATATTGTCCTATTGCGTCGCCCCGCCCGACCCTTCCGGCAAGGCGGTCATTGCCTATACGAAACCCATCGACGCCGGTGCGGCCTGGCTTGTCTTCGGCAACGCTACGCTCGGGCGCAGCATGAAGGGCGAGCCGATCGTCCATTGCCATGCCGCCATGCGCACCGCGGCAGGTGTGGTCAAGGGCGGCCATCTGCTGACTGAATCCTGTATTGTTGGCGAGAGCGGCGTTTCCGCCCTGGTGACGTCACTCGATAGTTTCGTGCTGCAGCAGTCCTTCGACCCCGAAACCAACATTCCCCTTCTTCAACCCAGGAACCGTACGGAGCGCGCCGATGAACACGCATAACACTGTAGAAACCGGATCCATGGGGCGTGTGGCCTATGCCCGCATCGCACCCAATGAAGACCTCGTTCTCGGTGTCGAAAAACTGTGCCTTGCCGAAGGTTTTCGACATGCCTTTGTGCGCGGTGCACTTGGTAGTCTTGTTGATGCCTGCCTCGGCACCCGCAACGGCGCGTTCTTGCAGATACGCGGTCCCGCCGTGGAAATCGTCTCCATCGCCGGCGAAGTGCGTGCCCAGCCCGACGGCTCGCTGCGCGCCTCGCTGACCGGTGTCGTCGCCGATACCGAAGGTTCGGTTTATGGCGGTCCCTTCATCGCCGGAGCTAACCCGGTTTGCATGACTTTTGAAGTGACGCTGGAAGAGTGGTTGCCTGCGGAAAAGCCGCAGGCGGCGTGAGTTGTAGTAAGGCGGGCCGGTGAGTTGCTCAGCGCAACTCATGCGGCGCGCCCCTGTCTTTCGGTCAGAAGTAGCTCGAAAGTAACGCAGACCGGGTTTTTGCCGCGTACCAGCCGCCCGCCGCTGATATGTGTGGTGAGGTCCACCATCGCGATATCGAGCATTGCTTGTCGGTCTCCCGACGCGGCCGTGCCGATACGGCCCTTATTTATGAGGATTTCGCTCGCGTAGGCGTTGAGGCTTGTTCCGTCTTCATAATCCGCACCGACCAGGCTGCCAATTCCATTGACTTCGGCTTCTCGCATTCCAAACTCGGCAGAGGCCTCTTCGAGTGCCGTGCATATATCGGTATTGGGGCGCACTGTGCATAAAAGTGCCCGAAGACCCGAACCCTTCTGGCGGCGCTGCTGCGCGATGGGTGTGAAAAGCGGGAAATTGGTTTCCTCATCCTTTTGCACATCGAGGATCGCTCCATCCAGCGCCAGAGCTTCAAGCGGTGTTTCTACAGCAAATTCGGTCTCGAAAGGCAGCAGATGCCCCATGGAGACAACGCCGTCGGCACTCTTCCATGAACCATGGCAATGCAGAAACGGCGCGTTATCGCGTCGGCCCATATGCAGGCCGGCATCGATGATTGTGCCACCCGGCATGGAAAAGGTTTCGCTATACCATGCGGCATGTGCGTCATCCGGTGCGGCCGCCGGCATGACATAATGCAGCCGTTTCATCGGTACGTTCTTCAGTCTGACGTAACCGCCTTCGAACCCCAACTCCGCAAAGGCATCGGCAATCGCTTGGTTGGCGCTTACGCCGGGCCGGACCGTCAGAGTAACAGGATAGGCGTGGCAGCCGACGGCGCGAAAGCGTTCAGGCGTTATCGGTCCGGGATGGACGATGTGGCGGGGAAGCTCTTGCGTGCCTGTCTCCGTCATACCGCAAGCCCCGCGGTAATGAAGCCCCCATCCACGGCGAGTACCTGTCCGTTGATGTAGCTTGCGTCGTCTGACACGAGGAAAGCCACGGCAGAGGCGATCTCGTCCGTCCTGCCATAGCGATGCATGGGAACACGGCTATGCCATTGGTCGCGAACATTTTCGGTATGAACCGCCTGGGTGAGGGGGGTATCGACCGGACCGGGAGCAATTGCATTGACACGAATGCCTGATTGCCCCAGTTCGTTTGCCATCACCATCGTCAAAAGATTGACGCCGCCTTTCGAAGCGCCATAGGCGCTGCGACCACGATTTCCACACATGCCGGAAACAGAGCTGATATTCACGATCGAGCCGGCAAGATCGCGCTCCAGCCAGTAACGCGCGGCAGTGCGCGCTACCGCGAAGCTGCCGACGAGATTGACATCAACGATACGGCGAAATTCTTCGACGCTTGTGTCGACGGACAGCTTGTCGATACCGATGCCGGCGCTGTTGACGACGGCCACCAGATCAACCGCATGATCGGAATCTCCCGCGGTCAGGGCGGCGAAAGCCACCTCTATCGATGCCTCGTCCGCAACGTTGCAGACGATGCCGCGCGACAGATCGATACCGAGCTTTTCGCAGGCTATATCCAGCGCCTCGCGCTTGAGATCCAGCAACCATGGCTGCCAGCCGCGCGCCATCAGGAGCTGCGCAGTGGAAAAGCCGATGCCGGATGCACCGCCGGTGATCGCGACAGCCCCTTTTGTCCCTGTCGTCTCTTGTGTCATACCGTCTCCTCCCGGTTGAATGTCTCGCCTGTCAGCCTGTCAGCCTGTCCGCTTTTCTTCGAAAACCGGCATCTGACCGCGTTTTTCCAGTTCCTCGCGGATCATTTTCTTGGTGATCTTGCCATAGGCGGATTTCGGCATGGCATCCCAGAACACCACTGATTTCGGCAGCTTGTAGCGAGCCATCTTGCCTTCCAGATAGGCCTTCAGATCGATGGCGGCGATATCCGCGCCCTCGCGGGCCACGCAAACGGCCACACCGACCTCGCCCCACACCGCGTCCGGCACACCCAGAACCGCAGTCTCGCTGATGTCAGGATGCATGAGGATTTTTTCCTCGATTTCGCGCGGGTAGATGTTCGAGCCGCCGGAAATATACATGTCGGAGGCGCGCCCGGTGATGTAGAGGAAGCCGTTCTCATCGCGGTGACCAAGGTCGCCAGTGCGGAACCAGCCATTGCGGAAGGCTTTGGCATTGGCCTCGGGATTATCGTAGTAGCCGGCGAAAACGGCGGGACCGATTACACAAATTTCGCCGGTTTCGCCTGCGCCAACCTCCTCGCCAGCATCGTTCTGGATCTGCACTTCCATGCCGGTGCGGTCGAAGCCGCAGGTGCCGATGCGCGTTTCCGGACCGTCCTCGGCGTTATGAAAAGAAGGCGGCAGCACGGTGATATTCCCGGTGACTTCACCCAGGCCGAAATATTGCACCAGCACCGAGCCGAGCTTTGCAAGCGCGCGCTTCTGGTCCGCGCGATACATCGGCGCGCCGGCATAGATGACATAGCGCAAGGAGGAGTGATCGAAACGATCCACAGAGGGGTCTTCGACGAGCATTTTAAGGATGGTCGGTACAGTGAAGGCGTTGGTGATACGCCATTTTTCGATCAGCGCCCATACGGCGGGCACATCGAGCTTTTCCGCCGCCGGCAGCACGGTTTTCGCGCCATGCGCCACCTGCACCAGCTGGTGAATGCCCGCACCGTGTGAAAGCGGGGCAACGACGATGGAGGCGTCGTCCGGTCCGGTGCCGGGCATCAGATCGCAGAGATGGTTGGTGATGACGAACGCCATCTGGCCATGGGTAAGCACTGCAGCCTTGGGCCGGCCGGTGGTGCCCGAGGTGAAGAAGAACCAACACGGGTCATCCCGATCCACTGCCTGGCTTTTGACTTTGTGCCCCATATGACGGGCCACGATGGCATCGTAATCCTCACCGAACTCAGCCGTACCGATGGCGATGCTGAAATCGATAGTGCTTGCCTCATGGCTGGCTTTTGCATGATCGGGAAAAGCACTGGCGCAAATCATGCCGCGTGCGCCGCTTGCCTTCGCCAGATAGGCAACTTCATCGGGCGATTGACGGTAGTTGGTCGGCACCCACACAGCACCCACGCGGAAGCATGCGAACATGGATTCGAACATCTGGTTGTTGTTGGAGGACTGCACCAGAATGCGGTCCCCCTTTCTGACGCCGAATTCAGTCTCCAGCGCATGGGCCATGGCGTCGACGCGGGCTTCCATTTGAGCCCAGCTCCAAGTCTTTTCACCCCAGACGAAACCGATATGGTCCGGGTTGCGGCGTGCCGCCTGCGTCAGGAAATGCGAGAGGTTCATCACCCGCGTGGTGGAGGGCGCAACCCCGCCCGCGGGATTCTGCACGGCACTTTGCGTCGTCATTTCACACGCTCCATGATCGAGACGTAATTGGCAACCGCCGTGCCACCCATGTTGAACACGCCAGCCAGCGAGGCATTGGGAATTTGCATGTCGCCTGCCTCGCCCATCAATTGCATCGCCGCCATGACATGCATGGAAACGCCGGTCGCTCCGACGGGATGACCTTTCGATTTCAATCCACCCGATGGGTTGATTGGCAGGCGTCCGGTCTTCAGCGCCGTTCCATCCTGGACAACGCGATATCCTTCACCGGGCTTCGCAAGCCCCATGGCCTCATATTCGATAAGTTCGGCAATGGTGAAGCAGTCGTGCGTTTCAACGAAAGAGAGGTCGTCGAGCGTTGCGCCGGCAAGTTCCAGCGAGCCGGCCCAGGCGCGGCGCGCGCCTTCGAAGGCCAACGGATCGCGACGACTCAATGCCATGATGTCGTTGACATGCTTGCGGCCTCGGAAACCGATGGCGCGGTTGAGTGTGGCTGCCGTTTCCTCGTCGGCCAAAATGATCGCGGCAGCGCCATCGGAAATCAGCGAGCAGTCGGTGCGGCGCAGCGGGCCCGCGACGTAGGGGTTCTTGTCCGAAACCGTATTGCAGAAATCGAAGCCGAAATCCTTGCGCATATGGGCATAGGGATTGACCGCGCCATTGGCGTGGTTCTTTGCGGCAATCATCGCCAGCTCTTCCGAGCGGTCGCCATAACGTTGAAAATATGCCTGTGCGATGCGGCCGAACTGGCCGGCAAACCCGCCGGGAATATTGGCCTCCTCCGCACGGTAACAGGCGGAGAGCAGGATTTCGCCCACCTCTGCGGTGGGCAGCGCCGTCATTTTTTCGGCGCCGACAACCAGCGCGACGCGGCCGCGCCCGGCCTCGATGAAATCCATGGCGCTATAGAGGGCGGCCGATCCTGTTGAGCAGGCATTTTCGAAACGCACCGCCGGCGTATAGGCGAGGCGCTCATCGCCCATCGCTACCAGGGCACCCTGAAAATCCTGTTTCGAGAAGCCATTGTTCATTACGCCGACGAAAATGCCGTCGATATCGCCGACATCGACGCCCGCATGGTCTATGGCCGGTGCCACGACCGAAGCCATCAGTTGCTCGGTATTTTCAAGGGCCGACTTGCCGAAAGGCGAATGCGCCCAGCCGACGATCTGCGCTTTGCTCATTTGCTCGTTTTCCTCGTTTGCCGTTTCGTGTCGCCTTCGCCGCGCGTGCGGGCGCGGCTGGCCATCATTTCTGCGATGCGTGTCTCGATGCGGGTTACTTCCTCGCGCAGCAGCGCTGCCAGTTCGGGCTGGCGCTCCGGCCGCATGCGGCTGTCCACAGCGGCAATGCTCAACGCTCCCGCTACCGCGCCATCAGGCGCGCGGATGGCAACGCCAATACCCCAGGAATTAGAAAGGATCAGGCCGGGGTTTAGCGAATAGCCATTGGCTCTCGTCAACTCGACATCACGGCGCAGGCCCTCAAGCGTGATGCCGGGATAATTAGCGGCAATCAGCCCGCTATTGGCCGCAATGATACTTTCCACCTCGGCGTCCGGCAGCGCCGCCAGCATGGCGAGCGAACCCGCGCCAATACCCAAGGGGTGTTCGAAACCGGCCTGAAGCGCATGGGTGCGCACCGGCCAGGTGCCTTCTTCGCGGTAAAGGCACAGGGAAAATGTATCACGGCGCACGGAAAGGAAGCTCGAATCCTCCGAGCGGCGGGAAATGCGCGTCAGGCCGTCCTGCGCCATCTGAAGAAGGCCAAACCGGCGCGATGACAGGCTGCCCAGCACATAGGTTTCTTCGCCGAGGTAATAACGCCGCGTTTCCTCATCCTGCTCCACAAGGCCGGCACGGATCAGAGCCAGCAGCAGGCGGCGGGCCGTGGGTTTGTTCAGTCCGCTTTCTGTCACGATGACCGAAAGCGCCACGCCGCGTTCCGCGTGCCTCCCGACCATGGAGAGCAGCGCCAGAGCCCGGTCCACCGCGCGCGCGCCCGTCAGATCTTTTTCAACCGGGATCGTTGTTGTTGCCATCTCAGGAAAACGCCCCCACCGCACAGCTTTGCCCGCCATCGACCGGCAAACAGACGCCGGTGACGAACTTAGCCTCATCAGATGCGAGAAAAACGGCGGCTCGGGCAATATCGAAGGCATCGCCCATGCGACCCACCGGGACAGCCGCATTGCGCGCCGCCACCATCTCGTCGACAGACGCATACTGATTGCTGATCTGCTTGTAGATCAGTGGGGTGTCGATCATTCCCGGAAGAATGCAATTGGCACGAATGCCCTGCCGGGCATATTGCATGGCCAGCGCCACAGTCGCCTGATTTACAGCTGCCTTCATGGCGTAATAGGCAAAATAGGGATAGCCGGTCCAGCGAATGGAGGCGAGCGACGAGATATTGACAATGGCCCCGCCGCCCTGCGCCAACATCACCGGCAACACAGCCTTGGAGGTGCGATAAACGGAGCCGATATTGAGATCGACCGAGGCGCGAAAGCTTTCCTCATCCAGCTCAACCGGCCCGCCCATATGGGTCACGCCGACATTATTGTGCAGAATATCGATGCCACCAAAGGCCTCGCAGGCACGGGCAACGGTGGCCGATACGGACTGTAGTTCTGTGACATCGGCGGCAACCGCAATCGCCTCCCAACCTTCACCGCGAATGATCTCAGCCGTCTCCTGAGCTGCGTCAGCGGAGAGATCGACACAGGCTACGCGCGCGCCTTCGCGGGCAAATTGCACGGCCGCAGCCTTGCCGTTGCCAAAACCCGGCCCCGATGATCCTGCGCCAAACACAAGCGCGCGTTTTCCCGTCAGGCGACCTGTCAAAGCAGTCTCCATTCCAATCGTCAGACATAGTCGGGTTGGCCCCGCTACGGGCGGGGCCAGTTATTCAACGGACCGGTCAGGTCAGGCTTGCACCAACGGCCTTTTCAAGAATGGCCCAGGCTTCATCGCCGTATTTGCCTTTCCACTCTGAATAGAAGCCTGCCTCTTTCAGCGCGGCGCGGAAGAGTGTCGCATCCGTGTCGTTGAAGGTCATGCCCTTGGAAATCAGATCTTCCTTGACCGAGGCATTGAGCTTCGCCACATCGGCGCGTTCATCTTTGCCGGACTGGTTGAGGTTTTTGGCGACGATGGCGCGCAGGTCATCCGGCAAACGCTCCCAGGCGCGTTTGTTGGCGAGGAACCAGAACCCGTCCCACATGTGATTGGTGACCGAGCAGAATTTCTGCACTTCGAACAGCTTTGCGGTGGAAATGATCGCCAGCGGATTTTCCTGGCCATCGACCACACCGGTCTGCAGTGCAGTATAGACCTCGGCGAAATTGATCGAGGCAGGGGCCGACTTGAATGCCTTGAACATAGAGGTCCAGAGCGGGCTCACTGGCACGCGGATCTTGAAGCTTTCGAGATCGGCCGGCGTGGCGATGGGTTTGGACGCGCTGGTGATCTGGCGGAAGCCGTTATCCCAGATGGTGTCCATGGCAACGAGATTCTGCTTGGCAATTTCGCCGCGGACATATTTACCGAGATCGCCATCCATGGCCGCCCATACGGACTCGTAGTTCGGGAAGGCGAAACCGATGCCGCTGATGGATGCGTTCGGTACCAGCGTCGACAGGATCAGTGGCGAAAGCGTGAAGAATTCAACGCCTCCAGAGCGCACCTGGCTCAAAACGTCTGTGTCGGCACCCAGCTGGCTGCTGGGGAAGATGCTGATATTGACCTGCCCATCGGTCTCCTTGGCGATACGCTCGGCGGCCTCCTTGGCGCGAATGTTCATCGGGTGCGCCGCAGGCAGATTGTTGGCATATTTATAATTGTATTGGGCAGCGCGGGCGCGCGACACGAAGGCGGTGGCCAGTACGGCGGAACCGGCGCCGGCGAGTATGGTACGTCTGTTGATATTCATTGCTTTCTCCTCCCAAAATAAAGCAGGTATCATTCATCGGCGTGGCGGGCGGACCCGCCACGGTCTCAGAGCAGAATGGTCGAAAATCCGGGGATTGCTGCAATCAGCAGCAGGCCGATGATCATGGCTGCGAGATAGGGCCAGATGGCACCCATGGCTTCGTCCGGCGACACGTTGCCGATCTTGCAGGCGATGTAAAAGCCGATACCGATGGGCGGCGCCATCAGGCCGATATTCATGGCGACCACCACGACCATCGAATAATGGATGTCATTGATGCCAAGCGTGCGGGCGATCGGGAACATGATCGGCGCGAGCAGAACGATTGCTGGCAGTCCTTCCAGGACGCAACCCAGGATCATGAAAATCAGGATCGACACGACCATGTAGGTCATCCAGCCGCCCGGAAGATCGGTAATCATCGCGGTCAGCTGGAAAGCAAAGCCGCTCTGCGTCAGCCCCCAGGCCATGGCCGATGCACAGCCGAGGATCAGCAGGATCGCCCCTGAAAGGGCTGCCGTCTCGACCAGCATCGAATAAAGCTTCCTGAGGCTGATGCCGCCATAAAGCACTGCGCCGACGATCATGGCGTAGAGCACGGCAATAGTGGATACTTCGGTTGCCGTGGCGACACCGCCGCCCACCAAGCTGCGGATGAGGAAGGGCAGAACGAGCGCCGGTGCGGCAATCAGGGCTGCCTTGCCGACCTGCGGCCATGGAGTGCGCTTTGCGCCTTCCATGTTTTCATCCCGCGCCTTCCAGCGGGCCAGAACGGCCAGCACCAGAAGCAGTACCATTGCAATCATGAATCCGGAGGTGAAGAGGCCGGCAATAGACACACCTGCCGCCGAACCCAGAACGATCAGCACGATTGAGGGCGGAACCGTATCGGCCATGGCGGCGCCGGTGGCCAGAAGCGCGATCATTTCCTTGGGTTTGTGGCCACGGCGCTTCATTTCCGGAAACAGCGCCGGTGCGACGGTTGCCATATCAGAAACCTTGGAGCCGGAAATGCCGGAGACAAGAAACAGCGAACCGAGCAGAACATAGGACATGCCCGCGCGAATGTGGCCGAACATCGAGGACAGAAGCTCGACAATCGCCTTACCCATGCCGGTAGCATCGAGCACGCAGCCCAGCAGCACGAAGACTGGCACTGACAGCAGAATGATGCCGGACATGCCCTCATCCATGCGCCCGATCATCACAATGGTCGGAACCCAGGTGGTGAAGGTCAGATAGGCGAGGGTTCCAAGGCCGAAGCAGAAGGCAATCGGAACGCCCAGCACCAGAAATACCGCAACGAACAGGCCGAGGAAGATCGCCAGATTAAAATTGCCGAGGGATTCCAGCATCGGCGATGCCAGATAGAGCAGGCTGGAGGCAACCGCGACCGTTAAAAGGGCCGCAATGATATCGCGCAGATTTTCTCGTCGGAAGAGATTGTTGAGCACCAAAAGCAGCATAAGACAGGCGCCGACCGGCAGCGCCGCAGCGCGAAACGACATCGGGATATTCAGCGCCGCCGACGTAACCACCCACTCCTCGATGGCGTATTCCATGGCGGGCTTGATAATTGCTGCAAGAAATGTCGCCACCAGCACCAGTGCCAGGGAATTGATGTAGCCCAGAACCCGTTCCGGGAACATGTTGAGAAACAGCGTGAGGCGCAGGTGTTCACTGCGATCGATGGCGATTGCCGCGCCCAGCATGGCAAACCACAGAAAGCACAAGGACGCCGTTTCATCGATCCAGACAATCGGCAGATGCAGGGCATAACGCGACGTCACACCCAGCAGAAGCAGGCCAATCATCATCGCCAGCAGCACCGCCGCCACTGCCTCGATAGGGCGCATGAACCACGAGCCTGTTACCGGTCCGGTGTGCAAAAGTTCGCCATCGAGTACAAATACGTCGTCATTCGCGTTTGCGGTCATGGTCATCGGGGCCTCCTCTCCCACAGAACAACCTTCGCAACAAGGTGTCGGCAAAACAGGATGTCCGTGCCACGACCGCGACATCAGATAGCTGTTGTTGCCAGACTGGCCAGACCCCTCCAAAGGTCTGAATGTATCGGGATATTGCCTCCACAATATGGACCGTTACAAAACCGTGTATCCGGGATACACAGGATATTTCACGAAATCAACAGTAAATAGACGGATTTATGCAGTTAATTTGTGCGCCTTTAAGGTCCATATAGTGGATCATACTTGATAAGACCTCCATTTCTCGTGATCGCCTTGCAGCACGGCACCTCATTCAAAGGCCAGCCAATGCAAATCGTGCCGGCCGATCAGGGCAGGTCGCCATACACCCGGAAAGCGTGCGTCGCGCTACGGAGAGCCGACATTTTGTAAAATCGTCCTGCGTCAATGACTGGTTGTGAAACTTTTTGGAGCGCGGCGAGTTTGGTGAAGGAGCAATCAGCTCGCATGTCTCACTGCATATAATCACCGCTACGCGGAGGATTGATCGTCCATTCGGAGGAGATCGCATGAATTCCATCATCTATCTAGTCGGCCTCGTCGTCGTTGTCCTGTTTATTCTCTCATTGCTGGGGTTACGCTGATGGTTGATCCAATTGGTATCGAGACGAATCCAAACCGCAGCTATGTCGACTGGCCCGCAATTTTTGCCGGCGCGGTCATCTCCTCGGGAGCCATGGCTATCCTCACCGCATTTGCAGGCGGCCTAGGCCTGAGTTCAATTTCAGCGGACGATGGTGGCGACATCAGTACAGTCTGGCTCATTATCACCGGGCTCTTTGTCATCGTCTCCATGGTCGGCTCCTATATGCTGGGTGGCTATATTGCCGGCCGGATGCGTCGGCCCGCCGGCGCTGCCGATAAGAACGAACTGACCGTTCGCGACGGTGTGAATGGCCTGGTGGTGTGGGGCCTCGGAACGGTTGTTTCCGCGTTCCTCGCCCTTGGCGTACTGTCCGGTGGAGCCAAAGCTGTCGGCAGTGTGGCACAAACTGCCGTGGAGGCAACCGGCTCAGCCGTGGGAGGCGCAGTGCAGGGCGCAGGCCAGCTGGCTGGCGGTATCATCTCCGGCGCTGGCAGTGCTGCAGGCGGCCTCGCACAGGGTGCTGGTCAGGCGGCGGCGCCAAGCATAGAGCAGATGCTGCCTCAAGGCTTGAAGACCAATCCGATCGACTACTTCACCGATACGCTTCTGAGAACCGATGCTCCCACCACTCCTGTCCCGGCTGATCAAGGCGCCGGCGACTATCAGCGGCAGATCAGCGGCATTCTCGGTAATCTTCTCGCAACCGGCCAGATTTCCGATGCTGACAAAACCTGGCTCACCAACCAGATTGCAGCCCGTACAAGCATCAGCCAGGCCGATGCGCAGACACGGGTAAACGAGACGGTTGAGCGCGTGCAGGCAGTCAGAGCCGAAGCCCAGAAAAAGGTGGATGAAGCTCAGAAGCAGGTCGAGGCCGTGAAGGCGGAAGCGCAGAAGGCTTTGGAAGACGCCAAGAACAAGGCTGCCGATGCCGCTGAAAAAGCGCGTATCGCGGGCATTCTGACAGCGTTCCTGCTGGCGGCTTCTGCACTCGTTTCCGCTGCTGCCGCTTATATCGGCGCAGTGCACGGCGGCCGACACAGAGACGAAGGCCGCATCTGGGGTGGGCTCGCCTACCGGAAGTAACCAGTGCGCGTGAAAAGAGCGAGCCTCTGCGGCAGTAGTGGCTCTCTCGTTAATAACAAACTCGTTTGCATCGAAGACTACGGAAGTGGCTTGATCTCCAACGAGATCAGGCCATTTCTGTCAACCACGATGGGGTCCCACATCCTGCTGCCGAAAACCGGGATGTCAGCGATGCAAAAGCGCCGCGCCGGGTTGAGATGTGATCTGTAGGCCCCGCCGCTCTGCCGCATGAAGCCGTAGACCAAGCAAGACCTCCGCCGGTGCCGCCCCACTGGGCGCGAACGGCTAAATAGGGCTCAAACGTCCTGTCCAGCGCGACAGACCGCAACGAAAATCTGCTCTTCCATGAAACGTCCTGACTGATCCGGAAGATCAGGCAGGATTTTTGCTGAACGTATCCGGCACGAAGGCAAGGATCACTCAGGGCGCTGCAGCAAGGCCAGAGCGACCGTGGATGCAGCCAGTATCGCGGTCAGAGCCAGCGGCGCAGTAGCACCGTAGGAATCGACGATATAGCCGCCGAAAACCGCACCGATACTGATGGCCACCTGAAAGGAAACGACCATCAGGCTGCCTGCCGCCTCCAGCGCGTCGGGTGCGCCGCGGGAAAGGTTGGTCGGCAGCACCACAGGCGCCATGCCGAAGGCAAGGCCCCAAAGGGCGACGAGAGCAAATGCGGCACCGGTATGAACACCCCAGATAACGAGGGAAATCGTCGCAAATGCCATCAGGGCGGCAGTAACGATGAGTGCGAGGCGGATACTGGTGTCAGCCATCCGGCCCCCCAGCACATTGCCGAGTACGGAAGCGACGCCAAAGCCGAGCAGGGCAAGGGCAATCGGCGTGGTGTCAAGCAGCGTCACCTGTTCGAGGAAGGGACGCACATAGACCGAGCCAGCAAAATGCCCTGTCATCAGCAACAGGATTGCCAGCATCCCCAGTTGAACGCTGCGCCGCCGCGTCAGCCGGAAAACATCGGAAAGACTGTTGCTCGTACTTGCCGGCAGCGATGGCAGGCTGAGTATCTGCAACAGCATGGCAATCACGGCAAGCCCCGCCGTCATCGACATGGCAATGCGCCATCCCACCCAGTCACTGATCAAGGCGCCCATTGAAGGGGCAGCGATGGTGGCGAGCGAAACGCCGAGGGTGACGATAGCCATGCCGCGCCCGGTAGAATTCGCGCCAACGAGCCGCGCCACTACCGCAACCGAAAGCGCCCAGAAACCGCTGAGCGCGATCCCCAGTCCGGCCCGGCCCACCAACAATAGCCAGAAATCGGCAGCAAATGACGCTAGAATGTTGGAGCCGATAGCCAGCGCACTAAGACCGACAAGCACGGTCTTGCGGTTCAGTTTGCCGATGAGAACATTGCTCAGCAGCGCAGTCACGGCGCCAACGGAAGCGGTCGCCGTCACAACCTGTCCGGCTGTACCCTCGGTAATGCCGAGATCGCGCGCCATGGGCGTCAACAATCCCGCTGGCAGAAACTCGGCCGATACCAGCGCAAAACTGGTGGCCGCCATCGAAAGAACCGCAAACCAGGTTGCGGCGGTCCATGCGGGTTCCTCTGCGGCCTCCAGGCCAATCGTTGACCCATCAAATTCTGATGTCGTGTCCGTCATGGTGTCTCTCCTTGAGTTGGGAGAGTTTTAGACGAATTTTTTCGGATGATATGTATCTAAAAATCCGAATTTCATACCTATTCCTCCGAAATTTGTGCGTTGCACAATTTCCGTTGACGCGTGTACGCAACTTTTGAGTAGGGACGACGAAGGACTTTACGAATAGCTGGCGGCAGACTGAGAGCCTGCCGGTCACAATGCCCACTGAAGCCTTCACTCCGTCTGCATTATCGAACGCTGACTGTGGGATTGCGATCAATGCCTTGATCGGATCATGAAGAGCTATATCGGCGACAAGCAGGCCCGCCCCGATGGTGGATACAATATTCGGTCATCGGCAAGGGCAACGCTGTGATTGGCATGGCCGGAACAGGCGATCGCAAGGATATCCGTAAATGCTGTGGAAGCTGAGCGCTTCACAAGGTAGTTGTTCAGATCGACTTGGCGGTACCCGTTCTGATTAGATCCGCCTTTATCTCAAAACGTTTCTTTTCACCGGATTTTGGGATAAAACTAGCTTGTATTGATGACGGCACCGGAATGTAAATTCGGTCTCTTAACATGATCGTGCATGTTCGATGGGAGCCGCCGCCAGCGCTCTCACTTACAAAGTCTATTGTCTGCATATCGTAGTAAACCCCAAACTCCCCTGAGTGGTGGATGAAGATAAACAGCGCCTTTTGTCCGCCCCAAACAACTGAGGTGGAATGCGGTTGTGTGAAGAAATCACCGAATTCGGTGAATGCTCTTGGAGCAAGCGCGATAAAGCATCTGTAGCCGCGCAGGTCTGGCTCAGAGGGATCAATGGTTATCAGCTTAGCAGGTGAGCCAATTTCAGTACGTAGTATCGAGGGTTCGGCAATCCATTGGGTTTGATGGTTGGTCGGGTCCTGAACGGCTCTCTCGTTCTCGATGAGATCCGGTACGACATCGCTGACTGGCGATGCCGCCTCCACGATCTGCACGCTTGTTTGCGCCGCGAACTTCGATTTGTCGATCAATGTTTCAAGAGTAATCTTTCCTTCGTTATAGTCTTTCATAATCGAAGGCAGTTCATCGAGTTCATCGCTATCGTACTCGAATGTTTCCCTCTTTCTGCGCATCGCTTCGATAAACGCTTCCGCTCCTTGACGAGTGCTGCTTGGAACAATGTGAGAGATATGCGGGAATATAACGTTCCTTGCGAAGTCCTTTGCCAAGCTTCGGAATGCGTCAAGATGTGTCTCGTACACTTGAAGGAGCGTGATTACCGCTTGGGCTACGGAATTGAGGATAATTAGCGTCTTCCCACTTCTTTTGCTGTGGTCCACCATCACAACCACACCATGGGAAATCTCTCCAAACGCCACCTCGACGTCGATGAAAAAATCCTCGGAGATTATCGACACAAGCCGGTAGGAGACGGCCCATTTGCTCGTACTGAGGTCCATGCCCTCCTGCAAATTAGTAACGGTAGGCCTGTCAGGTATTGCCTCGATCGCTGGGTATCGTCGTAGATATCCCTCCTGGCATTGCCGCCGCGGATTGTTTCGCGCCAAGATGGCCAGGAATGAGTCTTCTGAGGAGAATGTTTTGATGACGGTTGGATCGCTGCCACCATATAAGCGAACAGTGCGCTTGCTGGATAATGAAACCGCGTCCTTCAAAGATACATCGTCTTGCTCCGAAACTTCTATGGCTAAGTTGCCCGCGAGGTCGTAGCGCCCATTGGAGCAGATCCATTGCATGAATGGGGTACTCTGATTGCATTGCTCGGTGTTTGACAGTCGCTCCGAAGCGAAGTTGTCAATTTCCGTCATCATCGATTGGAGCAATTGTACACCGTCCGACGTGAGTGCCTCGCGACCCGCGGTAGGCTGCAAGACTTGCATGTCGATCACGCCGCCGAACGCGTAAATCGAGCTTATCGGAGCCATCGCTAGACCAAAACCGCTCCGGGCTGTTTGGATAGCCCCGTCGCTGCTGCGCAGTGCCAAATGCCCCTTCAGCGGTTTGCTCGTTCCAAATCAGGTCGGTTAAGACTAGGCGCATGATGGCGTTACCCGAGATTGCGATATCGCCCGTCGCTTGGAGGTTGGGGCCGATGCGCACCGCTTTCAGCCGCTCGTGATAGTTGGTCGGAATGGCGGGCACGGCCTGTTCCAGCGGCACCTGACTCACCAGTTCCTCGTTGACGAAGATCGGAACATCAACAAGCCGGACGAACTCCCGCAGGTACTGTTTCGCTTCCGCCAAATTTATGGATCCCGGCGAGATAAGCTCAGCCGTAATGAGTGTGCCCGGTTGCCCGATAACTTCGAGA